>NZ_JBQUYX010000007.1:289840-352096 GCF_056314145.1 Aquabacter sp. DMC10 | reverse complement strand
TGGTCAACGTGACCGATCGTGCCGATGTTGCAGTGCGGCTTCGAGCGGTTGAATTTCTCTTTGGCCATGGGACTCTCTCAATGGTGGTCGGTGGCGCGCCGCGAAGGCGAAAAAAGCCGCCGTGGGATAGGAGGTTTCCTTCAAGTCTGCAAGGGGCCGTAATGCAGCGGGCCTTTTGCGCGCCGGCGGCCCCTCCCGCGTCCGGGCGGGCGCGCGCTCCAAGGCCTCCTCCTTTGCGGCGGAAAGCCGGCTTGAAACATGCGCTTACATTTTGCCTGACCTGCGTCACACACGGCCACGCCAGCGACCAAAATTCGCCGCGGTCACAGCTCAGAACACGCTTCAAGGCGCGCCGTCCCGGCCTGCCCGGCCTGTCAGGCGGTAAGTTTCCCGTAAGCCTGCAGAGAGATGATGGACCTGGCTCAAACGGAGCGACCGCCGTGTACGATCTGTTCCCTCGCCACTTCCTGCGTCCGCGGACCCTGCCCGCACGGCTGACCGGCATCGTCCTCGCCGGCTGCGCGCTGGCCGCGTTTGGCGTTGGCGTGCTGCCCCGTCTCCTGCCCGCCCGCGACGCCGCGCCCCATCCCTGGGCGAGCGCGCGCCCCGCCCCCGCCGAGCCCGGCCTGTTCGAGTTCCCGGCCCAGCCGCAGGCGGTACCCGCCGCCGTGGCGAGCGCGCCCGAGCCGGTGCCCGTGCCGCGGCCCTCCGTGCCGGTGCCGAACGTAAAGACCGTGGCGGTCCGCTCGACCACGCCGACCGCCTCCGCCCTTCCGGCCGGCGTCGAGCGCTTCGACGCCTGCAATCCCGCCTGCGACAGCCGTGACCCAGCCAAGCTGGCAGCGGCGCAAGGAACGGCACAGGGGGCGGTTCAGGGAGCGGTTCAGGGGGCAACGCCCGCTTCGGCCACCGCCACGGCGAGCGCCACCACCGCGGCCCTGCGCCCGCCGCTCGCGCTCAACCCCAACGCCCCGCCGCCCGAGCCCAATCTGGTGGACCGCACCGTCGACGCCACCCGCACCGCGCTCGCCACGGTGACCGACCAGGTCAAGACCGTCATCCGCCTGCCCGGCTGGTGAGCCGCGCACGGCGGACCGGGCCTGTTGTTCGACCGCTCCGAATTCAAACGACCGTGGGGAGCTCATAAAGGGGCGCCGCAAAGACGACTTGCCGACCACCGAACCAGACCGCCCGTGCGGGCAAGTCGTAATCGGGATAATCAATGAGATCGGGCCAGTCGGGATGAGGCCGGTCCCGCGGGGTCTCATAATCGGTGTCGTACCAACGGTTGAGGACCGTGACGCTGCGCGATGGCAGTTGCTTGGTCTTCCTTTCGTTGAGGGGCAAACCCAGAAACCGCGCATGCAGCCATTCCGCGAAATCGAGAGTGGTGCGAGTCGCCTTCAAGCGCTTGCCCGACGGCTCCGCGGTGGCGATCTCACCGAGCCACAATTCCCGGCCATAGGCGATCAGGCTCAGCTTGTGATGACGCGCGTTGAGCCGCGTATGGACCGCAACTCCGATCCCCACATATTGCAGCGAAACGGGCGCTTCCCGCTCGCACGCGCCGATCGCCAGATACAGGGCGTGTTCGTAGTCTTCACGCGCACGCTGGCGCGCTTCATCGATATCTCGATACGGACCATACCAATTGATGGCGATCATCAGGTGCTTTTCGGTCACGGATGCCTCCAGCTTGGAGGCCCAGATCTACCTCAGGTAGAAGGCGCCCAGCCAGGTGACAAAAAGGGGAAATGACACGGCTGCAGTGCGCCTTCGGCTTAGAGCGCGATCCGACCGCAATGAACCGCTTGCGGTTCCATCCGGTCGGTGAATCGCTCTCTGACTTTTTTGGATAGAGCCGGATCCTGTTGCTTCCGGTCGCGGGCTTAGAGTCCAGCCACAGGGCCGCGGCCGATGCGAAGGTCCAAGGGCGCTGCAGGGACCTTCTTCATCTGGCAGTGAGCCGCGCCAAGGGCTGGCGCATGCCGGACAATGTCGGGTTTCGATCCACGCCCCCGTGAGGGGGCGACCGCTGCATCAGTAGCAGTTTGAGTCCGTTGCGAAAAAGAGGGGCGTTGTGCGAACCGCGCGCCAGTTGGCGGCCGGCAAGGGCGCGTGGGAGGCGCCGAGGATGGTCATGACACCGTGCCTTCGGCCAGGCAGCGCCGCACATCGAGCACACCGCCGGTGAGCCGGGCATGGAAGAAGTGGGAGGTGTGGTCATTGGCAAAGTCGATGTCGTGCAGCATCCAGCCGAGATCCCGCTCGCGCTGGTCCGCCGGCAAGGTGCTCTCCGGCAGCGGCGCGCCGGGCTGAAGAAGGGCGAAGTCGGCCACGCATTCCCGGGTGCCGAGGCACGGGCGGTGGAAGCACTGCCCGGACACCGCGCGGCGATTGAACATGCTCAGATGCTTGGCTTCGCTGTCCTGCGGGCCGGCCTTGGCGGTCAGCTCGAAATGGGCCTCGATCACATAGGCCACGTCATTGAGAAACAAGGTGGCGCGCTGCTGCCGGTTGTCCTCCACCACGAGGCCGAGCCCGGCCATGCTCCCGGCCCGCATGGCGGTGGCGGCGGTGGCGGCGCTGGCCTTGGCCCCCACCTCATTGCGGCGAAAGGCGTGGAAACGGATCGGCCGCAACACATGGATGGCATCCACCACCCAGCGGATGGCCGGCTTCCAGTGGATGGCCTCCAGGATGCCGCGGGCGGCGGAAGGGGTCATCACGTCATAGGAGACGCGCTCCACCTTCATTTCCGGGCGCGTGAAACAGGCGCGCTCACCCCAGACGTGCAGCCGGACCCCGTAGGACATGGAATCGCCCCCCGGGCGACAACCTAGGCGATTTCGCGCGACATTCTCAACCGAATGCATCCCGCGCGCCGAGATCCTCAAGGTCGAGGCCCGTCTCTGCACGATAATGGGACAGGTCTGGAAACCTCAGGATCGCCGCGCCGAGGGCGGCATGGACGGGAATGAGCGCGCCCCGCTTTAGCCATTCGTCGCGCGCCTTCTTCGGCACGGGCACCACATAGTGCTGAAGCCGACGAAGGTCCGCCCCTCGGGGCAGCTCCATGGCGGCGATGCGCGCCAGCAAGGCCGGCGCATCACCATCCTCAAGCCCCTCCTGCCAGGGCACCACCACGGGCTCCATGCCTTCCTCGTCGATCATGCGATAGGCCTCGGCGATGGAGCGGAAGGGAAAGGCGAAGCCGCGCGCGGTCTCTGCGATGGCCGGCAAGATGCCGGGATAGGGGCCGACCCGCGCGGCATCGAACACCTTTTTCGCGTCCCCCTTGCGCCAGTAGAGTTCACGGAAATAGGCGGTGACGGTTTCAAGGCCTAGCGGATCCTGATCGGCTTTGAGCACGTCACGGGCGGCGTGCCAGCGCAGTTTGATGTCGTGCTGGAGATGACCGTCCACCGGCTCGAACGCCACCACCCGCCCCAGGCACGGCCGCCCCGAAGCATCCTTCAGGGCGCCCTCCCGATTGGCTCGGCCCGCCGCTTGCGCAAGGGAATCCAGGCCAGTGGCGGCGCGCCACACTTCCGGAAAGTCGATGTCCACGCCCGCCTCGATCAAGGAGGTCGCCACCAGTCGCACCGGCGCGCCGGCCTTCAGCCTGTCCCGCAGCCCCGCAAGCACCTTGCGCCGATGGCGCGCGCACATCTGGGTGGACAAATGCACGGCCCCTGGCAGATGGCGGATGGCCTCGAACAGCGCCCGCGCATGACGGCGGGTGTTGACGATGCACAGCATCTGCGCCTGCGCGGCGAAGCGCGCGGCGATCTCCTCATCCGCCACGAGCTCCACCCGCCGCTCAACAACGACGCGCTTGAGCTTCTCGTAAAGGCCCGCCGGGTCCGGCGCCAATTCCCGCTCCGGCGGCAGGTCCAGGGCGAGCGACGTGCCATTCGCATCGCGCAGCGCCCCATCGACCTGCCGCAGGGCCGGCTGCGTCGCCGTGCACAGGACGACGCTCGCCCGATAGTTCAGCGCCAATTGCTCGATGGCCGCCAGGCTTGGCAGCAGCAGGGGCAGCGGCAAGGTCTGGACTTCATCGAGCACCACCACGCTGCCGGCAATGTTGTGCAGCTTGCGGCAGCGGGAGGTGCGGTTGGAAAACAGGCTCTCGAAGAACTGCACCGCCGTGGTGACGATGAGGGGCACGTCCCAATTCTCCGCCGCCCGTTGGAGCTTGGTCACGGCATCTGGCGCCTCGTCATCGGCGGCCCGGCTAGCGCGGGCCGCCTCCCAGTCGAAGCTGGCGTGATGCTCCAGTACGTCGTCCTGGGTGCCCAGCGCGTCGCGGAACACCTGCGCGGTTTGTTCGATGATCGAGGTGTAGGGGACCACATAGATGATCCGCCGCAGACCATGCCGTACCGCATGGTCCAAGGCGAACGACAATGAAGCCAGCGTCTTGCCGCCGCCGGTGGGGACGGTGAGGCTGAACAGGCCCGGCGAAAGAGCGGCCTTCTCACGTACATGATCCAGGATGTCCGCCCGGAGCGCATTGAGGGGCGTGACGGGCGCGCTGGCGCTCTTGTCCGCCATGAAAACGCGGAGCCTGTCCCGCAGGGTGGACATCTCGGCGTGGCCGCCGCGCGCCACAGCCTCGCCGGAGGCTCGGGCATAGAAGGCCTCGGTGGCGATGAAATCCGCATCGACCAGGCACGAGAACAGCATCCGAATGAGAAAGCTCTGCGCGAAGCCCTTTGGCCCGCCGGTTGGCAGGGCAACACTCGGCTTCAGTTGAGCCATGTTTGGCAACGGCCCCGTCTGCATGTCCCAGCGAGCAGGAATGAGGCTCTTCGCGCGCGACATGCGGCGCTGCAGATCCTCGCCGTCCGCAAGGCCCGCATGGTGCGCGGCGATGATGGCAGCCAGCACCATGCCGAAATTGGGGCCGTAAGAATCCAGAGCAATCCGGGCGCCGGCAGACGAATGGTCGCCACCGGATGTCCGGTCGCCGGCGATATAGGCCTGGAACTCCGGCGACAGCTTGCCAATGTCATGGAGCCATCCTGCCAGACGCAAAATCTCCGCCCAGCCGAGGTGCGCGCCGAATACCGCGGCCTGCTCGCCGACCCGATGACTATGGTCTGGCAGCGTTTCCCACTGTTCCATGGACGCGCCGGGAAGGGAGTGGGCATAGGCTTGGATCATACTCGTCATACAGCCCTTTTGCAGAAGTCCTTCCTGCAGTCGAATGCAGCCGGGCATTGGACAAGCAGTTCATCATGAGACGCTACTTGGCGAAAGCGGTGATCATACCCTTGGCGGAGGGTGAAAAAGCCGCAGTTAATATTCGCCACACACGCGGGGCTTCTCGTCTTTGTTAAAACTGCGATATACTTTATTGAAACACCAAGAACTGGCTCAAAGTTCAAAAATCACGCGGCGTCGCAGCGAAAACCTTCCCTAGCGTTTGGTCGGTCAGATTGGCGTGCACCCGCGCAAGCTGCTGCGAGGTCAGCGGAGCAGTGCCGCCAATGTGTCGCGCAAATGGGCCACGGCGTCAGTGCCGGGCTCGGGGGCTGCCGGCGAGCAATTTGTCCCGATAGGCGCCGAGCAATCTTGCGCAGAGCTCACGCCAACCCGAAGGTTCAGCTGCGAATACGCGGCGGCCCACTTCTCGCAATGCATCTCCGTTTCTCGGAAGCGACTGCCATCGAACAATGCGCAAAGGGCGGTGCCCGCATCAGCCGGGTTTCTATCTCGCTCCACCTTCGCCTTCAGCGATCCCGCCGACTTCTCCGCTATCCGTTCAGCCGACCCCTTCAGAACCGCGCGCCGCGCCTCAACGAGGCAGTCCAGCTTCGCCAAGGCTGCCTCAAGTTTAGGTATGGCGCTCCTCTGATCGATCTCGGCCTGTGCCGCCTTCGACTGTACCGTGGCCGCGTCCCGCATCTGACCGGTGAGCTTCTCATTCTCGGCGATCAGCGTACCGTGCGCGGCTTGGCGTTCCTTCGCCTTCGCGTAGCGGTCTCTGAATTCGGAGCCCCGGCACTCGGAAGACGCGGGTTCGCAGCGCGGAAAACGGGTTTGGAGCGGGTGAAGGGAATCGAACCCTCGTATTCAGCTTGGAAGGCTGCTGCTCTACCATTGAGCTACACCCGCGCACCAACCGGGCCGTTCCGGGCGGCAGGCCAGGGGTGGGCTTGCACCCTGCCCCGGCGGACAGCGCAGCCGGATCTTCCGGACGACGGGTGGTGGAGGGGGTTGGATTTGAACCAACGTAGGCAGAGCCAACGGATTTACAGTCCGTCCCCTTTAACCACTCGGGCACCCCTCCACATCTGGGCCCGTCATCCGGGCTGGCCCAAGGGTCAGCCCGACTGCTTCGGAAGCGGCGTCAACCGGCTCCCGAGGCCCGGTTTTATGTGAGGGCGCCCCCCACAAGTCAACCGAAAATCTGAGAGCTTTTTGCGCGCCTGTGGATGGCTGGCGCCAGAACACGCGGCCGCCGCGCTCCGCCTTGGCCCGACACGGCCGGGCGGTGCGTCGCGCGCGCGGCTGGCCTTCCGCCTTTGCCCTTGCGCGCGGGCGCGCGCTCTGACAAAGCCATGGCCATGTCCGACCGGCCGAGCCGCCCCCCGCACCGCCCCGCCTCCAGCCGCCCCTTCGGCGGCCAAGGCGGCAACCGCCCCTTCCCGCCGCGCCGTCCCAAAGGCGGGCCGGCCCCCGCGTGGGAAGGCGATGAGGACGTGGCCCTGCTCTATGGCTGGCACACGGTCTCGGAGGCGCTGGCCAATCCCAAGCGGCGCTTCCGCAAGATCATGGCCACCGAGAATGCGGTGAACCGGTTGGCCGAAGAGGGCCTGAAGCTGCCCATCGCCCCGGAAATCGTGCGCCCCTCGCAGATCGACAAGCTCTTGGGGCCGGACGCGGTCCACCAGGGCCTTCTCGTGCAGGCCGAGCACCTGCCCTCCCCGCGCCTGCGCGACGTGGCGAAGGCCGATCTCGTCCTGGTGCTCGACCAGATCACCGACCCGCACAATGTGGGCGCCATCGTGCGCTCGGCGGCCGCGTTTGCGGTGGGGGCCATCGTCACCACCGCCCGCCACAGCCCGCCGGCCACCGGCGTCCTGGCGAAGAGCGCCTCCGGGGGCCTGGAGCATGTGCCCTTCTGCCTGGTGACCAATCTCGCCCGCGCCCTCACCGAGCTGAAAGACAATGGCATGCTGGTGGTGGGCCTCGACAGCGAGGGCCCGGCGGACCTGGAGGACACGGCCCTGCGCGCCCCCCTCGCCTTGGTGCTGGGCGCCGAGGGCAAGGGACTGCGCCAGCTCACCCGCGAGACCTGCGACGTGCTCGCCCGCATCGATTTGCCGGGGGTCATCAAGTCGCTCAACGTCTCCAATGCGGCGGCCCTGTCGCTGGGCATGGCGCGGCGGCAACTGAAGCGCGGCTGAGCGGCCGCGCGCCGCACACCTTGGCCTGCAAGCCTTTGCGCACCGCAAAAGCGGCGCGCCGACTTAGACCATTGACCAATCGCGCGCCTGCGGAAGGTCAGGCATGCTCTCCTCATTGCGCACCACCTCGTCCGGACATGCCCGCGCGCCAAATGACGCGGGCGAAGACGATGCGCAGGAGGAAATGCCAAAGCTGAGGCGCGCCTTGCGTGCCGCAGAACCCTTGCGTTCACCCTCCCGCACATCCGTTCCGGCCGTCAGGCCGCGTGCCCGCCCCGCTGGCGGGGTTTCGTTTGATGCTGGGAGGAAAGCTCATGTCAGTAACGACCGCACCGGCCGCCGCGGCCGGGCCGATGACCCGGGAGGAGCGAAAGGTCATTATCGCTTCCTCCGCCGGCACCGTCTTCGAGTGGTACGACTTTTATCTCGCCGGTTCGCTGGCGGCCAATATCGCCGCCACCTTCGTGCCCGGCACCAATGACACCGCCAAGTTCATCTTCGTGCTGTTCGGCTTTGCCGCCGGCTTCGCGGTCCGTCCCTTCGGCGCGCTGGTGTTCGGGCGCCTGGGCGACCTCATCGGCCGCAAATATACCTTCCTGGTCACCATGGTGATCATGGGCATCTCGACCTTCCTGGTCGGCATCCTGCCCGGCTTCGATTCCATCGGCTATCTCGCCCCCACGGCCTTCATCATCTGCCGCCTGCTCCAGGGCCTGGCGCTCGGCGGCGAATATGGCGGCGCGGCGACCTATGTGGCCGAGCATGCGCCCCATGGCCGGCGCGGCTTCTACACCTCCTGGATCCAGACCACCGCCACGGTGGGCCTGTTCCTGTCGCTGCTGGTCATCCTGACCCTGCGCCTGTCCATGACGCCGGAAGCCTTCGCCGCCTATGGCTGGCGCATTCCCTTCCTGCTCTCCATCATCCTTCTGGGCTTCTCGGTGTGGATCCGCCTGCAGCTGAGCGAATCCCCCGCCTTCCAGCGCATGAAGGAAGAGGGCACCCGCTCCAAGGCGCCGCTCAAGGAAGCCTTCGGCACCTGGGGCAACGCCAAGATCGCCCTCATCGCCCTGTTCGGCGCCACCGCCGGCCAGGCCGTGGTGTGGTACACGGGCCAGTTCTACGCCCTGTTCTTCCTCACCCAGACCCTGAAGCTGGACGGCACCACGGCGAACCTGCTGATCGCCTTCTCGCTGCTCATCGGCACGCCCTTCTTCATCGTGTTCGGCATGCTGTCGGACAAGGTGGGCCGCAAGCCGATCCTGCTGCTGGGCTGCTTCATCGCGGCGGCCACCTACTTCCCGCTCTTCAACATGATCGCCACCACGGCCAATCCCAAGCTCATCGCGGCGACGGAGAACGTGAAGATCGTGGTGACCGCCGACCCGGCCACTTGCGGCACCCTGTTCGACCCGGTGGGCGTGCGCGTCTTCACCCGGCCGTGCGACGTGTACCGCCGGACGCTGGCCACCAACTCCATGCATTATGAGCTGGTGCCCGGCGCCGCCGGTTCTGCGCTGAGCGCCACGGTCAACGGCGCTGCCGTGACCATCCCGGACACCGACAAGACCGGTGCCTCCATCGTCGCCGCCGCCCAGGCCGCCGGCTATCCCAAGGCGGGCGACGCCTCCATCCTGAAGCAGCCCACCATCGGTGGCGTGCTCACCGATGGCCGCTCGCTGAAGATGATCGGCCTCCTGTTCATCCTGGTCCTCTACGTGACCATGGTGTACGGGCCCATCGCCGCCTTGCTGGTGGAACTCTTCCCCACCCGCATCCGCTACACCGGCATGTCGCTGCCCTACCACATCGGCAACGGCTGGTTCGGCGGCTTCCTGCCCCCCACCGCCTTCGCCATCGTGGCCGCCACCGGCAACATCTTCGCCGGCCTGTGGTACCCGATCGTGGTGGCCTGCATCACCATCGTCATCGGCCTCCTGTTCCTGCCGGAGACCAAGAACCGGAACCTGGACGACTGGCACTGAGGGCGTGCGGGCGGGGCCTCGGCGCCGCCCGTCTTCCTCACCCCGGGTTGCCCCCGGCGCCATCGGTTTCGCAAGACAGGCGCTCCGCCCCCCGGCGGGGCGCCTTTTTATTGCGGGCTGGCCCGCCCCTATTGCTGCGGAACGCAGCGCCGCCCTTTCAGCGGCTCAACCGCGCGGGTCGAGAATCGAAACAGCGACTTCTCCTCAATGGCGGCCGAGCCTGTTGCCCTGACTAGTCTCGCGTAGCCGGGACAATTGTTGGCGCCGGCCTTCTCCGGGATCTCCCGCCAGAAGGTGAGGCCGGTCTCGTCGATGGCAAACTCGTCCGATTCGCACCCTGTGGTCGGATCGCACCGCCCCTGCACGGAATAGCCGCCCGAAAACAGCTCCTTGCCCTCCGGCACCTGGTAGATGACGAGGCCCCGGTCCGGCCCCGTGCCGGCGTCCAGGATCAGGAAGGTCTTGGCGAGCGTGATGTAATAGAGGGCATCCATCGGACCGGTGCCGAGCACCACATCGCTGGCGCGCGCCTCCAGGGCGCAATCGGCCTTCGCATCCTGCGTGCTCCGGCGGACCTGGAATCTCAGTCCGGCATCATCGGTCTTGGGGCTGGAGATGACGGTGACCACCTCATTGCGGATGCAGCTGGTCACCGTGGGAGCGAACACATGGGCGCGGGCGGGCGCAGCCCAAAGGCCGGTGAGCAGGCCAAGGCCGAGAACAAGATGGGCTTTCATGAAGGCTCCCGTGGCAGCGGCCGAACCGGCCAGATCATATCCGTCAGACAAGCCGATCTCAGAGACAGCCCCACCTGCAGAGGAGCAGTCACACCGTGATCTATCCGACGTCGCGGCGATCATAGGCACACGAAATCATCATTTCAGGACAATCGACGGCGCACAGGCAGGAATATTTTGTTTCATTTTATTATGGATGATTCATATATGCAACTTATAGAGGCAATTATATAAACAATACACTCTTTTATCACATCATCTCTTCTTCCGAATTCTTTCATGAAAAAGCAGGAGCGCCGCTCGGCTGCAAGGGGGGGCGACGGGCCATCGGGGGGCGCCGTCATCCGCTGACCCGCCTCCCATCGGCGCACGCAGTGCCGCCCTCCCCAACGCCGGCCGCGAAAGCCAACCCGCCGCCGACGACCCGCGCGGTGCAGGCAAGAGGTTGACGAACAGGCCGCTGTCGCGGAATAGATGCCGGCAGAAGCGAACCCATCGGCCGTGCGCCGGGGTTCGGGGAGGACCCGACGGCCGAGCGCCGAAGGGACCAGGGCCGGCTTAGCACAGCGGTAGTGCAGCGGTTTTGTAAACCGAAGGTCGGGGGTTCGATCCCCTCAGCCGGCACCACACACAGCGGGGGACGCGGGGTTCAACGGACGCGACCGGGGTTTCACTCCCCGCTTGGCGCGAGGCCGTTGGCGCCGGGCCGTTGGCGCCGCCGACTCGGCCCGGCGGGAGCCCCGCCGACACGTCGCGGATGATGAAGGGGCGTTTCTCGCGCCGGAGCGTGTCTTTCCCGCCGCAGGAATGAGAGCCGGCATAACGCCGCCGGATCGCCACACGGGCCAGAGTGAACCCGCCCGTGTCCCGCATTCCATTTCCCACGCAAAAAGGGGCGCGTCGTGCGCGCCCCCCTCCTGCAATGGACCGGCAGAACAGCGGCCTCAATTCACTTGAGCTGGTCCTGAACCTTGGCGAGGGCCGCGGTGGCGCAGGCTTCGTCCAGGTTGCCGCCGGGGGCGCCGCCGACGCCGATGGCGCCGATGGTCTCATTGCCCACCTTCACCGGCACGCCGCCGGCCAGAACCAGGAAGCCGTCAATGGCCACCAGCTGCGCCGCCGCCGGGTTCTTCTGCACATTCTCGGCCACCGTCGAGGTGGGCAGGCGGGTGGAGGCGGAGGTGAAGGCCTTGCGGCGGGAGGCATCCACGGTGTGGGGGCCGGCATTGTCGGCGCGCAGCACCGCGCGCACCACGCCGGCACGGTCCACCACGGTGGCGGTGACATTGTAGCCCTGGGCGCTGCAGGCGGCGACCGTGTCCCGGGCGAGGTCAGCGGCCAAGGTCAGCGGCATGTTCTTTTCCTGCAGGACCTGCGCGGAGGCAGCCGAGGTGAAGGCAAGAGCCGTGGCGGCGGCGAGGATGAAGCGGGTCATGGTCGGTCTCCCCAGGGGGTCGCGGGATCGGTGGCGAAAGCGATACGCTTCCTGGCCTCAGATCTAGCGGCGGTGCCGCCCGGCCTGAATCCGTGCCGCCACAGGGCGATATAGGTAGGGCTACCGAGACGGGGGCGCGGGGTCCGCCAGGGTCAGGCGCACGAATTCGGCCACCGAGCTGGTGCCGAGCTTTTCCGCAATATGGGCGCGGTGGGCATCGATGGTGCGCGCGGAGACATTGAGGGCGGTGGCGATCTCCTTGCTGGCCCAGCCCTGGCACACCATGTCCAGCACCTCGCGCTCGCGCTCGGTGAGGCGGCCCAGGAGATCCTGCGCCTCCGCCCGCTCCAGCACCTGTTCCAGGGCCTTCTGCGCCGCCGCGATGGCATCCAGCAGCACCTGCTCGTCCACGGGCTTGGAGAGGAAATCCAGCACGCCGGCCTTGAAAGCGCGGCGGCAGGCATTCACGTCGCCATGGCCGGTAATCATGATGACCGGCCAGTCGATGCCGCGTTCCACCAGCTTCTGCTGCAATTGCAGGCCGCTGATCAGGGGCATACGCAGGTCCAGGATGAGGCAGCCGGGCCGTCCCCGGTCCACATGGGCCAGGAAGGTCGCGGGATCGGCGAAGGCCTCCACCGTCATGCCATAGGTGCCGAGCAGCAAGGTCAGCGCCTCCCGCACCGGCTGGTCGTCATCGACGAGATAGATGCGCGCGGCAGTCATTGCGCGGCCAGCCGGGCGGCGCCCGCCTCGGGAAGCGTGAGGGTGAAGACGGCGCCCCCCTCCGGTGCATTGCCGGCGGCAATGGTGCCGCCGCAACGCTCCAGCAGGGTGGCGCACAGCGAAAGGCCAAGGCCCAGCCCCTCCGGCTTGGTGGTGAAGAAGGGCTCGAACAGGCGCGGCAGCGCGGCGGCGGGAATGCCGGGCCCGGTGTCGCACACGCGGATCTCCACTCGCCCGTCCCCGGCGGCGGAGGCGGGCACGGCGCGTGTGCGCACGGTGATGGTCTTCTCAGGGTCGGCGCCGTCGAGGCTGTCGGCGGCGTTGCGGATGAGATTGTGCAGCACCTGTTCCATCTCGATGGGGTCGGCCAGGATCTGCGCGTCCGGCGCCGCGCTCTCCAGGAGGAGCGTGATGCCGCGCCGGTCGAGATCGGCCTGCACCAGCCCGGCCACATCGTCCAGGATGCGCTGGACGGGGGTGAGCACGGGGCGGGCGGCGCGGTTGCTGATGTAATCGCGCATGCGCTTCAGCATCTCGCCGGCCCGCCGCGCCTCGCGCACATTGGCCTCCAGCGCCTGGTCCAGCAGCGCCGGGTCGCCACCGGGCCGCGCCAGCCGCCGCGCCGCCTGGCTCTGGCTCAGGAGCGCAGTGAGCGGCTGGGTCAGCTCATGGGCGATGCCGGAGGCCAGCTCCCCCAGGGCATTCACCCGCGCCGCATGGGCGAGGCGGGTCTCGTGCTCCAACATCCGCGTGCGCTGTTCGGCAAGCCGGGCGGTCTCCTGCGACAGGCGGGCGGCACGGCGCTGGCGCCAGGCGTCATGCAGCACCAGCACGGCCAGCAGCGACAGGCCGGCAAAGCCGAGGGTCAGCCGCGGATCAAGAAGCTCGGCCAGCGACAGCGGCCGCACGAGGGTGAAGGCGAGGGGCTGGCTGGGGTTCTCTATGGGGCGGGAGAAGCGCGGCTCCGGCAGCCAGGCGTGGGTGCCGTCCCCCTGCTCCGCCGGCCACCGCACCAGGGTCCGGCCGTCGAGGGCAAGCGTCACCTGCGCCCAGGGGGGACGCTCCGACGGCTCCACCAGCAGCGCGGCATCAATGGCAAGAACGACCGCCAGCGCCGGATTGGCCCCGCTCGCCTTCTTGCCCACCAGATAATGGCGGGGCGCGGAGGGATCGAGGAAGCTGCGCGGCTCGCCTGGCGTGAGGGCATAGAGAGCGGCGGCAAGGTTGCGCAAATCGGCGGCGTCGGGCGCCAGTGACATCAGGGACCGCAGCGAGACCGTGCCGTCGGCCTGCGCCAGCGACACCAGGTCGATGCCGGCCACACGCGGATAAAAGCGCATGAACCTCTGGCTTACCTGGAGAATGGCGTCCTGCGGCGGGGGATCGGCCACCAGCGCCAGCGCCACCAGGCTGGTGAGGAGCGCATCATGCTGCGCCACCCGCTGCGAGATCACCCGGTGCAAGGCAAATCCGGTGGCATCGGCCTCCGCCCGCGCCCGCTCCAGCGCCGCGCGGGCGCTCAGGCCCACGACCACGGCATTGAGGCCGAGCCAGAGGGCGAGCAGCACCAGGAGTTCGTGAGAGGCGCCGCGCCGTTTCACCACCTCTCGCCTCCCTCGCTCCTGCCGGCCCGGGCGCCAAGTCCACCGGGGTGCGGACCGGACTGCGAGCGGACTTCAAAACCGAAAGGACGCTAGACCATTTCCGCCGGACCATGAAGGCGCGTCGCGCTGCCGGCGGGGTCGGACGGACCGGCCGGGCGGGCGGTGGAAGGGAACGCTCTGCCCTTCCCCTTCACGCATCCTGCTGCCGCGCCCCCGCCCCCGGACTCTAGAAGAGATCAAAGGTATCCCGGAGCCTCCAACCACATGTGCGTATCTGCCTATTTTTACGGACTATTTCATTGACGGCCCGTCCGCCTGGGTGTGAGAAACCGAATGCGGGATTTGATCACCGTCAAGTCAAAGCTTTTTTTTAGCCGATCGGGAGATGCTGGCGTCTCCTGCACGGTGCCCGGCGAGGGTTGTTGCGGCCCACTCGTCACCCTCCTCCATGACCCGAGGCTTTGCCGCGCGGGTTAATGTCTGATTGTGCGACAGGGTCGAAGCTGTGCGGCCACATAAAGGGGATGACCGGACCCATTCGCCACGCCCGCCGCCGGACCCGCTTCGGTCCGTCCGGGGGCGACACAGGCCTTACGTCCGGTTCCCCCGCCTCCTGCTGCCCGTCCTGCCCCTTGCCCTCCTCGCCCTGGCCGCACTCGCGGCGCTCTGGCCGACCCATGGCGCGGCGGCCGAGCACGGCCCGCTGACCCTGCCCGCCGACATCCTGGAAGTTCCCGCCAAGGGCCATCTGGAGGCCTTCTACGACCCGGCGGGCACCATGACCCTGGAGGACGTGGAGCGCGCGGGGGACCGCTTTAGGCCCCTGCCCGGCAATTTCAACGCCAGCTACGTACCCAAGGGCGCCTGGTGGGTGCGGCTGCGCCTCGCGCCGGAGCCCACCGCCGACGGCCAATGGTGGCTCGTCATTACCGCTCCCTATACGGACCACATCGCCGTCTATGCGCCGGACCAGGCGGAGGACGGCAACCTGCAGCGCCGGCGGCACAAGGAAACCGGCGCCATGATTCCCGCCCGCGAGCGGGACCTGTTCACCTTCACCAATGTGGTGCGGCTGCATCTGCCGGCCGGCGAAACCTCGAACGTCTATCTGCGCCTGTCCGGCAACCGGGCGCTCAATGCCCAGCTCACGCTCTGGCGCCTGCCGGAACTGCTGCGGCACCTCACCTTGTCCGTGCTGCTGTTCTCGCTGGGGGTGGGCGCGGCCATCATCACCTCCGTCGGCACGCTCATCATGGCCATCTGGCTGCGGTCGTCCCAATTCGGCTGGTACGGCGCCTATGTGGGATCGGTGTCGCTGGTCTTCCTGGGCAATGGCGGTTTCGGCCAGGTGCTGCTGAACGCCTGGGAGCCGGGAAACGTGATCCGGCTCCAGAACATGATGGGCTGCTTTGCCACCATGGCGGGGGCCTTCATGGTGCGGGCCCTGTTCCGCCCCTATGAGCAGGAGCGGCTCGCGGACCTTTATGTCCGCGCGTTGGGCTATTGCTGCGGCGTGGGCGTGCTCGTCTCGGCCTTCGGCTATTACAAGCTGATCGCGCCCTATCTGATGATCGGCATCCTGGGCCTCGGCCTGGTGTCGCCTTGGCTGGCCTTGCAGCAAATGCGCCGCGGCGAGCCGGCCGGCGGCTGGTATTTCGTGGGCTTCACCGCCTATTGCGCGGCGACCATCTGGTTCTCGCTGGTGGTGTTGGGCATCGCGCCGCTGAACGACTTCCTCAATTGGGGCTATCAGACCGCCGGCTTCCTGCACATGGTGGCGGTGTTCGCGGGCCTTGCCTCAGCCATGCGGGCGGGCTCGCGCGCCCGGCGCCGACTGGAAAGCCAGTTGCTGGCCATCTCGCGCGGCAATGAAAAACTGCTGGAGCAGGCGGTCGCCGAGCGCACCGCCGCCCTCAATGCGGAAGTGGAGGGTCGCCGCCGCGCCGAGGCCGCCCTGCAGCGGGCGCTGAAGGAACAGCGCAACTTCCTGGTCATGGTCAGCCACGAATTCCGCACCCCCCTGTCCACCATGCGCCTCGCGGTGACCGTGCTGGAGCGGGGCCTCGGCACGGGCATGAGCGCGCTGCGGCGGGAGGTGGAGAAGGTGGGCCGCTCGGTGACGCGGCTGTCCAACCTCATCGACACCTTCCTTGCCGACGAATGGCTCGAACATTCCGCCATGATGCTCCAGCACCGCCCGGTGGAAATGGGCGCGCTGGTGGCCGAAGTGGTACGCGAGCATGCGGCCCATGCGCCCGGCCGGGTCTTCCTCGACGCCTGCGTGGAAACGGTGATCGAGGGCGACGGGGTGCTGCTGCGCACCGTGCTCGACAATCTCGTCGGCAATGCCCTCAAGCACACGGACGGCCCGGTCACCACCTCGGTGGCGCCGGCGCACGAGGGGGTACTGATCGAGGTGGCCGACCGCGGCCGCGGCGTGCCGGAAGCGGAACGGGAAGAGATCTTCGAGCGCTATTACAGGTCGCCCTCCACGGTGACCCGGCCCGGCACGGGCATCGGCCTTTATCTGGCCCGCCTGATCGTCGAGCAGCACGCCGGCTGGATCAAGGTGGGCGACAGGAGCGAAGGCGGCAGCGTCTTCAAGGTTTGGCTGCCGTGCCATCCCGGCCTCGACCGGCCCACGGCGCTCAAGGGGTGAGGGAGGGGTCATGTCGGTTCATGTGCTTATCGTCGAAGATGACAGCGACCTTCGGGACAGTCTGGACACCCTCCTGACCGGCTCGGGCTTCAAGGTCCGCGCGTTGCGCGATGCGCGCTATATCGAGCGCGAGCTGACCACATTCCCCGCCGACGTGGTGCTGCTGGACGTCAACCTGCCCGGCCTCGACGGCTTCGAGGCCGCCGTGCACCTGAAGGAACGGCCCGGCATCGGCATCATCATGCTCACCGGCCGCACCCGGCGGGAGGACCGCCTCCAGGGCCTGTCGGTGGGCGCCGACCATTATGTCACCAAGCCGGTGGACCCGCAGGAGCTGGAACTGCTGATCCGCAACCTCGCCCGGCGCCTCGCCGGGCCGAAGGATGCGGCGCCGGTGGAGCGTCCGGGACCCGGCCGCTGGGTGTTCCTCACCGCCCGCTGGACCCTGATCGCCCCCGGCGGCGCCTCGGTCTCGCTGTCGGCGGCCGAGCACCATCTGCTCAACAAATTGACCGAGCGGGCCGGCGAGCCGGTGGCGCGCACGGCGCTGATCTCCGACGTGCGCCGCCCCTCCGAAGACACGCTGGGGCGCGGCCTCGACCTGATCGTCTTCCGCCTGCGCCGGAAGGTGCAGACCGAAACCGGCGAAGCGCTGCCCATCGCCTCCGCCCGCAGCATCGGCTACGTCTTCACCGGCCCGGTCACCCGGGACGCCGACCGCGCCTGATCCCCCGAGCGACCGCCGGCGCTGACGGGGCGGTTGACGGGACTGCGGTGCCTGCGGCACGAGGGGACAGCCCATCGTCACCCCGTGAGTTGCCCTTTGCACCAGCCCTCCCCTCTTTCGCTCCCGCAGGGCGCCCCGTCCCGGGGGGCGCGCCTGTTGGCCTGGGTCCTGGTGGGGCTCGCGGCGCTCCTCATCGCCTCCCGAACCCCGGACATCCTGCTGCACGGCCGGCTGTTTGCAGAAGAAGGGGTCGTTTACTTCCACGATGCGGTGCTCGGCTCCTGGTACGATGCCCTGCTTGCCCCTCGCATCGGCTATTTCTCCGCCTTCAACAAATTGGCCGCCCTTGGCGCCGCCGCAGTGCCGCTGGAAGAGGCCGCGCGCGTCACCACGCTCTGCGCCCTGGGGGTGCAGCTCGCCGTGGTCTGGATCATCGCCCGCTCGGACGCCTTCGGGCCGCTCTGGCTGCGCCCCCTGGCCGTCGCGGCCCCGCTGTTCGCGCAGCCGAGCGTGGAGGTCTGGCTCAACACCATCAACAGCCAGTTCCACTTCGCCGTCGGCACGGCGGTGCTGCTGGTCACCGGGCGGGCCGCGCTTCCCGCCACCTTCCGCGTCCTCTTCCTGCTGCTGGCAGGCGCCACCGGGCCGGTCTCGGTGACGCTGGCCCCGCTCTTTGCCTGGAAGGCCCTGCGCAGCCGCACCCGTCCCGACCTGATCGAAGCCGTCCTGCTGTGCGCGCTGGCCGGGCTGCAGACGATCCTGATGGCCCAGGGGCTCGCCTCCGGCGCGCGGGCCGGCAGCGGCTTCTCGGTCCTGGCGCTGATCGGCGGCCTCGGGGTCAAGAACCTCGCCCTGCCGGGCCTTGGGCCCCTGGCGGACGCCGTGCCGGTCGCGCTGCTGTCCGGCACGGCGCTCGGGAGGGGCCTGGTGATGGCGGCGCTGGCCTGCGTTGCCGGGCTTTTCGCGCTTGCCGTGGTGCGCAGCCCCGCCGGTCGCTGGCTGGGGATGGCGGCCCTCCTGATTGCCGTCGTGTCCTATGCCGGCGCGCTGGGCAAGGACCCGTGGCTCCTGCTCCTGCCCCTGGCCAATGGCCGCTATGCCTATGCGCCCAATGTGCTGATGATTCTCGCCTTCGTGGCGGCGGCGGCGGAACGGGCCACGGCCCTCCCCCTGCGCCTGCTGGCCTCCGGCCTCGCCCTGGGGGTGGTGGGGGTGGGCGTGGTCCAGTTCTGGCAGCCGGCCCCCTATTTCCACGGACCCGCCTGGCGGGCGGAAGTGGCGGCCTGGCGGGCGGACCCCTCCCGCGATCGCCTGGCCCTGTGGCCGGTGCCCTGGGTGCTCATCCTGCCCCATCCCGCCCCGGAGGCCCGCCCGGCCCGGTGAGCGCGCCATAAGGCAGCCCTCCTGACGCACTTGCGGGGGCGCCGGGTGGCGGATAGAGCTTGCGGCTCTGCCGGTATGGCGCCGGCTCCGGGGAGAGACATGCGCGATCTGACGCTCGAGGATTTTCCGGTTCGCTCCTACGACAAGCTGCGCTATCGGGACACCGACCGGCAGGGCCATGTGAACAATGCCGTCTTCTCCACCTTCCTGGAGACCGGCCGCACCGAGCTGTTCTACGGCCAGGGTGGCTCCCTTGCGGGGCCGGGCGGCTCCTTCGTGCTCGCCCGCCTGCTGATGGAATATCGCGCCGAAGTGCTATGGCCGGGGGAAATCTGGATCGGCACCGGCGTGCTGTCGGTGGGCCGCAGCTCAGTCCAGATGCGGCAGGTGCTGTTCCAGAACGGCAAGCGCGTGGCCAATGCGGACACGGTGATGGTGCGGGTGGACAATGCCACCCGCAAGTCCTCGCCCCTCTCCGAAGAGGCGGTGGCGCGGCTGAACGCCTTCCTGCTGCCGCAGGACTGACCGGCCGGACCGGCGCGCGCCGGTCCCTCAGAAGTGGATGGCGAAGCGCGCCATGCCCAGCTGGGACGTATAATTGTTGCCGGCGCTGAGGCTGTATTCCAGCTTCAGCTCCAGGTTCTGCTTGGTGAGCGCCTGGAGGCCGATGTCGAAATTGCCCAGCACGCTGGGCATGGGGGCGGTGGTGGAGAAGGGCATCGTGCCGGCCGGGGCCGACAGGAAGCTCGACGACACCGTCCAGGCGTCGTTGGAGGCGAAGGAGGCCCCCAGCGTCATATAGGGCCGCAGCACCGTGCCGTCGGACAGGTCGATGCGCCCGCCGAACTCCACCGCCGGTGTCACCACGAAGGTCGTCTGGCTGTTGCCGTAGACCTGGAGTTCGGCCCCCGTGAAGCCCTGTTCGCTATAGCCGGGGGCGTTCACGTGGATCACGTCCAGATCCACCATGGGCCGCGCATACCAGTTGGCGAAGGCAAACTCATAGGCCGCGCGCAGGCGCCCGGTGACGTTCCACACATCCGCCGAGCTGGTGGGCGCCCCGCCCATGGTCCAGATGGTCCGGGTGTTGTCATAGCTCACCCAGCCGAGGTCCACCGCGGCCGCGAACAGCCACGGCCCCACCTGCCGCTTCAGCGCCAGGCCCACGTCCACCCCGGTGCCGTCCGACGACAGGGAGGAATTGGAGCTGGACAGCCAGCTCTGCTGGTAGGCGGCCGACAGGGCGATGAAGGTGTCGGTGGCGATCTCGCTCTGCACGCCGGCCTGGAAGGTGAGGCTGTCCGCCGTATAGCCGGCCATCTGGTCGGTGGTGGCCTGGGTGGTGCGCCCGGCGATGATGCGCGTCCAGGCGCAGCGATCCTCGTGCAGCTGGGTGCTTTCCTCGATGAAGACCGGGCAGGACAAGGTCCGGTTCAGGAAGGCCCGGCTGTCCGTGGTGCGCAGCACCGCCCCCGCCTGCAGCAATTGGGGCGAGAGCTGGCCCAGCGCATATTGATAGGCCGGCAGGTCGGACAGGCCGATCAGCGAGGAGAAGGCATTGGTCATGCCGCTGGAGCCGCCGAGGTTCCAGGCCTGCTGCAAGGCCCCGCCCACCGCCGCCTCATTGCCGCTCAGCGGCACCCCGGCCGGCACGAAATGGGCCACCGGGGACACGGTGAGGGTGGTGGCCGTCGTCACCATGTCCCAGCTGTAGGCGAAGCCGGACTGGGTGGTGGTGGCCGTATTGATGAGGGTGGGCGCCTCCAGGATCTTGTAGCTGGTATTGGGCGCGATGGTGTGGGGGCGCGGATCGATGAGGCCGGACAGCACGGCCGTGTCCGAGATGGACAGGAGGTCGTGGCTCAGCGAGCGCGCATCCACGTCCGCCTGGTAGATGCCGGGGGAGACGAACTGGCCCAGAAGCCCGGTCTTGGCCAGCGTCCCCAGGCCGCCGGGATTAACGGTGCCGAGATTTTGCAGCGCCAGCGGCGCGGAGGATGCGCTCAGGAGGCTCGCCGTCACCGACGCCGGCCCCATGCTCACGGCGGCGCCGGAATTGAACACGCCGCCCTTCTGAACCACGAAGCTGTTGGCGCCTTCGCCCAGGTCCACGCTGCCGGTGAGGACACCGGACACCGAGATGCTGTCGGCGGCCGACCCGGACTGGATGGCCATTCCCGCATTATTGGTCACCCGGCCGCCGGCGGCGATGGTGATGATGTTCGCCTCGCCGCCCGAGAGCATGATGGCCGGGCCGCCGGCACCGCCAATCACCTGGCCGCCCCGGTCCACATTCACCGCGATGACGCCATTGCCCAATGCGCCGAGGCTTTGGGCGAAGATGGCCGGCGCGCCGCTGCCGGACGCGCTCACCAGGCCCGAGACATTCACCGTCACCGGGCCGCCCGTGCCCGCCCCTCCGGCGGTGCCGAAGCCGACGCCCGTGCCGGTGGCGGCGAGGCCGCCGCCGCCGCCGATGGACTGGGCCACGATGGCCGCCGCATTGGCGCCGGAGGCCTGCGCCTTGCCGGAGACGTTCACCGTGACCGCGCCGCCATTGCCGGCGCCGCCGCCGGAGCCATTGATGCCGTCATCGAGCGTGAACACCGCGCTGGCGGCGCTGCCGCCCACGCCGCCGCCGCCGCCCACCGACTGGGCGAAGATCGCCGCCGCGCCGGTGCCGCTGGTGGCGATCGCGCCCGCCACGGTGGCGGTCACGGTGCCGCCATTGTTGCCCGTGCCGCCCGACCCGCCAAAGGCCACCGCGCCGGTGCCGTCCGCCGATCCCGCGCCGGCCACGCCGCCGCCGCCGCCGATGGATTGCAGCAGCAGGCCGTGGGACGAGGCGCCACGGGTCACGATGGTGCCGGTATCACCCAGCGTCACCTGAACCGTGCCGCCGATGGCGCCGGCACCGCCGGAGCCGCCCAGCGTCAGTGCCAGGGAATGGCTGCCGGCCGATTGGGTGGTGCTGGTGGCCGCAACGCCGCCGCCGCCGCCGATGGATTGGGCCAGCACGCCCGCCGCCGCATCGCCGCTGGTGGAGACAAGCCCCTTCACGGTGCCGGTGACGGTGCCGCCCGCGCCGGCGACGCCGCCGGAGCTGCCCAGGGTCACGGTCGCCGCCACCTCGCCGGCACCGGCATCGGCGCCGACGCTGGAGGCGCGTCCGCCACCGCCGCCGATGGATTGCAACACGATGGCGTTGGAGGAATCCCCCGTGGTCACCACGCGGCCGGATTGGGTGAGCGTCACCCCTTCGCCGTCGCCACCGGAGCCGCCGGAGGCGCCCAGCGTGAAGGCCACATTGACCGTATTGCTGCCGCCCGAGGCGGACGAATTGGCCGCCGCCGCCGTGCCGCCGCCGCCGCCCACCGATTGCAGGAGCAGGCCGTCCGAGCCGGCGCCCGTGGTCTGCACCAGGGCGTTGAGGGTGACCGTGACCGTCCCGCCATTTCCGCCCGCGCCGCCCGAGCCGCCCATGTCGGCGGACAGGCTGGCCGTGCCGCCGGTGCCGGCGAAGGAAGAGGCCAGGCTCGCCTTGCCGCCGCCGCCGCCGATGGCCTGCGCCACGAGGCCCGCCGCATCATGGCCGGAGGTGGAGATGACCGTGTCGAGGCTGGTGCCGAAATCCACCGTCACCATGCCGCCGTCACCGCCCGTGCCGCCGCCACCACCCACCGTGGCGGAGACATCGAAGCTGCTGCCGCCTTTGCCGTCGGCCGCCGTCTTGCCGGCGCCGCCCACGCCGCCGCCGCCGCCCACCGACTGGGCGAGGATGGCATCGGCCATGGCCCCGGTGGTGATGATCTGCTGCGCCGTCTGGCCGAACACATAGACGTTGCCGCCCGTGCCGCCGCTGCCGCCGCCCCCACCTATGGCCGCGCCCACCGCCAGCTTGCCGCTGGCGGCATTCTGGGCGCTGCCGGCAAAGCCGCCGCCGCCGCCCACCGCCTGCGCGAGAATGGCGCTGGCGCCGAAGCCGGTGGTGGTGATGTCGCCATTATTGGTGACGGTGACCTGTCCGCCATCCCCGCCCCCGGCGCCGGAGCCGGTGAGCGACAGGCTGACCGCCGCCGCGCCCCCGGTGCCGCTGTCGCCGGTCACCGCGGCGCTGCCGCCGCCGCCGCCGATGGACTGGGCGAGAATGCCGTGGCCGAAGCTGCCGCCGGTGGCAAGGTCCCCGGAATTGGTCACCGTGATCGTGCCGCCCGTGCCCGCGCTGCCGCCGGAGCCGCCGAGGGCCGCGCCGAGATTGAGCTGCGCCGCGCCGCCCGTGGCGGCGGTGGCGGTGGCCACCGCATTGCCACCGCCACCGCCAATGGCCTGGGCGAGGATGGCGCTGGCATGGTCGCCCGTGGTCTGGATGATGCCGGTGTTGGCGAGCGTGACGGTGCCGCCCGCCCCCCCGCTGCCGCCGGTGCCGCCGAGGCTGGCGGACACATTGGCCGCGCCCGTGCCGCCGCTGGTGGAGGAACTGCCCCCGCCCTTGCCGCCGCCGCCGCCGATGGACTGGGCCACCAGGCCGTTGGCGCCGACGCCTGACGTATAGATGGACATGCCCGGCCCGGCCGCGCCGCCATTGGTCAGCATCGCCACGCCGCCGGCCCCGCCATCGCCGCCCGAGCCGCCAATGCCCACCGAGACGGTGACCCCATTGCCGCCCGCGCCGTCCGCCTTGCCGGACCCGGCGCCCGCTGTGCCGCCGCCACCGCCAATGGACTGCACCAGAACGCCATCGGCCGCATCGCCGGTGGTGCTGATGCGGGTGGCGGCGGACCCGGTGAGGGTGGCGCTTGCCGCGCCACCATTGGAGGCCGCGCCGCCGGCCCCGCCCACGGCGCCGCCGAGGGCGAACTGGGCGAGGGTCGCATTGTCCGCGCTGCCGGCCGTGCCGCCGCCGCCGCCGATGGACTGCACCATGACCGCCGTCGCATTCTGGCCCTGGGTGAAGACGCTGCCGGAGATGTTGGCGGTTGCGGCGCCGCCATCATTGCCGTTGCCGCCCGCGCCGGCGAGCGTGAAGGTGACGCCCGCCTGCCCGCCATTGGCGGCGCCGCCCACCGCGCTCGAGGCGCCGCCGCCGCCGCCGATGGACTGCACCAGAACACCATAGCTGGACACGCCCTGGGTCTGGATGGTGGCGGCGGAGGTCACGGTAGCCGTGCCGCCCGTATTGCCGCTGCCACCTTGCCCGCCAATGCCGACGATGACGCTGGCGTCCGCCTTGGTGCCGCTGGCCGCCGCATGGGTGGAGGTGGCAAGGCCACCGCCGCCGCCGATGGATTGGGCGATGATGCCGGAGGCATGGTCGCCCGCGGTCACGATGATGCCGTCGCGCCAGGTGACCGTCACCGTCCCGCCGATGCCGCCCGCGCCGCCGGCCCCGCCGACGCCGAGGGAGATTTCCGCGATGCTGGAGGCGCCGGTGTCGGCCGCCGTGGAAGAGGCCGCCGCGCCCTTGCCGCCACCGCCGCCGATGGACTGGGCCACCACGCCGTTGGCGCCGGTGCCGGAGGTGGAGATGTTCACCCCCTGGCTCCCAGGGAAAATGAAGAAGCCGGGGGTGCCATTGGTGACCGTGACGGTACCCCCGCCGCCGGCCGATCCGCCGCCGCCGCCCACAGACACGGCCAGGTTCACCGCCTGCCCGCCGGTGCCGTCCGCCTTGCTGGTGCCGGTGCCGCCGGTGCCGCCGCCGCCGCCGATGGACTGGGCGAGAACCGCATCGGCCGCCGCGCCAGTGGTCACGATGCTGCCGAAGCTGGCGTTGTTGAAGGCCACCGTCACGGCGCCGCCATCGCCACCGCTGCCGCCGGTGCCGCCCACAGCGCCGCCGACGCCGATCCGGGAGGAGGCCGAATTGGTGGCGCTGCCCGCATTGCCGCCGCCGCCGCCGATGGACTGGGCGAGTACGCCGACGCCATTCTGGCCGGCGGTGGAGAGGCTGCCGGTGGAGGTGACATTCACCGCCCCGCCATAGCCGCCGCTGCCACCATTGCCGGCGAGGGTGAAGGTGATGGCCGCGGTCTTGCCCGCCCCCGTCGCCGCCGAGGCGCCCACCGCGCCGCCGCCGCCACCCACGGACTGGGCGAGGATGGCATTGGCATGGTCGCCCGTGACCGAGATGACACCGGAATTGCTGACGGTGACGGTCCCGCCTTGCGAGCCGGTCCCCCCCGCCCCGCCGAGGCTGGCCCCAATGGAATAGCTGGCGCCGGTGGCGCCCGTGGTGGACGAGCCGCCCTTGCCGCCGCCGCCGCCGATGGACTGGGCGAGGATGCCGTTGGCGCTGGCGCCGGCCGTGCTGATGCTGCCGGAATTGACCACGCCCACCGCGCCGCCATAGGAGCCGGTGCCGCCGGCCCCGCCGAGCGCGAAGGTGGCGGACACGGACTGGCTGCCCGTGCCATTGGCCTTGGAGCTTGCCGCGCCGCCCACGCCGCCGCCGCCGCCCAGGGACTGAGCGAGGATGCCGTCCGACAACTCGCCCTTGGTGACGATGCTGCCTTGGGCGTTCACCTGGACCTGACCACCATAATTGCCGCTGCCGCCGGAGCCGGCGATGGAGGCGCCCAGGGAAATGGTGGAGGCGCTGCTGGCCTCCGCGCTGCCGGCGATGCCGCCGCCGCCACCGATGGATTGGGCGATGATGCCGGTGGCATTCTCGCCCTCCGTCAGCACGGTGCCGGCTGCGGTCACGGTCACGGTGCCGCCGGAGCCGCCTTTGCCGCCGCTGGTGCCGAGCGCGAAGCCAATGGCGAGCTTGCCGCCGCTCGCGGACGCCCCCGCCAGGCCCGCCGCGCCGCCGCCGCCGCCCACCGACTGGGCGAGGATGCCGGTGGAGGCGTCCGCCGAGGTCTGCACCGCCGCATTGACGGTGACATAGACGCCCGCGCCATTGCCGCCCGCGCCGCCGGTGCCGCCCATGCTGGCGCCCAGCGACGCCTCGCCCCCGGTGGTGCCGGCCGCCGAGGAGGCCGCGCCGCCCTTGCCGCCGCCGCCGCCGATGGACTGGGCCAGGATGGCCGAGGACGTATCGCCGAAGGTGGCCACCACGGTGGAGGTGCCGGTGCCGATGTTCAGCGTCACCTTGCCGCCATCGCCCCCCGCGCCGCCGGACCCGCCGAGGGCCGCGGACACGCCGAAGCTGTTGCCGCCCTTGCCATCCGCCTTGCTGGAGCCGGAGCCGCCGGCCCCGCCGCCGCCGCCGATGGACTGGGCGACCACCGCATCCGACAGATCGCCGGACGTGGCCACCGTCTGCGCACCGGACAGGGTGAGCGTGACCGCCCCGCCATTGCCGCCGCTGCCGCCCGAATTGCCGATGGCGGCGCCCACCGAGACCTTGCCCGTGGTGGCGTTCTGCGCGCTGCCCGCCAGGCCGCCGCCGCCGCCGATGGACTGGACGAGAATGGCGTTGGACTGCTGGCCGATGGTGGAGATGTTGGCGCTGTTGGTGAGGCTGACCGTGCCGCCGTCGCCCGCGCTGCCGCCGGCGCCGGCCAGGCCAAGGGTCACGGTGGCGCTGCCGCCGGTGCCGCTGTCGCCGGTCACCGCCGCGCTGCCGCCGCCACCGCCGATGGATTGGGCCACCAGGGCGTTGGCAAAGTCGCCCTGGGTGGAGATGACGCCGGAATTGGTGAGCTTGGCATAGCCGCCATCGCCGCTGGCGCCGCCCGACCCGCCCAGGCTGGCGGACAGGTTCAGCTTGGCAGACTGGCCGCTGGCGGTGGACATGGCGCCCACCGCATTGCCGCCGCCGCCGCCGATGGACTGCACCAGGATGGCGGTCGCATGGTCACCCCAGGTGCCGACGCGACCCGCATTGGTGATGGTGGCATTGGAGCCATAGCCCGCCGCCCCGCCATTGCCGCCGATGGAGGCGGAGACATTGGCGGTGTCGCTGCCGCTGGTGGTGGAGGAGGTGCCGCCACCCTTGCCGCCGCCGCCGCCGATGGACTGGGCGACGAGGCCGTTGGCGCCGACCCCTTGCGTATAGATGGTCAGGGCCGCGCTGGCGGTGGGGCCGTTGGTGAGGGTGGCGCTGCCGCCATGGCCGCCGCTGCCGCCGCCACCACCCACGCCCACCGTGACCGCGGCGCCATTGCCGCCCCCGCCGTCGGCCTTGCTCGTGCCTGCCCCCGCCGTGCCGCCGCTGCCGCCGATGGACTGCACCAGCACCGCATCCGCTGCGGCGCCAGTGGTGAAGATCTGCGTCTTGGAACTGCCGGAGAGCGCCGCCGTGGCGCTGCCGCCATTGCCGCCCCCGCCGCCCTTGCCGCCGATGGCGGCGCCCACCGCGAACTTGGCCGAGGCCGCATTGGTGGCGCTCCCGGCATTGCCGCCGCCCCCGCCGATGGACTGGGCGAGGATGCCGATGCCATCCACGCCCTTGGTCCAGATGCCCGCCGAATTGGTCACGCTCACGGTGCCGCCATCGGCGCCCGAGCCGCCGGTGCCGGCGAGCGAAAAGGAGACGCTGGCGGTCTTGCCCGAAGTGGCGGCGGCCGAGGCGCCGGCCGTGCCGCCGCCACCGCCGATGGATTGGGCGAGAATGGCGATGGCATGGTCGCCCGACACCGAGATGCCGGCGCCAGAATTGGCCACCGTCACCTGGCCGCCAAACGCGCCGGCGCCGCCCGAACCGCCGAGCCCGGCCGAGAGATTGTAACTGCCGCCCTCCCCCTTGCTGGAGGACGAGCCGCCCTTGCCGCCACCGCCGCCGATGGACTGGGCGAGGATGCCATTGGCGCTCGCGCCCTCCGTCACGATGGTGGCCGAATTGGTCACTTGCACCTGATTGCCATAGGTGCCGGAACCGCCCGCGCCACCCAGGGTCAGGGTGGCCGAGATGGAGCCCTGGCCAGCCGCATGGCCCTCCGCCGAGGCCGCGCCGCCCACGCCGCCGCCGCCGCCCACCGACTGGGCGAGAATGCCGTCGGACAACTCGCCCTTGGTCTCTATGGTGCCGGACGTGGTCACATAGATCTTGCCGCCCTGCTCGCCCGTGCCGCCGGAGCCGGCGACGGCGCCGCCAAGGGAGATCTTGGAGGTGGTCGCCGCGCTGCTGCTGCCGCCGACGCCGCCGCCGCCGCCCACCGACTGGGCCAGGATGGCCGGGGCGTCGAGGCCCTTGGTGGACAGGGTCCCGGTGGAGTTGACCGTGACGGTGGCACCGATGCCGCCGGTGCCGCCCGAGGCGCCCAGTGTGAAGGTCAGGGCCGCCTTGCCGCCCGAGGCGGACCCGGCCGCAGCACCTCCCTTGCCGCCGCCCCCGCCGATGGACTGGGCGATGATGGCCGCCGCATGGTCGCCGCTGGTGGCGATGACCGGCGCCTTGGCGGTGCCTTTGGCCACATTGTTCACCGTGACGGCGCCGCCATTGCCGCCGCTGCCGCCCGAGCCGCCGATGTTTGCGGTCAAGGAAAAGCTGCCGGTGGCGTTGGGAGAATAGGCGCTGTCGCCGGTCTTGCCGGACGCCGAGCCGCCCGCGCCGCCGCCGCCGCCCACCGACTGGGCGAGGATGCCCACCGCATCGCCGCCGCTGGTGACGATGGTGCCGGTATTGTAGACGTTCACCGTGCCGCCATGGCCGCCGCCGCCCGCCGAGCCGCCGAGCGCCACGGTGGCATTGAGGGTGCCGTTATAGGCATTGGCCGCGCCGCCTCCCGCCGCGCCGCCGCCGCCGCCGATGGACTGGGCGAGAATGCCACGCGCGCTCGCCCCTTCGGTCTGGATGGAGCCGTAATTCTTGGCCACCACGGCGCCGCCCGCGCTCGCCGTGCCGCCGGCCCCGCCCAATGAGAAGCCGACCGCGACCGACTTGGCCATGGTGGGCGAATTGGCGGAGGAAGCGCCGACGCCCCCCGCGCCGCCGCCGCCGCCGATGGACTGCACCAGGATGGCATCGGCGAAATCGCCCAACGTGCCAACAAGGCCGGTATTGGTGACGTTGGCCGCGCCGCCGGTGCCACCGCCGGCGCCCGAGCCGCCCAGGGCGGCGCTGACGCTGAAAGAAATGCCGTTGGAGGCGGCCAGGCTCATGGCCGAGGCATCGCCGCCGGCACCGCCGCCGCCGCCGATGGATTGCACGAGGATGGCGGTGGCGCCGTCCCCTTGGGTGCGGACGGACCCCGTATTGCTCACGCTGGCGGTGCCGGCATTGTTGCCGCTGCCGCCGCTGCCGCCGATGGCGGCGGAGATGGACACGGACACGTCGACGCCCGCCGAAGCCGCCTCCGCGGACGAGGAACCGCCATTGCCGCCACCGCCGCCGATGGACTGGGCCACAATGCCCATGGAATCGAAGCCGGAGGTGCTGACAACCCCGCTGTTGGTCACCGTGGCGCCATAGCCCAGCCCGCCTGTGCCGCCCGTGCCGCCCACCGAGACCGCCGCGCCCACGAACAGGCCGACGCTTTTCGCCACCACCGCCCCGCCGGAGCCGCCGCCACCGCCGATAGACTGGGCGAGCACGCCGGAGGCGCGGGCCCCCGTGGTGAGGACGCCCGCCTCGTTGGTGACGGTGACGGTGCCGCCATTGCCGCCCGATCCGCCGCTGCCGCCGATGGTGAAGGCCACGCCTTCCAGGGTGGCCGCCTTGGCGCTGCCACCGGCGCCGCCGCCCCCGCCCACTGATTGGGCGAGAATGGCGGTGGAATAGGAGCCGGAGGTCTGGACGGTGACGGTGCTGGTGGTGGCGCCCGAATTGGTCACATAGACATTGCCGCCCGCGCCGCCCGTGCCGCCGCCGCCGCCAATGGCCGCCGAGACGCCGATGCTCGCGGAGACGGCGCCGCCGCCCCGCCCGCCGCCACCGCCAATGGCCTGCGCCACAATGCCCAGAGAATCCTTGCTGGCGGTGCTCACCAGGCCGGAATTATAGACCTTCACCGTGCCCGCATTGCCGCCGGCCGCGCCCTGCCCGCCGAGCGAGCTGATGCCACCCGCGCCGCCGCCATTGCCGCCGCCACCGCCGATGGCCTGCGCCAGGATGCCGTCGGAATAGGTCCCGCGGGTGGTGATGGTGCCGGAATTGTTCACCAGGGCCACCGCGCTGGTGCCGGTGCCCGACGAGCCGCCCGGCGCGGCGGAGCCGCCCACCGCGATCTGGCCACTGCCCAGGATCAGGCTGCCGCCGCCGCCGCCCACCGACTGCACGAGCATGCCGTGGGAGTAATTGCCATAGGTGTTGACCGCGCCGGAATTACGCGCGGTCGCGCTGCCCGCATTGCCGCTGGCCGCGCCATTGCCGCCCATGGAGGAGAAGCTGCCGCCGGCATCGCCGCCATTGCCGCCACCGCCCGCCACCGACTGGACGACGATGCCGATGGCGCCGCTGCCCTTCGTGGTCACGGCGGCCGCGGTCTTCACATAGACATAGCCGGACGATCCGCCGGGGCCCGCATTGCCGCCGGTGGTGGAAATGAAGCCGCCATAGACGCTGGCGCCATTGGCCCCGAGGCCGCCGAGGCTCTGGGCCAGAATGCCGTTGGAGGCATAGCCGGTGGCGGAAATGGAAACGCCGGCCGCGATCTGGACGTTGACCACCTTGCCGCTGGCGGCATTGCCGCCGGTGCCGCCATTGCCGCCCGTCAGGTTCCAGGCATCATTGGCCGTGGCACCGCTGCCGCCGCTTCCCCCATTGGCCTGGACCAGGACGACGGGTGCATTCTTGCCGACGGTCGAAAGCTGGGCGCCCGCCTGCACCGTCAGATCGGCGACGCCGCCAGTGCCGCCTTGTCCGCCATTGCCACCGGTGGCGCCGAACCCGCCGGCGAACCAGGGCTTGGCAATATAGCCATCGCCGCCGTTGCCGCCATTCGCATAGACCGCCACCGCCCGGGCGCCCGACGCGCCGGAGGCGGTGATGACGGAGTTCGCGGCGATGGTCACCGACGCCGTTCCCCCCGCGCCCCCCGCGCCGCCATTGCCGCCCCAGGCGTCGGACGCTCCTGCATAGCCGTAGCCGCCGCGCCCGCCGGCGCCACCATTGGCCCCCGCGCCGACACCCAGGCTGCTCCCGCTCACGGTTCCAGACACGGAGACCGTGACGGTGCCAGCCCCGCCGCCCGCTCCGCCGTTGCCGCCTGTGGCATTGGCCACGGTGGAATCACCCTCGCCGCCGGTGCCCCCCGTGCCGCCGAGGGACTGAACCTGCACGCCAATGACCCCCGTCACCGAGGTGCCGGACAAGGTCAGTCCCGCATTGCCACCATTGCCGCCCGTGCCGCCCAGGCCGCCATCGGCGCTGTCGCCGGCGGAATGCCCTTCAGCGGCGTTGCCCGCATTGCCGCCCACCGAGGAGATGGCGATGGCCGTGCCATTGGAACTGGTGACGCTGCCGCCGGTGATCCGCGCATAAGCATAGCCGCCGTTGCCGCCCTGCCCGCCATTGCCGCCATAGCCATGGTCCGTGCCGCCGGAGCCCGAGCCCGCCGCCCCGCCGGCGCCGCCGCCGGACCACACGACGATCCCGTTGGTGGTGCCGCTGACGGTGGAGCCGGACAGGATCAGCTTGGCCGTGTTGCCATTCCCGCCGGTGCCGCCATTGCCGCCATAAGACTTGTCCGAATCGCTGGACCCCCAGCCGGCCGCCTGGGAGAGGCCGCCCACGGAGGACACCACGATGGCGGTCCCGCCTTGGGCGGTGATTGTGGAGCCGGAAATGTTGAGCCCGGTCACCCCGGCCACGCTGCCGCCATTGCCGCCGGCCCCGCCATAGGACCGGCCGGTGCCGCTGGAGCCATTGCCGCCGACCCCGCCCCAGCCGGCGGTGGACAGCATCTGAACGCCTCCCGCCGCACCGGTGATGGTGGAATTGGTGATGGAGCCATAGGCGGAAACGAATGTGCTGGACGTCCCGCCGGTCCCACCTGCGCCGCCGGTCGCATTGGTGGTGTCGGAGCTGCCATAGCCGCCGGTGCCGCCGGTCTGGCCGGCCGACTGGGCGAACACCGCATAACCATTGCCACCCGCGCCGCCCGTGATGGTGGAGCCGGTAATGGTGAGATTGATCCAGTTGCCGACGCCGCCCGTTCCGCCGGCGCCGCCGGTGCCGGTGGCGGAATTCGACTGGCCATAGTATCCGGCCCCGCCGCCACCGCCCATGGTGAGGAGAAACAGGGCCTGAGCGCCAGTGGACAAGGTGGAGTTCACAACGCTTAGCGTGATCGCCGCGCCGCCCGTGCCCGAGCCGCCGGCACCGCCCTGCGCCCAGTCCGTACGGCTGAAACCGTAACCGCCCATCCCCCCGGCCCCGCCCAGGGACTGCACGGAAACCGTGTTGGCCGTCGTGTTGGCATTGACGTTGGAGATGGTGATGAACTGCTCACCACCCCAGCCGCCCGCGCCACCCGCACCGCCCGCGCCGTAACCCGTGTCGCTATGGCCATAGCCGCCCGTGCCGCCAGTGCCGCCGCGGCTGTAGATGGTCAAGGCGGAGGGCACGCCGGCGGTGGTGCCGCTCACCTGGAGGTTGGTCGTCGGCATGGACTGGCCGACGCCCCCGGTGCCGCCGGTGGCATCCGATGTGTAATCATAAACGTCGTCGCCGCCGCCGCCGCGGGCGCCGGTGGCGCTTGAGGCATAGGGCACGGCCACCTGGGTCTGGGCCATGGCCGGGCCGGAGACCCCAGCTCCCGCCAGAAAGGCGAGCCCGGCCAACGTGGTGGACAGCGCGGTGGACAGCCGCAGCCGGGCCGAGGAGGCGCCGTAAACGCTGCCGGCCTTCACCTGGCCCGCCACCTTTTGAGTGTTACGACCCGCCATGACCCGCCCCCACGGTGCGCGGAGATTGATACCACGCGCCGGACAAACAACACCGCTGCAGCGATCTACACAAGCCCAAGCTGACCCCAGACTTGCATCGCGTGCCAATGCCCCGGCGGCAATGGGGCCACTTTTTCGACCTTTTCCTTCGGGCACGGCTCAGATAATCGAAAGATGGGGCGCGTCGCCCGTGGGCGGCGTGCGCGAAGGGGTGCCGGACGTGCGTGGTTTCCCGGCGGTGGCGTGCCATGGCGCTGTAATGACGCCGTGCTTCGTTAACCGTCTTGAGCCAGACTGCAGCCGGCGCCACTTCAGGGGGCGCAAAGCAAAGAGGCCGGCACGATGCCCGTTACCTTCAAGACCCTGGCGCTGACCGCTCTGCTTCAGGTCGGCGCCCTCGCGTTTGGAACCCTGGCGATGGCCCAGTCCACGCCTGTGCCGCCCGGTGCCATCCAGGGCCGCACCATGGACATTGGCGACCAGCCCGGCGTGATCGCCCCGTCCGATGACGAGGTGGAGATCGACCCGATCTATCGCCGCCAGCCGGTCTATTTCCGCACCACGGAAGCCCCCGGCACCATCATCATCTCCACCAATGATCGCTTCCTCTATCTGGTGGAAGGCAACAACCGGGCGCTGCGCTACGGCATCGGCGTCGGCCGGGACGGCTTCACCTGGCAGGGCCTCGTCACCGTGGTGCGCAAGGCCGAATGGCCCGATTGGACGCCCCCCGCCGAGATGATCCAGCGCCAGCCCTATCTGCCGCGCTTCATGGCCGGCGGCCCCGGCAACCCCATGGGCGCCCGCGCGCTCTATCTGGGCGGCACGGTCTATCGCATCCACGGCACCAACCAGCCGCAGACCATCGGCTATGCGGTGTCGTCCGGCTGCTTCCGGCTGGTGAACAGCGAGATCATCGATCTCTACAGCCGCGTGCCGGTGGGCACCAAGGTGATCGTGCGCCAGGCCGTCGCCCTCTGACATGCCTGCGCCGCTCCCGCTCCGGCGGGCGTGGCGCATGGCCAGCTGATGGCCGGCGCATCCGGGCGACCCGGGCGCGCCGGGCCTTGTTCCCTGGACCACGTTCCCCCGCGCGCCCCTGGCCCAGGCGGCCGCGACAGGGCGGGCCGTGAGCCGGTTTGGTGCTGGCACGGATGGTGTCGGCACAGGTCGCGTTCGGCGTTTTCGCTTATTCCCTTCTCATCCCCCGTTCCAAGAGGCGGTTTTCATGAAGACCCTCCTGACCCTGCTGGCCGGAGCGGCCGTCGCGCTCGGCGCGCATGCGGCCGACGCGCAGACCCTCAAGGCGGTCAAGGATCGCGGCGAGCTCGTATGCGGCGTGAGCCGCGGCCTGGTGGGCTTTTCCAGCCCCGATGCCGCCGGCAAGTGGACCGGCTTCGACGTGGACTTCTGCCGCGCCGTGGCGGCGGCGGTGCTGAACGACCCGGCCAAGGTCAAGTTCGTGCCGCTGAGCGCCGACGAGCGCTTCACCGCCCTCCAGACCGGTGCGGTGGACCTGCTGTCGCGCAATTCCACCTGGACGCTGGAGCGCGAAGGCAAGCTGAACCTCCTGTTCGGCGCCATCACCTATTATGACGGCCAGGGCTTCATGGTGCCCGCCGCCCGCAAGATCAATTCGGCCCTGGAGCTGGACGGCTCCAAGGTGTGCGTGCAGAGCGGCACCACCGCCGCCGGCTACACGGAAGACTATTTCAAGACCAACACCATGAAGCTGGAGATGGTGACCGTCGCCAATTCCGACGAGATGGTGAAGGCCTATGAGGAGGGCCGCTGCGATACGCTGTCCACCGACGTGTCCCAGCTGTTCGCGCTGCGTCTCGTGATGAAGAAGCCCGGCGCCCACATCGTGCTGCCCGACGTGATCTCCAAGGAGCCCCTCGGCCCGGTGGTTCGCCAGGGCGACGACCAGTGGTTCAACGTGGTCAAGTGGACCCACTTTGCCATGCTGGACGCCGAGGAACTGGGCGTGAATTCCGGCAATGTGGACGAGGCGCTCAAGTCCTCGAAGCCCGACGTGCGCCGCCTGGTGGGCGCCGACGGCAATTATGGCGAGCAGATCGGCCTCACCAAGGACTTCGCCGTGCGCATCATCAATGCGGTCGGCAATTACGGCCAGGTGTTCGAGCGCAATGTGGGCGGTGATTCCAAGCTTGGCATTCCCCGCGGCCTGAACCAGCTGTGGAGCGCCGGCGGCATTCAGTACGCCCCGCCGGTGCGCTGATCCCGCACGCCGCGAGGGGCCGCGCGCCGGCCCCTCGTTCAGCCGTCCCTTATGCCGTCCCTTCGGCCTTTTTTGCCGCTCGCTCAAACGTGAGCGGCAACATTCCCTAACGGTATCGACCAAGCCCCTTCTGCCATTCTAGTCTCTCGGCCTCTGTTGGAGCGCGGTCCCGTCGCATGGCCCCTGGTGCGGGCACCATCTGACCGGCACGCATCCTCTCACCTTGGAACAGAAGCGCGGCCGCAGCGTCCTCGGATCGTGCCCGCGATCCCCCGTGCGGACCGCGCGCCTGGGAGACGCCCATGACCCTCCTGTCCCGCCGTTCCGTCCTTGCCGCCGCCGCGGCCGGTGCCGCCAGCTTCACCACCGGCGCCTTCTCCGCCTTCGCCGCAGCGCCCCAGGCCACCAGCCAGTGGCCGAGCGCCTATCGCTACAAGGTGGGCAGCATCGAGGTGACCGCCATCAGCGATGGCGCGCGCACCATTCCCCTCACCGACACGTTCGTGCGCAATGCGTCGCGCGAGCAGGTGAACGAGGCGCTGCGCGCCGCCTTCCTGCCGGAGAACCAGCTCACCCTGCCCTTCACGGCGCTGTTGGTGAACACCGGTTCCAAGCTCTATCTCATCGACAGCGGCAACGGCCCGGCCCAGGGCACGGTGGGCCTGCTCGGCGGCACCCTCGCTGCCCTCGGGGTGGACCCCAAATCCATCGATGCCGTGGTGATCTCCCATTTCCACGGCGACCACATCAACGGCCTGCTGAACGCCCAGGGCGCCCCCGCCTATCCCAATGCCCAGGTGCTGGTGCCGGAGGCCGAATGGGCCTTCTGGATGGATGACGGCCAGATGAGCCGCGCGCCCGACGCCATGAAGGGCGGGTTCCAGAATGTGCGGCGGGTCTTCACCCCCCTGGCCGGCAAGGTGGAGCGCTACGGCTGGGACAAGGAGGTCATGCCTGGCCTCACCTCGGTGGCGACTCCGGGCCACACTCCCGGCCACACCTCGTTCCAGCTCGCCTCCGACAAGGGGCGGCTGTTCGTGCAGTCGGACCTGACCAACATCCCGGCCCTGTTCGTGCGCAACCCCACCTGGCACGTCATGTTCGACATGGACCCGGCGAAGGCGCAGGAAAACCGTATCAAGATCTATGACATGGTCTCGGCGGAGCGGATGCTGGTGACGGGCTATCACTTCCCCTTCCCCGCCGCCCTTTATGTGGAGAAGGACGGGGTGCGCTTCGACTATGTGCCCACCGCCTGGAACCCGGTGCTCTGAGGCCTCTACAGCTTCAGCTTGAGGCTGAGCGAGCCCGTCTGGCTGACGAAGCCGGAGGGGCTCGCCTGCAGATCATAGTTCACCCCGAGATCGAGGCCGCCGAGGCGCGTGCCCACCAAGCCGACGCCGCCGGAGAACAGCCAGGGGGACAGGTCCGCCCCATAGGTCATGAAGCGCGGCCCGCCGCCCAGGAAAGACGCGCTCACCTGCGTCTGCGTATCCAGCATGTTGTAGCCGACCCCCGCATAGCCGGTCAGGCGCAGTGGCGCGGACAGGCGATACTCGCCCCGCAATCCTAAGCTGAGCATCAGTTCCTGGTAGGTCTGCCCGGCCACCGAAAGGCTCAGCGCCCCCGCCCCGCTTTCCACATAGGCGGGCGCATGGACGGTGGCATAGTCGAGCCGCACGGTGGGCGTCAGGCGCAGGTTTTGCGACACCTGGACGTCCTGCCGCAGGGCTGCGCCCGCATGGAAGGTGGTGCCGGTATAATCCGCGTTGGCGGAGCCCGGCGCGAGGCCCACATAACGGCTTTCGGACGTGTCGTTGAAGGCGCCGTCGAGCGTCAGGTCGAGGGCGAGACCGGGCGCAAGGCGCGTGCTGCCATAAAGACCCAGCGCATAGCTGTTCACGTCAAGAGTGCTCGGCGCCCCCACCGCATCGCCGGTGAGGCGGGCATAGGAATAGGCAAACCAGCCACCCAGCGTCACCTGGTCGGACAGCGCGCCGTCCACGCCCGCGACGAAACCGCCGCCGGAGGCATGATAGCCAAAATAGCCCGCCTGGGTGGATTGGCTGGCCAGCGCGCCGAAGGGCTGCGCCCATCCAGCCTTGCCCGATGCGTCCTCCGTCCGCGCGGCGATCCGGTTCGCAACGATCTGCTGGAGGGGGCGCTGGCTGTCGTACGTGGCACGGGAGGCATTGCCGGCCAGCGCTGGCAAGGTCTGGCCCAGCGCCGCCGCCAGGGCCGGCCCCTCCAGCGCATTGAGGACGGAGATGGCGGGGGCGAGCGGACCCACGAGCCCCTCCGGCGTCCCCGCCACCCCATAGAGCGCCACCGCCGCTCCGGTCGCCGCCGGGTTCAGCACCGCGGCCGTGGTCACATAGGGCTGCACCAAGGTGACCAGCGCCGACTGGCCCGTATAGGTGCCGCTGGAATCATAGACGCCCAGCTGCATCTGGGCGGAGCGCGGATCGCCTTCGATCTCGCCGTAGAGGTTGGTGACGACGGGATTGGAGGCGGGCACGGTGGAGAGCAGAACCTTGCCCTGCGGCGTCATGGAGCCGATGAAGGTGAAGAGGGCACCTGCGGGCGTCACGCCCTTCCCCCAGAAATAGCCGCCCGCATAATTGGTGATGACGATGTTGGCCGCCGCGGTGGTGCCGAGCAGGCTGGGGCTCACCAGGCGCCAGGGGGTGCCTTGCGTCCAGGCCCATTGGGGCGAGGCAATGGCCGGCACCACCTGCGCCGCCGGCGGGGTGAAGGTGGCCGGGTTGTAGGGCGTCATATAGGCCCAGTGGGTCACCATCATGGTGTCCCCGGTAATCATCTGCATTTCCATGGTCGTCACGCCGCCCACCTGCTGCATCACGCCGAGGCCGACCGTGGTGAGGCCGGCGCCATTGTTGAACAGCATGGTGATCTGGCCGGCATCGGTGACCGTGCCCTGGATGGTCATGGACGAGGTGGTGACGAGAGGGCCGATGGTGAGCGTGGCCGAGCTGGTGCCGGTAAACACGCCATTGGTGGAGGTGCCCAGCGCCCAGATTGTCTGGTCGCCCACCGCGAAGGGATTGGCGAACGAGGTGCCGGAGGTGCCATAGGCCAGCATCAAGGGGAACGGCACGTACCAGTTGCTGTTGGAGATGACCGAATCCCACTGCGACTGCGCCCGCGCAATGCCCGTGCCCGCGCCGAGAAGGACGAGCACGCCCAGCGCGCCGCGCCACACCCGCTGGCGCCCGGCGCGCGCGCGACTCACCTTGGGACCCCGCCCAGCCTTGTCCCGCTGCGCCATCCCTTCCCCCAACTCTTTTTGCCTTTTTTGACCTACCGCAAGGACACCTTAGGACGACGCCGTCCGCAATCTCTAATCTTTTGACGGATCGACCGTCTGCGCCCGGACCCAGGCGGCGAAGGGGGCATCCGCAGCCGCCACGTCCAGCACCAGGATGGCCGGCACCTCATAGGGGTGAAGCGCCCGCAGCGCCGTCATGAGGGCGTCCACCTGCCCGGCGCGCGTCTTCAGGAGCAGCACCACCTCTTCGGCGCGCTCCATCTGGCCGTCCCATTCATAAAAGGAGATGAGCCCCGGCAGCAGGTTGCCGCAGGCGGCAAGGCGGCGTTCCACCATCTGGCGGGCGGCGGCCTCGGCGGTGGCGACCGTTGGGAAGGTGGAATAGACGATCTTCAAGTCCATGGCCGCACACGCAAGGTCACGCCCGGCCATGTGCCGGGAGCGGCGAGGATGGCGCGGGCGCAGCGCCTCGACAAGGCCGGCGCAGGCGGCTACGAAGATGAGGCGTCTGCACGGGGCGCACCGAAAGGACCTGCGGGCGCGACCGTCCTGATGAACACCCCCCTGTCGCCTCTGAACAAGATCGCCTTCGTGGCCGCCCGCACCCCGGAAGCCGAGAGCGCGCGCGAGCGCCTCATCGCCCGCTATGGCAGCGTGCCGCCGGACCAGGCCGACGTGATCGTGGCGCTCGGCGGCGATGGCCTGATGCTCCAGACCCTCCATGCCGCCCGCGACCGGGGCGTGCCGATCTACGGCATGCATCGTGGCTCGGTGGGCTTCCTGCTGAACACCTATTCGGAAGACAATCTGGTGGAACGCCTGGCGGCGGCCCAGCATGTGGTCATCCATCCCCTCATCATGGAGGCGGTGGACATGGCGGGTGTGCGCCACAAGGCCCCCGCCATCAATGAGGTGGCCCTGTTCCGGCAGACCTACCAGGCCTCCAAGCTGCGCATCTCCATCGACGGGCGGGTGCGGCTGGAGGAGCTGATCTGCGACGGCGTCATCATCGCCACCCCCGCCGGCTCCACCGCCTATAATCTGTCCGCCCATGGCACCATCCTGCCGCTCGGCACCGCGCTGCTGGCGCTGACCCCCATCTCCCCCTTCCGCCCCCGCCGCTGGCGCGGCGCGCTGATCCCGGACAAGGCCCGCATCGACATTGCCGTGCTGGAGGCCGACAAGCGCCCGGTGAGCGCCGTGGCCGATCATTTCGAGGTGCGCAACGTGGTGGCCGTGACCGCACGGCTCGACACCCGCTCGCGCATCGACATGCTGTTCGATCCCGATCACGGGCTGGAAGAGCGCATCCTGCGTGAGCAGTTCGTCTTCTAGACGACGCCGCGCCCGGTCCCTGTCCCATGGTCTTCTCGTCCGTCACCTTCCTCTATTACTTCCTGCCGGCCTTCCTGGTCTGCTATTTCGCAGTGCCGCGGCTGCGCGCGCGCAACTTCGTCCTGCTGGCCTTCTCCCTGGTCTTCTACTCCTGGGGCGGCATTGCGAACGTGCTGGTGCTCGCCGTCTCCATGGTGGGCAATTACCTGTTCGCCTTGCTCATCGGGTCGCGGCCGCCGCTGCGCCGCCTGCCGCTCCTGGCGGTGGCGGTCACGCTCAATCTCGCCGGCCTCGTCTTCTTCAAATATGCCGGCTTCCTGGCGGAGAACCTGAACGTCCTCCTGGAGCCCACGGGGCTCGCGCTGCCGGTGATCCATACGGAGCTGCCGCTCGGCATCTCCTTCTTCACCTTCCACGCCATCTCCTACCTGGTCGACATCTATCGCGGAAAAGCCTGGGCCAACAATCGGTTCGAGGAGATCGCGGTCTACATCACCATGTTCCCGCAATTGGTGGCGGGGCCCATCGTGCGCTATTCCACCATCGCCCATTTCATCGGCGACCGGCGCACCACGCCCGGCCGGGTGGCGGCAGGCTTGCGCATCTTCGTCATCGGCCTGTCCTGGAAAGTGCTGATCGCCGACGAGATGGCGCCGCTCGCCGCCATCGCCTTCGACCAGATCACCACCCCCAATTTCGCCACCGCATGGCTCGGGGTGGCGGCCTATGCGCTGCAGATCTATTTCGATTTCGGCGGCTATTCCAACATGGCCATCGGCCTGGCGCTGGCCATGGGCCTGCGCTTCCCGCGCAATTTCAACCTGCCCTATGGCGCGCTTTCCATCACGGACTTCTGGCGCAAGTGGCACATGAGCCTCTCCAGCTGGTTCCGCGACTATGTCTATATTCCGCTGGGCGGAAACCGGCGCGGCCACCTGCACACCGCCCTCAACCTGTGGACCGTCTTCCTGCTATGTGGCCTGTGGCATGGGGCGAGCTGGACCTTCGTGATCTGGGGCGCCCACCACGGCGCCTTCCTGGTGCTGGAGCGCACCCCCTTCGGGCAGGCCTTGAAGCGCGCGCCCCGCGTCCTCGCCCATGCCTATGTGCTGCTGGTGGCGCTCACCGGCTGGGTCTGGTTCCGCGCCCTCTCGCTGCCGCACGCGCTCGACATGTTCGCGGGCCTGGCCGGCCTGAATGGTTGGGGCAGGCTGGACAGCGCCATGATCGCGGCCCTGCAGCCGGCGACCCTTGTCGTCTTCATCCTGGCCTGGCCGCTGTCCATGTGGGGCCTGCCGCTGGTCAAGGGCGGGCCGCTGTCTCCGCGAGCACGGGTGGCGATCTACGGGCTGGTGGACACGCTGGTCATCTTCGCCTTGTTCGCCCTGTGCTTCATCACCGTGGGGGCTGCCAATTACAGCCCCTTCCTGTACTTCCGGTTCTGAGCCATGCCGCTGCTCCTCGCCTATCGACGCTGGTGGCTGGCGCTCTTCGCGGCGATCCTGGCCTTGCCGACCCTCGGCCTCGTCCTGCCCGACTTGCCGGGGCCCGTGCGCCCGGTCACCAAGGTGGAGGCGACCTGGTGGGTGCGCGCCACCGAGCGGCTCGACCCCTTCATCAACGCCCATTTCGGCTTCCGAGGCGCGGTGATGGCGGCCAACGCCTCCTATGCCCGCGCCACCCATTCCACCCGCGCGCGGCCGGTGTTGATCGGCGATGGCGGCCAGCTTTATTTCACCGGCGACCAGACGCTGGAGCAGTCGCTGGGCCTGCTGGTCCGCGCCAAGCCCATCGCCGATTTCATCGACGTGCTCACGCGCCTGAAGGCGCGCCTGGAGGCCAAGGGAATCACGCTGGTGGTGGCGGTGCCGCCCAATGGCGCCACCATGCTGCCCGGACGCCTGCCGGGCTGGGCGCGGCCGCAGATGCGCCATCCCACCGAGCTCGACATTGTCTCGGAGCGCCTGCCGCAGAACGGCATCACCTTCGTGGACCTGCGCCCCATCCTGGAAGCCGCCAAGGCGGGCGGCGGTCAGATCTACCGGCGCACCGACACCCATTGGACGCAGCTTGGCGCGGTGCTCGCCTTCAACGCGGTGATGGCGGCGGCCGGCCGGCCCGAGCTTGCCATCCCCCTGGAGGAGGCGAACGGCCCGCTGGTCCCGACGGCCACCGGGGACCTCTCGCGGATCCTCGGCGAATCCAAGGCCACCGGCGACAGCGATTATGAGGAGCGCCTGAAGGTCCCCCCCGGCCTGACGCCCCTGAAGGGACTGGTGCCCGAGCGGCCCGACAGCGATCCCTTCCAGCCCTATGCCTATGCCACCGGCCATTCCGGGCCGGCCATCCTGGTGATCGGCGACAGCTTCACGCAGAACTTCTGGCCGCGCCTCCTGGCCGCCCGCACCAGCCGCTTCGGCTGGATGCATCATTCCTCGTGCAAGTTCGAGGCGGATGCCATCGACCGCTTCAAGCCGGACATCGTGGTCTATATGCCCACCGAGCGCTCCCTGCCCTGCAAGGGCCAGCCTTCCGGTATGTGAGCGGGGCCTTATCGCAGTTCCAGCAGCCCCGCCGCCCCGTCCGGCCGGGCGCCCAGGTGGAAGGCGATCTCCGGCACATCGAAGCCGGCGGCGGCCAGCACCTCGCGCCAGCCGGCAAGCTCCGCGCCATAGGGATTGTCGCGCAGCAGCTCCACCTTCACGAAGGGAAAGCCCGCCGCCACCAGGGCGCGCCAGCCCAGCTGAAGCGGGTTGCGGTGCGCGCCCGTGTCCTTGAACAGGATGTCCACGGTCAGCCCGGCGCCTTCCAGCAGGGCCCGTTGGCCCACCTCATAGTCCCGGATGATCTCGTTCTTGTCCCCGCGCGAGGCGATGGCCGACCAGAAGCCGCGCACCGCCGGCGCCGCCAGGGCAGAGGCGCGCAGCACGAAGAAATAGCTCTGAAAATGGGGCTGGATCTCCAGGCTCTCGGTCAAAGCGACGGCATCCGCCGCACCGGCGCGGATGCGCTCCACCAGGCCGGCCAGGGCGCCGGGGGAATGGTAGACGCTGTCATTGGCGAACCACAGTTCCGGCGCCTCCAGAAGCTCCGGCATGTAGCGCAAGGTGGCAGCCCAGGCGGCAAAGTCGTAGCCATGATTCTCCCGCACCACCAGCGCATCCGCCACCTCGGGGCCGGGGTCGCGGCATTGCAGGTCCGGCCGGTCGGTCACCGCGATGAGCACCACCTTCAGGCCCTGCCGCCGCAGATCGGCGCAATAATGCAGCGTGTGGTCCCACAGGCGCCCGTCGGGGGCGAAGGCGACGAACAGGCAGGTGGGACCCAGCGGCTCGGCCAGCGAGGGCAGGCGCACCGCCCGGAAGCCCGCATCCAAGAGGTCCCGGTCCGCCCGCGCGGGCGGCGGCGGCGCCACCGAGAGCAGGCGCAGCGCCTTGCGGATGCGGCGGATGGGATTTTCGCCCCGGACCACGCCCAGGGCGGCCAGCATCAACTGCTTGGCGATCTCGGTCTTGGCGATCTCGCCCCGCGCCCGCTCACCTGCGCCCATGGCTTCCTCCCCGCCGTCAGAAGCGCGTCACGATCTCCGACAGCGGCGGGCGGGGGCGGTCCTCCAGCTTCTGGGTGGCGGTGCCCACATAAAGGAAGCCGGCGACGCGCTCGAACGGCTCCAGTCCCAGGGCGGCGCGGGCCTTGGGCTCATAGGCCGGCCATTCCGTCACCCAATTGACGCCATAGCCAAGCGCGGTGGCAGCGATCAGCATGTTCTGGACCGAGGCGGCCGCGGAGAGCACCTGTTCCCATTCGGGGATTTTCACATGGGGGGCGGCGCGGGAGACCACCGCAATCACCAGGGGGGCGCGCAGGAAGCGGCCGGCCTCTTCCTCCTGCCGGCGGGCGGTGGCGGCCGGATCGGTTTCCGCCAGCACCTCGGCCAGGGCCGCGCCTGCGCGGGTCCGCCCCTCGCCCTCGAAGACGATGAAGCGCCAGGGGGCCAGCTTGCCGTGGTCGGGCACCCGCGCGCCGATGGTCAGGATCGTGTCCAGCTCGTCCGCCGACGGACCCGGCTCCACCAGATCGAGAATCCGGGTGGAGCGGCGGGCACTGAGCAGGGCAATGGTATCGGTCATGACGGCAACCTTAAGCGGACAATGCCGGCCTCCTCTATCACGCCCGTCGGACGGGCCAAAGACGCCTCTTCCACCGGGCCCACCGGGGGCGGCCGCGGCTTCGACTTGAATCCGTCACGGTTTCGGGGCACGTCACAAAACATGCTTCGTCTCGACCATGCCGTCCGCGCCGCGAAGAGGGGCCTGACCGTGATGACCTGCCTTGCCGCCGCCTGGGCGCCAGCGGCGGCATCGGCGCAGGCCCTGCCCTTTCTCGGGGCGCCGGCGGGCGTTCCCGCCGAGCGCTTCAATCCCGCGCCGCCGTCCGCCACCACGCCGGGCACCGGCTTCGGGCCACCGCCCGCCCGCAGCGCGCAGGGCCAGAGAAGCGAGCCCCATGCCACCTTGCCCCAGCCGCCCGCCGGCAAGGTGGCGCTGGGTGCCTTCGCCCGCTTCGGGGCGGAGGGGCCGCCCATTCCCCGCGGCGTGCAATGGCGGGTCTTCGCCGACACGCCGGAAGCCTCCGGTGCCTTTCCCCTGGTGGCGGAGAGCTCGGACCCCTATCCGGTCTTCTTCCTGGACCCCGGCGGCTACATCTTCCATGTCAGCTACGGCATGGCGGTGACCGCCCAGCGGGTGCAGGTGGGCTCGGTGTCCCGCCGGGAGGCCTTCAACCTGCCCGCCGGCGGCCTGCGCCTCCAGGCGGACGTGGACGACAAGCCCATTCCGGCCCAGAAGGTGACCTTCGATATTTTCGAGGGTTCCTTCCTCCAGGGGCGCGCCTCCAGCCAGCCCTATTATCGTGGCGCCAATGCCGGCGAGGTGGTGCTGCTGCCGGAGGGCACCTATCACGTGGTCTCCAGCTACGGGGACGCCAATGCGGTGGTGCGCGCGGACGTGACCGTGCAGCCCGGCAAGCTGACCGATGCCACCGTCCACCATCGGGCGGCCCAGGTGACCTTGAAGCTGGTGTCGCAGAAGGGCGGCAGCGCCCTGCCCGATACCCAGTGGACGGTGACCACGCCGGGCGGCGACACCATCAAGGAATCCATCGGCGCCTTCCCGGTCTTCGTCCTGACGGAAGGCGACTATGTGGCCTTCGCCCGCAAGGACGGGCGCACCATCAGCCGCGAATTCAAGGTGGAAGCGGGCAAGGACCAGGAAGTGGAAGTGCTGACCCGCTGATGGTCCCCACGGCGGCGCGCGCGGGCTCCCCGCCGTGCGTCCCCCCGCGCGCATGTGCCTATGGAAGGCTCCACCTCTTGGTTTCACCGCCTTCCCTCACGCGATCCGGTTCCCACTTCGCGCGGAAATGCTCTACGAAGGGATTTCAACACATCCCCGCCTCAAGACCCGCCATGACCTTTCTCTACCCGGCCCTGGCCTTTGCCATTGGCGCCTGCATCGCCATCCAGGCGCCCGTGAACAACCAGCTGGCCGTGTCGCTGGGGGGTGGGCCGCTGATGGCGGCGCTCATCTCTTTCCTGGTGGGCTCGGCCTTTCTCCTGGCCATCGCCCTGTTCGGAGGCGGACTGCCGGCGGCGCTGGCGGCCTTGCCGCGCCAGCCGCTGTGGAAGCTGTCGGGCGGGATTCTGGGGGCGGCCTATCTGCTGGGCTCGGTGTTCCTGGTGCCGCGCATCGGTCTTGCCGGGCTGCTGGCGCTGGTGATTGCCGGCCAGATCGCCTGCTCGCTCACCATCGACCATTTCGGTCTGCTGGGCCTGATGGAGCGGCACGTCACCCCCGCCCGCAGCCTCGGCGCCGCGCTGGTGATGGGCGGCGTGCTTCTCATTCTCTACGGTGACCGCCTTCTTTCCGCGCTGCGCGGCTGACCCCCTGTCTTTCACCCCACCGGAGCCTGCCATGGCCGACGACATCATCGCCTCCATCCTCACCGGCCTCAGGGTCAATTTCCTCCATCCGGAGGGCATGCCCAGCGCGCTGATCCTGGATGTGAGCACGGATGAGGGCGACCAGCGCTTTGTGCTGCCCTGCGACCCGGACCTCAGCCCGGAAGACGTGGAAGCCATCGGCGACGACCTCATGGCCTGCCTCGACCGCCTGATCGCCCCCTCGGACGGGGACGAAGAGGGCGAGGAGGACACCGACGAAGAGGATCGCGACGAGGACTGACGGGAAAAGTCAGGACAGGCGGGAGCGGCACAAAAGGGCAGGCTCGGGCGTTGCATTCGGGATAACCGACCGGAGCCTGCCCATGCCGTCCTCCCCTCTCGCGCCGTCCGCCCTTCGCACCCTGTCGGGCCCGCCCGCCCGCGGCCGCGCCAGCGCCCTGCGCCTGGGCGTGGCCGTCTTCGGCGCGTCCGTCCTGGGCGTGGCGTCCGTCCTGGGCGTGGCGACCCTCCTGACAATGTCGGCCAGCCCCGTGCGGGCGGCGCCCGCTCCCCAGACCGCGCAGAACGCACCGGTGCCCCTGCCCCCTGCGGCGCCGGGGGCGGCGACCAAGTCGAGCACGCCCACCGTCAAGACCGAACCGACGGTGCCCGCCGGCCCCGCGGCCGGCGCCAAGGAAACCGACCTGGCGCTCGCCTGCAAGGAGCGCGCCCTGTCCATCCTCAAGCAGCGCTCGCCCTCCATCGAGGACATCTTCATCGACATGGACGGCCTGACCATCGCCGAGGCGGACCTTGCGGTGGGCAACACCAAGATCCGCAACGTGCTGATGGGCGAGGCCTATATCCAGCGCGACCGCAGCGACAAGGTGCACCGCTTCCTGTGCCTCACCGGCGAGGGCGACACGGTGCTGCTGACCTTCCTGACCGAGCGCTGATCGGCGCTCGCGGCGCCCTCACTGGCGCGCGATGCAGCGCGCCGCCCCCGGCGCGCCCCGCTCCAGGCCGGGCAGGCGCACCGTCACCTGGCGGGCCAGCGCCGGCTCCAGCCCGTTCGCCTTGATGCTGGCGAACTCCTTGCAATTGCTGGCATTGGCCCCGGCGCTGACTTCCCAGAAGGTGACGGCCTCCGGCGTCACGCCGAGCGGCTGGCTGTCGTCATAATCGGCGGTGAGCACCGTGCGACGGGCAGCGAGGTCGTAGAGGCGCAATTGCCGGTCGGGACCGGTGCCCGCGTCCAGGACCAGCATGCTGCCGGCCAATCCCTTCACATAGAAGGCATCGTCCGCGCCACCGACCTTGAAGCCACCGGAGGTCTTCAGGCTGCAGGCAGCAGAGGGGCCGGCATGGACCACGATGTCCGAGCCGACCGACTGCGTGCGCTCCCGATAGGCCACCTTGAACCCGGCCGCCTCCAGGCACTTGGGGCCGTTGGCCGCCGCGGCCGGGGTCAAGGTCCCCAGCACCATCGCGGCGATGAAGCCGGCGCCCAGCATCCGTGTGTCACGCCACATGGTCGGTGATCCTCCATGGCCTCGACGGCCGGGGCCTATAGCTTGCTGGGGTCGCGGCGGACCAGAGCGGCGGGGAGCCACAGCACGGCCACCACGGTCTGCGGATCAGGGGTGCGCACCTGGAGGGCGCCGTCGCTGGCCTCGGCAAAATTCTCCACCAGCCGCAGCCGGGTCTCGCTGCGCATGCTGGCGTCGCGCACGATGCCTTCCTCGCCGGTCAGGCGGAACTCCACCCGCACATAATCGCCCAGCGGCACCGGCGCCTCGGTACCCGTGCGCACCTGACGGCGGTCGGGACTGGCCACCAGCCGCGAGCCGGAGGGCCCCATTTCGCGCAGGCCCAGCACCAGGTCCACCAGCGCCACATCCAGCCGCTCGGGGTCCACGAACACGTCGAGCAAGGGCTCGTTACCGGGCAGGGCCACCTGGAGACGGGGCCAGACCGCGCCAAGCAGCAGCTTGCGCAGATCCTCCAGCGCCACCGCCATGTTGACGATGCGCGCCTGGCCGCCCCGGCTGCGCAGAGCGGAGACAAGGCGCTGGGCCACCTCCACGCCGTGGGATGCGCCCGCCAGCGTGTCGGCCAGATCCGGCCCCGGCCCCTCGGTGGCATGGCGGCGGCTCACCGCCAGCGCGTTGAGCACCAGCGAGAGGAGGGTGTCGAGGCCGCGCAGGCCGAGGCTGGGCAAGCGCTCCGCATTGGCCATCCCCTCCGCCGGATGCGCCTCCGCCGCCTGCCAGGCGAAGTCCTCGTCGCCCTCACCCCGGCGACGGCCGGCCCATGCGAAGGCGCCCAGGACGGCGAGACTGCTGGCAAGGGCGGCGACGCCATAGCCTGCCGTGCGCCGATACCACTCGTCGAGGATGTCAGCCTCGTTGAGGGCATAGAGCATGGCCAGGCGCGCATTGGGCAAGGTGCGGAAGGCGGCGATGCCCCCCGACCGGTCGGGAAAGACGAAGTCGGTGAGCACCCCGGATTCCTGGTTGCTCAAGGCCGTGGCAAGGCCCGGCAAGGGGGCCGCGCTCTCGGAGGTCATCCGCGTGTCGGGCGAGCGGAAGATGGACGTGCCGTCCGGCCGCACCAGCGCGGCGGTCACATTGGAGCCGGCCAGGGCGGAGTTGCGGTAGAGGGTGTGGAAATATTCGGGGAAGACCGTCACCGCCAGCACGCCGGCAAAGGCGCCGTCGCGCTGGATGGGCTGGCTGGCCGCGAACGAGACGGCGCGGGAGAAGGGCCCCCGATAAGGCAGCGAGAAATGCAACCCGTCCTGCCCCGCCTTTCCCGCCGTGTAATATTCCCGCGAGCGCACGTCATAGGGCGGGATGGGATAGGAGCGGCTGGAGGACGCCACATAGCCGTCCGCATCCACCAGGAAAATGGAATCCATATAGGGAAAGCGCCGCTGCATGTCGGCCAGCAGCTTATGGGTGGCCTTGTCCGCCCGCAGCTCGCTGACCGGGCGGTTGGCCAGCGCGCAGTCGATCTGTTCCAGCGCCAGCTGGAGGGACGAGAAGACCGCATCCGCATGCTCGGCCATGGCATAGGCGCCGGCCATGGCCTCGGCCCGCGCCGCCCGCATCTCCCGCGAATAATCCCAGGAGGCGGTGAGGCCGAACAGGATCAAAGGCAGGGCGGCGCAGGCGCCCATGGCGACCAGTCGCCACCGGTCCGCGCGCGTCTCCTCGCGCCTGCCGTTGTCCATCGATCCTGCGCTCATCACCCGTCTCACCCCGCGGAGACGGCCGCAGGATAGGCGACCGCGTGCCCCAACGCCACAGCTCATGCCTGCCCGCATGGAGGGCGCACGCAGCCGTGTTCTGCCTCAGCCTTCGCCGAGCAGGCCCAAGGCGTTGGCCGCCCCGATCCGGTCCCGCTGCGCCTCCGTGAGGCCGGGCACGGCGTCGAGGCTGGCAAGCGGGGTCTCGTCGCCCATGTCAAAGGGGGCGTCCGTGCCGAGGCACACATGGTCGGCGCCCACCACGTCGATGAGGTGGCGCAGCGCCTGGGCATCGAACAGCACGGTGTCAAAATAGAGGGTCTTCAGCAGCGCCTTGGGCGAGGTGGTGGTCTTCACCTTCGGCTCGGCCCGCACCTTCTGGCCGTGCTCCAGGCGACCGATCTGGTAGGGCGCATAGCCCCCGCCATGGGCGGCGAGGATCTTCAGGCCCGCCAGTTCGTCCAGCGCGCCGGAGAAGATGAGGTGGGCGATGGCCAGCGTGGTGTCGAACGGATTGCCGGCGAGATTGGTAAGGTAATAATCCTCCAGCCCTGCCTTCGAGCCCACATAATAGGGATGGATGAAGACCAGCACGTCCAATTCCCGCGCCCGGCGCAGGAAGGGGCGGAAGCGCGGATCGGCCAGTTGCACCCCCTCGATGGTGGTGCCGATCTCCACCGCATTGAAGCCCAGCTCGTTCACCGCCCGCTCCAGCTCGGCCACCGCCAATTCTGGATGCTGCATGGGAACGGAGGCCATGCCCCGCAGCCGGTCAGGGGCTGCCGCGACGAATTGAGCAATGCCGTCATTGACGAGGCGCGCGGCTTTCGCGGCCAGTTCCGCGGGCGCCCAGTAATAGAACATGGGCGGGGCGGTGGAGACGACGGAGAGGTCCAGCCCCTTGCGATCCATGGCGGCGAGCTTGGCGGCGGGGTCCAGGAACTCGTCGAAGAGCGGATAGACATAACCCTGGTCGTGCACCATGCGGCGATGGCCCTCGCTGCCCTCGATGCGGGCGGCAAATCCCTTTCCATCGGCGGCGATGGCCTCGACGATGGTGCGGGGAATGGCGTGGCTGTGCAGGTCGACGCGCATGGGGACGTCCTCTTCTTGCGCGGCGCCGGCGGCCGGCGCGCGGGACAGGGGGATGGGGATGTCGCGGCGAAGGCCCAGACGGGCGCTTCGCCGACCGGCTCAGGCGATCCCGCAGCCGGGCGGGACGCGGGTGTGGAAGTCGGTCACCCGCTGGTAGGCATCCGCCGCCCGCAGCAGGAGCGCTTCCGAGAAGGGACGGCCAACCAATTGGAACGAGGCGGGCAACGGGCCGGCGGTGAAGCCGCAGGGCACAGCCACCGCCGGCAGGCCGAGATAATTCAGGCCCCGCGTGCAATGGGTGACGCGGCCGAGCGCGGCCGCCACCGCTTCCGGCGCGCCCTCGGTGGTCTCGGCAATGGTGGGCACGGGCACGGCCAAGGTGGGCAGGAAGGCCATGTCCGCTTCGCCCATGGCGCCGGCGATCCAGGCGGCACAGGCGCGCGCCCGCATCATCAGCGCCTCGGCATAGCGGATGGCGGGATAGGCGAGGCCCGGCAGGATGCGGGCGAGCACCTGGGGGGCGTAATCCTGCGGGCGCGCCTCGATATAGGCCCGATGGAGGGTGGCCGCCTCCACCGACATGAGCACCTGCATGGCGGCGTTCACATAAGCCATGCCGCCCATGTCCTCGCCGATCACGGTCTCGATGATCCGCGCGCCCCGGTCCCGCAAGGCGGCGACGGCCTCGTCCAGAAGGGCGAGGATCTCCGGCGTGGCGGCGGGGCGGTAATAATCCTGGGGGACGGCGATGGTGAGCCCGGACAGATCCCCGCTGAGCCCCGCCTCATAGTCGCGCACAGGCGCGGAGAGGCTGGCACCGTCACGGGGGCTGGGACCGGCGATCACCGAAAGCAGACGCGCGGCATCGCGTGCGCTGCGGGCGAGCGGGCCGAGGGTGTCGAGGCTGGGGGAGAGCGGCATGGCACCGGCCAGCGGCACGAGGCCATGGGTGGGCTTCACCCCCGTGAGGCCGCACATGGCGGAGGGGTGGCGGATGGAACCGCCCGTATCGGAGCCGAGCGCGGCCGGGACGAGGCGCGCCGCCACTGCCGCTCCCGAGCCGGAGGACGATCCGCCCGAGCAATGGTCGAGGCTCCACGGATTGCGCCCATGGCCATAGTGGATGTTGTAGCCGGTGGGCGAGAGGGCGAATTCCGCCAGATGCAGCGTACCGAGATCCACCGCCCCCGCCGCGTCCAGGCGCTCCAGGGCGACCGAGGTCTCGTCCGGCACCACGTCCTTGCGGATGATGGAGCCGCCGGAACACGGCCGGCCGGCGCGATAGAACAGGTCCTTATGGGCCATGGGCACGCCGGCGAGCGGACCCAGCGCCGCGCCTTGGGCGCGCGCGACATCCACCGCGCGGGCGGCTTCGAGGGCGAAGTCCAGGTCAAGGCGCACCACGGCATTGAAGCGCGGGCCCAGCGTCGAGAGGCGCTCGAATGCGGCGCGGGTGGCGGCCTCGGCGGTGACCGCCCCGCTCGCCACCGCCTCGGCGGTCTCGACGACGCCCAGTTCATACAGCGCGCTCATGCCGGCTCCTCCTCCGTTTCGTCAGAGGGTTCGGCGGCGCGGAACTGCGCTTTCAGCGTCTCGAAGCTCCAGGGCGCGGAATCGAAGGCCAGGTGGGCATCGGCCGTGGTGCGCACCAGGCCATTCATGGCCGCCGCCACCGCGCGCAGGGGCGGCAGGAGCGCGGGGTCCAGGTGCACGCCGTTCCACTCCGCCATCAAGGCACGCATGTGGTCGGTGGGAGTGTCGTCTGTCGCCATGGCCACCCCTCAATGCACGCCGAGGAAGCGCGTGAGCGCCTTCGGGTCCGCCGCGACGGTGGCCGCGTCCGCCTCATAGACCATGCGCCCGGTCTCCAGGATGGAGACCCGGTCGGCCACCGCCAGCGCGCTATAAAGGTTCTGCTCCACCAGCAGGATGGAGAGGCCCGCCTGCTTCAATTGCACGATGATGGCCTCCAGATGCTGCACCATCACCGGGGCGAGGCCCTCGGAGGGCTCGTCCATGAGGATCAGCTCGGGGTCGATCATCAGCGCACGGGCCACCGCCAGCATCTGCCGCTCACCGCCGGAAAGCTGGTTGCCATAATGGCCGCGCCGCTCGCCGAGGCGCGGGAACAGCTCGAAGGCCTTGGCCACCGTCCAGCCCTCGCGCACATTGGCCGCCTTCAACACGGTCAGATGCTCGGTGACGGTGAGCGAGGGGAAGAGCCGCCGGCCCTGCGGCACCAAGGCAATGCCGCGTTTGGCGATCTCGTGCGGGGCGACGCCCTTGATGGACTGTCCCTTCCAGATCACATCCCCCTCCCCCACCCGGGGCGGCGAGAGGTTCATGATGGAGCGGATGAGCGTGGTCTTGCCCATGCCGTTGCGGCCGAGCAGGGCCAGAACCTCGCTCTTGCCCACGCTGAGGCTCGCCCCGTGCAGCACATGGGCGTCGCCATAGAAAGAGTGGATGTCGCGCACCTCAAGCATGGGCGCGCGCCTTGCCCAGATAGACGTCCTGGACGTCCGGATTGTCGCGGATCTCGCCGGGCGGGGCTTCCACCAGCAGCTTGCCGTTATTGAGCACGGTCACATAGTCCACCAGTTGCAGCACGAGGTCCATGTCATGCTCGATGAGGACGAGGGTCAGTTCGCGCGGGAGCGAGCGGATCACGTCGGCGACGATGACGCGCTCCGCCGGCGAGAGACCCGCCGCCGGCTCGTCCAGCAGCAGGAGCTTGGGCTCGGCGGCGAGCGCCATGGCCATTTCCAGCTGGCGCTGCTCGCCATAGGACATTTCCCGCACCTGCGCGCCCCGCCGCTCCTGGAGGCGGGAGAGGGAGAGCGCGCGATGGGCGCGGGCTTCCTCGTCCGGGGTCAGCGCACCGCTGTCGAACAGGGAGAATTTGCGGGGCGAGAGGCCGCGCAGCGCGAGGCGCATATTCTCCTCCACCGTCAGGCGGGGGAAGAGATTGGTGATCTGGAAGGTGCGGCTCATGCCGCGCGCGGCGCGCTTGTGCACGGGCTCGCCGGTGACATTCACGCCATCGAAGCTGATGGTGCCGGACGCGGCGCGCACCACGCCGGTCATCACATTGAACAAGGTGGTCTTGCCGGCGCCGTTGGGGCCGATAATGGCCCGCCGCTCGCCGGCCTTCACGCGGATGGACACGTCGTCCACCGCTTTCAGCCCGCCGAACCGGACGGTGATGTGGTCGAGGTCGAGAAGATGGCTCACGGCCCGAGCTGCCTTTCAGTTCCGAAACGGCATCGGAGGGGAGGAAGGCCCCCGCGCCCGTGTCAGGGCTTTCGGGCGCGGGGGCCTCTTCCTGGGCCGGCGACGGCAGATGCCGCACCGGCCTGCGGAAGCGCGATCAGGACTTCTTGATGCCCTGGAAGGTCCGCGAGTAAGGCGGCTGCTTCATATAGGTCTCGGGGTCATAGGTCCAGAACTGGGACACGTTCGGGTAGGTGGTCACCGGAACATTCCAGTACTTTCCGTCCTTGGCCTTGGCGACCTTGCGGATATAGACGTCGTAGATGGGGTTGCCGTAGGCATCGAGCTTCACGGGCTTGCCCAGCGGCGAGCCGGTCAGCGTCGTCTTCATGACGGCGTCGATCAGCACATCCTTGTCCGAGGCATTGCCGTTGATGGTCTTCAGCGCCTCGGACACCCACATGGCGCCCGAATACATGGAGAAGCCGTAGAGCGAGGGCAGCTTGCCGTAGCGCTTCACATTTTCCGCCACGAAAGCCTGCGTCACCGGCACGTCGGAGCCCTCAGCGAAATGGGCGGCGGAAATGATGCCGTCCACCTCGTCGCCCATGGTGCGGATCACCGACTGGTCGGTCAGATTCATGGCCCCCAGCATAGGGATCTGACCCTTCAGGCCGAAATTGGCATATTGCTGCATGAAGCGGGTGGCATCGGCGCCCGTCTCCATGGCGAACACGCAGTCGACGCCCAGATTGGCGATCTGGCCGAGATAGGGGCTGAAGTCGGAGGTGTTGAGCGGGTGCCAGAACTGGCCCAGCACCTGGCCACCGCCTTCGGTGAAGGTCTGGCAGAAGCCGCCGCACTGCTCATGGCCGAAGGTGTAGTCCTGGCTGATGGTGGCCACCTTCTTGTAGCCCTGCTTCAGTGCCCAGTCGGCCAGCGGCCGGGGGAACTGGCTGGCGGTGTAGCCGGCCACGCGGATCACATTCTTGATGCGCCCGCGCTGGGTCAGGTCGTCGGCGGCGATGATCGGAATGAAATAGGGCACGCCGTTGCCCTTCACGTAGTTGGCCACCGCCAGGCCGGTATTGGCCAGGAGATTGCCGAACAGGAAATCCACCTTGGCCTGTTCCACCAGGCGGCGGGCCTTCTGGAGGGCGGTGTCGGGGTTGGAGGCATCATCCTCCACCACCACTTCCACCTTGCGGCCGGCCACCTCGCCGCCCACGCTCTCGAAATACATGTTGAAGCCATCCACCATCTCGCGCCCGCCGGAGGCGACGACACCGGTGAGCGGCGCCATGAGGCCGATCTTGATGGGCGCGCCTTGCGCCCGGGCCACATAGGGACTGGCCACGACGCCGGTGGCGGCGAGGGCGACGGAGGTCTTCAGAAACGTCCTGCGATCCATATCCCGCTCCTTCTGGTGTATTTTGATTGGCGGGCCGGTTCAGCGCCGGCCGCGCGATAGCAAGTCCCGCACGCGACCGAGGATGCCCTCGGGCGCGAAGATCATGGTCAGCACGAACATAAGGCCGAGCACGCTCATCCAGCGCTCGGTGTAGAGGCTGGCGAAATTCTCCAGCCCGATCACCACGCCGGCCCCGATGAAGGCCCCGAACAGCGTGCCGATGCCGCCCGCGACCGCCATGAGCAGCCCTTCCACCGATTGAGAGAGGGCAACCGTCGAGGGGCTGGCGAACTCGTTGAACAGGGCATAGAGCGCCCCGGCGATGCCGGCGAAGAAGCCCGACACGGTGAAGGCCAGGAACAGATGCAGGGAGACATTGTAGCCCAGCGCCCGCATGCGGCTCTCGCTGTCGCGGATGCCGCGCAGCGTGAGCCCGAAAGACGAGCGCACGAACCGCCACATGGCGAAGGCCACCACCGCCACCACCGCGAAGACGAGATAGTAGAAGTGCACATGGTCGGCGATGAAGCCCGGCCGCAGGCTGCCGCGCAGGCCATTCTCGCCGCCGGTCACCGCCGTCCAGCGCAGGCACACGCCCCAGACGATCATGCCCAGCGCCAAGGTCAGCAGCAGGAAATAGACGCCCGACGTGCGGATGGCGAGCAGCGCGAACACCGCCGCCACCAGGGTCGCCGCCACCACGCCCGCCGCCATGGCGAGGATGAGGTGCTCGCTCACATTGGTGTGCCAGTAGATGGTCACATAGGTGGCCACCCCGAAAATGGCGCCATGGCACAGGGGCGTGCGGCCGGTATAGCCGGCGAGGATATCCACCGCCATGGCCAGCACGGCGAAGATGAGGATCTCGGTGAAGATGCTCACCTGATAGGTAGGCGCCACCAGCGGCACGCAAGCGAAGGCGATGGCACCAATGAGGACCGCGAGGGCACCGAGCCGTCCGGCGCGGGAGGCGGCGATGAGGCCGGTCATGCCGCCCTCCCGAACAGGCCCAGCGGCCGGAAGGCCAGGATCAGGGCCATGGGCCCGAAGATGACGAAATAGGCGAATTCCGGGAACATGACCTGGCCGATGGAATTGAGCAGCCCCACCATCACCGCCCCCACCGCCGCGCCCACCAGGCTGCCGCAGCCGCCGATGATGACCACGGCCAGCGAGAAGACGAGGATCTCGGCGTCGGCGCTCGGATAAAGGGTCAGGAAGGCGCCGCCCACCGCGCCGCCAAGGCCGGCAAAGGCAGAGCCCAGCATGAAGGTGAGCAGGAAGATGCGGCGGATGTTGATGCCCATGGCCTCGATCATCTCGCGGTCATCCACCCCCGCCCGGATCAGCGCGCCCAAGCGCGTCTTGTAGAGCAAGAGCCAGAGCAGGATGAACATCACCACCCCGAGCCCCAGCACGAACAGCCGGTACTTGGGATAGAAAAGCCCGTTGATGTTCACCGCCCCGCGCAGCAGCGCGGGCGTGGGCATGGTGAAGGTGTCGCCGCCGAACACCACCAGCAACATGTCGTTGATGATGAAGGCGACGCCCAGCGTCAGCAGCACTTGGCGCAGCTCGTAGCCGCGCACGAAGCGCAGCAGGCCCTGGTCGAGGGCAAAGCCCGCCAGCGCCACGCAGGCCATGGCGGCGATGCAGCCGACGACGAAGCCCGCCCCCAAGGTGGCCGCCACCGTGTAGCCGATATAACCGCCCGCCAGATAGAGCGCGCCGTGGGCGAGGTTCACGATGCGCAACAGGCCGAAGATCAGCGTGAAGCCCGACGCGACGATGAACAAAAGCGCCGCGAAAGTCAGCCCGTTGAGGATATGGAAGGCCCAGCCGCCCATCACTCTGCCGCCCCAGAGAGCGCGTTCGGTCGCTGCGCCAGATACCAGTCGGCGATTTGCTCGCCGGTCATGAAGGCCACGTCCTCGTAGGAGGCGATCTTCTCGACGATCTTGCGGAAATATTTCAGCCGGTGCGGCGCGCCCATGATGTAGGGGTGCACCACGATGGCCATCACGCGGGCGGAGTGGCGGGCATCGTGGTGGATCTGGTCGAACTGGTCGGAGGCCCGGTCGAAATATTCCGACGCCTTGTGATGCTGGATCAGCATCATGGCCACGTCGTTGCATTCCTGGGTATAGGGCACGTTCAGGATCGGCTTGGTGCGGGTCTTCAGCACCACCGGCTCGTCGTCCAGCACCCAGTCGCAGACGTAGGAATAGCCCTCCTCCACCAGGATGTCGGGGGTCTCCCAGGTCTCGGTCAGGCCCGGCCCCAGCCAGCCGCGCGGGCGCTTGCCGGTATAGTCGGTGATGACCCTGGTGGTGCGGGCGATGTCCTCGCGCTCGTTCTCCACCTTCTGCATGTTCTTCTGGCTGAAGCCGTGGCCGATGAATTCCCAGTTGCGGTCGCGGGCGGCGCGGGCGATGGGCTCATAGGCGGCGATGGCCGAGCCGTTGATGGCGAGGGCTGCGGGCACCTCGAACTCGTCGAACACCTCCAGCATGCGCCAGAAGCCCACGCGGTTGCCGTACTCGTGCCAGGCCCAGTTGGGGATGTCCGGCATGGGCGCGCCGCCCGCCGGCGGGGTGAGCACCGTGCGCGGCATGGTCTCCTTCGGATTCCACTCTTCCACATTCACGATGATCCACACTGCCATGCGCTTGCCGTCGGGCAAGGTCAGGCGGGGGCGCTCGGTGATGGCGGAATAGGCGATGCGCTCGGTGGGAAGCATGGTTCAGGCCCCGGCTTCGGCAATGGTGAGGGTGAGGGCGCCGACGCCCTCGATCTGCCCGACGATGACATCGCCTGGCTCGACCGGGCCGACGCCCGCGGGCGTGCCGGTCATGATGAGGTCTCCCGGCTCCAGGCGATAGGAGCGCGAGAGGTTGGCGACGATTTCCGGCACGTTCCAGATCATGTCGCCAAGGTCGCCCTTCTGCGTCAGCGTCCCGTTGACGGCGAGCGTGATGGCGCCCCCGTCGGGATGGCCGATGTCACTGGCCGGATGCACCTCGCCGCAGGGCGCGGAGAGGTCGAAGGCCTTCCCTGCCTCCCAGGGCAGGCGCTTGTCGCGGCAGTCGCGCTGGCGGTCGCGGCGGGTCAGGTCGATGCCCACCGCATAGCCGAAGATGTGATCGCGGGCTTCGGCCACCGAGAGGTTCACGCCCCCCTTTCCGATCGCCGCCACCAACTCGATCTCATACTGGAAATCGGTGGTATCCGCCGGATAGGGCACGCTGGCCCCGTCGGGCACGATGGAATCGCGCGGCTTCTGGAAGAAGAAGGGCGGGTCGCGCTCGTCCTCGGCTTCCTTCATCTCGCGGATATGGGCGAGATAGTTCCGCCCGACGCAATAGATGCGCCGGACGGGAAAGCGCGTCGCGCGCCCGGCCACGGGGAGGCTGACGACCTCCGGGGCCGGCACAACAAAGGCGGCGGTGGCGGGTGCGCTCACGGACGTGTTCACTTGCCCCTCACGCCCTGATACCAGTTGTAGATCTCCTCGCCATTCCACATCAGCACGTCGCCACGGCTGCGGGCATAGTCATAGACCGCCTCCAAATACTTGATGCGGTGGGGCTGGCCGGAAATATAGGGATGGATGGCCACCGCCAGGATCTTGGCGCGGTCGCCGCCTTCCATGTGCAGGCGGTCGAGGGAATCCTTGAAGCGCTCCAGCCAATAGGGCGATTCATGATGGGCCACCGCCATCATGGGGATGTCGTTGTGCTCCACAGTGTAGGGCAGCGTCACCAGCGGGCCGGAGGCGGTGGAGATTTCGCAGGGCTCGTCGTCCCACACCCAGTCGCCGATATATTTGACGCCGGCATCCACCAGATTCTCCGGGGTCTCGAAGGTCTGGGTCAGGCCCGGTCCGAGCCAGCCGATGGGCCGCTTGCCGGTGAACTTCTCGATCACGTCCATGGACTTGAAGATGGTGCCGCGCTGGTCTTCCACCTTCTGGATGGGCTGCTGGTCATACATGTGGCCCATGAATTCCCAGCCGGCATCGCGGGCTTCGGCAGCCACCCGCTCATAATCTTCGCAGACGCGAGCATTGATGGAGAGCGTCGGGCGGATGCCCAGACGCTTGTAGAGATCGAAGAAGCGCCACACGCCCACCCGCATGCCGTATTCGTGCCAGGACCAATTGGGCACGTCAGGCAGCAGCGGCTGACCTTGGGGCGCCGGAATGACCTGACGGGCCATGGGCCGGCCGATGTCCCACACTTCCAGATTGACGATGGTCCACAGCACCACGCGGGCCTTGCCCGGCAGCTTCAGCGGCGGGCGGTCGACAATGGCGGAATAGGGGGCACGGTCACGGGGCAGAGTGGGCATGTTTACCTCACTGGAATGCGGGAACGGGGGAGACGCTCGCGGTCACGACGCCGCCTCCCGGAGCGCCGCGATGGAGGGGGACAGAAGCGGGGCGAGCCCCGAATACAGAAGCCGCGCGCCCCGCCCGACCCATTCGCCGGCGGTGGCGGCATTGACCGGCAGGCCGAAGGGGCGGCCGAGGGCGGACAGGCGCTCGGCCACCTCGCGCACCGCCGCCTGCACCTGCGGATGACCGGCATCGCCGGCGAGGCCCATGGAGTGCGACAGATCGTTGGGGCCGATGAGAATGAGGTCGATGCCCGGCGCGGCAGCGATCTCGTCCAGCGCCGCAATGCCCGCGACGGTCTCGATCTGGGCCACCAGGAAGAGGTCCGCGCACCGCCGGGAGGCCTGGGCCACCGCCACCAGATCCGCACAGGCCGCCGCATCCTCCACCTGGGGCAGGACGAGGCCGTCGATGCGGCAATCCAGATAGCGGGTGAGATACGCCGGGTCGCGGGTGGGCGAGCGCACCAGAGCCGACATGCCCCGCGCCTGGGCCGCGCGGGCAAGGATCACGACGCCCTCGATGGAGACCGGGGACCGCTCGCAATCGATGAACAAGGCCTCGACGCCCGCATCCGCCAGCGCATCCACCACCGGCAGGGCGACCCCTCCCGGATTGACCGCCAGAACGGCGCGCCCGCCGCTCACCAGGCTCTTGAGACGCCGGCTCATGGCGCGCTGGCCCCGGTGCGGCCGTCCAGCGCGGCGATCACCTCCGCCGCCGACATGACCCAGCCGAAGGCGGTGCGGATGCAGGCCAGACCCGCCGCATGGAGGGCGGGGCCGTCCATGGTGTCCACGCAATCCTCCACCACGATGACCCCATAGTCCCGCACATTGGCGGCGGTGGTGGTGGCGAGCACGCAGGAATTGGTGTTCACGCCGGTCACCAGCAGCAGGTTGATGCCGTGCGCCCGCAAGGTGAAGTCCAGGTCGGTGCCGATGAAGCAATCGTAGCGCTTCTTGGTGCGCACCACGAAATCCTGCGGCGCCTGCAGCTGCGGCATGACCGTGCAGCCCGGCCCGCCCTCCAGATTGTGGCGCAGCACATTCTTGCGGGTGGCGTTGGGGTCGTCCGCACGGGTGCGCCAGAAAGGATTGGCGCGGATTTCCACCTCGTCGCGATAGCAGGTGACGAGGTGGACGACCGGAACTCCGGCCCCACGCGCCCAGCGGAACAGGCCGTCATTGGCCGCGATCACCCGCTCTGCCACGTCCGGCGTGGTGGGCATGGTGGCCACCGCCATGTCCAGATGACCGCGATGCAGGTCGATGGCGACCACGGCGGGCCGCACCTCATCCAAACCGAAATCGAAGGACTTCAACACCGTGGCGCTCCCCATCCGGCGTGGCGCGCACGCGACCTGCGGCGGACGGACGGCCGCCCGCTCCGGTCACGCATCGGAGGGGCGCCGATCCTCGCCGGCCAGCCGCCCGAATGAACCGAAGTATGAATACAATTCCCCGTCCGTCAACGATCTATGTATACATTTTGTGATGATTTCGAGGGCACGCCTTGCCTGACTTTCGGGCAAGGCGCCTTATCTTGCGACGCGGAATGAAGTTGGGGGCGCCGGGTTGCATTGCGAGAAGATCATACGATTGTATCCTTGCAGGGCGCTGCGGCGTGCTGGTATCAAAGCCATGGAGAACCCATGTCGAGAGCCATGTCAGAGATCCTCGTCGATCCCTCCGAACCGGAACGGGCCCCGACCCGTTCGCTGACGGTGACGGACAGCATTCGCGCCGCCATCCTCTCCGGCACGTTCGAGGCCGGGGTGCGCATGCATGAGGTGCGCTTGTCCGAATGGCTCGGCGTGTCCCGCACGCCGGTGCGCTCGGCCCTGCAGACGCTCGCCTCCGAGGGGCTGCTGGAATATGCCCCCAACCGCGGCTACTCGGTCCGCAAATATCTCACGTCCGAGATCGTGGACGCCTATGAGATCCGGGCCATGCTGGAATCCCTGGCGGCGCGCTTCGCTGCCGAGCGGGGCTTGAAGGAAGAGGAGCGCTCGGCCATCGAGCGCGCGCTGGCGGAGGGCGATGCCTTGCTGGCCCAGGGCGAGCTGAACGAAAACGACCGCATCGCCTATGGCGCCATCAATTTCACCTTCCACGACACCATCCACCAGGCCGCCCGCTGCCGCATGCTGGGCGACATGGTGCGGCTGTGCCAGTCGGTGCCGCAATCCTCACACCGCAATGTGGTCTCGTTCGAGCTCATGGACGTGCGGCGGCGCCATGATGACCACCACCGCATCTATGACGCCATCATCATGTCCGAGCCGCATCGCGCCGAGCTGCTGATGCGCGAGCATGTGGCGAGCGTGAAGACCTCGCTGGTGCGTTCCATCACCGGCCGTCCCGCCCCCCTGCGCCGCACGCCGGGCTGACAGCCCGCCGGAATATCCCTAACGTCACGCGCGCCGCCCGCGAGGCGGCCGTGGAGTTGGGAGAGTGGCATGTGCACCAGGACCCTGTTCGTCGCTGACGAGGACCTCGTCATCACCGGACGCAACATGGACTGGAAGGAGGACATGCGCACCAATCTGTGGGCCTTTCCCGCCGGGATCGCCCGCGACGGTGCGGCAGGTCCCCATTCCCTGCGCTGGATCTCTAAATATGGCAGCGTCATCGCCTCCGGCTATGACATCGGCACGCCCGACGGCATGAACGAGGCGGGCCTGGTAGCCAACGCGCTCTACCTCGCCGAATCCCAATATGCCGCGCCGGTGGCTGGCCGGCCATTCCTGTCCATCTCGCTCTGGGCGCAATATGCGCTGGACAGCTTCGCCACGGTGGCCGAGGCGGTGGCCGCGTTCGAGCAGGAGGCGTTCAACCTTCTCGCCCCCGCCTTGCCCAATGGCGTGGAAACGACGCTGCATCTTGCCCTGTCAGATGCCACCGGCGATTCGGCCATCCTGGAATATGTGGGCGGCAAGCTCGTCATCCACCATGGCAACGCCCATACGGTGATGACCAATTCCCCCACCTATGACCAGCAACTGGCGCTGGTGGCATATTGGAAATCCATCGGCGGCCTCGCCTTCCTGCCCGGCACCAACCGCGCCGCCGACCGCTTCGCCCGCGCCGCCTTCTATCTGGACGCCATTCCGCGCAAGCCGGAGCCGCAATATATGGCCGGCGTGCCCGGCCAGACCTTTGCCCGCCAGGCACTCGCCTCCGTGCTGAGCCTCCAGCGGGCGGTGAGCGTGCCGCTGGGCATCACCACCCCCGACCAGCCCAACATCTCCTCCACAATCTGGCGCAGCATCTGCGACCACAAGGAGAAGGTCTATTATTTCGACTCGGCCACCCGCCCCAACACCTTCTGGGTGCGCCTGGACAAGCTGAACCTGAAGCCCGGCGCCCCGGTGCTGAAGCTGTCCATCGCGCAAGGCGAGGTTTTCGCCGGCGAGGTGTCCGAGCATTTCGTGACCGGCAGCGACCTCCACTTCATGCCCGCCGTGCCGCCGGCCTGAGACATCGCGCCCGGCGCCGTCATCGGCCGCGCCTGCGCGCGGCCGTCACGGGACATGGGAACAGGCATCGACCTGCCGGCGCCAGCGCCACGCGCTTTGGGGCCTCAAGCCTGGGCGATCACGTAGAACCGGGATGACGGAGAAGTGGTGGAG
>NZ_JBQUYX010000007.1:0-289742 GCF_056314145.1 Aquabacter sp. DMC10 | reverse complement strand
AGCCAGGCGGAATCGAACCGCCGACCTCTTGAATGCCATTCAAGCGCTCTCCCAACTGAGCTATGACCCCACCGGGCCGCGAACCCTGGCGGGTCCGCTGGAACTATGGCGACGACCGGCGGGCCGTGTCCTCAGACACCCGCGCCAGATCGGCCTTGGGACAGAAAAGTGGTGGAGCCAGGCGGAATCGAACCGCCGACCTCTTGAATGCCATTCAAGCGCTCTCCCAACTGAGCTATGACCCCACCGGGCCACGAACCCTTGCGGGTCCGTTGGAACTGTTGCGCCGACCCGGAAAACGTGTCTTGCGACACCAGCGCCCGGTCAGCGCATTGGGATTTTCATTTGGTGGAGCCAGGCGGAATCGAACCGCCGACCTCTTGAATGCCATTCAAGCGCTCTCCCAACTGAGCTATGGCCCCACCGGACCGCAGGCTGCGCATCACTTTTGGAACCGGATGAGATCCGAAACCGGAAGAATGCGTCGGGAAGACCCGCGGTGGAGTGCCCGGCGACTCATGTCCGCCGAGCGAGAGCGGCCTTAAAGCACAGGCCGCCGAACCTATCAAGCCTCTTCGTCGTCCTCGAGGCCCTCGCCGATGAGGTCGGAGACATCGTCTCCATCATCCTCATCTTCTTCCAGGAACGTATCGTCGTCGCCGTCGGCGACGATGTCCTCGTCCACATCAATGTCGTCGGCCGCAGCCGGCGTCTTGGCGGTGGTGGATTCCGCGTCGGCTTCCTCGAGGCTGATGACCTCGACGTCCGCCACGTCCTCGCTATCCTCTTCGACGGCGGCCGCGCGAGCCTCCCCACGGGTCGCCCCGCGGGCGACGGGCTCGAAATAGGACCGGGGATAGGACTCGCCCGTATAGGGAGAGACCACCGGGTCCTTGTTCAAGTCATAAAACTTGCGGCCTGTAATCGGACAGACACGCTTGGTGCCGAGTTCTGGCTTCGCCACAGCGATATCCTTGGCCTCCAAAATCGAGGGGCCTCCATTGGCGAATGCGCCTGCCCATGTCAAGGCGGAATCGCAGGAGGGCGGATGGCCAGCGGCCGCGCCGGCATGCTAGACGGCCCGGCAATGACCTGAAACGGCCGCGCGAGACCCTTCGCCGACCCAAGAAAAGCGGGAGCCGACATGTCCAGCCTCCACCAGACCAGCGCCACCCAGCCGCACGATGCCCACGGCCACGGCGGCGCGCCCCGGCCCGCCACCGCCCTGCCCTCGCCGCCGCTGACCGGCAGCGTGCGTGTCCCGGGGGACAAGTCGGTGTCCCATCGCGCCCTCATCTTCGGTGCGCTGGCGCGGGGCGAGACCCGCATTTCCGGCCTGCTGGAGGGCGAGGACGTGCTCAACACCGCCAAGGCCTGCGCGGCGCTGGGCGCCACGGTGGAGCGCCTCGGCGACGGGGAATGGCGGGTGGAGGGGGTCGGTGTCGGCGGCTTCAAGGCCCCGGCCGAGCCCCTGGACTTCGGCAATTCCGGCACGGGCGCCCGCCTCATGATGGGCGCGGTGGCCGGCAATCCCATCGCCGCCACCTTCGATGGCGACGCCAGCCTGCGCCGCCGGCCCATGAAACGGGTGCTCGATCCCCTGCGCGCCATGGGCGTCGCAGTGGTCAGCTCCGCCGAGGGCGAGCGCCTGCCGCTCCGCCTCCAGGGGCTCTCCGACCTTTCCGCCTTCACCTATGAGACCCCGGTGCCCTCGGCGCAGGTGAAGTCCGCCGTGCTCCTGGCCGGCCTTGCCGCCGCCGGCGAGACGGTGGTGGTGGAAAAGGAAGCCACCCGCGATCACACCGAGCGCATGCTGACCCATTTCGGCGCCGAGGTTCAGGTGGTGGCCGAAGGCGCCCATGGCCGTCGCATCACGCTGAAGGGGCGCCCCGAGCTGAAGGCGGCGCCCGTGCTGGTGCCCTCCGACCCCTCCTCTGCCGCCTTCCCCATCGTGGCGGCGGTGATCGTGCCCGGCTCCGACATGCTCATCCGCGACGTGATGATGAACCCGCTGCGCATCGGCCTCATCACCACGCTGAAGGAGATGGGCGCGTCCATCGAGACGGTGGCCGAGCGCACCGAGGGGGGCGAAACGGTCGCCGACCTGCGCGTGCGCCATTCTCATCTGCGCGGCGTCGAGGTGCCGCCCGAGCGGGCGCCGGCGATGATCGACGAATATCCCGTACTGGCGGTGGCCGCCGCCTTTGCCGAAGGCACCACGCTCATGCGCGGCCTGTCCGAGTTGCGGGTTAAGGAAAGCGACCGCCTTGCCGCCGTCGCTGACGGTCTTGCGGCTTGCCATGTGGCCCATGACGTGCGTGGCGACGACCTGGCCGTCCACGGCACGGGGCGCGTGGCCGGCGGCGGTCCGGTGGCCACCCACATGGACCACCGCATCGCCATGTGCTTCCTGGTGATGGGCCTCGCCAGCGACCGGGGCGTGAGCGTGGACGACGTGACCTTCATCGCCACCTCCTTCCCCACCTTCATGCCCATGATGGCGGGCCTTGGCGCCGTGATCCGGTGAGGAGCGCATGATTATCGCCATCGACGGCCCCGCCGCCTCCGGCAAGGGCACGCTGGCCCGGCGCCTCGCCGCCCATTTCGGCCTGCCGCACCTGGACACGGGCCTTCTCTACCGGGCGGTGGGCGCGCAATGCCTGGCCGACGGGCGGCTGGGCGACGTGGCCGCCAGCGTGGCGGTGGCCGAGGGCCTTGATGTGAGCGCGCTCGATCCCGAGGCGCTGCGCACCGCCGCCATCGGGGAGGCCGCCTCCGTGGTGGCGGCGCGGCCCGGCGTGCGCGCCGCGCTGCTGGACCTCCAGCGCCGCTTTGCGGCAACGCCTGGCGGCGCGGTGCTGGACGGGCGCGACATCGGCACCGTCATCTGCCCTTCGGCCACGGCGAAGCTGTTCGTCACCGCCAGCCCGGAAGTGCGCGCGGAGCGCCGTTACAAGGAATTGATCGGCCGGGGCGAAGCCGCCCGCTTCGAGGATGTGCTGGCCGACATCCGCATCCGCGACGCCCGGGATTCCGGCCGCGCCTCGGCCCCGCTCGTCATGGCGGGGGATGCAGCGCTGCTGGATACCACCAGCCTTGGCATCGCCGAGGCCTTCGCCGCCGCCCTCGCCGTGGTGGAGGCTGCGAAGGCCCGCCAGTCCTCAGTCGGCGAAGTCTAGGCCGGTGTGGACAGGGCCATGGAGTTCTGATAAGTGAGCGCTCCTCTGGACGACTCGACAGTCGGCCGCTGGCCTGCTGCATCGTCCGACAAAGTTTCATTCCAGGTTCGTATTCGGATCGGCGCAACAGCTCGAAGAGGCATCACGTGCAAGTTCTCGTCCGCGACAACAATGTCGATCAGGCCCTCAAGGCGCTCAAGAAGAAGATGCAGCGCGAGGGGATCTTCCGCGAGATGAAGCTGCGTGGTCATTACGAGAAGCCGTCCGAGAAGCGCGCCCGCGAGGAGGCCGAGGCCATCCGTCGCGCTCGCAAGCTGGCCCGTAAGCGCGCCCAGCGCGAAGGCCTGCTGCCCTCCAAGCCCCGCACCCGCTGAGCGGTCTGCGCGGCTGAACCCGCCCCGGCCTCGCCGGAGGTGACGGGTTCGGGCGCCTTCGACAGGGTCCGTCCGATGAAACAAGAACGGTTCGTGCGCTGACGCGCGCGGGCCGTTTTTGCATGTCCCCTGTCCCCTCGCCTTCTCCGCGCAAATGGGGATGCGCCGGCGGCGTTAAGCCTTTTCCCGCTTCGGTCGCACCACTGCCGTGAAGGATTTGCTAGAAGGGGAGGCTTGGGGGCGCCGCACCACCGGATCGAATCGATTTGGTTGGCTGTGACAGCCCGGCGGAGACAATGCATCGCGAACCCGTGGGGGGAATCCGCGTTTGTCTCCCAAGAGGACGGCCAGCGCCGTCGAACCGGAGGACAGGAATGGCTGCGCGGGTCATCACGGTGGATCCCTTCGACATCGTCGTGTTCGGTGCCACGGGCGACCTCGCCAAGCGCAAGCTCCTGCCGGCTTTGTTCGAGCGGGACGTGGCGGGGCAGTTGCCGCCGAACGCGCGCATCATCGGTGTCTCCCGCCGCGCCATGGAGGATGCGGAGTTCCGCGCCTTCGCCCGGGACGCCGTCGAGAGTGGCGAACATGGCACGCCCGATGCCCAGGCCCTCACCCGCTTCCTCGAGCGCCTGCAATATGTGGAGGTCGACGCCAAGTCCGACCTCGGCTGGCACGAATTGGAGCGCCGCCTCTCCGCTGAGGCCGACAAGATCCGCGTCTTCTATCTGGCGGTAGGGCCGGACCTGTTCGACGACATCTGCGCCCGCATCGGGGCCCACGGCCTCGTCACGCCCAAGACACGGGTGGTGGTGGAAAAGCCGGTGGGCAAGAATCTGGCCTCCGCCCGCGCGGTGAACGAGGCCGTGGGCCGGGTCTTCCCGGAAGAGGCGGTGTTCCGCATCGATCATTATCTGGGCAAGGAGACGGTGCAGAACCTGATGGCGCTGCGCTTCGCCAATGCCTTGTTCGAGCCCATCTGGAACCACGCCCATATCGACCATGTGCAGATCACCGTGGCCGAGAGCGTCGGCACGGCCGGCCGCGCGGGCTATTATGACACGGCCGGCGCGCTGCGGGACATGGTGCAGAACCATATGCTCCAGCTCCTGTGCCTCGTCGCCATGGAGCCCCCCGTCTCCATGGACGCCGATTCGGTGCGCGACGAGAAGCTGAAGGTGCTCAAAGCGCTCGAGCCCATCAACGAGCAGAATGCCGCCGCCCTCACCGTGCGCGGACAATATCGCGCGGGCGCCTCCGCCGGTGGCGCGGTGCCCGGCTATATGGAGGAATTGGGCGGCAGCGAGCCGAGCCAGACCGAGACCTTCGTGGCGCTGAAAGCCGAGATCGGCAATTGGCGGTGGGCCGGCGTGCCCTTCTACCTGCGCACGGGCAAGCGGCTGGCGAGTCGCATGTCCGAGATCGTGGTGGCCTTCCGGCCCATTCCCCATTCGGTGTTCGACGGCCAGGCCGGCCCCATCATGGCCAATCGCCTCGTCATCCGCCTGCAGCCGGACGAGGGCGTGAAGCTGTGGCTGATGATTAAGGATCCCGGCCCCGGCGGCATGCGCCTCCAGCATGTGCCCTTGGACATGAGCTTTGCCGAGGCCTTCGGGGTGCGCAATCCCGATGCCTATGAAAGGCTCATCATGGATGTGGTGCGCGGCAACCAGACCCTGTTCATGCGGCGCGACGAAGTGGAGGCCGCCTGGCGCTGGGTCGACCCGATCCTGGACGCTTGGCGCGCCTCGCGCGAGCCGCCGCGGCCCTATACCGCCGGTACCTGGGGGCCTTCGGCCGCGGTGGCGCTCATCGAGCGGGATGGCCGAACCTGGGCGGACGATGTATGACGGCTGAGACCAACGCTTGGTTGAGCAAGGGTCCCGCCGCGTGACGCAAGCGCTGACGCCCGTTTCCCTCGCCCCCTTCGAGGACCCCGCGGCCCTGGCGCGGGGCCTGGCCGCGCGTGTGGCGCAGGCGCTCGAGACGGAACTGGCGCGGACGGGCCGTGCCGCCCTGGCGGTGTCCGGCGGCCGCACGCCCACGCGCTTCTTCGAGGCGCTTTCGGCGGCGCCGCTCCAATGGGCGCAGGTGGTCGTCACGCTGGTGGACGAGCGCTGGGTGCCGGAGACCTCCGATCGGTCCAATGCCGCCTTGGTCCGCCGCCACCTCCTGAAGGGGCCCGCGGCGGCGGCGCGATTCCTGCCGCTCTATAATGGCGCCGCCTCTCCCGAGGCGGGCCTTGACGCCCTGGAGGCCGAGGCCGCCGCCCTGCCCTCCCCGTTTGCGGCGGTGGTGCTGGGCATGGGGGACGACGGGCACACCGCTTCCTTCTTTCCCGGTGCCGCCACCTTGCCCGCCCTGATCGATCCCCAGGGAACCGCCCGGCTGGGCGTGGCCCGGGCTGAGGCAGCGGGCGAGCCGCGCATCACCTTCACTTTGCCTCCGCTCCTGGCGGCACACGCCCTGTTCCTCCATGTGGAGGGCGCGGGCAAGCGCGCGGTGCTGGATGCCGCCCGTGCCCCGGGGCCGGACGGCGATCTTCCCATCCGGGCCGTGTTGCGCCATGTGGCGCGGCCGCTCGATGTCTACTGGTGTCCGTGAGGAACACAGGCCATGACCTTCTCCGCCCCCGCCACCCCTCTTTCCCGTGACCACCTTCCCGCCCTGTGGGCCGCCCTGGCCGAGGTGCGGGCGGCGGGCGCGGGCAAGCCCCTGGTGGATCTGTTCGCGGACGAGGCGCGATTCGCCGCTTTCTCGGCGGCGAGCGGCGATCTTCTGCTGGACATCTCCAAGACCGCCCTCACCCGCGAGAGCCTCGCGCTCCTCATGGAGCTGATGCGTGCGGCAGGCGTCGAGGCCCGGCGGGAGGCGATGTTCGCGGGGGAGCACATCAACATCACCGAGGACCGGGCGGTGCTACATGTGGCGCTGCGCGAAACCGCCACCCCGCTGCTGCTCGATGGCGCCGACGTGAAGGGCGACGTGCGCGCCACCCTTTCGGCGCTCGCCGCCTTCGCCACGGCTGTGCGCACCGGCGCAGTGGCGGGCCAGGGCGGGCGGGCATTCACCGATGTGGTGAATATCGGCATTGGCGGCTCGGACCTCGGCCCGGTGATGGCGACGCTGGCGCTCGCCCCCTATCACGACGGGCCACGCTGCCATTTCGTCTCCAACGTGGATGGCGCGCACCTCACCGACGTGCTGCGCGGCCTCGACCCGGCCACCACGCTCTTCATCGTCGCCTCCAAGACCTTCACCACGGTGGAGACCATGACCAATGCCCGCTCGGCGCGGGCCTGGATCGTGGCGGCGCTGGGCGAGGCGGCCGTGGGCGACCATTTCGCCGCCGTCTCCACCGCCCTCGACAAGGTCGTGGCCTTCGGCATTTCGCGGGAGCGGGCCTTCGGCTTCTGGGACTGGGTGGGGGGGCGCTATTCCCTCTGGTCCGCCATCGGCCTGCCGCTCATGATCGCCATCGGCCCGGACGCCTTTGCGGACTTCCTGGCCGGCGGCGCCGCCATGGATGCCCATTTCCGCGACGCGCCGCTGGAGGAAAATCTGCCGGTCCTTCTGGCGGCGGTCGGCCTCTGGCATCGCAATGTGTGCGGTTATCCCAGCCGCGCCGTCATTCCCTATGACCAGCGCCTCGCCCGCTTCCCGGCCTATCTCCAGCAATTGGACATGGAGAGCAACGGCAAGAGCGTGAAGCTGGACGGCACGCCGGCCGACCAGCCCACCGGCCCCATCGTGTGGGGCGAGCCGGGCACCAATGCCCAACACGCCTTTTTCCAGCTGCTTCACCAGGGCACGGACGTGGTGCCGGTGGAATTCCTTATCGCCGCGCAGGGCCATGAACCGGCCCTGCAGGAGCATCAGGACCTGCTGGTGGCCAATTGCATCGCCCAGTCCGAAGCTCTGTTGCGCGGGCGCACCTTGGCGGAAGCGCAGGCCCAGTTGGCGCAGCGGGGGTTCAGCGCATCCAGGGCGGCGGAGGTTGCACCCCATCGCGTCTTCCCCGGCAGCCGCCCTTCCCTCACCCTGGCCTATCGCCAATTGGACCCCTTTACGCTCGGCCGGCTGATCGCGCTTTACGAGCACCGGGTGTTCGTGGAAGCGGCGGTCTGGGGCATCAATGCCTACGACCAATGGGGCGTGGAACTGGGCAAGGAAATGGCCACCGATCTCCTGGGCGCGGTGCGCGGCGGCGCCTTGCCGGCCACCGCCACCGGTTCGGCCGGCGGGGTGATCGCGCATCTGCGTGCGCTCGGGCGGGGGGAAGCCTGAGAGGATCTGCAACATTGCTGCTATGCAGCATCGCAAGAGCAGCATGCGTATTTTGTATACCACGAAAGCGCCAATTTAGGTCAGTATGTCATCCGTAGTCGGGGCCGGCCGATGCCGCCCCCGCCGTTTCGATCCCGCGCAGCGGGTCCCGGAGGATGACATGACTGCCCTTGACCTGACCGCCCTCGGCATTTTCGGCATGGCGCTGACCGGCGCCCTGGTGGGTTTCGCCCAGCCGCGCGCCTTCATGGCCGCCGCCGGCGAGCCGGGCCTGCCGGTCGCTCTGGCCCTGGAAGAGGCCACCACCCGTACCGCGTCCACCGGCTTTGGCGGTGACCGCCGCAAGGCGGAAGAAGATCCCGCCTGGGCCTCTTTCCCCCGCGCCTTCTGAGATAGCGCGTCCCCGCGGGCGCGCGAAAAAGGGGCGGGTTGCCCCGCCCCCAGTGAGCCGGCCGGAAACGCGTCGTGGCCGGCGGGAGGTTTGCGGTTAAAGGACAGGCCGGCCCGCACCGGGGCCGGCCGCCTTTTCAGTGGGTGGTGGCTTCCATCACCTCGGAAGAGGCCACGTCGCGCTTGGCCTCGGCCACGAAGCGGGCCCGCATGGGCTTCAGCACGAAGATGGCCATGATGGCGGCGATGGCATTCACGGCCGCGGTCACGGCGAACACCAGGTCCCAGTTGCCATACTGGGCCACCATGATGCTGGCGAACGGCACCACGAGGGACGCCGTGCCCTTGGCGGTGTAGAGGAAGCCCGCATTGGTGGTGGCGAACTTAGAGCCGAACGTGTCGCCGCAGGTGGCGGGGAAGAGCGAGTAGATCTCACCCCAGGCGAAGAAGACCAGACCGGTCAGGATCACGAAGGCCACCGGATTGGCGCCGAAGTGACCCAGCGCCAGCACGCCCACCGCTTCCAGGGCGAAGGCAATGAACATGGTGTTCTCGCGGCCGATATTGTCCGACACCCAGCCGAAGAAGGGACGGGTGAGGCCGTTCAGCACCCGGTCGATGGACAGGGCGAAGGTCAGCGCCGGCATGGTGATGCCGATCAGGCTCACCGGGACGTTGGCGATCTTGAAGTCCTTGGCGATGGAGCCGAGCTGGGCGGTGGCCATGAGGCCGCCGGAGGCCACCAGCACGAACATCAGATACATCACCCAGAAGACCGGGGACTTGAGCATCTCCACCGGGCCGTAATTGCGCCGGGACTGCACGATGGCGGTGCTCTGCGCCTTCGGCAGCTGGCCGGGCTTGGGCACCTGGAGCAGGAAGGAGAGCACCAGCACCACGCCGCCCTGGATCAGGCCGAAGAACAGGAAGGTCTGCTGGTAGCCCTGCGCGGCGATCATGGCCGCAATGGGCACGATGGTCAGCGCGGAGCCGGCGCCGAAGCCGGCGGCGGTGATGCCGGCGGCCAAGCCGCGGCGATCGGGGAACCACTTCAGCGCGGCGCCGACGCAGGTGCCATAGACCGCGCCCGCGCCCACGCCGCCGATGGCAGCGGCCACATAAAGCAGGGTCAGGGTGTCGGCGATGGAATTGAGCGCCCAAGAGGCGGCGCACAGGATGCCGCCGATGAAGACGACGATGCGCGGGCCGAACTTGTCGACGAACCAGCCTTCGATGGGAACAAGCCAGGTCTCGGTGACCACGAAGATGGTGAAGGCCACCTGGATGGCGGCGCGGCCCCACTGGTGCTTGTCATTGATGGGTTCGACGAACAGCGTCCAGCCGTATTGAAGATTGGCGATCATCGACATGCAGATGACGCCGATGAGCAGCTGCAGCCAGCGCCCGCCAACGGGGCCACTGCGCGCGGTTTCGACTGCCGGCATTTCCTTCCCTTCCCTTATGGTCAACTGGGGTCATGGCGTCGGGCGCGCAGCGCCTTCCGCATCGATGAACGGCCCGTGACGGTCACCATTCTTGTTTGTCTTGGCCCCGGCGGAGGCCGGGGTGAGGTCCGCGCGCGTGCGCGGGGACCAGGCTCTTCTTTCGCGTCCGGTGAGGGCGCAGGCCCGGCTTTGGCGAACCGGGCGGGAATCAAGTCCCCGGAGGGGGGCGAGAGCCTCAGACTGCATTCAAAATACCAAATACAATATGCTACTTGCTGCTACGTAACGGCTAAATGCACCGAAAATCCGACTATCGGACACTGTAATTGGGATGTTTTCGGGGGATCAAAATCCACAAACATGAGCGTATATTCAATTTTTTACGCTGTATACCGTGATTTATCATATGGAATTTTCATTAGAATTACATCCACACACCTTTACGACCCTGACCATCAACATACTCATCCGACCTCACTGGCACCGGATGATCGCCAGGCGCCATTCCGGGCGTGGGACAAAAAAAAGGCCCCGGCAGAGCCGGGGCCGTGAGGGGCCGCCCGAAGGCGGCAGAGGGCTGTTTGGTCAGGCGCCGACCGCTGCCTGACGCGTTGCGCGCGCGGCCGCTTCCTCGTTGAGCCGGTGATGGCGCGCGAGAAGGGGACGCAGAACGAAAAGGGCACAGAAGGCGGCGGTGAGATCCATGGCCGCGACGATGTAAAGAACGGTGGCCCAGGAACCGGTCGCTTCCATGATGAGGTTGGCGACGGGAACCAGAAGCGCCGCCACACCCTTGGCGCAATAAAGCACGCCATAGATCTTGCCCACATGGGCGCTGCCGAAGGTGTCCGCGGCAGTCGCCGAGAACAGCGAGTAGACTTCGCCCCATGCCAGGAAGACGATACCCGACAGGATGATGAACGCCCAGGGATTGTGACCGAAGGTCCCGAGCGCGACGATGCCGATGCCTTCCATGGCGAAGGCGAAGAACATGGTCTTCTCGCGGCCGATATGGTCGGAGATCCAGCCGAACAGCGGGCGGGAGATGCCGTTGAGGATGCGGTCCAGCATCAGCGCAAACGGCAAGGCGGCCATGGCGAAGAAGTAGAGGTTCACTTCCACCTTCTTGACGCCCAGGTCCTCGGCGATCACGCCCAGCTGGGCCACCGCCATCAGGCCGCCGGTGACGGTCAGGATGAACATGGTCAGCATGACGTAGAAGACCGGGGTGCGCAGGGCCTCGCCGAGCGTATAGTCGCGGCGGCTCTGCGCCACGGTGCTGGAGAAGGTGACCTCACCCTTTTGCGGCGCGCGCAGGAAGCCGGCGGCCAGCAGGATGATGGCGCCCTGGATCAGGCCGAACAGGAAGAAGGTCTCCTGGTAGCCCGATGTCTTCAGCATGTTGGCGATGGGGATGATAGTGAGCACCGTGCCCGAGCCATAGCCGGCGGCAGTGAGGCCGACCGCAAGACCGCGCTTGTCCGGGAACCACTTCAGCGCGCTGTTCACGCAGGTGGCATAGACGCAGCCGACGCCGATGCCGCCGATGGCCGCGCCCACATAGAAGCCGGTCAGCGAGGTGGCATAGGAGTTCATGATCCAGGACAGGCCGGTGAAGACACCGCCCACCAAAACCACGGCCCGGGGGCCGTATTTATCGATGAAATAGCCCTCGATGGGGGTGAGCCAGGTCTGCACCACCACGAAGACGGTGAACGCCACCTGGATGGAGGCGCGGCTCCAGCCGTGGGCGTTCTGGATTTCCGGGACGAAGAGCGTCCAGGAATATTGGATGTTTGCGGCTGCGACCATGCAAACAATGCCGGCAATCAGCTGAAGCCAGCGGTTCGCCGTCACGGTTGCGGTGCCCGTAGGACCATGTGAACCCATTTTTTCCTTCCCCATATATTCATTAGTCTTGTTCTTATCTTTGAGATTTGATCCGCCCTCTCCCTCGTCCCTCTGGAGGGCGGTTTTGGCGTTACACCGCGCCGGTGGCGCGCATGTTGGCAATGTCATCCGGGCCATAGCCGATGGCCGCGAGCACCTCGTCCGTGTGCTCGCCAAGGAGGGGCGCGCGTTCCACCGGAACGTCGCTGTCCGACAGGCGGATGGGGGAGGCCACCGTGACATAGGTGCCCCGCTCGGGATGGGGCACCTCCACCAGGAAGCCGCGCTCATAGAGCGCGCGGTCGTCCAGGATGTCCTTGGTGGACAGAATGGGGCCGCAGGGCACGTCGATGGCCTTGAGCGCCTTCATGACGTCGAACTTGCTGCGGTGGCGCGTCCAGCCCTCGATGACCGCGAAGCAGGCATCGAGCCGCTGGGCACGCGCCTCGTGGGTGGCGAAGCGCTGGTCCTCGATGAGGTCCCGCCGGCCGATGAGGCGCATCAGCGGCGCCCAGCCCTGGGGCTGGATGATGACGTAGCAATAGTCATTCTCGCCGCCCGGCGCACAGCGCAGGGCCGCGCCCGGCTGGCCGCCGCCGGAGGCATTGCCCGCCCGCGGCACGCAATCGCCGCCGGGCACGCCGGGATATTCGGTCAGCGGACCGGAGGACAGGCGCTGCTGGTCGCGCAGCTTCACGCGGAGCATGTTGACCACGCAATCCTGCATGGCCACCTCCACCTTCTGCCCACGCCCGGTAAGCGTGCGCTGGTAGAGGGCGGCGAGAATGCCGGCCACGCAATGGATGCCGGTGCCGGTGTCGCCGATCTGGGCACTGGAGGCGGTCGGCGGGCCGGAGCGCCAGCCCGTGGTGCTCATGGCCCCGCCCATGGCCTGGGCGATGGTCTCATAGGCCTTGGCGTCGACGTCGCCGTCCTCGGAAAAGCCCTTGATGGAGGCGTAGATCATCCGCGGATTGAGGGCCTGCACCCGATCCCAGCCAAAGCCCTGGCGATCGAGGACGCCGGGGCCGAAATTCTCCACCAGGACGTCGCAGCCCACCACCAGCCGGGCCAGGGCATCCTGCCCTTGCTGCGACTTGATGTTGAGGGTGATGCTGCGCTTGTTGGCGTTCAGCATCGTGAAGTAAAGCGAGTCCACATTGGACTTGTCGCGCAGTTGCGTGCGCGTGATGTCGCCGCGGCGCGGCATCTCGACCTTGATGACGTCTGCGCCCATCCAGGCGAGCAATTGCGTCGCGGACGGACCGGATTGCACGTGCGTCATGTCGAGCACGCGCACACCTTCGAGTGCCTTGCCCATGCCTCTACCCCTGGAACCTGCCCTACAGCATGCCTGCCGATCTGCGCCGGCTGTCGGGCCCGAAAGCCCTTGTTGATATTTCGTCTATTGGATTTGGTATGCCAGATACAAAGACATATCACCGCTTCAACCGGCCGGCAATGGCCTTTCGACCGGCGCGTGCACATGGCACCCGCCGGTCGCCGCGATCATCGCAATGCGAGAAGTCCGGCGGCCAGTTCGCCGGCGGCCAGAGCGGGGAAGCGCTGCGCCTCACCTTCATTCAGATAGTGGCGCATCAGGTCGGTGGCACTGATGACGCCCACAAGGGCGTGCTCTTCCATCACCGGCAGATGGCGGATCTGATGGTCCGTCATGCGGCGCAGGACCGCCAGGAGCGTGTCCTCCAGTGCGCAGGAGACAAGCGCCCGCTTCATGAAGGTGGCGACGGGCAGGCCCGGCGTGGCAGGCCCGTGCTCCACCAGGGCGCGGGCCACATCCCGTTCGGAAAAGACGCCGATGACCGTGGCGCCTTCAGTGTCCACCACGTCCTGCACCACCACAGAGGAGATGTTCTCCCTCTGCATGATCCGGGCGGCGGTGGCGACGGTTTCGTGCATGCGCATGGTGATGATGCGCGTATCGCGCTTCTCGCGCAGAATGTCCGCAACGGTAATCATTGGCGCGTTTCCTCTCCGCGGGCTGCGGCGGTTTTCCTGCCTTATGAGCCCGGAGAGACATGCTGGTATTCAGAATACGGACTGTCAATAGAGTTTGGAACTGTCCTGATCCAAGATGGCGATCAAGATTGGCAACGCTGCCACGGCGCCCCTTACTTGCTCAAAGCAAGGATCGATGCCATCTAGGTATCTTGTATTTTTGCCTCTGAAGGAGGCAGGTGATCAGGGGGCGCGCAGCGTCGCCGGGCAAGGGTGGTGATGACCTACCAGGATATCAATGTGAAGCCGATCGAGACCGACTCGAGCTTCCGGATGAAGGCCTACAAGGCCCTCAAGTCCGCCATCATGGAGATGGACATCTACAGCCACAAGGAAGAGATCCGCCTCGAAGAGCGGCAGCTGTCCGAAAAGCTCGGCGTTTCCCGCACCCCCATCCGCGAAGCCATGACCCTGCTGGAGCAGGAAGGCTTCGTGCGGTCCGTGCCACGCCGGGGCATCTTCGTGGTGCGCAAGTCCAAGCGCGAGATCCTGGAAATGATCACGGTGTGGGCGGCGCTGGAAAGCATGGCCGCGCGGCTCGCCTGCAAGAGCGCCTCCGACGCCGAGATCCGCGAGCTGCGGCGCAATGTGGACGCCTTCGCCAATCGCAACCCGGAAGAGTTCGTCACCGAATATTCGGAAGCCAACCTCGCCTTCCACAAGGCCATCATCCGCATGTCCGGCTGCGAGCTGATCGCCGAGACCACCGAGAGCCTGTTCCCCCACATGCGCGGCGTGCGCAAGGTCACCATCGGCCAGGACCACCGCGCCCAGCGCTCCGTGGTCGACCATGCCCGGATCGTGGAGGCCATCGAGAAACGGGACGCCGACCTCGCCGAACGTCTGGTGCGCGAGCACACGCTGGGCCTTGCCAAGCATGTGGAAGCCCATGGCGAATTTCTGGACTGAATGTCCGGCCTGACGCCGACCGCACACCTGTAAGACGAAAAAACCCCGCCGTGGCGGGGTTTTTTATTGCCGGTCGCCTGGGGCTCAGAGGCGGGCCGGGCTCCAGCCCTCCCCGCCGCCGGCGATCAAGCCGCCTTATGGCGGGCGATCATGTCCACGAAGCGATCGAACAGATAGTGGCTGTCCTGCGGTCCCGGGCTCGCCTCGGGATGGTACTGCACCGAGAAGACCGGCTTGTCGGCAAGCGCGAGGCCCGCATTGGAGCCGTCGAACAGGGAGACGTGGGTCTCCACCGCATTGGCCGGCAGGCTGTCCCGATCCACGGCAAAGCCATGGTTCATGGAGGTGATCTCCACCTTGCCGGTGGTCAGGTCCTTCACGGGATGGTTCGCCCCGTGGTGGCCCTGGTGCATCTTCAGAGTGCGCCCGCCCACGGCAAGGCCGATCATCTGATGACCCAGGCAGATGCCGAAGGTGGGGATCGCCTCGTCGATCAGCGCCCGAATCACCGGCACTGCATAAGTGCCGGTCGCGGCGGGATCGCCAGGGCCGTTGGACAGGAAGACGCCGTCCGGCTTCAGCGCCAGAACCTCGTCCGCAGTGGCGGTGGCGGGCAGCACCGTGACCTTGCAGCCAGCGCGCGCCAGCAGGCGCAGGATGTTGCGCTTCACGCCGTAGTCGATGGCGACCACGTGATACCTAGCATTGTCCTGGTGGCCATAGCCCTCCGGCCAGACCCAGGGGGTCTCGTCCCAGTCGAAGCGCTGGGCAGAGGTGACGGAGGGCACGAGGTCCATGCCCTCCAGCCCCGGCCAGGCCTTGGCCTTGGCCTTCAGCGCCTCCACGTCGAACACGCCGTCGGGGGCATGGGCGATGACGGCATTGGGCATGCCGCTCTCGCGGATGAGAGCGGTCAGCGCGCGGGTGTCGATGCCCGAGATGCCGGAAATGCCGCGCGCCTTCAGCCATTGGTCGAAATGGCGGGTGGCGCGGTAATTGGACGGATCGGTGACGGGGGCGCGCAGCACCACGCCGCGCACGCCGGAGGCCGAGGCCATGGACACCGTCTCGATGTCCTCCTCGTTGGTGCCCACATTGCCGATATGGGGGAAGGTGAAGGTGATGATCTGGCCGCTATAGGAGGGGTCCGTCAGGATCTCCTCATAGCCGGTGATGGCGGTGTTGAAACACACCTCCCCCACCCCCTCGCCGATGGCGCCGAGGCCATAGCCTTCAAGGACGGTGCCGTCCGCGAGCACCAGCAGCGCGGTCGGCTTGTGTTCGACCCAGCCGTCGGCGCTGCCGGCGGGGGCATGGGCGTGATCTTGTTCCTGGCTCATGGATCGCCTAGATAAGGGTTCACGCGTCGCTGATCCAGTGGGGCGAGCGCCTTTGCGCGGATTTTGCAACGCTGCCATTCGCGCAGGGCGGTCGAGCCGACGGGTGGCCGTGATTTTTCAGGAGCCGTGACCCGGCGGCGCGGAAGAAGGCGCCGGCGTACGAACGCGTTTCCTCAAGCCAAAGCCGGAATGGGCCGCGGGTTCGATCTTATGAAAGGATCGCCCCGGTGCTGCGCGTGAGGCGAGGACGCGGATCGGCGGCCGCATCTGGGGACATGGAGCGAAAGCAGGTGCCTCCGGGCACCGGCAAAGGCCGCATCCGAGGCCGCGCGGGGCGGCGGGCGGACGGCAAGAAACAGATCAGACGAGACGAGGACAACGTGCTGCGCGACGACATCAACACCGCTTTGAAAGAGAGCATGAAGGCCGGCGACAAGGTGCGCCTGTCCACCCTGCGCCTCGTCAATGCCGCGCTGAAGGACCGGGACATTGAGGCCCGCGGCCAGGGCAAGGACCCGCTGGGGGACGACGAGATCCGCTCCCTGCTCTCCAAGATGGCCAAGCAGCGCGAGGAAAGCGCCCGCATCTATGAGGAGAATGGCCGCCCCGAGCTCGCCGAGCAGGAGCGCGCGGAAATCACGGTCATCCAGAGCTTCCTGCCCCGCCAGCTGGACGAGGCGGAGACCCGCGCGGTGATCGCCGCCGTGGTGGCCGAGATCGAGGCCAAGGGCATCAAGGACATGGGCCGCACCATGGCGGTGCTGAAGGAGCGTCACGCCGGCGCCATCGACTTCGGCAAGGCCTCGCCCTGGGTGAAGGACGCCCTCACCGCCTCCTGAGGCTGTGAATTGCGGGGACAGCGGGCAAGGCGGCCCAAACGCGGCCGCCCGCCTCTCCCGAGGTCCCCTGCCCTCTGCCCGGCCGGTCGCCCGTGACCGGCCGAACTGTTATGATCCGGCCAGCGGCGAGACGTTGCCGCATGAGAATGGGCTGAATGCGCTTCCCCCCCTCCTTCCTGGATGAGATCCGCGCCCGGCTGCCGGTCTCCGAAGTGGTGGGCCGCAAAGTCCGGCTGAAGAAACAGGGCCGCGAGTTCGCCGGCTTGTCCCCCTTCAATGCCGAGAAGACCCCATCCTTCTTCGTCAATGACCAGAAGGGCTTCTACCACTGCTTCTCCTCCGGCAAGCACGGCGACGTGTTCGACTTCCTGATGGAGACGGAGGGCGTTCCCTTTGGCGAGGCGGTGGAGCGCCTGGCCTCCATGGCCGGCCTGTCCCTGCCCCAGGTGACGCCCGAGGCGGCCGCCCGGGAGGAGCGTCGCCGCACGCTGTATGACGTGCTCTCCCTCGCCGAAGCTTATTTCCGCGAATCGCTTCAGGCCCGGGCGGGGGCCAAGGCCCGCGGCTATCTTTCCGACCGTTTGCTCGGCCCCGCCACGCAGAAGCGCTTCGGCCTCGGCTATGCGCCGGGTGAGCGCTACGGGCTTAAGGAGGCCTTGGGCAAGGTCGGCGTGTCCGTCTCCGACATGGTGGAGGCCGGCCTGCTGGTGGCGGCCGACGACATTCCCGTCCCCTATGATCGCTTCCGCGACCGGGTGATTTTTCCCATCACGGACTTGAAGGGCCGCACCGTGGGCTTTGGCGGCCGGGCGCTCGAAAAGGACGTGTCGGCCAAGTATCTCAACTCGCCGGAGACCCCGCTCTTTCACAAGGGTTCCCTGCTCTACAACGGCTTTGCCGCCCGCGCCGCCGCGCACAAGGGCGCCCGGGTGGTGGCGGTGGAAGGCTATGTGGACGTGATCGCCATGGTGGAAGCGGGCTTCGAGGCGGCGGTGGCGCCGCTCGGCACCGCGCTCACCGACGAGCAATTGCAATTGCTCTGGCGCATGGCGGACGAGCCGACCCTCCTGTTTGACGGCGACAAGGCCGGCCGCAGGGCGGCCTATCGCGCCATTGACCTCGCCTTGCCCCACATCAAGCCCGGCAAGAGCCTCGCCTTCGGCGCCCTCCCCGACGGCCAGGACCCGGACGATCTGGTGCGGCGGGGCGGCCGCGAGGCCATGGAAGGGGTGCTCGGTCGCACCGAGCCCTTGGCCGCCATGCTCTGGCAGCGGGAGACCGAGGCGGTGAACCTCGACACGCCCGAGCGCCGGGCAGCGCTGGAAACGCGCATCGGCGAGGTGGTGAACGCCATCGCCGACGAGACCGTGCGCCGCCACTACAAGGCGGACCTGACCGAGCGCATGCGCCGCCTGCTGGCGCCCGCCGGCGCGGTGCGCACCCAATGGGCGGCCGCGCGCCGCCCGGGTCCGGGAGGCCAGAAGGGCCGGCCGGCGTCCCCGGGCGAGATGATGAGCCCGCGCGGTGGCGGGGAACTCTCCCGGTCCGCCGTGGTGCGCGGGCCCGGCGCCAGCCTGCCCCGCAATGAGGCGCTGCTGCTTCTGTGCCTGCTGAACCACCCCTGGCTCATGGACGAGATGGGCGAGGAAATCGCGGAGCTGCCATTCGCCCATGCAGAGGCGGACCGCTTGCGCCGCGTGCTGCTGGAAGCGCATATGCACGGGCTCGACCTTGCCGCCCATTTGGCGGCCCATCCGGCCGAGGGAGCGGCCGAGCTGGAGGCGGTCTGCCGGCGCGTCAGGGCCCTCGCCAATGCGAAAATGGACTGGCCAGCCTATCCTGATACCGCTCAAGAGGATGTAAGGCTCTGGTGGCAGCAGCGGACGGCCTTGCATCGCAAGGCTTACGCGCTATCTAGAGAATTGAGAGAAGCGGAACGCCACTTGGGTGACGACCCGAGCGAGGCGAACTTTGCCTGGTTGAGGGACGTGCGCGAACGTCTTTCCGCCATGGATGGAACCGAGGCCCTGGTGGAAGGGTTTGGTGCCTCTTCGGGTCGAACGCCAGCGCGCTAGGGGCGCGGCGGCGTGATCCATAGGGCCGACCCGAGGTACCAGGGGAACTGGCCGCGTCGCGCGCGGCGGTTCAGGCTGATTTAACGGAGGGCCTCTATCACGGAGGCTCCCAGGCGGTTGAGTGAGGCGGCGGACCTTGTGGTTGCGCCGCCGTTTCGCCGTTGGCAGACGGCGATCAGGCAGGAGATGTCCATGGCGAAGCAGGCCACCGAGACGACCGAAGCTCCGGAGAAGGAGAACGACGCCCCCGATGGGCCGTTGCTCGACCTCTCGGACGCGGCCGTCCGGAAGATGATCAAGAATGCCAAGCGCCGCGGCTACGTCACCTATGAGCAGCTCAATGAAGTGATGCCGTCCGAGGAGGTGACCTCCGAGCAGATCGAGGACACCCTCGCCATGCTCAACGACATGGGCATCAACGTGATCGAGGCGGAAGAAGCCGCCGACGAGGAGCACGGCGAGGAAGGCGAGACCGCCGACGAGCCGGAAGAGGCAGAGGGCGGCGAAGTCGCCGAGGCCGCCCCCCGCGCCATCACCCGCGCCGAGACCAAGTCAGAGCCGGCGGAGCGCACGGACGATCCCGTGCGTATGTATCTGCGCGAGATGGGCTCGGTGGAGTTGCTCTCTCGCGAGGGCGAAATCGCCATCGCCAAGCGCATCGAGGCCGGCCGCGAGGCCATGATTGCGGGCCTGTGCGAGAGCCCCCTCACCTTCCAGGCCATCATCATCTGGCGTGATGAACTGGCCGAGGGGCGCGTGCTCCTGCGCGACATCATCGACCTTGAGGCCACCTATGCCGGCCCCGAGGGCAAGAACCCGCCCCCGGCCCTGGAAGGGGAAGCCGCTCTTGCTCCCGAAGCGGGCGAGGATGGCCTGCTCGGCGACGGCGCCTCTCCCGAGGGGGACGAGGACGACATGGAAAATTCCTTGTCGCTCGCCGCCATGGAGACGGAGATCAAGCCCAAGGTCCTCGAGACCTTCGAGCGCATCGCCGACAATTACAAGAAGCTGCGCCGCCTGCAGGACCAGAACGTCGAGTCCAAGCTCAAGAACGAGACGCTCTCCCCGGCCCAGGAGCGCAAGGCCAAGAAGCTGAAAGAGGACCTGGTCCTCGATATGAAGTCGCTGTCCCTCAACCAGGCACGCATCGATGCCCTGGTGGAGCAGCTCTACGAGATCAACAAGCGTCTCGTGGGCCTGGAGGGCCGCCTGCTGCGCCTCGCCGAGAGCTATGGCGTGACCCGCGACGACTTCCTGCGCCAGTATCAGGGCTATGAGCTGGACCCCAAGTGGGTGCTGCGCGTCTCCAAGCTCGGCTCAAAGGGCTGGAAGGGCTTTGTCGCGTCCGAGAAGGACATGATCAAGGACCTGCGCGGCGACATCCATAACCTCGCCACCGAGACCGGCCTGGAGATCCTTGAATTCCGCAAGATCGTCCAGATGGTGCAGAAGGGCGAGAAGGAAGCCCGCCAGGCCAAGAAGGAAATGGTGGAGGCCAACCTGCGCCTCGTCATCTCCATCGCCAAGAAGTACACGAACCGCGGCTTGCAATTCCTGGACCTGATCCAGGAGGGCAATATCGGCCTCATGAAGGCGGTCGATAAGTTCGAGTACCGGCGCGGCTACAAATTCTCCACCTATGCCACCTGGTGGATCAGGCAGGCGATCACCCGGTCCATCGCGGACCAGGCCCGCACCATCCGCATCCCCGTGCACATGATCGAGACCATCAACAAGATCGTGCGCACCTCCCGCCAGATGCTCCATGAGATCGGCCGCGAGCCGACCCCGGAAGAACTGGCCGAGAAGCTGGGCATGCCGCTGGAGAAGGTCCGCAAGGTCCTGAAGATCGCCAAGGAGCCCATCTCCCTCGAAACGCCCATCGGCGACGAGGAAGACTCGCACCTCGGCGACTTCATCGAGGACAAGAATGCGGTGCTCCCCATCGACGCTGCCATCCAGTCCAACCTGCGGGAGACCACGACCCGCGTGCTCGCCTCCCTCACCCCCCGCGAGGAGCGCGTGCTGCGCATGCGCTTCGGCATCGGCATGAACACCGATCACACGCTGGAGGAAGTGGGCCAGCAATTCTCGGTGACGCGCGAGCGTATCCGCCAGATCGAAGCCAAGGCCCTGCGCAAGCTCAAGCATCCCAGCCGCTCGCGCAAGCTGCGGTCGTTCCTGGATAACTGATCCCGGACGACCAGAGCTTGGCTCTTCCAAAGACGGCGGGCGCAAGCCCGCCGTTTCTTTTTGCCTCTCCCGGATGCAGCCGGGAACGATGCGCGCGCCCTGTCATTGTCCTTAGAGACCCCCAAACTCAGGAGGACATCATGCCGGGTTCTTTGGACGGCAAGCGCATTCTCATTCTCGCCACCAACGGCTTTGAGCAGTCCGAGCTTGAAGTGCCGCGCGATCGCCTGAAGGAAGCGGGCGCGCAGGTCCATGTGGCCTCGCCCGAGAGCGGGCAGATCAAGGGCTGGGACCAGAAGGACTGGGGCCGGCCGGTGCCGGTGGATAAGGCCCTCGCCGAGGTCCGCGAGGCTGATTATGACGGCTTGGTTCTGCCGGGCGGTCAGATGAATCCCGACATCCTGCGCGCCGACGAGCAGGCCGTGAAGCTGGTGAAGGCCTTCTATGATGCGGGCAAGACGGTGGCAGCGGTCTGCCATGGACCGTGGCTGCTGGTGGAAGCCGGCATCGCCAAGGGCAAGCGCATGACCTCGTACAAGTCCATCAAGACGGACGTCATCAATGCGGGGGCCCAGTGGGAGGATTCCCAGGTGGTTACCGACAATGGCCTCATCACCTCCCGCAACCCCGGCGACCTGGAGGCCTTCTGCGCCAAAATCATCGAGGAAGTCCGCGAAGGGCGCCACCAGCGCCGCGCCGCCTAGGCCTTTTCGCGCCCAGGAATGGCGCGCGGGCGGCGCGGAGACGATGAAGCGCTTCAGCCGTCCACGGCGCTGAGAAGCACCCCAGCCGCCCTTGGCGGCAGTCGGGCGCCCTTCGGGGCGCGCGTCGTGCGTTCGTGGGGCTCTCTCCCGCCCCTGGCACTTGCCAGGGTGACGCGGGCGGGGCCCCAGGGGCGAGGCTCAGCTTCGCTCCGATCCACTCAGGCGGTAAATTCCACCACCGGATCGCGCCCGATCTGCCGGCAGAGTTGGCGCAGGCGGGAATGGACGCGTTCGTTCACCAGATCAGCCAGAGCGCGGGGGACGGTGAGGACCACGCTGTCCCCGCGGGCCAGCATGGGCGCGCGCGGCAGAATACCCGGCATGGCGGCCGACAGGAGATAGGCCACCCGCATGGCCGCGCCCAGGATGCGCGCGCGGTCCAACTGTCCGGTGGAGACCAGCTCCAGGATGCGCGGGGCGCTCTCATCCTCGCCCAGGCCCATGTGCCGGTAATAGACCGCCAGCGCCATGGCGGCGCGGCCGGCATGGTCGAGCCCCACGAAAGCGGCATGGGCGATCATGTTGAGGCTCTGCTCGCCGCGATAATCGGGGTGGGCCCGCCAGCTCACATCCGCCAGCAGGCACGCCGCCTGGCGGAGCCGCCGCTCCTGCGGGTCCTCTTCCAAGGCCAAGGTGGAAGCGAAGAAGGCGTCCGTCCAGCGCACCAATTCTTCCTGGTGCACCGGCGACCGGGACCGCAGGACGTTGAACTCCTGCGCGGAAATGAGCAGGGGATCATGGGCGCGCTGCTCTTCTTCAAGCAGCGAGTAGAGCAGTCCCTCGCGCACGCCGAGCGCCGAGATTTCCACAAAGGCCGGGCGCCCCTGGCGCACCACATTCTCCAGAACCAGCGCGCCATAGGCCAGCAGCGGCCGGCGGGCGGGGGAGACCGATTCGATGCGGGCCAGGGCGGAAATGTCGCCGCGATGGACGGTGCGCGTGAAGTCCAGCACTTCCTTGGCCGGCAAGGTATAGCCGTGCATCACATGCAGCGGATAGCCCTTCTGGAACATGTGCAGGCGGGCCAGCGCACGCCACGTGCCGCCCACCGCATAGAAGGTGCGGCCGGCCAGGTCCGACAGAAGGGGAGCATCCTCCACCGCGTCGCGGACGATCTTCTCGGCCTTGCGCAGGGACTTGGAGGACCGATCCTGCAAGGCGAGGCTGCCGAGGGGCAAGGTGATCCCCTCCCCCACCCGCGCGCCCTTGATGTCCACGAGCTCCAGCGAACCGCCGCCCAGATCACCGGCAAGGCCGTCCGGGTCGTGCATGCCGGAGACGATGCCATAGGCCGCCAGTTCCGCCTCGCGCCGACCCGACAGGATTTCCACCCGCACCCGGCAAATCGCCTCGCATTCGGCGATAAAGGCGGGGCCGTTGTCCGCATCCCGGGAGGCGGCCGTGGCGAGCGCATAGAGCGTGCCCACCTGCATGGCATCGCACAGGGCGCGGAACCGCCGCAGGGCGGACAGCGCCTTTTCAACTGCATCCTGCGCGAGCCGGCCGGTGGAAAGCACCTCCCGGCCGAGCCCGCACAGGGCCTTTTCGTTGAAGATCGGGGTCGGGGCCCGGGTCAGCGCCTCGTAGACCACGAGGCGCACGGAGTTCGATCCGATGTCGATGACCGCAATGGGTTGCGTCACGGCCATCTGATCCGTCGCGCGCTCACCTTGTCCACGGGTTTCACCGCCGGACGAGAAGGCTCCGCGGCGCAGAATTTTTGAGAGACTTTCCACGGCCGGACAAACTCGGATTGGTCATGAAATAACGATGGGCGTTGAATGATTCTTGGCCCGGGGCCGGGAATATGCGTTCCGAGGACCCGTCCGGCAACACCCGCCAGCTCTGTTCGTTGTCGATAAGGTTGGCGACCATGATCTGGTCGAGCACCTGCTCGTGCACGGTGGGATTGGTAATGGGGCACAGCGTCTCGACGCGACGATCCAGGTTGCGGGTCATCAGGTCGGCCGACGAAATATAGACAATGGCTTGCGGATTGGGCAGGCCGTGGCCGCCGCCGAAGCAATAGATGCGGCTGTGCTCCAGGAAGCGGCCGACGATGGACTTGACCCGGATATTCTCCGAAAGTCCTGCGATGCCGGGCCGCAGGCAGCAGATGCCGCGCACCACGCATTCCACCTGCACGCCGGCCGCGCTCGCATCATAGAGCGCGTCGATGACCATGGGGTCCACCAGCGAATTGCACTTCAGCCAGATGGCTGCCGGCCGGCCGGCGCGGGCGTGCTCGATCTCCTCCTGGATGTTCTGGAGGATGCGCGGCTTCAAGGTGGTGGGCGACACCGCCATCACGTCCAGCTCGCCGGGGGTGGCATAGCCGGTGATGAAGTTGAAGATCCGCGCCACGTCCTGGGCGATCACCGGGTCGGCGGTGAAGAAGGACAGGTCGGTATAGATGCGCGCCGTGATGGGGTGATAATTGCCCGTGCCCACATGGCAATAGGTGGACAGCGCGCCGCCCTCGCGGCGCACCACCATGGACAGCTTGCCGTGGGTCTTCAGGTCGATGAAGCCGAACACCACCTGCACGCCAGCGCGCTCCAGGTCGCGCGCCCAGCGGATGTTGGCCTCTTCGTCGAAGCGGGCCTTCAGCTCCACCAGGGCGGTCACCGACTTGCCGGCTTCGGCCGCCTCGGCCAGCGCCTTCACGATGGGGCTATCGGAGGAGGTGCGGTAGAGGGTCTGCTTGATGGCGACGACATTAGGGTCACGAGCAGCCTGACGGAGAAACTGAACCACCACATCGAAGGATTCATAAGGGTGGTGGACCAGGATGTCCTTCTCGCGAATGGCCAGAAAGCAGTCGCCGCCATGGTCGCGGATGCGCTCGGGAAATCGCGCATTGTAGGGCTGGAACTTGAGGTCGGGCCGATCCACCGACACCAGCTGCGAAAACTCGTTCAGCGCCAGCACGCCGTTGACGACGAAGATTTCCTCGTCCTGGACGTTCAGCTCGCGGGCGACGAAGTTGCGCAACTCGTCGGGCATGCCGGCGTCCGCTTCCATGCGGATCACCGAGCCGTAGCGGCGCTGCTTCAGCGCGGTCTCGAACAGGCGGACGAGATCCTCCGCCTCTTCCTCGATTTCCAGGTCGCTGTCGCGGATGACCCGGAACACGCCCTGTCCCTTCACCGCATAGCCGGGGAACAGGCGGGCGATGAACAGGCCGATCATCTGCTCGAGGGCGATGAAGCGCATGCCCTGGCCATTATGCTCGGGCAGTCGGATGAAGCGCTCCACCTTGGCCGGCACGCGGATGAGGGCATTCATGCCCCGCCCATCGGTCTGGCGCACCAGCTGCAGGGCCAGAGAGAAGCCCAGGTTGGGGATGAAGGGGAAGGGATGGGCCGGGTCGATGGCCAGCGGGGTCAGCACCGGAAAGACGTGGTGCAGGAAGTGCTTTTCCAGGGCGGCAAGATCGCTGGCGGTGACCTCCGATCCATCCACCAGGCGGATGCCGGTGGCGGCCAGCTCCACGCGCAGCTCGCGCCAGCGGTCCTGCTGGTCGAAGATCAGCTTGCCGGCCTCGTTCATGATCTTGGCCAGCTGATCGGAGGGGCTGAGGCCGTCCGGGCTCGGCGTCGTCACGCCTTCGCTGATCTGCTCCTTCAGGCCGGCCACGCGGACCATGAAGAACTCGTCCAGATTGTTGGCCGAGATGGACAGGAAGCGCAGCTGCTCCAGCAGCGGATGGTTGGTGTTGGACGCCTCTTCCAGCACCCGGCGATTGAAGTGCAGCCAGGAAATCTCGCGATTGATGAAGCGGTCCGGCGAATGGCGCAGGTCGCTCACCGCGCTGTCCTGGGCCGCGGGGGACGCGTCCTCCACCATGGAAATCGCTGCGGTCTCGTTCGCGCTCATGTGCATTCCCCCAATTTCGGCCGGACCATGGCGGTGTTGCATGACCGCTCTATGACAGCCCCATGTCAGGGCGCGTCATCATCTTCGGGCGCATCCATCTCCGCACGCAAGACCTCGGCCGCCAGCGCGCGGGTCACCGGGCGGCGGGCCGCCAGGGCGGCGCGGTCGATGGCGGCCACCAGGGCCTGGGCGCCGTCCACCGAGCGGGGCATGCGCCGCAACAGATATTGGACGGTTGCCTCGTCCACCTGGATCTGGCGGTCGGCGAACAGCTTCACCAGCACCGCGGCCAGCAGGCTGTCATCGGCGGGGGCGATTTCCACCACGGGAATGGCGCGCAGGCGGGAGACCAGATCGGGCGTGACGAGGGGCAGGCCGGCCAGCGGCGCGCGAGCGGTCATCAGAACATGGGCCCCTTGCTCGCGGGCCAGATTGAGCAGGTGGAACAGGGCGGGCTCATCCAGGCGGCCGGAGGTGAGGTCCTCCACCACGAGAGCGCCGGTCTCCAGGGCGGCGGGCACGCTCTGCTTGTCCAGCGCATCGGCCTGGACGGAGCGGGCACCAGATTCGCGGGCGAAAATGGCGGCCAGGTGGCTTTTGCCCGCACCCGCCGGTCCCACCAGCCCCACCACCGGCCCTGGCCAGTCGGGATAGGAATCGATCAGCGCCAGCGCCGCCGCATTGCCCGGCGCGGCCAGGAAATCCTCGCGCAGCAAGGCGGCCGCGGGCGGCAGGTCCAGCGGCAACTGGCGGTTCATCTGTCCTCGGCTGGCCATGGATCAGCGCACGCCCGGAGCGGCGTCATCGCCGCCGGTATAAAGCTGGCTTTGGAAATACTGGCGAAAGGCGAAGCGCACGAGCACGCCGACGGCGGCGGTCAGCGGCACTGCCAGCAGCAGGCCGACGAAACCGAACAGGTAGCCGAAGGCAAACAGGGCAAACATCAGCCACACCGGATGCACGCCGATGCTGTCGCCCACCAGCTTGGGGGAGAGGATGTAGCCCTCCACGGTCTGGCCGACCAGGAAGATGGCAAGAATGGTTCCGATCATGGCCCAGTCGGGAAAGAACTGCACGATGGCGATGCCCATGGCGAGCATCAGGCCGGTCATGGAGCCCACATAGGGAATGAAGGTGATGAGCCCCGATACAATACCGATGAGCAGGCCGAAATTAAGGCCTGCCATGGTCAGGGCCACCGCATAGAAGGTGCCGAGCAGGAGACACACCAGCGCCTGCCCGCGAATGAAGCCGGCCACCGCCATGTCCATCTCGCGGCCCAGGCGCCGCACCACGGGGCGCTGGTGCACGGGAATCCAGCTGTCCACCGCATGCAGCATGGAGGGCCAGTCGCACAGCACGTAGAACACCACCACCGGCGTCACCACCATGAGCGCAAACACCGAGATGAGCGCTTGCCCCCCCGACCAGAGCGAGGTGAGGAAGCCGAGCATATAGGTGACCCCTTGCGACATGAGGTCGGACAGGGAGCGCTGGATGTCTGGCAGCCGGTCACCGAAGAAATGGTCGATCCATTCCCGGTTTTCCTGCGTGACGAGGCGCTGCAGGCGCGTCACATAGCCGGGCATGTTCTGGATGAATTCGAACAGCTGGCTGGACAGGAGCGGCAGCACCACCAGCAGCAGGATCACCACCACCAGGACCAGGAGGCCCACAATGGCCAGCGCCGCCGGCGTGCGTGCCAGGCCCAGCCGCGCCATCCGCTCCACCAGCGGATTGAGGAAATAGGCGATGGCGATGCCCACCACGAAGGGCAGCAGGATGCCGCGCAGCAGCCAAAGGGCGCAGATCAGCGCCACCAGGGCCCCGATCCAGAACCGCAATTGCAGCTGAAGCGCCATCGCGTCTCCCTTCGAGCATGCAGGGCAGGACGGAGGCCTGCGAGGCCGGCGCGCCCGCCGCACTCAGCCGGCCACGTGGCGCATCCATGCGGCGAGATAGGCCGCCGCGGAAAGGGCCGTCAAGAGGCCCACCGCCACAAGGCCCAATTGAAAGGCGTAGCCCAGCGATACCCCGAATCCGTCGGACGCCAGCACCAGGGCGGCGAAGGCGATCTGGACGGTGGTATTGACCTTGGAGACCACCAACGGGCGGATGGTCACGGGCCGCGCCATCAAGGTGGACAGCATGATGGCGCCGATAATCATCACGTCCCGCGCCACCACGGCAATGGCCACCCAGCGTGGGATGAGGCCGACGATGGCGAGGCTCACGTAGATGGACACCAGCAGCGCCTTGTCTGCCAGCGGGTCGAGATAGGCACCAAGCTCCGTCTGCATGCCGAAATGCCGGGCCAGGAAGCCGTCGATCGCGTCCGACACCCCGGCGAGGAGGAACAGCCAGAACGCCAGCTGTACCTCCCCGGAGGCAATGGCCCACACCACCACCGGCACCAGCAGGATGCGGCCCAGCGTGATGAGGTTCGGCAGGCTCATGGGGCGCCCCCCGGCCCTCAGGACCGCTTGATGGCGAAGGGGCCGAAGCTCTGGTGGCTGGCCATGGCCTGGATGCGGGTGATGTTCACGTGGCGCGGCAAGGTGGTGCAGAAGAAGATCTGCTCGGCGATGTCCTCGCCGGTCATGGGGGCGACGCCCTCATAGACCTTGCCGGCGCGGCCCTCGTCGCCCTTGAAGCGCACCACGGAGAACTCGGTCTCGGTGAGGCCAGGCTCCACATTGGTGACGCGCACGCCGGTGCCCACCACGTCCGCCCACAGGTTCAGCGCGAACTGCTTCACGAAGGCCTTGGTGGCGCCATAGGTGTTGCCACCCGGATAGGGATAGTCGCCAGCCACCGAGCCGGTGAGCACCACATGGCCTTCCTTTCGGGCCACCATGCCCGGCAGCGCGGCCCGCACGGTGTAGAGCAGGCCCTTCACATTGGTGTCCACCATCTCTTCCCAGTCGGACAGGTGCGCTTCCTGGGCGGGCTCCAGGCCCAAGGCGAGGCCGGCATTGGCGCACACCACATTGATGCCGGCAAAGGCCTCCGGCAGCCCGGCGAGGGCGGCGGTGGTGGCGTCATAGTCGCGCACGTCCAGTTCCAGGCAATGCACCTTGTCGCCCAGCTCGGCGGCGAGGGCAGCCAGCCGCTCGGCCCGACGGCCGGCCAGGATGACGCGGGCGCCGGCGCCCGCATAGCGGCGGGCCGCGGCGGCACCGATACCGGAAGTCGCTCCGGTGATGAGCACGGTCAGGGTCGTCGGATCCAGCATCTGATACATGGCTGCCCTCCACAGGATTTCTTCGCCGGCAGGAATAGAGGAAGACGGCGCCCCTTTGAACACGCACAAGCTTCACTTTTAACGCCCGCCGGACGAATTTTGCGCCTCAGCTTGTGTGATTGTCATACGGCTCATGCCGAAGCTTCAAGTCGGGCGCGCGCAGGATATTGTGTCGCAGCCGACGCGTGGGTCATTCTCCTGCCATGTTCTCCAGGAAAGTGTTCCGGCTCACGGTCTCCTAGGGGGGCGATCGGGCCAGGACATCTGAATGCGCCGTTAAGGCTTTTGCGTGTTGCGGGGTGAGCCGTTCGGCGGATCGGGTTAGGCTTGGAAATGGGTGCCGCGCACTAAGCGGCACGTCCGGAGACAGTTGGATGAAGGCAGTTCCCGCGGCAGCGGTGATGGTATCGGCACTGGCGCTTGCCGGATGCAGCACGGAGTTGGGCGGCTTCGGCACCAAACCCACTGCGATGGATTCGCCTCAGGTGCTTTCTGCGCCCACCGCCTCGGTGGAAACGGCGCCCATGCCCGCCCCCAATGCCACGGCCTCCATTGCCCGTCCTTCCACCGGCGCGGCCGCTGCCACGGCGGGTGCGGCCGTCACGCCTGCCACCACCGCCTCCAACGTGCCCCTGACGCCCCCGCCCACCACCCAGGGCGGAGTGGCCTATGCGGCCAGCAACACCCAGGAGCAATTGTCCGGCGCCTGGACCTTCGCCTGGGACGAGGGGCGGCGCACTTGCCCGCTGACCTTGTCCACGTCCCGTGGGGCCAGCGGCCTGGCGGCCCAGGCGGACATTTCCTGCCCGAGCGAGATTTTCATGACCAAGGGCTGGGACGTGATGGGGGCGGACCTTGTCCTGCAGAATCACGTGGGCAAGGTGACCGCCCGCCTGCAGCCGGATGGGCCCAACCGCTATGTGGGCACCATTCTCGACAACAATCAGCAGATCGTCCTCACCCGCTGATCGCGGCCCGGCCCTGCCGCCGGGGGGACGGGCGCCCCGTGAACAGGGCGTGACCTTCAGGCGTCGCCCTGGTCCGTGTTGCCCTCGTCGGTGTCGCCCGCAGACATCCCCTTGCCGCGATAGCCGGTGGCCAGAACATAAAGCTCGGCCGAATCGGCGCGGCTGGCCGGCGGCTTGATGTGGCGCACCTGGGTGAAGTCGCGCTTCAGGTCCGATAGCAGCGCGCCTTCCGTGCCCCCTTGCAGAACCTTGGCCACGAACACCCCGCCGGGCGCCAGCACCTGGCGGGCGAAGTCCGCTGCCAACTCCACAAGGCCGACAATCTTCAGATGGTCGGTCTGCTTGTGCCCGGTGGCATTGGCCGCCATGTCGGACATGACGAGATCCGCCGGACCGCCCAGCATCTCCAGCAGGCGCTCCGGCGCCTCGGGGGTGAGGAAGTCGAGCTGGGCGAACTGAACGCCGGGGATGGATTCCATCTCCAGCAGGTCGATGGCCACCACCTTGCCCTGCCCCTCGGCAAGTCCGATCTTGCGCGCCGCCACCTGACTCCAGCCGCCCGGTGCCGCGCCGAGATCCACCACCCGCATGCCGCGCTTCAGGAAATGGACCTTCTCGTCCATCTCAATGAGCTTATAGGCGGCGCGCGAGCGCCATCCCTCCCGCTTGGCACGGGCCACATAGGGATCGTTCAGCTGGCGCTGCAGCCATTTCTGGGAGGAGGTGGTGCGGCCGCGCGCGGTTTTCACGCGCACCTTCAACGGGCGCCCGTCCGGCCCCTTGGGAGAAGATGTCACGCCTGGGGCTCCCGCGCGCAGTCGGCCCTGTGACGGCGCCACGCGCCATCCGCCCGCATCAATTGCACCAGCATACCCTCCCTGAGACCGCGATCGGCCACGCGCAGCCGATCGGTGGGGAAGGTCTCGCGTATCGCTTCCATGATCGCGCATCCCGCCAGCACCAGATCGGCGCGCTGGGCGCCGATGCAGGGATTGGAGACGCGCTCCTCGAACGACATGCCCATGAGCCGATCCACCACGCAGTTGATGTCCTGCGCATGGAGCCAGGCGCCGTCAACCCGTGTGCGGTCATAGCGGGCCAGTCCCAGGTGAATGCCTGCCACTGTGGTGACAGTTCCGGAGGTGCCCAGCAGGTGCATGCGGCCCGGCGGGCGCACGCCCCAGCTCTGGCGCACACCGTCCAGCATGGCGGCCACCTCGCCCACCATGGCCTCGAACAATTCACGGGAGACTTTCACGCCGCCATGGCGCTCGGCCAGCGAAACGACGCCCACCGGCAGCGACACCCAGGAGCGGATTCGCGCCCGCGGCGGGCCATCATCGCCCGAGGCGCGGCGCCCGAGCCACACCACCTCGGTGGAGCCGCCGCCAATGTCGAACAGAATCGCCCCCTCGCAGGTGGGGTCCACCAGCGGCGCGCAGCCGGCGGCGGCAAGCCCTGCTTCCGTGCGGCGGTCCACCACATCGAGAATGAGCCCGGTGCGCTCGGTCACCCGGGCGCAGAAATCGGGGCCGTTGGCGGCGGCGCGGCAGGCTTCGGTGGCGATGATCCGCGCCCGCGTGACGCCCCGCGCCTCGATCTTGGCGGCGCACACTTCAAGGGCGGCGACCGCCCGGTCCATGGCCGCATCGCACAGGCGCCCGGTGCTCGCGACCCCCTCCCCCAGGCGCACGATGCGCGAGAAGGCATCCACCACGCGAAAGTTGCGCGGCGTCGGCCGCGCAATCAGAAGCCGGCAATTGTTGGTTCCCAGATCAAGGGCGGCATAGACGCGCTCTCCCCGCGCGCCCGGCCCGTAGCCAGCCACGCCGCGTGCGTCCCAGGGAGCGCCATTGCGTTCCTGGACAGACAGCGCCGAACCCTCTGCGGGCCCGTGCGTCTCGTCCCTCATTTTCGTCCCCTTGCGCCGTTCGGATGCCCACTCTGAGGCAGGCTTCCCCGGCTGCTTAGCCATCACGTTGAAAGAAATGTAAGCAGCGCGGATGCCAAGCGCAATCGAACCGGCGCCAGACAGACGCCGGTTCGGCCGAAAATGCGGGATGGGAGCGGACGGGCGGGGAGCGCCGGGCCTATTCGGCGGCGGCGCGTCCCGAAAGGTCCAGCGTGAGCCCTGCTGCAAGGGCGTCCACCCGGAACGCCTTCACCGCGTCGAGGGACAGCTCCATGGCGGTCTTGGAGCCCAGGGCCGGCAGCTTCTTCAGCACGTCGGCCGGCGCGGTGATGATGTGGCAGCCCATGCGGTCCGCCTCGATCACATTCCACACCTCGCGGGTGGACGCCCAAATGACTTCCACGTTGGCGGTCTGGCGGGAGAGTTCCACCGCCTTAGCCACCGCCGGCACATAGTCGATGCCCAGATCGGCCAGGCGCCCGGCGAACACGGAGATGCAGGAGGGCGCGCCACCGGCCAGCGCCGCGACGCCCGCTTCCACCTGCTCGGTGGCGAAGATGGCGGTGAGGTTCACCTTCACGCCGTCCTGGGTGAGGTCGCGCACCAGCTCGTAGAGCGTCTCGCCACCGGTGGTGGAGACGGGCAGCTTCACGTGCACATTCTCGCCCCAGGTGGCGATGACCCGGGCCTGGGCGCGCATTTCCGGGATGTCGTCGGAGAAGACCTCGAAGGAAATGTGCCGGTCCGGCACCGCCGCCACGAGATCGCGGGCATAGGCCTCATAGTCCGAGACGCCCGCCTTGCGCAGCAAGGACGGATTGGTGGTGAAGCCCGCAATGTGCGCGTGACGCGCCATGTCGACGATCTGGGCCTTGTCGGCCCCATCGGTGAACAGCTTCACCTTCAACGCATCGAGCGTCACGGACATGTCTTCGTCCTTCCCTTGCCGCGGCCGGCGCCGCCTCTCTTATGTGCCGCGCGATTGCGGCGCGCGAATGAAACGGGCGTACCTTCGACGCCCATATGACGCCGGATCGCTTTCCTTTCCAGTGTTTTTGCGGCGCTAGCCTGCCGGCGGAACCGGCCGCGCGGCCCGCCCGACCAGCCGCGCCCCGGCGGGCGGCGAAAGGTCGGGACCGAAGGCCACGAGAATCTCGCCGCCCTCCCGTGCCAGCACCAGGCCGGCGGTGTCGCCCTCGGGCAGGACTGCCAGGGTGAGATCGGCATCGGAGGGATCGGGCGCCTGGCGGGCGAGAACAAGGAGGTCCGGCGGGAGCGATGCCCGCACCAGGGGCGCGCTGGCCACCACGTTCACTCCCTCCGGCAAGTGCCGCCACCACGCCCCCGTCACCGGCAAGGCCACCGCATCCGCCCGGCCCTGCACCAAGGCCGCGACGGCGGCCTCCGGGTCGGGCGCGGGCTGGACCGGGATCTGGGCGCCGAAGAAGTCCTTGGCGACCCCATAGCCCGCGACACCCGCCCCGTCCGCGACCAGAACGGTGAAATCCGGCTTCTGGGTGCGAATCGAGGCGGCGATGATGTTGGTCCAGATGGCGGCAATGGCCTGGGGCGGGGGGGCGCCCCCGCTGCGACCGATGAGCACGCGAATGAGCGAGGCCTGCCGTCCGGGCCGGAACACCGGCCCTCCCGCCACGGTCTTGGTCGCCCCCACTTCCGCCACGACCGCCGTGCGCTCGCCCAGAAGCTTGAGAATTTCACCGTCGATGCGGTCGATCTCCTGGCGCAGCACCGGCAGGGGACGCGGCGCCTGCTGGGCCGCCGCCGGGCCGCCCTGAGCCAGCCCCGCCAAGGCGATGAGGAAAACACCGCCAATCGGGGCCTGGAGGGGGAAACGGTAATTCGGTGTTAACCAAGATGGCACGTTCTTGACCTCTGGCCGCAGTGGAAAGGCTTCGGAAACAGGCTGCCGCCATGCTGGCAAGTGCGCGGGGGCGCGTCGAGGGGGGTTCCCGGCCGACGCGGGTTCGCGCATCCGCCCATGGCTCCATCGGGGCGCACGGTTCAGAGGACGTGATGGTATCGGTTGACCTGCTGGAACGGATGGCCAAGGAAGCCCACGCGGCCGCCCGCGAGCGCTATCCGCTGCTGGAGCCGTGGGATCGCCTGACGCCGGAGCGGCGCGCCTATCAGTGCCGCCTTATCGCCCATGCCCTGGCCGCGCTCACCGCCCGGGACGTGCTGGACCTGCTGGACGCCGTCCCTGAAGTGGTGGCCCTGCCCTCCGAACCCAGCCCCTATGCCCTGGCAGAACTCCAGGAAGCGGCCATCAGCGACAGCGGCACCTCCACCGACGCCCGCCGCCGCTACCGCTCGCTGCTCTCCGTGGCGGCACAACCCCTGGTGAGCCGGGCCCGCCACCCCGCCTCCTGAGCGATCATCCTTCAGGCGGGGCGAACATTGGACACACGCCCCCGGCGCGCGGCTGCGACACCCAGGACGATAAAGCCCAGCAGCGTGATCCCCTGTGTCACCGCAAACGGCGGTTCCGCGCCCGTGGGCGCAAAAGCATGCAGGACCGGCACCTTCTGGAAGGCCTGCGCAATGCCGACGAAGACGAGCAGATAGAGGCTCGCCACCACCCCTGCCCCGAACACGGCCCGATACGGCCCCACCCGATGGAGACGCCGGCCCGCCCAGGCCACAGCCGCCAGCACCAGCAGGGCGAGGATGCCGACAATCACAGCCGGCGTCAGGGTGAGGCCGGGGAACAGGAAGCCGGTGGCGCTGGTCAGGAAGGCCGTCCAGAGGAACAGCCGCATGGCCGCGCCGCCCGCGGTCGGCCGGAACAGGTCGGCCACCGCGAAGACGCCGGCCACGATGGCCGCGAGGCTGATGAAGGTATGTACCGCAGTGATCACCGAAAGGTAGGTCATGGCGTCCTCCAGGCGCGGACGGCCGCCGACATCGCGCCGCGCGGTCCGCTCAGGCAAGCATCGATCAGGAATTGCCCGCCCGTCGGCCCCCACCGATCCAGGCAGCGCCGCACGCACGGCCCGCAGGCCTCCCGCGCAAGGCTGAAGCGCCCTGCACGTAGGGTGAGTGTGCGCCAGCCCCGCCTCCTTGCAAAGTCCCAAACGGACTTCGCTGCCATTGCAATGATGCACATCTTGCGCCGCAACAGGAGCTCGGGGCATATCCGTGTGCAAGCGCTGAGCGCTTCTGAACGTCCTGGATAGGAGATGAAAATGGCGAAGGTCCTGGTGCTTTATTATTCGTCCTACGGCCACGTGGAGACCATGGCGGAAGCCGTGGCGGAAGGCGCCCGCAGCACCGGCGCCCAGGTGGACATCAAGCGCATCCCCGAGACCGTGCCCGAGGAGATCGCCAAGGGTGCCCATTTCAAGCTCGACCAGAAGGCGCCCGTCGCCACCGTGGCCGACCTTGAGCATTATGACGCCATCATCGTCGGCACCGGCACGCGCTTCGGCCGCATGTCGTCCCAGCTTGCCGCCTTTCTCGACCAGGCCGGCGGTCTGTGGGCGCGCGGCGCGCTGAACGGCAAGGTTGGCGGCGCCTTCGTGTCCACCGCCACGCAGCATGGCGGCCAGGAGACCACCCTCTTCTCCATCATCACCAACCTGCTGCACTTCGGCATGGTGATCGTGGGCCTGCCCTACAGCCACCAGGGCCAGATGACGGTCTCCGAAGTGGTCGGCGGCGCGCCCTATGGCGCCACCACCATCGCCGCCGGCGACGGCTCGCGCCAGCCCTCCGAGATCGAACTGGCCGGCGCCCGCCACCAGGGCGAGCTGATCGCCAAGACCGCCGCCAAGCTGTTCGGCTGATCCATCGCCGGCAGCGGGCGAGACATAAAAAGGGCCGGGGCGCGCAGGCGTCCCGGCCCTTTCCATTCTTGAAGGTGGCACCTTCAGACCACGGTGCGCCGCGCCTGCTGGGGGCCCACGTTGAAGACGCGCTTGTAGCGTTCGATCTCTTCCGACGATCCCATGGCCTTGGTGGGGTTGTCGGAGAGCTTCACCGCCCCATGGCCATTGGCCGAGATGACCTTGCACACGATGGAGATGGGATCGAGCACCCCGCCGGGCGCCAGCCCGCGGAAGTCGTTGGTGAGCAGCGTGCCCCAGCCGAAGCCGAGCCGCATGCGCCCGTTGAACACCTTGTAGATGCGCTCGATCTCGCCGATGTCGAGGCCATCCGAGAAGATGGCCAGCTTCTCCGTTGGGTCCTGCCCGCGGGCGCGCCACCAGGCGATGGCCTCCTCGCCGCCGGCGATGGGCTCCTTGCTGTCGATGCGGATGCCGGTCCAGCCTGCCAGCCAGTCGGGGGCATGGGTGAGGAAGCCGGAGGTGCCATAGGTGTCCGGCAGCATGATCCGCAGATTGCCCTCGTAATCCTCCTGCCAGTCCGCCAGCACCTGATAGGGCGCCCAGGCCAGTTCCGCATCGTTGCGGGCGAGCGCGCCATAGACCATGGGCAGTTCGTGGGCATTGGTGCCCGCCGCTTCCACCTCGCGCCGCATGGCAATGAGGCAGTTGGAGGTCCCGAGGAAGGTGTCCCCCATGCCCTCGATGAGCGCCTGCACGCACCAGTCCTGCCACAGGAAGCCATGCCGACGGCGCGTGCCGAAATCGGCGAGGTTGACCCGGCCGAGCGATTTCAGGAACTCGATCTTCTCCCACACCCGCGTCATGGCGCGGGCATAGAGGATCTGCAGCTCGAACTTGCCGAGGCTGCGCAGCACCGCCCGGGAGCGCAACTCGTTGATGATGGCGAGCGCCGGGATCTCCCACATGGTGGTCTCGACCCACGGCCCCTCGAAGGTCAGCTCATACTGCCCGTCCCGCTTTTCCAGGTGGTAGGCGGGAAAGCGGAAGCGTTCCAGCCAGGCCACATAGTCCGGCGAGAACATCTGCCGCTTGCCGTAGAACATATTGCCGCGCAGCCAGGTGGATTCGCCGCGCGTGAGCGAAAGCGAGCGCACATGGTCCAGCTGCTCGCGCAGTTCGCCAATGTCGATGATGTCCGCGAGCCGCACATGGGTGGAGCGGTTGTGGATGCCGAAGGTGACGCGCACCGCCGGGTGCCGGCGGAAGATGGTCTGCCCCATCAGGAGCTTGTAGAAGTCCGTATCCAGCACCGAGCGAACGATGGGATCGATCTTCCAGGTGTGGTTATAGACGCGCGTCGCTATGTCCGTCATGGCTTCCCCCCGCGGCCAGCGCGCTTGTGATTGGTCTTTGGACTTATAGCACCGGCGGGTCAGGCTGGGCCAAGCCCCATGGTTCGATTATGCAATTGGTGAAATTCCACACGACGGCCACGACCTGGTTGCTCCCTTCGACCCCTCCACAACCGGTGATGCTGCGACGTCAACCTTTTGAAATTCGGTGGCGCTTCGGCCTACGTAAAGATACGTAAGATTCCCGAGGACGCCCCCTGCCCGGCGACGAGGCGCCGCTTGATGTTTCCCGATCCCATACCGCCGTGTCACGCCCCCGCGACCGAAGGCCAGGCCCAGGGTGCAGGCCCCTCGGGCGTGGACAAGCCGTCGCGCAAGCCCCGCCGTTCCGTCGCAGCCCTCCGGGCCCTTCAGCTGTTGCAGAATATGGGGGACGATGATCTGGCCGTCCTCTACGAGGCCTATCTGAGCAAGGCACGCAGCCTGTTCAACATGGATGCGGGCGTCATCAGCAGCGTCAAGGACGGGATCTTTGCCTTCCTGTGCGTGCAGTCGGAACGGCCGGTCTCCTTCCGGGCGGGGGATCGCTGGCCGCTGGACGCCACCTTCGCATCTGAGGTGGTGCACACCGGTCAGACCCGGTTGATCTGGCAATTGTCCACGGACGAGCAGCTGAAGCGCCACCCGCTGCACCAGGACTCCGGCTTCGAGACCTATGTGGGTGCCCCCATCCGAATCGGCGATACCATCATCGGCACCTTCAGCCTCCTCGGCAGCACGCCCCGCACCGTGCCCTTCACCCTTGAGGAACAGGCCTTCCTTGAGCTTTTGGCCAACATGCTCGGCCGCGCCATCGAGCGTCACCATCTGGACGTGCGCCGGCGGGCGGCGGAGGTGGAGCGCCAGGACGCCATGCGGCTGTTCACCGCGGCCTTCGACAATGCGCCCATCGGCATGGCCCTGGTGGACCTGAAAGGGCGCTTCCTGGATGTGAACGAAGCCGCCTGCACCCTCTTTGGCTATACAGAAGAAGAGCTGCGCGGCCTCACCTTCCAGGCCATCACGGCCCCCGAAGACCTGGAGGCGGACCTCCATGACCTCAGGCGCCTCGTGGCCGGCGAAATCAAGGGCTACCGGCTGACGAAGCATTACATGCGCGGGAATGGAGGCGTGCTGCTGGCGCAGCTGGACGTCACGTTGGTGCGCAACGAGGACGGCACGCCCCGCTGCTGCGTGGCCCAGATCCAGGACATCGGCCCGCAGACCGACCTGCTTGAGCAGCTCCATCAGCGCGGGCAGGAATTGCAGGAAGCCAATCGCAAGCTCACCGAGCTCGCCACCGTCGACCCGCTCACCGGCATCCTGAACCGCCGCGCCCTACGCCAGCACATCGACCAGGAGCTGGCCACGGCCGTCGCCTCCAAGGCGCCGCTCGCCTTCATCATGTTCGATGTGGACCACTTCAAGGCCTATAATGACCGCTTCGGCCACCTGGAAGGCGATCACGCCCTCAAGGCCATCGCCGACATCCTACGGGACGGCACCCGCGCCTCGGACACCATCGGGCGCTTCGGCGGCGAGGAATTCCTGGTGCTGCTGCCCGCCACGGGAGAGACCGTGGCCCGCGCCATTGCCGAACGCATCCGCGCCCGCACCGAGGCCGCTACGGGGCTTCTCGCTCACCTGACCATCAGCGCAGGCATCCACATTTTCGACCCGGTGCATGAGGCCGCCTTCGGCGACCAGTCCATCTCCAAGGCGGACGCGGCGCTCTACCGGGCCAAGGATCTCGGCCGGAACCGGGTCGAGGTGTCCTGAGCTTTCTCCAAAGGCGATAAGCGGCGTCAGGGGCGGCAGAGGCGCGGCAAGATTATTGCCGCCAGGGCATCAATGTGATGCCTTTTCTTCCCATAGAAGCGAAGCACCGGGCACGGCATCCTCGACGAAAGTCAAAGAAGGGGAAACGCCATGGCTCGCATGCGTGCCGTCGACGCCGCTGTCCGTGTTCTGGAAAAGGAAGGCATTTCCTGCGCCTTCGGCGTTCCGGGCGCGGCGATCAATCCGTTCTATTCCGCCCTGAAGGCCCGCGGCTCCATCCGCCATGTGCTGGCGCGCCATGTGGAGGGCGCCTCCCATATGGCCGAGGGCTATACCCGCGCGGTGGCCGGCAATATCGGCCTGTGCATCGGCACGTCCGGCCCCGCGGGCACCGACATGATTACCGGGCTCTACTCGGCCTCGGCGGATTCCATTCCGATCCTATGCATCACCGGCCAGGCGCCGCGCGCCCGCCTCTATAAGGAAGACTTCCAGGCGGTGGACATTGAATCCATCGCCAAGCCGGTCACCAAATGGGCGGTCACCGTGCGCGAGCCGGCGCTCGTGCCGATGGTGTTCCAGCAGGCCTTCCACGTCATGCGCTCCGGCCGCCCGGGCCCGGTGCTCATCGACCTGCCCCTGGACGTGCAGCTCGCCGAGATCGAGTTCGACGAGGAAACCTACGCTCCGCTGCCCGTCTACAAGCCCAAGGCCACCCGCGCCCAGGCGGAGAAGGCCCTGTCTTTCCTGCTCAACAGCGAGCGCCCGCTGATCGTCGCCGGCGGCGGCATCATCAATGCGGATGCCTCCGCCCAATTGGTGGAGTTCGCCGAGCTGACGGGCGTGCCGGTCATCCCGACCCTCATGGGCTGGGGCACCATTCCCGACGACCATCCGCTGATGGCCGGCATGTGCGGGCTCCAGACCTCGCACCGCTACGGCAATGCCAACATGCTGGCGTCCGACTTCGTGCTCGGCATCGGCAATCGCTGGGCGAACCGGCACACCGGCTCGGTGGAGGTCTACACCAAGGGCCGCAAGTTCGTGCATGTGGACATCGAGCCGACCCAGATCGGCCGCGTCTTCGGACCGGACTTTGGCATCGTCTCCGATGCGGGCGCGGCCCTCGACCTGTTCCTTGAGGTGGCGCGCGAATGGAAGGCGAAGGGCCTTCTGCCGGACTATTCCGCCTGGGCGCAGGACTGCCTTGGCCGCAAGCGGACCATGCTGCGCAAGTCGCACTTCGACAACGTGCCGCTGAAGCCCCAGCGGGTCTACGAGGAGATGGTGGAGGCGTTCGGCCGCGACGTGACCTATGTCACCACCATCGGCCTCTCCCAGATCGCCGGTGCCCAGTTCCTGCACGTCTATGAGCCGCGCCACTGGATCAATTGCGGCCAAGCCGGCCCCTTGGGCTGGACCTTGCCGGCGGCGCTCGGCGTGCGGGCGGCGCGTCCCGATGCCAAGATCGTGGCGCTTTCGGGCGACTATGACTTCCAGTTCCTGATCGAGGAACTGGCGGTGGGTGCCCAGCACAAGCTGCCTTATCTCCATGTGGTGGTGAACAATTCCTATCTCGGCCTGATCCGCCAGGCGCAGCGCGGCTTCGAGATGGACTTCGAGGTGTCACTGTCCTTCGACAACATCAATTCGGAGGAGGCCGGCGCATACGGCGTGGATCATGTGGCGGTGGCCGAGGGCCTCGGCTGCAAGGCCATCCGGGTGCGCACGCCCAACGAGTTCAAGGACGCCTTCGCCCGCGCCGAGGCCCTGATGCAGGAGCACCAGGTGCCGGTGGTGGTGGAATTCATCCTGGAGCGGGTGACCAACATCGCCATGGGCGTCGAGATCGACAAGGTGACGGAGTTCGAGGACATTCTCGATCTTCCTGTCGAGAAGGTCCGTCAGCCCGAACCGGCGGAGTGACCTCCCCTCCGGACTTTGGGTAGACTTGACCCTCCGGCGCGCGTTGCGCCGGAGGGCTCTTTGCGGCCGCGCCGTCGGGGCGGGCCGAAACCAAGCAATATCAAAGGCTCAGCCAGCGGAGAGGTGAATGCCCCAGTTCGCAGCCAATCTGACCATGCTCTGGAACGAGATCGACTTCCTCGACCGTTTCGAGAAGGCCGCGCAAGCCGGCTTCAAGGGCGTGGAATATCTCTTCCCCTATGCCTATCCGGCGGAGCAGGTGGCCGAGCGCCTCCACAAGTTCGGCCTCACCCAGGCCCTGCACAATCTGCCGGCCGGCGACTGGGCCAAGGGCGAGCGGGGCATCGCCGTGCTGCCGGACCGCGTGGGCGAGTTCCAGGACAGCGTGGGCACCGCCATCGCCTATGCCAAGGTGCTGGGCACCAAGACGCTCAACGTGCTCTGCGGCCTCACCCCCAAGGATGTGGCGCCGGAGAAGGTCCACGAGACGCTGGTGGCCAACCTGAAGTTCGCCGCGGCGGAACTGAAGAAGGCCGGCATTCCCTTCGTCGCTGAGGCCATCAACACCCGCGACATGCCCGGCTTCCACCTCACCAATACCAAGCAGGCCATGGCCCTGTTCGACGAGGTGGGCGCGGACGACATCTTCTTCCAGTACGACATCTATCACATGCAGATCATGGAAGGGGATCTGGTCACCACCATCCGCGCCCAGCTTCCGCGCATCAAGCATGTGCAGCTGGCGGATAATCCCGGCCGCCACGAGCCGGGCACGGGCGAGATCAATTATCCCTTCGTGCTGAAGGCGTTGGACGAGGCCGGCTATACCGGCTGGGTGGGCTGCGAATACAAGCCCAAGACCACCACCGACGAAGGGCTCGGCTGGCTCAAGGCCTATTGAGACCGACGGGGGCGATGGCCCCCGTTTCTGCATCGCCAATCAAAGCCGCGACGCGCAGGGCGCGGCGCGCCCATAGATTTCAGGGAGTGATTTCACATGAACGTCGGTTTCATCGGCCTCGGCATCATGGGCCGGCCCATGGCGGGACATCTCATCGATGCCGGCCACACCCTCTTCGTCCATAACCGCTCCAAGCCCGCCCAGGACCTGCTGGACAAGGGGGCGGTGGAGGCCGGCTCCCCGGCCGAGGTCGCCCGCAAGGCGGACGTCATCATCACCATGGTGCCGGACACCCCGGATGTGGAGAAGGTGCTGTTTGGCAAGGACGGCGTGGCCGAGGGTCTGTCCGCCGGCAAGATCGTGGTGGACATGAGCTCCATCTCGCCCGTCGCCACCAAGGAGTTCGCCGCCAAGGTGGCGGCGCTGGGCGCCGATTATCTGGATGCGCCGGTCTCGGGCGGCGAGGTGGGCGCCAAGGCGGCATCGCTGACCATCATGGTGGGCGGCAGCGATGCCGCCTTCGAGACGGTGAAGCCGCTGTTCGAGAAGATGGGCAAGAACATCACTTTGGTGGGTGGCGTCGGCGCCGGGCAGACCGCGAAGGTGGCCAACCAGATCATCGTCGCGCTCACCATCGAAGCGGTGGCAGAAGGCCTCGTCTTCGCCGCCAAGGCGGGCGCCGACCCGGCCAAGGTGCGCCAGGCGCTCATGGGCGGCCTTGCCACCTCGCGTATCCTCGAAGTGCATGGCGAGCGTATGATCAAGCGCACCTTCGATCCGGGCTTCCGCATCGAGCTGCACCAGAAGGACCTGAACCTGGCCCTCTCCTCGGCCCGCGCGCTGGGCGTGTCCCTGCCCAACACCGCCACGGCGCAGGAGCTCTTCAATGCGGTCTCCGCCCACGGCGGCGCCAAGCTGGACCATTCCGCCCTGGTGAAGGCGCTGGAACTGATGGCCGGCCACGACGTGGCGTGACATCCCATCTCATGCTCTATGCATGAAGCCCGATCCGGCCCGCGCCAACGGCCGGATCGGGCCTGAGCGCCGCTTGGAACGCAGGACACACCCGCCCGCACCAGCTGGGCCAATGACATCAGGGGGAAGACGCCATGGCCACGAGACGCACCCGCTCCACCAAGATCGTCGCGACGGTGGGACCCGCCTCCAACAGCCCGGAGATGCTGAAAGCCCTGTTCGATGCGGGCGTGGACGTGTTCCGGCTGAACTTCAGCCATGGCACGCAGGAAGACCATGGCGCGGTCCTCGCCCGCATTCGCGCCCTCGAGGCCGACGCCGGGCGCCCCATCGGCGTGATCGCCGACTTGCAGGGCCCCAAGCTCCGCCTCGGCCGCTTCACGGACAATGCCATCACCTTCGCCCCCGGCAAGATCCTGCGCTTCGATGCGGACGTGGAGACGCTGGGCGACGAGAACCGCGTCCCGATCCCACATCCCGACATCATCGAAGCCCTCACCGTCGGCGCCACCGTGTTGTGCGACGACGGCAAAGTGCGCCTGAAAGTGGTGGGCAAGGGCCCCGGCTGGCTGGATGCGCAGGTCATCAGCGGCACCCGCCTGTCCAACAACAAGGGCTTCAACATCCCCGACGTGGTGCTGCCGCTTTCGCCGCTCACGGAAAAGGACCGCTCCGACCTCGCCTTTGCCCTGTCCAAGGGCGTGGAATGGATCGCCCTGTCCTTCGTGCAGCGGCCCGAGGACATTCACGAGGCCCGCGCCCTGGTGGGCGACAAGGCCGCCATCATGCTGAAGATGGAAAAGCCCTCGGCGGTGGAGCACCTCACCGAGTTGGTGCGGCTGTCGGATGCCATCATGGTGGCGCGCGGGGATCTGGGCGTCGAGCTGTCGCTGCCGGAAGTGCCGGCCATCCAGAAGCGCATGATCGCCGAATCCCGCCGCTTCGGCCGCCCGGTGATCGTTGCCACCCAGATGCTGGAAAGCATGATTACCGCCCCCGTGCCCACCCGCGCGGAGGTCTCGGACGTGGCGACCGCCGTCTATGAGGGCGCGGACGCGGTGATGCTCTCCGCCGAGAGCGCGGCGGGGCAATATCCCCGCGAGGCAGTGGCCTTCATGGATGACATCATCCGTCATGTGGAGGGTGATCCCGGCTATCGCCGCGTGCTGGATGCCATGCCTGCCCCCGGCGGCGACGGCATCGGCGATGCGGTGATCCGCGCCGCCACCCAGACCGCCACGGCCGTAGGTGCCAAGGCCATCGTCGCCTACACCCTTTCCGGCACCACGGGCCTGCGTGCCGCGCGCGAGCGTCCGGCCCAGCCTATCCTGGGCATCACCAGCCGGATCGACACCGCCCGCCGCCTTGCCTTGTCCTATGCCGTGCACGCCGTACATGCACCAGGCGACATCCACTCCTTCGGCGAGATGGTGGACACGGCGGTACGCATCGCCGTCCGCGAGACGCTGGGCAAGCCGGGCGACCGGCTCACCATCACGGCCGGCGTGCCTTTCGCCCAGCCAGGCACCACCAATATTCTGCGTGTCACCACCATCGGCGACACGGACCCGCCCAGCAAGCACGACGCCTGAGGCGGGCGGCGCGCCCCTCCCCGCGACATGCCGCCGCGGGGAGATGCCCATCCCGTGGTGGCGCGGGCGCCATCCCACCTCCCTGGGGAGGTGGCGCCCACCGCCGGTTTGTAAGATGATGCGGTGCATCCATCGGGAAGGCACCATGGCCGTCGAGATCGAGCGCAAGTTCCTGGTCACCGATGATCGTTGGCGAGAGCGCGCGACTGGTGAGCGCTACAGCCAGGGCTATCTGTGCATCTCCGCGGACGCCACGGTGCGCATCCGCCTTGCGGGGCGGGTCGGCTACATCACGGTGAAGGGGTCCACCGAGGGCATGTCCCGGGCCGAGTTTGAGTATGAAATCCCCGCCCCCGACGCCGAGGCCATGCTGCGCGATCATTGCGCCAAGCCTTTGATCGAGAAGGAGCGGTTCACCCTCGACTTCGAGGGCAAGACCTGGACGGTGGACGTGTTCGCTGCCGCCAATCAGGGGCTGGTCGTCGCCGAGGTGGAGCTGGACCATGCGGAAGAACAGGTGCCCCTGCCGCCGTGGGTGGGCGAAGAGGTCACCGACGATCCCCGCTACCGCAATTCCTCCCTCGTCAGCGCGCCCATGAGCGGCGACGAAGGCCCGGCGAAAACCGGCGGCTGTGGCTGCAAGCCGTCGGACTAGATCGCGGCCCCGCGACAGGACACGCCGCAGACACGCGAACGGCAGTCTGACACCCAGACTAGGAAGGCCACCCGTGCGGCGCTGAGGCACGGACGCGCTCCAGCCTCATTCACCTGCGCGCCCCGCCTTTGGCGAGCATCGCCTCGATGGCCAGAAGATCCCGCCACACCAGCCGCTTGCCCAGGGGGGTGCGCAGCAGATAGGCGGGATGGAAGGTGGCCAGGGCCTCAATGGTGCGCTGGCCGGTATCATAGGTCACCACCTGCCCGCGCATCTTGGTGATGCCCTCCTTGGTGCCCAGCAGCGTCTGTGCGGAGGGGCCGCCCAGGCACACCAGGATGTCCGGGTCCGCCAACTCGATCTGACGGCGGATGAAGGGGAGGCAGATGGCGGTTTCCTGCGGGGTGGGCGTGCGGTTGCCCGGCGGGCGCCAGGGAATGACATTGGCGATATAGGCGCTGGTCCGATCGAGGCCGATGGCCGCCATCATCAGGTCCAAGAGCCGCCCGGACCGGCCCACGAAGGGCAGGCCCTGCACATCCTCGTCACGGCCCGGCGCCTCGCCCACGAACATGATGCGCGCTTCAGGATTGCCATCGGCGAAGACGAGCCGGGTGGCCGTGCGCTTCAAGGGGCAGCCGTCGAAGCCTTCCAGTATGGCCCGGAGGGCATCCAGGCTCTCAGCGGAGCGCGCCGCCTCGCGCGCGGCCATCTCCGCCACGTCGGGCGGCTGCGCGGCCATCATGCCGCCGGGCGCCATCGATGGTGCGGCGCGGGGTGCCGGGCGCGGGGCCGGCGCCGGCGCCGGGCGTGCGCCTGCGGGGGCGGTGCTATTGCGCTCGCCGCCAGCGACGAAGGCGGCGGCCCGCGCCCGCGCTGCCGCCGCGCTCTCGGCAAAGCGATCCACCGGCTCGTCCCCAATGGCCACGTCCACGCCGGCTTCCAGATGGAAGGCGAGAAGGTCGGCAAGCTCGTCGGGGGAGAAGTCTGTCATGGCGCCGCTGCGAGATGGAGCGCCAGGATAGCCCATCCGGCGCGCCCCCGCGACCGCGTTGCGCGGCGGCAAATTCGATCGCAGTGCGTCAATCGAATTGTCATCCTGAGCCAAGCGTGGAAAAACTCCAAGGATCAAGAACACGGGTCCAGGGAAGCGGTGATGAGCGAAGCTGAGCTGCCAGAACGCGAAGGCATGGATTATGACGTGGTGGTGGTTGGCGCGGGTCCCGCTGGCCTTGCCACAGCCATCCGCCTGAAGCAGCTCGCGGGCGAACGGGGCGAGGATGTCTCGGTGGTGGTGGTGGAGAAGGGCTCTGAGGTGGGCGCCCACATCCTGTCCGGCGCCGTGATCGACCCCTCAGGGCTCAACCTGCTGTTCCCCGACTGGCGCAGCCAGAGCGATGCGCCCCTCGTCACGCAGGTGGAGGACGACCGATTCTACCTGCTGGGCGCCGGCGGCGGCGTTCGCCTGCCCAATTTCCTCATGCCGCCGCTGATGAACAACCACGGCAACTTCATCGGCTCGCTGGGCAATGTGTGCCGCTGGCTCGCCCAGAAGGCCGAGGCGCTGGGGGTGGAGATCTATCCCGGCTTTGCCGCCTCCGAGATCCTCTATGACGACAAGGGGGCGGTCGCCGGCATCGCCACCGGCGACATGGGCGTCGGCCGCGAAGGCCAGCCCAAGCCCGAGTTCACCCGCGGCATGGAATTGCGCGGTCGCTACACGGTGTTCGCCGAAGGTGCGCGCGGCCATCTCACCAAACAGCTCATTGCCAAGTACAGCCTGGATGCCGGTCGCGAGCCGGGCAAGTTCGGCATCGGCCTGAAAGAGCTGTGGAAGGTGAAGAAGGAAAAGCACCATCCCGGCCTGGTGCAGCACGCTTTCGGCTGGCCGCTGGACCACAAGACCGGCGGCGGCGCCTTCCTCTACCACATGGAGGATGAGCAAGTGATGGTGGGCTTCGTGGTCCACCTGAACTACCAGAACCCTTACCTCTCGCCCTTCGACGAGTTCCAGCGCTTCAAGACCCACCCCTTCTTCGCCGACACCTTCGAGGGTGCCAAGCGCATCTCCTATGGCGCCCGCGCCATCACCGAGGGCGGCTACCAGAGCGTGCCGAAGCTCTCCTTCCCCGGCGGCGTGCTGGTGGGCTGCGCCGCCGGCTTCGTCAACGTGCCGCGCATCAAGGGCAGCCACAATGCGGTGCTCTCCGGCGCGCTCGCCGCCGAGCACCTGGTCACCGCGCTCGCCGAAGGGCGCGGCCATGATGAGGTGGCAAGCTATGAAGGCGCCTGGCGCCATTCGGCCATCGGCGAGGACCTGCGCAAGGTGCGCAATGTGAAGCCGCTCTGGTCTAAGTACGGCACCTTCATCGGCATCGGCCTTGGTGCGGTGGACATGTGGACCAATACCCTGGGCTTCTCGCTGTTCGGCACGCTCGGCCACGGCAAGACGGATGCGGCCTCGTTGAAGCCGGCCTCGGAATGCAAGCCCATCGCCTATCCCAAGCCCGACGGCGTGCTCACATTCGACAAGCTGTCGTCGGTCTTCATCTCCAACACCAATCATGAGGAGGACCAGCCGGTCCATCTCAAGGTGAAGGACATGGCGCTGCAGAAGGCTTCCGAGCACGACGTGTTCGCCGGCCCGTCCAACCGCTACTGCCCCGCAGGCGTCTATGAATGGGTGGAGGAGCCCTCCGGCCCCCGCTTCCAGATCAACGCGCAGAATTGCGTGCACTGCAAGACGTGCGACATCAAGGACCCCAACCAGAACATCGTCTGGACCGCGCCCGAAGGCGGCGGCGGGCCGAACTATCCCAATATGTGAGGTCGCGCCTCACCCCTGACGCGTGTGAGTGGCCGGGTTTTCCCCGGCCATTTTCTTTTGGACCGACCGCTCAGTGCCCCGGAAATGCCAGCAGCGCGCGCACCGGCACCCCCATGGCGCGCAGCCGGTCCGCCCCGCCGAGATCGGGCAGGTCCACCATGAAGCAGGCGGCCTCCACCTTCGCGCCGATGGAGCGCAGCAGTTTCACCGCCCCTTCAGCCGTGCCCCCGGTGGCGATGAGATCGTCCACCAGGATCACCCGCTCGCCGGGCGCCACCGCGTCCACATGCATCTCCATCTCGTCCTGGCCATATTCCAGGGCATAGGCCATGCGCACGGTCTCGTGGGGGAGCTTGCCTTTCTTGCGGATGGGGACAAAGCCCGCGGACAATTGATGGGCCACCGCCCCGCCGATGATGAAGCCGCGCGCCTCGATGCCCGCCACCTTGTCGATCTTGGCGCCCGCCCAGGGCTGGACCAGTTCGTCGATGGCCCGCCGGAAGGCACGGGCATCGCCCAGCAGAGTGGTGATGTCCCGGAACAGGATGCCGGGCTTGGGATAGTCCGGGATGGTGCGGATGGCGGCGGAAAGATCGTAGGTCTTGAAATCGCTCATGGGCCCCGTCTCATGGTCTTGGCGCAGGATGCTCCCCATCGGGCCGAGCGCCGGTTCCGCGCGGTTTGGGAATCGCGGGAGCGGCCCAATATGCGCGGCCTCTCCCGTCCCGTTCAATGCGGGGCGCGCATTCGTGACGGAAGCGCCCTCTCCCCCTCTCTCCCCCTGGGCAGGCCCGGGCTCCGGGACCAGACGGGCGGCCGCCTGATCCGCGATTCGCCGCCGGGCGTATTGGAGGGGTCGGAGCGCGCCTCGACCCGCCTGCCCCGCAAGACCGGAGACTGCCATGCCCCTCACCCGCCGCGCCTTCGCCCTCGCCGCCCTCGCCGCGCCCGCGGCATTGGCCGCACCCGCCCGGGCCGCCGCTGCTTTCCAACCCTATACGGCCGCGGCCTTCGCCGCCGCCACTAAGGCCGGCGGTCCGGTGTTCGTTCACGTCTATGCACCCTGGTGCCTGCAATGCCGGGCGCAGGAGGGCATTCTCGATCGCCTGATGGCAGAGCCCCGCTATGCATCGGCAACCTTCTTCCGCGTCTCCTACGACCAGCAGAAGGATGTGGTGGCGAAGCTCGACGTGCCCCGCTCGACGCTCATTGCCTATAAAGGCGGGCGTGAGACCGGCCGCATGTCCTGGGGCGTGACGCAGGATGCGGTGGTCAAGGTCCTGGACAGCGCCGCCTGAGGCCGGCCAATGTTCATCGCGCTAAGCTTCCTGGCGGGGCTGCTCACCATCCTTAATCCCTGCGTCCTGCCCCTGGTGCCCGTGATCGTCGCGGGCGCGGCGGCCTCAAGCCGGCTCGGGCCGGCCGCCTTGGCGCTGGGGTTGGCGCTCAGCTTCGGCGTGAGCGGGACGGCGCTCGCCAGCGTCGGCATCGAGTTCGGGGAATGGTGGCCGTTGCGCGCCGCCGCGGCGCTGCTGCTGCTGGCAGCGGGCCTCGCCCTCCTCATTCCCGCCCTCGGCGCCCGCCTGACAGCCTTCGCTGAGCCGGCGGCGGGGCTGGCGGGACACCTATCCGGCCGGCTGCCGCCGGGCCTGATCGGGCAGTTCTGCACCGGCGCCCTGCTCGGCCTCGCCTGGGCGCCTTGCATCGGCCCGACCCTCGGTGCCGCCTTCGTGCTCGCAGCGGCGGAGGGGACGCGGCTCGCGGCGGCGGTCTCCATGGGGGTCTTCGGCGTGGGAGCCGGTCTGTCCCTTCTGGCGGCCGGCTATGGCATGCGGCGCCTGACTGGCGCCGGCAGATCGCGCATGGCCGGGGTGACTTCAACTTCCCGCCGCCTGTTTGGGGGCGCCCTCTCCCTCGTCGCCGTACTCATCCTCACGGGTGGCGACAAGGTGATTGAAGGCGCGGTGGTGCAAATGCTGCCGGATTGGTTCGTCACGCTTGCCACCCGGGTGTGACCGCTCCAAACGAAAACAGGCCCCGAGCGGGGCCTGTTCATTATGGCGGGTCGATACGTGCGATCAGTGCGCCGCGTCCTTCCAAATCTTCTTCTTTGTGAAATAGAGCAGCCCGGCCAGTACCACCAGGAAGATCATGACCTGGAAACCCATGCGCTTGCGCGCATCGAGATGCGGCTCGGCCATCCACATCATGAAGGCGGACACGTCGCGGGAATACTGATCCACGGTCTGCGGCGTGCCGTCCGTATATTCCACCTGGCCGTCGCTCAAGGGCTTGGGCATGGCGATCTGATGGCCGGGGAAATATTTGTTGTAATGGAGGCCGGGCTGCACGGTCGTGCCTTCCGGCGGGTCCACATAACCGTTCAGCAGTGCGTGGATATAGTCCACGCCATGCTCCTGATACTGGATGAAGGCGTCGGTCACGAAGCCGGGGAAGCCCACATGGTAGGAGCGGGCCTTGGCAAGCACCGAGAAATCTGGCGGCAGGGCACCGCCATTGGCGGCACGAGCGGCCTGGTCATTGGGGAAGGGCGACGGCCAGTGGTCGGACAGGCGGCCGGGGCGCTGGAACATGTCGCCCTGGTCGTTGGGACCATCCGTGATCTGGTATTCCGCCGCCACGGCCTTGGCCTGCGCTTCCGAGAAAGCGGGGCCGCCGGGCTGGGCGAGGTTGCGGAAATAGAGAAAATTCGCCGCATGGCAGGCCGCGCACACTTCGCGGAAGACCTTGAAGCCACGCTGGAGCTGGGCGGTGTCGTAGAGCCCGAAGGGCCCGGCGAACGACCAGGATTCGCGATGGGGGCGATCATCATGGCCCCCTTCGGCGGCCCGGGCGGGCGCGCCGAACACGAGGGCCGCCGCGACCGCGCCGAAGAGAATGCTGCGCTTGATCATTGCTCTGTGCGCTCCCGATCAGCCCTTGGTGTGGGGGGCGGAGGCCCCAGCCACGACGGTCGCCCCACCCTTGGCGAGAACCGCGTCGGCGATGGACGCCGGCAGCGGCTTCGGCTTCTCGAACAGGCCGAGCAGCGGCAGGATCACGAGGAAGTGGACGAAGTAGTAGACGGTGAGGATGCGCGAGGCGATCACGTAACCGCCTTCGGCCGGCTGTGAGCCCAGGTAGCCCAGGCCCACCGCCACCACCGCGAAGATCCAGAAGAACTGGCGGTAGAGCGGACGATAACGGGCGGAGCGCACCTTGGAGGTGTCAAGCCAGGGCAGGAAGGCCAGCACCGCGATGGCGCCGAACATGGCCAGCACGCCGCCGAGCTTGTCCGGCACCGAGCGCAGGATCGCGTAGAACGGCAGGAAGTACCATTCGGGCACGATGTGCGCAGGCGTCGAAAGCGGGTTGGCCGGGATGTAGTTGTCGGAGTGGCCGAGATAGTTCGGGATGTAGAAGATGAACCAGGAGAAGAAGATCAGGAACACCACCATGGCGAAGATGTCCTTGACCGTCGCGTAGGGGGTGAAGGGCACCGTATCCTTGGCAACGCTCTTCACATCCACACCCGCCGGGTTGTTCTGACCCACATGGTGCAGCGCCCAGATGTGCAGGCCGACCACGCCGGCGATCATGAAGGGCAGCAAATAGTGCAGCGCGAAGAAGCGGTTGAGGGTGGGATCGCCGACCGAATAGCCGCCCCACAGCCACTGCACGATGGTCTCGCCGATCCAGGGAATGGCCGAGAACAGGTTGGTGATGACGGTGGCGCCCCAGTAGGACATCTGGCCCCAGGGCAGCACGTAGCCCATGAAGGCGGTGGCCATCATCAGAAGGTAGATGATGACGCCGAGGATCCACAGCACTTCGCGGGGCGCCTTGTAGGAGCCGTAATAGAGGCCGCGGAAGATGTGGATATAGACCGCCACGAAGAACATGGAGGCGCCGTTGGCGTGGATGTAGCGGATGAGCCATCCGAAATCCACGTCGCGCATGATGTGCTCGACCCGGGCGAACGAGATCGGCGCATAGGCCGTGTAGTGCATGGCAAGCACCACGCCGGACACGATCTGGCAGATCAGCATGAACGTCAGGATCGCTCCGAACGTCCACATGTAGTTCAGATTCTTCGGGGTCGGATAGGAGACGGCGGACGAGTGGGCGAGCCCGATGAGCGGCAGGCGGCTTTCAAACCAGCGCGCCACCTTGCCCTTGGGCTGGTAGGTGGAATGTCCTTCCATGGGGAGCCAACCTCTGTTGGGGGCGACGCGGCGTCAGCCGATCACGATCTTGGTGTCGGAGAGGAACTGATAGGGCGGGACCGCAAGGTTGAGCGGCGCCGGCCCGACGCGCACGCGACCGGACGAGTCGTACTGGGAGCCATGGCAGGGGCAGAACCAGCCGTCGTAATTGCCCTGATGGCCGAGCGGCACGCAGCCCAGGTGCGTGCAGATGCCGATCACCACGAGCCAATTGTCGTGGCCCGACTTCACCCGGTCCTGGTCGGTCTGGGGATCGATGAGCTGGCTCAGCGGCACCGAGCGCGCCAGCTCCACGTCCTTGGGGGCGCGATTGAAGATGAAGATCGGCTTGCCGCGCCATTGCACGGTCACGATCTGGCCTTCGGAAATGGGGGAGAGGTCGACTTCCGTGGTGGAGAGCGCGAGGACCGACCGGTCGGGCTGGAGCTGGGCGATGAAGGGCCAGGCCATTCCCGCTACACCGACGGCGCCCACGGCGCCGGTCGCGATGTAGAGGAAGTCCCGGCGGTTGGTTCCCGTCGTCTCCGTATGTGCCACGGTGCTTGTCCTCCCTGTCCGACCCTCGGACTCTGCCGCGCAGCGAATTGTGGGGGCCGGCTTGCGCCGATTGTCCCAGGTCAGCGCGCGGCGCGAGGCCGAATGCAACAGCTCCGCATGACGCCCAGCGCCACCTTCGAGAGTCTCTAATTGCACCCTCTTTTTTCCTTGTCCAGATCAGGACTGTGCGGCACGCCGTCCCGTCCGACGCCAGCAAATGCGCGGCTTTGACGCAGGGGCGACAATGGTGCGGCGCACACATCCCCGCAGGGGCATTCCGTGACGCAATCCTCCCGGTTCGCGGCCTCGGCGCGGAGGCCTTTTTTACCTCCAACCGACCCGCCGCCTGTGCGCGATCGTCGCAGCCCTCCCGCTCCGTTCGCCGCCGTCGGAGGGAGAGCCTGAAGGGTCCTCTCCCCTCACGGGTTCAGCGCTTCCCATTTCGGCAGGCCAGACCCCGGGGGGAGTGCGGGCTGCACGGCATTTCCCGACCGCCGGGCCCAACGAGTTGCCGGCCCTGCAAATGCGCACCGAAAGACGAGAAGTCTTTCGCAATATTATAGAAATTGACGTCACTTTATCGCAGGCCTACCTCACGGCGTCAGTTAAATGGGATCGAAGCCAAGAGGTGACCCATGTCCACACAGGTTGACTCTAAAGCAAACCCCAAGCTCCTCATGTTCCAAGGCATCCTGGCGAGCCTTGCCAACGACCCAACCGAAGCCCAGCGGTTCGCCGGCTCTGTGAAGACGCCGGAAGATCTGGCTGTCTATTGTGGGGAGAAGGGTCTGCCGTTGACCCAGGACCAGGCCACCACCCTGTTCGGCGCCTTGCGCGAGGCCGAAACCCTGGCGCGCCAGGCGGGCGGCGGCGACCGGACCTTGAACGATGCCGAGCTGGAGACGGTGGACGGAGGCGTCAGCTGGGCGCTGGTAGGCCTCGGCGCCGGTCTGGTGCTGGGGGCCGTCACCGGCGGTGTGGGCCTTGCGCTCGCCGGGGCGGCCTTTGAGGTGGTGGGCACGGCGATCCTGGGGAGCGTCGCCGGTGGCGTGGCCGGTGGCGCGGGCGGAGCAGCCATTGGCGGCATCGCCCAGGCGGTCAAGAACGCGTTCGACTGAAAGCCCTGGGGCGGGCCAGGCCCGCCCCGCCGGCCTCCAGCAGCACCGGTCGGCTTGATTTTTCCCCGCGTGCTGGCGTGTGATCCGCCATGGCGCGTTTTTATATCGTCTCGATCAAACCCCTGAGCTTTGGACGCACGTCCCGTGCGCCGGCCTTGCCGGCGGAGACCCGGCCGTGATCCTCGCCCTTTATTGCCCCGATATTGCGCAGAATGCCGGCACGTGCCTGCGCACCGGGGCCTGCCTGGGGGTGCCCGTCCACATCATCGAGCCGGCAGGCTTCCCAGTGGGCAATGCCGCCTTCCGGCGCGCCGGCATGGATTATGTCGACGCGGTGGACTGGGTGCGGCACGCCTCCTTTGCCTCCTTCGAGGAGTGGCGGCGAAGCGAAGGGCGGCGGCTCATCCTTTTCACGACCCGTGGCGCCTCTTCTTATGCGCGCTTCGCCTTCCGGCCCGACGACGTGCTGCTGTTCGGTCGCGAATCGGCCGGCGTGCCGGATGATGTTCACGCCTGCGCCGATGCGCGCCTGGTGATTCCCCTTCTCCCGGGCCTCCGCTCCCTGAACGTGGCTGTGTCCGCCGGCATCGCCCTCGCGGAAGCGCTGCGCCAGACGGACGGATTGCCGGTTCTCGCGGACCGTCCGTGAAGCCAAGGCCGGTCCCGAAAGGTCATTGCCGGGGCGGCCGAATGCCGCCACACATGACGGGCAGTTGAGCCGGCCCTCCGCCGGCCCGCCCGTCTCAACCACAGGATGCCCATGCTGCCGCCCGATATCGAAGACCGCAAAGCCCGCGCCCGCGCCTGGTTCGAGGCCTTGCAGGGCGAGATCATCGCCGCCTTCGAGACGTTGGAGCACGAGGCCCCCGCAGCGCTCTATCCCGAGGCGCCCAGCACCTTTGCGCGGACCCCCTGGACGCGCACCGATCACACCGGCGCCCCGGGTGGCGGCGGGACCATGGCCATGATGCACGGACGCCTGTTCGAGAAGGTGGGCGTGCACACTTCCACGGTGTACGGGGAGTTCGCGCCGGAGTTCCGGTCCCAGATTCCCGGCGCCGCCGAAGATCCCCGCTTCTGGGCCTCGGGCATTTCGCTGATCGCCCACATGACCAATCCTCATGTGCCGGCCGTGCACATGAACACGCGATTCGTGGCGACCACGAAATGCTGGTTCGGCGGCGGCGCTGACCTGACACCCGTGCTCGACCGGCGCCGCACCCAGGACGACCCCGACACGCGCGCCTTCCATGCGGCCATGGAGGGCGCGTGCGCTGGCCATGAGGTGGCCGATTACGCGCGCCTGAAGGCATGGTGCGACGAGTATTTCTTCCTGAAGCACCGCAACGAGCCGCGTGGCATTGGCGGCATCTTCTATGACTGGCTCGACAGCGGCTCGTTCGATGCCGACTTCGCCTTCACGCAGGACGTGGGCCGCGCCTTTCTGCACATTTATCCTGCCTTGGTGCGCGCCAACTTTGCCACCCCCTGGACGCCGGCGGACCGGGAGGAGCAGCTGGTGCGGCGCGGGCGCTATGTGGAATTCAACCTGCTGTACGATCGGGGCACCATCTTCGGCCTCAAGACGGGCGGCAACATCGCCTCCATCCTCTCGTCCATGCCTCCGGTGGTGAAATGGCCATAACACCGGCTCCGGGCCTTGGAAGGCGCCGGCCTGCGGCCCGATGCGACGCGCGGCGCATGTGATCGCACTGTCATGGAACACCGCTATCCCATCGTTATCTTAGCGGAGTTGCTTCCATGGCCATCGCCCCCGGTGAAATCGTCCAGTTGAAGTCCGGCAGCCCGGCCCTGACCGTCGTTGCGGTCGACGGGGATAAGGTCGAAGTGGTGTGGTTCGCGGAAGAGACCGGCGAGTTCCGGTCCCAGACGCTCCCCCTCGTCGCCCTGGACGAGCTGGAAGTCGAGGAGTTCGAGCTCGACGAGGAAGAAGAGGACGAAGACGAGGATTCTGACAACGACTGAGGGGGGCCGGGCCCTCGCCCGCCCATCTCGCAAGGTCAGTCCCCCACGTGCGCGACAGCGGTGGAGAGAATGTCCTCCACCGTTTCTCCTTGGTTTGGAAAGTCCGCCTCGCGCCAGAGATGCTCGGCCTTTCGGAGCGCCGCGCCGAGTCGTGGTCCAGGCCCCAGTCCGCGGGCTTGAAGGTCGGCAGCCTTGATGGGTAACGGCGGAATGACCCAGGTGCGCGCCACGGTGAGTGCCGCGTCCACCGGCCCAATCTCCGCCTCCCCAATCTCCGCCGCGTCCCGCGCCGCCGCATGCAAGATGCAGTCCTCGGCGCCGCTCCTCCCCCGATCATAGGTCAGGCGACGCGCCTCGGCGGGCGTTGATGGCACCGGCCCTGCGTCAGCCATGGCCAGGAGGCGGCGATATTCGGCGTTGGAGAGGCGCAATCGCTCCCGCAGGCGATCCCCATCCTCGCAAATGCGCATCCCGAGGGCACCGAGCCGGCGCAGGGCGCAGGGCGGCAGGTCGAGCAGCCCTTCGAGCCGCGCCATCCGCTCCAGCGCACCGAGATGACCCACGCCGCCCAGCACCCGAGCCAAGAAGCCGGTGTCGCTCATCACGATGATCGTCTCAGGCGCGCCCGCTGTTTTCAGCAGCTTCAAGACCTCTCGCCCGATCCGCTCGCGGGAGAGGCGGGCGATGCCCTCCCTTTGGTGCAATGCGGCCCGCAGCGCGGAGGGGTCGAGGGGCCCCCGGCCATATCCGGCATGGAAGCGGAACAGCCGGAGGATGCGCAGGTGATCCTCGCGGATGCGGGCCTCGGCGTCGCCGATGAAGCGCACCCGCCCCGCCATCAGGTCCTCAAGACCACCCACGAGGTCGATCACCTGCCCGTCCGGGCGGGCATAAAGGGCGTTCATGGTGAAGTCGCGCCGCAATGCGTCCGCCTGCCAGTCGCGGCCGAACCGGACCACCGCATGTCGCCCGTCCGTCTCCACGTCCTCCCTCAGGGTGGTGACCTCGAAGCCGGTTCCGTCCGCCACCACCGTCACCGTGCCGTGGTCGATCCCGGTGGGCACGGCTTTCAGCCCCGCCTCCTCCGCACGCCGGATCACCTCCGGTGGCACGGCCGTCGTGGCAAGGTCCACCTCGCCCTGCGGACGACCCAGCAGCGCATCGCGCACGGCCCCGCCCACCAGCCGCACCTCCTCGCCTTTCCCGTCCAGCGCCGCCAGCACTTGGCGAAGCGGCGTGCTGTCCAGCCAGGGAGAGCCGGCCAGAGAGGGCTTGGTCACTTCAACTGGCCCGGCTTGAAGACGCCGTTGTCCACCTCTGCCGGCGTGTAGTGGGCCCCGGGCCGGGCTCCGCGCTCCTGCTCGAAGATGAAGAGCCCCGCCGCCACCAGCACCAGTGCGGCCAGGGACAGGAGCATGATCGCCTTCGGCGTCCAGTGTGCCAGGAGCACGGTCCGATGGGAGACGTACATGAAGACCGCATAGGCGGCGAAGGGCAGGAGGAACAGGCTTCCTTCAATCAGCAGCGCGCGCAACATCAGGCATAGACCCGTTCATAGAGGTTTCTGAGCATCCCGGCCGTGGCACCCCAGATGAAATGATCTTGGTAGGGCATGGCATAGAAATGACGCAGCACGCCGTTCCGCAGCCCAGACTGGCGCTGGTGGTTGGAGGGCGCCATGAGAAAGGCGAGCGGCACCTCGAAGGCGTCCTGCACCTCTGCGGGGTTGATCTTCAGATGATAGTCCGGCGCCACCCGCGCCACCACCGGCACGATCCAGAAACCGGTGCTGGAGAGATAGCCGTCCAGAAAGCCGAGCGGGGTGATGAAGCCGGCCTCCAGGCCCACCTCCTCCCACGCCTCCCGCAGCGCCGCCGCCACCTCGTCCCGGTCGCCGGGATCGATGCGACCGCCGGGAAAGGCAATCTGGCCGGGATGATGGGAGAGCTTTTCCGACCGCAAGGTCAGGAGCACGGTGGGCTCCGGTCGCGCCACTACCGGCACCAGCACCGCCGCATGGCGGGGCGCCCGTTGCGGCAGATGGAGGGAGGGGTCCTCGGAGAGCGAATGGTCGCCGTTCACCAGCGCCCCCTCGACCATGGGCGGAGGCGGGGCGGGCAGCAGCCGATGGCGGGCGCGGGCGAGAAAATCCGCCAGCGGATCGAGCGTGGCCTCGGTCATGCCGACGCCCGGTCCAGATCGGCCGCCGCCATCATGGGATAGAAGCGCCCGCCCGAAGCGACGCCGAACATGGCCACACCTTCCACTTCGCGCACCTCTCCCATGTCCACCAACTCAATGAAGACTGCCCGCGTCAGGCGCGCCTCCAGTCCCCGCCTCACATGCACGTAAGGGCGAACCTCCCCATCCTCCGTGCCGGGCACGAAGCGCAGATCATGTCCCGCCCCGCAGCGCACGATATCGTCGAGATTGGTGCGGAAGACCAGCACCGGCCCCTCCGCGCTCTCCTCGCGTGCCACGTCCACAGCCAGGAAAGGGGCATCCTCCACCCGGATGCCGATCTTCTCGGCTGGCGTCTTCAGGACGAAGCGCTCTCCCTCCCGCGTCAGCACGGAGGCGAACAGGCGCACCAGAGCGGGCCGGCCGATGGGCGTGCCGGCATAGAACCAAGTGCCGTCGGCGGCGATTCGCATGTCCATGTCGCCGCAATCGGGCGGGTTCCACAGCTCGACCGGCGCCGGCCCGCGACCGCCCGCGGCGGAGGCGGCGGCGATCAGGCCATCGAGGCGCGAGCTTGCGGAGGCAGGCGGCGGCGGGCCGCCGGCAGGTTCTCCCATGGGACACCTCTCAAGGAGTTGAGGGCTGCATCCGAGGATCGTGCGATGCAGCGTGTCGACGTGGCTCCAACTTATCGTAAGCTCCCCCTTCTGCCCTCCCGCGATCCGATCATTTCGCCGGGAGTGGATCGGGCTTTCTCTCGCCGCCTTTCGGCGAGAGGATGGCCGTCGAATGGGAGTGATGGCATGTCGGCACCGAGCGAGAGCTTCGACCTGGACCAGATGATCGTCCGCAATGCGGAGACCGCCGCGGCCAGCGTGCGCGCCGCCCGCGCTGCCATCGCCTCGGTGATCTTCGGCCAGGAAGCGGTCATTGACCGGGCGCTCATCACCATCCTGGCCGGCGGCCATGCCTTGCTGGTGGGCGTGCCTGGCCTTGCCAAGACCAAGCTGGTGGAAACCATGGGCACGGTGCTCGGGCTCGATGCCCGGCGTGTGCAGTTCACGCCCGACCTCATGCCCTCCGACATTCTCGGTGCCGAGGTGCTGGAAGAAGGCATGGGCGGCAAGCGCGCCTTTCGTTTCATTCGGGGTCCCATCTTCGCCCAGTTGCTGATGGCGGACGAGATCAACCGCGCCAGCCCGCGCACCCAGTCCGCGCTGCTGCAGGCCATGCAGGAATATCATGTCACCGTGGCCGGTGAGCGCCATGACCTGCCCAAGCCCTTCCACGTGCTGGCCACCCAGAACCCCCTGGAGCAGGAGGGCACCTATCCCCTGCCCGAAGCCCAGCTCGACCGCTTCCTTATGGAAATCGACGTCGACTATCCCGACCGCGATGCCGAGCGGCGCATCCTGTTCGATACCACCGGCGCGGAGGACACCAAGCCGCGCGCCGCCATGGCAGTGGAAGATCTTCTGGCGGCGCAGCGTCTGGTGCGCCGCCTGCCAGTGGGCGAATCGGTGGTGGAAGCCATCCTGACGCTGGTGCGCTCTGCCCGTCCCGGTGCCGAGGGTGCGGAGGCCAAGTACATCGCCTGGGGTCCGGGCCCGCGCGCCAGCCAGGCCCTCATGCTCGCGGTGCGCGCCCGCGCCCTCCTCGACGGGCGCTTCGCGCCGTCCGTGGATGACGTGGCGGCCCTCGCCGAGCCTGTCCTGAAGCACCGCATGGCCTTGACCTTCGCCGCCCGCGCCGATGGGCAGAGCGTCACCGGCATCGTCCGCCGGCTGACCGAGCGCCTCGGGTGAGGGATCGCTCCGTGGCGGCCGAGATCCAGACGTCCGTCGACCAGGCCAAGGAAGCCTCCTCGGCCCTCTCGGCTTCCATGCCACGCCTCGTGCTGGAAGCCCGCCGCATCGCTTCCTCCGTGCAGCATGGCCTGCATGGCCGGCGGCGGCCGGGCACGGGCGAGAATTTCTGGCAATATCGCCGTTTTCTGGATGGCGAACCCGCCGCGCGGGTGGACTGGCGGCGATCGGCGCGGGACGACCATCTGTATGTGCGCGAGCGGGAATGGGAGGCGGCCCACACGGTGTGGATCTGGCCCAGCCTGTCCCCCTCCATGGTCTATGCCTCGGCCCGCCTCGCCCCCAAGCGCGACCGCGCGCTGGTGATTGCCTTCGCCCTCGCCGACCTCCTGGTGAAGGGGGGCGAGCGGGTGGGCGTGCCGGAGCTCCTGCGCCCCTCCGCCAGCCGCCGCATCGTCGAGCGCATGGCCGAGGCGGTGCTGCATGCCGGCACGAGCCCTGCATTGCCCCCCTCCTTCGGCCCCTCGCCTTTGGCGGAACTGGTGATACTGGGTGACTTCTGGAGCCCGACCGACCGCGTTTGCGCCCGGATCGAGCAACTGGCCGCCTCCGGCGCCCACGGCCATGTGGTGCAGATCGTCGATCCGTCGGAAGAGACCTTCCCCTTTTCCGGCCGCATCGCCTTTCATGCGTCCGAAGGCGGGGAGAGCCTCACGGTGGGCCGGGCTGAAGCCTGGCGACCGGACTATGAGGCGCGCCTCGCGGCCCATCGGGCGGCGCTGCGCGACACCTGCCTGCGGCTTGGCTGGGGCTTTGTGGTTCACCGCACGGATCGGCCCGCCAGCGAACTGCTGCTCGCCCTGCACGCCCGGATGGGCGCAGGCTCAAATGGGCCGGGCGCCGCCGGGCCTGACGGTCACGAGAGGCCGCAGGAGGATGCGCCCGCATGATGGGATTGCCGCTCGCCTTCTCGGCGCCCCTCGTCCTGGCGGCCTTCGTGGCCCTGCCCTTGCTGTGGTTCCTCTTGCGCGTGGTGCCGCCGAAACCGCGCGATCTCGTCTTTCCGCCCACCCGCCTCTTGCTGGAGATCAAGCCCAAGGAAGAGACACCGGCCCGCACGCCGTGGTGGCTCACCGCCTTGCGCCTGCTGCTGGCGGCTCTCGTCATCCTCGCGGCGGCAGGTCCCGTCTGGAATCCGCCCGCCGCCACCCCGCGCGCCTCGGGCCCCATGATCCTCGTGCTCGACCAGGGGTGGCCCTCCGCCCCCAGCTGGGAGCAGCGCATGGCCGCCGCGTCCGGCCTCATCGACCAGGCCGAGGCTGAAGGGCGGGGCGTTGCGCTCATTCCCACCGCCGAGGTGCCCAAGGACATCTCCCTCCTCCTCCCCGCCCAGGCGCGCGAGAAGCTGCGTTCCCTGGCGCCGGTGCCGTACCTGACGGACCGCAAGGACGCCTTCGCCCTCGCCGCCCGCCACGTGGCCGCCGAGCCGCAGGCGGGGCTGGTCTTCATCTCCGATGGCGTGGACCTCCAGAAGGAGGGGGAAAGCACGGTCATTCCGGAGATGAAGCTCGCCCAACCACCCCTCGTCATCAGCGGCGGCCTCGCCGCCCCCCTCGCCCTCGCCGCGCCTGAAAATGCCGCCGGCGCGCTCAGCGTGAAGGTGCTGCGGGCAGAGGCCGGCGCCCCCCGCGCTGGCCGGGTGGAGGCCAAGGACCAGAAGGGCCTCAGCCTCGGCGAAGCCCCCTTTGCCTTCGCAGCGGATGCCAAGGAGGCCGAAGCGCGCTTCGACATTCCGGTGGAGGTGCGCAACGACATTGCCCGCCTGGAGATTGTGGGGGAACACTCCGCCGGCGCGGTGCAACTGCTGGACAAGCGCTGGCGTCGCCGCAGCGTGGGCGTGGTGTCGGGCGCCAGCTCCGATACGGGGCAGCCTCTGCTGGCGCCCACCTATTACCTCTCCCGTGCGCTCGGCCCGTTCGCGGACGTGCGGATCGCCGACGCCGGAGCGCCGGCTGAGGCCATCAACCGCCTGCTGGATCAGCGCGTGCCGGTTCTCATCCTCACCGACGTGGGCACCATCCCCCCCGCCACCCGCACCCGGCTCCTGCGGTTCGTGGAAGATGGCGGCGTGCTCGTGCGCTTCGCAGGGCCGCGCCTTGCCAACGCGCAGGACGACCTGCTGCCCGTGCGGCTCCGGCGTGGCGGGCGGGTGCTGGGTGGGTCGCTCTCGTGGGAGACGCCGCAGGCGCTGGGCAATCTTACGCCGGACGGCCCCTTCCGCGACCTGCCCTTGCCCAATGATGTCAGCGTCACCCGCCAAGTCCTGGCCGAGCCGGACGGGGCGCTGGGCGAGCGCACCTGGGCAAGCCTGAAGGACGGCACGCCCCTCGTCACCGGCGTCCGGCGCGGCAAGGGCACGCTGGTGCTGTTTCATGTGACCGCGGATACGTCCTGGTCGAACCTGCCTTTGTCAGGCACATTCGTGGAGATGTTGCGCCACGTGATCGCCCTCGCCGACACGGCCGCCGTCGCCGAACAGGCACCGGCCGCAGGGCCGGTCACGCGCGCGGCCCCCGCCGCCATCCGCCCGAGCCGGGTTCTGGACGGGTTCGGGGCCTTCCAGCCCGCCGGTCCGCTGGTGCGTCCCCTGCCCGCCTCCTTTGCCGGACGCGCCAGTGCCGAGCATCCGCCTGGCTTCTATGGTCCCGCCGACGGCCTTGTGGCGGTGAATGCCCTGCTCCCGGCGGACCGCCTCGCTCCCTTCGACACGTCGCCGCTCGGCGCCAATGTGGAGCCACTGCGCGCCGGCGAGCAGCGCGACCTGCGCGGGCCGGTCCTGGTCGCCATGCTCGGACTTCTGCTGCTGGACGCCCTGGCCGTCCTGTTCCTGGCCGGCGGCCTGTCGCGGCTGACCGGGCGGCGGGCGCGCGCCGCCGCCGGAGCGCTGCTGGCCGCCCTCGCACTCTCGGCCCTCGTGCCTTTCCCCGCCCCTGCGCGGGCTGACGATGCCTATGCGGTGAAGGCCGCCAACCAGACCCATCTGGCCTATGTGCGCACCGGGGATGCGGAGGTGGACCAGATCAGCCAGGCTGGCCTTGCCGGGCTCACCACCTTCCTCGGCCAGCGCACCGCCCTCCAGGCGGGGGAGCCCATGGGGGTGGACCTTGCCAAGGACGAGCTGTCCTTCTTCCCCCTCCTTTACTGGCCCATCCTGCCCAATGCCCCCATCCCGAGCGCGGCCGTGCTGGCGCGGGTGGATGCCTTCATGAAGCAAGGTGGCACGGTCATCTTCGACACCCGCGACGCGCTTGAAGCCCCGCCCGGCGGCTCCGGACCGCTGACGCCGGCCGGGCGCAAGCTGCGCGAGATCCTCTCCGGCCTCGACATTCCCGAGCTCGAGCCGGTGCCGCGCGACCATGTGCTGACCAAGGCCTTTTATCTCCTGCGGGATTTTCCAGGGCGCTTCACCGGTGGCACCACCTGGGTGGAGGCTCTGCCGGTGGTGCGCGACGGCGAAGAGCGCCCCGCACGCGCCGGCGATGGCGTGTCCCCCGTCATCATTACCGGTAATGACCTCGCCGGCGCCTGGGCGGTGGGACAAGGCGGCGAGCCGCTTCTGCCCCTCACCCCCGGCGAGCCGCGCCAGCGGGAGTTCGCCTTCCGCACCGGCGTCAACATCGCCATGTATGTGCTGACCGGAAATTACAAGGCCGACCAGGTTCATGTGCCGGCTCTGCTGGAGCGCCTCGGCCAATGACCTACGGGCTCTCCTTCGACCCCTTCATTCCCCTGCCGGCTTTGCTGGCGGCGGCGGCGGTGGCGGCGCTGCTGGCCGTGCTGCTCCTGGCCACCCACACGCGCGGCGCGGTGTTCCGCGCGCTCGCCCTCTGCGCCGGCCTCCTGGCCCTCGCCAATCCCTCCCTCACGCGGGAGGAGCGCGAGCCGCTGACCTCGGTGGCCGCCGTGGTGGTGGACAAGAGCGCCAGCCAGGACTTCGGGGATCGCAATGCCCAGACCGAGGCTGCCCGCGCGGCGATCGTGGAACGGCTGGCGCGCCTCGGCAACGTGGAGGTCCGGGTGATCGAGGCCAACGGGCGCGATGGGGAAAGCGACGGCACCCGCCTGTTCGCCGCTCTCTCCGCCGGCCTTGCGGACGTGCCGCCGGAACGGGTGGCGGGAGCCGTTCTCATCACGGACGGGCGCATTCATGACGTACCCTCCGACCCCTCCGCCCTCGGCTTTTCGGCCCCTGTTCACGGCCTCATCAGCGGCCGGGCCGGGGAAAAGGACCGGCGCGTGGCCCTGGAGAAGGCGCCCCGCTTCGGCATCGTCGGCCAGCGGCAAAGCCTGACCTTCCGTGTCACCGACGAGGGCCTTCCCCCCGGCACGCGCCTCACGGCGACCGTGCGTCGCGACGGCGAGGTGGTGGCGACGCCCATGGTCACCACAGGCCAGCCGGCGACGGTGGATGTGGAGATCACCCATGCAGGCCCCAACATCGTCGAGGTGGAGGTGCCGCCTTTGCCGGACGAGCTCACGCTGGTGAACAACCGCGTGGCGGTGTCCATCGATGGCGTGCGCGACAAGCTGCGCGTCCTGCTGGTGTCCGGCGAGCCGAACGTGGGCGAGCGCACCTGGCGGAACCTGTTGAAGAGCGACGCCAATGTGGACCTCGTCCACTTCACCATCCTGCGCCCGCCGGAGAAGCAGGACGGCACGCCCATCAACGAACTCTCGCTGATCGCCTTTCCCACCCGCGAGCTGTTCCAGACCAAGATCCGCGACTTCGACCTCATCATCTTCGACCGCTATTCCCAGCAGGGCGTGCTGCCGCAGGTCTATTTCGACAACATCGTCCGCTATGTGCGCGCCGGCGGCGCCATCCTGGTGGCGGCGGGAACGGACTATGTGGAGCCGGGCTCGCTCTACAACACGCCGCTGGAGGAGATCCTGCCTGCGGCGCCCACGGGCGCCACCACCGAGCAGCCGTTCCGCACCCAATTGACCAATCCCGGCAAGCGCCACCCGGTCACCCGCGCCTTGCCGGGTGCCGAGACCGATCCGCCGTCCTGGAGCCGGTTCTTCCGCGTCATTGATGCGGAGGCCCGCTCCGGCACGGCCGTGCTCGCCGGCCCCCAGGACAAGCCGGTGCTGATTCTCGACCGCGTGGGCGAGGGCCGCGTGGCGCTCCTCCTGTCCGATCATTTCTGGCTGTGGGCCCGCGGCTATGAGGGCGGCGGCCCCTATATCGACCTGCTGCGCCGCCTGTCCCATTGGCTGATGAAGGAGCCGGACCTGGAGGAGGAGCGCCTGCGTCTCTTCACCGCCGGGCGCGAATTGGTGGTGGAACGCCAGACCATGGCCGACACCGTGCCCCCCGCGCGCATCACCCCACCCACGGGGCCGGAGCGCACGCTCACCCTCTCCCAGGTGGAGCCGGGCCTCTGGCGCGCCACCACACCGGCGGACCAGTTGGGCCTTTGGCGCGCCGCCAATGGCACGTTGAACGCCCTGACCAACATCGGCCCCCTCAATCCGAAGGAATTTGCCGAGGTCACCAGCACCAAGGATGTGCTCGCGCCCTTGTCCGCCGCCACCGGAGGCGGCATCTGGAGGCTTTCGGACCTGTCGGGCGGCGTGCCGCGCGTGGTGCCCGTGAGCACGGGCGAACGTCTGGCGGGCGAAGACTGGATGGGCCTGCGCACCCGCGATGTCAGCGTGGTGACCGGCATCGGGCTCTTCCCCGTTTTTGCCGGGCTCACGGGCCTTCTTCTGCTGCTGGGCCTGATTTCCCTGAGCTGGATCCGCGAAGGACGCTGAGGCCCTCCTTCAGCGCACCATCGGGCCGGCTCCTTGCAGGGCGGGAAGCAGCACCGCCCGCCAGGCCTCCAAGGCATGAAGGGCACCGGCCACATCCAGGTGGCCGCCATCCAGGAACAAGGGCACGCCGTCGGCGGTCGGCCGGCACGTTGTGTCGTCGCAATAGAGCAGGCGCGGTCGGAACAGGGTGCGTCCCGGCCCGGCTGCGGCCAGAGATCCCAGCCATTGCTCGATGGGCGCGGCATCCGCATCGGAGGCCTCGCGCGTCATGTCGCACACCCCCTCATCGGTCCCGGCGAAGCGCCGGCGCAGCACGCAGCGCCCCCCGCCGGTGGGAAACCCACCTGCGCTCCCCACCAGGAGAACCGGCTTGCCCGCTGCCGAAAGGCCATCCAGCGCCGTCGCGAGGCGCGCGCGATCGGCGGGCGGGTCGTTCGACCAATTGCCCGCGATCACCACCAGGCGCACGCGCGGGTCCGCGATCAACCGGGCGAGAGATTGATCGCGGAAGGCATTGCAGGCCCGCTGTTCGGACCGGGCCAGCGGGCTCATGGCCGGATCGGGTGCCAGCGGGGCGCACCCCGCCTTGGTGAGTTGCCAGAAGCCGAACCCCTCCTCCCGGCCCAGACGATCGAGGGCGGGCCCGTGATGATCGCCGAAGGAATCGCCCCACAACGCCACAACCGGCGCCTGCGGATCGGGATCACCGAAACGGCATTGACCGTCCGCCGGCATGGTGCCGCCGGGCCCCAGCAAGCATGTGGCACGTCCCTGCCAGTAGGTGCCCACCGTCCGCTCGGCCGCCAGATAGGCGGCCGTTGCACGCCCTGGCAGGCCTCCGGTGGCCACCATGACCCAGGCGAGCCCAGCCAGAGCGGCCAGCACCGCAACGCCGCCGCCCACACTGCGCCATTCGCTGGCGGCGCTTGCCGGCCCGTGGCGGCGGAAAGGCGCCTCCACAAAGCGCCAGGACAGCGCCGAAAGCGCCAGCATGGCGGCGAACAGGCCCACGCCCTCCCAGAGGTCCGGCGACCGGAAGGTCAGGAAACGATGGATCGCAATGATGGGCCAGTGCCACAGATACAACGAATAGGAGATGAGCCCGATCCACATCAGGGGTGGGAGCGACAGGAGCCGTCCAACCCTTGTGGTCCGCCCCTCCTCTCCCGCCCAGATGAGGCAGAGCGCGCCCGCCGTCGGGACCAGCGCGAGGGCGCCGGGGAAAATGGTGTCGTGGTTGAACGTGGCATAGGCTGTGGCAATGAGCCCCAGGCCCACGCCCGCCACAGCTTCCGCCTGCCAGGATGTACGCAGCCGCGGCAGATAGCCAAGCGCCAGGAGTGCCCCCAGCAGCAATTCCCAGAAGCGCCCGGCGGAATTGTAGAAGGCCGGTGCCGGCCGCAGCACCGCATTGCGCGTGGAGACCGCCAGCGAGGCGATGATGAGCGCCCAGACCAGATAAGGCCGCAGGCGCGCAAGACGCGGGTGGAAAAGGACCGCCAGCAGCAGCGGCCAGGCCAGATAAAACTGCTCCTCCACCGACAGCGACCAAGTGTGCAGCAGCCATTGCTCGTCTGGCGCCGCGCCGAAATAGCCGGTGGCGGACAGGAAGTAGCGATTCGCCAGGAAGGTGGAGGCAGCCTGCAGGGACTTTCCGAATGCCACCATCATGCCCGGCGGCAGCAGAATCAGCGCCGCCACCGAAATCGCCAGCGCCACCGCCGCATAGGCGGGCACGATGCGGCGCACCCGCCGGTCATAGAAAGTCAAAAGGCTGAAGCGCCGGGCTTCCAGATCCTGAGCCAGGAGCTTGGTGATGAGATAGCCGGAGATGACGAAGAAGATGTCGACGCCCACATAGCCGCCGGGCACCAAGCGCTCGTCCAGGTGATAGAGGACCACGGGAATGACTGCCAGGGCGCGCAAGCCGCCAATATCCGCCCTGTACCGCATTCCCCCGGACGCCGATCTGTTTCTCCGTCGTTTCTCCTTTTTGCAGAATGTTTCGCCGGGGGCCACCTCCCGGCGTCGTTTTCAGGCAGGTGTGGCGCGGCGGCACGCGGCCGGAATGAGGTGCTGAAACGCAAAGCGCCCGGCCGAAGCCGGGCGCTCAATGGGGGAATGCGGGACAGGCTACTGGGCGGCGGCCGCCCGCTCCTCTGCCTCGCGCACCTTCTCCTGATGCTTGGTCACCACCGAGGCGATGAGCACGACCACCGTGACGATGGCGATGAGAATGGTGCAGGCGGCATTGATTTCCGGCGTCACGCCAAGGCGCACCTGGGAATAGATGCGCATGGGCAAGGTGGTCGCGCCCGGCCCGGTGGTGAAGCTGGCAATCACCAGATCATCCATGGAGAGCGTGAAGGCCAGAAGGAAGCCCGACACCACCGCCGGCAGGATCAGCGGCAAGGTAATGATGAAGAAGGTCTTGAACGGCGGGCAGCCGAGATCGAGGGCCGCCTCCTCGAGGGAACGGTCGAAGGTGACGAGCCGCGACTGCACCACCACCGCCACGAAACACATGGTGAAGGTGATATGGGCCAGGGTGATGGTCCAGAAGCCGCGCTCGAAGCCGACCGCCACGAACAGCAGCAGCAGCGACAGGCCGGTGATGACCTCGGGCATGACGAGGGGCGCGTAGGTCATGCCCGAGAAAAGGGTGCGCCCGAAGAAGCGCCCATAGCGGGTCAGCGCCAGGGCAGCCATGGTGCCGAGCACCGTGGCGATCAGCGAGGAGATGAAGGCGACGCGCAGCGTCACCCAGGCAGCATCCAGCAATTGCTCGTTTTCCAGCAGTGAGGCGTACCACTGGAACGAGAAGCCCGCCCACACCGTCACGAGGCGCGACGCGTTGAAGGAATAGATCACCAGCAGCAGGATCGGAATGTAGAGAAAGGCAAAGCCGGCGACGATGGACGTGACGTTGAACCAGGAGAGGCCCTTGTTCATTTTCCTGCCTCCAGCTGGCGCGCCTGGATGTTCTGGTAGATCACGATGGGCACCACCAGCACCAGCAGCAGCAGCACCGCCACCGCCGATGAGGAGGTCCAGGACCTGTTGACCGTGAACTCGGTCCACAGCGACTTGCCGATCATCATGGTGTCGGAGCCGCCGAGCAGGTCGGGAATGACGAACTCGCCCACCGCCGGGATGAAGCAGAGCAGCGCGCCCGCGGCAACGCCCGGCAAGGACAGCGGAAAGGTTATCAGCCAAAAAGCCTTGAACGGGGTGCAGCCGAGGTCCTGCGCCGCCTCCAGCAAGGTCCCGTCCAGCTTCTCCAGGGCCGAATAGAGCGGCAGCACCATGAAGGGCAGGTAGGAATAGACAATGCCGATATAGACCGCCAGGTCGGTATTGAGGATCTGCAGGGGCTCATCGATAAGACCCACCGCCTGAAGCGCCTGATTGAGCAGGCCTTCCGGCGAGAGGATGCCGATCCACGCATAGACGCGGATCAGGAACGAGGTCCAGAAGGGCAGGATGATGAGCATGAGCAAGGTCGGCTGCAGCCCGCGCGGCGCACGGGCCATGCCATAGGCTATGGGATAGCCCACCAGCAGCAGAAGCACCGTCGAGATGGAGGCGATGATGAGGCTGGAGCCGTAGGCCCGCAGGAACTCATTCTCGCCGTCCAGCACATAAAGGTAATTGGCAAAGGACAGCTGGGACAGGAAGTCCAGGAAACCTGCCCACCCCTTCGACAGGTCCAGCAATGGCGTATAAGGCGGCGAGGCGATCACGTCCTGGGAGAGGCTGATCTTCATCACGATGAAGAACGGCACCAGGAACAGGATCAGCAACCAAAGATAGGGAATGGCGATGACGAACAATCGCCCGCGTCCCTTTTCACCCGCCATGGCCATGGGCGCCCCCTCTTCTTCCTCGCGGTCGACGGCCGTCCCGCACGGGCCCGGCCTTCCCAAAAGCTCCCCGCGCCTGCGGGAAGCGGCCTTGTCTCAATGGCAGAGCACGACGCCCGCATGGGGGGCGAAGGTCACATAGACCTTGTCCTCCCAGGAAATGGGCCGTTCCACCACGCGCGAGAGGTTGGGCAGCGACACCTTGATGCGCGTGCCGCACGGCATTTCAACATGGTAGATGGACAAGTCGCCGAGATATCCGATGTCCCAGATCTCGCCCGCGAACAGGTTTTCCGACACGTCGGCGGGCGGATCGAGAGAAATGCGCATCTTTTCGGGCCGCACCGCCAGGAACACCGTATCACCAACCTTGGCATCCACGGACTGGGCCATGCGGATGGGATGCGGCGTGAGGCTCGAATTCAGCACGACTTCGCCGGCGGCACAGCTGACCACCTTGCATTCCAGGATGTTCACATCGCCGATGAAGTCCGCCACGTAGCGGGTGGAGGGCTGCTCATAGATGGTGGCCGGAGGCGCCACCTGCACCAGCTTGCCCTGGTTCATGACCGCGATGCGATCCGCCACCGTCATGGCCTCCTCCTGATCGTGGGTCACGATCAGGAAGGTCATGCCGAGCTTCATCTGCAGGTCCATGAGCTCGAACTGGGTTTCCTCGCGCAGCTTCTTGTCGAGCGCACCCAGGGGCTCGTCCAGGAGCAGCACCTTCGGCCGGTTGGCGACCGCGCGGGCCAGCGCCACCCGCTGTCGCTGGCCGCCCGACAATTGGTGGGGCTTGCGCTTGGCAAACTTCTCCAGCTTCACCAGCGCCAGCATTTCCTCTACGCGCTGGGTCACCTCGCCCTTGGGCATGCCCGCCTGGCGGGGGCCGAAGGCGATGTTGTCAGCCACGCTCATGTGCGGAAACAGGGCGTAGGACTGGAACATCATGTTCACGGGACGCTGGTACGGCGGCACGCCCACCAAATCCTGCCCGGCCAGCCGGATGCACCCGTCCGTTGGCTCGTCGAAGCCGGCCAGCATGCGCATCAAGGTGGTCTTGCCGCAGCCGGAGGGGCCGAGCAGGGCGAAGAACTCCCGCTCGTAGATGTCGATGCTCACATTATCGACCGCAACGAAATCGCCGAACCGCTTGATGACGTTCTCGAACCGGATCAGCGGCGTGGCCTGAGGATCGGCCCAGGGGGCGAATGTGCGCCGCACAGCGCCGATGGTCTGTGTCCGTGGTTTCGACATGAGCCCCGCTTCCCCTCGTTGCCGCTGGAGAGAAGGCTAGCCCGCGCCGCCGTCATGCTCAAGTCATGTGCAAGCGCAAAAATGATGCGTTGCAGCGCGGAGAATGTGACGACCTGTGGGTAAGCAAGTTTGCGGACAGTTCCACAGTCGGCAAGGCTTGCACCACCCGCCAGCTTGTGGCAGGAACAGCCCGCTCGCGACGGAAACCTTCGTCGCCGACAGTCGCTGCGGTAGCTCAGTGGTAGAGCACTCCCTTGGTAAGGGAGAGGTCGAGAGTTCAATCCTCTCTCGCAGCACCATCCTAACATCCCTAAATTGTTTCAGCATGACCACCGACGGGGACGACCCCGGCGTGAGGGCGCTTGCGTGGCTTTGCCAGGGGAGCGTCAGGCCTCCCCGGGCCGGACGCTCCCCCCGATGGCTGGCGGTGGCCTTCCTCACTCCAGGCGTGGGGAGAGGAGGCGCAGGGCGTTCAGCGTCACCAGCACGGTGGCCCCGGTGTCGGCGAGGATGGCTGGCCACAGGCCGGTGAGGCCGGCGATGGTCGTCACCAGGAAAACCGCCTTCAAACCCAAGGCGATGGAGATGTTCTGGGTGATGTTCCGCATCACCATTTGCGACAGGCGGATCATGCGGGCCACATCGCTCACGCGGCCATGAAGGATGGCGGCGTCGGCGGTCTCCAGCGCCACGTCGGTTCCACCGCCCATGGCGATGCCGATATCGGCGGCGGCGAGAGCGGGCGCATCATTGATGCCGTCGCCCACCTTCAGCACCACCTCGCCCTTGCTCTGCCAAGCTTGGACCTGGCGCTGCTTGTCCTGCGGCAGAAGGCCGGCATGGGCTTCGATGGCCAGCGGGCCCGCCATGGCGGCTGCGGCGCGGGCATTGTCGCCGGTCAGCATGGCAGCGGAAACGCCAAGATCCTTCAAGGCCTTGATGCCCGCCACGGCGTCGGGGCGCAGGCTGTCGCGCAGGGCCAGGATGCCGGCGGGCGCGCCGTTCACCAGCAGCACCGCCACCGTCTTGCCCGCATCGCTGAAGGCCGCGATCTGCGCGGCGTGCTCGGGCAGGAGAATCGCCCGCTCCGCCGCCGCACGCGGGGAGACGAGCGCGATCCCCTGCCCCGCAACTATGCCGGCAACCCCTTGCCCCGGCAGGGCTTTCACAGTCGTTGCGGGGGGCACGGCGAGGCCTCTTTGCGCCGCGCCGGCAAGGATGGCGGCGGCCAGCGGATGGCTGGAGCCGGTTTCGACCGCTGCGGCCAGCGCAAGCACGTCGGCGTCCGGCCGACCGAGACCGACGATGTCCGTGACCACGGGCCGCCCCTCGGTGAGGGTTCCGGTCTTGTCGAAGGCCACCAAAGTGGCTTGCCGCAAGCGTTCCAGCACCGCGCCGCCCTTCATCAGCAGGCCGCGGCGGGCCCCGGCGGACAAGCCGGCAGCGATGGCGGCGGGTGTGGAAATCACCAGCGCGCAGGGGCAGCCGATGAGCAGGATGGCCAGGCCCCGATAGATCCAGTCGCTCCAGGGGAGCCCCAGGGCAAGCGGCGGAAGCACCGCCACCAGAGCTCCCGCAACCAGCACCAAGGGCGTGTAATAGCGGGAGAATCGGTCGATGAACCGCTCGGTGGGCGCCTTGCTCTCCTGCGCCTCCTCCACCAGTTTCACGACCCGGGCGATGGTGTTGTCCGCGGCGGCGGCGGTGACCTCCACGGTGAGGGCCGCCTCGCCATTGATGGTGCCGGCGAAGACGGCCTCTCCGGCGCGCTTGGCCTTGGGCATGCTCTCGCCGGTGACCGGGGCCTCATCGACCGCACTTTCCCCTTCAAGAACAACACCATCCGCGGCGATCCGGTCGCCGGGGCGCACCAGGATGACGGCGCCGGGGGCAAGGTGGTCCGCCGGCACTTCGCGCACCGCGCCACCCTCCTGTATCAGGGCAGTCTTGGGCAGGAGGGCGGTGAGACCGGCGATGCTGGCGCGCGCGCGGCTTGCGGCAACCCCTTCCAATATCTCGCCAATCAGGAACAGGAACACCACCGCCGCCGCCTCTTCCGCCGCCCCTATGGCGACCGCCCCGACCGCTGCGATGGTCATCAAGGTCTCGATGGTGAAGGGCGCGCCGGCCCGGGCGGCGGCCAGGGCGCGGCGGGCGATGGGGACGAGGCCCACCAGCAGGGCGGCCAGGAACGCCCAGAGGTCGGCGGCCGGCCAGACCCAGCCGCAGACCCAGGCCAGAACAACGGCGAGGCCGCAGAACACCGCCTGGTTCGCCTTGCGGCTGCGCCACCAAGGGGCTTCGGCGGACGGGGCGGCGGGGCTGTGGGAGTGATCGTGGGGGTGGCCGTGAGACTGGTCGTGGGCGTGATCGTGCGGGTGGCCGGCGGGATCATAGGCGGTGCAGCAGGCGGCCTCCGCGGGGGCGGGCGCGCCGTCGGCGGGGGTGACGCCATAGCCGAGCGCGGCGACCTGACGGGCCAGCCGATCGACCTCAAAGCCCTGGCCATGCTGGACAATCAGCGTTCCCGCCTGGACCGAGACGGACACCTCCCCGACGCCGGGAAGCCGGCGGACGGCCGTCTCGATCTTCAGGGCGCAGGAGGCGCAGTCCATGCCTTGGACGCGGAAACGGGTGGTGGCGGGGCTCGTCTGTGACAGGGCCGGAGACATGGCCGAACTCCTCAATGGGCCGGGGCGGCTTGCAGGGTCGGCTTTCCCGATACATCCTCTAGTGACTGGAGGAGCAAACGGAAAATGGCGGAACAGGAGCATTCCATCGGGGACGCAGCCCGGTTAAGCGGCATTAAAATACCTACGATCCGCTATTACGAGCAGATCGGCCTGCTGTCCGGCGTGGCGCGCAGCGACGGCAATCGGCGCTTTTATGGCGCGGAGGACCTGCGGCGCCTGGCCTTCATCCGCCATGCGCGGGAACTGGGCTTCCCCATGGATGAGATCCGTACCCTCTTGAAATTGCAGGACGATCCAGACCAGCCCTGCGCCACCGCCGATGCCATTGCCACCGCCCGTCTCCAGGATGTGGAGCGCCGGATCGCCCGGCTGGAGCGGCTGCGGGGGGAGTTGCGCAAGATGGTGGAACAGTGTGCCGCAGGCCGGGTGGGGGAATGCCGGGTGATCGAGACCCTGGCCGATCCCACCCACACCCATGGCCGTCTCGCCGACGAATAGGCCCGAAACGGCCGGTGTTCTCGGCTTAGGTGGCACGGAACAGGGGCGGAACCGGGCGCCGTCCGGCCTGATCTGGGCTTGGCGTTTCCCGCCTGCCCCCTCGCCCTCCCGTTCGCCCTTTTCCCGGTCCCTCGCCCCGTCCCTCCCCCGTCCCTCCCCCGTCCCTCCCCCGTCCCTTGGCCCCCTCGCCCGCCCCCCCGCGGCGCCTCCCCTGCGCCACCGGACAGCACCTTCCGCAGGGGCGTCCCTCGCCCTTGCCACAACCGGCCGATCCGGGACACCTTGCCCCTCCCGCCCCCCCTGCCGGAGCGACCGGATGTGGCAGCAGCCCCGCCCCCCTGGGAACGAAGCCGAACGCCTCCGGGTGCTCGCCGCCTGCAACATCATGGACACGCCGCCCGATGAGCGGTTCGACCGGCTGACGCGCCTGGCCACCACGGTCTATGGGGTGGATGTGGCGTTCCTGTCCTTCGTGGACGAGGCGTTCCAGTGGATGAAGGCCATGTCGGGGCCGGGGCTTGCCCCCGTGGTGGCGCGGCCGCTCACCGTCTGCAATCTCATCATCGAGAGCGGTCGGCCGCTGGTGGTGGGGGACCTGCGCACCGATCCCCGGCTGGATGGCCATCCGCTGGCATCGCGTCTGGCGCTGCGCTTCTATGCCGGCGTGCCCCTGGTGCTGCCGCCGGATCTGACGGTGGGCACCTTGTGCGTGATGGACCGGACGCCGGGTGATGCGGAGGCGTTCGATCTGACCCCGCTGTTGGATCTGGGCGCCATCGCCATGGATGCCCTGGAGGTCTGGCGGGCGAACACCGACCTGCGCCGTCGGGCCGACACCAATGCCCTTACCGGCCTGCCCAACCGGCGGGCCTTCGACGAGGAGCTGGAGCGCGCCGGGCGGCGGGCGCGGCGCACAGGGGCGCCCCTGTCGCTTTTGCTGGTGGACCTCGACCAGTTCAAGGCGGTCAATGACCTGTCCGGCCATCCGGCGGGCGATGCCGTCTTGCGCCGCATGGGCGAGCGCCTCAAGGGCATGGTGCGCCGAAGCGACGATCTGGCCGCCCGCTATGGCGGGGAGGAATTTGCCATCCTCCTGCCGGGCACCGACGACACCGGCGCGGCAAGTCTTGCCGAAGCGGTCCGCGCCGACATCGCGGCGGCCCACATGCCCCATCCCCTCACCGGCCGCGTGACGGCCAGCATCGGCGCAGCCACCCACCACGGCCCGGCCACGGACATCGGCCAGCTGGTGGAACAGGCCGACCGCGCCCTCTATCGGGCCAAGGCCCTCGGCCGCGACCGGGTGGTGCGGTTCGAGGCGGGGGACGCGGCGGTCCCCCCGGCGGGCCTTGCCGGCCCGCCGACCTGACGGACACAAGAAAAAAGCCGCGACGCCCGGAGCGTCGCGGCCTTCCGGTTCCCCCGCAGGAACCAGGCTCGGGAGGGCGCGAGGTCCGCTTCGGCGGGGCCGGACGGATCGCGCTCAAGCCCCCGGCGCCCTGCACGGCGCCGGGGCCGGCGGGTCTCAGTCGATGGCTTCCACGAACTCCTCGGCCACCTTGATGTCGTGGCCGAGCGGCACGCGGCCGGACAAGGCAGCGGCCAGGCGCGCCTCATCCAGTTCGCCTTCCCAGCGGGCCACAACGATGGTGGCCACCGTATTGCCGATGAAATTGGTGATGGCGCGGCACTCCGACATGAAACGGTCGATGCCGAGGATGAGCGCCATGCCGCCGATCGGAACGGAGGGGACCACGGAGAGGGTCGCCGCCAGGGTGATGAAGCCGGCGCCGGTGATGCCCGCCGCGCCCTTGGAGGAGAGCATGGCCACCAGGAGCAGCAGGATCTGGTCCCACAGGCTGAGATGAATGCCGGTGGCCTGGGCGATGAAGAGGGCCGCCAGCGTCATATAGATGTTGGTGCCGTCCAGGTTGAAGGAATAGCCGGTGGGCACCACCAGGCCCACCACCGAGCGGTGGCAGCCGGCCAGTTCCATCTTCTCCATCAGGCTCGGCAGGGCGGCTTCCGAGGACGAGGTGCCGAGCACCAGGAGCAGCTCTTCCTTGATGTATTTCAAGAGCTTCCAGAGCGAGAAGCCGTTGTAGCGGGCGACCGCGCCGAGCACCACGAACACGAACAGGAAGGAGGTGATGTAGAAGGTCGCCAGCAGCATGGCCAGGCTCACGATGGAGCCGAGGCCGTAGCGGCCGATGGTGAAGGCCATGGCACCGAAGGCACCCACCGGGGCCGCGCGCATCAGGATGGCCACCAGGCGGAACATGCCCTGGGCGGTGGAATGCAGCACGGTCATCAGCGGCTCGGCCTTGTCGCCGATGCCGGCGAGCGCGATGCCGAACAGGACCGCGAAGAACAGCACCTGGAGAATGTCACCCGAGGCCATGGCGCTGAACGGCGTCGAGGGGATGACGTTCATCAGGAAGCCGACGATGGTAGAATCGTGGGCCTTGGCCACATAGTCGGCGGTCGCCTTGGGGTCCAGCGTCGCGGGATTGATGTTCATGCCCGCGCCGGGCTGCACCACATTGCCGACCACGAGGCCGATGATGAGCGCCAGGGTGGAAAAGGTGAGGAAGTAGATCATGGCCTTGCCGGCCACGCGCCCGACCTTGCCGAGGTCCCGCATGCCCGCGATGCCGCTGACCACGGTGAGGAAGATGACGGGGGCGATGACCATCTTCACCAGCTTGATGAAGGCATCGCCCAGGGGACGCAGTTCCACCGCGAACTTGGGGTAGAAGTGGCCCAGCAGGATGCCGAGAATGATGGCCACGAGCACCTGGAAATACAGGTGATGATGCAGCTTGCGACGCGCGGCCGGGGCCGGCGCCGGAACGGCGAGCGCCATGGGCGTTTCTCCTTTGGGCCTTCGGCACCTCTTCAAACAGGGCGCCTTCGGAACCTTGGTGGATCAGGAGAGGGCGAACCCTCGCCCCGACCATGGCAAGCCCCGTGCCAGCTTGCGCCGGCAGACAGCCAAGACCACTGGATTGAATCGAAACGCCTTTCTGCCCCGCTCTTGCCGCTGATTTGACGCAATGTGCGAACTTTCGCACAATATCGTCCAAAGTCGCGTGCGGAATTCCGCACAAAAGGGAGCCTTCTCCTGTCCTCATCCGTCGATACCGCGCCGCCCGGCGCGCCGGCGCCCCGCCGCCGCCGGGCCTCCTGGCTGGTGCTGGGCACGCTGGCGCTCGGCGCGCTGGTGGTGCTGGATGCGGTGGCCGCCCATGTGGCGGAGCGCTGGGCCCTGTCCCAATTGCGCGGCACCGCCGAGGCGGCTGTGGCGCTGCGGGTGGCCATGCTGCGCTCGGAGATCGAGAAGCAGCGCTCCCTGCCGCTGGTGCTGGCCGATGATCCCGGCGTGCGCGAGGCCCTGGCGGCGCCGCAGGATGGCCGGTTGCTGGCCCTCGACGAGCGGCTGGAGCGCATCGCCCAGGAGAGCCGGGCGGGCGCCATCTATGTGATCGATGCCGACGGCCTCACCCGCGCCGCCAGCAATTTCCGCACCGCAGAGAGCTTCGTCGGCTCCAACTACGCCTTCCGCCCCTATTTCACCGGCGCCATGACCGACGGCCAGGCGGAGCATTTCGCCTTCGGCACGGTCAGCCACCGGCCGGGCCTCTACCTGTCCCGGCGCATCGAGGGCGATACGGGGCCGCTGGGCGTGGTGGTGGTGAAGGCGGAATTCGGCGCCACGGAGGAGGCCTGGCACAGCTTGCCGGAGCCCGCCTTTGTCACCGACGAGCGCGGCATCGTGCTGGTGGCGAGCGAGCCGGACTGGCGCTTCCACGCCACCGTGCCGCTGGATGCCGCCCAGCGGGAAGAGATCCGTGCCTCGCTTCAGTTCGGCGACGCGCCCCTCGCCATGCTGCCCATCCACCCGGCCCGCGATCTGCCGGGCGCGGCAGCCGTGGCCGCGCCCCGTGCCCTGGCGGGCCAGACCTTCGTCGCCTCCGATGCCCCGCTGCGCACATCGGGCTGGACCCTCCATGCACTCGCTCCCACCGCCCCCTCGGTGCCCCTGGCCACCACGGCGGCGCGCTCGCTGGCCTTGCTGCTGGGGGTGGCCGGCTTCGGCGTCGCCGGCATCTGGACCGCCCGACGCCGGAGCCTCGGCCGGGAGCGCGACCGCGCGGCGGCGGCCCGGCGGGAATTGGAGGCCCGCGTCGCCGAGCGCACCCAGGCGCTCAGCGAGACCAACACCCGCCTCACCGCCGAAATGGAGGAGCGCCGGCGCACCCAGGCTGCCCTCGGCCATCTCCAGGACGAGCTGGTGCAGGCCAACAAATTGGCGGTGCTCGGCCAGATCGCGGCGTCCGTCGCCCATGAGGTGAACCAGCCGGTGGCGGCCATCCGCACCTATGCGGAAAATGCCCGCCTGTTCCTGGAGCGGGGGGATGGCGCCTCCACCCGCTCGAACCTCGCCATCATCGAGGACCTCACGGAGCGGGTGGGCGCCATCACCGGTGAATTGCGCGCCTTCGCCCGCAAGGCCCCCGCCGACATGGCCCCGGTGTCGCTGCGCGCGGTGCTGGAGGGCGCCCGCCTCCTGGTGCGCCATCGCCTCGCCGAGCAGAAGGTGGCGCTGGAAATCCACATTCCCATCAAGGATGTGGTGGTGCGCGCCGCCCGCATCCGGCTGGAACAGGTGTTCGTGAACCTGTTGCAGAATGCCGTCGAGGCCCTGGACGGGCGGGCCAACGGGCGCATCCGCATCACCGCCAAGGTGGAAGGCCCCATGGCCGTGGTCACCGTCTCCGACAATGGGCCGGGCCTGCCGCCTGCCGTGCGCGAGGGCCTGTTCATGCCCTTCGTCACCACCAAGCCGGAAGGCCTCGGCCTCGGGCTCGTCATCGCCCGCGACATTGTCGCCGAATGCGGTGGCACCTTCACCGCCGGCGAGGGGCCGGGCGCCGTCTTCATCCTCACTCTGGCGAGGGCCTGACCATGGCGCATCCCGCCGATCCCCGCCCTGATGTGGCCTTCATCGACGATGACGACACGCTGCGCGCCGCCAACATCCAGTCGCTGATGCTGGCAGGCCTTGCCGCCTTGCCCTTCGCCAGCGCGGAAGCCGCGCTGGAGGCCATCGATGCCGGCTTTCCCGGCGTGGTGGTGACCGACGTGCGCATGCCCGGCATGGACGGGCTGGAACTGTTCCGGCGCCTGAAGCGGCGGGATGCGGACCTGCCCGTCATCCTCATCACCGGCCATGGCGACATCGCCATGGCGGTGGAGGCCATGCGGGAGGGGGCCTATGACTTCCTCGCCAAGCCCTATTCCGGCGAGCGGCTCTTGGGCTCCATCCGCCATGCGCTGGAAAAGCGCCGGCTGGTGCTGGAAAATCGCGAATTGCGCCGCGCCGCCCAGCTCGCCGCCCAGCATGCGGCTGAACTGGCCGAGGAGGAATTGCCGCTGCTCGGCGCCGATCCGGCCATGGAGCGGCTGCGCCAGACCATCCGGCAGCTGGCCGATGCGGACGTGGACGTGCTGGTGGAAGGCGAGACGGGGTCGGGCAAGGAGGTGGTGGCCAATCTCCTCCATCGCCTCGGCCACAGGGCGGCGCGGCCCTTCGTGGCGGTCAATTGCGGCGCGCTGCCCGAAACCATGATTGAGAGCGAACTGTTCGGCCACGAGGCCGGCGCCTTCACCGGCGCGCTCAAGAAGCGGGTGGGGCGGATTGTCTTCGCCCATGGCGGCACGCTGTTCCTGGACGAGATCGAGGCCATGTCCCCCGCCCTCCAGGTGAAGATGCTGCGCGTGCTGGAAGCGCGCGAGGTGATCCCGCTCGGCGCCAATGAAGGCCGGCGGGTGGACATCCGCGTGGTCGCCGCCGCCAAGATCAACCTGTTGGACCTGGTGAAGGCCGGGCGGTTCCGGGAGGATCTCTATTACCGCCTGCATGTGGCGACCGTACGCATTCCCCCCTTGCGGGAGCGCCGCTCGGACGTGCCGCTGCTGTTCTCCCATTTCCTCGCCGCCGCCGCCAAGCGCTTCCGCCGTCCGCCGCCCGTCCTGGGGCGGGCCGTGCTCGACCGGCTGGAGACCCACGACTGGCCGGGCAATGTGCGCGAGCTCCTCCATTATGTGGAGCGCGTCGCCCTCGGCCTCGTGGACGCGCCCGTCCCGGCCGAGCCCGCAACCGGCGCTGTTCCCTTGCCGCAGCGGGTGGAGGCCTATGAGGCCGAGCAGATCCGCGCCGCGCTCGCCGCCCACCAGGGCGACGTGCAGGCCACCGTCAAGGCCCTCGGCATCCCCCGCAAGACCTTCTACGACAAGCTCCACCGCCACGGCATCGACCAGAACGCCTTTCGCGGCGGGCGGGACTAGGGACGCTCTTTCTCGCTTGTCTTGAGATACCGGCCGAGAAAGGCCGGCACGCGGGCGAGCGCGTCCGTGCGGGCGGCGGGGTCGGTGGCGACGATGGGCACGCCCCCGTCCTTGGTGCGGAATTCCGGGCGTTCGCGATAGGCTAGGCCCGGCCAGTCGAAATCATGATAGGCGCCGGGATAGATGTGCAGCGTCACCGGGCTGCCCGCTTGCGCCGCCTGCGTGAGCAGGGCTTCGCAGGGCGCAAGGGGCGTCCAGACGTCCTTCTCCCCGGTCAAGACCAGAAGCGGAATGCGGCTCGACCAGCCGCCGGGCTGGCGTTCGGGACGGCAGGAGGCGGGGTAGAAGGCGATGGCCGCCTGGAAGTCCCGCGCCGGGGCAAGGCCGGCGGGACGGGCGGGGCTGTCGGCGCGCAGCGTGTTCAGCACCGCTCCCCCGCCCAGCGACCAGCCCATGAGGGCGATGCGGCCGGGGTCCACGAACGCTTGCGCCTGCAGATAGGCGAGCGCGCCATAAAGGTCCTGCGGACGGGCGCGATAGACCTCGCCGCGGAAAGTGGCGGGGGCGCACATGGATTTCACGCCGCGCGTCGTGAAGCTGTCCACCATCAGCACGGTATATCCCAAGCCGGTGAGGCGCTGCGCCCAGTCGGTCTCGCGGGCATTGATGCCGGCCTTGCCGATGAGGCCGCCGCAGCCATGGGCGAAGATGACCGCCGGGCCGGACCCGTTCGCTGTCTTCGCGCGGAAGAGATAGCCGTCGAGGGTGGTGCCATCGCGGGAGGGAAAGTTCACTTTCTCCTGCGCCGAAGCCCCCTGTGCCCAAACGCCGGCGGCCATCAGCAAGAGCGCGGCGAGCCCGGCCAGAGCGCGGCGGACGTGGGCGAGGCGGACGTGGGCGCGGCGGATAAAGGCGTGTGGCACGGGGCGCTCCCCATTTTCCCTTTGCGTCGAGCCTAGGCCGCCCCCGCCCGTCGGACAATGTCGCGCAAGGGCAGAGCGTCCCGGATCGGGACAGAAGCGCCGCGCGGGCGGGAACGGGACCGGACCAAACCGGGCGCGAATCAGGGAGCGCGCCGTTTTCCCGATCCGTTCCGCCGGCCCGGCATCAGGCGGGGAACAGTCCCCTCACCCCTCCCCCACCGGCGGCCGATGCAGCGCCACCGTCTCGCCCTCTGTCCCCGGCACGGCGGGATAGAGCGCGCGCACGCGGGGATCGTGGCCGGGAATGACGCGGTCCTTGGCGCCCGCCAGCGCATGGGCCTTGGCCCAGCCGGCGGCCATCTCGCCCAGGTTGAAGACAATGGGAAAGGTCAGGCCCCGCTCCATATTGGCGTAGAAATGGCTGGCATCGCTCGCCAGCACCACCGGGCCGCGGGCGGTCAGAACGCGCACCATTTGCAGGCCGTCCGTGTGCCCGCCCACATGGTGCACGCTCACCCCCGGCGCCACCTCGCCCTCCCCCGCATGGAAGCGCACCCGGTCCTGGTAGAGGGCACGCACCATCTTCACCACGTCCTCCACGTCATAGGCGTGGCGGATGGCGTGGACGCACATGTGGCGGCCGGTGGCGAACCCCATCTCGCGCTCCTGGAGATGGAAGGTGGCGGCGGGGAAAAGGTCGAGATTGCCCGCATGGTCGTAATGGAGGTGGGTGATGATGACATCGCCCACCCCAGCCGGATCGCAGGCGAGGTCGGCGAGCGCGTCCTCCACCTGCCGCAGGATGCGCCGGCCCCGCTCGGGCGCGCCGACCGCGCGAAAGCCGGTGTCCACCAGGATGGTCCGCCCGCCTGAGCGCAGCAGCCAGACATAGAAATCCAGCGGCATGGGCAGATCGTGCGGATCGGTGGAGCCGATCATGTTCATGCCCGCCGTGCGCGCCTGCACGCCATAGCGCAGCGCATAGACCTCCCACTCCATCCCCATTCTCCCGTTTCGGCCCGCTTGCGTGCGGGATTGGCCTGTGTATAGTTCGTCTCACAAAAAAGAACACATATTCTGTTAGACAGAACACAGGGAGAGACGCGTGTCCCAGGAACCCGGCGCTTCGGCCCCCACGCAGGGGGTGGCGCTCGATGCCGTCACGGCGCGCCTCGCGCGCCTGCCCGCCTTGCTGGAGGCCAATGCGCCCCTCATGGAGCGCGGGCGTTTCCTCACCGTGGATTGCCTTCTCGGCACGCCCGCCCGCCCCTTCCACACCCGCATCGTGGAAGGCCGCATCACCGCCATGGAGGCCGGCCCGCGCCTGATGGCGAGCTGGCGCTTTGCCTATCGGGCGACCCCCGAGGCCTTCCTGGAATTCTGGAAGCCGCTGCCCCGCGCCGGCTGGCACGATCTGCTGGCGCTGACCAAAAGCGGCGCGGCGAGCCTGGAGGGGGACCTGCACCCCTTCATCGCCAACCTGCAATATTTCAAGGACCTGCTGGCCCTGCCCCGCAGCGCGGCCTCCCTCTCGGAGGCGCACCCATGAGCCCGCGCCTGGAGCCCATGGTGGGCCGCTATCTCCACTGCGAGATTGATGGCCGCCCCCACCGCATCTATTTCGAGGAAGCTGGCAGCGGCATTCCCCTGGTCTGCCTGCACACCGCCGGCTCGGACGCCCGCCAGTGGCGGCACCTGTTGTGTGATGAAGACATCACCCGCCATTTCCGCGTCCTGGCCTTCGACCTGCCCTTCCACGGCAAGTCCAACCCGCCGGAAAACTGGGACGGCAGCGAATATCGCCTGACCACCGCCGCCTATACGGCCGCCATCCGCGCCTTCTGCGGCGCGCTGGAGCTGGACAAGCCGGTGGTGATGGGCTGCTCCATCGGCGGGCGCATCGTGCTGAACCTCGCCATCGACCATGCGGCTGAGTTTTCAGCCCTCATCGGCCTGGAGGCGGCGGACTTCCAGCAGCCCTGGTATGACACCACCTGGCTCAACCGGCCCGACGTGCATGGCGGGGAAGCCTGCGCGGCGCTGGTCTCCGGCCTCATGTCGCCGGACGTGCCCCCCGCCCGGCGCCGCGAGACGCTGTGGCACTACAAGCAGAGCGGACCGGGCGTCTTCAAAGGCGACCTTTATTTCTACCGCGTGGACGGCGACCTCAGGGGCCGCACCGCCGCCATCGACACGGCGGTCTGCCCACTGTTCCTGCTCACGGGGGAATATGACTATTCCTGCTCGCCGCAGGACACGGTGCGCACTGCCGCCTCCATTCCCGGCGCCAAGGTCACGGTCATGGACCGGCTCGGCCATTTCCCCATGAGCGAAAACCCCGAGCAGTTCCGGGCCTATATCGCCCCCGTCCTCGAAGAGGTGCGGGCGCTTCATCACAAGAAATAAACGGGAGGACTTCCATGAACACCGCAACCCGGCTCGCCGCCGCGCTCTCGGGCGCGCTGGCCCTCGCCGCGCCCAGCCTTGCCAGCGCCGCCGATGATGTGATCCGCATCGGCATCCTGAACGACCAGTCCGGCGTCTTCGCCGACAATGGCGGCCAGGGCTCGGTCGCCGCGGCCCGCCTCGCGGCTGAGGACTTCGGCAATAGCGTCAATGGCATGCGCATTGAGATCGTCAATGCCGACCATCAGAACAAGGCCGACATCGCCTCCGCCACCGCCCGCAAATGGTTCGACAATGAAGGCGTCGACCTGATCGCGGACGGCGCCGCCTCCTCCGCCGGCTTCGCCATCCTGGAAGCCGCCAAGGAGCGCAAGAAGATCTTCATCGTCAACGGCCCGGCCTCCTCCGACTTCACCGGCAAGGCCTGCACGCCCTATTCCTTCCACTTCACCTACGACACCTATGCGCTGGCCAAGATCACCAGCCAGGCGATCACCCAGGCCGGCGGCAAGAGCTGGTACTTCATCACGGCCGACTATGCCTTCGGCCATGCGCTCCAGCGCGACGCGACGAAGTTCATCGAGGCGGCCGGCGGCAAGGTGCTGGGCCAGGCGGCCCATCCGCTCGGCACCAACGACTTCTCCTCCTTCCTGCTCCAGGCCCAGTCCTCCAAGGCCAATGTGGTGGGCCTCGCCACCTCCGGCCGCGACGTGCAGACCGCCATCAAGCAGGCGGGCGAATTCGGCATCGTGGAAGGCGGCCAGAAGCTCGCCGGCCTGCTGGTGTTCATCACCGACGTGAAGGCGCTGGGCGTGAAGGCGGCGCAGGGCCTGCAGGTCACCACCTCCTTCTATTGGGACCTGAATGACGACACCCGCGCCTGGACCAAGCGCTTCATGGCGCAGACCGGCGGCAAGGTGCCGAGCATGATCCATGCGGGCGTCTATTCCGGCGTGAAGCATTACCTGGAGGCCGTGAAGGCGCTCGGCACCAAGGATGGCGAGAAGGTCGCCGCCAAGATGCACGAGATGCCGGTCAACGACATGTACAACAAGGATGTCGTGATCCGCCCCGACGGCCGTGTTCTGCACGACATGTACCTGATGCAGGTGAAGACCCCGGCCGAGTCCAAGTACGAGAACGACTTCTACAAGACCGTCCAGCGCTTCCCCGGCTCGGAGTCCTTCCGGCCGCTGAGCGAGAGCGAGTGCCCGCTCGTCAAGCGCTGATCCCTTCCAGCCGGCCCGCCCCCGAACGCGGGCCGGCATTAACTTCTGGAAAAGAGACGGATTCACCCCCCGCCTGGGATCGCAGGACGATCCCAGGCGGGGGGATCCGGCTCTAGCGAGGACCTCATGACCGCCCTGCCCTTCTTCGTCGCAGGCCAGCCCGTCCAGGGGACGGGGCCGGCCTTCGCCTCCATCAATCCCGCCACCGGCGCGGTGAATTACGAGGTGTCCGCCGCCTCTGCCGCCGACGTGGATGCCGCCGTGAAAGCCGCCCAGGCGGCGGTGCATTCGGCGAAATGGCGCAACCTGCGCCCCCATGAGCGCGCCCGCATCATCGCCCGCATCGCCGACGGCATGGCGGCCAATGCCGACGAGCTGGCCGCCATCCAGATGCGCGAGAACGGCAAGGTCATGGCCGAATGCCGGACCCAGGTGGCGAGCGCCATCGCCACCTTCCGCTATTTCGCCGCCGTCTGCGAGACGCTGGGCGGCGACCTGACGCCGCCGCGCGGCGATTACCTGTCCATGTCGGTCTATGAGCCCATGGGGGTGGTGGCCGCCATCACACCCTGGAACTCGCCCCTCACCATGGAGGCGCAGAAGGTGGCCCCGGCGCTGGCCGCCGGCAACGCCGTCATCGTCAAGCCGTCGGAGGTCACGCCCACCGCCGCCCTCCTGGTGGCGCGCATCGCCGCCGAGGCGGGCCTGCCCGCCGGCATCCTCAATGTGGTCACCGGCCTTGGCGGGGAAGCCGGCGTGTCCCTGGTGCGCCATCCCGGCGTGCGCATGGTCTCCTTCACCGGCGGCACCGAGACGGGCCGCGCCATCGGCCGCATCTGCGCCGACCGGCTCATTCCCGCCGCGCTGGAACTGGGCGGCAAGTCGCCCAACATCGTGTTCGCCGATGCCGATCTCGACGCGGCGGTGGCCGGCGTCATGGGCGGCATTTTCGAGGGCTCCGGCCAGTCCTGCGTCGCCGGCTCGCGCCTGTTCGTGCAGCGCTCCATCTTCGACGACTTCGCCGAACGCCTGAAGGCCGCCACCGACGCGCTGAAGGTGGGCCTGCCCACGGAGGCCGGCGTGAAGATGGGCCCGCTCGCCTCCTTCCCGCACCGCGACCGGGTGGAGCGCATGGTGGAGACCGCCCGCAAGGAAGGCGGCGAGATCATCTCCGGTGGCGCCCGCCCCGATGATGCCGCGCTCGCCGCCGGCGCCTTCTACCGGCCGACCCTCATCTGCGGCCTGACCAACCGCTCCAGCGCCGCCCAGCAGGAAATCTTCGGCCCGGTGCTCGTCCTGCTGCCCTTCGACGACGAGGCGGATGTGGTGGCCCAGGCGAATGACAGCGTCTACGGCCTCGCCTGCGGCATCTGGACGGCGGATTATCGCCGCGCCTACCGCGTCGCCCGCGCCATCGAGGCGGGCACGGTGTGGATCAACACCTACAAGCAATTGTCCATCGCCACCCCCTTCGGCGGTTTCAAGGAAAGCGGCATCGGCCGCGAGAAGGGCATTTCCGGCGTGCGCCTCTACCAGCAGGCCAAGGGCATCTATTGGGACATGGGGCCGCTGGTGGGCGGCGACGAGAAGGGCTTCCATCAATGACGGGTTCTGTGGGTTTCATCGGGCTCGGCGTCATGGGCGAGCCCATGTGCCGGAATCTGGCCCAGAAGAGCGGGCGCCCGGTCCTCGGCTTCGACCGGGCCGATGCCCCCCTGGAGCGGCTCGCGGCCTTCGGGGTGTCGCGGGCGGAGAGCCTCTCCGCGCTGGCCGCCTCCTGCGACGTCATCCTCATGGCACTGCCGAGCGGCGCCCATGTGGAGGCGGTGACGCTGGGCGAAAATGGCCTTCTGGCCGGCGCGCGGCCGGGCCAGGTGATCGTCGATCTCGGCACCTCGCCGGTGGAGCTGACGCGCGACATCGCCGCCCGCTTCGCGGCAAAGGGCGCCATCTATGCGGACGCCCCCATCGCCCGCACCCGGCAAGCGGCGGAGGAAGGCACGCTCTCCATCATGGTGGGCGCGGACGAGGCGACGTTCGCCGCTATCCGCCCGCTGCTCGCCACCTTCGCCAGCGACATCACCCATTGCGGACCGGTGGGCGCCGGGCAGATCGTCAAGATCTTGAACAATATGGTGCTGGTGGAAACGGTGGTCGCCCTCTCGGAGGCCATCGCCACCGCCAAGCGCGCCGGGGTGGACGGCAAGCTCCTGTTCGAGACCCTCATGAAGGGCTCGGCCGACAGCTTCGCCCTGCGCAATCACGGCATGAAGGCGGTGGTGCCCGACACCTTCCCCGAGCGCGCCTTCTCCACCTCCTATGCCCGCAAGGACATTTCCTATGCCCTGTCGCTGGCCGGCTCCGTGGGCCTGAAGCTGGAGGGGGCGGAGCTGGCCGACCGGCTGCTCGCCCGCACCCAGGAAGCGGGCTTTGCCGATCTCTATTGGCCGGTGGTCAGCCGCATCATCGCCGCCAGCGAAAGCTGACGGCGCCCGCGCCGGCCGCCGGTCTGCCCTGACCCGGCGGGCGGCGCGGCACAGTCCGGGACGCTCCCGCCGCTTTCCTCCCGGCGCGCGTTCCACTTCTAGAGGGCGATCCCGCACCTGGGCGCTTCAAAGGCGCCCTTGAGCGGTGAATCGCCCTCTTTTTTGGTGTAAGCCCCGGCGCACGGGAATGGCGGAATGGCGGCACAGACCGCTGCGAGGGAGATGGGCGTGGCCGAGAAGCAGACCTTCACGTCGCCCGACGGGGGCGTCGCCGCGGTGGAGCGGGCGTTTGCCATCGTCGCGGCGCTGGAGCAGGGGGACGGGCCGGCGAGCCTTGCGGACCTCTCCCGCATGACCGGCCTCTATAAGAGCACGATCCTGCGCCTGCTGGCCTCGCTGGAGCACAATGGCTACGCCACGCGCCTGCGCGACGGGCGCTATGATCTCGGCCCCGCCGCCTTTCGCCTCGGCCTTGCCCATGAGCGCAAGAATGCCCTGCGCGGCCAGGTGCTTCCGGTGCTCCAGGATCTGGTGGACAAGGGCACGGAGAGCGCCTCCTTCCATATGCGCCAGGATGGCGAGCGCCGGCTCTGCCTGCTGCGGGTGGATTCCCGCCATGCCACCCTGGACCGGGTGACGGCGGGCGAGACCTATCCCTTGAAAGTGGGCGCCGCCGGCCGGGTGATCCTCGCCTTCGAGGGCAGCCCCGGGGACGGCTTCGACGCCCTGCGCGCGGAAGGGTGGGCCTTGTCCCTCGGCGAGCGCGACCCCGCCTGCGCCGGCCTTGCGGCGCCGGTGTTCGGGCCGGCGGGGCTGATCGGGGCGCTGTCCCTGTCGGGCGCGCGCGACCGCTTCGGACCGGAGGAAATCGCCGCCATGCGCGCCCTGCTCATGCCCGCCGCCGCCGACCTGACCCGGCGCCTGGGCGGCGCCTGGCCGCGCTTTGCCTGAGCCATAAAAAAGGGGCCGGGTGTCGCCACCTGGCCCCGTCTCAGTCCGCGCCGGTCACGCTCACTTCAGCGTGGCGCCCGAGGCCTTGGCGGCGGCGCCCCATTTCTGGGTTTCGTCGGCCATGAAGGCGGCGAAGGCTTCCGGTGTGGAATTGATGACGTCGCCGCCCAATTGCTCGATGCGCTTGGTCATGTCCGGCTCGGCGACGATGCGCGAGACCTCCTTATAGATGGTCTGCACCAGCTCCGGCTTGATGGAGGCGGGGGCCAGCAGGCCGAACCAGGTGGCGGCCTCGAAGCCCTTCAGGCCGGATTCATCGAAGGTGGGCACGTCCGGCAGCGCCGGCAGCCGGCGGGCATTGGCCACCGCGATCGCCCGCACCTTGCCGCTCTCGATGAGCGGGATCACCGCCGTGGCGGTGGCCAGCATCATCTGCACCTGCCCGCCCATGAGATCGGTCAGGGCCGGGGAATCGCCCTTATAGGGCACATGGGTGATGCCGCTCTTGGTGGCGATCTTGAACAATTCGCCGGACAGATGCTGCGCCGTGCCCATGCCGGGCGAGGCGAAATTCACCTTGTCGCCTTCCTTGGCGAGCCAGGCGGTGAATTCGGTCAAGGTCTTGGCCGGCACCTGCGGGTTCACCACCAGCACCAGCGGCACCTTGGTGACGAGGGTAATGGGCGCAAAATCCTTCAGCGGATCATAGCTGAGGCCGGGATAGAGATGGCCCGAAATGGTGTGGGCCGAGGTGGTCATATAGAGCGTGTAGCCATCGCCCGCCGCCTGGGCCACGGCGCGCGCGGCAATGGTGGTGCCGGCGCCGGCCCGGTTGTCCACCACCACCGCCTGCTTCCAGGCCGTGGTGAGCTTTTCGGCGATGGCGCGGGCCACCACGTCGGTGGCGCCGCCCGCCGCATAGGGCACCACCATGGTGACGGGCCGGCTGGGATAGGTCTGCGCGGCCGCGGGCGCGGCAAGCGCGAGGCAGCCGGCCAGGGCGGCCAGCGTGGTCTTCAGGGTCATGGGTCCTCCCAACCTTTTTGCTTGCAGGGGATGTGGCCGGACCAAGCGGCCCTCCGCCGCTTGCCGCCCGTCCACCGCCTCGCTTCGGGGAGGCGCAGGACGGAGTTTGTTCTGTTAGACAGAATATTTATTCTAATTTTATAATAGCCCCTGCCCCACCCCCGTCAAGGCATCTTGACGAGATGGTGTGTGAGGGGCCACATACGCATACTTTTGTATGCAAAAGGATGCAGGGGAGGAGATGCCCATGGCGGCGAGCTCGGCTTTGGGGCGGCAATGGGACGTGCTGGTGGTGGGCGGGGGCAATGCGGCCCTGTGCGCGGCCATTGCGGCGCGCCGGCAGGGGGCCTCGGTTCTGGTGCTGGAGGCGGCCTCCCGCTTCTATCGCGGCGGCAACACCCGCCACACCCGCAACATGCGCTGCGCCCATGACAGCGCCACCGACACGCTCACCGGCCCCTATAGCGAGGAGGAGTTCTTCGACGACCTCCTGCGCGTCACCCAGGGCCACACGGACGAGGACCTGGCGCGCTTCATGATCGCCAAGTCCAAGGACATGCTCACCTGGATCACCGAGCAAGGGGTGCGCTTCCAGCCCTCCCTCGGCGGCACGCTCTCGCTGGGGCGCACCAATTCCTTCTTTCTCGGCGGCGGCCGGGCCATGCTGAACGCCCTCTATCTCACCGCCGAGCGGCTGGGCGTGGAAGTGGCCTATGACAGCGAGGTGGTCGGCCTGACCCTGGAGGGCGGTACCTTCCGCTCCGCCCGCGTGCGCCATGCCGGCGGCACCACCGACGTCACCGCCCGCGCCTTGGTGGCGGCGGCGGGCGGCTTCGAGGCCAATATCGAATGGCTGAAGGAATATTGGGGTCCGCCAGCGGAAAACTTCCTCATTCGCGGCACGCCCAATAATCGCGGCACCATGCTGCGCATGCTGCTCGACCAGGGCGTGAAGGAAGTGGGCGATCCCACCCAGTGCCACGCGGTCGCCATCGACGCCCGCGCGCCCAAGTTCGACGGCGGCATCATCACGCGCCTGGACTGCGTGGTGTTCGGCATCGTCGTGAACAACAAGGCCGAGCGCTTCTATGACGAGGGCGAGGATTTCTGGCCCAAGCGCTATGCCATCTGGGGCCGCCTCGTCGCCCAGCAACCGGACCAGATCGCCTATATCGTCTTCGACGCGAAGTCGCTGACCTCCTTCATGCCCTCCCTCTATCCCCCCATCAGCGCCCCGACGCTGGAGGAACTGGCGGGCAAGCTGAACCTCGATCCGGCCAAGTTCGCCGCCACCGTGAAGGGCTTCAACGGCGCCATCGTGCCCGGCGGCAGCTTCGACCACACGGTGCTGGACGATTGCCGCACGGAGGGCCTCACCCCGCCCAAAACCCATTGGGCGCGGCCCGTCGACCAGGCGCCCTTCTATGCCTATCCGGTGCGGCCGGGCATCACCTTCACCTATCTGGGCGTGCGGGTGGACCAGGAAGCCCGCATGCAGATGGCCGATGGCAGCAAGGCCAAGAACATGTTCGCCGCCGGCGAGATCATGGCCGGCAACGTGCTGGGCCGGGGCTATGCGGCCGGCATAGGCATGACCATAGGCTCCGTCTTCGGCCGCTGCGCCGGCACCGCCGCCGCCTCCGCGGCCCGCGCCTGACCCTTAATGCCCGTTTCCGAGGAATGACCTGACATGACCGCGCACAGCAACGCGCTCCAGGAGGCCGAGCGCCTCATGACGGTCTGCAATTCCTGCCGCTATTGCGAGGGATTGTGCGCCGTCTTCCCGGCCATGGAAATGCGCCGCTCCTTTGCCGCCGGCGACCTGAATTATCTGGCCAATCTCTGCCATTCGTGCGGCGCCTGCTATTATGACTGCCAGTTCTCCCCGCCCCACGAATTCAACGTCAATGTGCCCCGCACGCTGGCTGAGGTGCGCAACGACACCTATGCCGCCTATGCCTGGCCGCGCCCGCTGGCGGGCCTGTTCCGGCGCAACGGGCTCTCGGTGGCGCTGATCGCGGCGCTCTCCGTGGCGGGCTTCCTGTTCGGCTTCATGGCGCTGAATGACCCGGCCGTCATGTTCGGCACCCAGGTGGGCCAGGGCGCCTTCTTCCGCCTCATGCCCCATGGCGCCATGGTGGGCCTGTTCGGCGCCGCCTTTCTTTATGCGATCCTCGCTCTGTTCATGGGCCTGCGCGCCTTCTGGCGGGACATGGAGGCGCGCAATCCCCTGCCCACCGACGCCCCCTCTTTGTGGCAGGCCATGAAGGATGCCGGGCGGCTGCGCTATCTGGATGGCGGCGGGGTCGGCTGCATGAATGCGGACGAGAAGCCCACCGACAATCGTCGCATCTTCCACCACCTCACCTTCTACGGCTTCGCGCTCTGCTTTGCCGCCACCTCGGTGGCCACCCTCTATGCCTATCTGCTCAACCGCCACTCGCCCTATCCCTGGTGGGACCTGCCGGTGGTGCTGGGCACGCTCGGCGGCATCGGCCTGGTGATTGGCCCGGCCGGCCTGTTCCTGGCCAAGAAGGCCCGCGACCCCATGATGATGGACGAGACCCGCAAGGGCATGGACGCGGCTTTCCTCGCCATGCTCTTCCTCACGGCACTGACCGGTCTCCTCCTGCTGGTGGCCCGCGCCACCCCGGCCATGGGCACGCTGCTGGCCATTCACCTGGGCTTTGTGTTCGGCTTCTTCCTGACCATGCCCTACGGCAAGTTCGTCCACGGCCTCTACCGCTACGCCGCCCTGGTGCGCTACGCCAAGGAGCGGCACAAGGAACTGGCGGGGCATTGAGGGGGACTGTCATCCCCCTGTCACACTCCCAAGGTTAGTGCGCCCCTCATCATAAGCTGCGCCCAGGCAGCGAAGGGGCGTGCCCCGGCTGAGGGCGATCCTGGCACGGAGCCATGGGGAGCCACATGCCGTTCATCACCTCCTTCCATCCCGACGAGTTCGTCAGCACCCTGTTCAGCCTGGCTGTCGCCTTCGCCATGGGCACGCTGATCGGGGCCGAGCGGCAGTATCGCCAGCGCATGGCGGGGCTGCGCACCAATGTGCTGGTGGCCATCGGCGCCTGCCAGTTCGTGGACATGTCCATGCAGTTGGACGGCGCACCGGGGGCGGTGCGCGTGATCGCCTATGTGGTCTCGGGCATCGGCTTCCTGGGCGCCGGCGTCATTATGAAGGACGGCGCCAATGTGAGCGGCCTCAACACCGCCGCCACCTTGTGGTGCTCGGCGGCGGTGGGCGCCTGCGCGGGGGCGGACCTGGTCGCCCAGGCGGTGGCGCTCACCTTGTTCGTGCTCGCCGGCAACACGCTGCTGCGTCCCCTGGTGCGCTGGCTGGAACGCCGTCCGCAGTCCGGCCAGACGGAGGCCTGCTACGAGGTGATCGTGCTCGGCCCCTCGGCGCAGGCGGTGGATCTGCAGGCCAACCTGGCCATGATGCTGGAGGAGGCGTCCTTTCCGGTGGCGGACATCGATGTGGTGGAGCGGCCCAACGACATGGTGGAACTGACCGCCCAGCTGGTCTCCTCCACCGCCGAACGGGCCGAACTGGATGCCCTCATGACGCGCCTGCGCACCCTGGACGCGGTGTCCTCCGCCCATTGGTTCCGCAGCGCCGGCGGCGAGTGAGGCCTCCCCGCCCGCCGGCGGAGGCGCCTACCCCTTTTGCGGGCTGGCCGGCGCCGGCCGCGCCGGCAGGGCAAAGATTTCCGCCAGCGCCACCAGCGGCGGCACCAGGAAGCACCACACCCCCACCGCCAGATAGGTCAGCGCCGCCGCCGCGCAGCCGGCGCAGAAACTGGCGAAGAACTGTCCCTGCCGCTTCAGACGCGCCCGCACGGGGGCAAGGTCGCCGCCGGGGGGCGGGCTCCACAGGTGGGTCACGTCGAGCAGCACCTGCGTCATGGTGCCCGTCATCACCGTGGAGGGCGGGGCATCGGTGAGGTGGGTGCGATGAAGGGCGTTCTGGAGCGCCATGGCCGCCACCAGCGTCATGCCCATCATCACCGCCGCAGGATCATCGGGATTGGCCAGCACCCCCACCTGGATCGCCACCAGCGCGGCATGGGCGAGCAGGATCAGCTTGAGACCCATGAGGATGCGGAAATCGTCATAGCCCCGCGCCAGGCTGCGATGGCTGATGATGCGGGCGAGCACCACCACCAGGCAGAACACCGGCACGGCGATGATTTTGGACAGGCCGGGCATGTGGCCGTCGGCGATGGCGGCGGCGAAGGTAACGATGTTGCCGGTCACATGGGCGGTGAACAGACCGTGCAGGGTGACAAACCCCGCCGCATCCACGAAGCCCGCATTGAAGCACAGTAAGCTCGGCAGAACATGTTTCACGCGCATCTCCAACGGGGTTCCGGCCTCCCGTTGCATAGCGCAGGCGCGGCGCAGACGCCCGCCCAAGTTTCGCGGCGGGACCGCACGCCGGTGCCCCGCCCTCAGGCGCGGGGCGTCAAGGTCACCAGAAGCCCTTGCCGACGTTGAAGCTGTAGGTGAGCGAGACGCCGGCCTCAAACTGGTTGGTGTTCTGGGTCAGCGGCGAGTCGGCGGCGGAACCCAGCAAGTTCAGGTAAGTGCCGTACATGCCGGCGGTGAAGCCGTTGCCCAGCTGCTTGGTCACCTGCGCCGTCACGCCCCACTGGTTGAAGCCGGCGGAGGGGGAATAGGGCCGGGTGGGATTGAGCAGCGCCGTGGTGGTGAAGGACTGGTAGGGCGTCACGCCGAAATAGGCGTCCATGTAGCCCGTGCCGGCATAATAGAGACGCGGGCCCACCGCGAAGCCCCAGCCGCCGGGGGCGTTATAGATGAAGTCGGCCTTCATGGAGCCCACCACGCCGGAATAGCCGCCGGCCGCATAAAGCAGCTCGCCGCGCAGGCGCAGCCATTCGGCCGGGAACCATTCCGCGAAACCGCCCATCTGCACGGTGGTGCTCACATCGCCCATGCCGCGGAGCCGGTCGGAATCATCCGCATTCCGGCCCCAGTCCAGGTTGCCGGCAACGCCGACCGCAAAGCGTCCAATGTCCAGGAGCGCGATGGACGGGCTGTCGTCGATGGAATGGAAATCGTAGAGCTCGCTCTCCTTGCTCATGCTGAAGAGAAAGCCGGGCACGATCCGGTAGCTGGAGCTGCCCGCATAATCGGGCTCCACAATGCCGGCAGCGCCGATGATGACGTACCAGTTCTCCTTCTGCGCCGGCTGGTCGAAGATGGTCTTCACATCCGCCGCCGCCGCGCCGGACGCCATGAGGCTGAGGGCCACCACGGAACCAAGCGCGCGGGAACCAAGGGGAGCGGTGAGCATGGGGGGAATCCTGAACAACGTGCCGCATTTTAGACACGGAGCGCCCGTGCGTGGTGGCATAATTACCACAGAGGCCACGTCATTGCAGAAGAAAACAGGGTTAAACAATCCTCACCACGGGATACCGCACGGCAGATGCCTGCGCAGGCAGCTCCTCTTCCCCGTCACAAAAGAATACGTAAGATAAAATCGAGTATAAGCTTGGCCTTGGCCATTTGAAAATCTGTTCACGCAGGTCATTCCATGCTACCGGCTTGAAAAATCTTTGGTTCGCGCGCGTCGGCACCGCTCTCAGCCCCTGACGGTGCCGCCCGGAGCGGGGGATGCGGTGTTCGAGCTTTTGCTTCTGCTGATCGGCGGCCCCACGCTCCGCCGCACATGGTGGGTCATCACCGCTATCGGCCTCATCTGGCTGGTGGTGGGGGTCCTCCTGCTGCTGGATGCGCTGTTCAACGAAGTGCGCATCCCCACCGACTATTTCGCCATCCCCCTGGTCATCATGGCCCTGGTGTCCTTCGGCGCCGGCATCATGAGCCCTTCGCGCATGCACCGAACCATGCGCTTCATCAAGGGCACGGTGTGCGTCGTCATCATCCTGCTGCTGGTGGATGCGCCCTGGCATTCCGATATTGTCATCGCCATCCTGGTGGGCACGCTGCTCATCGCCGACGCCATCTGGCGGGCGGGAAGCGCCTATGTGGTGCGTTTTCCCCGCTGGCACAGCGCGCTGGTGCTGGCAGGCCTGGAATTCCTGATGGGCCTGTGGTCCTACGTGCCCTGGCCCACCCATTGGCGCGGCGAAGTGGGTTCGGACGTGGCCCAGCTGATTATCGTGGCCGCCGTGGGGGTCACCGCCTTTTCGCTGCGGGTGCGCGGCCTGCCCAAAGGCGTGCTGCTGGCCGACATTCTCGCCCAGACCCGGGCCGACCGCGCCGGGCAGGTTCACCCGCATGTGGAGGTGGCGGAGGCGGCGGCCCCCCAGTCCTTCGACGACACATTGACCGTTCACGTGTGGACGCCCACCGGGGGCCTGGCGCCCCTCGCCCAAGGTGTTCAGCGCTATGTGGTGGCGCAGGATGCGACAGGGGCGGCGTCCACCGGCCATGCCGCGCTCGAACTGCCGCCGGACGTCTATATCAGCCATTATCCGGCGGTGGAGATCGAGCGCTCGCCCGAGCAGTTCGCCCGCGTGCTGCGCGCCACCCGGGAGAATGACGTGCCCGGCGAGTTCAAGCCCAGCTACCAGAAGGAGAGCGCCGAATGGTGTCCCTCCACCATGCAGGTGCGCCTTGCCGGCATCAATGGCGCGGCGGTGCGCCGCTTCTGGGCGGACTATCGCACCGACACCACCTATAATCTCACCTACCGCAACTGTTCGAGCGCCGTGGCCCGGGCCCTGGATGCGGCCATCGAGGGGCGGTTTGCCCATGAGGTCCGCTCGCCCCTGTTCGTCATCCGCCTGTTGAGCTTGCCGGAATTGTGGGTGGCCGGGCTGATGCGGCGGCGCGCCGCCTGGATGGCCTGGACGCCGGGCATGGTGCTCGACTATGCGCGGGCGGTCTCCGGCATCCTGCAAATGGGCGGAGGACGGCGCAGCTGGGGCACCTTGCGCGCCACCGCCCGCCTACGTCGCGCCGCGCCACCGACCCCGCCCACCGGCACCGCAACGCTGGACACGCATCAAAAAACAAGCAAAGGATAGATGACGCAGCGATTCCATGGCGCTTGCGTAGACAAATGCCGTTTATTTCAACGGGAAAACAAACAATGCGCCGGGATCATTCGAGGATAGGCCGCGTTTTTATCCTGATGACTGCGCTTGGCATTGGACATCTCGTTCTCGTTTCGGGCGCATATGCGCAACCGCAGCCGGATGTCTGCACGGGCAAGCGCTCCTGCTTCATGACGTTTGACGGCCCGGACCGCGGCTTCTGCGAGGCCTATGTGGAAGGCAAGTCCTGCTTCATGGCCTTCAACGATGCCAATGACCGGGGCTGGTGCCAGCATCTGCGCGAGGGCAAGTCCTGCTTCATGGCGCTGAACGGTCCGGCGCGCACCGATTGCGATGCCGGCCGCATCCCGCGCGCGCATCGCCACTGGCTCAATCTGTGCCGGGGCTGGTGAGCGCCCCGCTGGCGCTCCCCCCTCGCGCCCTTCGGGGCGATTGACGATCCAAGGACATGAGACGGCCCGCCGGCTTCGTCGGCGCGGTGATCCAGAGGGGGACGGGCAGATGTGCATCGCGTGTGACTGGGCACCCCATTTCGAGCGCTTCGGCCTTGCCGTGGCAAAGGCATCCGGCCCGAGCCGCCGCAGCGTGCTGCGCGCCGGCGCGGCCATGGGCGCAGCGGCCGCCGCCGGCTCCCTGTTCCGGGCGAGCGAAGTCCTGGCGCAGGAGGCGTCCGGCCCGGCCGACTTTGTCTTCCATAACGGCCCCATCCACACGGTCGCCGGCCCCGCCAACGTGGAAGCGGTGGCGGTGACCGGCAAGACCATCGTCCATGTGGGCGACAAGGCCGGCGCGCTGAAGCTGGCGGGGCCGAAGACGCAGGTGATCGACCTGAACGGCCGCCTGCTCCTGCCCGGCTTCGTGGAGGGACACACCCATCCTTTCCTGGGCGCCTTCCTGACCTCCGGCATCGATCTGCAATTGCCCACCAAGGCTGACGCCCTCAAGGCCATCGCCGCCTATGCCAAGGAACACCCCACCGGCCCCATCCGCGGCTTCGGCTGGCGGGTGGACATGTTCCCGCCCGAAGGCCCCACCCGCGCCGATCTCGACGCCATCCTGCCTGACCGCCCCGGCTTCTTCTTCGCCATTGACGGCCACAGCCTGTGGGCCAATTCCAAGGCGCTGGAACTGGCGGGTGTCAATCGCGACACGCCCGACCCGATCCCGCGCTTCAGCTATTTCGTGCGCGACCAGAAGGGCGACCCCACCGGCTATGTGCTGGAGGTGAACGCGGTCCTCAGCCTGGTCAATGCCGTGGACCCCATCACCGCCGCCACCATGGCCCGCCTGCTGGAAGACTGGCTGCCCCGGGCATCCGCCGCGGGCATCACCACCGTTTTCGACGCTGGCGTTCCCCCCGTGGGCAGCGACGAGGGCGCCATCATCGGGCTCTATGCGGATGCGGAGAAGCGCGGCGTGCTGCCCTTCCGCGTTGTCGCCTCCTGCACGGTGAAGGGGCCGCCCATCGACAATGCAGTGGCGGTGCTCAAGGACGTGAGCCGCCGCGTCGCCACCGAGCTGGTGCAGGTGAACGTGGTCAAGATCATCGGCGACGGCTCGCAGGGCGGCTATACCGCCTGGCTCAACGCGCCCTATGCGGACAAGCCGGACAGCACGGGCGGTTCGCCTTTCACCGTGGAGCAGTGGCACCAGCTCATCGGCACGGTGGACGCGGCCGGATACGACGTGCACGTCCATGCCTGCGGCGAGCGCACCGCGCAGGTGGCCCTCGATGGCTTCGAGAAGGCCATCGCCAACAACCCGCCCCGCGACCGCCGCCACGCCATCGCCCATCTCGTCTATGTGGAAGACGCGGACAATGCCCGTTTCGGCAAGCTCAACGTCACGGCGGAATTCTCCGCCAACTGGTCCTCGGCCGATCCCGACACGCTCCAGAACATGGTGCAGCGCCTGGGCGAGAAGCGCGCCAGCAACATGTACCGCACGAAATCGGTGCTGAAGCAGGGCGGACGCGTCTCCTTCGGCACCGACTGGCCGGCGGCGGGCTATTTCTCCACCTACAAGCCGCTGGATTCCATCCAGGTGGGCGTCACCCGCCAGCTGGTGGGCCAGCCCGATGCCCCGATCCTGGCCCCCGCCGATGAGCGGCTGACCGTGGAGGAGGCGATCCATGCCAACACCATGGGGGCCGCCTATCAGCTGCGCCTCGACGACAAGGTCGGCTCCATCGCCGTGGGCAAGCTGGCGGACCTCATCGTCCTCGACCGCGACATCCTGAAGGGCGACCCCCACGACATCCACAAGGCCAAGGTGGAACTGACCCTCATGAACGGAAAGATCCGCCACCAGGCCTGACGTTCCGGGGCGTGCCGCCCTGTGCCGCGCGCCCCATCGCCATTTCCGGGAGGTTCACACATGTCCGAGAACGATACGCCCAAGGGCATTTCCCGCCGCGACCTCCTGGGCAAGGGCACCGCCACCTTGCTCGGCGCCAACCTCATCCCCGCCCAGGCTGCAGCCCAGCCGGCGGTGACGCTGGGCACGCCGCCAAAGCCCATCCTCGCCCCGGATGCGCCGCCCAAGGGCTACAACATCCTCTTCATCCTGGTGGACCAGGAGCATTTCTTCCCGAAATGGCCTTTCCCGGTGCCCGCCCGCGAAATGCTGGCCGCCAAGGGCATCACGTTCACCAACCACCAGTCGGCGTCCTGCGTGTGCTCGCCCGCCCGCTCGGTCATCTATACCGGCGCGCACATCCAGCATTCCGGCGTATTCGATAACCTGAACTATCTGTGGCAGCCGGACATGTCGACGTCCATCAAGACGATCGGCCACCGCATGCAGGAGCTGGGCTACCACGCCACCTATCAGGGCAAGTGGCACCTCAGCGCCAATCTCGACCAGACCCGCGTCGCCGTGGACGCGCCCATGGCGGATTATCGCAAGATCATCGAGAGCTACGGCTTCGACGACTTCTTCGGCCTGGGCGACCTCATCGATTCCGGGCTGGGCGGCTATTCCTTCGACGGCTTCACCGCCGACCGGGTAGAAAGCTGGATGCGCCGGGAGGGCGAGGCGCTGCGGGCCAAGGGCCAGCCCTGGTTCATGGCGGTCAATTTCGTCAATCCGCACGATGTCATGTACATCAATTCGGACCTGCCGGGGCAGGTGGTGCAGGGCAAGGACCCGGCCATCCATATCTTCCCCACCCCGGACGACCAGCTCTACCAGGCCCGCTGGGACGACGTGCCCCTGCCCGTCAACCGTTCCCAGCCGCTCGACGCGCCGGGCCGGCCCAAGGCGCATCTCATCTACCAGGCCATCCAGGACATGATGGTTGGCGCCTGGCCGGACGAGGACCGGCGCTGGCATGTGCTGCGCAACTATTATTACAACTGCATCCGCGATTGCGACCGGCAGGTCATGCATGTCTTGAAGGCGCTGGAAGCCAACAACATGCACGAGAACACCATCGTCATCTTCAATGCCGACCATGGCGAGCTGGGCGGCCACCACCAGATGCGCGGCAAGGGCAACTGCACCTATAAGGAGCAGAACCATGTGCCCCTCATCGTCCATCACCCGGCCTATCCCGGCGGGGTGACGTGCCAGGCGCTCACCTCCCAGCTGGACCTTGCCCCGACCCTGATCGGGCTCACCGGCGCCGACGCAGCCCGCCGCGCCAAGGCGGGCGACGGGCTGAAGGGCCACGACTTTTCCGGCCTGCTGAAGGCCCCCGCCACCGCCAAGGTGGACGCGGTGCGCCCCGCCACGCTGTTCAACTACAACATGTTGTCCTACCAGGACGTCACCTGGGCCGAGCACTTCGCCCACATGATGTTCTCCGGCACCGTCACCAATGACGAGAAGGTGCAGACCTTCCTGAAGAACGACCCGGACTTTGGCGAGCGCGTGGGCATCCGCTCCATTTTCGATGGCCGGTATCGCTTCTCGCGCTATTTCGGCCAGACCGCCTTCAACACCCCCACCAGCCTGGAAGACCTGTTCGCCGCCAATGACGTGGAGGTCTATGACCTTCAGGAAGACCCGGACGAAATGCGCAATCTCGCGTTGGACAAGGCGGCCCACAAGGACCTGATCCTCGCCCTCAACACGCTCACCCAATCCCTCATTAGCGCCGAGGTGGGAGTGGATGACGGCGCCTTCCTGCCGATTCGCAATGGAAAGTGGTATTTCCCACCGCGCAGTGCGCGGTAGTAAACTACTTTAATATTGCGACGGGCGTTATGATCGGCTTGATAGGCTTCGCACGCGGCGGGGGCCAGCGCGGCAGTCGATCCGAGGAGCTATGACGTACCCGGTTTGGGATGAGAGCCACGCGCGGCGCGTTCGCGCGATGATCGCCATCGAAGGGGCCATGGTCGTGCTCATCGGCGGGGGCTGGAGCATCTGGACCGTGACCATGGGGCGGCCGGCCCTCGCCACCTGCTATGCCCTTCTGGTCCTGACCGGTTTTGTCCTCCTCGGCTTGGTTCACCGGCAGCGGTTGCGAACGGCCACCCTGGTCGCGGTGCACGCGGTCCCCCTCATCGCCACCATCGTCTGCCTGTTCGACAATCCCGGGCCCGATGTCCCCCGCTCCGCCCATATGTTCCACCTGGCCCTCGCGGCCGGCAGCTATTTCGTGTTCCGCCGGGACGGCGTCTATTTGCGCATGGTCCTGCCGGGCCTCTTCCTGGTGCTGTTCGTTGCCTTCACCCTGACGCCGCTGAAGTTTACCGATCCCGCGATCATCATCCCCCCTTATGCCCAGTGGACGGGGGCCTGGATCAACACCGTCATGGGGGTCATCGCGTTCGTCATCGCCGTCATGCTGATGCATGCGGACCTCAGCGAGCGGAACGACCTGGAAGAAGAATTGCGCCAGGCCATCGCCCAGAGTGCGTTCGTTCTGCTCTATCAACCGCAGGTGGACCTCACCGGCCGGGTGATCGGCGCGGAGGCGCTGTTGCGCTGGCGCCATCCCGCGCGCGGCGAAGTCGGGCCGGCCACCTTCATTCCGGTGGCGGAGGAGACCGGCCTCATCGTGCCCATCGGCAATTGGGTGCTGCGCGCCGCCTGCGCCCAGCTCGCGCTCTGGAACAGCCGCCCGGAGACGGCGCACCTGACGCTTTCGGTGAACATCAGCGCCTCCCAGTTTCTCCAGCCCGACTTTCTGCGCACCACCATCGAGACAGTGCGAAACAGCGGCGCGCGGCCGTCCCAGCTCGTGCTGGAGCTGACGGAAAGCATGGTGGTGGAGGATGTGGCCGCAACCGCCGCCCGGATGCAGGTCCTGCGGGAACTGGGCATCGTCTGGTCGCTGGATGATCTGGGCACCGGCTATTCCAGCCTGAGGGCCCTGAGCGGCCTGCCCTTCGGCCAGATCAAGATCGACCAGACCTTCGTCGCGGCCATGGCCGAGGGTGGGCGCGACATGCACATTGTGGAGGCGGTCACCACGCTCAGCCGTCGCCTCTCCCTTGCCCTGATCGCGGAGGGGGTGGAGACGCAGGAGCAATTCGGCGCCCTCGTGCACGTGGGATGCCGCGCCTTCCAGGGCTATCTCTTCGGCCCGCCGTCGGACGTGGCGACCTTCGAGGCGAACATGTCCGGCCGCCGCCCCGAAAGGACCGCGCCGGAGGGCTGACCGCCCCCGCGGCGGCGAGGGCGGTCGCACCGGAACGGGATGGACGCGCCGGCCTACTCAGCCGCCTGGGGCGGCATCGGCGTGGCGGCGGTGCCGTACATGCGCGGGTCGGCTTCCCCCAGCCGGCCGTCATCCTGCGCGAGAGGACGGATCTCCTCATAATCCAGCTCGCCCTTGCCGTCGGGCGAGGGGCCGCTGGCCCAGCTTCCGGCCTTCGCCGACGTGCCCTCGGAGGCCCCGATGTAGCGATAAGCCACTTCGCCCATCTCCCGCTCCTGCGGGAAATTGGCGGGCACCGGCGTGCTGTCGAAGCCCTCCTCCTCCAGCTCCCGGATGGCGGCCAGCCACTGGTTCTGGTGCATGGTGTCGCGGGCGATGAGGAAGGACAGCATGTTCCGCACGCCGCTGTCGCTGGTGAGATTATAGAGCCGCGCCACCTGCAGGCGGCCTTGGCTCTCGGCGGTGAGGTTGAAGCGGAAGTCGGCGAGCAGGTTGCCGCTGGCGGTCATATAGCCGGCGGTCCAGGGATTGCCGGCGCTGTCCACCGGGCGCGGGCCGGAGCCGGCGACGATCACATGCTGCGGGTTCATGCCCGCCATGATGGCATCCTCGATGCGCGCACCGCCGAGGATCGCGCCCACGGCGGAATCCTTGGCCGCATTCTCCTGCGCCTCCACGGGAGACGTTTCCAGCAGGCGGGCGATCATGGTGGCGAGCATTTCCACATGGCCGATTTCCTCGGTCCCGATGTCGCAGATCATGTCGCGGTATTTCTGCGGCCCCCGGCAGGTCCAGCCCTGCCAGAGATAGCTCATCATCACCGAGACCTCGCCCCACTGGCCGCCCAGCGGCTCCTGGAGCAGCTTGGCGAACAGCGGATCGGGACGGTCGGGACGGGCCTGATACTGCAAGTGCCTGCGATGAATGAACATGCGCGTCTCCTTTGGGGCCTTCGGCCGCGGCCGGGAATGGGGACGGAGGGGGCGGGCCGCGCAGGCACGGCAGCCGCCCCGCAGACACAAGAAGAAGACGCGCCTCTTGTTCCGAAATTACATTCCCCTCTCCCCCAGATAGGCCCATACGCCACAGCTTGACTTTGCATAACGCAAGCGCTGCATTCTTCTACGCTTGCGCTCCAGATGAACGGCAGCGCCACCGCCGCTTTTGACAGCGACGGCGCCCGCGATGCGGTTGCAGGGGCGGCGTCCGCCTCAGGCCGCGCCGCTGAAATATCCGCCGTCACGGATGTCGCTGATGAGGCCGGGGCCCTGCGGCGACCAGCCGAGACGGGCGCGGGTCAAGGCGCTGGAAGCCGCCTGGTCGATGCGGGCAAAATCCTGGAACCAGCCGAAATGGCTCGGGGCCGCGTCGGGCTCCAGCGACAGGCAGGGCACGCCGAGACCGGCGGCGATGGCCTGCGCGATCGCCTTGAACGGCACGCCCTCCTCGGCCACCGCGTGCCAGGCTCCCGCGTGCGGGCCGTGCTCCACCGCCCGGCGATAGGCGCTGGCGGCATCGCCCACATGCACCGCCGGCCACAGGTTCACGCCGGCCCCCACATGGGCAGACAGGCCCTTTTCCCGCGCCATCTGGATCAACAGCGGGACGAAGCCATGATCGCCCCCGCCGTGCACGGATGGCGGCAGGCGCATGACACTGGTGCGGATGCCCTGGCTGTTCAGATCGGCAGCGGCGGCCTCGGAGGCGCGGGGATAGCGGGCGGACGGCGGCAGAGCCCGATCGGTCTCCACCGCGGACCGGCCTGCGGCATCAAGGGCGGCGAGGCCGGAGGTGACCACGAACGGCTTGCCGCTGGTGCCCACCGCCGCGCCCAGGGCCATGATGGCCGCGCGGTCCATGGCGCAGGCTTCGGCGTAGCGCGAAAAATCATGCATGAAGCCGGTGTGGACCACCGCATCGGCCCGGTCGACGCCGGCGCGCAGCGTGTCGAGCGCCTCCAGAGACCCCGCCAGAGGCTCAGCCCCCATCCCACGCAGGGCCTGTTCGCCGCCCGGCGAACGGGCCAGCCCCAGGACCTGATGCCCATGGGCCAGCATGTCCCGCACCACGGCGGCGCCCACAAAGCCTGTGGCGCCGGTGACAAAAACCTTCATCCTCGCTCTCCCTCTTGCATGGGGAGACCCTATGGCGCAGGCTTATCCAGTTAAAGATGAGGCGTTATAGGGGTATAATGACTGACAGGCTGGACGAGGCCGGCGCCGAGGGGCGCCTCGCGCGCTTCCTGCGGGACCGCCGGCAGCGGCTGGATCCGGCCGCGCTGGGGCTTGGCGGTCGCCGCCGCACGCCGGGCCTGCGGCGGGAGGAAGTGGCCCAGCGCGCCAATATCTCCACCACCTGGTACACTTGGCTCGAACAGGGACGGGGCGGCGCCCCCTCCCCCGCCGTTCTCGACCGCCTCGCCGAGGCCTTGCTGATGACCGAGGCGGAGCGGGAGCATCTGTTCCTGGTGGCCATCGGCCGCCCGCCCAAGGCCCATGCCACCCCGAGCGAGGGGATTTCCCAGCGTCTCCAGCGATTTCTGGATGCCATGCCGCTGATCCCGGCGACGGTGGCCACCTCCAGTTGGGACATCATCGCCTGGAACCGCGCCGCACGGCGGGTGCTCACCGATTACGAGGCCCTGCCTGCGCCCGAGCGGAACATCCTGCGGCGCATGTTCCTCGATCCTCACACCCGCGCGGCACAGGCCGACTGGGAGCCGGTGGCGCGCTTCCTGGTGGCCACCTTCCGGGCGGAAACGGCCCGCATCGGCGACACGGCGCGCGCCGACGCCCTGGTGGCCGAGCTCACCGCCCGAAGCGCAGACTTCGCCCGCCTGTGGAGCGAGACCGACGTGCGCGCGACCGGAGAGGGCGCCAAGACCATCCGCCACGCCGTCGCGGGCGAGATCAGCCTCGAATTCTCCTGCTTCACCGTGGATGGCCGGCCGGACCTGAAGCTGGTCATCTACAATCCCGCCGGAGAGGCCGACCTTTCCAAGGTGCGGCGGCTGTGCGCGGCGGACGAGGCGGCGCCCCTCTAAAGCTGTGTGCGCCGCGCGCGCCTGCGCAGCACGCAAATCAGGACCGCCCCCGCCGCCCCTTCGGCGATTCCCTTGGGGAATGAACTTTGCTGCGCCGCACGCGTTGTCTCCGGTCCAAGTCCGCGATGACCAATGCCCGCCCGCAAAAGGAACCCCCATGAGCCTGTCCGCCGAGATCCTGAAGTCGGTCATCCTGCCGCTCAGCGGATCGAAAGCCATGATGGCCGATCCAAGCCGGCTGGAGGCGGCGGCCCTGAAGTCCCAGTCCGCCGGCGCCTCGCCCCCCGGCCTCTTGCTGCGCCGGGGCGTGCAGGTGCTGGAGAGCAACGAGACCGGCACGCGCTGCTTCCATTGCTTCCCGGAGAGCGAGAGCGTCGCGACGCGGGTGCTCTATGTGCATGGCGGGGCCTATGCGCTGGAGCTGGCCAGCTACCAATGGTCCATCATCACCGATCTGGTGCGCCGCTGCGGCACGCCCTTCCATGTGCCCGTCTTTCCCCTCGCCCCCCGCCACAGCTGGCGCGAGGCCATGGATGCGCTGCTCGCCATCCAGGCGGTGCTGGTCCAGCGTGACGGTCCGCTGGTGCTGATGGGGGATTCCTCCGGCGCCGCCCTGGCCTTGTCCCTGGCGCAGGAATTGCGGGCACGCGGCGACAAGGGAGCGGACGCCCTCATCCTGCTCTCGCCGGCCCTCGACTATACCTTCTCGGCGCCCGAGAGCGCCGAGATCGCACCCCACGATCCCATGCTGGCGCAAGCCGGGCCGCGCTGGGCCGCCACCGCCTTCTCGCCCTCCGGGGATGCCTCGGACCCGGCGGTGAGCCCGCTGTTCGGCGATTTCCGGGGCCTGCCGTCCCTCCATCTGTTCGGCGGCACGCTGGACCTCACCAGCCCCGATGCGGTGCGCGCCCATGAGCGGGCGCAGGCGGCGGGCGCGCGTTCCCACCTGCGGCTTTATGACGACATGCCCCATGTCTTCATGTCCGCCTCCATTCCCGAGGCGGAGGAATGCCTCGGCGAGATCGCCCGCGTGCTGGACGAGGTGGAGCGGTACGCCCGCGCCTGAGGCGCCGGCCTTCTCCTGACCCCGTGAGGTTGCGCGGCGGCCCGAACGGGGGCAGGCTGCGCGCCATTCCATCGCCCGCGAGGCTTTCTTATGCACCCCAGTGACTTCCTCGGCAGCGGCGTTGTGACCCTGGCGCTCGCCGGCTTCCTCATCCTGTGCGTCTTCCTCGGCGTGCGCATCGTGCCGCAGTCCGAAAAGTACGTGGTCGAACGCTTCGGCCGGCTGCGGGCGGTGCTGGGGCCGGGCATCAATTTCGTTATCCCCTTCTTCGACCGGGTGGCGCACAAGATCTCCATCCTGGAGCGCCAGCTTCCCAACGCCACCCAGGACGCCATCACCGCCGACAATGTGCTGGTGCGGGTGGAGACCTCGGTCTTCTATCGCATCACCGAGCCGGAAAAGACCGTCTACCGCATCCGCGACGTGGACGCGGCCATCGCCACCACGGTGGCCGGCATCGTGCGCTCGGAGATCGGCAAGCTGGAGCTGGACCAGGTGCAGTCCAACCGCGCCCAGCTCATCGAGCGGGTGCGCGAGCATGTGCGCGCCATGGTGGACGACTGGGGCGTGGAGGTGACGCGGGCCGAGATCCTGGACGTCAATCTGGACGAAGCCACCCGCGCCGCCATGCTCCAGCAGCTCAATGCCGAGCGCGCCCGCCGCGCCCAGGTGATGGAAGCGGAAGGCCGCAAGCGCTCGGTGGAGCTGGCCGCCGACGCCGCCCTTTATGCTGCCGAGCAGGAGGCGAAGGCCCGCCGCGTCACGGCGGATGCGGAAGCCTATGCCACGGGCGTGATTGCCGCCGCCATCGCCGCCAACGGGCTGGAAGCGGCGCAATTCCAGATCGCCCAGAAGCAGGTGGCGGCACTCGCCGAGGTGGCCAAGGGCAATGGCCAGCAGACCATCCTCATCCCCACCCAGGCGCTGGAAGCCTTCGCCGATGCCTTCAAGATGCTGAAGGGGCGCGGCTGACATGTGGACGGTGTGGTGGGTCTGGGTGGTGGCCGGCCTGGTGCTGGCCATCCTGGAAATGCTGACCTCGGGCTACATTTTCTTAGGCTTTGCCATCGGCGCGGCGGTGGTGGGCGGATTGCTCGCGCTGGGCGTGCTGGGGGAGAGCGTGCCCGTGCTGCTGCTGGTGTTCGCCTGCGCGGCGCTCCTTGCCTGGCTGCTGCTGCGCCGCCTCACGGGCTTTGGCAAGACGCGGGGCAAGGGCGTGCGCATGCGCGGCAATGTGAAGATCTGGGACAAGGACGTGAACGATCCCTAGGGGCACGCGCGGACTTGCCCCCAATCAGCGCTTCCGGCGCAAGCCGAGACCTTCTAGGCTCCCGGAATCGGGACCTGGATGGACGGCCAGCCAAGAATCGGGAAAACCAAGCCATTCCTGCCGCCGTCCGGTTGTCTTCGGGCGTGGGGGCAAGACACAAGGCGAACACCAGGCGCGGCGCCCGGACACCGTGCGGACGGGCTGTCGCGCAGCCGGTCCGATCCCCATACGCGGCCAGAGGACGTGAATGTGACGAAAATGCCCTTCGACCTGAAGGCCCGTGCCGAAGCGGTGTTCGCCCCGCAGCCGACGGCAAAGCCTGCCGAGACGGACGCCCTCCAGGCCCGCATGGCCCGCCAGCGGGAATTGCGCGAAGCCCGCGACAAGGCCGAGGCCGAGCGCGCGGAAATGGCGCGCCAGAAGGCCCGCCGCGCCCGGGAGCTGCGCGACAAGTAGCGCGCGCCAAATAGAGCGCAGCAAATAGAGCGCAACCAAGCTGATGGTGTGGGCGATGCCGGCCGGTGGCGGGCCGCAGGGGATGAAAAAGCCGCTGATGAAAAACCGCTGTCGCCCCTGACGCAACGGCTCTACAGTGACGCTCACGCTGGGGGATGGATCGGATGCGCTGGCCGTGTCCCGCAAGGATCATGGCCGGCATGGCGGCCCTGTGGCTTGGCGGCGCGGCACCCGGCCCGCGCGCCTTGGCCGCGTCCGGTCCGGGGGCCTGGACCGTGCGGGACCAGGGCGAGACGATCGAGGCATTCACCCGCAACCGGACCGGCTCGACGGCGCTCGTGCTGTCCTGCCGCCCCGGCGGTCCCACCCGGCTCAGCCTCATCCTGTCCCCGACCTCGGGCTGGCGCCCGGAGGGGACGGCGGTCCTGGACATTGACGGCGTCTCACTTTCCGTCGCCGTCGAGGCGTTCGGGGCGGGGGTGCTGCTGAGCGACAGGACGGACGGGACGCTCGGCCTGTCCGCAGCGACGGTTCGGGCGCTCGGCGCCGGAAAAATCCTGGTTCTGTCGGGGCCGCCCGCCCGCGCCATGACGCAAGCGGCCCGCGCCTTCGACCTGTCCGGGGCCGGCGGCGCCCTGGACCGGCTTGCCGCACGCTGTGGGCAAAACCGCCCCGCAGCGCCCGAAGCCATCCAGCCGGCGGCGCCTCCGCCCGCCACACGCCCGCCCGCCACACACCTGCCTTTGCTGCCGGGGGAATACAGCACCGGCCGCTGCACGACGCCGCCCGACGGGGCGCGCTCCATCGGCCTTTATACCTTCACGGACGGGCCGTCCTCAGGGCGCCAATTCCTCTCGCCGACGGCGGACGGCATGTTCGGCGTCTGCCCCCTGGCGGAGCCCCTGTCCGGGACCGGGAATGTCTATTCCGGCGCGCCCGCCTGCGAGAGCGGCGGGCGCGCCTCCACGGACATGGGGCGCTACCGGTTCAGCTTCCAGGTCCTGGACGAGAAGACGTTCATCTCCAACGGCAAGACCTATGCGTGGTGCGCGGCCCATCGCTGAGGAATGGCGGCCCGTCGCGAACCCATCTGCGAGGACAAGGTGCGAGGGAGGACAGGATGTTTCCCATCTTCATCCATGTGATCGACGACCGCACGGACACTGGCGGGGGTGGCATCCTCATCGTGGCGATCCTCGGCCTCGCGGCCGTGGCAGCGGCGGTGTTCGGCGTGGTCTTCCTGATCTTCGGCTTTCCCGTCACGGTCTTGTGGCCGCTGGCCTATCTGGTCTCCGGGCTGCTCTTTCCCGGCGTCCTGTCGCTGTCCTTGGTCCAGGAGATCGTCTGCCTCAGCGTCATCGTCGCGGGTTTCATCCTGCTGCTGAGCCTCCTGCCGCGCTGGGTGGGGGCGGGCCTGTGCGGCCTTGGGACATTCCTGTCGCTGGAAGGGATGGGCGTGCAGCCGGGGTTTCTTGGGGTCGTCTTCCTCATCCTGGTGGCCGTCGGCTTTTCCGCATGGGGCTTCGTGATGGCCACCTTGCTCGGGCGCCTGCCGGTGCTGCGGACCCTGCGGGCCATCAGCCGGTCCCGCGCGGCCAATGTGGTGTTCCCGCCTTTGGTCGCGGTGGGCCTCGTCTTGATCCTGGAGGGCATGGAGGTGTTCGGCCCGCCGTCGGCGCAGACCGTCAGCCCGCTGAAGCGGGATGCCATTCTCTCGGGCATAATCCTGGTCTGGCTCCTGCTGGTGGGAGGCGTCGCCCGGCTGGTGCAGCGTCGAAGCGCCGCCGTGCCGCAGTATGGGGCGCGCCGGCGCGCGTGAGATGACGGCAGGCGTGAAGGGGTCGACGGGCCCGAAAAGGTGCGCGGCCCCGCCGGGACAGGAGAGACAATGGCCGAAGATGCCCCGCCTTTGAGCGAGAAGGAGACGGAAATCCTTCAGTTTCTTCATTTCTATCGCGGCATCGCGGACAAGAGCCCGCAGATCCTGCGCGAGATGGACGACTACATTGACGGTCTCTCGCATCGGGAGGTGGCGTTCCTGCACCGCCATCGGGCGCGGCTGGACCACCTGGGCAAGACAGCCGACAACGTCAGGCGCGCCGCATCGCGCCCCCCCGGCGGAGGGTCATGAACATGCCCTCCCCGCTCCGGCCATTCCGACGGTCGCGGCCACATGGATGACGCCACGGATGGCGGGGACGGGCGCGGCGACGCCGCCCTCCCCCCTTCAGACGCCGCCGCGCCGAACGGGTGCCCGCCCTTCGACGTGCCCTTCTTCATGACGGCCGAATATGAACGCCGGAAGGCCCTGCGGCGGCCCCGCCTCGAAGACGGCACCGTCTTTGCCGGCCACTCGCCCGACACCGGCGCGGTGTTGCATGCGCGTCCCGACGATGAAAGCCCCCATCCCTGGGACTTCTGCCTGATCCGCGGCTGCGACATCGACGCTCTCGCCCGTCGGGCGCGCTGGAATGGCTATGGGGATTGGCGCATCCCCTCCCCGGCCGAACTGCACCTCATGTATGCGGACCGGGACCTCATCCGCGGCTTCGGCGGCGACTGGTACTGGACGTCCTGCCAAACCGCCCCCGGCGCGCGGGTGGCGGTGCGCTTCTCCGACGGCCTCCGCCACGCTTATTATCTTGAACGCGCAAAGGCACGGCTGCGGCTGGTGCGCACCCCATAGGCCGTGCGCCGACGTCTCGGCAGCGGTCCGCCGAGCTTCACGTCGTGTGTGATTTATCCGGAATAAGCTCCGAAAGGGGATGGACGCCGGGGCCGGTGCTGGCCCTGGACAAGCTTCGCCGTGCACTGGACAAACAACCAACGGCTCGGGAAACTTGGCCGCATGTTACCTTCATGTCATCGAAAGTGCCGATGACTGAGGGGTAAATCCTGCACGGGAGGCCGCCGCATGAGTGTCGCGACCGTGGACAACCGGCAACGCTGGTGCGCCTTGTTGGCAGCGGCCGGGGTGCTGAGCATGGCCATGGTCGACGCCACCGGCACCTCCGTGGCTCTCCCCTCCATCCAGCGCGACATGATGCTGAGCCACGGGGCGCAGCAATGGATCATCACGCTTTATTCCCTCACCCTGGCGGTGGCCATCGCCAGCGGCGGGCGGCTGGCCGACGTGGTCGGCCGGGCACGGATGTTCCGCATCGGCGTGGCATTGTTCGCGGCGGGTTCGCTGGTGAGCGGCCTGTCGGTGAGTTTTCCCATGCTGTTGTGCGGGCGTGCCCTGGAAGGCCTGGGCAACGCCCTGATGTCGCCGGCGGCGGCGCTGCTGGCCACCGAGGCGTTCGGCCCGGCGGGGCGCGGGCGGGCCATGGGTCTTTATAGCGGCCTGGGCGGCATCGCCCTGGTGACGGCTCCCGTCCTGTGCGGCGCGCTGGTGCAGATGGGCAATTGGCGCTGGGTCTTCTTCGTCAATCTGCCCACGGCGGTGGCCGTGCTGCTGCTGCTGCGCGCGGCCGGTCCGGCGGCCGCGAGCCCGCGCAGCGGCACCTTCCGGCCCGCCCACAGCCTGCTGCTGGCGGCGGCGCTGGGGCCCTTGGTGCTTGGCCTCCAGCAGAGCCACGCCTGGGGCCTCACCTCCCCCCTGACCCTGTCGCTGGTAACGGTGGGCGCTCTCATTCTGGCGGTGTTCGTGCTTGCCCAGGCCCGGGCGGCGGAGCCGCTGGTGGACGTGCGCCTGTTTGCGAACCGCCACGTCAGCGTCGATGGACTGGCGCTGTTCTGCGTCCAATGCACCATCGTGGGCCAATCGGCCTATGGCGCCATCTATCTCCAGCGCGTGCTGCATTTCGCACCCATGCAGTCCGGCCTCACCATGCTGCTCTTCCTCATGCCCCTGATGGTGTGCAGCCCCATTTCGGGCAAGCTCTATGACCGCCACGGCGTGAAGCTGCCGCTGGTGGCCGGCCTGAGCCTGGCGACGGTGGGCTTTGTCCTGGAAAGCCTGGCGGTGATGCGCATGGATTTCGTCCTGATGATGCCGGCCCTGGTGATGATCGGCGCCGGCCTCGGCCTGTCCATGCCCCCCAGCTATGCGGATGGCACCGCCCAGGTGGACGAAGGCCATCGGGGCCTCGCCTTCGGCGCCATGGACACCGTGCGCCAGCTGGGCGGAGCCGTAGGCATGGCGGCCATCGGCACCGTGGTGGTCGCCTCCGAGCGCAGCCGCATCGAAGCCATCGGCGCCGCCGCGGCCCCGGCGGCGGGGCAGCCGCCGGCGGCGCTCGACGCAATCATGGCGCAAGCCATCTATGGCAAGGCGGAGGCCATCCAGGCTCTGGAGCAGCACTGGCCCTCGGTGGCATCCGCCCTGCGGGCCAGCGCGGCCCAGAGCATCGCCCACGGCTATGTCGTGTGCGTCGTGTTCCTTGCCGTCGCCCTGTGCGCTGCCGTCTTGTTGTTCCGTCGCCCTCTGCAACCGCCGGTCGAGACCACCAAGGAGCCGTCCTGATGCGCATCGTCCTCGCCACCCTCGGGTCCCTCGGCGATCTCTTTCCCATGCTGTCCGTGGCCTTGGCGCTGCGGGCGCGCGGCCATGAGGCGGTGATGGCCGCCGCCCCCTGCTATGCGGCGCGGATCACCGCCCTCGGCCTCACCTTCCGCCCCCTGCGGCCGGACTTCCCGCCGGAGGTGATGACCCGCGTGTTCGCGGACCCCTTCCGAAGCGGCAAGCATCTCCTGGCCGAGCACGTCTTCCCTGCCGCCCGCGAGACCTATGCGGACCTGCTGGAGGCCGCCCAGGGCGCCGATGCGATCCTGGCGGGCGAGGCGGTCTATGTGGCGCCGCTGGTGGCGGAGAAGCTGGGCCTGCCGTGGGCCAATGTCATGCTGTCCCCGCTCACCATGCTGTCGGCGCAGGACCCGAGCGTGCTCACCTGGTTCCCGGCCGCCTATCATCTGCGCCATCTGGGCACCTGGCCGCAGCGGGCGATCATGCGCTTCATGCGCCGCATGACCAATGCGTGGGCCAAGCCGGTCTTTGCCCTCCAGCGCGAGCTGGGGGCCGCTCCCCGGGACATCGTGTTCAGCGACAAATTCTCGCCCCACCTGGTGCTGGCCCTCTTCCCCGCCGCCTTCGGCCCGCTCCAGCAGGACTGGCCGGCCGCCTCGGTGCAGACCGGCTTTCCCTATTTCGCCCAGGAGGCGAGCCCGGACACCGCCGCCCGCCTCAGCGCCTTCCTGGCGGCTGGGCCGGCGCCGGTGGTGTTCACGCTCGGCAGCACGGTGGTCAATGTGGCCGAGGATTTCTACCAGGTGGCCGCCGACACGGCGGTCGCCCTCGGTCGCCGGGCCATCCTGCTGATCGGCAAGAACCCGCCGCCCAATGCCCCCGCCGACCAGGTCCTTTCGCTGGACTTTGTTCCCCATGGCGCCGTCTTCCCCCATGCGGCGGCGGTGGTGCAGCATGGCGGCGTGGGCGGCTGCGCCGAGGCGGTGCGGGCCGGCGTGCCCGTGTTGACCATTCCCGTGGGCCTCGACCAGCCCGACAATGCCGAGCGCATGCGCCGCATGGGCGTCGGCAAGGTTCTGGCCTATACGCGAGTCAATCGGGCCAACCTGGAACGCAGCCTGCGCGCGGTATTGGATGACGCGGCGATGGCGACGCGTGCCCAGGACATCGCCCGGGCCATGGACCCCGCCGCCGACATGGACCGCACCGTGGACGCCATCGAGGCCATGGTGCGCCGCATGCCAGCGGCCCTCGTCGCGGCCTGAAGGGAGGCTGCCCCCCTCGCACCGGCCCTGCGCCCTTGGCCAGGGCCGGGAGATCCGCAGGAGATCCGCATGTCGCAGAGCCCCACGCCTCCGGCCATAAAGCGCATCGCGCTCGACCATGCCGGCGCCCAGGTCCGGGTGGGCTGGTTCGCCGGCGCCAGCCCGGCGGCGGTGACAGAGGCGGTGCGGGCGGCAGCAGACCTTCCGGGAAACGCCACCTTCCACGTGGAGACTGCAGGGGGCATCACCGTCGCGCTGGACGACAGCCTGCCCGACGGCATCCAGCTGCGCCTGGTGCTACACCGCGCGCCGGCCGCCGCGCCCCCGGAGCAATCGGGCGCCTCGGACGCAGGAGACGCCGCATCCGGCCCCTCGTCTTACGCATCGGCACGGGCTGCGGTCCGCGAGCCGGTGCCCGGCCCGCGGCCCTATCCCATTGTCGGCAACCTGCCCGAACTGCACAATGCCGGCGGCTCGGTGGGAGCCATCGACGACCTGCACGCCAAGCACGGCGACTTCTTCGCCTTCCATGTGGGCGGCAAGTGCGCCTATTTCTGCTCCGATGCCGACATGGTCGCCGAAATGTGCGCCGCGCCGGAGGTGTTCGCAAAGATCGTGGAAGGGCGCGGCGGGCTGCGCAACCTGGCCGACAAGAGCGTGGGCAGCGCCCTGTTTACCGCCTCTGACGACGACCCGCTCTGGCACCAGGCCCACCACATCCTCGCCCCGGCCTTCGGCGCCACGGCCCTGAAGAATTATTACGGCCGCCTGCTGGAGGTGGCCGACGAGTTCCTGGCCCATCTCGACCGCCTGGCGCCCGGCGAGAGCTTCCTGGCCACCGAGCTGATGACGCGGATGACCTTCGAGGCCATCTCCTATGCCGCCTTCAACCGGCGCTACGGGGCCATCGACGCGCCGGACCTGCCGGCCTTCGTGGAGGCCATGAACCTGGTGCTGGCGGATGCCATGCAGGAGCCCAAGCGGCTGCTGCCGGAGGTGTTCTACCACGAGGTCCGGCGCCGGCGCGCGGCCGCCGACAAGGTGATGCTGGACGAGGTGGAGGCCATCATCGCCGCCCGCCGCGCGGCCATGGCGGCGGGCGAGGCGGTGCCCACCGACCTGCTCCAGATCATGCTCACCACGCCCGACCGCGCGACCGGGCAGAAGCTGCCCGACGACAATATCCGCGGCCAGCTCATCGTGCTGCTCATCGCCGGGCACGAAACCACCTCGGGCATGCTGGCCTATGCCCTTTATTATCTGTGGAAGTATCCCGAGACGCTGGAAAAGCTCATCGCCGAAGTGGACCGGGTGCTGGGCCGCGACTTCTCCTATCGGCCCACCTATGAGGACATCGCCCACCTCGACTATACCCAGCGGGTGCTGAAGGAGGCGCTGCGCCTGTGCCCGCCGGTGCCCATGTTCCCGCGCCTCGTCACACGCGACGCCACGCTGGGCCAGGGCCGCTATGAGGTGAAGGGCGGCGAGCGCGTCTTCATCACCTTGTCCACCATGCAGCAGCATCCGCGCTTCTGGGGCGCCGATGCCCATGTCTTCCGTCCCGATCGCTTCGCGCCGGAGGAAGAGCAGCACCACCATCCCCACGCCTATCATCCCTTCGGCATGGGGGCGCGCTCCTGCATCGGGTTCCAGTTCGCCCTGTTGGAAGCCAAGATGGTGCTGGCGCGCTTCATCCAGCGCTATACGGCGCATCCCAAAGACCCCCATTACGTGCTGCGTCACAAGCACACCCTGACCATGAAGCCCGAGCATCTGGACATGGTGCTGGCGCCCCGGCCCGAGGTGAAAGGCCAGTTCCCCGTCCATGCCACGGCGCCGAAGGCCCGAACCGTGGCCCCCTTGGGTGCCGGGTCCGGCACCCGCCGCATGAGCGTGCTCTACGGTTCCAACATGGGCGGCTGCCGCGACATCGCGCTCTCCCTCGCCCAGCAGGCCACCGCCCGGGGCTTTTCCGCCACGGTTGCGGAGCTGGACGACCAGGTGGACCAGGCCTGGCTCATCGACGGGCCAGTGGTGATCGTCACCTCCACCTATAACGGCACCCCGCCGGACAATGCCGCCCAGTTCGCCCGCTGGCTGGAGCGGGCGCCCGCCACGGCATGCGCCGGCGTGCGCCATGCGGTGCTCGGCTGCGGCAATACCCATTGGCACCAGACCTTTCAGAAATTCCCAAAGGCCATCTCGGCCCGCCTCGTGGAACTGGGCGGCAGCGCCCTGATGGAGCTGGGCACGGCGGATGCGGACGGCGATTACGAGGCCGCCGTGGAAAGCTGGACCACCGCCTTTTGGGAGGCCGTGGACCGGACCTTCGGCGGCACGGCGGAGGCCGCCCCGAGCGAGACGCAGGGCGAGGCCGCGGCGGTGCGGGTGGAGGTGGTGAATTTCGCCGGCACCGCCCTCGGGGCTGCCCCGCGCGCCGGCACCCTCCTGGATGACGGGGCCTTTGTCAGCCGGGTGCGCGTCAATCGCGACCTGCTGGCGCCCGGCGCCGAGGGGTCCACCCGCCACCTGGAAATCGCCCTGCCCCCTGGCGTCACCTATACGGCGGGCGACCATCTGGCGGTGTTCCCGTCCAACCCGCCGGCATTGGTTGCCGCCGCCGCGGCCCGCTGCGGCCTGGCGCTGGAAGCCCGCGTGCTGCTGACCCCCGTGCACCCGGAAGCGGCGAGCGATGCCGGCCTGCCCTTCGGTGTGCCGATCAGCGTCGCCGAGCTGCTGGCCGATCATGTGGACCTGGCCGGCCCCGTGACCCGGCGGGACCTGCGCACCTGGGCGCAGGCCGCCCAATGCCCGCCGGACCAGGCGCGGATCGCCTCCTGGCTGGCGGACTTCCCCACGGCCGTGGCGGACGCCAAGCCGCGCATGGAGGACCTGCTGGCCCAGGTGCCCTCGGTGCGGCTGGACCTCGGCACCTTGCTCACCCTGAGGCCGGCGCTGAAGCCGCGCTATTATTCCATCTCCTCCTCCCCGCTCCTGTCGCCGGAGGCCTGCGCCCTCACTGTCGGCGTGCATCATTTCGTCTCTGCGGACGGGGTGCGCCATGACGGGCTGTGCAGCAGCTATCTGGCCTCCTGCGGCGAGGGCATGCCGGTGCGCGTGCTGGTGAAGGACACCGGCAGCAGCTTCCACTTGCCCGCCGATCCGTCCGTACCGCTGATCCTGGTGGGGCCGGGCACCGGCCTTGCCCCGCTGCGCGGCTTCATCCAGGAGCGCCACGCCCAAAGGATGAAGGGGCTCACGGTGGGGCCGATCCTGCTCTTCTTCGGCTGCCGGAATGAAAGCGACTATCTTTATCGCGAGGAGCTGGGCGCCTATCGGGTGGAAGGCACGCTGGACCTTCTGGCGGTGGGCTTTTCCCGCCGGCCGGGCGCGGGCAAGACCTATGTGCAGGACCTGCTGCGGGTCCATGCGGACCGGGTGCGTGACCTCGTCAAGCGTGGCGCCTGCATCCTGGTGTGCGGCAATGCCCGCACCATGGCCCCGGACGTGCACGCCGCCTTCGCCGAGCTCCTGGGCGCGCGCGCGCTGAAGGAGCTTGAGGACGGCGGGCGCTATCTGCAGGATGTCTGGGCGGCCGGCTGAGGGGTGGGGCCGACAACCGGCGCCTCCCGGGCGAACGCGCCGCAAGACGGGGGCGGGCATGGATGACGACCTGGCGGAGCGCACCGCCTTCACCCGCCGGGACGTGAACCTGGCCCTCCTGGCCACCGCTGTGGCAATCGCCAGCGGAGGAAAGGCCATCGCCCGGCCGTCCCTGCCCCTGTTCGATTTCGCCATTGCCGGCGGCCATTATTACGGCCTTCAGGACGCCTTGCCGCGCCTCCAGCCGGGAACGCAGCTGACCCTCGTGCGGGAAGCGCTGAACCCCTATGACGGCGATGCGGTGGCGGTGCATCTCGACGGGACGAAGCTCGGCTTCATCCCGCGCAAAGCCAACAGCCCGGTGGCATGCCTCCTGGATCGCGGCGAGGCCGTCACGGCGCAGGTGATCCGCATGCTGAACCTGCGCCGCCTGGCGGACCTGCCGGAAGACTTGGTCTTCACCGCCTTCACGCGCGGCGACCCCATGATCCGCCTCTTCGTGACCGCCCGCTCCTGAGGCGGACGATCCTCACCCCACCCGCGCCCGCCACCCCGACGCTTCCTCGGGCGATGCCGTGCAGGCGGCCACCAGCAAGGCGGCGGTGAGGGCGGCGGCGCGGGGGAGTTCGCCGGGCTGCACCTTGTCGCGCCGGTCTTCGGGGGTCAGGACGAGGCGGACGGCCGCCTCCGGCTCGTCATAGCCGGCCACCAGGCGGAAGGCGGGGATGCCGGCGGCGGCGAAATTGGCGTGGTCGGAATTCTGAAGGAAAGGCCGCACGCAGCGCAGCTTATGCCCGGCGTCTTCCGCCGCCCGCAGCAGGAAGGGCTCCAGCGCGCCATAGCCGCTGGTGAGCGCCGCATGGCGCGCGCCGCCCACCACCGTGTCCAGATTGATGTCGAGGGCGATGCGCTCGCGCTCCTGCGGCGCAAGGCCCGCCACATATTGCGCCGAGCCGGTGAGCGCCCATTCCTCGGCGCTGAAGAAAGCGAGCCGCACGCCCCGGCGGAAGCCCGCCACGAGGGGCGCCACCGCCCGCATCACCGCAAGCGCCACCGCGACGCCCGAGGCATTGTCCAGCGCGCTTTCATTGATGTCGTGGCCGTCCACATGGGCGCTCAGCACCACGAAGTCCGGCCCCTGCCCCGGCAGGTCGAACAGCAAGGTCGCCGTCTCGCCCGGCCGGTCCTGCACGTCGAGGTGAAAGCGCACCTTCGGCCAGCCGGCGGCGGTGCGGGCAAGGCGCGCGGCGCTCTCGGGCGAGATGCCGGCGGCGGGAATGCCGGGCTCGTCACCGGCGCGGCCGGACGAACCCGCCACAGCGCCGCCCGCCACGGGGCCGGCAATGAGGAAGCCGACCGCCCCCATCTCCAGTGCCATATTGTATTTGCGGCGGCGATGGATGGTGCCGGCCACGAACATCAATTCGTGGCGCACCAGCACGATGCGCCCGGCAATCTCGGCCCGGTGCGCCTCGAACTCCTCCGGCGTGCCCCGGCCGAGGTCGATCACTTCAGCTTCGAGGCCCTCGGCCGGCGTCGGCCGGCTGCGCACCAAAGGATGGCACGGCGCAGTGCTGCCATCGGCAAAGGCGAGAAAAGCCCCCCGCGCCGTCCAGCCGCCATAGGCCACCGGCACCGCCCGGCAGGGCACGCCGGTCGCCTGCGCGCCCCGCTCGGCCACATAGGCCATGGCCTCCGCCTCGGCCTTGGTGCCGGCGAGCCGGCCGCCGAAGTCGCAAAGCGCGTCGAACTCCTCCTGGAGGCGGGCATCGGCGGCGAAGGTGGACAAATCGGGCAAGGGGCGCATCAGGGCTGCTCCACGGGCGACAGGAAGGTGCCCATGTGGGCGTCGAGAAGATCGAGGAAGTTGCGGGCGATGGCCGAGGGCACCCGGTCCGCCGAATGGAAGACGGCCACCTCATAGAGCACGGCGGGCGCGAAGGGCCGCACCTCAAGGCCCAGCCCCTCGAACTGGGCGGCGGAGGCGGCATCCACGATGGAGACGCCGAGCCCATGGGCCACCATCACGCAGATGGCGGCGAACAATTCCGAGGTGGCGACAATGTTGAGATGCGCGTCCACCGCCGCGAACACCTTCTCCACCAGATGATGGGCGGCCCATTGCCGGGACATGGAGACGAAGGGCACGCCGGAGAGGAGCGCCGGCGTGAGCACTTCATGGGCAGCCAGTGCATGGCCCTTGGGCAGAATGGCGCGGCAGGCCATGCGATAGCGGGTGAGGGTGAGCCCCGCCGGGTCCACGGAGGCCTCGGCAATGCCGATGTCATAGGTGCGCGAGGGAAAGAGCGAGCGGACCATGTCCGAGTTGCGGACGCTCAATTCCACCCTGGTCTCCGGCCGCGCCTTGCCGAAGGCGGCCACCACCGGCGGCAGCAAGGTGACGCCCGCCATGGGGTGGCTGACGATGGTCAACGCCCCCATCTCGCCGGTGCGGATCTGCTCCGCCACGCGGCTGAGGTCGTTGATCTTGGCGAGCGTGCGCTCCACCTCCTCGCGGAAGACGAGGGCCTCAGTGGTGGGCCGCACCCGGTTGCCCGAGCGCTCGAATAGGGAAAAGCCCACCTCTGCCTCCAGCCGCGCGATCTGCGCGCTCACGGCCGGCTGGGTGAGCCCCAGCGCGCCCGCCGCCTGGGTGACGGAGCCGGCATCGATCACGGCGCGGAAGGCTTCAAGGAGGCGATAGTCCATTTGCATAAATTTTGGTTATTGCCATTTTGTGTTTGCTCGTCTGGAATATGCGCGAGCCTTGGAACACGAGGCAAGAAGATCATAACGCAAATTTATGGTCAAGTTTGTCGAGGGAGCCCGCATTGGTTGTGCCGCTGATCGCCGCCCATGAGGTGAGCAAGAGCTTCGGCCCGGTGGAGGTGCTGCGGCGCGTGGATCTCTCCATCCAGACGAGCGACGTGGTGTGCCTCATCGGCCCCTCCGGCTCGGGCAAGACCACGCTCTGCCGCTGCCTTGCCTTGCTGGAGCAGCCGAGCGCCGGCACGGTGGTGATGAACGGCGTCACCATTTCCTCGGCGCGGGACAGTTCCGAGGAGCGCCGCTCGGCGCGCGAGGTGCGGCCCGACATCGGCATGGTGTTCCAGCACTTCAATCTCTGGCCGCACATGACCGTGCTCCAGAACATCATCGAGGCCCCCTTGCGCGTGAAGCGCATGAGCCGCCCCGCCGCCATCGAGATCGCCGAGGCGCTGCTCGCCAAGGTGGGCCTCTCCGACAAGCGCGACGTGCATCCAAGCCGCCTGTCCGGCGGCCAGCAGCAGCGCGTCGCCATCGCCCGGGCGCTGGCCATGTCCCCCAAGGTTCTGCTGTTCGACGAGCCCACCTCCGCGCTCGATCCGGAACTGCGCAACGAGGTGCTCTCGGTCATGCGCCAGCTCGCGCTGGAGGGCATGACCATGGTGGTCGTCACCCACGAAATGGGCTTTGCCCGCCAGGTGGCGAGCCGCGTCGCCTTCATGGATCGCGGCGAGATCGTCGAGGAAGCCGCCCCCGAGGCCTTCTTCACCTCGCCCGCCAGCGACCGCGCCCGCCGCTTCCTGTCCCTGCTTCAGGACTGACCCTCACCCGAACACAGACAACGGCCGCCCAAGGCCGGGCCAACCCCAGAGGACCAAGCCATGACCTTTCCTTTTGCCAAACTCCTGCGATGGGCCGCGGCTGCGGCGCTGACCGCCTGCATCGCCGCGCCCCTGCCCGCCGCCGCGCAGGCGGTGAATTCACGCCTCAACGAGATCACCAAGAGCAAGAAGCTGCGCGTCTGCCAGTATCCGCTCTATTATTCCATCTCCTTCCGCAACCCGAAGACGGGCGAGATCGAGGGCATCGACGCCGATCTCTCCAAGGAGCTGGCCAAGGAACTGGGCGCGCAGCTGGAGATCGTGGAATCCAGCTTCGGCACCTTCATCGCCGACCTCCAGGCCAATAAGTGCGACATCGGCATGTTCGGCGTCGGCGCCTCGCTGAAGCGGGCCCAGGCGGTGGAATTCTCCAAGCCCTATCTCATCACCAACATCTATGCGGTCACCCGCAAGGACGGCCCGGTGAAGACCTGGGCCGACGTGGACAAGCCCGGCATGAAGGTGGCCGTGACGCTCGGCTCCTATATCGAGCCCTTCATGAAGTCCTACCTGAAGAATGCCGAGCTGATCTCGGTGGCCCCGCCCAATACCCGCGAGGGCGAACTGGTGGCCGGCCGCGTGGATGTCATCATGACCGACTTCCCCACCGCCGTGAAAGTCACCGACGAGTTCGACTGGGCCAAATCCATCGAGCCGCCGGAGAAGCTGGCCGTGACGCCCTATGCCTATGTGATCAACCAGGGTGACCAAGTGTGGCTCAACTACGTGAACCTCTTCATTGACACCATCAAGCTGGATGGCCGCCTGAAGAAATATGCCGAGAAGAACAAGCTCGGCCCCATCGTCGCCCCCTGATGTCCTGAAGACGCCGCCGGCGCCTGCCTTGGCGCCGGCCCGCTCGCCCCATCCCGCGCCTGCCCTGCCGCGCCGCATCGCTGCGCTCACGGGCCGGCGCGTCCCATCCCGAGGCGAGCAGCAGGAGGCCCGCCGTGCACTCTTATACGTTTCGCTGGGACATCATCTGGAGCAACCTGGACTTCCTTCTGTCCGGCCTCCAATTGACGCTCATCATCTCCGCCACGTCTCTGGTCTTCGCCCTGCTGGGCGGGCTGGTGCTGGCGCTGTTCGACATGTCGAAGTTCCGCCTGCTGCGGGCCTTCAGCCTGACCTTGGGCGAGATCATCCGCAACACGCCCATCCTGGTGCAGTTGCTGTGGGTCTATTACGTGCTGCCCATCGTCTTCGGCATCCGCATCTCCGCCCTGGCGGCGATCCTCATCGGCCTCTCCCTCTACATGGCCGCCTTCATCTCGGAAGTGTATCGCGCCGGCATCCAGGCGGTGCCCAAGGGCCATCGGGAGGCGGCGCAGGTGCTGGGGCTCACGCCGGCCCAGAGCTTCATGCGCATCGTGATGCCGCAGGCCATCCGCATGACCTTGCCGCCGCTCGCCTCCAACTTCGTGCAGCTCATCAAGTTCTCCTCGCTCGGCTCGGTCATTTCGGTCAGCGAGATCACGCGCCGGGGCATGGAATTGTCCTCCACCACCTTCCGGCCGCTGGAAATCTTCACCTTCATCGCCGTGGTCTATTTCTTCATCTGCTGGCCCCTGGCCATGGCCATCCGCCTGTGGGAGCGCCGCCTTGCTCGCCAGTGATCTTTCTTGCCTTCACGACCGCCTGATGGCGCAAGTGGAGGCGGGCCGTGCCGCCCTCGTGGACACCACCCGCCGCCTGGTGCGCATCGCCTCCCCCAACCCGCCCGGCGATGTGACGGCCATCGCCGAAACCGCCGCCGCGCTCCTGGAGGCCATCCCCGGCATGACCGTGCAGCGCTACGAAAGCGCGCCCGGAATCATCAACCTCGTGGGTGTCCTCGGCTCCGGCCGGCCCGGCCGGCGGCTGGTGCTGAACGGGCATCTGGACACCTTCCCCATTGGCGAGGGCGCCTGGAGCAGGCCGCCGCTCGGCGGCGTGCTGGAGGATGGCCGCATCTATGGGCGCGGCGTCTCCGACATGAAGGCGGGCATCGCCTCGTCCCTGATGGCGGCCCGCATCCTCGCCGGCCATACCGACCACTGGTCGGGCGAGCTGGTGGTGACGCTGGCGGGCGATGAGGAAAACATGGGTTCCCTCGGCTCCCGCTGGCTGCTGGAGCATGTGCCGGAGGCGAAGGGCGATGCCATGCTGTGCGGCGACGTGGGCTCGCCCACCGTGGTGCGCTTCGGCGAGAAGGGCTTGTGCTGGGTGGAGATCGAGGCCGAGGGACAGCCCGCCCACGGCGCCCATGTGCATAAGGGCCTCAATGCCATCGACCGCCTGCGCGACGCGCTGGACGCCTTGAAGCGCCTGGAAGACCTGCCCGTGGACGCTCCCGCCGAGGTGAGCGCGGCCATCGCGGCGGCCAAGCCCGTGTCCGAGCCGCTCTCCGGCGCGGGCGAGGCGGCGACGCTCCAGCGGGTGACGGTGAATATCGGCACCGTCCAGGGCGGCATTTCGCCGAACCTGGTGCCGGCCGCCGCCACCGCCGCCGCCGACATCCGCATTCCCGTGGGCGTGACGCTGGAAGCGGTGGAGCAGGCCCTCCATGCCGGGCTCGATGGCCTGGACGGCGTCACCTGGCGCATCATCCGCGCCTATCCGGCAAGCTACACCCCGCCCGGCCATGAGATCGTGACGCGCACGGTGGACGCCGCCGCCCGCGTGTTCGGCGCCCCGCCGGTCAGCAACATGCGGGTGGGGGCCTCGGACGCCCGCATCTACCGCATGTTCGGCATTCCCAGCGTGGTCTTCGGCTGCACGCCGTTCAACATGGGCGCGCCGGACGAATACATTCTCGTCGACGAACTGGTGGCCGTGGCCAAGGTCCACACGCTCACCGCCTTCGACTTTCTGGCGCAGGAAATCCCCCTGTCATGAAACCCTCGGAACTGAGCAGCGCCGCCCTCATGCACCAGGGCGCCGGCTTCATGGGCGTGCCGTGGGCGGACGACGCCACCGGCGCGAAAGCGGCCAAGGCCGCCATCCTGGGCGTGCCCTTCGATTGCGGCACCCACCCCTTCCGCATCGGCTCGCGGGAAGGACCGCGCTCCATCCGCGAGCAATCGGCCCTGGTGCGGGCCTATGAGAGCGAGCGGGCCGACTTCGACGTGCGCGCGGCCCTGGGGCTGGTGGATTGCGGTGACGTGACCCTCACGCCGGGCCGTATCGAGGACGCCTTCGCGCGCATCGAGGAGGCCGCCTTCCGCATCGCCTCCACGGGAGCCACGGTGGTGGGCTTCGGCGGCGACGGCTCGGTCTCCGTGCCGCTGGTGCGCGCCGCCGCGCGGCTGTGGCCGGACCTGTGCGTGCTGCATGTGGACAGCCATACGGACTGCCACCCGGTGAACCCGGAACACCCCTATGACGCCGCCAGCCAGTTCAGCCATGTGGCGCTGGAGCAGCGGGTCTCGGCCAGCGCCTCCTACCATGTGGGCGTGCGCGGCTCCACCTACCGGCCAGGCGTCGCCGACCATACCCGCAGCCTCGGCTACAACATCATCACCATGACCGACTATGTGCGACGGGGCGAGGCGGATGTCCTCGCCGAACTGCACGCGGTGATGGGGGGCCGGCCGGTCTACCTGTCCTGGGACATGGATTCCTTCGACCCCTCCGTGGCGCCGGGCGTCTGCACGCCCACCTGGGGCGGCTTCTCGGCGCGGGAGGGGCTGCAATTGCTGCGCGGCCTGTCGGGCCTGAACATCGTGGCCGTGGACATCAATACGGTGAGCCCCGGCCATGACGTGCAGGGCATGGCGGCGCATCTGGCCGCCTATCTCGCCTATGAGATCCTGCTGCTGATCCACGCGCGGGGCGCGGGGGGATAGTGCCGGCCCCCCTCACGCCGCCAGCGGCAGAACCGAGACGGGTCCGCCGGACGGGGCGCACAGCGCCGATTGCGGCGGCACCTCGATCCAGGTGGAGCGGTCATCGTCCAGCGGCTCGGAGGCGATGAGCACGCCATTGCGGGCCGCTCGGTAATAAAGCGAGTTCGGCCGAGCATTGACGCCGTAGCGGAAGGCGTAGAGATGCACGCCGTCCGACAGGGCGGCGGTGAAGAGGAATGGGTCCGACCCCGCCAGTTCCGCCACACGCGCCAGGAACCGCCCCACCGCCGCAACCGGGTTCGGCTCCGCATCCTCCGCCAAACCCTGCCCCATCAGCGCCAGGAACAGCGCCTCCGAATCCGTGGAACCGGCCCGGGCGCCATACATCGCGTCGGGGATCATGCCCTCCACGGTGCGGCGGAGCGCGATCCAGTTGGCAAGATAGCCATTATGCATGAACAGCCAGCGGCCGTAGGCGAAGGGGTGGCAATTGGGCCGGGTCACCGGCGTGCCGGTGGCGGCGCGCACATGGGCGAAGAACAGGCGCGAGCGCAAGTGGCGGCTGAGGGAACGCAGATTCTCGTCCGACCAGGCGGGGCGGATCTCCCGATAGACGCCCGGGTCCGGCAGATCGTCATACCAGCCGAGGCCAAAGCCGTCGCCGTTCATGGCCATGGTGGATTCCAGCGCCTTCTGGCTCTGCACCACCAGGGAATGGGACGAGCGCGTCACATAGCGATCGAGTGCAATGGGTTCGCCCGAATAGGCCATCCACCGGCACATGGATTTTCCTCCTTTGCGAATGGTCGCGGCCCGGCGCCCCGTCACGCCGCGTGGGTCTGGAGCCAGTGCTCCAGGACGGTCACCTGCCACAGCTTGGAATGACCCTTGGCGGTGAGATTCCCCTCGGGATCGGCCAGCAGGCGGTCCACATAATCCCGCCGGAAGAGGCCGCGCGTGCGGGCGGCCTCCTGGTTCAGCACGTCGCGGGCGAAGTCGAGATAGGGCCCGCGAATGTATTTGAGCGCGGGCACGGGGAAATAGCCCTTCGGCCGGTCCACCACCTCCGCCGGCAGGATGCGGCGCGCGGCCTCCTTCAGGATGTGCTTGCCGCCCGACTGCACCTTCAGTTCCGAGGGAATGCGGGCGGCCAGCTCCACCATCTCGTGGTCGAGGAAAGGCACCCGGGTTTCGAGGCCAAAGGCCATGGTCATGTTGTCGACGCGCTTCACCGGATCGTCCACCAGCATGATCTCGGTGTCGATCTGCAGCGTCTTGTTGATGGGCGAGGTCTCGCCGCAGCGTTCAAAGAACGCCTCCACGAAGACGCGGCTATGGTCGGCACCCAGCAGGTCCGGAGACAGCGCGTTGGCCATCTCGCCGTGGTCGCGGTCGAAATAGAGGGCGGCATAGTCGGCCACCGGATCGGCCGAGGTGAGCATCTTCTCGTGCCAGTGATAGCCCGCGAAGGTCTCGTCCGCCCCCTGCCCGCTCTGCACCACCTTCACATGCTGCGCCACCTCCTGCGCCAGGAGATAGAAGCCGACGCAATCATGGCTCATCATGGGTTCGGACATGGCGCCGATGACGCCGGGCAACGCGTCGAGCACCCGTTCCTGCGGGATCACGATGCGGTGGTGGTCGGTGCCATAGGTGCGGGCGATGAGGTCGGAATATTCAAACTCGTCGCCCTTGAGGCCGTTCACGCTTTCAAAGCCCACCGAGAAGGTGCGGATGTCGGAGTGGCCGAGCCGCGCCAGCAGCGCAACGAGCAGCGAACTATCCACCCCGCCGGAGAGCAGCACGCCGATGGGCACGTCGGAAACGGCGCGGCGTTCCACCGCCGTCTGGAGGGCGTGGGTGAGGGTCTCGCGCCACTCCTCCTCGCCCCTCTCGGCGGCATCGAAGCCCTCGCCCATGCGCACCGACCAATAGACGTGCTCATGGCGCCGGCCATCGGGCTCCAGGGTCAGGACGGTGGCGGGCGGCAGCTTACGCACGCCGCGAAAGAGGGTGTGGGGGGCCGGCACCACGCTGTGGAAGCTCATATAATGGTGGAGGCCCACCGGATCGATGGCAGTGTCCACCCCGCCCCCGGCCAGCAGCGCCGGCAAGGTGGAAGCGAACCGCAAGGACGATCCCACCTGCGCCAGATAGAGCGGCTTGATGCCCAGCCGGTCGCGGGCCAGCACCACGCGGCCCGTCCACATTTCCCAGATGGCGAAGGCGAACATGCCCTGGAGGCGCTTCACCGCGTCCGCGCCCCACGCGTGATAGGCCTTCAGGATCACCTCGGTGTCGCCCTGCGAGAAGAAGCTGTAGCCCTTGGCGCTCAGCTCCTGGCGCAGGTCGCGGAAATTGTAGATGCAGCCGTTGAAGGCGATGGCGAGACCGAGCTGCGCATCCACCATGGGCTGCTGGGAGGTGGCCTTCAGGTCGAGAATGCTCAGGCGCCGATGGGCCAGTCCGATGCCGCCCTGGGCGAACACGCCGACCCCGTCGGGGCCGCGGGGCGTGAGGGGCTCGGCCATGTCCTCCAGGACGCGCAGGCCGACGGTTCCATCCCGGTTCACCTCACCGCAAATGCCACACATTTTGCCTCCGTGATGCTTCTCCCCCGTGATTGCCCCCGTCTGTGCCCGCGGCTAGCCCCTCAGCGGTTCGAGCGGTCGCGGGAGGGGTCGTAACAGGTGTAGCCCACGAAGCACTGGGCCACGTCGCGGGTGCGGATCCACTCGGGCTTGGTGTCCTCCGGCACCACGCAGAAGCCCCGGTCGCGCACATAGCGATCGAAGGTGGAAGGGCTGGTGCGGATGAGGGCCGCGCCATGAGAATTGACCCATCCCCTCGCCTGCGCGCAGGACAGGCGCAGGGCATTGACCTCCTGCGCCGCGGCCGGAAGGGAGAAGGCCGTCAGCAGCATCGCCATCAGGGCGGTTCTCATGGCCGTGTCCTCAGGTCCCGTTTCACCACGCCGTCCCCCTGCCAACCTCCCCGTCCCCTCGGCAAACGCCTCAGGCCCGGGAGCGTTCCGTATCGCCCGCCGGCACCGGGTGCGACCCGCGCGGCGGCGGCGGGCCGGCGGGGGCGGAAAAGTCGCCGTCCGCCAAGGATTTGGGGCGCCCGTCCGAGGTCACGGCGGAGGGCACCTGCGGCTCCTGCCGGGCACCGGGGGCGCGCGATCGGCGATGAGGCGGGCGTCGCGCTGGAAGGTCACATAGTTCCACATCCAGGCTCGCAGGCCCAACGCCATTGATCTGCCGGCCAAGCCCGGACATCGTACCGGCCAATTTCGCCTGCCAGGATGGCCCCGCGTGCCCGCGCTGAATGATCGCCAGACCGCCATTCTCTCCCTGGCCCGCGCCAGCGGCCATGTGGAGGTGGAGGACCTCGCCCGCCGCCTGCGGGTGACGCCCCAGACCATCCGGCGCGATCTGAATGCCTTGTGCGGCGGCAATCTGCTGGCGCGCACCCATGGCGGGGCCGTGGTCTCCTCGGCGGTGGAGAACCTGTCCTATGAGGCCCGCCGGCAGATCGCCGCCCCCGCCAAGCGCGCCATCGGCGATGCGGCGGCCCGGCTCATCCCCGACAATTCCTCCCTGTTCATCACCATCGGCACCACCACGGAGGAGGTGGCGCGGGCCATCAGCGGCCATCGCGACCTCCTGGTCATCACCAACAACATCAATGTGGCGCTGCGCCTCTACCCCTTCCCCGCGCTCCGGGTGATGGTGGCCGGCGGCCAGGTGCGGCCCTCCGACGGCGCGGTGGTGGGGCCGGCGGCGGTGGACATGATCCGCCAGTTCAAGGTGGACACCGCCATCATCGGCGCCTCCGCCATCGACGAGGACGGCGCACTGCTCGACTTCGACCCGCTGGAGGTGACGGTCGCGCGCGCCATCATGGACAATGCCCGGCGGGTCATCCTGGTCTGCGACAAGAGCAAGGTGGGGCGCGTGGCGCCGGTGCGCCTGGGCCATCTCTCCCAGATGGCCGCCTTCGTCACAGATCATCTGCCCTCCCCCCGTCTGCGCGCGCTCTGCGCCACCCATGGGGTCGCCCTGGTGGAGGCACTGGGGGAAAACGAAAGCGCCTGACCTCCTGTAATCCAAGGAGAAACGCCCTAATTCATGTTCGCTATTTTCGATTGCGAACATATCCGTGTTCGCTTTAGCCTTTCCCCATCGGTCGAGCTGCCGCCCTCGGCCGCGCGTCCGGGAGAGGTCTCTTCACATGGAACGGGTGCCCGCCTCCGCACGTCAGCCGGCCGGACCGCCGGCGGATGGGGTGTTCGACATCGCCATCATCGGCGGCGGCGTGAACGGATGCGGCATCGCGCGCGATGCGGCCGGCCGGGGCTATTCGGTCTATCTGTGCGAGCAGGGCGACCTGGCCAGCGCCACCTCCTCCGCCTCCACCAAGCTGCTCCATGGCGGCTTGCGCTACTTGGAATATTACGAGTTCAAGCTGGTGCGCGAGGCGCTCACCGAGCGCGAGGTGGTGTGGGGCATCGCGCCCCACATCGTCCATCCGCTGCGCTTCGTGCTGCCCTATGGGCGGGGCATGCGGCCCTGGTGGATGCTGCGCCTGGGCCTGTTCCTCTATGACCACATCGGCGGACGCAAGCTCCTGCCCAAGGCGCGCGCGCTGGATCTTGGTCGCGATGCCGCCGGCACCCCGCTGAAGGGGGACTTGCGCACGCGCGGCTTTGAATATTCCGACTGCTGGGTGGATGACGCGCGCCTGGTGGTGCTGAACGCCTGCGACGCCCGCGCCCGGGGCGCGGTGATCGAGACGCGCACCCGCGCCATCGCCCTCGACCGCGCCGCCGACGCCTGGACGCTCAGCCTGGAAGACCAGGACAGCGGCACCCGCAAGGCCGTGCGCGCCCGCGTGCTCGTCAATGCCGCCGGGCCCTGGGCCGACCGGCAGATCGGGGCGGCGCGCCCGCCGCTCAAGGGCAAGCTGCGCCTGGTGCAGGGCTCGCACATCGTGGTGCCCCGCCTGTTCGAGCACGACCGCTGCTACATCTTCCAGAACCCGGACGGGCGCATCGTCTTCGCCATTCCCTATGAGGACGACTTCACCCTCATCGGCACCACCGACCTGGACTATGAGGGCGATCCGGCCGCCCCCGCCATCACGCCGGAGGAAACCGCCTATCTGTGTTCCGCCGCCAGCGCCTATTTCGCCCGCCCGGTGACGCCCGACGACGTGGTGTGGACCTATTCCGGCGTGCGCGCCCTCTATGACGACGGCGCCAGCGCCGCCCAGGCGGCCACGCGCGACTATGTGCTGGAGCTGAACGAAGAGGCCGCGCCGCTCCTGTCGGTGCTCGGCGGCAAGATCACCACCTATCGCCACCTGGCCCTCGATGCCCTCGACAAGCTCTCCGCGCATCTTGGCCCCGCCGCCGGCCGGCACGGCGATTGGACGGGCAGCGCGCCGCTGCCCGGCGGCCATTTCCAGCGGGGCGGCACGGCGGAGCTGGCGCGGGCTCTGTCGGAGAGCCATCCCTGGCTTGCGGCCGGAGACGCCGCCCGGCTCGCCCGCACCTATGGCACGCGGGCGGTGGACATCCTCGCCGAGGCGGACGCCGATCCCGGTGCGCGGCGCAGCTTCGGGGCCGGGCTCACCATTGCCGAAGTGCGCCATCTGATGCAGGAGGAGTTCGCCCGCACCGCGCAGGACGTGATCTGGCGCCGGACCAAGCTCGGCCTGCGCCTGTCCCCGGACGAGGTGGCGGCGCTCGATGCCTTCATGGCCGCAGCGCGGCAGGGCGCAGAGACCTGAAGACCGGGACCTGAAGACCGGCTCAAGACCAAAAACGGGGAGGACGGGCGTGGAGACCCACATTCTAGTCATCGACCAGGGCACCACCTCGACCCGGTCCATTGTGTTCGATCGCGCCTTCGTGCCGGTGGCGACGGCGCAGCGGGAATTTCCCCAGCATTTCCCCCATCCCGGCTGGGTGGAGCACGATCCTCGCGATCTGTGGGAGACCAGCCTTGCCACCCTGCGCGAGGCGCTCACCAAGGCGGGCCTCTCCGCCTCCGACATCGCCGCCATCGGCATCGCCAACCAACGCGAGACCGTGGTGATCTGGGACCGCCGCACCGGCGAGCCCATCGCGCCGGCCATCGTGTGGCAGGACCGGCGGACGGCGGAAGTGTGCAACACCCTCAATGCAGACGGCTGCGAGGCGCTGGTGTCCGAGCGCAGCGGGCTTCTGATCGACCCCTATTTCTCTGCCACCAAGATCGCCTGGCTGCTGGACAACGTGCCTGGCGCGCGGGCGCGGGCGGAGCGGGGGGACCTCGCCTTCGGCACCGTGGACTGCTTCCTGCTCTGGCAGCTCACCGGCGGCGCTGTGCATGCGACGGACGTGACGAACGCTTCTCGCACCTTGCTGTTCGACATTTCGGCCGGCGCCTGGGATGCCGATCTCCTGCGCCTGTTCCGGGTTCCCGAGGCGCTCCTGCCGGAGGTGCGCGACACCGCCGGCTCGTTCGGTGTCACCTCCAAGGCCCTGCTCGGCCGTGAGCTGCCGGTGCTCGCCCTGGTGGGCGACCAGCAGGCAAGCCTCATCGGCCAGGCCTGCTTCGCGCCGGGCCTTGCCAAGGTCACCTATGGCACCGGCGCCTTCATGCTGCTCAATACGGGCGCGGCGCGGCCGCGCTCGCGCCACCGCCTCCTCACCACCATCGCCTATCAATGGGACGGCGCGCGGGCCTATGCGCTGGAGGGGGCCATCTTCTCCGCCGGCTCCACGGTGCAATGGCTGCGGGACAGCCTGGGCATCATTGCCACCGCCGCGGAGAGCACCGCACTGGCGGCGCAGGCGGACGAGAGCCAGCCGGTCTATCTGGTGCCCGCCTTCGTCGGCCTCGGCGCCCCTCATTGGCGCAGCGATGCCCGCGCCACCTTGAGCGGGCTGACCCGGGGCACCACCCGTCGCGAGATCGCCCGCGCGGCACTGGAGAGCGTCGGCTACCAGACGCGCGACCTCCTGGACGCCATGCGCGCGGACATGGCCCAGTCGGGCCTCGACGGCGCCGAGGGCGTCCTCCGGGTGGATGGCGGCATGTCCGACAGCGACTGGACCATGCAATTCATCGCCGACATCCTGGGCCTACCGGTGGACCGCCCGCGGGTGCGCGAGACCACCGCCCTGGGCGCCGCCTTCCTGGCCGGCTGGCGCGCCGGCCTTTATGGCGGACCCGACGCCTTCGCCGCCAACTGGCATCTGGACCGCCGCTTCGCGCCGCAGATGACCGAGGCGGTGCAGGCGAGCAAGCTCAAGGGCTGGCAGGCCGCCGTGGCCCGCGCGCTGCACGTGGTGGACTGAAGGCGGGCGGACGGAAGGCGGGGTGGACGAAGGACCGCCGTCAGGCGCTCACGAGCGGGTCATAGGCCCAGGCCTTGCAGACGATCTTCCAGCCGTCGGCATACTTGACCAGGAGCAGGTCATCCGCGAAGCGGTTGGGCAGAAGCGCGTCGCGCACCCGCACATGGGCGGTGGACGGGCTGGTCAGGGTCACCGCCACCACCTCGTCATGGCGGGGATCGTTGCGGGATGAGGGGGCGGGACGGCCCGCCACGCGCTCCATATAGGCGTCCATGCCCAGCGCCGCCGTGGTGCCCCCCTCGGAGGAGAACAGCTGCGCCTGCGGATGGAAGGCCGCTCGGAAACCCTCAACGCTGCCGAAATAGAGCGCGTCGAAATAGCCCTGCACGGTCGCCAGAATGGCTTCGATCTCGTTCATCGCGCTGCACCTTCCATCGCCCTGTTGTGCTCGCGATCCGCGAGGCTGAGGTTTTCGTCGAGAATGGTCAGGAGGGTCTCCGCCTCCGGCTCTGCGATGATGAGGGGCGGGGCGAGGAAGAGGGACACCTGCTCGCCGCTGGTGCCGATCACCGCGCCCTGGGCCAGCGCGCCGGCCGCCACCCGCGAGGCGATGGGCGCCTCCACCGTGTCGGCGCGCCAGTCCCGCCAGTCCGGGCCGAACAGTTCGATGGTCCAGTGCAGCCCCTGCCCGGCCACCCGCGCGACGCTGGGATGGCGGGCCGCGATCTCGCCCAGGCGGCGGGCGAATAGGGTTTCCAGCGCCGCCACCCGCGCCAGCAGGTCTTCCTCCACCAGAATGTCCAGATAGGCGGAGACCGCCGCCATAGCCATGGGATGGCCGCGCAGCGTCCCGTAATTCTGCCAGCTCTTGCCATCCAGCTCCGCCAGCACGTCCTTGGACAGGATGATGGCGGCCACCGGCGCCATGCCGCCGCCCAGGCCCTTGCCGAGGGTGACGATGTCCGGCCGGCTCTCGCCGGCACTGAAGGCGAAGGGGCGGCCGGCGCGGCCAAGGCCCGTCACCACCTCGTCGGCGATCCACAAGGCGCCATTGGCGCGGGCCAGGTCCGCCATGGCGTCCTGATAGGCGCCATCGTGATAGAAGCCGCCCTGGCTGTAGTCGACGATCACGGCGGCCGACTGGGACAGCTTGCCCGCCTCGCCCGCAAGGCGCGCGGCGGCGGGAACTGTCGCCGGATTGCCCTCGGCCAGATAAAGGGCGGTGTCGGGGGCGGGCAGCACATGCACCTGGGCGCCGGGCGGCGGCACCTTGGTGACGCCGGGCGCGGCAAGGCCGCCATGCCAGTGCGGCTGCACCGTCACGTCGCGGCTGAGGCCCACGAGGCCATGATAAGCCCGCTCACGGGTGGCGATGGCCTTGCGGCCGGTCAGGGCCTGCGAGAGGGACAAGGCGAGGTCGTTGGCCTCGCTGCCGCTGAGGCAGAAGCGCACCGCGCCCGCCCAGTGCGCCTCGTCCTTCAGCCCCACCTCGAACAGGCGCTCGGCAGCCGCGTCGCGCCCGCGCCAGTTCCAGCCCTCGCTGACCATGGGCAAGGCGGCGGCGTCCCGCAGGGCGGCGGCCATGCGCGGATGGCCATGGCCCAGGGGGCCGCCGGTATTGGACCCGTCGAGGACCTTGCGCCCGTCGCTGAGATGGAAATAGACGCCCTCGCCACCCACCACCAGCGGCGCCACCGAGCCGGCGTTAAGACCCGTCCGAAGCAGCCTGCCCATTGCGCGTTCCTCACCCGTGATGAGGCGACCCTAGAAAGACGCGCTGGATCGTGACAGTTCCAGTTTCCGGGATAATCGGTGAGCCAGATCAGGCCGGAAACAGGGCCGATACGGCGGCAAGGCGGGCGAACGCCTCCTCCTTCGGGAGGCGGCCATAGCCGATGATGAGGCCCTGGCGATCAGCCGGCCCCACATAGCATTGGGACAGCGGCTGCACGAAATGGCCGGTGCCCCGGCTGCGGCGGGAGATGTCCGCATCGCTGACGCGATCGGACAGGCCAGGCCGGAACTGGGCCGTCAGGTGCAGGCCGGCGGGGAGCGAGGCGATTTCCACCTTGTCGCCCATGAGCGCCTCCACCGCCTCGATCACCGCCTTCTGGCGCTCGCCATAGACCTTGCGCATGCGCCGGAGATAGCGCAGCAGGTGCCCCTCGCGCAGGAACTTGGCCAGCGCCAATTGGGCGGTGCCGGCGGGATGCACGTCCACCCGCGCCCGCCCGCGCCCGAAGGCGTCCACGAAGCGGGGGCTGGCCACCAGATAGCCGATCCGCAGGCTCGGCAGCATGACCTTGGAAAAGGTGCCGAGATAGACCACCCGCCCCGAGCGATCGAGGGACTTCAGGGAGGCCGTCATGCTGCCGCGATGGCGGAACTCGGAATTATAATCGTCCTCGATGATCCAGCTGCCCTGGCGGTTCGCCCATTCCAGCAGCGCCTGCCGGCGCTCCAGCGCCATGGGCACGCCGAGCGGAAACTGATGGGAGGGCGTGACCACCGCCACCTTGGCATTGGGCGCGCGGCGGATGCCTTCCTCCACCACCAGCCCCTTATCGTCCACCGGCACCGGCACCAGGCGGGCGCCGGCGGCCTTCAGGCTCCAGCGGGCCTCGATGAAGCCGGGCTCCTCCACCCACACCTCGTCGCCGGGATTGAGCAGCATCCGGCTGCACAGGTTCAGCGCGCCGGAACTGGCGGAGGTGATGGCCACCTCCTCCGGCTGGCACAGCAGGCCGCGCACGGCGCCGAGATATTCCGCCGTCGCCTCGCGCAGCGGTCCCCAGCCGAGCGGCGACATGTCAATGCAGGCCGAAGGCGGCGGGTTGGCCCAGCTCTGGCGCAGCATGCGCGACCAGACCTCGAACGGGAAGTCGGACAGGTCCGGCGAGCCCGGGCTGAAGGGCGAGCCGAGATCAAACTCGTAGCCCGTCTCCAGCACCGCCTGCCAGGCATCGGAGAGCCATTGCCCCTCCAGGGCGGCATCGGCGACGGGCACGGCGGCGCCGGAGGATTTCGCCACCGCCGCCACCTCCACCCCGCCGCGCGGCACCGAGCGCAGATAGCCTTCCGAATACAGCAGGTCGAACGCGGTGAGCACGATGGCCCGCGAGCAGCCCAGCTCCTCCGCCAGCGTGCGGGACCCCGCCAGCCGCGTGCCCGCCTGGAGGCGGCCGTCCAGGATCTGGTTGCGCAGATGGGCGGCCACTTGCTGGTAGAGCGGCAGATCGGAGCCGCGATCGAGCCCGAGCCCGGCCATGGAAATGCGCCGCCCGGCGGCGGCGGGCGCGGCGGCGCGGCGTTCCCTTCCCTGCCTCGGCACGATCCGCGCTCCTCAGCTTGCCGGCGCCGGCGCTCCAAAGCCGCCGCCGCCGCATCCCTCTATGGTCACGAGGTCACCCGCCTCCAGGAGAAGATTGGCCTTGCCCGGCAGGGAGGAGACGACCCCGCCGCGCTCGAGCGTGAGCACATAAGGCGCGCCCGCTTCCCCGCCCTGCAGGCCATAGGGCGGAATCTTCGTGCGCTCCACGCAGGTGGTCAACCACATGGAGGGCGCCAGCACCCGGTAGGCGCGCACGATGCCGTCGCCGCCCACATGGCGCCCCTGGCCGCCCGCGCCCCGGCGGATGGATTGGCGCTCCACGCGAATGGCATAGTTCGCCTCGATCACCTCGGCCGGCGTGTTGGAGGTGTTGGCGAGATGCACGCGCGTGGCGGGCGCCCCGTCGCGATCGTGCCGCGCCCCCTCGCCACCGCCATGGACCTCATAGAGCATGCGCCAGCTCTCGTCCGGCATCGGCTCGGCGAAGGCCAGGAGCCCGGAGGTGGCCGGTCCGCCCGCCGACAGGCGCTCGGGGATGACATTCTCCATGGCGCGGAACACCGCATCCACCACCCGCATGGAGGTCTCGTGGTTGCCAGCCGCCACGGCCGCCTTCCAGCCCGGCTCCAGGATGGAGCCCGGCCGCGTGAGAATGGTGAGCGGCCGCAGGGCGCCGGCATTCTGCTGCATGTCCCGCCCGCTCAGGATGCGCGCCGCGTAGACCACGGCGGAACGGGCGATGAAGGGGGTGGTGTTGCAGAAGGTGGCCACCCGATCGGCGGAACCGGACAGGTCGAAGGTGGCCTCGTCGCCACGGATCTCGATGCGCACATGGATGCGCGAGGGGGCGCCATCCGGCCCGCCATCGTCGAGGAAATCCTCGCCCTCATAGGTGCCGTCGGGCAGATCGGTGATGGCGGCGCGCATCTCGGCCTCGGAGAGGTCGTGAAGGCGCGCCATGGCGGCGACGAAGGTGTCGGTGCCGTGCTGGGCGCACATGTCGCGGATGCGCCGCTCGGCCGCGCTGGTGGCGGCCAGCTGCGCCAGCAGGTCGCCCTCGCAGGAGACCGGATCGCGCACATTGGCCAGGATGAAGTCCAGCACCGGGCGGTTGACCCCGTCCGCACTGGCGATCAGCAGCGGGGGAATGCGGATGGCCTCCTGGAAGGTGTCCACCGCATGGGCCAGATAGCTGCCGGGCCAGGTGCCGCCCACGTCCGGCCAGTGGGCAAGGCTCAGGGCGAAGGCCACCAGCCGGCCGTCCACGAAGACGGGACGGGCCACCTTCACGTCGTTGAGATGGTTTCCGCCGAGCGCGCCCACATTGTAGACGATGGCATCGCCCTCGCGCATGGCGGCGGCGGGATACACCTTCAGGAGTTCGGGCACCGTGTAGCACATGGCGCCCAGATGGATGGGAATGTCCCGCCCCTGCCCCACCAGGCCGCCGGCGGCGTCCATGATGGCCGAGGACAGGTCGCCCGCCTCCCGCAGCAGCGGCGAGCGGGCGGAGCGGGTCATGACGAGGCTCATCTCCTCGGCCGCGGCCGACAGGCCGTGGCGGATGACCTCGACGACGAAGGGGTCCAGGGGGGTCATGCGGCGCTCCGCGTCATGAAGAGGTTGCCGAGATCATCGGGGCGCACCTGCCAGCCGGGCGGCACCACCACCGTGGACCAGGCGTCCTCGATGATGGCCGGGCCATGGGTGACGCCCGACAGGGTCTCGCGCGGAAGGATGGCGGTTTCCACCGGGCCGGAGGCGTCGAACACGCACAGGCGGGTGCGGGCGGTGCCCGTGGCGCGGCCCACGTCCGGGCGGGAGAACGGCACCGAGGACGGCTTCAGCGCCTGGACGCGCAGGGATTCGATCACGCACGCCTCCCCGGTGGCATAGCCGAACAGGTCGCGATGGCGGCGGTGGAAGTCGGCCTCCAGCCGCGCCCGGTCCAGCGGCAGGACGAAGGGAATCGGGATGGCGTCGCTTTGGGCGCTGTAGCGCATGAGCGCCACATGCTCCACGCGGATCTCCTGCGGCGCGATGCCATTGGCCAGGAGCGGCCCGGTCGCCTCCGCCGAAAGCTCGGCCACCCGCGCGGCGAAGGCCGCGTGCGGGAAATCGGTGAGCGGCATGCGCACCGTGCCTTGCTGGAGGAAGGAGAAATCGGCGGTCAGGCAGCCCAGCGCCGAGAAGGCACTGGAGGCGGCCGGTACGATGATCTCGGACAGCCCGTACATGTCGGCCAGCCCCGCCGCATGCATGGGGCCGCCGCCGCCAAAGGCGAGCAGCGTGCAGTCGCGCCCGTCCACGCCGCGCTCCACCGTCACGCGCCGGAGCGCCCGCGCCATCGCCGCGCCGGCCACCTTGACAATGCCCAGCGCCGTCTCGGTGATGCCGAAGCCCAGCTCCGCCGCGATGGGCGCAATGACCCGGCGCGCCGCCTCCACATCGATCTGGATGGTGTCGCCCAGGCGCGCCTGCGGATCGAGATAGCCCAGCACCGCATTCGCGTCGGTGATGGTGGGCCGGTCGCCGCCGCGCCCGTAGCAGGCCGGCCCCGGCACGGAGCCGGCGCTCTTCGGCCCCACGGCCAGGCCGCCTGGCCCCAGGGTCACGATGGAGCCGCCGCCGGCGCCGATGGAATGCACCGCCAGCATGGGCTGGCGCAGCGGACGCCCACCCATCATGCGGGTGTCCGTCATCTCGGCGGCGCCATCCACGATCAGGCACACGTCGGTGGTGGTGCCGCCCATGTCGAAAGTGAGCACGCGCGGCCGGTCGAGGGTGCGGGCAATGCGGGCGGAGGCGGACACGCCCGCCGCCGGGCCGGACATGGCCATCACCAGCGGCCGGCGCTTCACCGCCGGCACCGGCACCATGGCGCCCGCCGAATGGAACACCTGCAATCCCGCGCCGATGGGCAGGCGGTGCTCCAGCTCGGTGAGATATTCCACCGCGATGGGCATGGCCGCCGCGTTGAAGGCGGTGGACGAGGCCCGCTCATATTCGCGGGCCTCGGGATTGATCTCATGGGAGACGCACACATGGGGCACCACGCCGGCAATCCCCGCCGCGATCCTCTTCTCATGGGCCGGATTGGCGTAGGAATGCAGCAGGCAGACCGCGACGCTCTCCACCTTGTTTTTCACCAGCCAGGCCTTCAGGCGCGCAATCTCGGCGTCGTCCAGGGGCGCGATCACCTGGCCATCGGGGCCGAGCCGCTCGCGAATGCCGAAGCACAGCTGCGCCGGCACCAGCGGCAATGCCTTGGGCCGCACGTCGAGGCGATAAAGCTCCTCGCGGCGATAGCGGGCGATTTCCAGCACGTCCTCGAAGCCGGCGGTGGCCACCAGCGCCACGCGCGGCAGGCGCTCCTCCACCAGCGCATTGGTGACGCGGGTGGTGCCATGGACGAAGCGGCGCACGGCTTCCGGCGCCACGCCCACCGCCGCCAGGGCCTCCAGCATGGCGGTGACGGGGGCATCCGGCCGGGAGGGGACCTTGCCGATCCGCGTCTCGTTGGTGTCGGGCCTGACGGCGATGATATCGGTGAAGGTGCCGCCGATGTCGGTGCCGATGTCCCATAGCCTCGTGGTCACGTCGGTTTTCTCCTGCCTCGCCCCGCGCCCTCAGGCGGTGGCGGCCTGCATGGGTTCAAAATGGGGGATGGCGCCGAGCAGCTCGCGGGTATAGGCGGCCTGCGGCTGGCGGAAGAGGGCCTGGCTTTCCCCCTCCTCCACGATGCGCCCGTGGCGCATGACGATGGTGCGCTCGCACATCATCCGCACCACATTGAGGTCGTGGCTGACGAACAGGAAGGCGAGCCCGGTGTCCCGCCGCAGATCGTCCAGCAGCTTCAGCACCACCGCCTGGACGGACACGTCGAGCGCCGCCGTCGGCTCGTCCAGCACCAGGAGGCGCGGCTCCACCGCGATGGCGCGGGCGATGCCGATGCGGGCCTTCTGGCCGCCGGACAATTGATGGGGAAAGCGCGTCAACAGGTCGGGCGACAGGCCGCAGCGGTCCGCCACCTCCTCCACCCGGCGTTTGACCTGCGCCCCGTCGCGCAGCTTGCCCAGGCGCCGCAAGGGGCGGGCGATGCACTCGAAGGCGGTAAAGCGGGGATTGAGGCTCTCGTGGGGGTCCTGGAACACGATCTGGATCTCGCGCCGCCAGGGCGAGTCATGGAACGACCGCAGGGGGATGGCGCCGATGTCCACGTCATCGAACATCAGGCGTCCGCCATCGGCATCCGCGAGCCGGCACACGATGCGCGACAGGGTGCTCTTGCCCGAACCGGATTCGCCCACAAGGCCCAGGCTCTCGCCCGCCCTCAAGGTCAGCGACACATCCTCCACCGCAACCGTGGCGCCGTAGCGCTTCACGATCCCGGACACGTCCAGCAGCACCCGTTCGCCCCTGGGCCTCTTCGGCGCGCGGGGCGCGGGCGGCGCCTCGCCCACCAGATCGTCCACGGTGGAGGTGGGGGTGGGCGAGGCCGCCACCAGGCGGCGGGTATAGGGATGGGCGGGACGGCGGAAGATGTCGACGGCCGGCGCCCGCTCCACCACGCGGCCCTGCTGCATCACCATCACGTCCCGGCAATAGGAGGCGGCAAGCCCCAGGTCGTGGGTGATGAGGATGAGCGCCATGCCCCGCTCGGCGGTGAGCGCGGCGAGCAGGTCCATCACCGTCTTCTGGGTGGTGACGTCGAGGCCGGTGGTGGGCTCGTCGGCGATGAGCAAGGACGGGTTGCAGGCCATGGCCATGGCGATCATCACCCGCTGGCACATGCCGCCCGACAATTCCGCCGGATAGGCATCGAACCGGGTCGCCGCATCGCGGATGCGCACGGCCTCCAGGAGCGCCAGCGCGCGGGCCCGCAGCACCGCCTTGGGCAAACTTTCATGGGCGGCGATGGCATCCATCACCTGAAGGCCGATGGGGCGGATGGGGTTGAGCGCCGTGCGCGGGCTCTGGAACACCATGGAGATGGCCGCCCCGCGCAGCGCCTTCATGCGGGCGGGATCGGCGCGGGTGATGTCCTCGCCCCGGAACAGGATGCGCCCCTTGGGGATGCGCGCGGCCCGGTCCAGCAACTGGGTCACCGCATAGGCGGTCACCGACTTGCCCGAGCCGCTCTCGCCCACCACCGCCAGCGTGCCGCCGGGGGCAAGCTCCAGGTCGATGCCCCGCACCGCCTCCACCAGCCCCGCGCGGGTGCTGAAGGAGACGTGGAGGTCCTGGATGGAGAGAAGGGGCCCGCTCACGTGCGCATCCTCGGGTCGAGAATGTCGCGCAGGCCGTCGCCCAGGAGGTTGAAGCACAGCACCGCCAGCATCAGCGCAAGGCCGGGAAAGGCCACCAGCCACCATTGGCCGTTGCCGATGAAGCGGGCGCCTTCCGCCACCATGATCCCCCATTCCGGGGTGGGCGCCTGCACGCCGAGGCCGAGGAAGGACAGGCCCGCCGCATTCAAGATGGCCCAGCCCAGGTTGAGCGAGATCTGCACCGCCATGGCCGGCAGGATGTTGGGCAGCAGATAGGCCATCACGATGGTGGCGTGGCTTTCGCCCCCCGCCCGCGCCGCTTCCACCCAGCCGGCATGGCGGCGCACATTCACCTCGGCGCGGGCGAAGCGGATGTAGAAGGGCAGATTGATGAGGGCGGTGGCGATGACGATATTCTCCACCCGATTGCCGAGGGCCGCCACCAGCGCCATGGCCAAAACGAACAGCGGAAAGGCCATCAGCACGTCCACCACGCGCCCCACGGAACGGTCGATGCGCCCGCCCGCATAGCCGCACAGCGCCCCGATGGTGGCCCCCGCCAGGAAGGACAGGACGACCGCCGAGACGGCGATGCCGAGGTCGAGCCGGGTGGCCGCGATCAGGCGGCTGAAGATGTCGCGGCCCAGCTGGTCGGTGCCCGCCCAATGGGCCGCCGAGGGCGGCTGGAGCGCGGCGGGGACATTGGAGGCGACGGGATCATAGGGCGTGATCCACGGCGCGAAGACGGCGATGGCGGCCAGCACCAGCGCGCCGGCGGCGGCGCAGGCGGTCACCGGGTTGCCGCGGAGCACCCATCCGGCATGGCGAAGGGTGGCGCTCATTTCAGGGAGATCCGCGGATCGACGATGCCGTAGAGGACATCGATGATGAGATTGACCATCACGAAGATGACCGCGATGAGCAGCACGAAACCCTGCACCGGCGCATAGTCCGAGGCCAGCAGCGCGTCGAGCGCGTAGGAGCCGATGCCGGGCCAGGAAAACACTTTCTCCACCAGCACATTGGCCCCAAGCATGGTGGAGAAGACGATGCCGATGATGGTCAGCACCGGCAACAGCGCGTTGCGCAGGGCATAGACGACGATCACCCGCCAGTCCGACATGCCCACCGAGCGGGCGGTGCGGATGAAGTCCGAGCCGAGCACCGCCAGCAGCGAGGCCCGCGTCATGCGCGCCAGCGGCGCGAGCACGAACAGCGCCATGGTGCAGGCGGGCAGGATGAGCTGGCCGAAGGCCGCTCTCCAGCCGGCGAAATCCCCCACCAGGAGGAAGTCGAGGAGGAGAAAGCCGGTGATCCCCGGCGGCGGGGCGGCGAAAATGTCGATGCGCCCCGTCGGGTCTGGCGCGAAGCCGAGCAGATAGTAGAACACATAGATCAGCAGCAGGCCGGTGACGAAGGTGGGCACGCACACGCCGAGCGTGCACACGAAGCGCACCCCATGGTCGATCAGCGAATTGGGCCGCAGCGCCGCGACAATGCCCAGCGGCAAGGCCAGCGCCAGGGCCAGCACCAGGGCGAAGACCGTCAGTTCCAGGGAGGCGGGCATGCGCTCGGCCAGATCCGCGATCACCGGCTGGCCGGTGGTCATGGACTGGCCGAGATTGCCGCGGGCGAGGTCGCCGAGATAGCGCACGAACTGTTCCGGGATGGGCCGGTTGAGGCCCATGGTCTCGCGGATCTGGGCCATCTCGGCCTGCCCGGCATTGGGCCCGGAGGCGAAGAAGGCGGCCGGATCGCCGGGCAGCACGCGCATCAGCAGGAAGGTGAAGAGGACCACCCCGAACAGCGCCGGCAGGGAGGCGATGAGATGCTTCCCCACCCTGCGGCCGATAGTGAGCAGTGTGGACATGCGCTCAGGACCTGCGCAGGTCTCGGTAGTCCACCTGCCCGTGGAACCAATAGGTGTAGCCGTCGATGTTCGGCGCCATCACCGCGTCCTGGTTGGGCTGCCAGACCATAATCATGGGCACGTCGCGGGCGACGATGTCCACCATCTGGCGGCAGGTGGCCTCATAGGCGGCCGCATTCGCCTCGAAGCGGGCCGCCTGCGCCAGCGCGTCCAGCTGCGGGTTGGAAAAGCCGCTGAAGTTCCAGCGGTGGTCGCCGGTGAAATAATTGCGCAGGAAATAGTCCGGTGCCGGCAGCCAGGCCGTGCCCGCCGAGATGAAGAACGGCACCCGCCGCTCCACTTCCATGCTGGCCATCTGGGCCGGCGGCAGCTTCTGGATGGCGACCTCCACCCCGATGGCGCCCAGCGCTTCCCGGATCAGGGTGGCCATGGGCTCGGCGACGGCGGCGACGCCGGACGAGAAGGAGAAGGTGGTCTTGAAGCCGTCGGGGAAGCCGGCTTCCGCCAACAGGGCCTTGGCCTTGGCGGGGTCGGTGCGGAACGGCAAGGGCTGGGGGAAGGCGCCGTCGGGCGCCTGCGTCCAGGTGGCGCCGAAGAGCGGCCGGCCGCGCCGGAAGAGGGCGGCCTCGAACATGGCCTCATAGGGCAGCGCCGCCGCCAGCGCGGCCCGCACCTTGGGATTGTCGAACGGCACCATGCGCGTGTTGAAGACGATGGCGGTGAAGCCGTTGATCTGTGGCGTCGCCACCAGCTTGATCTTGCCGCGCCCTTCCAGGGCGGTGATGTCGCTGGACTGCAGGTCGATGGCGATGTCCGCGTCGCCGCGCTCCAGAAGGTTCGCGCGGGTGGCGGCCTCCGGGACGGTCTGGGCGATGACGCGCCGGAAATAGGGCAGCGCGCCGCCGGCGCCATTCTTCCACGCCTCGTTGCGCTTCAGGAGGGTCTGCTGGCCGGACTTATACTGCTCCACCATATAGGCGCCGCCGCCGGCGGTGTTCTCCTTCAGCCAGGCCTGCGCCCAGGGGTCCTCGGCGGTGGCGTTGCGGCGCGCCAACGTGCTGTTGAACATGGGCGAGAGCGGCACCGCCAGATTGGCGAGCGCCAGGCGGTCCGGCCGGTCGAGGGAGACCTCCACCACCCCTTCGCCCAGCACCTTGAACTGGTCGGGCTTGGTCAGCGAGCCGGTGGCAATCTGCCCCGCCGCCAGGGACTTGGCGGAGACGGCGCGGTCGAGGGACCACTTCACGTCCTCGGCGGTCACCGGCGAACCGTCATGCCAGGTGGCGCCCTTGCGCAGGTGGAAGGTGAAGGTGCGCCCGTCCGCCGAGCGGTCGATCTTCTCCGCCAGCTCGCCGCGGATATTGTCGAAGTCGAACACCCAGGCGCCGTTGACCTGCTTGCGGCCATAGGAGGCCAGGCGATCATACACCGCCGTGGACAGGCCGAAGGATTCGCGCGTCGCCCCTGGCATGGTGGGGTCGAGCGTGTTGACGGTGCCGGCGAGCACGTGGCGCAGCGTCTCGGCGCGGGTCTGCGCCTGGGCGGCGCCAAGCCCGCCGAAGGCGCCGAGGGCACCGCCGGCGGCGGTCGCGAGCACGGCTTTCAGGCCCTGCCTTCGGGTGAAGGCCAAGCGATCGAAACTCATGGTCCAGACCCCTCTGGTCGGAAGGAAGGTCGACGTCATTCGACGTTCGGATCTTTTTCTGGCTCAGAAGATGACAGCTTGTGGGCTGATCGATAGGTCCAGAATTGGCTCAAAAGAATGTGCCAGATTCCCTCGGGCCGTGAGCCAGTGGCCCCGCACGTTTTTTTTTCCACCCCCCTGCAACCCCAGGCACGCCCCCGGCCGGACGCGCCGCCACAAGGTGCCCCGCGCGCCGCGCGAGGGCCGGGCTGGGCGGCGCCCGCCCGGGATGGGGCCGGCGCCGCCTTGGAACGCCTCAAGGCCGTGCCGCCGCTAAGGCCCTGAAGCCGATGGGCCGCGCCGCCCCCGGCTTTGCCGCCACTTCGGCGGCGAGGGCCGCCACCAAGGCGTCCGGGTCGTGTTCCCCCATCACCCGCGCCTTACGGGCGACCACGGCGAAATCGCCCGGGGTGAGCGGAGCCAGGGTGTCCAGGCGGCCGGGAGCGTCGAAGCCGAAGGTATGGAGGAACAGCGCCCGCGCCTGGTGGGGACCGAGGGGCAGGAAGGTCACCTTGAACAGGAAGCGCCGCGCCGCCGCCGGATCGAGGCCATCGACGAAATTGGTGGTGCAGGCGAACGGATAGGGATGGCTTTCCATCCAGGTCAGCATCTCGTTGACCTGGCGCACCTCATAGGCCGGCCCGGCGGTGGTGCGGTCGCGCAGGAGGGAATCCGCCTCGTCGAAAATGAGGAAGGCGTGCTTTTCCCTCGCCTCCTCGAAGCAGGCCGCGATCTTCTGCTCGGTCTCCCCCACGAACATGCCAAACAGGTCGCTGGCGCGCTTTTCCACCACCTCAAGCCCCATGCAGCGCGCCAGATGGCGGGCATAGGCGCTCTTTCCCGTGCCCGGAGGGCCGGACAGGCAGAGCGAAATGTCCCTGCGCCCGCTCGCCACCACCTTCTCGGCAAGGCCAGCCAGATCCATGTCCGCGCAGGCGAAGGCAGGGTCGAAGTCGGCCGTCGCGTGCGCGGCGGGGGGGCCGCGTCGCCCCATGACCTTCATCAGGGACGACGTGGCGCGCAGGGCGAACCGGCTGTCGGCGGCGCACAGTCGCGCGGCGCGCAGGCCGTGATCGATCAGGGCCGGCGGGGCGTCCAGGCGGGCCAAACGCGCCACATCCTGGTCGCCAAGCCGAAGCCTATGTCGGGCGGCCGACCGGCGGATGATGCGCGCGCGGGCGCCCTGGTCCAGCGCCGGAAACTCCACCGCATAGGTCATGCGGCGCAGGACAGCCGCGCCCAGCCGGCCCGGATGGTTGGAAATGAACAGGGTGGGACAGGGATTGGCCTCCACCAGATTGTTCATGAACACCTTGGCGCCACGCCGGCTGCCGCCATCCTCGTCGTCCACGCCGACGAAAATGTCCTCGGCCTCATCAACCACCAGGAGCAGGCCCGCGCTGCGGCTGGCCAGCTTCTGGGCGAGGGCCAAGGCGCCGATGCGCTGGACGCGGGTCGGCTCGTCGCCATCCTCGTCGCTCTCGCCGACGAAGATGGCGTGAAGGCCCGCCCGCGCCGCAAGGGCGGAGGCGAAGGCCGTCTTGCCCGTGCCGGGAGCACCATAGAGCAGGATGTTGACGCCGCGTGCCTTGGTCCGCGTGGCCGCCTCCAGCAGGGCGCTGACCGCCTCGGCATCCGCGCTCAGGTGGGAAAAGTCGTCCCACTTCAGGGGCGTGGATTTGGGGGTGCCGAACAGGACGTTGCGCAACGCGGGGGCGCTCGCCCGGGGGGCGCCGGCCACCTTCAGGGTCACATCGGCGGCGGCGAACTCGTTGCGGCAGCGGTCTTCCACCAAGCCGAACACCAGGAGGGGCTTCTCGGGGGAAAGACGTCGGTTGACGGTGCCGGTTGACTGCCCCAGCAGTGCGGCGATGTTGCTCACGGGCACATCCGTATTGTGCGGGATGAGCGCGCGCTCGGGGATGAAGCGGCTGCTCAACGCCAGTTCGAGGGTGTGCAGCTCGACCACCATCGCCAGCCGTACCAGCAGCGCCAGGATGGCCTGATCGAGTTCGCCCAGGCCCGCCTCCTGCCCGAGCCAGACCAGCTTGCGCTCGAGGGGGGAGGGCTGGGGCACTCGCCCTTGCCGCAGGCCGGTCAGGTGGCGAAAGACGGCATCGCGGGCCGCCACATTGTCCGGCGGCTCGACGGCCGCACCAGCCGTGGGCGGCAGCGCGAGGCCAAGGGCGCGGTGGTGGCGAAACACCCAATAGGACAGTTCGCTGGTCCGCCAGTGGCGCGCCCACATCTGGGGGCCGTCGAAGGTCAAGGCGGCGAGGCGGCGCAACAGGGTGTGTCGTTCAAAGGGGTGCATGGCGCTCTCCATCATGGCGACAGGACATGCCATGCTCGAACGACACATTCGGTCGCACGTCGGAGAGCGGTTGGGCGCGATGGGGCGCCGCGCGAGACAATACACGACCGATTATGTCGTATGACGGGCGCATTTCCATTCCGGTGGACGGAGTGGACATATGCAGCCTTTAGATCGCAAGGAACCGCCGCGGACCCTGATCCTGTGGGCGATGCTCGTCATCGGCCTCGGGGTGTTCGCCCTCATGACGGCCCTGGTGGCGCACCTGATGTTCGGGGGCCTCTAGATGGCGGGCGCCCCCGACACGGCGTCCGCGCCGCCGCCCCACGTGGGCATCTTCTGGCTGGTGACCGTCCCCGGCGGCGCGCCGGTCTTCGTCACCGATGCCACGCCCTTGGCGGAGGCGGAGCCCTATGGCGATTGTCTCGGGCATGCCCGGGGCCATTTCGAGGTCTGGGAGGCCTGGCAGCGCCTCGGCGTGGCAGGTCTTGCGCGGCTGGGGCTGCCCGCCTCCATCGTCGATCACGACTATGCGTATTTCCCCCGCGGCCGCATCGTCTACCGGCGGGAAAGCGGGCTGTTCGTGGCCTATGCCGACCCCGGCCTTCACACGCCCCGCAGCCGCGCCGTCATCCTCGCCCGCTTCCATCTGGACCAGGCCAAGGTGCGCTTCGCGCTCGATGCCCATTACCGGCGGCCGTAACAGCCCATGGACGGTCAGGCGCGCGTCCGCTTTTTCCCCTGATGGGCGGCCAGCGCCTTGTTCAGTTCGGCGACCATCCGGGCCCGCAGCTCCGGCGGCTCCACGATCTCCACCGTGTCGCCCCAGCTGAACAGGTGCTGCACCATCTCCAATTGCCCGCCGGCCTCGAAGGACACCTCCAGCCGCCCATCCGCCAGCAGGCGGACCTCCTGGCTGGGGTGAAACACCATCCGCGCCGCCGCCTCGGCGGCGCCTGGGGCGAAGCGCAGCACCACGCGCACGGGCTCCTCCTGGTAGGTGCCGAAGGAGCGGGCGGCATAGGCATCCAGGTCGAACCCCTCCGGCGGGCCGCCGGCCTGGGCGGTCATCTTCAGGCCGCTCATGCGGTCCAGACGCCAGAGCACGGCGTTGGCGCGCCCGGCCTCGCGGCCCACCAGATAGGCATTGGAACCGAACAGGAGCCCGTAGGGCACGACGGTGCGGACATAGCCCTCCGGCCGATCCGTCCAGGGATAGGAGAAGCGCACCCGCTTCATGGCGATCAGCGCCTCGCGCAGGAGCTGAAGGGTGGCGTCATCGGTGACCGCGCGGGGTCCCACATGCCGGGCGATGGCCTCGGCGCGGCACAGGGCCTCCATGTCGGTTGCCATCTTGCGGCGCGTCGGGTCGCGCAGCGCGACGGCGATCTTGGTCTGGAGCGCCCGCAGCAGCGCGGCGCGCGGATGATGCCCGGCCTGCTGGAGGCCCTTGCAGGCGGTCTCCAGCTCCGCAAGCTCGCTCACGCTCGGTGCGGTGAAAAAGCCGGAGAGCCCGCCGACGATGCGAAAGCGCCGATACTTGCCCTCCTCCACCACGTCATAGCCGGGGAAGAGGTCCCGCACCGCATCGCGCATGCGCTCGGCCGTGCGCCGGTTGACCGAGAAATGGCGCGCGATCTCGTCGAGCGTCACCCCCTCCGCCGAAGCGGCCAGCATGCGGGCGAGGGAAAGGAGGTTGGCGGCCTTTTCGAGCCTGATGGTATCGGTCGGCACCTTTTCACCCCTTGGCCGCACATGTCGCCGGCAGGATCACCCGGGCCTTCGGACCCGCCCCGCGCTTGTCAGGAAACCACAGGCGCGGCGCCATTTCACGCCACCTGTTCCGAGGGCACGGGCGCGCGCGACGTGCCAGGCAGGCCCGCCGTCACGGTCCCGAACGTCACCGCCCCCCGCCCCAGCCAATAGATGCCGGCCAGGATCGGCTCGTGGGCAAATCCCATGGCCCGCAGCGCCGCCGCATAGGCGGACACTTGCGGCCAGTGGTGGACGAAACGGGCCTCGCAATCGGACACGGCATCGCTCTTGTGGTCGATGAGGGCGAGGCCCGCGCTGCCCTGCGCCACCAGGTCGAGGGTGGCGCGGATGCGCGCCCCGGTCGGCAGCGCCACGTCCACCGGGACTTCCGCCATGAGCGTGCCGTAGCCGCGCGCCGCCAGCCAGGTGCGCAGCGCCTCCGCCTGGCGGGCGAGGATGGCGCAGGTGGCCTCATCCAGGCCGGAGCGCGCCCCCGCCCGCGCGCCCAGGTCCGGGCGCAGGAGGAAGATGCGCAGCAGGTCGTGGAGGGCGGTGCCACGGTCCGTGGCGCTGGCGAAGGCCTCCGGCTGCAACGGCAGCGGCGGGGCGATCCCCTCCGTCACCAGGGCCGCCGGCGGCGCGGAGAGCGGCACCTCCAGGCCCGAAGGCATGAGCAAGGCCGGTCCCCCGTCGGGCCGCATGGGCCGCACGGCGATGGCCCGGCGGCCGAGCCGCGCCAAGCCGGGCGCGCGCCCCCCCGGCGCCCCCGCGCCCGCGAACTCCGGCGGCATTTCCTTGCCACAGAAGGAGGTACGGGCGGGAAAGGTCGCCTGGCCCAGCCGGATCTTTCCCGGCTCCACCCGCATGCCGCAGGCGGCCAGCAGGGCACTGCCGCTGAAGGGGGGCTTTTCTCCCGCCTCCGCTTTCTGGGCGAAGGTTTCCGGCCATTCCAGCACCAGCACGTCCCGCGCCCGGGTGAGCGCCACATAGAGCAGGCGCCGGGCGGTGTCCTCGGCCTGGGGCGCCTCCGCGGCCAGGAAGCGCTCGTTCACGTCGCCGGCGTGGAATTTTGGCGTGAAGGCGAGGTGGGTCCGCTCCAGCATGCCGTCGAGGTCGCCATAATCCGCGCACACGGCCCGCCAGCCTCCCGCGCGGGGGCCGAAATCATGGTCGAGGCCCACCACCGCCACCACCGGCCATTCCCGGCCCTTGGCGCCGTGCCAGGTCACCACTTCGACGCCGTCCGCCACATTCCCGGTGGGATTGGGCCGCTGGTCGAAGCCGCGCTCATCCCGCCGGGAGTCCATCCAGCCCAGGAAGACCTTGACGCCGAAGCCGTGGAAGCCCGCGGCCGCCCGCATGTCCCGGTGCGCAGCCTGGAAGCCCTCCGCCTCGGCTTCCAGGCGCAGCAAGTCCGCGCGGGCCTGGGCCGGGTCCTCCTGGAGGTCGGCCCACTCCCGCAGGCCGGCCGCCGCGATGGCCGCGCCCAGAAGCGCGCGGACCGTATGGCCCTGGGTGGTGGCGGACAGGGCGCGCAGGCGATCCAGGGCGGGATGGTCGAGGGCGCCCCCCGCCAGCATCTGCTTCAGGGCCTCCTCCAGGGGAAGGGCCGGCGGCCCGAGCGTGGCAAAGCACAGGGCGGCGTGGCGGTCCTCGGGATCATCGGCCACCTGGAGGGCGAACCGGGCGGCCGCGACCATGGGGCTCCCCCACCAATCCACCCCCGCCACGCGCACGGGCACGCCCAGTTGCGCCAGGGCCTTGGCATAGGCCAGGCATTGGCTGTTGGTGGGGCATAGCACCGCCACATCGCCCGCGGTGGGCCGGCGCGCCGCGCCGGAGGAACGATCGCGGATCTCAACGTCCGGCCGCGCCAGGAAATCGTGCACATGGGCGGCGAGGTGATGAGGGGGTCGCACTTCTCCCCTGCCCCGCCGGGAGGCCTGGGTTGCCACCACCTCCAGGGCCGAGCCGGCACCGGCCGGCCGGGTGGGCGAGAGGGCATCGTAGCCGCCGGCAAACAGGCGCGCGCCCACCCCGTTGACGAAATCCATGATGCGGGCCGAGGAACGCCAATTGCGGTCGAGCGGCGCGACGCCGGACGCAAAGCGCGCCACCAGGGCCTCCATCAGCCGCGCATCCGCCCCCTGGAACCCCATGATGGCCTGCTTCACATCGCCCACGATGATGGCGCGGGGCGCGCCCTGGATCAGCGGCCAGAGCAGGGCGAACTGGGCCGGATTGGTGTCCTGGAACTCATCCACGATGACGCAGTCGATTTCGCCGAGGACCGCCGCGCGGATCTTCGGCTCCTCCCGCAGCAGGCGGCCCGCATCGGCCACCATGTCGGTGAAGTCGATGACGCCGAGCGCGCGCTTGCGGGCGGCATAGCCCTTCAGGATCTGCTGCGCGCCCTTGATGAGGGACCGGGCATGGCGGCAGGCCTCTTCCAGCGGCCCGGGATGGCTGGAGAGGGCGGCGGCCCCCTCCCGGACAGCGTCGGCGAGGGCGTCGTATCCCTCGGGCGTCGGCGTTCCCCGCCGGCTCTGGCGCAGCCCGGCCAGGGCCACCCAGAGGTCCCAGTCCCGCTCCAGGCGCGCCGGGTCGCGCGCCGCGCACAGCGCCTGGTAATCATCGCGGAACGCGCTGCGGGCGGAGGCATTCTGGTCCGGCCGGGACAGGCTGTCGGGAAAGGCGGCCAGGAGCGCGCGGACGGCCCCATGAAGGCGTGCGGCGAGGGCCTTCGCCTCTCCCTGTGGCGTGCCATAGCCGGCGCAGATGGCCGCCTCGGCCCGCTCGGGCAGGCTTGGATCGAGCCCGCGCGGCCCGAGGGTCGCCAGCAGCGACACGGTCTCGAACACCCGGCCCCGGAAATCGGCTTCCGCGGAGCTTCCGGGCGCGAAGCGATAGCCGTAGCGCGGCAGGTCCGCCGCCACAGCGTGGAGGTCCTCGGCGTGGGGTAGCTCGTTTCGGATCAGGAGGTCCCGCTCCTCGTCCGACAAGAGGCGCGGGGCGGGCGAGGCGCCGGCGGCAAAGGCGTGCTCGGTGAGAAGGCGCAGGCCCAGGCCATGAATGGTGGAAACATAGGCCCGATCCACCGCCAGGGCCGCCTCCATGCGCCCGTCCGCCACCAGGCTCGCACGGATGCGCTGGCGCAACTCCCCCGCCCCCGCCTCGGTGAAGGTGACGGCGAGGATGCGCTCGGGGCGCACCACCCCCGCCTTCACCCAGTCCAGCAGGGTCTGGTTGATGTGGTGGGTCTTTCCGGCGCCGGCGCCGGCGGGCACGAGTCTCACATCAGGCATCGTCGCTCTCCTGCGCCGGCGCGGGCGGCGTGAAATGGGAGACGAGGGGGCTGGTCTCCATCGCATAGAGCCCGACCCCGGCCTTCTCCAGCAGGGCCAGTTCATCCTCCCCGGTCAGATGCAGCCGCCCGGCCCGCAGGCGGGCGATCTCCTCGGTGATCCGGGCCGTCGCGGCCGTGCTGATGTCGGCGTCGATGACCTCGACGCCGGCCGGCGGCGCGGCAAGCGAGAGGCCGTGCAGCAACACGGTGCCGTCCCGCGTGGTGTGATAGGCGACGCCGATGCGGCCGGGCCGGGTCAGCGCCTTCACCTCCAAGCCCTCGTCGGAGGGCGGGTGGGCCGCGGCCTGGGCCGCAAGGCTGCGATAAATGTCCACCTGGAGGTCAAAGCCGCTTTCCATGCGCGTGCGCCGGGTCCGCGCGGCGCTGGTCTTGTGGTCGACGATGACGAGGCTGCCATCGGGCAGCAGCAGCAGGCAGTCCACGAAGCCCCGGCAGGGCACGCCGAGGGCGGTCCCGCGCAGGGGCAGCTCGCTGGCGACGATGCGGGCCCCCAGCGCCTCCAGGGTCGCCCGCCAGGACAGCGCCGCCTTCAGGAAGTCGCGCTCCAGGGACTGGCGCTCGACCATCCAGCCGGCGGCGGCCAGGAAAGGCGCCATGGCCTGGATGTCCGCCGCCAGCAGGCCGGGAAGCCGGGCGCGGATGTCCGCCTCCGACGGCAGGGCGGCGTCGGGCGGGAACAACTGCTCCACCACCTTGTGGAACAGGCTGCCGATGGTCAGCACGTCCAGAGTCTCCGGCGCCCACGGCCGGTCCAGGATGTCCAGTTCGTTCAGCAGCCAGGCGAGCGGGCTGACCAGCAGGGTGTCGAGGCGGGTGGGTGACTGGGCGCGCGCCTGGCCGTCCTTATCCGTCCGCAGCATGAGGAGGTCGACGCCCAGGGTGAGCATGGACGGGGCGGCCGGCGGCGGCTGCCAGGCGCTCTTGGTTTCCGGCGCCACCGGCAGCGCGCGCGCCGGCAGGGCGCGCTCGTCGGCGAGGTCGACCACCAGGTCCTCGGGGTCCTCGACGCCCTGAAAGCTGCGCGCCAGAAAGGCGAGGGAGGCGGACGGCGCACTGCGGCCGCCCATGAGGTCGCGATACGGCACCAGAACCACCAGGCGCTCGCGCACCGCCGCCAGCTGGGACCGCAGCACCCGCAGCCGCCGCGCAAGCTCCGCCCCCTGGCTTGGCAGATGCACGCCGCACCGGGCGCCGATCTCGGCCACTTCGCTGTCCAGGAACAGGGGACTGACCGCCGGCGCGGCGGGAAAGGCGCCGGCGCTGAAACCCAGCACGATCAGGTGGCGGACGGGACCTGACGGCGGCTCGCCGTCCACGCGGATGCTCACGCCGTCCATGAGCGCCGGCCCCGCTCCTCCATCCCGCCATGCCCCGACGGGAATGCCGGCCAGAAGATCCTCCCACGGCACGTCCGCCTCGGCCGGCCGCGCGAACAGGGGAAGCTGGATCTGCCGTGCCAGTTCGCCGAGCCGGGCCACCTCGTCGGCGAAGGCGTCCTCCCGCGTCAGGTTCCGCAGCAGCACCGACAGCCGCTCGGCGGCATCGTGCCCCTTGGGGACGCGCCGGTCGGCGAGCAGACGTGCCATGGCGAGGGCGGGGCCGGTGAGGCGCACCACGTCGGCGAGGTCGTGAGCGCCCTCCATCACCGCATCGGACAAGCGGCGTCCGTCCTTCGGGGACCACGGCATCAGCGGCGAGCGCACCAGCGAAGCGAGTGCCATGGCCGGGGCCGGCTGGCGCAGGCCGGTGAGGAAATGCAGCAGGCATTCTCCGGCCAGGTCCCGCCGCTCCCCCTCGGACGGCAGGCCGGACAGGGGCAGGCCGGCGCGGGCGAAGGCCTCCCGCACGAACGGCACATAATGCGGCCCCGCCGGCAACAGGAGGCCGATGTCCGCCGGCGCCAGGTCCGGCGCGCCATCCAGCCAGCTTTGGGCGAGGCTGGCGGCAAAATCCGCCTCGGCAGCGGCATCGCGCAGGCCGTACACCTGAACGCTCTCGTCCAGCGCCCGCCGCTCCGCCGCCTGGGCCAGGAACGTGTCCTGCAGGTGGGCCAGGGCCGAGCCGGGCCGGCCGTGGCGGCGATCCCGCGCGGCGATCAGCTCGGCCCGGCGGGCGTCCAGGTCATCGGGGGCGCCGTGATGGCGCACCAGGGTGTCGAGCACGGCCCGTTCGACCGCGCAGAGGTCGGGATCGGCGGGATCATGGATGACATGGAGCCGATCGATGGCGTCGCCGACCTCCGCCTCCAGGATGGGGCGCAGATAGGCAAGGTCCTCCGGCAGGACATCGCCGATGCGGCGCCACAGATCCAGCAGGGCGGTCAGATGATGATGCGCCCGTGCACTGGGATCGAGGCGGGAGGGATCGATGGCCTCCGGGCGCAACGTCCCGCTCGCCAGCATGAGGTCGCGCAGGGCGCGCTCCACCGCCCGTGCCGTCTCGCCCGGCGCGACGGCAAAGCTTGCCGCCCATGGCCCCGACGCGAGATGGGGACGCACCGCTTCGCTGAAGGCCGCCGACGGGGGCACCGTGCGGGGCAGATAGGCCCGTTCCAGCAGCGCCCGCTGCAAGGGCACATAGGCCGACATGAAGCCGCCGGCCTGACAGGCCAAGACCCCCTGGAACATCGCGCTCTCCCGCCCCTTCGGTTCCCCTGCGGTCCCGGACGAAGCGGGAACCGGCTTGACTGACGGACAGATCTCAAAACAACGAGGTCGGCCGTTTCACCGGCGCTATGGCGCGCACGGACACGGCAGGCCGGACGGGCCGGGAGCGGCTGCGGGCGCGCTGTCGCCGTCGCCCTCCCGGGCCGCCGCCCCCGCGCCGCACCCCGATGGCGGCGTACGGGGGCCAGCCGTCTCATCGGCCGCCGCCAACAGGGCCGCGAGCCGGCTCGCCTGGTCCTGGACATCCGTCAACATGCGATACAGGTCCTTCACCATCGCCGTCAGTTGCTCATTCTGGGCTTCCAGGCGGCGGATGGTGCGCTGCGCGTCGTCTTCTGTCTGTGTCATCGCCCATCCCCGTTTCACCGCGGCCATCGCCGATCCTCGACGGCACCGTCATGCCCGCCCCACACGACACGTCCGGTCGTGCATCAATCCGGGTCGGGGCCATACAGAATGTCCGCGCGCACCTTGGCCCGCGTCAGGGCGGTAAAGAGCAGCCGGGCGGCGGGCGTGTCCGCAAAATCGGGCGGCACGTCGGTGATGATGACCGCCTGCGCCTCCTGCCCCTTGAAGCGAAAGATGGTCTCGAACCGGATCTGCCCGCTGTCCATGCGCTGGTTGCCCTGCGGGTCATAGGTACCGGTGGGGCGGGCAAGGGTGAAGGCGCCCACCTTGGCCGCATGCGCCAGCGTCGCCGCGCCAAGGCCGCGCAGCGAGAGCACCACCACGTCCTGCGCCCGAAAGCCCTGCTTCAGATGCTCGGTGACCACGGCCCCCGCCCGCCTGGCCACCTCGGCGGACGTCCGGCAGTGGTGCTCGCCGACGCCAAGTCCGGGCAAGGGGCTGCGGGCCTCGAAGGCAAAACCCGGCAGCCGATCCTGGATGAAGGCGGCGATGGATTGGGGGGTGCGATAATTGTCCTTGGCGTTGAAGGTCACGAAGCTGAGCGCGCGGAACGCCTCCTCGATGCCGCGCCCGGTCTCCTTGCCATGCCGGATGTCCTGGTCGCGGTCCTCGAACCACAGGATGTGGGGCGCCTCCGTCAGGAAGAGCTGGAGGATGTCGAGCCAGTCGGCGTCGAAATCCTGGCCCTCATCGACGATGAGCGTGTCGAAGCGCCAGTCATCGGGCACGCGTTCCAGAATGACCCGTTCCTGAAGCCCGCTCCAGAAGCCCGGCCGGGACATGGCGCTGAAATCGATGGCCTGTCCGCGCGAGGCCAGGAACCGGTCCAAAAGGCCGTGAAAGGTGGTCACCATGCACTCCGGCGGGGCCACCGCGCACAGACGCTCGGCCAGCGGCCGGTTGAAGCACACCAGGAGCGGGCGCCGCCCATCGGCCACCGCCTGGGCGGCGCAGTTCAGCGCCGCCACGGACTTTCCGCTGCCCGCGGTGCCGCGCACCCGCAAGCGCATGGGGTTCATCTCGATGGCCCCCACGATCCCCGCCAGCCCCCCGCCCGCGATGCGTGCCATGGCCTGTTCCCCGGCGCGCACATGGGCGTGGATGTCGGGCACCAGATAGAACAGATTCTCGAAGAAGCGCCGCACCAGCGCTCCCTCGCGGCCATCGGTGCCGGCGGGCAGGAGCGCCATGATGCGCTCCGGCAGCGCCTCCGCCGCGGTCGCATCCACCACCCGGTCGGCGGACAGGCCCGCGCCCACCGCCCCCTGCAGCCGGTGGTCGGGGCAATAGAAGAGATAATCCAGGGTCAGCGGATGGCCGGTCTGGCGCAGGAACTGCTTGCGCAGGCCATCCTGGTTCCGGTGGATCTGCGGCGCCACCAGCTTGGGGGCGGCGGTGTCATAGCGCTTGGCGAGCCCCTCGGAGGTCTCCTCCAGCCGGCCGGCCTTCTGCTCGATGATGACCACGTCGCCCGAGCGGTTGACGACGACAAAATCCGCCTCGCCGAACATCACCCGGGCGCTGGTGGACAGAGACCAGTGGACGGAATGATAGACCGCATAGTCCGGCGGCAGGGCCCGGCGCAGCAGGTCGAGGGTGCGCAGTTCGGCGGTTTCGCCCAGCGAAAGGTGGAGCGGCGTTATGTCCGAGGGAAAAAGCTGCGCCACGCCACAGGTCTCCACACACGCTGACATGCGCGTCTTAAGGGTAGAAGCGGCCGGCTACAAGCGGTCCTGGCCTTGTCTGTCATACGACCGTTTCTGACGCTTTTGCCGCCTAGGGTTCTCGGCGTTCGACGGCACGGGGCGGCGCGGCGGCGAAGGAGACGGCGATGCGGATGAAGGCAGAATGGGAAGCGCAGCAACGGGTTTATCTGAGCTTCGGGCGCTCCTATGACCCCGCTGTTCCCAAGGCGAGCCTTGGCCCGGTGCGGGAAGATCTGGTGAAGCTGGCGCGGGTGATCGCCCAGTATGAGCCCGTGACAATGCTCTTCAACACCCCGGAGCGCGCGCAGGCCGAGGCCATCTGCACCGGCAATATGGAGCCGCTGTTCCTGCCGCATTTCGGCATCTGGCCCCGCGACACGCTGGGCCTTCCGCTGTGGACCACCCCGCAGGACTATTCCTGGCTGGACATGAATTTCAACGTCTGGGGCGAGAGATTTTGCAGCAAGGGCTATCAGGCGGATCGCGATCTGGCCGCGCTTTTTGCCCGGGAGCATCTGGGCAAGACGGCGGGCAAGGCCAGCTTCGTGCTTGAGGGCGGGGCGATCGACGTCGACGGGGCCGGCACCCTCATGACGACGGAAAGCTGCGTCTTGCATCACCGGCGGAACCGCACGCTCGATCGGGCCGCCGCCGAGGCGCTGCTGAAGGCGCAGACCGGGGCCACCCACGTGGTCTGGCTGCCCGGCTCCACCGATCCTGGCGATGTCACCCGCGGGCATGTGGACGGGATCGCCCGCTTCGTCGCGCCCGGCGTCGTAGTGGTGGATGGCGATGACCATGCCAATGTGGCGGCCCTGCGGGCGGCCCGCCAAGCCAATGGCGCACCGTTTGACCTCATCCCCATCGCGCCGCCCACGACCCAGAGGAAGGGCAAGTACGATGCCCTCACCTATTTGAATTTTCTGGTCATCAACGGCGCCGTGATCGTTCCCGCCTTCGGGGACAAGGACCGCGACGCGGCGGCGGCGGCCAGGCTGAAATCGGCCTTTCCGGACCGAGACATCATCTGCCTGGAGCTGCCCGCCCTGATCCTCGAAGGCGGCGGCATCCACTGCTCCACCCTGAATGTCTGACCCAAACGAAAGGAGGAAGACATGACCGACGAAAAACGAGACCGCGCCAGCCGCTTCCAGTGGAACGAAGGTGACGTCGTCATCATCTCCCCCGGAAAGGCCCGGAAGGAGACGTCCCCGGACCCGGAAACGCCTCCCGCCGCCGGCACGCCCGCCGGCGAAACGCAGTCTCAGCCGGCGAAACGCCGGCCGGACGAGACCGACCCCACCGGCGGCAAATAGGCCGCCCCCACGACGGCCGGGAGGGCAACCTCCCGGCCCCGTCCTTTCGACCCATTCCCCCAAAGTGCCCAGAGGGGGCGCCGAGCCTGCCGTCTCCGGCCCGCGCCACACGGCGCAGTCCCCCCCGGTCCTATCCATCGGCTGCGGTCACGCCGCGCCCTCCCCGCCTCCCCGGCCCGATTACCCCTCTCCTTCGCTCCGCCCCCGAGGGCCGCGGCATCCAAGGGTCATGGCCTTCCTGGCGGCGCGACGGCCGCGCACGCCCTCCCGGCGGGGGCGGCAGCCCTCCTTTTCTCGCCCCCTCCTCCGACCGATGCCCTTCGCAGTGCAGCTCACGTCTTCGGCGATGCACAACGTTACCTCTATTGACAGTGCTGTTCGTGTATTAGAAAAATTGTTCATGATCGTGAAACAGGCCGAAAACCTCCTCGCCATTCTCGAGCTGTTCGCCAAGGTGCGACGGCCGCGCACGCTGTCGCAGATCAGCGAGGCGCTGGCCTTGCCCAAGTCCTCCACGTTCAATCTGCTGGAGACGCTGGAAGCGGGGGGCTTCATTCACGAAATGCGGCTGTGGGGCGGCTACTACCCCACCCGTCGCTTGCTGGCGCTCGCCCAGGACATTGCCGAAAACGACCCCTTCATCGACCGTCTGCGCCCCGCGCTCACCTGGCTCCAGGAGCAGACGGGGGAAACCGTGCTGCTCGCCCACCGCTCCGATGCGGAGATCGTGTATCTGGAGGCGCTGGAGAGCCGGCATCCGGTGCGCTACTTCGCCCAGGCGGGGGAGCGGCGGCCGATCCAGGTCACCTCCGCCGGCAAGGCCATCTTGAGCTGCTACACGCCGGAGGAGCGCGCGCGGCTCTACGCCTCGCTGCCGTTCGAGAAATATAGCGCGGCCACCTTGCCCGACGCGGCCGCCGTGGAGGCGGACATCCTGGCCTCCACGGCGCGCGGCTGGTTCGAGAACCTCTCAGAATTCACGCCCGACGTGCTGGGCGTGGGCATGCCGCTGATCCTGGACGGGGAGCGCCTCGCCGTGTCGGTGGCGGGGCCGAACTACCGCCTCATGGACAAGCGCGCCGAGACCGCCGCGCACATCGCCGAAGCCGTTCAAAGGATCCGATCCAGCTTCGAGGGACAGGGAGACGCCCCGTGATTTTGGCCCTTTCCCGGGCGCTTGCCCGGTTTGAAAAAGTCTTGCTGATGGTCGCCGCGGCCTTCCTGTTCGCGATGATGGTGATCGTGTTCGCCGATGTGGGCATGCGCTATCTCTTCAACAGCCCGCTGAGCTTCTCCTATGACCTGATCTCGCTCTACCTCATGGTGGGCGTGTTCTTCTTCAGCCTGTCCAACACCTTGCGGCATGACGAGCACGTGCGGGTGGATATTCTCTACCTGCGGGCCAAGCCGGCGACGCGCCGCCTGTTCGATCGCATCAGCTATGGCCTGTCGGCCATCCTGTTCGCGGTGGTGCTGTGGACTGGCGTGATGCGCGCCATCGCCAGCACCGCCCAGATGGAAGTGATGGCAACCCTGATCCCCTGGCCCATCTGGCTTGCCTATTGGATCGTGCCCCTCGGCACAGCCCCCATCCTGCTGCTGTGCGTGCTGCGCCTGATCCAACCCGAAGTCACCAACGAGCACCACGTCTGACCGGCCGCGTCGGCGCCCCCGCGCCGGCCCGCACCGAACGGGCGCCGCACCGGCGCCAGAAGAGCGCCGGAAGAGCGCAAACAGGGCACAGCGTCCGCGGCCCGGACACACCCAAGAACAGTTGAGGAAACGCCATGACGCCGGTCCTGGTCATCGGTTTTTTGTTTGCGCTGCTGGCCATCGGCACGCCCGTGGGGTTCGCCCTCGCCATTGCCGGCGCGGCCGGATTGTTCGCCACGGCGGGAAGCGTGGCGATGGTGGGCGTGCTGGAGACGACGCCGTTCTCGGTGGCCAATTCCTATGAGCTCATCGCCATCCCCATGTTCATCCTGATGGCCGAGCTTGTGGTGGCCAGCGGCATCGCCGATGGCCTCTTCCATGCCATGTCGGTATGGATCGGCCGGGTGCGGGGCGGGCTCGCGGTGGCCACGGCCCTCGCGGGGGCGGGCTTCGGCGCCATCTCCGGGTCCAGCACGGCCTCCGCGGCGGCGCTGTCCGCCACCTCCATCCCGGCCATGCTGCGGGCGGGCTATGAGCCGCGTTTCTCCTGCGGCGTGGTGGCCATTTCCGGCACGCTGGCGATGCTCATTCCGCCCTCCATCGCCTTGGTGCTCTACGGCATCATCGCCGAGGTCTCCATCGCCGACCTGTTGATCGGCGGCGTCATTCCCGGCCTTTTGGTCACCGCCGCCATCATCGCCACCATCTATGTCCTCATCTGGCGCGACCCCGCGCTCGCCCCGGCGACCCGCAGCTACAGCTGGCGCGAGAAGCTGACGGCCCTGCACGAGGTGGGGCCCATGCTGGCCCTGCTGCTGATCGTGACCGGCGTGATCTATCTGGGCATCGCCACGCCCACCGAGGCCTCGGCGCTCGGGGCCTTCGGCGCGCTGGTGCTCACGGCCATGGTGGGCAAGCTGACCTGGACCACCCTGGTGTCGGTGCTGACGCGGGCGGCGCGGGCCACCTGCATGATCTTGATGATCGTGATCGGCGCCAGCATCTTCGGCTTCTTCCTCACGTTGACCCAGGTGACCCAGGGCACGGTGTCGTTCGTCACCTCGCTCGATGTGTCGCCCTACATCATCATGGCCCTGATCGTGGCCCTCTACATCGTGCTCGGCTGCTTCATGGATCAGCTGGCGATCCTGATCCTGACGGTCCCCATCGCGGTGCCCGCCATCAAGGCGCTGGGCTTCGATCCGGTGTGGTTCGGCGTGCTGGTGGTGGTGACGGCGGAGGTGGGCATGATTACCCCGCCGCTCGGGCTGAACGTGTTCGTGGTCTCCCGCTACAGCGGCCGCCCGCTCGCAGAGATCTTCTCCGGCATCGCGCCCCATGTCATCGCACATATCATTGTGATCGGCCTGCTCATTGCCTTCCCGGCATTGGTTCTGTGGCTGCCCGGCACCATGAAGTGACAGGAAACCAAGGAGAATAAAACAATGACGAAGCGCAATTACATGGTTCGGGAAGCCGAGGTGAAAACCTATTCTCCCGTCAACCATTCCGGCACCGTGAACCGTCGCCTCATCAGCCGCGAGACGGTGGGCGCCGAGCAGCTGGAAGTGGTGCTCGGCACCATCGAGAAGGGCGCCGGCGCCCATCCGCATCATCATGATGGCATCGAGCAGGTCTGCTACGTGCTCTCCGGGGCGGCCACCGCCGAGGTGGACGGCGAGACGCTGCATCTGGGACCCGGCGATGCCTGCTTCTTTCCCGCCGGCATGGAGCATGTCTTCACCGCCGTCAGCGACGAGCCGGTGCGCGTGCTCGTGATCTATGCCCCCCCTTATGCCGAGAAGGTCTGAACCGATCAGGCCCCGACCGTTGGAGGAAACCCCATGACCCGTTCAATCCCCCGCGCCTTCTGGACCGGCGTGGTTTGCGCCGCGGCCCTGCTATGCGCCCAGATGGCGTCCGCCGGCGCCGCCGAGGTGACGCTGAAGCTGGCGGATTCCCTGCCCGCCGGCCACTCCATTACCAAGAATGCGACCCAGTATTTCTTCGACAAGGTGAAGTCCCTGACGGGCGGCAAGGTGGAGTTCCAGCACTTCCCGGCCGAGCAGCTCGGCAAGGCGAAGGATCTGCTCACCGTCACCCAGACCGGCCTGACGGACATCGGCTACATCGTGCCGAGCTATGTCTCGGAGAAGATGCCGCTGGGCGCGGTCGCGGAGCTGCCGGGCGGTTTCAACTCCTCCTGCGAGGGCGCCAAGGCGTTCTGGAGCCTGGCCAAGCCGGGCGGCCTCCTCGACACGCTGGAGTTCAAGCCCAATGGCGTGCGGGTGCTTTATGTGGTGGCGCTCTCGCCCTATCAGGCCGTGTTCTCGGACAAGGCCGGCTTCAAGAGCTTCGAGGACTTCAAGGGCCGCAAGATCCGCTCCAATCCCGGCCCCATGGAGCTGGCCCTGCGGGATCTCGGCGCGGTGCCGATCCGCATGACGCCCCCCGAAATCTTCGATGCCCTGACCAAGGGCACCATTGACGGCGCGCTGCTGCCCTACACCTCCACCTTCTCCTACGGCCTCAATGCGGTGGTGAAGGCGGTGACGGTGGGCCAGAATTTCGGCACCGTCGGCATCACCTATTCCATCAATACCAGCAAGTGGAACAGCCTGCCCAAGGAGGTCCAGGACGCGCTGACCAAGGCCGGCGAGGAGACCGTGGGCCACGCCTGCACCCTGTTCGATCAGGAAGAGGCGGCGCTCGCCACCAAGCTGAAGGACAGCGGCACCTTGATGGTGACCTTCACGCCCGAGCAGGAGAAGGTGCTGGCCGCCAACTTCGCCAGCGTGTCGAAGGACTGGGCGCAGAACCTCGAAAAGCGCGGCAAGCCCGCCGGCAAGGTGCTCGAGGCGTTCCAGGCCGCCATCGCCGCCCAGCGCTGACCTGCGCCCTCCCCAGTGATCGACCGGCGCGGGCCCCTGCCCGCCCGCGCCGCCCCCCCTTCTTTTGTCCGGGAATCCCATCCATGGCGGGGCTCTATTACGAGGATTTCGTGCCGGGACGGGTGATGCCCCACGCCATCACCCGCACGGTGACCGAATCCGACAACATGATGTTCAGCTGCCTGACCATGAATCCGCAGCCGCTGCACATCGACCGGCATTTCGCCGCCAAGACCGAGTTCGGCCAGCCCCTGGTGAACAGCCTGTTCACACTCGGCCTCATGATCGGCATCACGGTGGCCGACACGACGCTGGGCACCACCATCGCCAATCTCGGCATGAGCGACGTGCGCTTCCCCAAGCCGGTGTTCCAGGGCGATTCCCTGCGGGTGGAGACCACCGTCCTCTCCAAGCGCGAGAGCCGCTCGCGACCCGACGCCGGGCTGGTGGAGTTCGAGCACCGCGCCTTCAACCAGGACGGCGTCGAGGTGGCCGTGTGCCGCCGCCAGGCGCTGATGCACAAGCGCCCGGCATCCGGGAGCGTACCGGCATGACCGCCCGGCCCCGCTCCTATCTGTTCGTGCCCGGCGATGCGCCGGACAAGATGGCGAAGGCCGCCGCCGGACCGGCCGATGCGCTCATCCTCGATCTGGAGGATTCGGTCGCCCCCGGGCGCAAGGCGGCGGCGCTGGAGGCGGTGTGCGCCTTCCTGGACGCCCAAGGGGCGGATGCGCGCCCGCGCCTTTATGTGCGCCTCAACGGCACCGAGCCCGACCGGGCCTTAAACGAGCTGGCCGCCCTGCCGCTGCGGGCGCTCGCAGGCCTGGTCTGGCCGAAACTGTCCGGCGTGCGCCAACTCGATCCCATCGCCTACGGGCTCGACGCGCTTGAGGCGCGGGACGGCATCGCCAGGGGGACCATCGGCATCATCGGCATCGTCACAGAAACCGCCGCCTCCCTGCTGAATGGCGCCGACCTCGGGCGAGGGCATCCGCGCCTCGAGGGCTATAGCTGGGGCATGGAAGACCTCTCCGCGGACATTGGCCGGGCCCCGCTGCCGGGCACCAGCAATGCGGGCGCGGCGCTCGCCGAGCATGCCCGCCTGTTCTGCCTCCTGGTGGCGCGCGCAGCCGGCATCGACGCCATCGACGCGGTGGACCCCGATTTCCGCACGCCGGAGCGGCTGGCGGCCGAGACCGTGCGCGGGCGGGAACTGGGCTATTGCGCGCGCATGGCCATCCATCCGGCCCAGATCGCGCCCATCCACCAGGGGCTGGCGCCGGACAGCGCGACCCTGGACTGGGCGCGCCGGGTGCTGGACCTGGCGGCGGCGCATCCCGACGTCTCCGCCTTCCAGCTGGACGGGCGCATGGTGGACCGGCCCCATATTCGCACCGCCGGCCTCATTCTCGAACGGAGCCGCAGGCCATGATCCCGCTTCTCACCGGCATTCGCGTGGTGGACATCACCTCCATCGTGCTCGGCCCGTTCGCCGGCCAGATCCTCGGCGACCTCGGCGCGGATGTCATCAAGGTGGAGCCCATGGCGGGGGACCTGGCGCGCTCCGTGCACCCCAGCCAGGGCGAGGGCATGAGCGCCATGTTCCTCAACAACAACCGCAACAAGCGCTCCATCTGCCTCGACCTGAAGACCGAGGGCGGGCGGGCGGTGCTGTCCCGCCTGGTTGAGCAGGCGGACGTGCTGCTGCACAACATGCGGGTGGACGCCATCAGCCGCCTGGGCTTCGGCTTCGAGGCGGTGAAGGCGCTCAATCCGCGCATCATCTATTGCTCGGCCATCGGCTTCGGCCAGGATGGGCGCTATCGCGACCGGCCCGCCTTCGACGATGTGATCCAGGCGGCGAGTGGTTTGGCCATGCTGCCGGCCCATGCGGGGGGCGAGCCCTCCTATGTGCCGAGCGTCGTCGCCGACAAGGTCGGGTCCCTCTATGCGACCTACGGCATCCTCGCCGCCCTCGCCGCCCGCGCCCGCGGCGTGGTGGAGGCGGTGGATGTGGAGGTGCCCATGTTCGAATCCCTGGTCAGCTTCCTGTTCAACGAACACCTGGCGGCCGCGACCTTCAGCCCGGCGCCGGAAGGGGCGGGTTATCACCGGCTGTTCTCGCGCAATCGCCGGCCCTATCGCACCCGCGACGGCTGGGTGGCCGTGCTGCCCTATACGGGCGACCAATGGCGGCGCATCCTTCAGGAGATTGGCCGCACCGATGTGATGGCCCAAAGCTGGTTCGCCGATGCCGGTGCACGCAGCCAGCGGGTGGATGAGCTTTACGGCATCCTCGCCACGGCGATCACCGGGCGCACCACGGCCGAGTGGCTGGACACTTTCGCGCGCCTCGACATTCCCCATTCCAAGGTGAACGACCTCGACGACCTCCTGGTGGACCCGCACCTGTCGGACGTGGGCTTTTTCGCGCCGGGAGGACAGGCGCAGGCCGGGGCGACGCGGGCGCTGCGCCAGCCCGTGCTCTATCGCGGCGCGCCCGCAGCGCCGGACCGCCCGGCGCCGCGCGTGGGCGCGGACACGGCGGCCATTCTCTCAGGTCTCGGCTATTCGGCCGAGGAGGTGCGCGCTCTGGCGGCGGACGGCGCGATCGGCTTGGACGGGGAGGCATGACATGACGGACCGAGACGCCTATGGCCGCATCGGCCTGGGGTTCCATTTTGAGGATCTCAGCCTCGGCATGAAGTTCCGTACGGCGGGGCGGACCATCACCCAGGCGGACCTGTCCGCCTTCTGCAACCTGTCCTGGCTGACCGAGGAGCTGTTCACCGACGCCGACCACCGGGCCGGCATGGCGCTCCCGGCGGCGGTGGTGCCGGGGGCGCTGGTCTATGCCTTCGCCGAAGGCCTGCTGCTGCCCATGATGCAGGGCACCGGCCTCGCCTTCCTGGAGGCGGACGTGCGGGTGAAGGGGCCGACGGTGGTGGGCGATACCCTCACGGTCTATTGCGAGGTGACCGAGATGCGCGTCACCTCCCGCGGCGACCGGGGGCTGGTGCGCACGCTCAATTCCGTGCGGCGCGGCGACGGCACCGAGCTGCTCACCTACAATCCGCTGCGCATGCTGAAGCTGCGGGGCGCCTGAAGCCCCTCCCCCCGCAAGCCCGCGCGCGCCTCAGGAGGCGGCGCGCATGGTGGTGACGGCGACGCAATTGTCGCCCACCGGCATGAGCAGGGTCTGCTCGCCGCTGGGCAGGAGGTAGAAAGCCAGGTCCGACAGGGGCGACTGGAGCTTGGAGCCCGGCGGCAGCAGCGCGGTGGCATCGGCGCACCGCTGCTTGAGGGGGATGACGCGCACCGAATTTCCCTCGCAGGACGCGGCATTGGGCGCGACGAGGATCACGCCGGCCGCCTGCTCGGGTCCGCGCGCGCCGGGGGTGAAGCGCATGCCCACGGTGCCCTGCACCGAGTGCGCATTGGGCGCGCTGTCGGCCACTTGGGTCTGGAGGGCAAAGCTGGCGCCATTGGTCAGCGCCTTGCCGAGCAGCGCATAGGTGGCTGCGCAGGTCTTCACCCCCCGCGCCAGGGCATGGGCGGTGAACAGGTCCTGGCCATTTCCGCCCGCCGCCGCCGACGCGGCGTCCCGCGACATGAGACCGAAAAGCCCGCTCGGGTGCGACAGGCCCCAACCGAGCGCGAGGCCGACGAGGAGAACGCCCGCAAGGCCCGCCCCTTGGACAAGACGGCGAACCCGGGATGAGGGACGTCCTGGCGGTTCCCGAGAACCCGGGGGCGTCGGGCCGGGACCCATGAGGCGATCATGGATGCTTTGCTTGTGCGGCATGGCGGCGAGTCCAAAAAGGCTGCGGTGGAACCGGAAGGGCGGCCCGCGGGGGGGTCAGATCGCGGACAGCGCCTGTTTCAGGCCGGCGAGCGGAGCGCGGAAGGACTGGCGCCGCACGGCGCCGTTCTCCTTCACCTCATAGGCGACGCCCACCATCCGCGCCGCCTCCATGGCCGCGCGCAGGCGGGCATCCACGGGCTGATAGGCGATGCACAGCCGCTCATCGCACCCATAGACCGGCACCTCCAGGGGGGCATGGCCGTCCTGGAGATCCAGCGCCACCTTGCCGAACAGGCCGCCGGCAGGGATGCGCAGGATCATGACCGGCCGGCCGTCGGCCATGGCCGCCAGCGACCAGCTGAAAACCACACCCCCGGCCGGGCCGAGGATCTCCTGGGAAATGTTGCAGACCTTCTGCTTCTTGACCCGGTTCTCGTCACAGATGAGCGTCCAGTTGGGAAACGGCCGGATGGTGCGCACATATTGGCCGAGGGGCACGTCCGGCGGGACGGCCACGTCCGACGGCTTGACCGCATAGCCGGGCGTCAGGCCCGCAGACGCAGGAGCTGAGGGGGGCGGAGGTCCGCTCGCCCCGTTCTTCTTGGCCGTCTCAGCCGCAAACGCGGGACCGCACAGCAAAAGCGAGAGCATGAGGGCGCCGAAGGCACGCCGCCTCCCCGTCCGAAACGACATGGGATCGCCCCGTCAATTCAGGGTGAGGCTCACGCCACCGCCAAAGCCCCAGTCCCCGCCCGACGTCCCGCCGGACAGGTTCATCCGCATCCGCTGATCGGGCGTCGTATAGCCAAGGCCCAGCGCAAAGGCCCCTTCCCCGCCATAGGCACCGGCGCCGGCGGCCGCGCTCAGCTTGCCCGGCCGGTCGTCATAGCGCAGCGATCCGGCGGCAAGGCCCACCGCCGCCGCCTGGTTGGCCTGGGTCCGCACGCTGTCGATCGAGCTGTTGAGCATGGCGAACTTCTGGTCGGTATAGGCATTCGCCTGAGCCAGGGTCTGGCGGGACTTGGTGTCCGTATAGCTGTTCGCCGTGGCCACCGCGCCGGAGGTCCGGGTGTCCGTATAGGCATTGGCGCTGGTCAGGGTCTGGCTCAGGCCCGCATTCATCTGGGCGACGTTGACGGCGTCGGTGCTGGCGACGCCGGTGGCGACGTTGGAGATGACGACGGGGGCGCTGGCGTCGCCGCCGGCCAGCGTGATGGAGTTCAGCTTCCGGCCCGCCCCATCGGTGTCATATTGCACGGCGTTCTGATTGAGCGTCGTGAGGCTGCCCATGGCGGAGGAGAGCGCCTGGTTGGTGGCATAGAGCTGCGAGCCGTTGATGGCGTCGGTGGAGGAGGCGTTGACCTGGCCGGCGGCCACGTTGGTGATGGTCCGCTCGGCCCCCGCCGCGCCCACCGATACCGTGCTGGTGGCCCGGCCCGCCACCGCATAGGTGGTGCCGTTCACCACCATGCTGGAGGTCTGCACCGCCGCGGCCGTGGTCGACCCCGCGCCAAGCGCCACATCCCCCGCCTGATTGGCGACGGCGCCCTGGCCGATGGCGGTGGAGTTGGCGGCCACCGCCTGCGCCGCCTGACCAATGGCGATGCTGTCCGTGCCCTGGGCCTGGGCGGCGGCCCCGGAGGAATTGACCTTTACGTAGTCCGAGCCGCCGCTTTGGTTGAGGGTGGTGATCGAGGTCTGCAAGGTGGCCAGCTGCGTGTCCACCGCCCCGAAGGCATCGCCCACCGTATTGTAGGTGGCGTGATTGACCACATAGCTCGGCGCCAGGAGCGTGCCGTTGGGCGCCACCGAAGCCCCGCCCCCCAGGATGGTCGCGACACTGGAGGAGACGCCGTAAAGCTGGGCGCCATTCACGGCATCGGACGAGGCCGCTGAGACAGCGCCGGCCCGCACATTGGTCAAGGTGGTGCCGCCGGTGCCGGCGAACGTGAGGGTGGTCTTGGGGTCGCCGGAGGCGCCGTCATAGAGCACGGCCCGATCGGAAAGCGCGCTGACGCCGGTGGCCACGGCGTTCAGCTGGGCGACGTTCACAGCATCGGTGGCCGCCGTGCCGGCGGCGACGTTGGAGATCTTCTGCGCCACGCCGCCGCGGCCGGCATCATAGGCGCCAAGCGACGAATTCCATTGCAGCGCATTGGCCTGGAGCGCCGCCACATTCTGGTTGGCGGCGAAGAGCTGCGCCCCGTTCACCGCATCGGACGAGGTGGCCGACAGGGTGCCGGCTTTGACATTGGTTAGCGTGGTGCCCGACGTGCCGGCCAAGGTGACCGTATCCTTGGCGCTTCCCACCGTCCCGTCATAGAGCACGGCGCGGTCCGAGAGGTTGGACAGGCCAGCGGAGACCGCGCTCACCTGGCCCACATTGGCGGCATCGGTGGCCGCGGTGCCTGCGGCGACGTTCGATATCTTCTGCGCCGCGCCACCGGAACTGGCGTCATAGGCGCCGAGCGTCGCGCTCCACTGCAAGGCATTGGACTGAAGCGTGGCCACATTCTGGTTGGTGGCGAAAAGCTGCGCCCCATTCACCGCATCGGTGGAGGCGGCCGACAGGCTGCCCGCCTTCACATTGGTCACCGTGGTGCCGCCGCTGCCGGCCAGGCTGACGGTGTCCTGGTTGGTGCTGGTGTAGGTCACCGCCACGTCCCGCAGGCCGGTGAGGGCGGAGTTGAGGGCCTTCATCTGCGCCACGTTCACGGCGTCCGAATCCGCCGTGCCGGCGGCCACCCCATTGATCTGGCGAAACTGCCCGGCGGCGGCGTTGCCCACCGAGGCGCCGGCCAAAGTGCTGGTGGTGGCGCTCACTCCCGCGCTGGCGGCGGCGCTGGCGTTGCCGGGCGTGTAGCCGCTGAGGCCGGCGGCCGTGTTGGCCACCGCATCCTTGCCCAGCGCGACGCCTCCGGCGGCGCCCACGCTGGCGTTGGGGCCAAGGGCCACGCCGTTTGCCACATTGGCGGTCGCGCCCGCGCCAATGGCCACGGCGGAGGCGCCGCTGGCGGATGTGGACGGCGAGCCGATGGCCACCGCCTGAGACCCGACGAGGGCGCTCAGATTGGCGTCCTGCACCGCCAGGGAGGTTCCGATCAGGCCGGACACCCAAGCCAGGCCGCCATTGGTGGTGCTGGCCTGGCAGTTCCAGGTGGCGGTGGTGGACGCGGGGTCGTCGCGGGTGAGGCACATGTTGCTCAGGCCGGCACTGGTTCCCGCGCCCGAGGTGCCGCCGATCACATAGCCGCCGGCGTGGGCCACTGAGGCGATGCCCAGGGACCCGACCGTCGCAACCCCCATCTGCAGGCCCAAGGCCAACGTCTTGCGCCGCACCAGCAGCAGCCTGCCTCCCCCGCGCAGCACCCCCATGAATTGGCGACGCCGCGCGAAATACATGGTTAACGATGTATTTTCACTTGACCGGCCATTCCGGCAATATGGTAAATAATACATCGCATTCCCCCGAACATGCCAATGCATCGAACAGTTAAGTCGGCGCATAAATCAGGGCCACCTGCGGTTGCGTCAATCGATAAAATTTGACCGGATCAATTCCAGCCCATCGTAATCTCCGGCCTGCTCGGCAGCGTCTACGGCGCTGGCCAGCGCCCCCCGTCCGTCGGGGGGTGGTGTGTGTAACGCAAGTCGAGCCCCCGCCGGCCCCAGTTCCTGCTCTGACAAGCGCCGAATGAGATCGTATTGGCGCTGCGCGGGAAGTTCCTGGCAAGACGCGAGAACAAGTCCCGTAACATAGTGGACGAAGATCAGGTTGACGCTGGCCTCGCTCCATTCCTCCAGGCGCTCGGCCAGGAGGATTTGGCGGAAGGCGCGTGCGAGCTTCTCCAGCGCGGAACGCTTGACATCTGAACTGTCCGAATGGTGAGCCACAGACCACATGGCGGCAAAACAACCGTCCCCACGACGGCACCCTCTGGTTGAGGTAGGGTGATACATGCGGAGTTTTTACCAGTTTCCTAAGCCCCCGATGGGCCGCCACCGCAATTAGAGGTAGTATATAGCCACATACACAGCTACGACGTTGAATGACTTGAGTTTAATTTTTTTGCGCCGATCGCTCACAAAATTGGACGATCCCCTGGCCGCGTCGAAGTCGGCGCCGCACCCAGGTCGGCGGGAGGGTCGCACCGCGGAGGGGCGGCCTCAGACCCCCTTGCACCACGATTCCCGTTCTCGGGCATGTCGGGCATGTCGGGCATGGCCGCCCCCGCCGGCTGCGACGTCCACCGCAGTCCGGACACAGGCCCGCTCCGGTGCGGGTCGTCCCAGAGGTGGCCATATCGACGGGCGTGCCGCCTCTTGGCCCGGCGGGCGTCTCGGTGGGCGAAGAGGGTCTTTGCCAGTTCATCTCGTCGGCTTTGGACGGTACCCCGGCGACTCCCGCAACGGCATTGCGCGAGAGAAATTCAATAAAACAGCCACGGCACAGCGCGAAATCCACTTTTCGCCGCACAAATATTTACATAATATAACGATAACATATAACAGTAAAAAAATTATGGTGCGCCACCAATAAAGTGGGAGATTAGGTCATGACCCCCCTGAATTGCGCATGCTTCTCTCCAGAAAACGTTGGCGAGCATGAGCTGAGGGCACGGGGCATTACGGAACATGGACAGAATGGAGGAATGTCACACATTCAGCGTGACCACCTCATCAGAGGGCAATATTACTATCGGTTTTGCGATAGCAAAAGATTTTCTCTGGACGAAAAGCGAGAAATGTCAGGCGGATGGTGGATAGAGTACGAAACATTCATGAAAATCAGAGATGCCGCCAGACGCCAGGAAACGATCAGAGATTACGCCCGAAAGCAGGGACAGAGCGGATTGAGTTATGCGGCGAAATTGTACTTGGCCGTCCCCTACGAATGGGGAGATTGCGGAATATTAGTAAGTGCCTGCCTGAAGGCCAGACTGGATGCGTTCAAAGGGCGCGGCCTCACCGTCCGTGTATCCAGGGGCGATAAGGCAGATCGTCGGGATGGCGGCGCCAATTTTGTGCCGATACAGGACCCGACCATTGGACAACTGTATATTCCCGGCCTGAAGGACGTCTTTGCCAACGCGTTCACTTTCGTGACCCATGGCGATGCTGCGCGGTTTGCATAACGCCTCATCCTCACTTTAACCGCCGTGCGGGCAAGGCTTTGACGTTCAGCCAGGAGGCCAACGGGCAAGCCCGGCGCGCCTGCGCGGATGCACCATCCGACAGGGGTGGCCGCCTCCTCCGGTCGGAGGCGGCGATCGCCCGCCGCCGGGCGCTTGGGCGGCGGGCGGGACGGCTTAAGGGGCCGTGGCGCCTGATGAGGCCTCAGGGATGACCGGGAGCAGAACATAGGCCTCCCTCTGCGGCCCCGTATGCAGGGTTGTCGTTCCCGCAAACAGGCTTTCAGGGCGGTCGAAGGGATCGTCGTGAAGCCAGGGGCCGGAGCCGCGATAGGCGGTGGGGTTCGCGGCATCCACGGGGCGCTGGAAATCCGTTCCTCGCACATCCAGAGCGAGCCGGTAGCCGGCCGGCAGGACGATGCAGGTGGGCCAGATTTCCACCATCACCTCATAGACTTCGCCGGGCCTCAGGGGCTGCTTGTCGTCGTGGGTGTGATAGGGCTGGTGGGGGCGCGAGCGCGCCTCGCACAGCTTGCGATGGGAGGCGCGCAGCCAGCCCTGCGCCAGGGGCGTGTGCGGGTCCACCGTACCGGGGAACGCCACTTCCACCCCCTCTGGCGAAAAGGCCCGCACGGTGACGAAAAGGTCCGCGTCGACCGTGGAAGAGGAGACGTGCATCTTCAGCGCCAGGGGGCCCGTCAGTTCCATCTCCTGCGCGAGCGGCGCCGACATCCAGCACAGGCCCCCGCTTCCGGCCGCAAAAGACGCCGAGCCGGGCGCCTGCGGCGCCGTCCAGCTGAGGGCACCGGCCGCCGCATCGAGATGCAGCCGGGTCCATTGGGTCCGCGCCAGCGGCCATTCCTCTTCCTTGCGCAGCTCGAACGTCGATTTGAAGGGCCGCCGCAGATGCAGCCACACGCGCGGCTCGCGGTCCCAGCCATTGTCCTCGCCCTTCAGGAAATGGTCGAAGAAGCGCTTCTGCAGCGCCATCCCATAGTCCAGATAGAACCATTCCTCGTGGCGGCCGGGATGGGCTTCGAGCCATTTCTGGGGCGAGGCCGCCTCGGTGAAGGCGGAAAAGTTTCCGCGGGGATGCAGGCCGAAGCCCGCCCAGTTGGCGGCGCTCAGGAAGGGGGTGACCACCTTGCTCCAATCGGGCGAGCGGGCGCGATACCAGGCATCGTCCATTTCGCGGGCGCGGGCATTGGCGTGGGTGGCCATGCGGTTGGCGTGAAGCTCGGCCTCGGACAGATGCGCGGGGCCGGTGGCCGGTTCTCCCATCCAGGGGTCCATGGGCCCTTTGGGGTTGCCGTGCTGGACCGAGAGGATCTGGCGCGGATACCAGGTTTCCAGGAACTTGTTGGACAGGATGCCGCCGTGGCGGAAGAAGTCCCGATAGGTGTCCGCCGCACCTTCCCACGGCACCATGGCCGCCAGATGCGGCGGCTGGAGCGCCGCCACATGCCACTGGTTGATGGCATAATAGGAGATGCCGTTCAGCCCGACCTTTCCGTTGCACCAGGGCTGCGTCCCCGCCCATTCGATGGCGTGGTAATAGTCCAGGGTTTCGCGCGGCGAGAGGATGTCGAGATAGCCTGGCGAGCGTCCCGCCCCGCGGGAATCCACCCGCACCACCGCATAGCCCCAGGGCACCCAGAGTTCCGGGTCGACGGTTTCCCAGGTCAGCCAGCGATGCTGCGATCCGGCCAGCAGATCGGGATGGGCCCGGGTGAGAAAATCCCAGCTCGCCTTGTAATGGTCCTGGTAGCGCACGCCTTTGCCATAGGGGCCGAGCGTCATGATGACGGGCACGGGCGCATCCGTGTCTGGGCGGAACACGTCGGCCTTGAGCGCCAGTCCATCATCCATGGGGATGGCAACGTCGCGCGTGATGATGAAGTCTGACATGGCACTCTCCCTGGCCCGCTGATGAAGGGCGGCCACCGGGGGCGGCCGCGGTGCGTCCCGTTTGCGGGACGCTCAGTCGGAGCTCACGCCCGAACTTTCCACGAGGCCTTTCCACTGGTTGACCAGCTCCCGGTACAGGACGGGAAAGTCCTGCGGCTTTTCGGTCGCGGGGCTCACGCCGAGGTCGATCAATTGCTTGCGGACCTCGGGATCGGCCACCGCATCGGAAAAGGCCTTGGCCAGCTTGTCGATGATCGGCTGCGGGGTGCCCACGGGGGCGAGGAACGCCTGGAAGCCGCGCGCCTGGGAAAAGCCCTTCACGCCCTGGGAGGCGAGCGTCGGCCAATCGGGATAGGCGGCGGCGCCGTCGGGGCTGGTGATGCCGATGAGGGTGACCTGGCCCTGGTCCACATAGGGCTTGGCGGAGACGATCATGGCCAGGTCGATTTCCCCGGCCATGAGCGCCTGCATCACCGCGCCCTCGCCCTTATAGGGCACGTGCACCATGTCGATGCCGTTTTCCTTCTTCATCACCTCGCCGAACAGGTGCCCGGCGCTGGCATGGCCGAAGGTGCCATAGGTGAGCTTGCCCGGATTCTTGCGTGCGTAATCGAGCAGCTCCTGCCCGGTTTTCACCGGCAGCTTCTTGGAGGCGACGAGGGCCACCTGGGTCTCCCCCACCCGCGCGATGGGGACGAAATCCTTGAGCGGGTCGTAGGGGGGCGTTTTCGTCAGATAGGGCAGCGCGCCATGGGACGCGCCGTTGGCCAGCAGGATGGTGTAGCCGTCCGGCGCCGCCCGCTTGACGTAATTGCTGCCGATGGCGCCGGACGCGCCGGGCCGGTTGTCGACGATGATGACGCCGTGCAGCGCCGGGGCGGCCTTGTCGGCCACCTTGCGGGCGAGAATGTCGCTAAGTCCCCCCGCCTGGCTGGGCACCACGATGGTGATGGGGCGCGCGGGATAGTCGTCGGCGGCAAAGGCGAGGGTCGGCAGCGCCGCCACCGCGGCGGCCAGGACAAGGCGTTTCAGCATGGCTTCCTCCCGTGCTGCCCTGTCTTGGTGCAGGGCATCGGTGCCTTGACGGCATGAAGGGAGGATGGCGCCGATTGTGGCATATTGAAAATAGATAGTTTTGATGGAAAATATGCCGGATCGGCATATCTCAAAGCACCGCCCGCCATGGATTTGGTTTCCCTGCGCTTTTTCGTGGAGACGGCGCGACAGCGCAGCATCTCCAAGGCGGCCGCCTCGCTCGGCGTGGTGCAGCCGGCCCTCACCCGGCGGATCCAGATGCTGGAGGAGGGCCTCGGCACGCCGCTGCTGATGCGCCACCGGCGGGGCGTGGAGCCCAACGAGGCCGGATGGCTGGTGCTCGAGCGGGCGGAGGTGATCCTGCGGCTCGTCCAGCAGTTGGAGACCGAGGTGCGGTTCCAGGGCCATGAGCCGGCCGGGCCGGTGGCGCTGGGCTTTCCCCCGTCCATCGGGATCTTGTTCGTGGGCCGGATTCTCTCCGACTGCGCCGTCCGCCATCCCCGCATCAAGCTGCTGCTGCACGAGAACTATGCCAGTGCCGTCCGCGCCTCTCTGCTGTCCGGCCAGCTCGACATCGGCATCATGAGCTGCGAGGCGCACCACCCGGACCTCGTCCAAACGCCCCTGTTCCGGGAGGCCATGTGGCTGGTCGGCCGCCCGGAGGACTGGCGGTTCCAGGACTCCCCTCTTCCCCCCACCCGGCTCGACAAGCTCCCGCTGGTGATGGGCAGCTTCATGCGGACCTTGCTGGAGAAGAACCTCGGCAAGGATCTTGTGCGGCTGAACGTGGTGGCGGAGGTGGATTCGCTGTCCCTCGCCAAGGAGGCGGTCCGCGCGGGGGCGGGCTATTTCGTCACCCCGGTGTCCGCGCTGGACCGGGAATTGAGCCAGGGCGTGTTTTCCGGTGCCCGGCTGGACGGGCTCGACGTATCGCGCGGCCTGTTCTCCCATCGCGACCGGCCGCTGACCCGCGCCGCGCAGGTCCTCAGCGACATGATCCAGGCCGAAGCCGCCCACCTGTGCGCCAGCCGCCCAGGCATCTTCCGCGCCCTCCGATGAAAAAGCGGCCGCCTGCCGCCCGCCCAGAGCCCCCTCGGTTCACGGAAAGGCCCGCAAGCGCACGCCGCAGGATCGATGGGAAGGACGAACCGTCAGGCGCCACTCGGCGTGTTCGGCTTTGCCTCGCCGGCGGCATTTCGCCCCGCTGCGAGGGTCAACAGGCGTAGAAGGCGCGGGCGTGCCCGCGATGACGGGTTCGCACGCCCGCGCAAACTCACGCTGGCGCACACCGATGCCTGAAACAACACCCACCTGCCGCCGACGCCGTGCCGGCCCCGGCTCGCCCTTTTCACTCCGTCTGGCCTCGGCTACCTTTAGGAGGGGGAGCCGATGTTATGTCCATGAAGAAAGCACTGTTCCTTGCCGCAGTCATGGCAGTGACCGCTTGGGCCACTCAATTATCTGCAAAGACACTTGAAACATTTAATATCCGCGGATGGAAAGTCAGCGTGATGTCGAGCGACAGGACAAACCTGTTTGCAAGCTGCATCGCAATGGCCGACTATAAGAGCGGAATGATTCTGGCTTTCCAGGTTACAGATGAATTAGATTGGAGCATGGCATTCTTTGAGATGCCGCATAGCTTTTACGAGGGCCAGAAGGTCGACGTATCCTATCAGATTGACAGCGGCCCCATTCACAAAATTTCTGCACGTGCCATGGGCAGAGACTCGGTGCTTGCCCCACTGCCGGATCGCCTCGAGCTTTTCAATGAATTCAGGCAAGGCATCCTGCTTCGGATCCTCGTCAATGGACGCGTCTCAGGCTTTCGCCTGGATGGGACATCCGCGATGCTTTCGACGCTGGTGGATTGCGCCAAGACATATCGCAACATCCCCCAAGCGAATGCGAAACCGCCTGCGACAGCGCCAAGACCGACCGGCAAGGACACGGGAAAGACCGCAGAGACCAACAAGCCGAAAGCCACCGGAACCTTTGCGGGAAGCGGCTTTTTCGTCACCGAAGACGGCGCCGCCGTCACCAACGCACACGTTGTGGAAGGTTGCGATGAAGCGATGATTTCCGGCTATGGGAAAGCCAAGATCGTGGCCGTTGATGTCACCAATGACCTTGCGCTCCTCAAAGTCGTTGCTCCCACAGCGACCACACCGGCGCGTTTCCGCAAGAAGCCGGTGCAGCTCGGGGAGATTGCCTATGTGATGGGCTTCCCCTTGGCGGGCCAATTGGACAATGGCCTCAATTTCACCAGCGGCTCGGTGAGTTCCTTGTCCGGCCCCGGCAATGATTCCCGGAGCTTGCAGGTCACCGCCCCCATCCAATCTGGAAATTCCGGCGGGCCTATAGTCGATGAAACCGGCCTGCTGATCGGCGTCACTCAATCGAAGCTGAGCGAGGTTGCCGCCATTCAGTCTGGCGGCGCCTTTCCTCAGAATGTCAATTTCGGGCTCAAGTCGGACCTTGCAGCGAACTTCCTCCGCGCAAATGCCGTGGAGCCCAGACAAGAGGACGCCGCCGGGCCGCAGCCACCCGTCGCCATTGCGCGGGATGGCCGGGGATACACAATACAGATCAAGTGCACGCCCCCTTGACCGCCGATAGCAGGGTCCGATGCCGAGGTTCCGGGGGACACGCCCAAAGGCCGGAGCGCCTCCATCCGCAGGGATCGCGCCCGCTCCTTGGGCGTCACGCGCCGTCTGGTGGCGCAGATTGGGCCAGCCAGGTGGTGTAATCCGCCTCGACGGCTTCCGCCGCCGAGCGGGCAGCGCGATCGAGCCAATCGGAGCGCCGGAGCTTCAGGTCCGTGGCGATGTCATCCGCCGTGTCGGCGTCCCCCAGATGGACCGCCGCCAAATCCCGCCCCATGGCTTGAAAAAGGTGGGCCTCGAACGCGGACTCCGTCGTCTGTGACAGCTCGATCTTGGTGGCATGATTGGCCACGCGGCGCACCACATAGCCGAGCGAGACATCCAGGAAGGGATCGGGCGACCGGTACCGCCCCCGGGCCAGTGGCCTGAACAAATGCTTGCGCGGCGCCTTTCCCGCGGCCCAATCCCAGGCAGAGGGCACCAGCGCCTTTGCCTCCCGCACGGCTGGGCCCCCTTGCCATGTGGCAACGGCCACGTATCGCGGCCGGCCAAGGGAGCCGCCCCCCTTCTGCCACGCTCCGAAGGTCGTGACCTTGGCGGCTTTGGGAAGATGATCGCGCAGAAGGCGTCGGATGTCCTTCGGCGGGTCGGCAAGGTCCAGTTTTTCGACCGCGTGGCTGATGGGCTTGGTGGAGGCCATCGCGGTCGCCACCGCCTCCACCATCCACGATGCGTCCTCATGAACGAAGCAGGGCGCCGGTTTCTCCAGCCCGGCGCGATAGCCGTCCAGGATCGCCTCCGCACGCGCCGCTGGATCGCTTGAGGGGCCATCCAGCAGCCGGGCGCTCGTGGCGAGGCGGACGAGGTCATAGGTGTAGGGCAGCCGGGCGGCCTCGTCGAAATCATTCACGCCCCAGACCAGCCGCCCTTCCTTGTCGCGCCAGGTGCCGAAATTCTCGATGTGCGCATCACCCACGGAAATGACGCGCGGCGCCTGGGCAAGCTCCGGCGCGAACCGGCCGATCGTGCGGGCAAAGCGAAAGCAGGTGGCACGAAAGAACCGCAGCTTGCTCTCCCGCATCCGCCGGTGCTTTTCCTTGAGGCCCGCGCGGACCACGTCGCACTGCGTGGCCAGCCATGCCTCATAGTCATGCACGTCCTGGATCAAGCTCACGACCGCCCCCTCCCCCGAGCCATCCATTACGACACCAAACGGGCGCAGCCGCAAACGGCGCCGTTGAAGCTGCGGACCGGCCCGTCCGGGCGGGGATGACGCGCAGGGGGCGAGCGGGCCGGAGGACTGCGCCAGGAGCGCGTCAGGGCGTCATGGAGACACTGAAGCGATCCAATGCCTTGTTCTGGCGCGTTTGCGGCCCGGCGAGCCGGGTTCCCCCTGCGCCCGGAACTGCGCTAGCCCCGGCGCGCGGTGCGGCGCAGGGCCTGGGGCGGCTGGCCGAAGGCGCGGACGAAGGCCCGGCGCATGCGCTCGGGGTCGCGGAAGCCGGTGGTCTCGGCCACATGCTCAATGGGTTCGGAGGAGGATTGCACATATTCCCGCGCCGCTTCCAGGCGCAGCCGCTCGATCGCCTTGGAGGGCGTCGTCCCGGTCTCGGCGGTGAAGATGCGCGCAAAATGCCGGGGGCTCAGCCCCGCGCGGTCCGCGAGGCTCTCCACGGTGAGCGGCTTGTGCAGATGCTCGCGGGCCCAGGTGAGCAGGGGGCCGAAGCGGCCATTGGGCGTCTTCAGCTCCAGCAGCGAGGAGAATTGCGACTGGCCTCCGCTGCGCCGATGATAGAGCACCAGCTGGCAGGCGACGTCCTTGGCCACCCCGTCCCCATGGTCCTCGGCGGCGATGGCCAGGGCAAGGTCGATCCCCGCCGTGATGCCGGCCGAGGTCCACACGTTTCCATCGCGCAGGAAGATGCGATCGGGGTCGAGCTTCACCTTCGGGTAGCGGGAGACGAAATCCTGGGTGCGGCACCAGTGGGTGGTGGCCTTGCGCCCGTCCAGCAGGCCGGCAGCCGCCAGCACATAGGCCCCGGAGCACACGCTCGCCACGCGGGTGCCGCGCCGGGCAAGGCGGCGCACGAAGGCGAGGGTTTTCCGGCAGTCGGTGGCGGCCTCCACGCCCAGCCCGCCGGCAATGACGAGCGTGGAGAGGGCCGGGGCGGACGAAAGGCTGGAGGCCAGCACCTCCACGCCACAGGAACTGCGCACCGGCCCCGGCGCCGCCGCGATCATCTGAATGCCCGGCGCGGTGGGTACGAAGCGCCGCGTGATCTCGAATACCGATGCCGGACCTGACGCATCCAGCAGCTGGAAATCCGGGAAGATCAGGATGCCGATCATTGCGGTGTCCGAAAACGAGGGAACCATGACATTTAAGATATAATGGCATCATGCCATCTTCTCAGCGTCAATATCTGATCCGAGAGCTGCAGAATGTCGTCATCTCCTACGTTCGGCTTGCTTGTCTTCCCGCGCATCACGCAATTGGACATGACCGGGCCGCTGCAGGTCTTTTCCAGCCTTCCCAATGCGCAGGTGCACCTGGTGTGGAAGAGCCTGGAGCCGGTGGAGAGCGACACAGTCCTCTCCCTCACCCCCACCACCACGTTTGCGGATTGCCCGCAACTGGACGTGATCTGCGTGCCCGGGGGGTATGGCACGGACGCGTTGATGGGCGATGCCGAGGTCCTGGACTTCCTGCGCGCGCAGGCGGAAGGGGCGGCCTTCGTGACCTCGGTGTGCACCGGCTCTCTTGTCCTCGCGGCGGCGGGATTGCTGAAGGGCCGCAAGGCCGCCACCCATTGGAGCGCCATGGACGTCCTGCCGGTCTTCGGCGTCACCCCCTCGCGCGAGCGGGTGTGCATCGATGGCAACAGGATCACGGGGGGCGGCATCACCGCCGGCATCGATCTCGGCCTCACCGTGGTCTCGGAACTGGTGGACCGCCGCACCGCCGAGGCCATCCAGTTGCGCATGGAATACAACCCCGCTCCCCCGTTCAATGCCGGCTCCCCGGAAACCGCCCCGGCCGAGGTGCTCGCACTGCTGCAGGACCGGATGGCGCCGGCGAAGGCGCGTCGCCTCGCCCTGGCGCGCGCCGCCGCAGAGCGGATGCCATAAGCCGCGTGGGGCGGCGCGAGGCCCCCTGACCGGGCGTTCGCCCTAAAGGCCACGGTCGAGGCCGGCGATGGCGGCAAGGTCCCCGTCCATGGCGCGGGCCAGCCGGTCGGCGGTTGCAGGCCCCAGGGTCAGTCCCTGGTGGCCATGTCCGAAATGCAGCCACAGGCCCTCATGGCGGGGCGCGCGGCACACCAGCGGCAGCAGGCGCGGCAGGCAGGGACGGGTGCCTGACCAGGGCGCAGGTTCGACGGGTGCCCCGATGTCGAGCAGGGTGCGCGCCACGGCTTCCCCTTTCGCCAGTTGGCGCGGAGCGAGGGCCGGAGCGCGGCCGGACAGCTCGGCGCCCGTCGCAATCCGCAGGCCGTCCAGCATGGGCGAGAGCACCACCGAATGGTCGGCCAGGAGCATGGGGCGGGAAAGCTCCGCCTGGCCCCCATAGTGCCGGTGATAGCCGCGCTTGCGCACCATGGGGACGTGATAGCCGAGCGGCCGCAGCAGGTCCGGGGACCAGGGCCCGAGCGCGACCACCACATGCTCCGCGCTTTCCCCCGCCACCCGCCACAGGGCGCCGGCGCGCTGGAGGGTGCGCGCATCGCCTCGGAGGATGCGCCCGCCACGGGCCTCGAAGAGGCGGGCATAGGCGCCCACCAGCCGCCCCGGCGACAGGCAGGTCCAGGGATCGGTCCAGTGAATGGCGCCCGCCGGCGCGCGCCGCAGGGCAGGCTCTGCGGACGCCAGCTCCCTGCCGTCCAGCAGCCTGAAGGCGACGCCATGCTCCGACCGCTTGCGCTCCGCCTCGCCGGCGGCGGCGGCCAGCCCCTGCGCGGTGTCGTGCACCTCCCAATAACCCTGCCGGCGTACCAGGTCCTCGGCGCCGGACGCCGCGATCAGCGCCGCATGGCCGGGCAGCGCCTCGCGCACCAGGTCGCGCCAGAGCGGGATGACCGCACGCAGCCGGTCGGGGCGGGACGCGCGCCAATAGCCGAAGAGGCCCGGCGCCTGGCGGGGCACGGAGGGCCAGTGCAGCGTCACCGCGTTCCGGGCGCCCAGCGCCAGCCGGGCCAGCGCCAGCGGGCTGGTGGGCAGGACATAGGGCTCCACCGCCTCCGCCTGGAGGATCCCCGCATTGCCGTAGCTGGTTTCCGAGCCCGGCGGCGCGCGATCGATGACCACGCAGGCGTGCCCGCGCGCCTGAAGGGCAAGGGCCGTGGCGATGCCCACCATGCCGGCGCCCAGAACTGCAATCTCTGCCATGATGGTCTCCTGCAGGCGGGCGGCGGCCGGGCGCGCAATCAGCCCGGTCTTGGCCCTCCTGGCCGTGAAGGTGGTTCTTGGTCAAGGGGTTAAGTGCGTGTGAAGGCGGACTGCCCTCCCCCTTCGCTGGCCGCCATGGCATCCAGCTCACCGGCCGCGGCGATGGGATCGAACAGGCCCGCGCGGCCGATCAGGACGAGCCGCGCGCCCTCCGCGGGCAGGTTCGCCGGCGCAAGGCTCGCGCGCCGGCCGACCATCTGGAAGAGCAGGGTCTGCCCGGGCCGTTCGTGCACGCGCAGCAGCCCCTTGGCCCGCACCAGGACGGGCGCGAGACGTTCGAGCGCCGTCGCAAAGCGGGAGAGGGCGAGCGGACGCGGGGACGTCCATTCCATCGGAACGAAGCGCGTGTCGCGGATCACCGGCGGGTCGCCCACCGTCGCGCGGCCGGGGTGGAGCGCGCCGCCGAGCAGAAGCCCCAAGGGTGCGCCACCGGCCGCGTCCGCCTCGAAGACCAGGGCCTTGCCCATGTCCGCGATCATCGCCAGCAGCCGTTCGCGGCGGGCGGCGTCCAGGGAGGCCGTCTTGCTGAGGACCACCAGGTCCGCCGCCTGAAGCTGCGCCTGCCAGAGGTCGTCCGCGGCGTCGTGGGCCTCGCCGTCCACCACGGTGACCACCGCGTCCAGTCGCACGGCGGCGCGCAGGACCGGGTCATGCAGCGCTTGGATGATGCCGCGCGGATCGGAGACGCCACTGGCCTCGATGACGACGGCGTCCACGGGCCGACCCACCGAGAGCACCGTCGCCAGTGTCCGCAGGAGATCGCCTTGGAGCGAGCAGCAGATGCAGCCGTTTTTCAGGCCGACCACCGGCTGGCCGGCGGCGGAGAGGATGGCCTCGTCGATGGCGATGGCGCCGAAGTCGTTGACGATGACCGCCAGCGCCTGGCCGTGGTCCGCGTGCAGCACGGCGTTGATGAGGCTCGTCTTTCCCGCGCCCAGGGCACCGGCGACCACGAGCACCGGAACCGGAATGGCCTCCGTGGTCTCAGGCATGGGCCGGCCGTTGGGTGCGCAGCGCCTGACCGGGCCGGGACCGGGGGTCGAGCCGCCCCTCCAGGATCACCGGGCTTCCCCCCACCAGCAGCGCCTCGACCCCGATGGCCGGCGCCGTCATCCGGGAAAAGCTCGCCTTCGCCTCAATGGTCCGGGGATCGAACACCAGGATGTCCGCGTCGCAGCCCTCCTGGAGCCGGGCCTTCCGCTTCATGCCGGGCAGGCAGGTTTCAAGCAGGCGGGCCGGCAGGAGGGTGCACTTGGCCAGGGCCTCCCGCAGGCCGATGCAGGCACGGTCGCGATGATAGGTGGCGAGGAACTTGGTGAAGGTTCCGGCCGAGCGCGGATGAGAGGACAAGCGCTCCGGCAGCGGCCAGTCCTCGCCCTCATAGATCGCACCACTCGGCTCCACCCAGGGCATCCCGTCGGAGGCGATGATGCCGCCGGGATAGAGGACGGAGAGGTCCAGAAGGTCCTGGAAGGCGGGGTCGCGCTCCAGGTCGAGAAAGTGCCAGGCCACCAGCGCGGAGGGGTTCTGCGCGCGGGTGGAGAGCAGCTCCGCCCGATCCTTCACATGGTGACGGGTGTGGATGAGTTCGATGCTGGAATAAGCGGACCCGGTCCGCTCCGGAAAGTCGGCGGCGGCGAAGAAGCTGGCGGAGATCACCGTCGCGCCTGTCCCATAGGGATAGGCTTCCACCGTGACCGGCAGTCCGCGCGCCTGCGCCTCGCCGATGAGCGCGCGGCAGCGCGCGATGTCGTGCAGGGAGGTGGAGTTGAGATGGCAGATGTGCATGTGCGCGCCGGTGGCCGCGGCGAGCCCGAGGATGCGCACATAGGACTCCTCGGAACTGAGCGGGTCCGCATTGGCCATATGCGCGATATGGGTGAAGGTCGGGGCGCGGGCGCGGGCGGCGAGGTCGCAGATGCGCGTCATCTCCTTCATGCCCGCGCCGGGCGCGTAGCCGTGGGCGATGCCGATGCCGATGCCACCTTCCCGCAAGCCCGCCTCGACGAGGGCGCAGATGTCGTCCACATCCTCCGCAGGGGCGATGCCGCTCGACCAACCGCCACGGTCATCGGCGCCGTCGCCCATCAGGTCCATGGGGTGACGGGCCGGATCGGGCACGAGGCCGGCCATCACCTGCTTCCGGGCGAAGATCCAGCTGGCGGAGGCGCCGTAGTTCAGCACCCGGCCGGCCGCCTGCTGGCGTTCGTACCAGGCCTTCACCGGCAGGACGCCCACCTCCAGCTCCAGCGTGGTCGTCACGCCATCGAAGGCCTGCATCCAGTCCGCCGCGACGGACTGGCCGTGGGCGTGCAGGTCGATAAAGCCGGGGCAGACCACCTTTCCGTTAGCCTGGACCCGATGCCCGCCCGCATGCGCCGGGATGGCTCCCACACGGGTGATGCGGCCGCCCGTCACCCCCACGTCGGCGATCTCGTCGCGGCCGGTCTCGGGATCCACCACCCGGCCGCCGGAAATGATGCAATCGAACCTATTGCCCGCCACCTCGCCGTGCCTCCGTCTTTGGGCGACGCCGCCCCCTGCCTCGGCCTTACAGCCGGCGCGGGAGCGGCGCGTTCGCCTACTTCGCCGCGCCCGTGACCATCGGGCAGTCGCTCTCGCTCAGGGGGCGGAAGGCGACATCGGCGGGGACCGTCTCAAGAACCTTGTAGTAGGCCCAGGGCTTCTCCAGCTCCTTCGGCTCCCGCACCTGGACCAGGTAGAAGTCATGGGCGAGCTTGTTGTCCGGCCGGAGCCTGGCGCCGGGGGCGTAGAAGTCGTCCACCGGGGTGGCGCGCATCTTCTCGGCAACCGCATCGGTGTCGTCGGATTTGATGGCCGCCACCGCCTTCAGATAGTGGAACACGGCGGAATAGACCGACGCCTGGGGGGCCGTCGGCATGGCGCCGTGCAGGGCAAAGAAGCGCTTCGCGAAGGCACGGGTGTCGTCATTCAGGTCCCAGTACCAGGCGGTCATGCCCGTGAGCCCGCGGGCCGTCTGCAGCCCCATGCCATGGATGTCCGTGAGGAACATCAGCAGCGCCACCGGCGTCTGGCCGCCGGCGCTCATGTTGAACTCGTTCCACTGCTTGATGGAGGAGACGAGCTGCTCGCCCGCATTGGCGAATGCGACCACCTTCGCCCCGGAACTCTGCGCCTGCAGCAGGAAGGAGGAATAGTCGGCATTGCCGATGGGATGGAACACCGAGCCGACCGGCTTGCCGCCCACCGATTTCAGCATCCGCTCGGATTCGGCCACCATGTTGCGCCCGAAGGCATAGTCGGCGGCGATGAAGAACCATTTGTCCTGGCCCTGGCTGACCAGCTTGCGGATGGGACCGGCGACCAGGTTGTAATTGTCGTGCAGCCAGGCAAATCCGGTCGGGGCGCATTGCTTGCCGGTGATGTCCACCGTGCCCACCGCCGCGTACATGACCACCTTGTTCTTCTCGCGCGCCAGGGACTGGACGGCGAGCGCCACCGCCGAATTGGTGACGTCGGCCACCATGTCGACCCCGTCGGCGAACCAGCGGCGTACGATCTGCGCGCCCACGTCCGCCTTGTTCTGGTGGTCGGCAACGAGCAGTTCCACCTTCACGTCGGGCGAGATCTTCTTGAAGTCCTCCACCGCCAGCTTGGCGGCGACGACCGAGCCCTTGCCGGCAAGATCCGAGAAGGGCCCCGACTGGTCGTTGAGGATGCCGATCTTGACGACGCCGTCGGAAATCTCGGCGTTAGACGGCGTCGCCATCATGGCCAGCGCCATGAGGGCGCCGACGCCCGATGACCACCACACAGCCAAGCCGCGCCTGCGGCTCTTTGCGTCCTGAACCTGTTTCATGTCTGCTGTTCCCCTGCGAGCCGTCTTCGCGGCTTCCTGGATGAAGGACGGGCAACGGACGGGACCGCACGGCCGGTCCGTCACCGCCTGTTCTTTGCTGAATCCTGCGCTGCACCAGACTTGGCTACAATGGCCGTTTTCCCTCGTTTTCGGCCACGGCTCGGGCCGCCTGTGCGATGAGAGACCTGGCCATGGCATCGGCCACGCTGGCCGGCGGGCACTGCGCCGCCTCGGCGCGGTCGAGCACCTCGCCGAGGCGCTGCGGAATGCGGTTCACGGCGGCGCGCACCTCCTCCTCGCCGTGGCCCAGATATTCCGCCGCCACATTGATGATGCCCCCCGCATTCGCCACGAAGTCGGGGACATAGAGGATGCCCCGCGCGTGCAGGCGCCCGGCATCCGCCTCGCTCGCCAGCTGGTTGTTGGCGGCGCCCACGATGCAGCCGGCGCGCATGTGGGGAATGGTGGTGGGGTTGAGCCCGCCACCCAGCGCGCAGGGGGCGAAGATGTGGACGTCGGCGGCGTGAATCGCGTCGGGCGCCATCACCTCCACCGGCATCTCCGCCCGGATGCGCTCCACCGCCTCGGCCTGGACATCGGAAACGACGAGCTTGGCGCCGGCCTGGTGGAGCCGGCGGCAGAGATCGGCGCCCACATGCCCGAGCCCCTGCACCGCCACGCGGGTCTGCGACAGGGCCAGGCCCCGCCGGTCGCAGACATGGGCGATGCTCAGGAACACGCCGAGCGCGGTCCAGGGCGAGGGGTCGCCTCCGGCTTGCCCGCTTTGGCTTGGAAGCCCAAACACATAAGGCGTCTGGCCGCGGACCACTTCCATGTCGCCCGGCGTCGTGCCCACGTCCTCGGCGGCCAGATAGTCGCCGCCGATCGCGTCGAGCACCCGGCCGAAGGCCTGGAACAAAGCCGTGCGGTCGAAGGGACCTTCGGGCCGGTGGAGCACCGACTTGCCACCGCCGAGCGGCAGCCCGGCCATGGCATTCTTGTAGCTCATGCCCCGGGCGAGGCGGCGCGCGTCCGAGAGCATGGCGTCCGCGTCGTCATAATGCCAGAAGCGGCAGCCGCCCGTGGCCGGGCCGAGGGCGAGCGAGTCCACCACGATGACGCCCGACAGCCCGGCCTGAGGATGCGCGAACCGGAAGATGCGCTGGCCGTCCTCCTCCAGCGCGGTGATCTGAGGGGTCATCATGCCGCTCCAGAGACCGGGGCGGAGGCCGTCTCGCGCAGCCGTGCCACCGCCCGCTCGCTGGACCGGCGCCGCTCCTCCAGCATCGGGCCCGCGGCCGCGCGCACCTCGGCGAGAAGCGCGGCGGGGGCATTGTCCTCGCTGATGTCGAACGGCGGCTTGGGATCATATTCCAGCATCAGCTGGAGCCGCTTGGCGACCTCGTCGCCGCACAGTTCGGCGGCCACCTGGAAGGCGAAGTCGATCCCGGCCGTGACGCCGCCGCCGGAGATGCGGTTGCGGTCCACCACGATGCGCTCCTTCACCGGAATGGCGCCGAGAATGGAGAGCTGGTCCCGCGACAGCCAGTGGCAGGCGGACTTGTAGCCGTCCAGCAGGCCGGCCCCAGCCAGAATGAAGCAGCCGGCGCACACGGAGGTCACATAGCGCGCGTTCGCCCCGGCGGAGGCGACGAAAGCCATGACTTCGGGATCGTCCATGAGCGCCATCTGGCCCGGCCCGCCGCCGACGCACAGCACATCCAGCTTCGGGCAATCCGCGAAGGTGGTGGTGGGCATCAAGGTGAGGCCCACATCGCTGGTGATGGGCGCGATGGACTTCCAAAGCAGATGCATCCGGGCGCCCGGAAGGCGGGCGAGCACCTCGAACGGCCCGGTCACGTCCAGCTGGGTCATGCCGGGAAAGAAGAGCAGCCCGATTTCAAGCGTTTCCTGACTCATGTCGGTCCCCTTTGGTGTGATGACATGAGTTTGTGCATGACAGGGGGCGGCGGAAACGACATTCTGCCCACCTTTCCTGCCAGCGGCCGACCACGAGAGGAGGACGCCTTGCAGCAGCGACACGTCGTCTTCGTTGTCTTCCCCCAAGCGCTCCTGCTCGACCTGTCCGGCCCGCTGGCTGTGTTCGAGCTGTCCTGCGAGACCACCGATGGCGGGGTGCCGCCCTATCGGCTGACGGTGGCCTCCGCCGAGGGCGGGCTGGTGCGCACGTCCTGCGGCCTGGAGGTGATGAGCGCGCCGCTGTCCGGCGTCGGCGCGGTGGATACGCTGGTGATCGTGGGCGGGCCCGGCGTACACGAGGCGGCCCGCGAGCCGCGCCTCCTGGACTGGCTGGCCGCCCAGGCCGGCGGCATTCGCCGCCTCTGCTCGGTGTGCACGGGCACCTTCGTGCTGGCGGCCGCCGGGCTCCTGGATCGGCGGCGGGTGGTCACGCACTGGGGCTCCTGCCGCCTCCTGCAGGATCGGTTTCCCCAGCTGACCGTCTCGCCCGATGCCATCTATGAGCATGACGGCCCCATCTGGACCTCCGCCGGCGTGACCGCCGGCATCGACCTGGCGCTGGCCCTGATCGAGGATGATCGGGGCCATGCGGAAGCCATCCGGGTCGCCAAGCGGCTCGTGGTCTTTCTCAAGCGGGCGGGAGGGCAAACCCAATTCTCCGTGCCGCTCGCCCTCCAGGAGGCGGATGACGGGGGCTTCGAGGCGCTGCACAGCTGGATCAGCGATCACCTCGACCAGGACCTCCGTGTGGAAACGCTGGCGCAGCGCGTCTCCATGAGCCCGCGCACCTTCGCCCGCCTCTATGCGGCGCGCACCGGCCGCACGCCGGCCAAGGTGGTGGAGGAACTGCGCCTGGATGCCGCCCGCCGCGCCCTGGAGGAAACGCGGCAGTCCATCAAGGAAATCGCGGTGCGCTGCGGCTTTGCCGACGAGGAGCGCATGCGGCGCGCTTTCCGGCGGCGGCTGGGCGTGAACCCGCAGGATTACCGGGGCAAGTTCGGCGCCGCCGACCCCCGCGGTGGCGCTGAGGCGGATGGTCTGTCCGGCCGCGCGCGCTGAAGCACGTCCGAGCGAACGGGGGCATCGGTTCGCGGGAAGGACATGCGGTGAAACAAATGGAGAGAGCGCTGCGGCGTTTTCATGAGGCGCTGAAGCGCCCTTGGGACGCCTGGCTGCCAGCGCGCAGGACCTGTTAGGGCGCGGGCGAGAATTCCCGCTTCAGGCACTTCAGCGCGAAGGAGGAGCGGCTGTGCCGGATGCCCGGCACCTTGTAGAGCCGCTCCCGCAGGAAGCGCTCGTAGCCGGCGGTTCCGTCCACCGCCACCTTGATGAAATAGTCGTATTCTCCGGTGGTCAGGTAGGCCTCCAGCACCTCCGGCAGGTCGGCGAGGGCCTTGCCGAACTTCTGCAGCAGATCCTCGTCATGCCGGTCCAGCGTCACCTCGATGATGACGGTATCGCCGAGCCCGAGCTGCGCCTGGTTCAGCACCGCCACATAATTCTCGATATAGCCCGCCTCTTCCAACCGGCGCACCCGGGTCCAGCACGGGCTTGGCGAGAGGCCGACCTTCTCCGCCAGTTCGTTGTTGGTGAGCCGCGCCTGTTTGCGCAGGGCCCGCAGGATGCGCCGGTCTGTCTCGTCGAGGCCTCTGTCCTTCTGCATGGGATGCCTTTCGCGCACCAGCGGAGATGAGCAGAATAATCCGCCCGCCCTGGATAGAGCAGAACATCCTTCCGAACAAATACCTTACCAGCCGAAGAACGGGAGAAAATTATTGCAGGCAGTCGGTACGCTCTCCCGATACCGATAATGCGGGCGGGAGGATGGCCCCATGACGTATCGTCTTCGTCTCGAGGTCCAAAGCGTGGACGCCGCGATCCGCGCCCTCGACCTTCTCAACCGGCTCGACGTGCCCATGCTGGAGCTGGAAACGGCGCGGCAGCCGCACGGCTTTCTCGTCCATCTCGCCTTCGAGGCCCCCAGCGCCCAGGCGGCACGGCACATCGGCGTGCGCATCGCCCAATTGGTCGGTGTCATGGCGGCCGAAATGGCGCCGGCCCCGGCGGATGAGCAGGGCGAAGGCAGCCTGCCCGCCCACGACCGTCCGGCCTCCCTTGCCCCTGCCCTTCCGCCCCGCTGCTGACCGCGCAGATCCAGCGCTTCGAGGTCGCCCATGAACGAACGCACGCGCAACCTTCCCCGGCTCGACCTTCACATTCCCGAGCCCAGCCGTCGGCCCGGCGAGGCCCCGGATTTCAGCGACCTCGTCATCCCCGAGGCTGGCGCCCTGCCGCGGCCGGACATTTCGGCGGACGCCCACGAGATCCGCGACTTCGCATTCGGCCTGATCCGCGTCTTGGATGGAGAGGGCGCGGCGGTTGGCGCCTGGAACCCGCATCTGGACGCGCAGACGCTCCGACGTGGTCTGCGGGCCATGGTGCTGACCCGCGCCTATGACGAGCGCATGGTGCGCGCCCAACGGCAGGGGAAGACCTCCTTCTACATGAAATGCACCGGCGAGGAGGCGGTTGCGGTGGCGCAGGCCTTCGCCCTCAATCGCGGCGACATGTGCTTTCCCACCTATCGCCAGCAGGGCCTCCTGGTGGCGCGCGACTGGCCACTCGCCGACATGATGTGCCAGGTCTATTCCAATGCCGGCGACCGCCTGAAGGGCCGGCAGATGCCGGTCTTCTATTCCAGCAAGGAGGCCGGCTTCTTCTCCATTTCCGGCAATCTGGGCACCCAATACAGCCAGGCGGTGGGCTGGGCCATGGCCTCGGCCTACAAGGGCGACGACCGCATCGCCGCCGCCTGGGTCGGGGATGGCGCGACGGCGGAAGCCGACTTCCATCACGCACTCACCTTCGCCTCGGTCTACCGGGCGCCGGTGGTCTTGAACATCGTCAACAACCAGTGGGCCATTTCCAGCTTCCAGGGCATCGCGGGCGGCGAGGCCACCACCTTTGCCGCGCGCGGCCATGGCTATGGCCTGCCCGCGCTGCGCGTGGACGGCAATGATTTCCTCGCCGTCTATGCCGTCACCCGCTGGGCCGCCGACCGGGCGCGGACCAATCGGGGGGCCACCCTCATCGAGCTGTTCACCTATCGGGCCTCCGCCCATTCCACCAGCGACGATCCGAGCAAGTACCGGCCCTCGGGCGAGGAAAGCCTGTGGCCACTGGGCGATCCCATCGACCGGTTGCGCCAGCATCTGACATGTCTCGGCGAATGGTCGGACGAGCGCCACGCCGCGCTGGTGGAGGAGACGCGCGAGGAGGTGCGCCGGGCCGGGCAGGAGGCGGAGGCGCTGGGCACGCTGGGCTCAGGCCCCATGCACAGCCCGGCCACCATGTTCGACGACGTTTTCAAGGACATGCCCTGGCACCTGCGACGCCAGCGCCAGCAGCTTGGGGTATGACATGAGCGCGATGACCATGGTGCAGGCCATCAATTCCGCCCTCGACGTGATGCTGGGCGAGGACCCGGACGTGCTGGTGTTCGGCGAGGACGTGGGCTTCTTCGGCGGCGTCTTCCGCTGCACGCAGGGGCTCCAGGGCAAGCATGGCAAGAAACGGGTCTTCGACTCGCCCATCGCGGAAGGTGGCATCGTGGCCGCTGCCGTGGGCATGGGCGCCTATGGCCTGCGGCCCGTGGTGGAGATCCAGTTCGCGGACTACATCTATCCCGCCACCGACCAGCTCATCTCCGAGGCGGCGCGGCTGCGCTATCGCTCCGGCGGCGAGTTCACCGCCCCGCTCACCGTGCGTACGCCCTATGGCGGCGGCATCTTCGGCGGCCAGACCCACAGCCAGAGCCCGGAGGCCATCTTCGCCCATGTGTGCGGGCTGAAGACGGTCATCCCCTCCAACCCCTATGATGCCAAGGGCCTGCTCATCAGCGCCATCGAGGACGACGACCCCGTCATTTTCCTCGAACCCAAGCGCCTCTATCACGGCCCCTTCGACGGCCGCCACGATCAGCCGGTGACGCCCTGGGCGGACGATCCCCGCGCGGACGTGCCGGAGGGCCATTATCGCGTGCCGCTCGGCCAGGCGGCGGTGGTGCGGCCGGGGGCGGATGTCACCGTGCTCGCCTATGGCACCATGGTGCATGTGGCGCTCACCGCCGTCGCGGCGAGCGGCCTCGATGGCGAGGTGATTGACCTGCGCACCATCATGCCGGTGGACCTGGAGACCATCGTCGCCTCGGTGAAGAAGACCGGGCGCTGCGTCATCGTCCATGAGGCGACCCGCACCTGCGGCTTCGGCAGCGAATTGTCGGCCCTGGTGCAGGAGCATTGCTTCCATCATCTGGAGGCGCCCGTGGTCCGTGTCACCGGCTGGGACACGCCCTATCCCCATGCCTTGGAATGGCACTATTTCCCCGGCCCCGCCCGCGTCGCCGAGGCGCTTGCCCGCGTGATGGAGGACTGAGCCATGGCCCGCATCTCCTTCAAACTGCCCGACATCGGCGAGGGCATTGCGACCGCGGAAGTCACCGCCTGGCATGTGAAGGCCGGCGATCTCGTCCGCGAGGACGAACCCCTCGTGGACGTCATGACCGACAAGGCGACGGTGGAAATCTCCGCCCCCTTCACCGCCCGCGTGGTCGCCCTCAATGCCACGCCCGGCGAGACCGTGGCCATCGGCTGCGACCTGATCCTGTTCGAGACCGACCAGCCGGGGGACGCGACCGCCCAGGTGCCTTCCCCCGCGCCCCCGCCTTTGGCGCCTCCCGAAGCCTTGGCCGCGCCACCATCGCCCGTGTCACCGCCTGCTTCCGGTGCCGCCGGAGAACCGAGCCCGGCGTCCCCGCACGCCCCGCGCGCGCCGGCCTCGGCCGGCAAGTCCCCGCCGTCCGCAGCCTCAACACCTGCCCGCGCGCCGGGCGCGCGTCCGCTGGCGTCCCCGGCGGTACGGCAGCGGGCCTATGAGGCGGGGCTGCCGCTCCAGTTCGTCACCGGCACGGGGCCGGAGGGGCGCGTCACCCATGCCGATCTCGACCGTGCGCTTTCTGGCGGGGGTGCACGTCCCGCACCGGCGCCTCAGGACGTCGTGGAAGAGGTGCCCGTCATCGGCCTGCGCCGGCGCATTGCCGAGCGGATGCAGGACACCAAGCGGCGCATCCCCCATTTCTCCTATATCGAGGAGGTGGATGTCACCGCGCTGGAAGACCTGCGCGCCGCCCTCAATGCCCGCCACGGCAAGACGCGCCCGCGCCTCACCGTGCTGCCCTTCCTGGTGCGCGCCTTGGCGAAGGTGATGCCCGACTTTCCCGGCCTCAATGCGCGCTTCGACGACGAGGCCGGCATCCTCCGTCGCCATGCGGCGCTGCATGTGGGCATCGCCACCCAGACGCCGGCCGGCCTCGTCGTGCCCGTGCTGCGCCATGCGCAGGCGCTGGACCTGTGGGCCTGTGCCGCCGCCATCACCACCCTTGCAGAAGCGGCGCGGGAGGGGCGGAGCGCGCGGGAGGACCTGTCCGGCTCCACCCTGACCATCACCAGCCTTGGCGCGCTCGGCGGGCTTGCCACCACGCCCGTCATCAATGCGCCGGAAGTGGCCATTGTGGGCGTCAACAAGATCGCGGTCCGGCCCGTCTATCTGGAAGGCGCCTCTGGCGGCTTCGTGCCGCGCAAGATCATGAACCTCTCCTCCTCCTTCGACCATCGCGTGGTGGACGGCTTCGTGGCGGCGGAATTCGTGCAGCGGCTGCGGGGCTTCCTCGAACAGCCGGCCACCCTCTTCGTGGAGTGAGACATGACGACAGCATTGACCACCCGCCTGCTCGTCGTCGGCGGCGGGCCGGGGGGTTATGTGGCCGCCATCCGGGCAGGCCAGCTGGGCATCGAGACCCTTCTGGTGGACGAAGAGGGGCTGGGCGGCACCTGCCTGCAGCGCGGCTGCATTCCTTCCAAGGCTTTGATCGAGACGGCCTCTCGCTTCGCCCAGTTCACCGCCGCCGCCGAGGGGGCCGACCCGGCCGGCATCCGTGCCGGTGCCCCCAGCATCGACTTTCCCAAGGCGGTGGCCTGGAAGGATGGCATCGTCGCGCGCCTGTCCGGGGGTGTCGGCGCCCTGCTGCGCAAGGCGAAGGTGCGGGTGCTGGCCGGCCGCGCGGTGTTCTCCGATGCCAAGACCTGCACGGTTGAGACGGCGGAGGGGCGCGTGAAGGTCTCGGCCGAGACCGTGGTCCTCGCCACCGGCTCCGTGCCGGTGGAGGTGCCCGGCCTTCCGTTCGGCGGGGACATCCTGTCGTCCACCGAGGCGCTGGCCCTGAGCGAACTGCCGCGCCGGCTGGCGGTGGTGGGGGCCGGCTATATCGGGCTGGAACTGGGTGTCGCCTTTGCCAAGCTCGGTGTCTCCGTGACCGTGGTGGAGCGGCAGGATCGCATCCTCCCGCTCTATGACGCCAAGCTCACCGATCCCGTCCGCCGGTCCTTGGAGCGCCTCGGCGTCGACCTGCACCTCAGCGCGCGGGCGCTGGGCCATGACGGCGGCGTGCTCCGTGTGGAGACGAAGGACGGGACCCGCCTCGACATCCCCGCGGACAAGGTGCTGAGCACCGTCGGCCGCCGCCCGCGCCTGGAAGGCTTCGGGCTTGAGAGGATGGCGGTGGACGTCAAAGATGGGCGCATCCTGGTGGACGATCAGTGCCGCACCGCCATGCGCGGGGTCTTCGCCATCGGCGATGCGGTGGGCGAGCCTATGCTGGCGCACAAGGCCATGGCCCAGGGCGAGATGGTGGCGGAGATCGTCGCCGGCCATCGCCGCCGCTTCGATCCCGCCGCCATTCCCGCCGTCTGCTTCACCGACCCGGAAATCGTCGCCGTCGGCCTGTCGCCCGAGGAGGCCGGCGGGGCGGGCGAGGCCGTGGTCGGCACCTTCCCCTTCCTCGCCAATGGACGCGCCATGACGCTGGGCGCGGAAACCGGCTTCGTGCGGGTGGTGGCCCGGAAGGACGATCATGTGGTGGTGGGCGTCCAGGCGGTCGGCGCCCATGTGAGCGAACTGGCCACGGCCTTCGTGAATGCCATCGAGATGGGCGCGCGGCTGGAGGATGTGGCGGGCATGGTGCATGCCCACCCGACCCTCGGCGAAGCCTTCCACGAGGCGGCCCTGAGCGCGCTGGGGCACGCCCTCCACGCCTGAGCGGAGGCCACGCACGGCTTTGGTGGAGCGGGCGCCGCCGGCCAGTGGCGGCGCCCCTCGCTCTCAATCGATCTCGAACATCCCTTCCACTTCCACCGCCGCGTCCATGGGCAGCTCGGCCACGCCCACTGTCGCGCGCGCGTGCCGCCCGAGGTCCCCAAGGACCTCCACCATCAGGTCGGACGCGCCATTCATGATGGCGGCGAGGCCGGCATAGTCAGGCACGCAATTGATGAAGCCCCCGAGCCGTACGCAACGGGTGATCCTGCCGAGGTCGCCGTCGAGGGCGGCTTTCGCCTGGGCCAGGACGTTGATGGCGCACAGCCGGGCCGCGTCCTTCCCCACCGCCTCCGAAATCTGCGCGCCGAGCTTGCCCTGGTGGGCTGCGGCCAGCTTCCCGTCGGGACCGAAACAGATCTGGCCGGAGACGACCAGAAGGTGCCGGGTGACCACATAGGGCACATAATTGGCCACCGGCGCCGGTCCGGCGGGCAGGAGGACGCCAAGGGCGGCGAGCCTGGCTTCAATCGGGTTCATGGCACGCTCCAGCACGGTTTGGGGTGGCAGGCCGGCGGGCACGACCGGGCCTCCGCCCGTCCACGCCGGAAGCTGCGTTCAGGACGCGAGAAGCCGCTCCACCGCCCGCGCTAGCACCTGGACACCCAGGCGCAGGTCATCAGGCGACGTGTCTTCCAGATAGTGGTGGCTGATCCCATCGATGGACGGCACGAACAGCATGCCCACCGGCAGCAGCCGCGCGAGGATCTGGCTGTCGTGAATGGCCCCGCTGGGCAGCGCCTGCCATTTTCCCGGGCACAATTCCTCCGCCGCCTGGCGCAGGGCCGCCTGCATGCCCGCGTCGCAAGGAGAGGGATCGGAATGCCCGATCGCCTCCATCCGGACGGTGCAGCGCTCTCGCCGGTTGGCTTCCTGGCAGATGGCGCGCAGGCACTTTTCCATTGCCTCCAGAACGGCCGGGTCCAGGTCGCGGAACGAGAAATACAGCTCCGCGCGGCCTGGAATGATCTGCGGCGAATTGGGTTCCAGCGCGATCTTGCCGGTGGTCCAGACGCTGCGAGGGCCGCATACGCGCGGAAATTCCTGATCGATCGCCGCGAGGATGCGCACGGCCGTAAGCCCTGCATCCCGGCGTTCCGCCATGGTGGTTCCGCCGGTGTGATCCTGCTTGCCTTCGACGATGATCTTCCACTGCCGGATGCCGACGATGCCGGTGACAATGCCGATGCGCTCGCCCGCGCGCTCGAGCTGCGTGCCCTGCTCGATATGCAGTTCATAAGCGCCCTTGTAGCGCGCGGTCTCCAGTCGAAGGCGGGGGCGCCCCGCCAGCCCCACCCGCTCCAGGGCATCGCGCAGGGGGGCGCCGTCGTGGCGGTTGCGCGCGGCGTCCATGTCGGTCTCGTCAAACTGGCCGATGAGGCTGCGCGACCCGATGAAGTCGCCGAAATGGCCCTCCTCGTCGCAATAGGCACAGACGTCCACGGGCAGGCCGGCCCGCGCCAGCGCCAGCGCGGCGACGACACCGAGGGCGCCGTCGAGCCATCCGGCATGGTTCTGCGTTTCCAGATGGCTGCCGACCAGCACGAAGGGGCCCGGCCCGCGGTTGCGGCCCAAGACGTTGCCGATGCCGTCGAGGGTGGCCTCAAGCCCGATCGCCTCCATCTCCCGCACGAGCCACCGGCGGGTCTCCATGTCGTCGTCGCTGAAGGTGGGGCGGTGCACGCCGGTGTCGTTGAACCGGCCGATCTGGCGCAGCGTGTCCAGGTCCTGCAAGAAGCGCTCGGTATCGATGTGTGTCATGGGGCGTCCCGTTCCGCTGGCCTGCATTCCAGGTCCAGGCAGGTGTCTGGTCTTTGGGTGGTCGGTGAGGGAGGCGAGCGAGGTGCAATCCGCCCGGACGGTGGATCGCCCCAGCGGTTCAAGGCGGGGGGATGTGGCTCACCGGCGCGGCGGGCGTCGCGCCGTCATCATATTTGTGGCAGCGGACGGCGCGGTCCCCCAGGCGCAGGGTACGCGGGGCGTGCGCGCCGCAGACATCGAACGCATCCACGCATCGGGGGGCGAAGCTGCATCCCCGCGGCAGGGCGGCCAGGTCGGGCGGCGCGCCCGCGATGGTCCTCAGCCGCGTTCCCCTGGGCTGGCCGTGCACGGTCGCGTTCAGCAGGCCGAACGTGTAGGGGTGGCGCGGCTCATCCATCAGCGCCTCCACGGGCCCGGTTTCCACGAACCGGCCGGCATACATGACGGCGACGCGATCGGCCGTCTCGCAGGCGACGCCGAGATCATGCGTGACGATGATTGTCGCCATGCCCAGCTCCTTCTGAAGCTCGCGCAGCAGCAGCAGGATCTGGATCTGGACGGTGGCGTCGAGCGCGGTGGTCGGCTCGTCGGCCAGCAGCACCTTGGGGCGGCAGGCCAGCGCCATGGCGATCATGACGCGCTGACGCAATCCGCCCGAAAGCTCATGCGGATAGGCCGCCAGCCGCCGGCGGGCCGAGGGCACCTGCACCAGGTCCAGAAGCTCCAGCGCGCGCCGGTCCGCTGCGCCTTGGGACAGGCCTTCGTGGCAGACCACCGTCTCGGCGATCTGGCGCCCGACGGTGAAGACCGGGTCCAGCGCCGTCATGGGCTCCTGGAAGATCATGGCCACGCTCCGGCCGCGCAGGGCGCGCAGTCCTGGCTCGTCGAGCCGCAGCACATCCTGGCCGTCCACCATGACCTTGCCCGACAATCGCGCCGTGTCCGGCAGCAGGCGCATCAGGGACCGCAAGGTGACGCTCTTACCCGAACCGGACTCGCCCAGCAGGCACAAGGTTTCCCGCGGATGAAGGGTGAAGGACACGCCGCTGACCACCGGCAGGTCGAGGTCGCGGGAGACGAACCTCACGTAAAGATCGTCCACGACGACAACGGGGTCCGCATTCTCTTGGGGGAGGATTGTCACGCTGCGCTCGCCTCATATTGGGAGCTCGCGTGCCGCGCGTGGCAGGCAACCGCATGGCCGCTGTCGTCCGACACCGGCGCGAGCGATGGAACATGTTCAGCGCAGATCCGGCGCGCCAGGGGGCAGCGGGTGCGAAACCGGCAACCGCTCGGCGGCGAGATCGGATTGGGCGGATCGCCGGTGAGCGGCGGGGCGCTGCGGCGCAGGCGCGGGTTCTGTGTCGGCCGCGAGGCGAGCAGTGCCTGCGTGTAGGGATGGCTTGGCTGCGCGAACACGCGGCCGACGGGACCGATTTCCACGACCTTTCCCAGATACATCACGAGGACGCGGTCGCTGATATACTGAACAACCGACAGGTCGTGGGAAATGAAAAGATAGGTCAGCCCGAGGTGGGCCTTCAATTCCTCAAGCAGGTTCAGGATCTGCGCTTCAAGGGACTTGTCGAGCGCCGACACGGATTCGTCGAGGATGAGGATCTCGGGCCCAAGGGCGAGCGCGCGGGCGATGTTGACGCGCTGACGCTGGCCGCCAGACAGCTCGTGCGGATAGCGCTGCGCGAACATTCCCGGCGTCAGCCCCACCATGTCCAGCGTCCGGCGGGCCTGGGCCTTGGCCTCGGCGCCGGCGGCCCCCGCGGCCCGCAGGCCGAACCCAATGGAATCCTCGATCGTCAGGCGCGGATTGAGCGAGGCGTGGGAATCCTGAAAGACCATCTGCATCCTGCGCCGGGCGTGCCGCACACGCATGCCGGCGGGGTCGCCGATGGCCCGGCCGGCAAGCACCACCTGCCCGCTGTCCGGCACCACCAGATGCATGAGCAGGCGGGCGGTCGTCGACTTGCCGCAGCCGGACTCGCCGACGATGCCCAGCGTCTCTCCGGCCGCGACCTGGAAGTCCACGCCATCCACTGCCTGCACCCAGGCCTGGGGCCGCCCCAGCAGGCCGCCCTTGATGGGAAAATGCTTGCGCAGCCCGCGCACGGCGAGGATCGGCCCGGCCGGTGCACCGCGACCATCGTGCGGACCGTCCCGCGGCTCCGGCGCATCTTCGAGCATCTTGCGAGGATTAAAGCGCATGGCCATGGCTCTATTGCTTGACGTCCATCGCGGCGCGCAGCCCCTCGCTCATGAGGTTGAAGCACATCGAGGTGACGAAGATCATCAGACCGGGGAGGATGGCGTTGGTGGGCGCGATGTAGATCGCCTGCCGCAGGGCGTTGAGCATCAACCCCCATTCCGGCTCCGGTGGCGTCACGCCCAGTCCAAGGAAGGACAGGCCCGAGGCCAGCACGATGGACACGGAGATGAGGCTGGACGCGTAGGAGACGATGGGGGCGGACACGTTCGGAATGATGTGGTCGCGCACCACCCTCCAGTCCGAGGCGCCGGTGGCCAGCGCCGCCTCCACATAATCCTGGCCGCGGATCTGCAGGGTGATGCTTTCCGCCACCCGTGCCAGCGGCGGCACAAAGACAAGGACGAGCGAGAAGATCGTATTGCCAAGCCCTGCCCCGAGCACACCGGCAATAGCCACCGCCAGGAGAACGGAAGGAAACGCATAGAACACATCGATCACGCGCATGATGACCATGTTCCAGATGCCGCCGGCATAGCCGGCGATGACGCCCAGCAGGCCGCCGATCACCGTGGCGATCACCACCGGGGACATGCCCATGACCAGGGAGAGGCGGGCGCCCCAGATCAGGCGGGAGAGAATGTCGCGCCCCAGTTTATCGGTGCCGAGGGGATAGCCGGGCGCGCCGATGGGGAGCAGCCGCCGCACCATGCTGGTGCGATAGGGATCATGAGGCGCCACATAAGGGGCGAAGATCGCAGCCAGGATGATCGCCAGGATGACGGCGGCACAGACCATGGTGACGGGATCACGCAGGAGCCGGCGCCCCACATTGTTCCAGAAGCTCCGGGAGGGCGGCCGACGCCCGACGGCGACGACGTCGACCTTTGTGCTTGCCAGAGTGCTCATCTCACGTCCGCTTGATGCGAGGGTCGACCATCGCCTGCGCGATGTCGATGAGAAGATTCACCACCACGAAAATCATCGCGAGGGTCAGGATTGTGCCCTGCAAGACTGGAAGATCGCGGCTGAAGATTGCGTTGTTCAGCAGAAACCCCGTGCCCGGCCAGGCGAATACGGTTTCCACCAGGATCGACCCGCCCAGCAGCTGCGCGAGCTGCAGCCCCATGATGGCGAGCACCGGCGGAAGGGCGTTTCGCACGATGTGGACGAAGATGCGCCGCGGTGGCAGGCCCTTGGCCGTCAGTGTCTGCACGAACTCCTGCTTGCGCACGTCGGCCACCGTGCCGCGCACCGACCGCGCGATGATGCTGCCGGGAATGACCGCCAGGGCCACCGCCGGCAGGATGAGATGCCGGAGGTCCGCCCAGTCGAGGCTGAATCCCCCGGTGCCACCGCCCCCCATGCCCGTGGCGGGCAGCAGGTTCAGGTTCACGGCGAAGACGATCACCAGGACAATGCCGAGCCAGTAATGGGGGATCGAGACCCCGGAAATAGCGACGGCGGTCACCACCTTGTCCTTCGCCGTCCCCGCCGCATAGCCGGCGATGAGCCCCAGCGCGGTTCCCGCCACAAAGCCCATGGCAATGGCCGCGCCGCCGAGGATCAAGGTGTTGCTCGCGGCGGTCATCACCTCGTCGAGGACGGGCCTCCGGTTCACGATGGAGAGGCCGAAGTCGCCGTGCAGGACGAGACCCAGCCACCTGAGATATTGCACCACCAGCGGCTGGTCGAAGCCATAGGCCTCCCTGACCTGGGCGATCATCTCCGGGGACGCGCCCTCGGGCAGGACCGCGGAGAGCGGGTCGCCGGGCGAAATATGGATCAGCGCGAAGCAGACGATCGAGACGCCAAGGGCGATCGGAACCGTAAACAGGATACGGCGCAGGGCATAGATGAACATCGGCGTGGTCTCGCCTCTGCTTAGTTGACGGTCACCGGCGTGAGGTCCTGGTACCAGCTTTGCGCCTGGACAAAGCCTTTAACCCCGGGCGCAAGGGCGCGCGGATTGAGGTCATGCACCACCCAGATCCACATGGAGTCATTCACGATGACTTCGTGCAGGCGCGCGAGCAGCGCGTTCTGCTTGGCGGGATCGAACTCCTCTTTCGCCGCTCTCCCGAGCCGCTCGGCCTCGGGGTTGCGATAATTGCCCCAATTGAAGCCGGTCGCCTTCATGAATTCGGTGGAAGGACCGATGAGCCCGATGTCCGGGTCCCAGAAGGCCCAGGAATTGTTGATGCCACCGCGCCCCTTGTTCTCGGGCGCCCCTGCCCCCAGGCGGCGGCGCGTGCGCAGGGCTTCCCAGTCCAGCACCTCAAACTCCACGTCGATGCCAACGTCGCGCAGGTTCTCCTTGATGAACTCGTTCATGGGCATGGGCTGGATCTGCCCGGACCCCGAGGGGGCGATGATGATCCTGACCTTGAGCGGCTTTGCCTCGCTGTAGCCGGCCTGCTTGACCAGCGCGCGCGCCGCATCCGGGTCGTAGACGATGTCGAAGCTGGGCTTGCCGAACCAGGGGTGCCCGGGATTGACCATTCCCTTGGCGGGGGCCGCCAGCCCGCCCAACAGCTTGACAAGGCCCTCCCGGTCGATGGCGAGGTTCACGGCCTTGCGGATGCGCACGTCCTTGAAGGGGGACTCCTCTTCAAAGCTCAGCATGTACGGCCAGACATGCGGATACACATTGGTGAGGATCTGCATCTGGCTCTGCTTCAGGCGCGGGATGGAATCCGGCGGAGGCGCCTCGACCCAGTCCACCTGCCCCGACAGGAGCGCCGCCACCCGGGCATTGGCATCCGGCATCGGCAGCAGAACCAGGCGATCGGCCTTCGGCACGCGCCCCTTGTCCCAGTAAGCGGGGTTGCGCACCAGCTCGGCGCGCTCACGGGGCTTGAAGGAGGTCAGTTTCCAGGGCCCGGTTCCCGATGGCTGCTCGGCGAACTTGCCCCAGTTCCTGCCCACGGCCTCCCACTGCGCGGGGCTGGACATGAACACGTTGGCGAGCCCATAGGGCAGCACGGCATCGGGGACGCGGGTGGTGATCTCCACCGTCAGATCGTCGATCTTGCGCCAGGAGGCGAGGCTGCCGGTGTAAAGGCTGCCCTGGCTGGCTTGCGCCGGATCGAATTGAGCGGCGCTCTTGGTGAGCAGCTTCTCGAAGTTCCAGATGACGGCATCGGCATTGAAGTCCGACCCGTCATGAAACGTCACCCCCTTGCGCAGCCTGAAGGTCCAGACGCGCGTGTCCTGCGGACTGATCTCCCAGCTTTCGGCAAGGCCCGGGACGATTTCGGAGGCCACATCGCTTCTGGAGAGATCCCACCGTGTCAGCCCGTCATAGACGGTCAGGCCGATGAAGCGGATGCCTTCCACGCCTTGGCTGGGCTGGCCGGTTGTGAGCGGAATGTCGCTGGCACTCATCGCAACGCGGATCGTGCCAGGCTTTGCCTGCGCGAAGGCGGGTCGGTCGCCGCGCACCGCGGCTCCAAGCCCGATAGAACCGCTGGCCAATATCTTCAGGGCGGATCGCCGTGTGAGAGCCATGTCATTCTCCTGGAAGGTATGTCTTGAAAGGCCTTGTGCGGCCGGAAGCCTGACGACTTGCGCGTCATTGAGCTCTTGGAGGCGGACACGCCCCCGCGGGACCGCCACGCGTTGCCGTGGGGCCGAGGCGGTCCGTCTATTCTTGAAAAAGACAGGTTTCTTAAAAAAGACAGGTCTATATCGTCACGAGATGTATTCAGCTGGAGCGGAGCGCGCTCCAGATGTCATGATCTTTTTCTTACTGATCCCCAGTATCCGCAAGAGCCCGCTTCGGCTTTGATGTCTTGTGCCGCGCGGCCTCCAGAAGAAGGCCGATGGCCCAGGCGGATGCCTCTCCCGCCTCGCGGCCCTCCAGGTTCCAGTGGTCCTTCATGATCTGCCACGCCGACGTGGTGAACAGGAGATGGACCACCGCCTCCAGATAAGCCTTTTCCTTCGGGCTCAAGTGCTGGCTGACATTCTTCAGGCTCTTGCGAAACGCGGCCTGGCGCGCCTTGTTGTCCCGCAGCCGGACCTCGCGGCCGGCAACGGAGACGTTCAGGGCGTGCACCGTCCCGCTGTTGCGCTCGAGGGCCTCGAACAGGCTCGGCGGCAGGTGGACGAGATCAGCCTCGCAGGTCGGCCACACCGGTACGCCCAGCCGCTCATTCGTGCGCGACAGGAAGGCGTCGAGAAGCGCCTCCTTGTCCTTGAAGTAACGGAAGATCGTGCGCCTGCTGACGCCCGCCTCCCTGGAGAGATCGTCAAACGAGAATGCGGCGTCCGGCTGCCGCTCGAAGATCGCCCTGACAGCCTCGAGGATGCGCTCGCGCGTCACCCTCGCCTGCTCGTCGCGCAGCGACACCCGGCCCGTTTGTGGCACTTCCGAGATACTCATGACACTATGAGTGTCACATTTATCCGTGCCCCGCAAGGGCTGTTGCGACTGCCATCTTTCTCCATCTCATACGCACGATGGGCGAGGCCGCTCTCCCCGCCGTCCCGCAGAATGCGATGGGGCGCCTGGCGCTACAGCATCCTGGACAATTCGGCGCTGATCCGTTGGGCGGTTTCACGCACCAGCCGTCCGCAGAGTTCGTGGCGCCGTTCGTCGTGCCGGTAGACCGGCATGCTGATGCTGACCGCTCCAATGGGCTCTCGCGAACGGTTGAAGATCGGACTGCCGAAACAGCGGATGTCCGGCTCGTTTTCCTCGTCATCGAACGCAAATCCGCGCTCGCGCGTCCGCTTCAATTCCTCCAGCAACGCTGCGGGCGTTGTGAACGTCTTGGTGGTGTGACGCTTCAGGTCGAGGCCCTTGAGAACGTCCTGGAGCCGCTGATCGGGCAGCCCGGACAGCCACGCCTTGCCGACGGACGTGGAGTGAAGTTCCACCTGGCCGCCAATACTGGTCTTCATCTGCACCCGGTTGGAGCCGACCAGCTTGTCGATGTAGACCATCCGGTTGTTGCTGGGCACCGCAAGATGCACGGTCTCGTCCGTTGCGTCGCGGAGCGACACAAGGAAGTCCCTGGCGATTGTCCGCAGGTCGGAGTCTTCCCACGTTTTTGCGGCAAACTGGAGGAGACGTGGCCCCAGGCGGAAGGTGCCATTCTCGCCGGCCTGCGTGACGAGCCCCTCCGCGATGAGCGCCGAAACAAGGCGATAGACCGTGCCCCGGGGAAACGGCGCGCGCTTTGTCAGTTGGGCAATGTTCAACGCTCCGGGGGCCTCGGCGATGATCTGCAGCACCGCCATGAACTTCGAGAACGAGGCCGCTCCTTGCACGTGATTGGGCGCTCCAGCATCGCCCTCGTCCTCACGCTCACTCTGGGTCACGGAAACACCTCGCCAGGTTGACAACCGAACATTGCGGCACTACAAAACTTGGGCAAACTGTCCACATTGTAGTCAATGTTCTTCTTCGGTTCTAGCCGTGTGACCGAGGAGGATCAACGGCAAACTCTCAAGCGCCGAATGTGAATGGATGGACCCTTCCACGCCTTCCGCAAGAGAAGGCGGGGAGTTCATGGTGGGAGGAAGCACATGTCCAAAAAAGGCTACTGGGTTGCGATGGTCGACATTGCAGACCACGAGGGATACAAAGAATACATTGCTTTGAATAAGGCGGCGTTCGACAAATACGGGGCCGCCTTTGTTGTTCGTGCCGGCCAGAGCCAGGTGATGGAAGGCCCGGACGCGAACCGCCTGGCCGTCATCGAGTTCAAGGACTACGAGACCGCGCTCGCCTGCTACAAGTCTCCCGAGTATCAAAGGGCGATAAAGGCCCGCGAGAAGCATGCCAAGGTGCATCTGGCCGTGGTGGAAGGTGTCTGACACCGGACGAATTGCCTGGGGCCTCCTGTCATACGGACGGGAGGACTATTCGCCTTTAACCTGCGCGCAGTTCGACCGGAACCGTTAAGTGGGCCTTGCCCACCCAGCCTGCTGGACGTGCTCGGCTCAAAACCTCCGGCCCCTCGGTGAAGTGCGGCGAACGTCGCATGCGCGCACAACCTTTGTGAGCGGCCATGTCTTCAGCGTTGCATTGGCTATTCAAAGCGTTTGACGTCTTCGTCGTCATCGGGATGGCGATCATCAGCCTCCTGATCTTTACAAACGTTGTCCTGCGCTATGGCTTCAGCTCAGGCATTCCGTTTGCCGTTGAGGTGTCCCGCGTCATCCTCGTCTGGGTCATCTTCATGGGGTCCGTGGTGGCTCTGGCCAAGGGCGCGCATCTCGGCGTCGAGTCCCTGGTGGTCCGCCTGCCGCGACGGGCGCGTTTCGTCTGCTTTCTTCTCTCCTACGGCTTGATGCTTTGGTGCTGCTGGCTCTTGGGAGAAGGCAGTTGGTCGCTCACTGTCATTGAGTGGGACAATGTCCAGGCACTGTCAGGGATTCCCGTCGGTGCCATCTATGCCGCGGGGTTCGTCGCCGCGATCCTGATGGCGCTCGTTCTCCTTCTTGATCTTTGGCGCGCGTTGCGCGGCATCCTGCCAGCCCCCTGGTCGGGCGTGGAGCATGTTGAGCCGCTACCGATCGTGCTCCCGGCGCGCGCTTCGGAGGAAACACCATGAGCGGCGTGGTCTTTATCGTTTCCCTCCTGGCTGCCATGGGCATCGGCATTCCCATTGCCTTCGCCCTGATGCTGTCGGGCGTTGCGATGATGCTCCTGATGGGCAACCTGGATGCCAACATCCTGGCGCAACGCCTGGTCAATGGCGCGGACAGCTATCCGCTGATGGCGATCCCCTTCTTTCTCATCGCCGGCGAACTCATGAACGCCGGCGGCCTCTCCCGCCGCATCGTGAACGTGGCATTGGCGCTCGTCGGTCACATCCGGGGTGGCCTTGGCTACGTGGTCATCGGCACGGGCCTGATCCTTGCCAGCGTCTCCGGCTCGGCCATCGCGGATACCGCGACGCTTGCGGTGATGCTCGTCCCGCTCATGCGGGATGGCGGCTACCACATGGGTCGCGCCTCCGGCCTGATGGCGGCGACGGGCATTATCGCTCCCGTCATCCCGCCATCGGTGGGGTTCATCATCCTGGGTGTCACCGCAAACATTTCCATCGTCGGCCTGTTCTTCGCCGGGATCGTGCCAGGGGTGATGATGGGGCTCAGCCTCATGGTCGCCTGGTGGTTCCTCTCCAAAAAGGAGACGGCGACGGTTCGCCTCAAACTGCCGCGCCGGGATCTTCCCAAAACCATCATGACCGCCGGCTGGGCGTTGATGATGCCGGTCATCATTCTTGCGGGACTGCGGTTCGGCCTGTTCACACCCACGGAGGCCGGCGTTGTTGCCGCCGCCTATGCCTTGTTCGTGGGGCTGTTTGTCTATCGCGAGCTGACACCGCGGGCGCTCTATGACTCCCTGCTGGCAGCCGGGCGCCTGACGGCGGTCATCATGCTGCTGGTGGCCGCCTCCGCGATCTCCGGCTTCATGCTGACCATCTCCAACATGCCGGCCCAGCTCGTCAGCACCCTCCAACCCTTCATCGCCTCGCCGATCCTGCTGATGGGTATGATCGTCATCGCGGTCTTCATCGTCGGCACGGCGCTCGACTTTGCACCCTCCATCACCATCCTGGCGCCCATCCTCATGCCGTTGGTCAAGGCGGCCGGGATCGACCCGGTTTACTTCGGGGTCATCTTCATGATGGTCAACGCGGTCGGCCTGATCACACCTCCGGTCGGGACAGTCCTGAACACGGTGTGCGGGATCAGCGGCGTTTCCATGGAGGCGGCAACGAAGGGCGCCATGCCCTACCTTGTGGCCCAGATGCTGCTCATTTTGCTGCTGGTTCTGTTCCCGGCCCTGGTGACCACGCCAGCGAGCTGGCTCCACTGAGGGTCGAACCGACGAGAGCACGTGCCGATCTGATGCCATCGCATCAGATCGGCAACGTTCTCTATCAGGCTCCAGGCGTTGAAGTGCCCATCCCTGACGGCCCTCGGGGAGGCGGGACGGGGACGGCGGCAGCCCCCTGACGCGGGAGTTGTGGGGGGAGGGTCAACCCAATGGCAGCACCGCCCCCTGCCCCCCCCTGTCACCTCGCGCCGGCGCGCGTTACAGCCCGCCGGCGACCGTGATCAAGGTGCCCGTCATGAACCCCGAGCCGGGAGATGCGAGCATTAGGGCTGAGCGCGCGATGTCCTCCGGCTCCGCGATGCGCCCCATGGGCGTGATCGCGGCAATCCGCGCCGGGCGCTCGGGATTGCCCCCGTGCGTATGGATCCGCGTGTTGGTGGTCCCGACGCGGATGGCGTTGACACGGATGCCCTCCGGCGCCAGCTCCTTGCCCGCGCCGAAGGTGATGGATTCCACGGCCCCCTTGGTGGCGGCATAGTGGACATATTCGTTGGGGCTGCCGAGGGCGGCGGCCAGGGACGACATGTTCACGATCGTCCCGCCTGCGCCTCCCTTGCGCGTGGACATGCGCGCCACGGCCTCCTGGATGCCGTACATGACGCCGAAGACGTTGATCCGGAAGGCGGTTTCCAGCACCTCAGGCCGCAGGTCTTCAATTCGTCCGGCCGTCCCGATGATCCCGGCATTGTTGACGAGGCAGGTCACTCTTCCGAGATCCTCGTCGCAGGCTCTGAACAGCGCCTTTATGTCCTCTCTCTTGCCCACGTCGCCCTGGACAGCAATGGCCCGAGCGCCCACGGCCCTGCACGCCGCGACGACTTCGGACGCGGCGGCGCTGTCCGAGAGATAGTTGATGCAAACATCGTATCCCTCGGCGGCGAACAGCCGGGCCGTTGCGGCACCGATGCCGTGGCTTGCGCCCGTCACGATTAGGATCGGTCTCACGGGACTGCCTCCTCGGTCCTTGTCCGGGGCGTTCTCGGCTTAGAGCCGGATCCGATCACACTGGATCGTCATGCGACCCGATGGTTGGTGAATCCGTCTCTTTTCAAAGTGATAGAGGGCGATTCACCACTCAGATTGTTTCAATCTGAGTGGATCGCGCTCTAGAAAACGGCCTCGAGGATCGCGGCATAGTCTTCCTTGGACAAGGACCGCGGATTGGTCGGATGACTGTGGTCTGCAAGGGCACGCTCACACACCCAATCGATGACGTGGCGCGGCACCCCAAGCTCGGACAGTTTCGGTGTGATGTTCAAACGACGGTTCAGATCGTCCAGCGCGTCTGCCAGGGTTGTGGCTTCAAGCCCCGCCAGGCCTTCGAGGTGGCGGACCTTCTCGGCCACGGCCTCGACTTCCACATTCCAGCGAAGGACGGTCGGCATCAGGATGGCGTTGAGCGTTCCATGATGCAGCTTGGCCTCCTTGAGCCCGCCCAGGGCATGGCTCAGCGCATGGACGGCGCCCAGTCCCTTCTGGAAGGTCAGGCCGCCTTCCAGGGCGCCCATCATAAGCTCGGTCCGCGCCTCCACGTTCCCGCCATCGGCATAGGCAACAGGCAACGCCTTCCAGATGCGCGTGAAGCCATCGGTGGCGATCGCCTCGGCGGGCGGGTTGAAGCGGGGCGACAGGTAGGTTTCGATGCAGTGCGACAGCGCGTCGAGACCCGTGGAGGCCGTCAGGCCCGCAGGCAGACCCAGTGTCAGGGCGGGGTCACAGATCGCCCTGCGGGGGATCAGGAATGGGCTGATGAAGCCGAGCTTTCGGCCGTCATCCAGCGTAATCAGCGCCGCTCGCCCCACTTCGGAGCCCGTGCCAGCCGTGGTCGGGATGGCCACGAGCGGCGCAACTGCGCTGGTGATGCGGGCGACGCCGCCCAGAATGGCCGCATAGCGCTCCAGTTCGCCGTCATGGGTGGCGAGCAGCGCCACGCCCTTGGCGAGGTCAATGGGCGATCCCCCGCCGATGGCCACGACGCCATCGCAGCCGCCTTGCCGGTACAGGTCAAGACCAGCCGCAACGGCGCTTTCCGTGGGGTTGGTGGGAACATCCAGGAAGGCGGGCGCCGAACTCAGGAAGGCAAAGCCGGGGCGGTCGAGCAGGCCGGCCGCCTTGATGCCGTGGTCGCTGATGACCAGCGGGCGGGATATGCCGAGTTCGCGCAGGGTTTCCGACAGCGTATCCGACGCCCCCAGCCCAAAACTGATGTTTGTAAGGTAGGTTATGGTATGCACGCTGCCGCCCTCCCCTGATAGTCCGCCCACCTGCATCGCTACAGCCATCGCTGCATACGGCATGGCGGTGTTGAGCCGACGCATACGAACGTACGACGATCAGCGCTTTCTGCCCATTATATGGACATGATGTCCATAAAAATGCATGGGGAAGTCTGGCCTTGTCAAGCCACCGCCTCCGGCTTGCGGCGATCCCCCGGCCCCTTCGCGCTGCGGCCGGCCAGCACTCGCTGCCCCCTAAGGCAGCCGGCCCCAAGTCTAAGAGGCGGCGAGGACGCGTTGACAATCGGGCCTCTGTCTGACCAAAATATCATATTGGACATTATGCCCACATTGTGGTCATCGATTATCGGCTTGGGTCAGGGCCGAGGGATACTTGGCGTGATCTTGACGGCGGCCGGTTCTCGCACGGGCGGGCCATGGGTTTAGCGACCTTGGCGGTGGAGGAGAGCGTCGGCCAATGTGGTCCGGCGTGACGCCCATCGCCAATTCGGACGGGCGGATGACACGACCGTCGGCGCCATCTTCAAACGGGGAGGCCATGACAGCGAACGGGCTCTTCACGTCAGCGGAGAAGACGCGGTGCAGATCTTCTTGGCCGATGTGTCCAAGCAACTGCCACGCTCCCGTCTTGACGACAGTTTCGGCCCTTTTGAACTTTAAGAAAAAATCCAGTGGGAGGTAAAGCTATGAAAATAAAGATTCTGACGGCAGCACTTCTGGGCGTTCTCCTGGCCAATGCTCCGGCCATGGCTCAAAATCCGCGCCTGGGATATGTGCCAGTCGACGATCATCCGGTTGGGCAAGCTTCACGCCATTTCGCGAAGCTGGTGGCGGAGAAGACCGGCGGCCGCATCAAGATCGATACATTCGGCAATGGCCTGCTCGGAAGCGAGCCCGAAATGCAGGCCTCGGTTCAGGCCGGTTTCATCGACATCATGGTGGGCCCGACGCCCAATCTGGTTGGCGTCGTCCCCCAGTTCATGATCTTCGACCTTCCGTTCTTCTATAAGGACTTTGCCGCGGCAGATGCCGTGATGGATGGCGCGGTCGGCGAAAAGCTGTTTGCACAACTGAAGGAAAAGACCGGTATCGTGGGGCTGGCCTGGTGGGACAACGGCTTCCGTCACATGACCAACGCCAAACGTCCCGTCAACACAGTGCAGGATATGGCAGGGCTCAATATCCGGGTCATACCTAATCCGCTGTTTATCGCAACCTGGAAGGCCCTCGGGACAAATCCGACGCCCCTTCCTTGGCCAGAACTTTACAGCGCCCTGGAAAATCGCGCCGTCGACGCTCAGGAATCGCCCTACGCCCTGATCTACACCGCACGGCTCTATGAGGTGCAGAGCTACCTCGCCAAGACCGGGCACGTCTATACGCCGTTTGTTCTTCTTGCCAGCCGCAAATGGTTTGGAAGTCTTTCCGACAAGGACAAGGCGTCGGTCATAGAAGCGGCCAAGGAATCGGCCGCCTTCCAACGGGACCTTTCGCGCAAGGCGGCAGAACAGCTGGAGGGCGAGCTCCAGGCGAAGGGCTTCAAGATTACCCGCCCCACGCCTGAAGCGCTGGCAACCATGAGCGAACGCGTTGCACCTGTGGTGACAGAGTACAGCCAGAAGATCGGGCTCGACCTTGTCGAGCAAGCGCGCGCCGCCATGGCCGCCGGTGCCAAGCCGAAAGGATGACATCTGTGGTGCCGGAGCCGGTTCACCGGCCCCGGCGCCGCTGCGCAGAGCCAGCCGGAGCGCGGACCATCAGACCGCACCGCCATCGACGCGATGGAGGCGCCCTGGAGCGGCCTTACCCGCAAGCGGGTTCGCGGCGTCAGTGGAGCAAGAGAGGGGCCGAAGCCTTTGTTCCAAAAGCGTGGCGCTCTTGGTGGCACGCAGGTGGTCGAGGGGTGGTTTTCCGTATCGCTGGGGGCGGCAACCGGACGTGGCGCTGCCCTCACTGAGGCGCGAGCAGGCAGCGCTGAGGCATGGAGAAGGCTGAGGCATGGAGAAGATGGCGTCGCAGCGCGACAATTTCAATTCGTGTGAAACCACGGTGGCAGCTTGAAGGACGAGTCGCAGAACGGCTCGGGCGCGATGAGCGCCGGCGGGTCATCCGGGCCACGAAGCTGGTAGAACAAGTGGGGCAGGCCCATGGAAGGATCGCGCGTCAGGTCCGGATAGGGCATGGCGGCCTGCCACTGGGGATGATAGCGGATGGTGCCCGACACCCCCCGATAGGGCAAGGACAGCAAGATGTCGGCGATCCGCCGGTTCTGCTCGTGCGCGCCGGCCCCTCCGGCGGTTCCGCCCGCGACGGCCGCGGCAATGGCATAATGGTGGAGCGCGTTATAGGTCTGGCAGCCGATCTCCGGCGTCGCCGACGCTCCAAAGCGCGCCTTGTAGCGCTTGAAAAAGCTCCATCCCATGTCGTCGCGCAGGAGGCCCACCACCGTCCCGACGATCGTCCCGCGCGCCTTTTCGCCGACGAGTTCGAAAAAGGTGCGGTGCAGGGCGCCGTATTGCAGATAAAGCAGGGCCGGCAGCGGGTCGCTCATGAACTGCAGATGGAAGCGGGCGAGATCGCCCGAATGGAAATGCGTCATGGCGAGAACCGCGGGGTCCGCGGCGCGGATTTCGTCCAGCAGGGGACGCCAGTCGGCGGGCAGGCGCCGCAGGATTCTCGGGCGGAAGACGGGGCTCCAGCCGAACTCCTCCGCCGCCTGCATCATCGCATTGGCAATGACGATGCTGTAGGGCTTCGGGCCGGAGACGATGGCGATGCGGTTGCTCGCCGGCTGCCACTGCCCGCAGCCGCGCAGCCACGACAGAAACTTGATGAAGCCCTGACCATACCAGTATTCCGCAGGGTCCGCCATGAAGCACCCGAAGTAACGATCCGGGTCGCTCATGACGGTGTCGTGATGCTGCAGCAGGGTATTATGATGAATATAGATGATGCCGGCGTCGGCGACCGGCTCGTATTCAGAATTCTGCGCGCCGATGTTATAGCCGGCAAAGATGGCGTGCACGCCCTTGGAAATCAGTTGACGCGCCGCCCGCACGGTTTCGGCGGCGGTCTGGTTGCCGGTGTCGACCAGGATAGGGGCGAGATGGCGCCCGAGGATGCCGCCGCGGCGGTTTATCTCCTCGCAGGCGAGGGTGATCCCGTTGCTGAACTCCCGGCCATCGCTCGCGGCGGTGCCGGTCAACGGCACCATGCCGCCGATGGGGATTGTGGTATCGCTCATAGCGGCAGAGTGCTCATGAAAGTTCCGGCACGAGCTCTGGTTCAAACAGGATATTGTGCATGATGACGCGAAGGCCCGGCGGGCTGACCGGCTTTATCAGCACCGGAAACCCCTGACTGCGGATCTCATCGATCAGTTCCGGCCCGGTGTCTGCGGTAATGACCACGGCTGGACACGGCAGTTCGAGCAGATCGTTGATCCGATGGACCACTTCCGTGCCACGCAGGTCTCCCCGCAGGCGGAAATCCGTAATGATGATGTCGGGAGGACGCGGAAGGTCTGCGATCGAGACCGCTATATCATTGAAGGCATCAAGCACATAGGTCTCCATGCCCCATCGCTTTAGCAGGGTCGTCAGCGCATCCCGCAGATGCATATCATCTTCGACGACCACGCAGCTCAAGCCGGCGAATTCTCCCCCGACCCGCTCGCTGATCTCCGCCTCGCCGACCGAGGAATGCCAGACATCACCCATCGGGACGTCGAGCGCGAAGATCGACCCCTTCCCGAGCTGAGACCTGACCGTGATGCGATGACCGAGGACCTCCGCGAGGCGGCGGGAGATGTTGAGGCCGAGCCCAAGATTATGGCGGGTCGTCTGCCGCTCCGGCACCCTGAAGAATTCCTCGAAAATGGCTTCCTGGTGCTCAGGGGCGATGCCGCGGCCGGTGTCGTGCACTTCGATCCGCAGAAACCTTCCATGCCGCCGGCACCCCACCAGGATGCGCCCCACATCCGTGTAATTGATGGCGTTGCCGATGAAATTGGACAGTATCCGCTCCAGCAGCGCCCGATCGCTTTCCACCGCCGAGCGCGACGGCAGAATGCGCAGGTCGAGACCTTTTTCCTTCGCCAGGTGGCTAAACTGAATGCGTAGCCGCTCCAGTACGGTTGATAGCTGGAAGGTCTGGATGCGAGGGAGCACCTTCCCGGCGTCGAGCTGCCCAATGTTGAGCAACGCCCCCAGCAGATCCTCCATGATCGAGACGGAGACATCCATGGCGTGGAGCGCTTCGGCGCGCTCCTTTTCAGTTTCCGCCGCCATGCAGGAATAGATCAGCAATTTCAGGGACGCGAGCGGCTGGCGCAGGTCGTGATTGGCGGCGCGCAGGAAACGCGACTTGCTCTGATCGGCGGCAGCCGCCCTGTCACGCGCCCGCTCGAGCGCCTGCTGCGACAGCCATGCTTCGGAAATATCACCGAAAAGGGTCACCACGCCGGTCTGCGGCATCGGCCAGCTCTCCACCTTGAGAACCTGGCCGTCGGTAAAGGTGAGAGAGCGGCCCGCGAGCGGGAAAAGGTCGCCCTCGGCGGGGGGCGCCAGCGCGTGCACGAGCATTCCAGAGGCGTTGAGCGCATCCAGAAGGGCCCGCTGGGACAGGTCGCGCCACCGCCCCGGCGGCGGCAGAAAGGCGAAGCGGCGCTGAAAGGCCGGGTTGGCATCGACGATCTCGCCCTTGCCGTTCCAGATCGCCAGCCCAAAGCCCAGGCTCCAGAAGGCCTGTGTCCTCAACCTCTCCAGTTCGGCACCGGGAACGTCCTGCCGCGGGCTCGATCCGTCCGGGGGGCTCATTTTGTGTCAAGCGCCCGCTGCAGTTCGGTGGCTTGTTCCACCGCCAGCCGGATGACCGCCTCGCGTGCCGCAATGCCGAGCTTCTTCATGGCGTTGCCGAGGTGCACGCGCACCGTCTGGCGGCTGATCGCCAGCGTGTCGGCGATGTCGTGCAGAGCCTCACCGCGGCTGAGCGCGACGAGGACCTCGATTTCGCGGCGGGTGAGGTGCTGGAAAGCCTCCGCGCTGGATCGGGGGTCGGACGGCACCTGCGGGGCGCCCGAGGACAGGCTTTCCTTCGTCGGAGCGACCGGGGTGCGGGCGACGTGGGCGCGCGTGAGGATGTCACGGGGAAAGCTGACTTCTCCGGCCAGCACGCGCTCCAGCGCCTGCCTCACCTGCCCTGCGCCGGAGGATTTGGGAATATAGCCGACCACGCCGTGCCGGATCGCCTCCAGCACGTGCTCGGGGTCCTCATGCACCGAAACGATGACCACCGGAACGGCGGGGAACCGGCTGCGCAATTCCTGCACGCCCTCAAATTCCTTCGCGCCGGGCATGATGAGATCGATCAGCACCAGGCCGATGGTGGGGTTCCGGGCCAGCGCCGCCAGGGCCTCGTCCAGGTTGGACGCTTCCTCGATCTCGCCGCCACAAAGCCCCCGCGCGACGTGCTTGAGGGATTCCCGAACCACCCAGTGATCGTCAGCGATCAGGATGGAGATGGCGGAGCCGGGAGTGTTGGGCTCGAACTTGATCGAAGCGGGCACGCTCATGGAAACCCTGACATTTTCGCCATTCTGGCAGAACGCGCGGAAAGCCGCACGGATGTGCCGCGTCCGATGCAGCGGTAGACGCGGCGCGCTACGCCCCCTTCTCCATTTCTAGCAGAAATGCCCGATTCGTCGCCAGCATTCCCAGGCAAATTTTCGGCACTTGCGCGTTTATTGGTCATACGCACTGCGCCTCCAAATATGATCGTTTCATCTAGACATTGAGGATCGGCCGTCGCTCGCATTTCCAGAAAAAATCATTGACGCGAATATCCCGGACTGTCTAGCTTGATATGGAAGACAGCACAAAAATCTAGACATAACGATAATATCCAACCAGAGCCTTCGGGGCGCCGCGCGCCCTTCCGGAGAGAACCCATGACGACGAACCGTGATTTCGCCTCGGCGATGTCACCGACGACTCTGTCGTCCGTGACGCGGCGCGATGCCTTGAAGCTGGCCATTGCCGGCGCTTCGATGGTTGGCCTTGCGGCGCCGGCCCTGTCCAAGAACCTGCCTGACAAGATCCTGGTGGGGGTGCCGTCCTCCCTCTCGACGCCCTACGGCGTGGCGGATGACACCGACCATCTCAACGGCACCAAGCTCGCCGTCGAGCAGATCAATGCGGCCGGGGGCGTCCTGGGGCGCGAGATCGACTTGTTCGTTCCCGATGTCGACAAGCTCTCGCCGGAGAGTTGCCGCCAGGCCATCGCCGCCTGCATCGACAAGAAGGTCATGGCGATCTCCAACTCCTTCCTTTTCGCGCCCATTCCCGCGCTAGACGAATCCGCTAAGTACAAATGCCCCTACCTCAACGGCAATGCGCAGCGCCTGCCCACCGAGGCGTATCGAGCCGATCCGGTGAAATACAGCCACGTCCTTCAGACGTGCCCGGCCGAAGTGAACTACGGCTGGACCTATCCGCTCTGGCTCACGGCCATGGAGCAGTCCGGCGCCTGGAAGCCGAAGAACCGCAAGATCCATGTGGTCGCGGAGCAGGTCGGCTACAACCAGACCATCCTACGAGCGATGCGCGAGGCCATTCCGAAATATGACTTCGAACTCGCTGAGGTGACCGATATCCAGTACCCGGTGAATGACTGGAGCCCCGTGATCCGGCGCCTGAAGGAAGTCGATGCCGGCGCGATCATGATCGACCACTGGGTGGCCGCCGAATATGCGGCCTTCTGTAAACAGTTCCGCGCCAACCCCGTCCCCAACGCGCTCGTCTATCTCCAATACGGTCCATCGCAGCCCGAATTCCTGGAACTGGGGGGACGCTCCACCGAAGGTTTCTGCTGGGCGACGACGCTGGGCGTCTATGGTGACGAGCGCGGGCAGGCGTTCCGCAAGGCGTACATGGCCCGCTACCCCGAATTCAAGAACAACATGGGCCTCGTCTATACCGGCAACGGCTACGACATCATCCAATATTTGAAGCTTGCCTGGGAGGCGACCGGCAAGCCGGAAGATTTCGCCGCCAACGTCGCCTGGATCAGGAACAACCCCTATCGCGGCGTCTGCGGGATGATGGACATGCGCAACGACCTCCAGGAGGCCCTGCATTTCCCCGACAACGGCTTTGGAAATCAGGCGTCCGAACTGGAAAAGGGCATGTCGCAGCTCTTCGTGCAGGTTCAAGGGGGCGCGCACAAGATCATCTGGCCCACCCAGATCGCCGAATCCTCGCTGCGCCGCGCGCCCTGGTGGAACTAGGCGATGGCGCGCCCGAACGACGCCCCTCTTTTCACGGCGGAAAGCCTCTCGCTCGACCTTGGTGGGCGGGAGGTGCTGCGCAGCATCGGCTTTGAACTGCGGCCCGGCGAGGTGCTGGGCATCATCGGGCCGAACGGGGCAGGCAAGACCAGCCTGCTCGAAATCCTCTCCGGCCGCTACCGGCCGAAGGCCGGCCGCGTCCTCTATGAGGGCCGGGACATCACCGGCCTGCCGCTGTTCGCGCGTGCCCGCCTCGGCATCGGCCGGACCTACCAGACGCCCATCGTCTGCGAGGACCTGACGGTGGGAGAGACGTTCAAGGCGGCCCGGCAAGCCTACAGGCCCTACCTGACCCGCTTCGATGCCGAATACAGCTCCAATCTCGTCCATTTCCGCGTGTCCCACGACAAGCCGAATGCGCAGCTCAAGACCTTTGAACGGCGCAAGCTTCTTCTTGCCAACATCCTGATGCGCCGGCCCAAGGTGCTTTTGATGGATGAGCCCGCCGCCGGGCTCATCAATGCGGAGATCGACGAGATCGACCAGATTCTCCGCATGCTCTCGAAGGAGCTGGAAGTCGCGGTGCTGATCGTGGAGCACCGCATGGAGCTGCTCGACTCCATCGCCGACCGGGTGATCGTGATGGATGCCGGCGAGGTCATCGCCGAGGGCAAGCTTGCCGACATCATCGACAGCCCAGCCGTGCGCGCCGCCTATTTTGAAGCGCACTGAGCGGGCCGAGGGAACGCCATGAAAGATGTTCTCAACATACGCGGCCTTTCCGCCGGCTACGGTCCGCTTCGGGTCATCCATGACCTCGATCTCGTCATCCGGCCCGGCGAGCGGCTCGGCATCGTCGGCCTCAACGGCCATGGAAAGACGACACTGATCTACGCCATCGCCGGCCTGACCGGCTGGCAGCGCGGCTCGATCCAGCTCAACGGCGTCGAGATCGGGCGCACGCGCAGCCAGGGGCCGGGGCGCTATACGCACCAGATCGTGCGCCTGGGTCTGGCCCTGATGCCCCAGGGCGACGAGATCTTCACCGGCCTCACGGTGGAGGAACATCTGGATTCCGGGGCCTTCACGCCCGAGGCGTGGCGCGACCGCAAGGCCCGCAAGGAGCGGGTGCTCGACCTTTTCGAGCCCTTGCGGCCCTTGCTGAAATCGCCCGTGGGGCGCCTCTCGGGCGGCGAGCGGCGGATGGTCTCCATCGGCCGCGGGCTGATGACGGACGCCAGGCTCTACCTCGTCGACGAGCCCTCGCTCGGCCTCGCGCCGAAGATCGGCCAGCGGGTGATGGAGGCCCTCTTCTCCATCGACCTCAAGGACAGCGCCATGTTCATCGCGGAGCAAAACGTCGCCCTGCTCGACGGCCGGGTCGATCGCTGCATCGGCATGCACGCCGGCAAACTGAAAGGCGAGGCATCGACCGCGCTCGGGATCGGCTGAACGGTATCTCACAATGGAAATCAGCTTCATCTTGATCAACGCAGTCACGATCGCGGCCATCTACGGCCTCATCGCGGTTGCGGTCTCGATCACCTGGTCGAGCCTCGGCCTCATCAATCTGGGCTATGGCTTCGTCTTCTCCTTCGCAGGCTATTGCGCGTGGCTCACCGCCCAATATGTCTCCGAATTTCCCCTGGTCATCGCCGCCGCCGCCATTCTCGGCGGGGCGCTCTGTGGCGTTCTCATCTGCCTTGCCGTCTTCATTCCGCTGCACGACAAGCCAAACTTCACCACGCGCGGCATGATCGGGACACTGGCCGTCAGCCTCATCGGGTCCCAGGCCCTCCTGATGCAGTTCGGCCCGCGCGCGAAATCTCTGCCGGAACTGTTCGGTGACTGGCAGGTGGCCATCGGCTCGACCATCGTAACGTCCGACAAGATCGGCATCGTCGTCTGCGCGATGCTGATGCTCGCCTTCGTCGTCTCATGGATGAAAGGCAGCCGGCGCGGCCTGGAAATCCGGGCGATGATGATGAATCCGCACGCCGCCTCCATCGTCGGCATCGGCATCCGCTCGACCGGCATCTATGTGATGGCGCTGACCGGGGCCATGGCGGGGCTGGCGTCCGTGCTGCTGTCGCAGACCTATTACATCGCCCCCTTCAGCGGCCTGACGCCGCTCATCAAGGGCGTGTCCATCGCGCTGTGCGGCGGGCTCGGCTCGGTGCAGGGCGCTGTCATCGCCGCCTTCATCCTCGGCGCCACGGAAGCGGCGACCTCCCGCTATCTCGGCGGCCAATATGTGCTCATCACCCAGTTCCTGGTCATCATCATGATCCTGATCGTCCGCCCCCGCGGCATTTCCGGTCTCCTCGACAAGGCCCGCGAACAATGACGGAACAAAAAGCCCTGACCCCTGTCGTCTGGCACAATCCGCTCGCGCCGTGGGGCGCGGAAACCAAAGAGATGCCCTCGGTCCAGCCGCCCGATGCCGGCGACGTCTGGGACGCCAACACACACTTCAAGGCGAAGACCTACAAGGTGGGGCGCCTCAAGCACTATATCGTCTGGCCTAGCCACGGCGAAAGGATGTGGACGCGCCTGCGCTGGTGGCCGACCCGCCGCACGCTCCTGCACATCCGTGGGCTCTACAACCGCAAAACCTTGGCGGCGGAGAAGAAGATACTGGACAGGCGGCCCATCTACTGGGCCCTCTGCCTGCTTCTGCTGGCGCTCGGGCCGGCGCTGTTCCCAGCCTCGATGTACAACACGATGCTTTCGGCGGGCACGATCTTCGGCGTTTTCGCCGCCATCAACGTGTGCTGGACCCTCATCATCGGCACCGCCAGCATCTTCTCGCTGGCGACCTATGCGGTGGTCGGCGTCTCCGCCTTCGCCACCACCTATATGTCCATCCAATTGGGCCTGCCCTGGTACACGCTGCCGGCGATCGGCGCGGTGCTCGGCCTCGTGATGGGCGGCATCATCGCCTTTCCGGCGCTCCGGCTGGACGGCTTCTATTATGCACTCCTCACTCTCGGCCTGAACGAGCTTTGCCGGGTGTTCTTCACCACATCGAAGCAATTCGGCTCGGCTTCCGGTGGTCTTTACGGCGCCGACAGCTTCCTGCCGAAAAGCTGGTCGCCGGATGCGCAGTCGCTGCTGTCCTATTACAGCGCCTTCCTGCTGCTGATCGCGACGCTGTTCCTGTTCCGCTTCATCAACGGCAAGCGTCTCGGCCGCATCCTGCGCATGGCGCCTGAGAAGCGCGAGGCATTCGCGGCGGCCTGTGGCGTCGATTACCGCAGGGCGCGCGTGACCATCTTCGTCGCCACATCCGCTGCGCTCGGCTTCATCGGCGGTTTCTACGCCACGCTTTATGGCGGCACCGCCTTTTCCATCTTCAGCTTCGACACGGTCCTGCTTGGACTGGCGATGGTGACGATCGGCGGGATCGGCAAGGCGGAAGGGGCGATCCTCGGCACGCTGGTGGTGATCTTCCTGGACAAGGTGCTGATCGGCCTTGGCCCCATGCGCATGTTCCTGATCGGCACCATCATGCTCGGCGTGGTGCTGTTCCTCAACAACGGCTATTTCGGCATCAAAAAGCAGTTCAACGCCTGGCGCGACAAGAAACGCGGCGAGTGGCGCTCCATGCGCGCCGAAAAGGGCGGCGAGGCTTTGCCTGAAGAGGCGACCGAGCAGGACAATAAGGATGTCCTCTACTTCCGGCGCTTCGACAAGATGCAGCGCGATTACCTGAAGACGCTCATCTGTCCTGAAATCGTCGAGGAGCACCGCCGCCAGCCGCTCGGCCAGCATAGCGCCGCGCTGGAAAGGCTCCTCATGTATTTCCGCCGCGCCCCGATGGATGATAAATACGCGCTACATCGCAATGCCGCCAGCGGCCGCTACAAGATCATCGCCTTCTCGGGCGAGCGCGGCGTCTCGCCCCGTGTGGTGGAGGATCGCGAATACGATTCCATCGGCGAGGGCTACCACGCAATCTTCGTGCGCCGCATTCACGATCTCATGGAGAGCTGACCGTGAGTGAATTCGACAAAACACTCCGATCTACTGATGAAGAGATCGCTCATCCGCGGGATGCGGGACGTAACGTCCGCTCCTATTTCGACCGCAAGACGAGGCAGTACCTGCGCTCCGTCATCAACGACGCGCTGATCGAGGAGCACCGTCGCCGGCCGCACGCCCAGCATCGCAGCGAAGCTCTCGGGCTTCTTCTTTTTTACTTCAAGAACCTGCCCCTTGAAGAGCAGTATGCCCTGCGGCTGACACCCGAAGGCCGGTACCGGATCACCAATATTCCGCGGGCGGGAGAGCGCCCGGTCGATCTCGACACTACGGAATATGCCGACCCCTCCGCCGGATTGCATGGGATTTTCCTGCGGAAGATCAGTGACCTCATGGATAAGAACGATGGCTGAGACCAAAATATTCGGATACGCGGATCAGTTCTCGGTAAAGCAGGGCGAGCGTATCGCCTTCCATGTGAACTGCGACGGCGCCGACACCGCCCAGGCCCAGCTGGTTCGGCTGATTCACGGCGACGACAACCGACAGGATGGCCCCGGTTACCTGGAAGAAGAAATCGCGCATCCGATCAACGGATCGTGGGCGGTGAAGAAGCAATTTACCCAGCTCGGCAATTTCCTCACCGTGCAGGACCCCGAGCGGCGGCTGAAACTCGACGGCTCCCTCTCCCTGGCGGCGTTCATCTGGCCGTCCATGCCGAAGAAGGGGACGCGGCAGACCATCATGGGCCGCTGGGACACCTTGACCAACGAAGGCTTCGGCCTCGGCATCACGCCGGACGGCTACCTGCAATTCTGGGTCGGCGACGGCACGGAGGTCGATTACATCACGGCCGAAATGCCGCTCATCCGTCACGCCTGGTATCTCGTCGGTGTCAGCTATGATGCGCAGACTGGCGAGGCGGCCCTCTATCAGGACAGCGTGCTCAACCGCTACAATTCCCTGATCGGCCCGAGCGTACCTTATAATTATGCTTCGCACGTCAAGACCCGGCTGCGATTCCGCCAGTCCAATCGCGACGATATTCCCTTCCTGATCGCCGGAGCACGGGACAATCATGTGCTGCGCGGGGACTTCGTCTCCGATCTGTATGCTGGCAAGATCGACCGGCCGTTCGTCAGCGGCCGGGTCCTGTCGCGTCAGGATCTCGACCGCGTGAAATCCGGGCAACTCCCCCCCAGCGACGGTCTTGTTGCCTATTGGGACACCTCCGCAGGCTATACGGAGCACGGCATCGGCCACGATGTGGTCGAGACCGGTCCGTACAAGCTGAAAACGCGCGGCGTCAACCATCCGGTGCGCGGCATGACCGGCTGGAACTGGAACGGCAAGAATGATTGCTTCCGCCTGGCTCCGCAGGAATTCGGCGGCATCGAGTTTCATCCCGATGCGATCACCGATTGCGGCTGGGCGCAGACCCACAGCATGGAGATTCCGGCGGACCTGAAGAGCGGCGTCTATGCCATCCGCCTGCGGGTGGGGCCGGGCAAGGGGATTTCCGAGGAATATATCGTCTTCATCGTCCGGCCCGCCAAGCCCTCGGCGAAGCTGTGCTTCCTCGTCCCGCTGGCCAGCTATTTGGCCTATGGCAACGAAACCCTCTCCTTCGACGCCCAGATCGTGCAGCCGATGACCGGGCAACCGCCGATCATTTCGGATGTCGAGATCGAAACCTACGAGCACCGCGAATACGGGCTCTCGACCTACAACAGCTTCGAGGACGGCGCGGGTGTCTGCTTCAGCTCCTACAAGCGCCCGCTCATCAACATGCGGCCCAAGTTCCGCAATTCCTGGATGGGCGTTCCCTGGCAGTTTCCCGCCGATCTTTCCATCGTGGCCTGGCTGGACCATTTCAATTACGACTGCGACTTCATATCGGACCTCGATCTTCACCGGGAAGGCGTCGCCGCCATCGCTCCCTACAAATGCGTGATGACCGGCACCCACCCCGAATATGTGTCCGAGCGCATGCTGGACGCGCAGGAGGACTTCGTAACCAGCGGAGGCCGCCTGATCTACATGGGGGGGAACGGATATTATTGGTGCGTGAACTTCGACCCCGAAGAGAATGCGGTCATGGAGGTGCGCAAGCTCGACAGCGGCATGCGCGCCTGGGCGGCCAAGCCCGGCGAGCATTATCTGCAGACCACCGGCGAGAAGAGCGGCCTTTGGCGCAATCGCGGACGCGCCCCGCAAAAGCTCGTCGGCGTCGGCATGATCGCCGAAGGCTTCGAGACCTGCGAGCCATTCCGCCGGATGCCCGATTCCTGGCATCGCACGGTGTCCTGGATCACGCAGGGGGTGGAGGGTGAGCTGATCGGCAATGAGGGGCTCGCCTATGGCGGCGCGGCGGGCATCGAGGTTGATCGCTACGATCTTTCGCTCGGAACGCCGCCGCACACCAAGATCATCGCTTCGTCCGGCGGTCACACCGACAATTATGTTCTGGCCACCGAGGAAATTCTCTACGCTTATGCGGGCATGGTCGGCACGCTCGATTACCGCATTCGTGCCGACATGATTTTCTATACCAGCTGGAACAACGGCGCCGTCTTCAGCTCCGGCTCGATCGCATTCGGCCAGGCGCTGCCGTCCAAGGGCTACGAAGGCACCGCCTCGCGGGTGCTGCGCAACGTGGTCGACGCCTTCCTCAAGGACGGCGCCCTGCCTGGCCAGCGCTGGACATTGGAGGAAAAGCAGTGGCGGTGATGTCATCCCCGCCCCTTCCTCCAGGCATTCTGCCGCAATGACTGGACCGCCCCGGCTTTGCCAGGGCGCCAAAGCCTGAGAGGGTGGAACCATGACGGGGGAGGCGACGGTCAAGGCCGGGACCAAAGGCCTCTCCGCCATCGCGGTGGAACGCGGAACGCCCGGCATCTCCTATGAATTTCACAACAAGGAGGGCACCGTACCGCCTCTAACGCCCTCGTCACCTTCGACAATGCCCGCGTTCCCGCCGACAATCTCCTGCCCGGCGCGGCCGGCAATGGTGTTTTCGTCATCAACCGCAATTTCGCCTGGTCCGGCCCGGTGGCCGGCATCGCGGCGGTGGGCATGGCCCGTTCCGCCTAGTGGCAACATGGGCATGCAGCGCCGCCGCATCCGCGCACGGGGGGAGGCTTGATCCATTTGCGGCCCCCCATCGAATGTCCACGCCCGGCGAACGTCCGCTGCTGGCGCAACTCAGCCTGCGGGGGGCATCGGGGCATCGCTGGCCCCATTGTGCCGACGCGCGAAATCGATGAACGCCTTGAACGCGGCGGTTGGATTGCGCCGGTTCGGATAATAAAGGCTCAAGGGTGGCAAGGTGAGGGTCCAGTCTTCGAGCACGCGCACAAGGCGGCCCGCCTCGATGTCGTCTCGCACATCGGACTCCATGGCCAGGGTGAGGCCGACATGGGCGAGGGCCGCCGTGCGCGCGAGGCTCGCTTCATCGAGGGTGATGGCGCCCTCGACGTCCATTTGGATGGATTGCCCATCCTTCTCGAACGGCCACCGGTAGATCGCGCCATCGGGAAGCCGAACGCGAAGGCAAGCATGCCCGGCGAGATCCTGGGGGATCATGGGGGTCCCGTGCGCTTCCAGATAGCTCGGCGTCGCAACCACCACATTGCGCCGAGGGCGCCCCAAGGGGAGCGCGATCATGTCGACCGGGACAAGGCCAGAGCTGCGGACGCCGAAATCGAAGCCGCCCGCCACAATGTCCACCAGGCGCCCCTCCGTGACGAGGTCGATGTGCACTTGAGGGTGCATGCGCAGAAACGGCAGGACGAGCCAAGGGAAGATTTCCCGTGCCGCTGTCGGAAAGGCGTTGATGCGCAACGTGCCTGAAGCTGTGGCCTGTTGGGAGCGCGCCCCTTCCATTGCCTCGCGAATGTCCTGCACCGCAGGAGCGATCTTCGCGACGAACGTTCGGCCGGCTTCGGTGAGGGAGACACTTCGCGTCGTGCGGTTGAAAAGCCGGACACCCAGCGTGCGCTCCAGCTTGCCGACGGCATTGCTGAGCGCGGTGGTGGACACCCCGAGCTCAAGCGCAGCCGTGCGGAACTTGCCCCGGCGGGCCACCATAAGAACGGCGTCCAATTCCGTCAGGCTGCTCTGAGCCATTATCCCGCTCTTCGCAATGAAACATCCCGGACTGTCCTGATTATCGCGCCACCTGTCCATCGCTACGTTGGCTGGCAGGCGCATTTGCAGCTGCCACGACGGCCGCCGCCTCATGCAGGACAGACAATGACACTCGCCCTTCCATCCCCGATCGCCGCGTATGTGGCCGCGAACGCCCGCCTGGACGTGGACGACATGCTGGCCCCTTTCACGCCCGATGCCGTCCTTTTCGCCGATGGAGGCCGTCACGAGGGCCACGCCGGGATAAGAGCCTTGCTCGAAGACGCGGTGATCCCGGTGAAGGCGATCTTCACGCCGGACGCCGTGCGTCACGAGGACAGCCTGGTCGTGGTCGAAGGCCCGGCCCATGGCGATTTCAAGGGCAGCCCGATCCGCTTCACCTACCGCTTCACGCTCGAAGACAACGCCATCAAGACCCTGGAGATCACGGCATGACCATCAAGGTTGATCCGATCGAGTTCGCGGGAAAGCGCGTGCTCGTCAGCGGCGGCACCAAGGGGTTGGGCCGCGCCACCGTCAACCGTTTCCTGGCTGGTGGCGCCCGGGTCATTACGTCCGCCCGAGGGCCGCTGGAGCCCATGGATGGCGTCGAGTATGTCCAGACGGACCTGACGACGGCTGCGGGCGGCGAAGCCCTTGCGAGGGCGGCGCTCGATCGTCTGGGGGGCATCGACATTCTCGCCCACGTGCTCGGAGGGTCGGCCGCACCGGGGGGTGGCTTTGCCGCCCTGACCGACCATCATTGGCTTTCCGAGCTGAACCTCAATCTTCTGGCCACGGTCCGTCTCGATCGCCTCTTGATTCCACAGATGATCGAACGGGCCGCCGGCGCGGTGGTGCACGTCACCTCCATCCAGTCGGTGCTTCCCCTTCCCGAGGCAACGACCGCTTATGCTGCCGCCAAGGCCGCCCTGCGGACCTACTCCAAGTCGATCTCCAAGGAACTGGGCCCGAAGGGGGTGAGGGTCAACGTCGTCTCCCCCGGCTGGATCATGACCGAATCCTCCGTCGACCTGCTGAAGCGTCTCAAGGCCGCCAATGGCGGCACGATCGAGGAGGCGCGGCAGGTCATCCTCGACAGCCTGGGCGGGATCTCCATCGGGCGCGCCGCCGAACCCCACGAGGTCGCCGACCTCATCGCCTACGTGGCGTCGGATCGCGCCGCCTCGCTCCACGGCGCCGAGTTTGTGATCGACGGCGGCACCGTCCCCACCATCTGACCACGGGGGCCTGTCGGTGGCCCCCGGCTCTCAACCTCGTCGCTGCGCTCACCATGAGCGAGCTGCCGGCTCATAAGGCGCCGCGAGGAGGAGGCGCCCCAGGCGGGCCGTCTCCTCAGGAACCATTCCCGCGCGATGGCCTCAAAGGCGCTCGGGCTTCTCCAACGCCGCGCGCCTCTTCCCCCTGTTGGCGTCCGCCGGGTCCGCCCTCGCGCCAAGGTCTGCTTGGCGATCTCGCGGGTGGTCGTGGCACCGGCAAGCCAGACCGCCGGGCAGCCCACCAGCGCCAGCGTTTTCTGCGTCTCGAGATAGCGACCGGGCGCCGACCGTGGCGGGCACGCACGACGCAATCGAGCCCCTCGTCTATCAGGTGCTGGACGACGAGATTGTCCGGTGGATCGCCGATGCGGCCGAGGACCAGCGCGGTCGTTCCTGAGGTGACACCCGTCTCGGCGAGATCGGCGCCGTAGGGTGTCAGCCGCAGCCGGATGCCCGGCGCCACCTCCGTCAAGCGCGCCACCAGAGCCGGCACGATGACAAATTCGACATAGCCGTTGGGTGCGATCGTGAAGACGCGCTCGGCCTGCGCCGGCTGGAAGTCCTGCTGGCCAAGAACCGCATCGTCGAGGCGCGCCAGCGCGTCGGCGATCACCGGCGCGAGCGTGAGCGCGATCTCGGTCGGCTGGATCCCGTATCGCTCGCGGACGAACAGCGGGTCCTTCAGCATGACGCGAAGCCGCGAGAGCGCATTGGAGAGGGAGGGCTGCGTCATGCCGAGCCGCTCCGCGGCGCGCGTCACGTTCCGATCCTCCATCAGGGCAACGAAGATCGGCAGGAGGTTGAGATCGTAGCGCATCAGTCATATCTCCTACGCTATATCTATAATCCAAGAAATAAACTTCTAGAATGGCTTAGAGATGCGCATCTCATTCCTGTCCGGACCGCGGACGCGACCGACAGACAGGAGAGCAAGATGAGCAAGGGCAAGGTTCTGATAGTCGGCTCCAACGCCACCCGCATCGAGGTGCAGGGCAATCGATGGGGCGCGACCGGGCAGTATCTCAACGAGACGGTGGTCCCCGCCATGGCGCTGGAGGCTGCCGGGTATGAGGTCGTTCTGGCCACGCCCACTGGCGAGAAGCCGACGATCGACCCAGTTTCCGACGCCGCCGCGCACTTCGAGAATGACCAGTCGGCTTATGACGCCGCCCGTCGCTACTTCGACGCAAACCCGGCCATGAACCGGCCTCGCCCTCTTGGCGCCGTCATCGCCGACGGGCTCGATGCCTTCGACGGCGTCTTTTTCCCCGGTGGCCAGGCCCCGGTGGTCGACCTGATGCAGGACCCTGAGGTGGGGTTCATCCTCAATCACTTCCACCAGGCTGGGAAGCCGACTGCGCTGCTCTGCCACGGGCCGATCGCGCTCGCCGCAGCGATGCCGGATCCGCGCGCCTTCCGCGCTGCCCTGATCGCCGGTGACGATGCCAAGGCCCGCGAATGGGCGAAGGACTGGAGCTATCGCGGCTACCGGATGACGATCTTTTCGGCGACCGAAGAGAAGGTGGTCGAGGATCATATCCTGCACGCGAAGATGTATTTCGACATGCCGAGGGCGCTGACTGCTGCAGGCGGACAGGTCAAGACGACCGAGGTCGACTTTGAGCCGAACGTCGTCATCGACCGCGAACTCATCACCGGCCAGAACCCGCGCTCGGATCACCCGATCTCCCGGGCTCTCGTCGCCGCGCTCGACGCGCGCCGCGGCTGAGCGGATGGCGACGCGGATGACCGGCGGGGCGCTGAGATCACGCCCCGCCGCCCTTCCCCCCCGACATCGGAGACACCGACCCATGTCCGACACAGTGAAGATCGTCGCGATCCTGGAGGCGCGGCCCGGCCAGGCCGAGGCGATCGAAAACCTTCTGCAGGAGATGCTGTCGCCCTCGCGCGCCGAGCCCGGCAATCTGCGCTACGACCTCTGGGTGGACGCGGACAAACCCGGATGTTTCGTTCTGGACGAACTCTACCAGAACCCGGACGCCGTCGCCGCCCACCGCGCCACCGCCCACTTCCAGACCTATCTTCAAACCATTCCTGATCTCGCGGAGCGCACGGCCTTCGTGCTTGCCGCCCGCGACGTCGCCTGACCGGCAAGGATCACCCCCATGGCACTCAAGGACATCCTCACATCCGGCATCGGCTTCGGCGCGGCTCCGCTCGGCAACATGTTCCGCGCCATTCCCGAGGACGAGGCGCTCGCCACCGTCGAGGCCGCTTGGGCCGATGGCATCCGATACTTCGACAACGCCCCCTTCTATGGCGCCGGCCTCGCCGAGCTCCGCATGGGCGAGGCGCTCAAGGACAAGCCGCGCGACGGCTACGTCATCAGCACCAAGGTCGGGCGTATCGTGCTCGACGAGATCGACGATGCCCCGCGCGACAATGGCGAAAAAGGCGATGTCTTTGCCCATGGCCGTCCCAACAAGGTCGTCAACGACTACACGGCCGACGCCACCTTGCGCTCCATCGAGCACAGCCTGAAGCGCCTCAAGACCGACCGCATCGATATCGTCTGGGTCCACGACGTCGCGCAGGACTTCTATGGGGATGCGTGGCTGTCGAAGTTCGAGGAGGCTCGCACGGGCGCCTTCAGCGTGCTGGACAGGCTCCGCGACGAAGGTGTCATCCGGGCCTGGGGCCTGGGCGTCAATCGCGTCGAGGCGATCGAGCTGCTGCTCGACCTGGACGGGCCGCGTCCCGACGGTTCGCTGCTTGCCGGCCGCTACACGCTATTGGATCACGATCACGCCCTGCAGCGGCTGATGCCGAAGGCGGTGGAGCGCGGCGTCGGGATCGTCGTCGGCGGTCCCTACAGCTCCGGTGCCCTCGTCGGCGGCGCGAACTTCGAATATGCGCCGGCAACGCCCGCCATTCTCGCAAAGGTCGCCGCTATCAAGGCGATCGCCGACCGGCATGGCGTCAGCATGAAGGCCGCGGGCCTGCAGTTCTCGCTTGCACACCCGGCTGTCGCCGCAGTCATTCCAGGGGCGAGCCGTCCGCAGCGCATCGCAGAGGACACCGCGGCTCTTGCCGAAGCGGTCCCGGCCGCGTTCTGGCAGGAGCTTCGCGCGGCCGGTCTCGTCAGCTCTGCCGCTCCGCTGCCTGTTTGAGCCGTGGCATGCTTCGGATGGCCCGGGAGCGCGAGGCTTCCGGATGCCATTCGGCGCCTCGCGCCCATCAACCGGTCGCGACTGGCCGCTGACGGTCCCATACGGGCCACGCATACACGCACTTGGCAAAATCTCTGTCTGAAAACACCACGACTTCCAACGCGACAAGCGGCAAAGTCCGCTTTCAAGAAACCGCGACTGTAATCTCTACGGCTGATACGGGGCGCTTTGCTGACAGGCGGCTTCGGGGCCGGTGGCAGACTGTCAGCTATCCGGCAGCGAATGCAGTGTAGCGGCCCTTCTGGACCCGACCCCGTTTCGGTCATCTACTCAACATTCGAAGCGCCTCAAAAGCAGACGATGATCAGTCGTTGACAAGGGAGCGCTGCCGAGTGGGCTGACAACCACAGCTACAGTAGGAAATCAGAACGGCTACGCTCGATCACGATTTGCCGCAGCGACACGTTTGCAGGTGCGGACAGAGCGTAGAGCATGGTTTCAACCACGTCCTTATTCGAAAGGGCTTCCCCTGCCTCACGTGTCCTGTTCCATTCCGCCATTGTCGGCGATACATCCTCAATGACGCCCGGATATATCGATGTGATCCGCACGGAGGTTCCTGCCAGCTCCTCCACCAAGCCTTGCGTAAATCCATCTTGCGCGGCCTTCGCTGCCCTGAATGGAAGCGAGGCGCCAACAAACCTAGCATATTGCAGACCAGACATCGAAACGACGTTATGGATATCCGCGCGCGCCCGAGCCTTCAGCAAGGGCAGAAGCCGTCGGGTCAGCATCATGGTGCCGGTAACTGCCGAGTTCACCACGGTCATGATTTGTTCGTCTGTGTGATCTTGCAAGCTTCCGGATGTGAACTGCGCCCCGTTGTTGACCAGTATGTCGATGTCGGGATGCAACGCCGCGATTTGGTTCGCCGCGGCATGAATGGATTGAGGGCTGGACAAGTCACAGACAAAGCTATCGACTTGTGGTGCGCCGTTGCCAATAATGACTTCAACGACTTCTTGCAGCATGGCGGAGGAGCGCCCTAGAAGTATCGGAATGGCACCTCGAGACGCAGCCACGATGGACAGAGCCCGACCGAGTCCTCGACCTGCTCCCGTAATGACAATCTTCCTGCCACGCATTGACGCTACCTAGACTGACCGCTGCAAAGAACGAAGTCCTCTTATCATGAATTCGCGACCAAAAGCCGTCAGTCCGCTCCCCACCCCCAGGACGACGGCCAGGCAACATATCCTGCGCGTCAAAGCGGCCATCCGCGCTGCCTCGGATGGCCGCTCAACCTCAGATTTCCGTCCGCTCCGCCAGAAGCAGCGCATCCTCCACGTCGACACCAAGATATCGGACCGTGTTCTCGATCTTGGAGTGACCGAGCAAGATCTGGATGGCGCGGATGTTGTCCGTCGCCTTGTAGATCATGGACGCCTTCGTGCGACGGAGCGAGTGAGTGCCATATTCCTCTTGGCGCAGGCCAATCGCGGTAACCCACTCGTCGACGAGGCGAGCATACTGCCTTGTGCTCATGTGATCAGCGGGATCGATGCGGCTGGGAAAGGCATAATCCTCAACGGTGCCGCCGCGCCGTTCCAGCCAGGCCAGCAGGCTCGCTCGCACGTCGCTGGTGATCTCGAACTGGACCGGCCGCCCCGTCTTCTGCTGCACGACAATCGCGCGCGTCCTGATCGCCTGGCCGGTGACCACGTCACGAATCTTGATCTTGACCAGGTCGCAGCCGCGCAGCTTGCTGTCGATGGCCAGATCGAACAGCGCCCGGTCACGAATGCGTCTTTCCCGATCAAGGAAAAATCGCATTGCCCAGATCTGTTTCTGGGTGAGCGGACGCTTGGTGCCGACCAGCTTTCCAGCTTTCCAAGCTGCGCGCTCGCGGCTGGCATCGTCAAATTTAGAATGGCCCATGTGAGTTCTCCTTGGCCTTTTTGGGCCGATTGAGAAACGTCGTGGGCTCCAAGCGCACAGGGGCCGCCAGCTGAACGGCGGCTTCCGCCTCGACAATCGACGGAATGTACCTCAAAAACGGGGCGCGCTTCAAAACGAGATAAAGTACCAAGTTAAGCTGGCAGGAAAATCGGAAGCATGCCGATCGCGAAGCCCTCGATCGAACCAATCGCGGAGCCCTCGATCGAACCATTAACGATCTCGAACTGTAGGAATTAAAAACTATAGGCGTTGCTTTGGTGTGGATCTGTGTCCATGCTGCTTGGACATCCTCTGGAAACAACGTTCACGAGCAGCATCACGATGACCCGCGCAAGCAACATGGCCGGACTTTATCTCTCTGAGAAAGGGCAGCTTGCGCGCGTCATCCAGCGGATCGTCCGAAACAGTTCGACGGCCGAAGACCTCGTGCACGACAGCTTCGTCACCCTGATCGGCAAGGAGGCGGACGCGTCCATCCGGGACCAGGTCGCCTACCTTACACGTATCGCGCAAAATCTCGCTCTCGATCATCGCCGGCGGGAGGCCCGGATGTCGAGCCTGGAGGAGGCAGCCATCTTCGATCTGGCCGATGCCAGCCCCTCCCCCGAGACCGTCGTGGCCGATCGGGACGCGCTGGTTCAGACCCTGAAAATCCTTGCCGCGATGCCGGAGCGAACCCAGCGTGCCTTCCAGATGCACCGTCTTGGCGAGATGACGCTGGCCCAGATCGCGGTGGAACTCTCGATCTCGACCGCTCACGCCGGCCGGCTGGTGATGGACGGCTATCGCCGAATCCGCGACGGACTGCGCGCCGCCGGGATCGAGTGACGCCGGTTCAGCACAGCATGAGAAATTTCCCCGGATCGATCGTCGTTGATAAGGAGAGGTGGGCGTCTTGACGGTCTCAGCCGCCGCGCCTCCTCAAAGATGCTGCTGCGGGTGCCTTAATGTCTGGGGAAAATGACGACCTCTGGACCGAAGCGATGGCGCTGCTGCTGGTCTGGCACGAACGGCCGGACGACGAGGCGGCGCGCGCGGCGATCCGGCGGTTCTGTTCCCTCAGCAGGGAGCACCGCGCGGCGTGGGACGAAGCCAAGCGTGTGTTCCGCGTCACCGGCGTTGCGGTCGGCGCCGACCGTCGACAGCGGCCCGGGCGGCTCAGCCGCCGTCAGGTCACGCTGGGGCTCGGCCTCATGGCATTGCTGGGCGCGGGGGCGCTGTCGGGGCCACGGCTGTGGCGGGGATGGCGCGCGGACATCATCACGGGCGTTGCCGAAGTTCGCGAGGTCCCGCTTGCTGATGGCAGCCTCCTATCCCTCGGGCCGGACAGCGCGATCGCAGTGACGCTCGCCCCTTCGGAACGCCGGATCACGCTCTTGGAGGGAATGATCATGTGCAACGTGGCGAAGGATTCTGCGCGCCCCTTCGTCGTCGCCACCGTCGGCCTCACCGCAACGGCCGTGGGAACGCGTTTCGAGGTGGCGCGCAATGCGGGCGTCAGCCGCGCGGCCGTCGAGGAAGGACGCGTGTGGATCGCAATCGACGGCGCCGCCCCGTGGGGGACGCTGGGGGCCGGCGACTGGCTCTCGGTGGAGACCGGCAACCACTCCGTGCGGCGCGGGCGCGGGGATCCGGCGCAGGTGGGCGCATGGCGGCAAAACCTCGTCACCGCCGACCAGGACACGATCGAAAATGTGGTGGCCCAGATTGCCCGGTGGCATCGCGGGCGTGTGCTCATCGCCGATCCCGGCCTTGCGTCAGCGCCGGTGAGCGGCCTGTTTGACCTCAACGACCCGGACGCCGCCCTGGAAGCGGTGGTCAAGCCCTATGGTGGCAAAGTCCGGCACATCTCCCCCTGGCTCACCGTGCTCTCGAGCATCTGATTTTTTTCCACGCGGCAGGAGAAATTCCGCGCCCTGATCCGTCGAGCATTCACAGGAGCACGCGCCACGGGGCGCGGGCCATCCGCGATGCGACGGGGACGGGGGAATGGGTTCAAAGCACAGCAGGGCCCGGCGATGCGCCATTGCTGCATCAGCGGCGCTATCGGTGGCGACATGCGCAAGCGCATGGGCACAGTCTCCGACGGCGACAGCTACAGCGACAGCGACAACGGGCCGGGTGATTTCCTTCTCCATTCCGGCGGGCAGCGTCACGGCCGCCCTTGTGGCCTTCGGGCGGCAGGCGGGTGTCCAGGTCAGCTACATCCCCTCGGTTGCGGCGAACCTGACCACGCAAGGTGTGTCCGGCACCATGACGGCCGAAGCTGGCGCCGAGCGGATGCTCGTGGGTACCGGGTTGGTCGCGCATCTGTCCGGCAAAACCCTGGTCGTCGCCCGCCCGGGCGCCTCTGCGGACAACGGTGTCGCATTTGCCGGCGGCGCAATCGCGCTCGATCCCGTCGAAGTCCAGGCGGACGCGCAATCGCCAATCGGGCCAGGCGTCGGCTTCCTCGCCACGCAGACCCTCACGGGTTCCAAGACCGACACGCCGCTGATCGAGATCCCGCAGTCGATCTCTGTGGTCACGCAGGACCAGATGAAGAGCCAGGCGACACAGACCGTCGGCGAAGCGCTGCGGTATACGCCCGGCGTCCTTGCCGAAGAATATGGCGGCACCGACCTCAGGTTCGACCGCTTCATGATCCGCGGCTTCCAGGGCAGCATGCCCTTCCTCGACGGCCTGCCGACCATCAGCCGCTACACGCTGCTTTCCCCTTACGTCGATCCCTATTCCCTTGAGCGCATCGAAGTGCTGCGCGGCCCCTCGTCGGTGCTTTACGGACAAAACATTCCCGGCGGCATCGTGGCCGCGGTATCGAAGCGCCCCACCGAAACCGCCTTCGGCGAAATCGAGGTGGACGGCCTGTGGCCGGCGGGCGGACAGGTGGCGGCCGACTTCGGCGGCCCGGCCAACAAGGACGGGACGGTGCTTTACCGTTTCACCGGCCTTTATCGCAACAGCGAGACGCAGGTCGACCAGGTCAACTCCGAACGCTACTTCTTCGCCCCGTCCGTGACGTTCGCCCCGGACGACAACACCACGCTCACCATTCTCGCCAATGTCGGCCATTCCAACGACGGCGTGCTCGCTCAGAACCTGCCGGCCCTCGGAACGCTCTATCCCGCTTCGTTCGGCAAGATTTCGACGAGCCTTTTCACCGGCGAGCCCGATTTGAACAAGATCGAGCGCAGCAGCTATTCCATCGGCTACAATTTCGAGCACCGCTTCAACGACATCTGGACCGTGCGACAGAACCTGCGTTACTCCGATGCGAGCGTACAGGTGCAGCAGATCGGCACTGCGGGCTATGTGGCCGGCAATCCGCTGGAGCTCAACCGCTGGACCCTGGCCGCCAACGCCGACCAGCAGAATTTCGCCGTGGACAACCAGGCGCAGGCCGAGTTCCAGACCTTTGGCCTTGCTCACAAATTGCTGGTGGGTCTCGACTACTTCCACTCCCACGACACCTGGGTCGAGCAGGACGGCTCCGCCTCGCCGCTCAATGTGTTGTTCCCGGTCTATGGTCAGCCCTACACCTTGCCGGCGGTGGATTTCGCCACCAGCGACACGCTGAACCAGACCGGCCTCTATGCCCAGGACCAGATCAAGTGGAACCGCTGGACCCTGACGGTGGGCGGACGGCAGGACTGGGCGCAGACCGACACCACCGACATGCTGGCCGCCACCACGCTTCGCCAGGACGATTCCGCCTTCACCTGGCGCGCCGGCCTTGTCTACGAGTTCGACAATGGCATCGCGCCTTATGTCAGCTATTCGACCTCGTTCCAGCCGGTCATCGGCGTCGATTCAAACGGCACTCCGTTGGTGCCGACCACCGGCACCCAGTACGAGGTCGGTGTGAAGTATCAGCCGCCGGGCTCGCAGATCTTCCTGACGCTGGCTGCCTTCAACCTTGAACAGAACAACTTGACGACTTTGTCTCCGACCCCGAGCAATCCCTACAATGTCGCGCAGATCGGCGCGGTGCGCATCCGGGGCATCGAGGCCTCGGCGGTGGGCAATCTTGGCGCGGGGCTGAAGCTGGTCGCCGCCTATACCTACAACGACGCGGAGATCACCGCCGACGGCCTTGGCAATGTCGGCAACGTGCCGAAGGACGTGCCCGCCAACATGGCGAGCCTTTGGCTCGACAAGACCCTCCAGGACGGTGATTTCCGGGGCCTCGGCGCCGGCGCTGGCTTCCGCTATGTGGGCGAACGTTTCGGCGACAATGCCAATACGCTCGCCTTGCCCGCGAACCTGCTGTGGGACGCCGCCATCCATTACGACAGGGACAATTGGCGGTTCGCGCTGAACGCCAAGAACCTGCTCGACACCACCTATGTCGCCACCTGTGACAGCGTCTATTTCTGCTATTACGGCCTCAGGCGGACGGTCGTCGGCTCCATCACCTACAGGTGGTGAGTCCACCCCATGCGCGCGAGACGGTCCGATCCGGCACCCGTTCCCCCGCCTCGCGCGGGAATGATGGACCGCCGCCAAGCGCTGATGGCGATGGGCGGCGGCCTGCTGATGCCACGCGCAGCCCGCGCCGAAGCCTGGCTCGACCGGCCGGTGGTGGCGCTCAACTGGGGCGTCGCCGAGACGCTTTACGCCATGGGCATCCGCCCGGTCGGGGCGGCCGAGATCCCGGGCTACAATGCCTTGATCACGCAGCCGGCGACGCCGAAAGGTTGCGCCGACGTTGGGCTCCAGGGCGCACCGAGCATGGAGGCGCTGGTGGCGCTGGAGCCAGACCTGATCCTGATCCAGGCCTGGCAACAGCACCTGCGCAGGGGCCTTGAACGGGCCGCTCGGGTCGACAGCGTCACCATTTTTACCGGCAAGGACGACGCCTATGCCAATGCCGGGGCCGCCACGCGGCACATTGGCGGCCTCCTCTCATGTGCCGATCGGGCCGAAGGCCTTATCGCCGCCTGCGATCGAAAGATCGAAGACGCCCGGACGCGGCTCGCCAGCTATGACGGACGGCCGCTTTATCTCGCCCAAATCCTCGACGGAAACATCATCAGCCTGTTCTCGACGGGCAGTCTGTTTCAGGCGGTGCTTTCGCGTCTCGGGCTCAAGAATGCGTGGCGGGGCGCTCCCAATTTGCTGTGGGGTGGCACGCGGGTCGGCATCGAACGGCTTGCCGATGATCCTGAGGCGCGCCTGGTGCTGATCGATCCCGCCGGTGCGCCCGCCGCCCGCGGCCTGCTTGCCGGCGAACTCTTCGGGCTGCTGCCGGCGGTCCGAGCGGGGCGTGTGGTCCGGATCAGGGGCGTGTGGGGCTTCGGAGCCCTGCCCAGCGCCACCCGCTTCGCCGAGGCGCTCGCAGCGGGGCTGGAAAGGGGCGTAAATGGTTGACGTCCCCGTCATACGGAAGACTTCGCCCGGGTGGGCCGGCGCCGGTGTGGCAGCCGGCACCGTGCTCCTGCTGGTCGCCATGGTGCTGGCGGTTTCGGCCGCGCGGCTCGGACAGAACCTCTCCCCGAGCACATTCGGCCACGTCATCGCGGCGGCGGGGCGGGGCGACATGACGGCCGCCCTTTTTCTCTATGTGGATCTGCCGCGCATCACCGTTGCGCTGCTGGCCGGGGCGATGCTCGCTTTGTCGGGGGTCCTGTTCCAGGAGGTCCTGCTCAATCCCCTGGCGGAACCAACCACCCTGGGCGTTTCGGCCGGGGCCCAACTCGCCCTGGCCCTGGCGACGCTGTATGCGCCTGGGCTGCTTTCCATTGGCCGGGAATGGGTGTGCCTCGCGGGCAGCACGGCTTGCCTGTGTGTGGTCCTGCTGCTCGGACTGGGCCGGGGCTTCTCGTCCGTCACGGTCATATTGGCGGGCCTGATCGTATCCCTGTTCGCGGGGGCGGCCGAGGCGATCCTCGATATTCTCAACCATGACTACCTCGTGTCCGTGGCGATCTGGAGCACGGGCGTGATGGCGCAAAATGGCTGGGGCCCGGCGCTCTTCCTGGCGGAGCGGCTTCCGTTCCTGGCCGTCGCCGCCTGGGCACTGATCCGGCCCATGGCCCTTCTGGCCCTCGACGAAGCGACCGCGCGCGGTCTCGGCATCCCTGTGGCCGCAAGCCGCCTTCTTGTGCTCGCCATCGCCGCTGCCCTTGCCGCGTGCGTCGTGAGCGCGGTGGGGGTGATCGGCTTCGTCGGCCTCGCCGCTCCCGCTCTGGCGCGCCATGCGGGCGGGCGCCGCCTCTCCGTCCGGATCTGGCTTGCTCCCGTGCTCGGCGCTGGCCTTCTGCTCGCGGCGGACCAAAGCGTGCTGGCCCTTTCTCCCTGGCTGCCGTCCCTTCCCACAGGCACCCTCACGGCGCTGATCGGCGCTCCCGTCCTGCTGTGGATGATGCGGCGGCGGCCTGCTCCCAGCGGCAACACCCCCAGCCTGGACGCGGACGGCCCGCGGGCCGCGCGCCCGACCGCCCGCGTCGCCGGGCTTGCGGTGGCCGTGGTGGTGGCGGCGTCCGTTGCCGTGCATTTCGGACGCGGCCCGGCGGGTTGGACTTTTGATACCGGGGCGGCGCTCGACGCCCTGCTGCCCTGGCGATGGCCGCGCCTGATGGCGGCCAGCGGGGCCGGTTTTCTGCTGGCCGTGGCGGGAGTGGCGCTCCAGCGGCTCACAGGCAACCCATTGGCGAGCCCCGAGGTGCTGGGGGTCGCGCCGGCCGCCGGCCTCGGCATGATCGCCGCGACGCTGCTCATTCCTGCCCCCGACGCCGGCGACCGCTTTCTCGCTGCGGCATTGGGCGCGGCGCTTGCGCTGCTACTGCTGCTCGCCTTTGCGCGACGGACCGGCGCCGCGCCCGAGCGCATGCTGCTCCTGGGCGTGGCGATCGCCACCGCATTCGGCGCCCTCGCCACCGCCCTCGTGGCGAGCGGCGATCCGCGTCTCACCGGCCTTCTGTCCTGGATGGCCGGGTCCACCATCGACGCCACGCCACAAGACGCTCTCGCCGTCCTTGCGATGGCGGCCACAGTCATGGCGGCAACCCCACTGTTGGCCCGTTGGCTCCTGATCCTGCCGCTCGGCGAAGCGACATCCAGAAGCCTTGGGCTTCCACTGACGGGGAGCCGGCTCATTCTGCTCATCTTCGCCGCAATCGCGACGGCAGCGGCAACGCTCGCCATCGGCCCTTTCAGCTTTGCCGGCCTGATGGCGCCTCACATGGCAAGACTGCTCGGATTAAGGTCGCCGTTTCCGCAGATCGCAGGCGCTGCATTGTGCGGCGCCCTGGTGATGCTCACCGCGGACTGGCTTGGCCGCACCCTGGCCTTTCCCTACGAAATTCCCGCCGGCCTCGTCGCCGCCGGCCTCGGCTGCCCCTATCTCCTCGTCGCCCTGGCAAGAAAATCGGGAGCGGCGCGTCCATGAGCACGGACCCGCCGCTCTCGGCTCGTGCCGTTCTCCTGCATGCCGGCCAGCTTCTGGCGCCGCTCTGGCGGCTGCTCGTTCTTGCCACCATGGCCGGCCTCTGCGGCGGACTCGCCACGCCTTGGCTGCTCTCCACGGTCAATCGCGCCCTGCATGCCCCTTCGGGCGAGGGGGGCGCCTTCATCGCAGCGTTCAGCGCCTTGTGCGTGCTGAGCCTGGGGGGGAGCGCCCTTGCGGGGGGACTCAACAGCATGCTGGGGCAGAAGCTCATCGCGGCGTTGCGCAAGGACATTTCCGCCCGGATCCTGAGGGCGCCCATCGCCAAGCTGGAAGAGTATCGCAGCCACCGGCTCATGGCCGTCCTCACCACAGATGTGGATACCGTCTCGGCCTTCACCTTCAACATGTCGGGCTATGCCATCGCGCTGGCCGTGACATTGGGCAGCATCGGCTATCTGGCAGCCCTGTCCCCCGCCGCATGCGTGATGGCGATGGTCTTCCTTGGGTTCGGCGCGGCGTCCAAGCGTTTCGCCCAGCGTCGCTGGATCAAGGATTACGAGGCCGTGCGCCACGCGCAGGATGACCTCCACCGGCAATATCGCGCCATTATCGACGGGGCCAAGGAGCTGAAGCTCCACCAGCCACGCCGGGCCCTGGTGTTCGGCGCGCGGCTGGGCGGTGCCGCTGACCTCATCTGCACGCACAAGAGCCGCGCCATGACCCTCTACTGGGTGGCGGACGCCATCGGCACAGGGGGCGTCTTTGTCCTTATCGGCCTGCTGATCGCGGCGCATGGCGTGCTGGGCATGGACAGCGTTGCCCTAAGCGGAGCGGTGATCGTCCTGCTCTATGTGCGCGGCCCCATGGAGCTTCTCGGCTCCGCCCTGCCCATGTTCGACCAGGCGCGTATCGCGCTGGGGCGCATCGCACAGCTCTCCCTGACGCTGACCGATAGCGAGCCGGAGCTCACGCTCGCAAGGCCGGCGGACAAAGCGCCAGCGACCTTCACGAGCATCAGCCTTGTGGCGATGACCTACCGTTTCCCGCCCACGCAAGGCGGCACGCCCTTCGCCCTTGGTCCGCTGGACCTGCACCTTGAGCGCGGCGAGCTGGTCTTCATCGTCGGCGCCAACGGCTCGGGAAAGACGACGCTGGTCAAGCTGCTGCTTGGTCTCTATGCGCCGTCCTCCGGCGCTGTGCTTCGGGACGGCGTGGCAGTAACGGCGGAACGCAGGGACGACTACCGACAATTGTTCAGCCCCATCTTCTCGGACTACTTCCTGTTCGATAAAGTCGCCTGCGACCTGGAAGAGGGCGCAGCGCGCGCGCTCCTGGAACGCTTCGGCCTCGCCGGCAAGGTCTCGCTCGAGGGCAGTCGCTTTTCGACGACGGATCTTTCGACGGGCCAGAGGAAGCGCCTTGCCCTGGTGGAGGCGATTCTTGAGCGCCGGCCGATCCTGATCACCGATGAATGGGCGGCCGACCAGGACCCGGATTTCCGCCGCCTGTTTTACGAAGACCTTCTGCCGGAGCTGAAGCGCGAAGGCCGCACGCTGATCGTGGTCAGCCATGACGACCGCTATTTCCACCTGGCCGACCGCATCGTCCGCATGGCGGGAGGCCGCATCGTCGAGGACACGCGGGCCGACCGGCCGGGAATGGGATTGGAGAACGCGCCATGACGACCGAAACGAGCGACCTGTTCACCCTTCAAGACGTGACCTACGCTGTCGCCGGCCGCGTGCTGCTTGAGCCCCTGACCTTGAATATTCCCGCCCGGCGCGTGGTCGGCCTGATCGGGCACAACGGTTCGGGCAAGTCTACCCTGCTGAAGCTGCTCGCCCGCCAGCAGCCGCCATCGGGCGGCGCCTTGAGGTTGGCGGGCAAGGCGCTCGCCGAATGGGGGCATCGTCCCTTTGCCCGCAAGGTTGCCTATCTGCCGCAGCAGACGCCACCGGCACAGGGACTTCTGGTGCGTGAACTGGTGGCGCTCGGCCGCTATCCTTGGCACGGGGCGCTCGGCCGGTTCTCGGCCGCCGACCGGGAGAAGGTCGCCGAGGCCATTGCGCTCACCGGAATGGAGGCGTTTGCGGACCGGCTTGTCGACACGCTGTCGGGCGGCGAACGCCAGCGTGCCTTCATCGCCATGCTGGTGGCGCAGGACGCCGAATGCCTGCTGCTCGACGAGCCCATCTCGGCCCTCGATATAGCTCACCAGATGGAAGTGCTCTCGCTGGTGCATCGTCTGGCCGCGGAGCGCGGGCTCGCCGTGGTGGTGGTGCTGCACGACGTGAACATGGCTGCGCGCTTCTGTGACGAGATCCTCGCGCTGCGCGCCGGTCAGCTCATCGCGCGCGGCACGCCGGGCCATATCATGACCGCCGATACCCTGGAGATGATCTACGGCATAGCCATGGACGTGATCCCGCGCCGGCCAGGCGCCGCGCCGCTCGCCTTTGCGCACTGACAGGGCGACACGTCAGGCCAACATGTAGACCCCGTGACTGTAATCGCCGCCTTCGAACGGCGCGCCCTGATGCAGCAGGCTGTCTGCCCCGTCCCTAGGGTCGAAGAACAACATCTGTGACAAGTCCGCGGTCTTCAAGGCCAATCCGCTCGGATCAACTACGGCGCGATCTGGCAGGGGCGGGAAGTCAAAAAAGGGGCGGAGCTTCTCAACAAAGACGCGGAGCTTATAGATTCATTGCGTGGATGCGTGGGAATATCGTCTTTCGAACAGGCGTCTTAAGTCTGGTGATGGCGCGAAGGTACCGACGCGTCCCAACGCGTTGATGTCCGCTCATGGAACCCGCCCGTTACGCAATCAACGACCAGAATGGCGGCGCTTTGCTTACCGCAGCTCCGGGGCCGTTTGCGGAATGGTGGCTTCTAAGCAGACGAGGCCAAGTAGCGGACCTTTGTTCGATAAAGGGTGAGCCCTCGCTCGGCGGTTAGTGAAGCCTCTGAGCGAGGTAATCTGCCGCCGTGCGCCACCTCACAAATATCGGCTTTGGGCTGCCTGCCACATAGCTTGTGCCGTGCCGAAAGTCCCTTGAGACGAGGCGGCACGATAATGGCGCGGCGCCGGCTTCTCACCGGATCGGAATGCGGCTTCCGGCGCGCGGCGCGAGGGCGAGATCGGATTTGCGCCGGATGGATTTACCGGTAATTTGATGCGGTACGCACCGGCTCGAGAATCCTTGTTAATGCCGCGGCGCGCAGACGGGAGAAGCCCGCATGCGGGGGGGCCACACCATCCGAAGCGGAGCCGATCCCGGCTTGCCAACGGAAGCCGAAATGGTGTGGATACGTGCCGGCAGCTTCACCATGGGCTCGGATCGCCACTACCCAGAGGAAGCCCCCGCGCATCGCGTGGCCTTGGACGGTTTCTTCATCGACCGCACCCCCGTCACCAATTGCGCCTTCTCCGATTTCGTCGCCGCCACTGGCCATTTAACGCTGGCGGAGCGGGCGCCGTGCCGCGAGGACTATCCCGGCGCTGATCCGCACCTTCTGGTGCCGGGTTCACTCGTCTTCACGCCGCCTGGGGAGGCGGGCGGGCGGGAGGATTGAACGCGCTGGTGGCGCTTTGTGCCGGGCGCCGATTGGCGCCATCCGCAAGGACCCGGCAGTGACCTCTCCGGTCGCGAGGATCATCCCGTCGTTCACGTCTGCCATGACGATGCACGCGCCTATGCGCGCTGGCGCGGCAAGGAATTGCCGAGTGAGGCGGAATGGGAGTTCGCTGCGCGTGGCGGGCTCGACGGCATGGACTTCGCCTGGGGCGAGGAACTGGCGCCGGGTGGCGTTCACCTCGCCAATACCTGGCAGGGCGCGTTCCCGCACGAGAACCTGGCGGAAGACGGCTATGTCGGCACCTCGCCGGTCGCTGCTTTCCCGCCGAATGGCTTCGGCCTTCACGACATGATCGGCAATGTGTGGGAGTGGACCGATGACTGGTACGCCCCGCGCCACCTCCAGCGGAACCACGCCGACACCGCGCCGTCCACCAAGCCATGCTGCCTTCCGCGCAACCCGCGCGGCGCTCGGTGGGAGGAGAGCCTCGATCCGCTGGCGCCCGGCGGACCGGCACCGCGCAAGGTGCTAAAGGGCGGCTCGCACCTGTGCGCGCCCAGCTATTGTCGACGCTACCGTCCCGCCGCCCGCCAACCGCAGACGGTCGATACCGCCTCGGTGCATATCGGCTTCCGCTGCATTCGCCGTTCAACAACCTCATAAAATTCTGCTTCCGGAGAACCGCCGTGACCCATGCCGCAATTCACCCAACGCCGGAACGCCCCGCAGAACCGAGCCGGCGCGAGGTGCTCGCCGGCAGCGCGAGCCTGCTCGCGGCCGTCTCCGGCCTGCCGCTGTTCGCCACGGGCGCTTGGGCGCAAGGCACGGGTGGCGCGCCACGCCCACACATTCTCTACATCATGGCGGATGATCTCGGCTCCGCCGATGTCGGCTTCCGCGGCTCGGACATCAAAACGCCGAACCTCGACGCGCTGGCCGCCAGCGGCGCGGCACTCGGCCATTTCTATACCCAGCCCATGTGCACGCCGACGCGCGCGGCGCTGATGACCGGGCGCTACCCCCTGCGCTACGGCCTGCAGACCGCCGTAATCCCCTCCGGCGGCGACTACGGCCTCGCGACCGACGAGTTCCTGCTGCCGCAGACACTAAACGAGGCTGGCTACCGCACCGCGCTTGTGGGCAAATGGCACCTTGGCCATGCCGACCGGAAATACTGGCCGCGCCAGCGCGGCTTCGACAGCTTCTACGGCCCGCTCTTGGGCGAGATCGACCATTTCAAGCACCAGGCGCATGGCATCACGGACTGGTACCGCGACAATGAGATGGTGGTGGAGGACGGTTATGACACCGAACTGCTTGGCGCCGAGGCTGTGCGACTGATCGGGGCGCATGACCCGAAGGCACCGCTCTTCCTCTATCTGGCATTCACCGCCCCGCACACGCCCTTTCAGGCGCCGCAATCCTATGTCGACATGTATGCGGGCATCGCCGACCCCCAGCGGCGCATTTATGCGGCGATGATCACCGCCATGGACGACCAGATCGGAAAGGTGGTGGCGGCACTGGAAGCGCGGGGCCTGCGCGAGAACACGCTGATCGTGTTCCACAGTGACAATGGCGGCACGCGCAATAAGAAATTCGTCGGCGAAGGAGATGTGAGCGGCGACCTGCCAGCGAGCAACGTACCGCTGCGCGACGGCAAGGGCACGCTCTATGAGGGCGGCACGCGCGTGGCCGCGCTGGCCAACTGGCCCGGCCGCATCGCACCCGGCACGCGCCCTGGGGTGATGCATGTGGTGGATATGCTGCCGACACTGGCCGGACTCGCCGGCGCGGGCCTTGGCCATAGCAAGAGGCTGGACGGCATCGACATGTGGCCGACGCTCGCGGCCGGACAGGCAGGCCGCGACGAGGTGGTCTACAATGTCGAGCCGAGCCAGGGCGCCGTGCGCGAGGGCAACTGGAAGCTCGTCTGGAAGGTAGACCTGCCGCCCAAGGTCGAGCTTTTCGACCTCTCCAAGGATCCGAGCGAGACCACCGATCTTGCCGCGGACTACCCCGACAAGGTGGCCGCGCTCACCGCACGTGTGCTCGACCTCGCCCGCGTCATGGCCGAGCCCCTGCAACCGGCAACCGCCCATCGGCTGACACTGTCGGCGCCGCCGACAACGCCCCGGTGAGCCCTCTCGTCTTCGACACGGCGGCGGAAGCCTTGGGCGTCCCCAGTTTGGGATTGGAGCGGAGGGCACGGGGGGGTGAACACACACTCCGGAGAAATCCACTGCCTTTCGGCGGCTCCATAAGCAATGTCGCCTTCCGAGAAGTCTTAATTGTCAGGCGAACGGCTGAGATGGCGGCGCTTTGCTGACAGACGGCTCCGGGGCCGGAAGATGACGGTCTGCTAGTGAGGATTTCACACAAGAAGCTGACACGTCGCAGACGAATGTCCGAGGCCGGAACGGCCCTCTAGCCGACGTCTCGAACGTCTGCTTTCTGGCGATCTGATGTGCCCAGCCCCCCGAATCTGATCCTCAGGCGAGTTTGGAGCGTTCGGTCCCAGAACTTGCCTCCACCTCGGTACGGCGAACAAAACCCACGTCCTCACTTGCTGGTGCCAAAGGCTGCGACGACCTAACGTTCAGAAAATCATCGGCGGCGCCCAAGCCGAGCGAACGTGTGGCTCCGACCACGAGCCCGACATGGTCGCTTCGTGCATGGTCCGAATCTCGAGGCCCCCAGAGCCGCCCTCCATGCGTCGCGGCTTCATCACCTCTTCTCTTTCTCCGCGCACATCCGCCCGTCCTCGAAGTGGATGATGCGGTCGAAGAGGTCGGTTGAACGCGGATCATGCGTGATCACCAGCACGGCTGTCCCCCGCTTGCCGGCGATGCGTCGAAAGATTTCCATCACCTGCCGGCCGCGTACGCTGTCGAGCGCGGCCGTGGGTTCGTCGGCGAGGATGAGGGGTGGCGCATTGGCGAGCGCCCGCGCCACCGCGACGCGCTGTTGCTCGCCACCCGACAGCTTCGCCGGCAGGTGGTCGGCGCGGTGTGCGAGGTCAAGCGCGGCGAGCAGCCGATATCCATGGGCACGGGCATCAGCAGGGGCAATATCGGTGAGTTCGAGGCTCAGCGCAACATTCTCCACCGCCGAAAGGAACGGGATCAGGTTCGCCTTCTGGAACACGAAGCCGATACGCTTTCGCCGCGTCTCGCGCAGCACGTCGAGGTCGGCGAAGGCGTGAGAGACACGCTCGCCCCCGAGCCAGACCTCGCCGGAGGTCGGGTTCTCCAGCAGACCGGCCAGCATGAGAAACGTGCTCTTGCCTGACCCGCTGGGCCCAAAGATGCCAACCAGCTCGCCGGCGGCGACGTCCAGCGATACCCCGTCAAGCGCGCGCACCACGCCTGCGCTGGTGACGTAGTGCCGCGAGAGATCGCGAACCGAGAGCACGAGCCCATCGCTCATGACAGCACCTCCCGCGCACTGATGCGCGAGGCTCGCGCGATTCCCACCCAGGCCGCAGCGGCGCAGACCAGGGTGAGGGCGAGCGCGATCTGCGCAAGATCGGACGGCAGCATCACCACGCGGCGCGGGAACAGCGGGAAGATCATCCAGGCCAGGGCAATGGCAAACACATAGCCGACGATGCCGATGAGCGCGGCCTGCTGGCCGATGAGGCCGACAACGATGCTCTCGCGGGCGCCCATCAGCTTGAGCAGCGCGATCTCGTGCCGCTTCTCGATGGTCATCGTGTAGACGATGAGGGACACCACGATGGCAGTGATGACGAGGATCATCCCGGTGAAGGTCAGGATCTGGAGGCGCAACTTCCACAGCCGGGCATTGAGCATCAGGTCACGCTGCTCGCCGGTAGTCATGACCCGGACATCGCCCCAGCGCTCCATGGCGGCGATCACGCGCGCGGCGTCGGCGGCTGGATCGAGGCGGACCAGCACGGCGGAGATCTTGCTCTCCTGCGCCACCGAGCTTGAGTCGGCGCTGACGGCGGCGGCGCCTGTCCCGGCCGCGCGCGCGAGATGGATTTCCTCCGATGTGCGGCGTCGGGCGATGACAGCCGCGTCGTTGATGCCGACAAACAGCAGTCCGTCACCGGCCGAATCCACCATCTGCCACGTAAGGCCGACAATAGTGTAGACGTCGCGCGCGAGCTGCATCCGGTCGCCGACCTTGAGGCCGGTGCTCGCATCGGCCACGGCCTCGTAGCGGCTGCCCCCGAGCCAGCGACCCTCGACCAGCCGCAACCAGCGTCCATCGTCGCGCGGCACGTCAACGCCGGTCACCGTTGCGCGGCGCGAGGCGCCAGCGAAGCTGAACTGCTGGCTGAACTGGGTGAAGCGTCGCACATCCGCGACACCCGGCACGCCCTCGACGCGCCGGTCCATGTCGGATGCCACTGCCGAACCTTCCGCGAAGGGGCCGGCGCGCTCGCCCTGGACGACCCAGAGATCGGCGTCGATCCTGTCGAGGATCAGGAGGGCGTCCTCGACGATGCCGCGATAGAGGCCGGTCATGCCGATCACCGCCATGACGAGAAAGGCCACTCCGAGCGCTGTCAGCGCGAAACGGGTCGGGGCGTGCACCGTATCTTTCAGCGCCAGATTCATGTGGCGGGACCGGCAAGGCGCACGCGCATAAAGGGGTAGATGTCGCCGGGTTTGAGGAGTTCCTGGCCGGCGTCGAGGCCGCGCCGGATCTCGACGCGCTTCCCCCCGGTCTCACCGAGCGTCACCTCCCGCCAACGCGCACGCGCGCGAGATGCGACCCACACGCCGGGCCGCCCGTCACGCCAGACGAGGAAAGACGTTGGCACGGTCACTACCGGGCCGCGTCTCTCGATGATGATGCGCGCCATAGCGCGCTGGCCAAGCGCCCAGTTGGTCGGAAGCGCATCAAGCGCAATGTCGATCTCGAATTCCCTCGTCTCCTGGTCGACCTCGCGACCAAGCCTGAGGACGTGTCCGGAGATCGGGTGCTCAGGTCGGGTGAAGGTCACCTGAGCCGCCTGTCCGGGCAGGACGGTGGATATGGCGCTCTCATCCAGCCGCGCGGTCAGCACAAGGCTATTCGGATCGACAAGGTGCAGGAGCTCGGTGCCCGGGGTCATCACCTCGCCCGCATGGCGCGCGCGCGACACCACCACGCCGGAAATCGGCGCCCGCAGGACGCTGTCGTCAAGCTTCACGCGAGCAACGGCAAAGCGGGCGGTCGCGGCATCGCGCTCCGCCTCGGCCTGTTCGACGGCGCGGCCGGCGCGCGTGAGGTCGGCTTCAGCCTGACGGCGGTTCGCGAGCGCGTCTTCCAGACCTGCCTCGCTGACGACCCCCTTGGCCATCAACGCGACCTGTCTTTCATGCGTTGCGCGTGCCTTTTCCAGCGTCGCGATGGCGCGGTCGCGCTCGGCTTGCGCAGCGCCCACGGCGCGCGCGGCGGCATGTGCACTGGCCTCGGCGGCGTCGAGATCCCCGCTGAGGTCGTCGAAGGCAAGGCGGGCCAGTATGTCGCCCTTGGTGACCACATCGTTCCGGTCGACGGCGAGTTCGGCGATGCGGGCCTGGATGCGACTCCCGACACTGGCCTCGGTCAAGGCTGTCAATGTGCCGGCCCCCTGAATTTCCACCTCCAGCACGTCCGGCCGCAGAACCTCTCCCTCCACTGTATGCGGATAGAAATAACGGAGGCCGACCAACCCGATCCCCAGAACCACCGCCGCGAGAACGGCTAGCCGAACCCCACGGTGACGGCGTGGACGCGGGAGAGGTGCCTCGAGCGACAGGAACGGGTCGACGCCGGGCCGCAGGTTCATGACACAATATCCGGGGAAAGGATTGCGAGGCGGGTCACTGGGTGGGTGTGGTCTTGGCCGCGGCGAGAGCGTCCTTGCAGGGCTGGGAGATCTTGTCGGGATTTGCCTTGATGCACTGGAGGATGCGCCCGCCGCCCGGCTGCACGCCCGGGCAGGTGGTGCGGATATCCGTCTCGCAGGCGGCGCGGACAGCCTGTGCCTGTGCACCCGAAAGGGTCTGCGCCAATGCAGCTCCGGAAAGCGGGGTGCCCAGCAGGGCGGCGCACGCCAGCGCAAGTCCAGTACGGGGGATGAACGCACGATCCATGATGTCGGCTCCTTTGGCGGAGTTGGGCAGGGTCATGGAGCCCGCCCGGTTGGGGGGCGGCCGACCGTGACGGGCTCCATGGCGGTAGGCTCACGCCTGCCGTGCCGCCGGGAACGGGTGTGGTGCGCTCGGCGACGGTGGCAACTATTGCCGCGGCGTTTTGCGGCCGTGTCTCGGCGCCCGGGCATTTTGTTGCAGTTTGTATCGGCGCCTGCGGTACGCCTTGCGTCGCTCCGACGTCGCTGTCATGCCATCGGGATGACAGCCGCAAGAGTGCTTCTGGTCGAGGACGACCGCGACATTCGCAGCCTGCTCGTCGATTTCCTCGGCGGCGAGGGCTACGATGTCGAGGCGGTCGGCAGCGGCGCCCTGATGGACCGGGCGCTGATGCGCGGCGTGCCAGACCTCATCATCCTCGACATCATGCTACCGGGCGAGGATGGCTTTTCGATCTGCCGTCGGCTGAGGACGAAGAGCCGGGTTCCGATCCTGATGCTCACGGCCAAGCATGACGACATCGACCGCATCGTCGGATTGGAAATCGGCGCCGACGATTATCTGGGGAAGCCGTTCAATCCACGCGAATTGCTGGCGCGGATCCGCGCCCTGCTGCGCCGTGCCGCCGGCCCCCTGTCCATCGGCGTTCCGGAGCGGCGGCGGCGGCGTTTCGCAGGGCTGGTCGCCGACCTCGATGCGCGCACGGTGTTGGACAAGGACGGGCTGCGCGTGAATCTTACCACCGCGGAGTTCGACCTGCTGAGCTGCTTTCTCGAGCGACCCGGCCGCGTGCTCTCGCGCGACCAGTTGCTTGACTGGACGCGCGGTCGCTCCGGCGGCGACCCGTTCGATCGCACCATCGATGTCACCGTCTCGCGCCTGCGGGGCAAGTTGTCCCACTGCATCGGCGAGGCTGAGCAGCCGATCACCACCGTGCGCAATGTCGGCTACCTGTTTTCGGCTGAAGTGCACGAGGACTGAAGGGCGGTCGCCATGCGCCTCGGCCTGCTGGCCCGCATCATCCTCATCGTCGCGGTGGCGCTTTTCGCCATCCAGCTGCTGGCGCTGTTCTTCTATTTCGGATTCGGCGCAGGAGAAGGGCGCCGCACGTTCGGCGAGGGTTCACCCTCGCTGCCGCGGCAAGTCGCGTCCTTGGTGCTCCTCGTCGACGAGGTGCCCGCCAGCCTTCGCCCCGTTTTGCTCGAAGCCTTCAGCGAGAACGGCCGCACCGCAGCGATCATTTCCGCCCTACCCGATGGCCTCACGCGCACCGGTGGGCTGATCCGCATCGAGGGGTCGATCCGCGCTGCATTGGCGCTGCGTGGCGTGCAGGGGCGCGAGGTCTGGGTGCGGCTCGACGGGCGCAGCAAGATCGGCCGCGGTGATGCGCTGAGCGTCTATATCGAGCTCGCTGACGGAAGCTACCTCTGGCTCGACGTCGAGGACCGCGTCACCATCCGGCTGCTTGGGGTGCCCATCGGCTTCTTCGCCGGCCTGTTCGGCGTCGTCGTGGCGCTTGCCGCACTGGTGGCGGTGGCGAGGGAGATGCGGCCGATCACCAGCCTCGCCCGCGAAGTCGACCGGGTGGGGGAGGGCATCGACCCCGTCGCGATACCAGAGCGCGGAGCGCCGGAGCTGCGCAAGCTGATCCGCGCGGTGAACGCGATGCAGCAGCGTATCGCGGCGCTGGTGCGCAACCGGACCTTGACGCTCGGCGCGATCTCGCACGATTTGCGCACCTATCTGACTCGCCTGCGGCTGCGCGTGGAGATGATGCCAGAGAGCCGCCATAGGGCGGGTGCCATCGCCGATGTCGAGGCCATGCAGGCGCTCGTCGAAGACACGCTCGACTTCGCGCAGAATTCCTTCGCGCTGGCAGGACCGACCAGCGCCGATCTCGCCGCCGCCCTGCGCCGCTACGCGGCCGAGCAGAATGACGTGCGCATTGTCCTCGACCTGCCGGACGGCCCTGTATGGGTTGCCATGGAGGACAAGGCTCTCGGGCGCGTCATCGCCAACCTCCTCGGCAACGCCATTCGCTACGGCGAGCGGGCCTTCGCCGGCATCGAGGCGGACGGCGCACGTGTCGTTCTGGTCATAGAGGACCAAGGCCCCGGCATCCCGCCCGAGGAGCGTGAGCGCGTCTTCGAACCGTTTCACCGGCTGGAAGTCTCACGCAACCGAGAAAGTGGCGGGACCGGCCTCGGACTGACCATAGTCCGCCGGCTGGTCGAGCGGCATGGCGGCACCATCGAACTCGCCACCAGCCGCCATGGCGGGCTTGCCGTACGGCTGGCGCTGCCACGGATCCAGCCGCCGGCCTGATGCAAATCGACATGCCGCGTTCGAGAGGCGAGACCTGGGCCGCCAACCCTTGTCGCCATCACCGGCAAAGGGTTGAGCCATGAGAAAACTGTTCCGCTCCATCTTGCCTGCGCAGGTCGTAGGTAGTGTTGCCGTTCTTGTCCTCGTATCTGCGGGAGCCGTGGCAACGCCGAGACTCGCGCAGAATGTCACGGGATCGCCCGTACTTCTGCCCAGGCGGCTGGGCTGGGCATGCGAGGCGCCTCCCTTCGCAGCCGGGCCGGGACCGTTTGCGGGCCTTATTGTTCCAACGACGCCGCCTCACCGGCGCTGGAGGCTGTGGGAGCCATATGCACGCTCCGCCGGGGCCGATGACGGTTCAATCGGGGTTTGCCGGTCGGTCTTTGCGGCTGCACGGCAGCTTAAGGGGAGGAATCGCAGCGCGACCGCGCAGCGATTCCGAGGAGCAACGTCTTTGCAATTTCTCGCGCATGCGAGGCAAGCTCCTCGTCAGGAAGTTCGCCGGCGGTCCAGAACGACAGAACCCCGCGAAAGGCAAAAGCGAGCTGTTCCGGCAAACAGCGCAGCACACTCTCCCTGCCCGCGTCAGTCATGCCTTCGCCGGACCCCAGCGCCAGCGACCATAAGGTCGTGGAATGCGCCAGGACCTTTCCGGGGGCCGGACCGGCCGTGCCGATCCAGCCCATCACAACTCGGTTTATCTCCGGTTCCTCCAGCATTACCTGGACCGCCGTGTCGATCGCCAGCAAGACCCCGCCTGCAGCATCGGGGGGCGGCGACATCTCGGCAAAGCGCTTGGCCATTGTGTCGATCCGGCGCCCCGACAGGGCATGCATGATCGCGGCCTTGTTCCCGAACTGATTGAACGGTGTCGCGAAACTGACCCCGGCTTCGGTGGCAAGATCGCGCATCGAGAAGTCGGCCTTTCCCCGGCGGAGCAGTCGCTCCGCTGCATCCAACACGCGCTGGCGGACCGGCTCGCCTCGCGCGGCGGTCGAAACGGCCTGGGGCTTGTTTCCTGCCATCACCTTATCTATATCATGATATAGTCTCAGTCACCGTTCAGAGCTATACCATGGCATCGACCTGCAAGACATTTCTCATCACTGGCGTCAGTTCCGGCCTCGGGCGCGCCTTTGCCCTCGGCGCGCTTGAAAGGGGTCACCGTGTGATCGGCAGCGTGCGGCGGCAGGGTGACGCCGAGGCCTTTGCGGCGCTCGCGCCCGATCGCGCTTATCCGGTCAAGCTGGATGTGACCGATTTCGAAGCCATCCCGGCGGCGATCGCCGAAGCCGAACGGCAGGCCGGTCCGATCGACGTGTTGGTGAACAATGCGGGTTATGGCCATGAGGGCGTACTGGAGGAATCGTCCATGGACGATTTGCAGCGCCAATTCGCCGCCAACGTCTTCGGGCCCGTCGCGATGATTAAGGCGGTGCTGCCGGGCATGCGCGAGCGGCGGCGCGGCCATATCGTCAACGTCACCTCCATGGGCGGCTTCATTACCATGCCCGGGATAAGCTTCTATTGTGGCACCAAGTTCGCGCTCGAAGGCATCTCCGAGGCGCTCGGCAAGGAAGTGTCGAGCTTCGGAATTCGAGTGACGGCGCTGGCACCTGGTCAATTCCGCACCGATTGGGCGGGACGCTCGATGGATCGCTCACCACGCAGCCTAGCCGACTATGACGCGGTCATGGATCCCATCCGCGCCGCGCGACAGGCCAAAAGCGGCAACCAACCTGGTGACCCAAGCAAGGCTGCGCGGGCGTTGCTCGCTCTCGTCGATGCCGAGAACCCGCCAGTGCGGCTGTTCCTCGGCGAGGACGCTCTGGGGCTGGTCGAACAGAAACTCAACCGCATGCGCGACGAAATGGGCGCATGGGAGGCGCTTTCGCGCTCAACCAGCTTCGCCTAGTGAGCGATATATTTACCGCAACTCACGAGTTAACTCTGTGCGTATTCTTAATCTGCGGCCGAATATAAAATTCGTTATCGCTCGATATACCCAAGAACAGAAATGAATACGCATGGCCATAAATATTTGAAATATGTGAATATTTCTATTTTTCTGACACAAGATAGTAAATGCTGCTTAACAATCAATATCCAGAGGATAGTTTCTATTTATAAGTTTTGCTTCGAGGGCGGCGCGCCAAGTTCGCTCTTGGAGAAGGGGTATCTAAGTGTCTCTTGTCGCCAATGTCCGCTTTTGGGGCCGCGGCCGTTGTTCGATCAATGACAGGGATGGGGACGCAAAGCGGACGTCGCTGAAAGGGCAGTCAAAGATAGGCGAGGCTCCCGAGGGGGCGACAGGCAAGTCGATGAGCCTGCCACCTCCCAGTCAAACGCGCATCCCACCTCCCGCGCTTCCAAGCGCTGCCCGACCCATCCCGGCGCGCTGTTGCGCGAGGACATCCTTCCTTCGATCGGTCGCCCCAAAGCGGAGATCGCCCGGTTGCTCGGCATCTCGCGCCAGCACCTCTATGACATCCTCGACGAGAAGAAGCCGGTCACGCCGGCAGTGGCCGTCCGCTTGGGCAAGCTGTTCGGCAACGGGGCTGGCCTATGGGTGCGCATGCAAGCCGCCCACGACATATGGCATGCGGAGCGCGACGTGGATGTGAGCGGCATCCCAGCCCTTACGGCGGCGGAGTGACGGGCGAAAAGCAGGGGGCAAGCGGGGCCTGGGAGTGCCGGATTTTAATTCGGGGACTGTTCCTGCCATTTTCGGAACAGGCAACGCACCGAAAATTCTAAGTGCAAAGCATTGAATATAAAAGGGTTTTTATTTTCGGAGATTTTGGGATTTTGGGGCACGGCATCTGAGATCAGGAAGCACCGACCGCCGATATGGGCGCCCACCCATCGGCCTCCCATCCCATACCGAGCGCCGCCCATCCTCCCCCCCTGAGGCGATGAGATACCCACTTAATTAATTGAAATACAAAGATATTCACTATTTGTTCTTATGTATCTTCAAAGATATATGAGAGCAAATAGTGAATATTATTATATTATAATAACTTAGAGGACAGATAGTACTCCTGGGGCGCCATACCCCACGACGGCCCGGTCGATATAATCGGCCCAATCCCGCATCATCTGCCGCCGCCCAGCGAGGTACTGGGCACTGTTGTAGGCACCGCGCACCTCGTTGCGCTCATCATGGGCGAGCTGCCGCTCGATCCAGTCGGGATGAAAGCCCGCCTCATTGAGCCACGTTGAGGCCATGCCACGGAAGCCGTGCACCGTGGCTCGCCCGTGGTAGCCCATCCGGTACATGGCAAAGAGCATGGTGTTGTTCGACATGAACCCCTCCTTGCTCGGCGAGGGGAACAGGTGGGAGCTCCGACCGCGAAGCGGGCGCAGGTCGTTCAGCACCTCAACGGCCTGAGGCACCAGCGGCACCAGATGCTCGAAACGCATCTTCATCCGATGGGCCGGGATCCGCCAAAGAGGCTCCTCGCCGTCCAACCCCTCGAACTCCGACCATTGAGCCGCTCGCAGCTCCGTGGTGCGCACGAAGGTGAGGACCATAAGCTTGAGCGCCAGCCGCGTGCTGGGATCGCCGTCATAGGCAGCGAGGGCCTGGAGAAAGCCGGGAAGATCTTCCTTCGGCATGGCGCGATGGTGCTTGGGCCGCCCAGGCGACTTCACTGCTCCTCGCAGATCCTGAGTGGGATCTCTCCTCGCCCTCCCCGTGGCGATAGCGAAGCGGAAGATCTGCCCGATCACCTGCATCTCGCGCTTCGCCAGCTCGATGGCGTCCCGCGCCTCCACTTTCCGGATCACTTCCAGCACCTCGGGGGCGTCGATGTCCTGAATGGGGCGCGGCCCCAAAGCGGGGAAGACATCCGCCTCCAAGCGGCTCATGAGGCGATTAGAATAGGCTGCCACCCAGCCGGGCAGCTTCATCTGGAACCATTCCCGCGCGATGACCTCAAAGGTGCGCTCGGCATTCTCCACCGCCTCGCGCCTCTGCACCCTCTTGGCGTCCGCCGGGTCTTCCCCCTGCGCCAAGCTTTGCTTGGCAGCATCGCGCGCCTTCCTGGCACCGGCAAGCGAGACCGCCGGGTAGACTCCCAACGCCAGCGTTTTCTGCTTCCCGAGATAGCGATAGGCGAGCCGCCAGTAGCGAGAGCCATCAGGCCGCACGAGCAGGAAAAGCCCGCCCCCGTCTGACATCTTATAGGGGCTCTCCTTGCCCTTGGCGTTGCGAACCGCTGTGTCTGTGAGGGCCATTTGTTGGCACCTGGAAGGCATCTACCGAGAGATACCAACATATGTACCAACAAATTTCACGGCTGCAAGCGGATGACAGCGGATGGCGGCGGACACTTTTCCCGCCTGAAACCCTTACAAACGCATGATTTTCATGGATGTTCGTGGACACATCCGGACAGGAGCGGACAGCAAATGTGGTGGGCCCGGCAGGACTCGAACCTGCAACCAGACCGTTATGAGCGGTCAGCTCTAACCATTGAGCTACAGGCCCCCTTCCTGCTCCTAGCAACAGGCGCGCCGGCGAACAACCCGGGTGGGAGATGAGACGGTGCACAACGTTGCCGCCCGCCCCATTGGCGCCGTGATCGGCGGATGGTCTAGGGGGTGCACCCGCTCGCCAGCCATCGCCCTCGGCGCCCTGGCGAGGGGAGACGCCATCCAACGGTTTCGAGGAAGCCGGGGGCCGAGCCGGAGGGGCGCGCCGTCGCCCAGGCTTCGCGCCGTCCGGCACCAAGCCAGAACGCTCAAGGGAGTCATCACATGGTCCGCCCTCGCTTCGCCCCGGCCGCCGATGCTGCCCGCGCCACCGCAGTTGTCGCCCGGGTGCCCGGCCCGGCGCGGTCCCTGGCCCGCACCTGGGGCCTCCTGTGCGGGCTTGCCCTTGCCACCGCCCTGCCCCTGGCTGCGGCGCAGGCCCAGGAGGTGCCGCGCGCCACGCTGGCGGTCAACGGACAGGGCGAGGCCAGCGCCGTGCCCGACCTGGCCATCTTCACCACCGGCGTGGTGTCCTCCGCCAAGACCGCCGACGAGGCGCTGGCCGCCAATTCCCGCTCCATGACGGCGGTGATCGCGGCGGTGAAGGAGGCCGGCATCGCCGAGCGCGACATTGCCACCTCCGGCCTGTCCCTCCAGCCCCAATATGCCCCGCCGGCGCAGAATTCCCGCGAGGCGCCCAAGGTGTCCGGCTATGAGGTGCGCAACGGGGTTTCGGTGAAGGTGCGCGACATCTCGCAACTGGGCAGCCTGCTGGACAAGCTGGTGCAGGCGGGGGCGAACCAGACCGGGGGCTTGCGCTTCACCCTGTCCGATCCCGACGCCTTGGAGAAGCAGGCGCGCCTCGCCGCCCTCAAGGATGCCCAGGCGCAGGCGCAGGAGCTGGCGCAGGCGGCCGGCGTGCGCCTGCTGCGGCTGCGGCGCATCGCGCCGGCCGAAGCCGGCGGGGCCATGCCCGGCCCCATGATGGCCTTCAAGTCCGACGCCCGCGCCGCGGTGCCGCTGGAGGCCGGCGAGACCACGGTGCGGGCGACCCTCACCCTTGTCTATGACGTGGAGCCCCTCTGACAGCCTGTCCACACCGTTCAAATCCACAACCTGAAGGGGGCGGTGCACATGCGTGCACCGCCCCTTTTAGTTGTGGGTAGCCGGATACTCACCCTTGATGCCGGAACGTCATTTACGCGTTACTGTGCTGCAACATTGACCCTCTACATAGGTAACGGCGGAGGGGTGCTCTCGCACCTTCGACACCCTCTTTCCGGCCTGCCGGCGAGAGGGAGAACCACGGCATTTTCAAACGTTTCACTCGCGCCCGCCAGCTGTCTGGAGGGCGCTCGGCGAAGCTTGCTCTCTTTGTTGCGTTGCAGCATCGCCTCCGGCGCGCTGGGACGCGGCACACAAAGGTTGTTTTCCATTCCGCTAGGTGGGGGGCCTACGGCATGAAGATGATTTCATCGACACACTTCAGCTTAACGCACCGCGGGCCCCGCCAACGACGCCAGGGCTCACGCAAAGCGCTGTATCCGCGCAGACCTGTTCTCGTTTCTTAGAATAATCAACCTGCGCTCGTCTTGATCGGCTCCCCCTTTGACAGGGGGGTCGCCGGACGCTGCGACGCGCCTCCTCCACAAAGTGCCGTTCACGCTGACCTCATCCAGCGCCCCTTCGGGGACGTGGCGGACGAAGCGCGGACGGCCCCGGTGCGGTCTCAGCCGTCCCCCCTCCGGGACGGGAGCGACGACGCGCGCCCGCATTTCAAGACCCCTGGGTCGCTGGCCCCGGGCAGAGCCTCAACCGAACGACTGCAGGGACGGGAAGCCGTCCTCTCCTTCCTCACGCAGCCGCGCCGCGGCGCAATGGAGCTGTCCAATGGTAAGCGCATCCCCAAAAATCACCTTGGTGGAAGGTCTCTCCCTGGCCCCCGTCTCCTTCACCGAGGATTCGTCGCCGGTGGCGCTGGCCCAGAATGCGACCTTCACCTCCCAGATCACGGATTTTAATGGACTGTCGTTGAGCGCCGTCGTCGTCGGCGGCCTGGCCGAGGATCAGCTGACGGTGATCTCGACCAATGGTCACATTGTGCAAGCCCAGAACAGCCAGCTCCTCGTTGACGGCGCGATGGTCGGCAACGTCACCGGCGGGGCCAATGGCATGCAGCTGTTGGTGACGTTCAACGAGACGGCCACCGTCGGCGACGCGAACATCGTTCTGAACGCGCTGGCCTATGTGAACACCAACACCGCGGCGCCCAATACGACCGATCGCACCGTCTACCTGACCCTCTTCGATCAGAAGGGCTTCATTGCCGCCCAGCAGTCGCTGACCGTCGACGTCATCGCGCAAAATGACGCTCCGATCCTGATCCCGAGCACGGACTCCCTGCCCGGCGTCAACGAGAACGGCAGCAAGATCATCACCTTCGCCGATCTCCAGAAGATCTGCTCCGTCACCGACCCGGACGGCGACACGCTCTCCTTCAAGATCATGTCCATCGGGTCGGGCATGGTGATGGTGGATGGCGTGACCGCCGTTGCCGGCACCACGATCATCACCCCCACCTCCAAGGTCGAGTGGTATCCCGCGCCGAATGTGACGGGCCAGGCGGATGGTTTCAGCGTCGCCGCCTTCGACGGCCAGACCGAATCCAAGGCTTGGGGCCAGGTGCGGGCGATCATCGCCGATGTGGACCCGGTTTTGACGGCTCCCACCTCTGTCAGCGTCAAGGGTGCGCTCGCGGGCGGCTCCACCATCGTCCCGATCAACGTCGCCGGCGACGGCAACGGCCTGATTTTCAGCATCATTGGCGTCAGTCAGGATACCGGCGTCCTGGGCGCTGACGGCAAGCCCGTCATGAAGACGGTGGATGCCGGCCTCGGTGTTATGTCGAACGGCACCATCTATGTCGCCGATGCCAACAAGTTTGCCACCTTCACCAACAGCACCCTCGTCGTCAGCGTTGGCGTGGACGACGAAGATGCCGACAATGCCCTCGACAGCCAGGTGTCCATCCGCCTGTCCATCGGCGATGGCAACGAGCCGCCCGTCGGCGCGCCCACGGCCGCCCTCGCCGCCGGCACCGAGGACGTCCCTTACAAGGTCTGGGCCACCTCGCTGCTGAGCGGCTTCTCCGACCCGGAGAAAGGCACGCTGAAGGTCCAGGGCCTGACGGCCGACCATGGCGCCGTGACCGACAATGGCGACGGCTCCTTCACCATCACCCCCGAGAAGGACTTCAACGGCAAGCTGACCCTGACCTATGCCGTGGCCGATCCGGCCGGCAAGACGCTGGACAACCAGCATCAGACCGTCACCTTCGCCGCCGTTGAGGATGCACCGGAAATCCAGGCCCCGGCCACCCTGACCGGTCAGGAAGGCCACAGCCTCACCCTCACCTATGCCGAGCTCCTGAAGGTGGCTCCGGTCAGCGACGCCGAAAACGACCCGGTCTCCTACAAGGTGATGGCGCTGGGCTCCGGCACCCTCACCGTGGATGGCGTGGCGGCGGTGGCCGGCGAGACCCTCATCGGCGCGGGCGCCACCCTCGTCTGGACCCCCGTCGCCAACACCATCGGTGTTGTGGAAGCCTTCTCCCTGGCCGCCACCGACGGCGCGCTGGTGTCCACCGCCACTGTGCCGGTGCGCATCGACCTCACCGACATCAACCCCTCCCTGGAGGGGCCCAATGTGATGGCCCTGACCGAAAACAGCCCGAAGGGCACGGTGGTCGCCAAATACACCACCACCGGCGACACGGACGGCCTCACCTTCGGCTTCGAGGTCAAGGACGAGAACGATCAACCCCTTCCGCCCAACGTGGTGGAGGGCAAGGCCATCAGCGCCGACGGCGCCTTCGCCATCGACATCAAGACCGGTGTTGTCACCGTCTACGATGCCTCGAAGCTCGATTTCGAGACCAAGTCCAGCTTTGATCTGCGTGTCACGGTGGACGACGAGGACGCCGACACCGCCGCCGACAGCGCCATTCGCCTGACGGTCTATCTGGCCAATGCCAACGACGCGCCGACCATCAAGGACCTCGGCACCGTGCTGCCCGGGGCGGAAGGCCAGACCCTGACCTTGTCCGGCACCAAGCTGTTCACGCTGGCGGAAATGGCCGATCAGGACAAGGACGCCCTGTCCTTCCAGGTGGCCTCGCTCGGCTCCGGCACGCTGCTGGTCAACGGCGTCGCCGCCGTGGCGGGCACGACCCTCATCAACTCGGAATCGGTGGTCAGCTGGACCCCGGCCGCCAATGCCACCGGCGTCATCGAGGCCTTCTCGCTCGCCGCCTACGACGGCAAGCTCGCCTCCACCAGCGCGGTGCCGGTGAAGGTCAATGTGGCCGACGTGAACCCGGTGCTCACCGGCCCCAACGCGGTCATCCTGGACGAGAACACCCCGGCCGGCACGGTCGTGGCCCAGGTCCAGGTGTCCGGCGACAAGGATGGCCTCATCTTCGGCTTCAGCACCGGCAACGGCGGCGCCGCGGTGGTGAAAGCCGAGGCTGCGAGCAAAGGCTGGAGCACCGATGTCGTTGAAACGCCCGTCACTTCCTCGGGCAAGGCCATCAGCGCCGATGGCGCCTTCGCCATCGACATCCACACGGGTGAGATCACGGTCAACGACCCCTCGAAGCTGGATTTCGAGACCCATCCCACCTTCAATCTCAACGTCACGGTGGATGACGAGGATGCGGACAGCCAGCCCGACAGCACCCTCAGCCTCACCATCAAGCTCAATGATGTGAACGATGCCCCGGTCATCACGGGTCATGACGTGATGTTCAAGGGCCAGGAAGGCCATGAGGTTGCCCTGACCTTCGCCGACCTGCTGAAGCTTGCCAGCCTCTCCGACCAGGACCTGGACCCCGTGAACTTCCAGGTGGCCGCTCTCGGCTCCGGCACCCTCACCGTCAACGGCGACGTCGCCGTGGCGGGCACGACCCTCATCACCCCGGACTCGGTGGTGGTCTGGACCCCGGCCGCCAACGCCTCCGGCGTCATCGAGGCCTTCTCGCTCGCCGCCTATGACGGCGACCTCGCCTCCACCGCCAAGGTCGTCGTGAAGGTGGATGTGGCCGATGTGGACCCGGTTCTCACCGGCGCCACCACCTTCACCCTGGCGGAAAACAGCGCCGCGGGCACGGAAGTCGCCCGCATGGCGGTGTCCGGCGACCAGGACGGCCTGACCTTCGGCTTCGCGGACGCCACCAAGATCGTGGACGGCAAGGCCATCAGCGCCGATGGCGCCTTCGCCATCGACATCAAGACCGGCATCGTCACCGTGAACGACGCCTCCAAGCTCGACTTCGAGACCAATCCCACTCTCAAGCTCGCCGTCACGGTGGATGACGAGGATGCGGACACAACGGCCGACAGCACCCTCGCCCTCGTCATCAACCTGACCGACGTGAACGAAGCGCCGGTCATCAAGGACCTCGCGATCCCCCTCGATGGCTTTGAAGGCAAGGCCATCGCTCTGACTTACGACAGCCTCCTGAAGGCCGCCGCGGTCAGCGACCCCGATGGCGACACGGTGTCCTACAAGGTGATGGCGCTGAGCGCCGGCACCCTCACCGTGGACGGCGTCGAAGCCGTGGCCGGCGAAACCCTCATCACCGCCTCCTCGGTGGTGACCTGGACCCCGCCCGCCAACACCACGGGCAAGCTGGATGCCTTCACGCTGGCCGCCTTCGACGGCAAGCTCACCTCCGATGTCGCGGTGCCCGTGCTTGTGAATGTGGCGGATGTGAACCCGGTTCTCACCGGCCCCACCGCTGTCTCCCTGGCGGAGAACAGCGTTGAAGGCACGGTGGTCGCGCGCATGGATGTGTCCGACGACAAGGACGGTCTCACCTTCGGCTTCCTCTTTGCGGGCAAGGTCGAAGGCGGCAAGGCCTTCACTCCCGATGGCGTCTTTGCCATCGACACCAAGACCGGCGTCATCACCGTCAACGATGCCTCCAAGCTCGACTTCGAGACCCACCCCGTCTTCAACCTCAATGTCACGGTGGACGATGAGGATGCCGACACCACGGTCGACAGCATCCTCAAAGTCGCCATCAACCTGACCGACGTGAACGAGAAGCCGGTCATCGAGGCCCGGGAGGCCACCTGGACCGGCGTCGAAGGGCAGCCGATCAGCCTGACCTATGCGGACCTCCTGAAGTTCGCCTCGGTCTCCGACCCCGACAAGGATGTGCTGTCCTTCAAGGTGGCCAGCCTCGGCGCCGGCACGCTGGTGGTGGACGGTGTCGTCGCGGTGGCGGGGGAGACCATCATCACCGAGAAGTCGGCGGTGGTCTGGACCCCCGCCGACAACACCACCGGCTCCATGGAGGCCTTCGCGCTGGCCGCCTTCGACGGCAAGCTCGCCTCGGACGCGTCCATCCCGGTGCGCTTCACCGTGGTCGATCTGGACCCGCGCCTCGTCGGTCCCACCACCTTCTCCCTGGCGGAGAACAGCGCGGCCGGCACGGTCGTCGCTGAGATGGCGGTGACGCGTGACACGGACGGCCTCACCTACGGCTTTGTCGGCGGGGTGAAGGAACAGCTGGCAGGTGGCGGGGAAGCCGCGGCCGCGGTCGCGGCCGCGGCAGCCGCTCCCGTCTTCACCGGCAAGGTCATCAGTGCCGATGGCGCCTTCGCCATCGACATGAAGACCGGCATCGTCACCGTCCACGACGCCTCCAAGCTCGACTTCGAGGCCAACCCCTCCTTCAAGCTCACCGTCACGGTGGACGACGAGGATGCGGACACCCTGCCCGACAGCACCCTCGACCTCACCATCAACCTGACCGACGTGAACGAGGCGCCGGTCATCAAGGACCTCGCGAGCCCCCTCGATGGCTTTGAAGGCAAGGCGGTCGTCCTGTCCTACGAAAGCCTTCTGAAGGCCGCCGCGGTCAGCGACCCCGACGGCGACACGGTGACCTACAAGGTGATGGCGCTGAACGCCGGCACCCTCACCGTGGACGGCGTCGACGCCGTGGCCGGGGAAACCCTCATCACCGCCTCCTCGGTGGTGACCTGGACCCCGCCGGCCAACACCACCGGCACCGTCGGGGCCTTCACCCTCGCGGCCTTCGACGGCACCCTGACCTCCGCCACCACGGTGCCGGTCCAGGTCGCCATCGCCGATGAGAAGCCGGTGCTCACCGGTCCCGCCGTCTTCACCCTGGCGGAGAACAGTGGGGTGGGCACCGAGGTCGCCAAGCTCGCCATCTCCGGCGACCAGGACGGCCTCACCTTCGGCTTCGCGGACGCCGCCAAGACGGAGGACGGCAAGGTCATCAGTGCCGATGGCGCCTTCGCCATCGACATGAAGACCGGCATCGTCACCGTCCACGACGCCTCCAAGCTCGACTTCGAGGCCAACCCCTCCTTCAAGCTCACCGTCACGGTGGATGACGAGGATGCGGACACCCTGCCCGACAGCACCCTCGATCTCGCCATCAACCTGACCAACGTGAACGAGGCGCCGGTGCTTTCCGGCCTCCCGGCCACCGCCATCGCCGTCACCACCGGCCAGGCGCTGACCTTGCCCGCCTTCACCGTCACGGACCCGGACAGCACCCTCTTCACCGTGACCTTGTCGGCGGTGAACGGGACGCTGGGCGGCCTCCTGGACGCAGACGCGGGCACGGCGGGCATCCAGCTGTTCGGCACCGCGGCGGACATCCAGGCCATGCTGGCCCTGTCCACCTTCACTCCCACGGTTGACGGCGAGGCCCGCGTGGACCTGACCGTCTCCGACGGTGCCGGCGGCATCGCCACCGGCACCCTGCCCTTCCTGGTCTCCACCCCGTCGGGCTCCACCGTCGCCATTGGTGATGCCATCGTCACCACCAAGACGGAGACCCAGGCCGACGGCACCCTCAAGCAGACCGTCACCGTCCCGGTGGTGGCCGACACCGGCGGCACCCACGTGCCGGCCGACATCCCGCTGGTGAAGGACAATGCGGACATCCTCTTGTCCGCCACGCTCCCCACCGGCGTCGGCCTCACCGCCACCGGTGCGGCCACCCCGCAGACCACCGAGCAGAGCCTCCAGGAGCTGATCGCCCAGATCAATCAGCACACCCCGGACGGGTCCGCCGAGCAGTCTCAGCTCGCCAACGGCGGCGCGGGCTTCCTGAAAAGCCTGCCCACCGATGCCGTACTGGTGCTCCAGACGGTGGTCCTGACCGGGATCGACACCTTCCCCGCCGGCGCCTCCATCGTCCTCTCCGCGCCGGCTGGCACGGCGCCCGTCGCCCTGGTGGTGGACGCCAGCGCCCTGCCCGCGGGCACCCCAATCAACTTCGAGAACGTCGCCTTCGCCGCTGTGGTGGGGCCGGTGACGCTCGGCGGCGGATCGGGCGCCCAGGTGGTCTATGCGGACGACGCGGCCCAGACCATCGTGCTGGGCGCCGGCAATGACGAGCTCCATGCCGGTGGCGGCAACGACATCGTCGGCTCCGCCGGCGGCGACGACCGCATCTTCGGCGAGGCCGGCGACGACATCGTCTTCGGCGGCCCCGGCCGGGACCTGCTGCATGGCGGCCTCGGCACCGACACCGCCCGCTTCGACGGCAACCGGGCGGACTATGAGATCCTCCAGGACCGTGGCGTCACGGTGGTGCGCTCGCTCGCCGATCCCACCGACGTGGATACCCTGGTGAATGTGGAAAGCCTCTCCTTCGCGGACGGCAAGGTGGACCTCACCGTGCCCGACGCCGTGAGCTGGATCGCGGCCCTCTACAGCAAGGTGCTGGGCCGTCAGGCGGACCTGGCCGGCATCCAGCACTATGCCGGTCTGGTGGAACGGGGTGTGTCCGCCGGCGACATCGCCATCGCCTTCCTCACCTCTCCCGAGGCCATCGCCAAGGGAACGGGAGCGGCTGCGGGCGATCTGTCGGTGGAGCAACTCTACCGCACCCTGTTCGGCCGCGAGCCGGACGCGGACGGCCTGGCCTATCACAAGGCCCAGCTCGCCGCGGGCGTCACGCTGGCGGAAGTGGCGGCCCACTTCGTCCATGCGCCGGAAATGCAGGCCCACCTGCCCACCGCCGATGCTCTCGACTTCACCGTGGGCGACGTGACGGCTGGCCTTGTCACCGGCACGGCCGCGGCGGAAACGCTCCAGGGCGGCGCGCTGGATGACACGCTCATCAGCAATGGCGGTGCGGACGTCATCGACGGGCGCACCGGCGACGACACCGCCGTCTTCGCGGGCAACCGCGCGGAGTATGCCATCACCCAGGAGGGGGTGCACTGGACCATCAAGGCGGCCACCGCGCCCGCCGCCGAACCGTCCGCGGTCCTCGTCAATGTGGAGCACGTGCAGTTCGCTGACATGACCATCGACCTGACGCCCCACTCGGACCTGGGCTGGATCGGCGCCCTCTACACCCAGGTTCTGGGCCGCCAGGGCGATGAAGGCGGGTTGATGGCCCATCTGGCGGACTATCAGGGCGGCATGAGCAAGGGCGCGGTCGCGCTCTCCTTCATGATCTCCCCCGAGGCGGTCGCGGCCGGTCACGGCGCCACCTCCGCCAAGGACCTGACCGCCGACATGGTCTACCAGGCGCTCCTCGGGCACGCCGCCACCGAGGCCGACCATGCCGCCTACGGCGCCGTGGAAAACGACCCGGCGAGCCTCGCCGCGGCCCTCATGGACAGCACGGAAATGCAGGCCCACGTCCTTCAGCAGAAGGACATGGACTTCTTCATCTGATGCCCCCGGCCCCCGAGGGGGCCGGGCTTCCCAGCACCGGCGGCCGGCCCCCAGGGGCCGGCCGCTTTCGTTTGGGCGCACCCGGCGGTGGGCCGGCCGGCGTCAGCCCCCGCAGGCCGACTCGCGGCGCCGGCGAAAACCGAACGGGTGCTGGCAAAGCGGGAGCGGGGCCGGAGCGCGCGCTCACAGGGTGTTGACCTGCCAGCCGGTGCGTGGACACCAGCCACCAGGCCCCCTCCAGCCCCTTGCAAGGGATGAAAGAATCGCCCGCCGACCGCCGGCGGAGCCGCTGCGGCAGCGCGGCACAGCGTGATGCGACGCAGCGCGAAGCTTTACCTTAGGCGCCACGCCTCCTAGGATACAACCTTCCGATAGGTGGGGGCCTACCGCATGACGATGATCCTTTTCCGGCGCCGGTTGCGGTGCGCGAGCGCGCACTTCCCGCACGCGTCCGAGGCCGTCAGGCCGATCGTCTCCCGACAGCTTTAACGTCCATCGCGCCGCCCCGGGAAAACCGGCGCCCGCGCGCCGGCCGGCCGCAGGCGAGCGCCGAAAGACCTGCCGGGCGTCGCGCCGGCCTCATCACGACCCGGTCCGCCGTCTCAGACCTCCGTCCGGTGCGCCATCCGAAAACACAAACCTTGCCCTGCAGCGGCGAACGCCCGCCGGGGCCCGCTTTAAGGCTCGGAAACCGACCATGACCACCGACACCGCTGCGCCCATTTTCGATCTGTCCACCCTTACCAGCAAAGACGGCTTCACGATCATCGGCGCCGTGAGCGCCGATGCTCTGGGCTCCGGGATCTCCAGCGCCGGAGATGTGAATGGGGACGGCATCGACGACATGATCGTTGGAGCCTATCAGGCAAGTCCCTCATCCAAAGGCACGGCGGGAAGCGCCTATGTGCTCTATGGCAAGGCCGGCGGCCTCGCCAATATCGACCTCAGCTCCCTGACAGCCACCCAGGGTTTCCGTATCGACGGGGCCAAGGTGGGCGACAATTTGGGCATCAGCGTCGCCAGCGGCGGAGACGTCAACGGGGACGGCATCGACGACATCATCGTTGGAGCCAATTCTGCCAGTCCCTCCGCCACTTTTGCCGGAAGCACATATGTGATCTACGGCAAGTCCGGCGGGCTCAGCAATATTGACTTGAGTACACTTACCAAAACCATGGGCTTCAAGATCGACGGCTCATTTAATGGTGGCTACTCTGGCTATTCCGTTTCAAGCGCCGGCGACCTGAATGACGACGGCATCGACGACGTCCTGGTCGGCGCCTTTCGGGACTCTCCCGGCTCCAAGACGAACGCAGGTGCCGCCTATGTGATCTATGGCAAGCTCGGCGGGCTGGACAATGTCGACCTGGGAACTCTGACGGCGGCGCAAGGTTTCGCCATCAACGGAGCAACTGCCGGGGACAGCGTGGGCACGAGTGTCTCGAAGATTGGCGACGTGAACGGCGACGGTGTTGATGACATCGTCATTGGTGCCAGCAGTGCGGACCCGGCTGGACGATCGAATGCCGGTGCCGCCTACATCATCTATGGCAAGGCCGGCGGAAGCGCCAATATTGAGCTGGGCAGCCTCACGGCCAGTCAGGGCATCAAGATCTCCGGCGCCGCCGCTTCGGATTCTGCTGGCGCCAGCGTCTCCAGCGCAGGGGATGTGAATGGGGATGGTGTTGCCGACATCATCATCGGGGCCTCTGGCGCCGCCCCCTCGGGAAGAAATTATGCCGGCGCAGCTTACGTGATCTTTGGCAACAAGAATGGACTGTCCGGCATTGATCTGAATTCCCTGACCAGCAGTCAGGGCTTCAGGATTTCCGGCGCGGCGACAGGCGATCAGACCGGCGTCAGCGTCTCCGGCGCGGGCGATGTGAATGGGGATGGGATCGACGACATCATTGTCGGAGCCAGAAGTGCATCTTCCGGTGGGAAGAGCGATAACGGAAAGTCTTACATTATATTTGGCAAAAAATCCGGATTGATCGATATTGATCTTCCTAGTTTATTGAGCAGCCAGGGCTTCATTATCGGCGGCGCGGTATCGAACGACCATGCAGGCAACGCCGTCGCTTATGCCGGAGACCTGAACAACGACGGCGCCGCCGACATCATCATCGCGGCCAAGGCAGCCGACCCCGCATCCAGGACCAATGCCGGCGCCGCCTATGTGATCTACGGCACCGCTCCGTCAGTCCCCAAGATCACCGAGCTCGGCACCACCACGCAAGCCGGCGTTCACGGAGCGGGCGAGACGATCACGATCACCGTCACGTTCGATACCGAAGTGGCGGTGGACACCACTGCCGGGACGCCCAAACTCAAGCTGGAAACAGGCACGACGGACCGGTCCGCCACCTATGTGTCTGGGTCCGGCGGCAAGGTCCTCACCTTTACCTATGTCGTGCAACCCGGCGACAAGGCTGCGATCCTCGAGGTCACCGGCGCGGATGCCCTGTCCCTGAATGGCAGCCTCATCGAGGATGCCAAGGGCAATGCGGCCGATCTGACGGTGCCCGTGCCGGGCGCGACGGGCTCCCTGTCCAAGGCGGCCGAGATCATCATCGACGTGGCGCCGACTGTGGCCGTGTCCACCAATGCCGTCACGGCGACGGAGAATGTGGCCACGACCCTGGGTGCGGGCCTCACCTTGTCCGACACGGACGACACCACCCTCGCCTCCGCCAAGGTGGCGATCACGGCCGGCTTCGTGGCCGGCGAAGACAGCCTCGCCTTCACCGGCTCCCAGGCGACCGGCGATATTTCCGGCTCCTTCGACGGCACCAGCGGCGCCCTCACCCTGACCTCCGCAAAGGGCGCGGCGACGCTCGATCAGTGGCGCGCGGCGCTGTCGTCGGTGACCTATACCAATCTTGCGGACGCGCCCACCACGGCCGCGCGGACGGTCACCTTCACGGCCACCGACCCTGCCAATGTCAGCTCCAGCGCGCAGCAGAGCCTGACGATCAAGGCGGTGAACGATGCCCCGGCTTTCCCGGACCCGACCGGACCGGGCAAGCAGCAGGGCGAGGAAGGCACCGCCATCACGCTCGATACGAGCACCTTGCTGGCCACCGCCACGGACCCGGACGGCGATGCGCTGACCTATAAGATCACCGAGATCCCCTCCGGCACGCTGACCATTGACGGCCTGGCGGCCAAGGTGGGCGACGTGTTCAGCCTGAACGCCAGCCTGGTCTGGACGCCCCCCGCCAACACGGTCTCGCCCCAGGACGCGCTGACCGCCGTGCGCGTGGCGGCTTTCGATGGCGTGGCCCAGTCGGAGAAAACCGTGGCCTTCTCGGTCACCCTCAAGGACGTGGACCCCACGCTCACCGGCCCGTCTTCCGTCACCCTGGCGGAGAACAGCCTGGTGGGCACCGAGGTGGCGCGCATGAAAGTGTCGGGCGACCAGGACGGCCTGACCTTTGGCTTCGCGGACGCCAGCAAGACGGCGGGCGGCAAGGCCATCAGCGCCGATGGCGCCTTCGCCATCGACCTCAAGACCGGCATCGTCACCGTGAACGACGCTGCCAAGCTCGACCTCGAGACCAATCCCACCCTCAATCTCACCGTCACGGTGGATGACGAGGATGCGGACACAACGGCCGACAGCACCCTCAGCCTCACCGTCAACCTTGAGAATGTGAACGAGGCGCCGGTCATCACGGCCACGGGGGCGGTGCTCAAGATCACCGACCTCGGCCGGTTGCCTGCGGCGGACGTGACCTCGCTCACCGGCGCCACGGCCAAGGAGGGGTTCGGGACCTCCGTCTCCGGCGCCGGAGACGTGAATGGCGATGGCATTGATGACATCATCGTGGGCGCGCCGGATGGCTCCGCAAGCCCTGGCCCCGGCGCCGCCTATGTGATCTATGGCAAGAAGGGCGGGCTGAGCAGCTTCTCGGTTGCCAACCTCACCCCCGCCGACGGTTTCAAGATTTCCGGCGCCACCGCCAAGGACCAGGCCGGATTTTCCGTATCAAGCGCCGGCGATCTGAATGGCGACGGCATCGACGATCTCATCATTGGCGCCCCCAATGTGGACAAGCCGGCCAATGCGAATGCGAATGCGGCCGCCCCGGGCGCAGCCTATGTGGTCTATGGCAAGGCGGGCGGCTCCGGCAACATCGACCTTTCCACCCTATCCGCCACCGACGGTTTCAAGATTTCCGCAGGCATTGCGCTGGGCCGCGCCGGCTATTCCGTTGCCTCCGCCGGCGACATCAACAAGGACGGGGTGAACGACGTCATCATCGGCGGGACGCTGATCGGACTCACCGCAACCGCTTCGGGCGCCGCCTATGTGGTCTACGGGAAGACGGGCGGCCTCAGCGCCATCGATCTGTCCAAGCTGACCGACAGCGAGGGCTTCGGCCTCGGGGCCCGGCAATATGATGCCGTGGGCACCTCCGTGTCCGGCATCGGCGACGTGAACGGCGACGGCATTGACGACATGGTCATCGGCGCGCCCGGCTCCGATCTGAACGGCCCCAATTCAGGCACGGCGTTTGTCGTCTACGGCAATGCGGACGGGCTCGCCAAGTTCAACATGACCACGGAGATGGGAACGAAGGGCTTCAAGATCATCGGTGCCGGCGCGAGCAACGATCGGCACCGCGGTCTCGGCCGCCGGCGACGTGAACGGCGACGGCATCGCCGACATCATCGTGAGCAGCAACAAGGCCGAAGGCGGCAAGGGTGCGGCCTATGTGATCTACGGGACCAAGAGCGGGCATGAGGATGTCACGCTGTCCTCCCTCACCGCGGCGACCGGCTTCAAGATCGTTGGCGCGGCCAATGGCGATGGCGCGGGCTATTCCGTCTCCAGCGCCGGCGACGTGAACGGGGATGGCATCGGCGATCTGCTGGTGGGCGCCACCGGCTCGGACGGCAATGGCACCGAGTCCGGCACCACTTATGTGGTGTTCGGAACCAAGGGCGAGCGCGGCACCCTGGATCTGTCCGCCCTCACGCCGGACCAGGGGGTGGCCCTGGAAGGGACGGGAAATCTGAGCGGGGCCGGCTACGCCGTCTCTGCGGCGGGCGACCTGAACGGGGATGGCATTGCCGACCTGATCGTCGGCGCCCCCAATGCCAATAGCGACGGCTCGGGCGCGGCCTTTATCATCTATGGCAAGAAGGGCTTCGCGCCGTCCGCGCCCGTTGAAGGCACGACGGCCACCCTCACCTATATCGACCTTCAGAAGGTCGCGGCCGTGTCGGACGTGGACGGCGACACGGTCTCCTACAAGGTGATGGCGCTGGGCGAGGGCACGCTCACCGTGGACGGCGCCGCCGCCGTGGCCGGGCAAACCCTCATCACCCCCACCTCGGTGGTGACCTGGACCCCGCCCGCCAACACCACCGGGACCCTCGGGGCCTTCACCCTGGCGGCCTTCGACGGCACGACGACCTCCTCCACCACGGTGCCGGTCCAGATCGCCGTCGCGGATGTGGACCCGGTCCTCACCGGCCCGGCGACGGCCTCCCTGGCGGAAAACAGCCCGGCGGGCACCGAAGTGGCCAAACTCAAGGTCTCCGGCGACCAGGACGGCCTGACCTTCGGCTTCGCGGACGCCAGTAAGACGGTGGATGGCAAGGCCATCAGCGCCGACGGCGCCTTCGCCATCGACATCAAGACCGGCATCGTCACCGTGAACGATGCCTCCAAGCTGGACTTCGAGACCAAGCCCACCCTCACCCTGACGGCCACGGTGGACGACGAGGACGCGGGCAGCCTGCCCGACAGCACGCTGACCCTCACCATCTCCCTCACGGATACCAATGACGCCCCCGTCCTGACGGGCCTGCCGACCACGGCCGTGGCCGCCATTGCCGGCCAGCCCCTGGCCCTGCCCGCCTTCGCCCTCACCGACCAGGACAGCACGCTCTTCACCGTGACCTTGTCGACCGTGAACGGCACGCTGTCCGGCCTCGTGGACGGGGACGCGGGCACGGCGGGCATCCAGCTGTCCGGCACGGCGGCGGACCTCCAGGCCCGGCTGGCTGCGGCCACCTTCACCCCCATCGTGGACGGTGAGGCCCGCGTGAACCTGACCGTCTCCGACGGCGCCGGCGGCACCGTCACCAGCGCCCTGCCCTTCCAGGTCTCCACCCCCTTGGGCTCCACGGTCGCCATTGGCGAGGCCATCGTCACCACCAAGACCGTGACGGAGACCGACGGCACCGTCACGCAGACCGTCACCGTTCCGGCGGTGACCGACAATGGCGGCACCCCCGCCCCGGCCGACATCCCCTTGGTGAAGGACAATGCGGACACCCTCCTGTCCGCGACGCTTCCCACCGGCGTCGGCCTGACCGCCACCGGCACGCCCACGGCGCAGGCTTCCGAGCTGAGCCTCCTGGAGCTGATCGCCCAGATCCAGAAGCACACGCCGGACGGCTCCAACGAGCAGGCCCAGCTGACCGCAGGCGGCACGGACTTCCTTGAGGATCTGCCGTCGAACACCCCGTTGCTGGTCCAGACCCTGGTGCTCACCGGGTCTGACACCGGCGGGACGCCCATCGTCGTCTCCGCGCCGGCGGGGACGGCTCCCATCGCCCTGGTGGTGGATGCCAGCGCCCTGCCGCCGGGCACCCAGATCAACTTCGAGAACGTCGCCTTCGCCGCCGTGGTGGGGCCGGTGACGCTCGGCGGCGGATCGGGCGCCCAGGTGGTCTATGCGGACGATGCGCCCCAGACCATCATGCTGGGCGCCGACAATGACGAATTGCACGGCGGCGGCGGCAATGACACCGTCGGCTCCGCCGGCGGCGATGACCGCATCTTCGGCGAGGCGGGTGACGACACCGTCTTCGGCGGCCCCGGCCGGGACCTGCTGCACGGCGGCCTCGGCACCGACACCGCCCGCTTCGACGGCAACCGGGCGGACTATGAGATCCTCCAGGACCGCGCCGTCACCCTGGTGCGTTCGCTCACCGATCCCACCGACGTGGATACCCTCGTCAATGTGGAAAGCCTCATCTTCGCGGACGGCAAGGTGGATCTCACCGTGTCCGAGGGCATCAAGGAGATCGCCGCCCTCTATGCCAACGTTCTGGGCCGCCAAGCGGACCTGGACGGGCTGCAATATTATGCCGGCTTGGTGGACCGGGGCCTCTCCATCGGCGACATCGCCCTCGCCTTCCTGACCTCCCCCGAGGCCATCGCCAAGGGCACGGGAGCGGCCGCGGGCGACCTGACGGTGGAGCAGCTCTACCGCACCCTGTTCGGCCGCGAGCCGGATGCCGACGGCCTGGCCTATCACAAGGCCCAGCTGGCCGACGGCGTGCCCCTGGCGGATGTGGTCGCCCACTTCGTCACGTCCCCGGAAATGGTCACGCACCTGCCCACCGCCACCGGGCTCGACTTTGTGGTGGATGCCGACCTTCAGACCGGCAATGTCACGGGCACCTCGGGCGACGACCATCTGGAGGGCGGGCCGCTCGACGACAGGCTGGTCAGCAATGGCGGGCAGGATGTCATCGACGGGCATGCGGGCGACGACACGGTGGTGCTCTCGGGCAACCGGGCGGACTTCTCCATCGAGCAGGAGGGCGTGCACTGGGAGGTGAAGCCGATCATCTTGCCGAACCTGCCCAACGACGGGGCGCTCCTGGCGGTCGCCATTCTCAAGAACATCGAGCATGTGCAGTTCGATGACGGGACCATCGATCTGACCCCCAATTCCGATCTCAGCTGGATCGGCGCCCTCTACACCCAGGTGCTCGGGCGGCAGGGCGATGAAGGCGGGCTGATGGCCCATCTGGCGGACTATCAGGGCGGCAAGAGCCAGGGGGAGGTCGCGCTCTCCTTCATGCTGTCGCCCGAAGCCATAGCCGTGGGCCACGGCGCCGCGTCCGTCGAGGACCTGACCGCCGACACGGTCTACCAGGCGCTGTTGGGGCACGCCCCCACCGAGGCCGACCACGCCACCTATGGGTCGCTGGAGAGCGATGTCCTCGCCCTGGCCAATGCCCTAATGGGCAGCCAAGAGATGCACGGCCATTATCTCACGCCGAAGGAGCAGGACTTCTTCATCTGACGCGCCCGCGGCGCGGTCGCCGTCCAGGACCGCGCCGGCCGGCCGGTCCGGCCGGTTCCCCTCGGGGGTCCGCCGGACCCGCCCCCGCCGCGCGGGCGAGGGCGTGGGCGTGGGCGTGGGGGCTGGACGCATCCCGCCCTGAGGCCACGCGTCTTGAGGCGCCCTTCCCGGTGCGCGCCCCCCCCGCCCCGACCTTCCCCTCTCACACCCTTCCCTTCTCTCTCCCGCTGGACCTGCCGCCGCCGACATGCTATCGGCCCGCTCTCCGGCGCTTGAGGCCGGCCAAGGACCCCTTATGCATCCGGTCAGCCTGCGACGACGAACGGACGTGGCGCGCCCTGCGGCGCACGCCCCCTTTCGCTTGCCCGCCTGACCGGCTTTGCGCCGGGGCGGGATGCTCGCTCTCGTCCGGCTGCTCCCATGACTGAACTTCCGCTTACCATCACGCACGAATCCCCCTCCGCCGCCGATGCCATCGACAAGCTGCACCGGCGCACCTTCGGCCCCGGCCGGTTCGCCCGCACCGCCTTCCGGCTGCGGGAACAGGCGCCCCACGATCTGAAACTGTCCTTCACCGCCTATGTGGGGACCATGATGGTGGGTTCGGTGCGGTTGACCCCCATCGCCATTGGCGAAACGCCGGCCTTGTTGCTCGGCCCGCTCACCGTGGAGCCGCCCTTCCGCACCGTGGGCATTGGCGGCCGGCTGATGACCGTCTCCATGGATGCCGCCCGCACCGCCGGCCACAAGCTGGTGCTGCTGGTGGGCGACGAGCCCTATTACCGGCGGTTCGGCTTCAAGCCGGTGCCTCCCGGCAGCGTGGTGATGCCTGGCCCCGTGGACCCGGCCCGGCTGCTGGTGGCGGAGCTGGAACCCGGCGCCTTCCATGGCGTCCACGGTCCGGCGCGGGGCCTGGCGCCCGCTGGCGCGGACCAGACCAGCGCCGTGCGCTGACCCCCAAACGAAAACGCCCCGGCCGAGGCCGGGGCGTTTCCTGTTCAGGCTGTGACAGACGATGGCCGGCGGATCACTCCGCCGCCGCCACTTCCGGCCGCCCGCGCGAGAGGCGCTCGCGCTTCAGCAGTTCCGCCACCAGGAAAGCCAGCTCGATGGCCTGCTCCGCATTGAGGCGGGGATCGCAATAGGTGTGGTAGCGGTCCCGCAGGTCTTCGTCGGAAATGGCCCGCGCGCCGCCGGTGCATTCGGTGACGTTCTTGCCGGTCATTTCCAGATGCACGCCGCCCGCATAGGTGCCCTCGGCTGCGTGCACATCGAAGAAGGTCTTGATCTCCGACTGGATCCGCTCGAACGGGCGGGTCTTGTAGCCGGAGCCGGCCTTGATGGTGTTGCCGTGCATGGGGTCGCACGACCACACCACGGTGCGGCCTTCCTTCTCCACCGCGCGCACCAGAGCCGGCAGGTGGTCGCCCACCTTCTCGGCGCCGAAGCGGCAGATGAGGGTGATGCGGCCAGCCTCATTGTCGGGCTGGAGCACGTCCAGCAGGCGGATGAGACCGTCCGGCGTCAGCGAGGGGCCGCACTTGATGCCGATGGGATTGCGGATGCCGCGGAAATATTCCACGTGCGCATGGTCCGGCTGGCGGGTGCGATCGCCGATCCACAGGAGGTGGCCGGAGGTGGCGTACCAGTCGCCCGAGGTGGAATCCACCCGGGTGAGGGCCTGCTCATAGCCCAGCAGCAGCGCCTCGTGGCTGGTGAAGAAGTCCGTGGTCCGCATCTCCGGGTGGGACTGGGGGTCGATCCCGCAGGCGCGCATGAAGTCGAGCGCCTCGGTGATGCGGTTCGCCAGTTCCTGGTAGCGATGGGACTGCGGGCTGTCCTTCACGAAGCCCAGCATCCACTGGTGGGCGTTGGAGAGGTTGGCATAGCCGCCCGACGCAAACGCGCGCAGCAGGTTGAGGGTCGCCGCCGACTGGCGGTAGGCCTCCAGCTGGCGGCGCGGATCGGGGATGCGGGCCTCCGGCGTGAAGGCGATGTCATTGACGATGTCGCCGCGATAGCTCGGCAGCTCCACGCCATTGACGGTCTCCGTGTCCGCCGAGCGGGGCTTGGCGAACTGGCCGGCGATGCGGCCCACCTTCACCACCGGCGAACCGCCAGAGAAGGTAAGGACAACAGCCATCTGCAGGAAGACGCGGAAGAAATCGCGGATGTTGTCGGCGGAGTGCTCGTCGAAGCTCTCGGCGCAGTCGCCGCCCTGGAGCAGGAACGCCTCGCCCTTCGCCACCTTGGCCAGGTGCGCCTTCAGGCGGCGCGCCTCGCCGGCGAACACCAGCGGCGGGTAGGAGGCGATCTTGGCCTCCACCTCGCTCAGGAGCGCGGGGTCTGGATACGAGGGCACCTGGACGACCGGATAAAATCGCCACGAATCCGGACGCCAGCCTTCGGCGCGGCGAGAGACCATCTCGGCGCCGGGGGTGCGATCGGAAACGGGACGGGTCGTCATAACGCTCTCCATAATGTCTCCTCCGGCCGGAAGCGGTCCGACACTGCTCGGGCCTTAAGCTTCTTGTCTTTGCGGCCGGGGTAGCGGCTTATACACGAGGTCGGCGGCGAGGGTAACCCGTGGTTTCCCGCGCTCTCCGACGCCTCGTCATATGGGGGCGCGCCCTCGCGAAGCCAAGCTGCGCGTCATCATGAGCCGGCGCCACACCGCGCTTGCAGCCGTGCAAGGGCCAGGGCCTGTTCAAGAGAGGTGGCCAGCGAATCCAGTACCGGCACGGGAAACTGCCCGGCCAGCGCCCGGGCGTAGCCGGACAGCGAGGCCCCGCCCACGATCACCACGTCCGGCGCCTGCGTGCCCAGCACCTCCTCCACCGCGACCTTGACCAGGGCGACGCCCTCCCCTTCCCCGCGCGCAAGGCTCAGAGCATCGCCCGCGATCAGGCCGAAGCCGGCACAGCGGGCCTCAAGTCCCGTGCGCCGCATGAGGTCGCGCAGCATGCCCGGCCAGGCCGCGCCCACCGTGATGATCGAGAAGCGCTCGCCCAATTGCAGGGCGGTGAGGATGGAGGCCTCCGCCATGCCGGCCACCGGAAAGCTGTTGTCGGCGCGCACCGCCTCGATGCCGGGCTCGCCGAAGCAGGCATAGAGGCAGGCGTCGAAGGGCGGCCGCCCCGCCGCTGCCTCGGCCGCCACGGCGGTCCGCACCGCCTCCAGGGCCGCATGGCCCGCCACCGTCGCGGCCGGGCGGTTTGACACGTAAGGCGCGCCGAAAGCGGCGGTGGCGCCGGTGAGATGAACATTCGCTGGGCACAGGGAGCCGGCCGCCGCCACCATGCGCGCGGTCACATCCTGCGACGTGTTCGCATTCAAAATCAGGAGCTTCACCTGGTGTCCCCCGTTCTGCCGCCCGCCCGGGCCACGCGCCCATAGGAACGGAAGCGGGGCGAAAAGGCCATCGCGATGCATGCCTAAAGCGGCAGCAGACTTATTTTTGTGCAAATGAAATTTTTAAGGACGAACTGTCGACGTTTCGTGCCGGACCTTCCCTTTGGGCAGGCTCACAAAGGCCCGCCGGAGCGCCATGGCATGGCAGTTGCTTGAGCATACCGGTCTGACCGAAAGGGACATCCGACGATGCTGCTTCTTGAGAAAAGCCCTCGCGCCGGCCGGGGCCGCCTCACCCTTGCCGCCCTGCTGCTTGCCACCTGCGGCACGTTTGCGGCTCCCCATCTGGCCGCCGCCCAGACGACGCTGCGCATCGGCATGACGGCGGCGGACATTCCGCGCACGCTCGGCCAGCCCGACCAGGGCTTCGAGGGCAACCGGTTTACCGGCCTGACCATGTATGACGCCCTCATCAACTGGGACCTGTCCTCGGCCACCAAGCCGTCCGTGCTGATCCCCGGCCTTGCCACCGAATGGGTGGTTGATGATGCCGACAAGACCAAATGGACCTTCAAGCTGCGCCCCGGCGTGACCTTCCATGACGGCTCGCCCTTCAATGCGGACGCCGTGGTGTGGAACGTGGACAAGGTGCTCAACAAGGAAGCCCCCCAGTTCGACGCCAGCCAGGTGGGCGTCACCGCTTCCCGCATGCCCACCTTGCGCTCGGCCAAGAAGATTGACGATCTGACGGTGGAACTGACCACCTCCGAGCCGGACGCCTTCCTGCCCTACAACCTCACCAATCTGTTCATGGCGAGCCCGGCCCAGTGGCAGAAGCTCTATGACGCGGCCGAGGGCGCGGACGCCAAGGCCAAGTCCGCCGCCGCCTGGACGGCGTTCGCCAAGAATGCCTCGGGCACCGGCCCTTGGAAGATGACCAATTTCGTGCCCCGCGAGCGCCTGGAGTTGGCCAAGAACGACGCCTATTGGGACAAGGCGCGCGTGCCCAAGATCGACAAGATGCTCCTGCTGCCCATGCCGGAGGCCAATGCCCGCACCGCCGCCCTTCTCGCAGGCCAGGTGGACTGGATCGAGGCCCCCGCCCCGGACGCGCTGCCCCAGTTGAAGTCCCGCGGCTTCAAGATCGAAGCCAACGAGCAGCCCCATGTGTGGCCCTGGCAATTCTCCCGCGTGGAAGGCTCGCCCTGGAACGACATCCGGGTGCGCAAGGCGGCGAACCTGTGCATCGACCGCGAGGGCATGAAGGACGGCCTGCTGGGCGGCCTGATGGCGCCCGCAACCGGCACCTTCGAGCCCGGCCATCCCTGGCGCGGCAACCCCACCTTCCAGATCAAATATGACGTGAAGGCGGGCCAGAAGCTGATGCAGGAGGCCGGCTTCGGCCCCAGCAAGAAGCTGCCCGTGAAGATCCAGACCTCGGCCTCCGGCTCCGGCCAGATGCTGCCCTTGCCCATGAACGAATATCTCCAGCAGGCGCTCGCCGAATGCTATTTCGACGTGCAGCTGGACGTGATCGAGTGGAACACGCTGTTCACCAACTGGCGCAAGGGCGCCAAGGACCCGTCCGCCAATGGCTCAAACGCCATCAACGTGACCTATGCGGCCATGGACCCCTTCTTCGCCATGGTGCGCTTCCTGCAGTCCTCCATGGCCCCGCCGGTCTCCAACAACTGGGGCTATATCAACAATCCCAAGTTCGACGAACTGGTGAAGAAGGCCCGTTCCACCTTCGACCCGGCCGGCCGTGACGCCGCGCTCGCCGAGCTGCATGCCGCCTCCGTGGACGATGCGGCCTTCCTCTATGTGGCCCATGACGTGGGGCCGCGCGCGCTCAGCCCGAAGCTGAAGGGCTTCGTGCAGCCCAAGAGCTGGTTCGTGGACTTCTCCCCGGTCTATTTCGAGAAGTGACCTGATCCAGGGCGGCCGTGCGCGGCCGCCCTCCGCCCCCCTTGATGTCGCGGAGCCGTCCCCGGCCCCGCGCCCTCTCACTCTCGTAAAAGAGACGGATTCACCGACGGCACGGGATGTTAAGACGATCCCGTGCCGTCGGATCCGGCTCCAGAGGCAGGATCGCGTCGTGCTGGTCTATATCCTGAGGCGGATCATCTATGTGATCCCCATCGTCATCTCCGTCGCGCTGGTGTGCTTCCTGCTGGTGCATCTGACGCCCGGCGACCCGCTGGTGGCGGTGCTGCCCCCCGACGCCTCGGCGGAACTGGCCGCGCAATTGCGCGCCGCCTACGGCTTCGACCAGCCGCTGCCCGTCCAGTTCGGCATCTGGCTCTGGAAGGCCGTGCACGGCAATCTCGGCACCTCCATCGCCACCGGCCGCCCGGTGTTCAGCGAGGTGATGCGCGCCGTCTCCAACACCTTCATCCTGGCCTGCACCGCCTCCGTCATCGGCTTCGTGCTGGGCGTCTTCTTCGGCCTCATCGCCGGCTATTTCCGCAACACCTGGATCGACAAGGCCGCCACCTCCATCGCGGTGGCCGGCGTCTCCGTGCCCCATTACTGGCTGGGCATGGTGCTGGTCATCATCTTCTCGGTGTGGCTGAACTGGCTGCCGGCGGTGGGGGCCGGTCCCGGCGGCTCGGCCGGCTGGGAATGGGACTGGGCGCATATCCGCCACCTCATCCTGCCGGCGGTGACCATGTCGGTCATCCCCATGGGCATCGTCACGCGCACGGTGCGCGCGCTCACCGGCGACATCCTCTCCCAGGACTTCGTGGAGGCCCTGCGCTCCAAGGGGCTGAAGGAGACCATGGTGTTCCGCCATGTGGTGAAGAATGCCGCCCCCACCGCCATCGCGGTGATGGGGCTCCAGCTCGGCTATCTGCTGGGCGGCTCGATCCTGATCGAGACGGTGTTCTCCTGGCCGGGCACCGGCTTCCTTTTGAACTCCGCGATCTTCCAGCGCGACCTGCCCTTGCTCCAGGGCACCATCTTGGTGCTGGCGCTGTTCTTCGTCTTCCTCAACCTCGTGGTCGATATCGCCCAGGCGTCCATCGATCCGCGCATCAAGCGGAGCTGAGGCCATGAGCGCCGTTTCCGACGCCGCCGAGGCCGCCCCGGTCCAGAATGCGCGGGGCTATTGGGCGACCGTCGCCCGCCGCCTGACGCGGGACAAAGTGAGCATGGTGTGCGCCGCCATCCTGCTGGCCATCCTGCTGGCCGCCCTCTTCGCCCCCTATCTGGGCCTCGCCGATCCCTATCAGGGCTCAATGATCCGGCGCCTGAAGCCCATCGGCACGCCCAATTACCTGCTCGGCACCGATGAGCTCGGCCGCGACATGCTCTCCCGCCTCATCTATGGCGGGCGCCTGTCGCTGCTCATCGGCATCCTGCCGGTGCTGCTGGCCTTCTGCATCGGCACCGGGCTCGGGCTTGTGGCCGGCTATGCGGGCGGCAAGGTGAACACCGTCATCATGCGCACCATCGACGTGTTCTATGCCTTCCCCTCGGTGCTGCTGGCCATCGCCATTTCCGGCGTGCTGGGGGCGGGCATCGTCAATTCCATCGTCTCGCTCACCGTGGTCTTCATCCCGCAGATCACCCGCGTGGCGGAGAGCGTGACCACCTCCGTGCGCAGCCTCGACTTCGTGGACGCGGCGCGCGCCTCGGGGGCCAATGCGCTGACCATCATGCGCGTGCACATGCTGGGCAACGTGCTCGGACCCATCTTCGTCTATGCGACGGGGCTGATCTCGGTCTCCATGATCCTGGCCTCGGGCCTGTCCTTCCTCGGCCTCGGCACCAAGCCGCCGGAGCCGGAATGGGGCCTGATGCTCAACACGCTGCGCACCGCCATCTATGTCAATCCGGGCGTCGCGGCGCTGCCGGGCGTGATGATCTTCGCCGTCTCCATCTGCTTCAACATGCTCAGCGACGGGCTGCGCAGCGCCATGGACATCCGCAATTGAGCACCATCGAGCCCATTCCCGATCTCGGCGGCGCCGCCCAGCCGCTCTTGACCGTCACGGACCTTGCCAAGCTCTTCCCCATCGGCGGCGGGCTGTTTGAGCCCAAGAAGACGGTGCGGGCGGTGGATGGGGTGTCCTTCTCCATCGCCAAGGGCGAGACCGTTGGCATCGTGGGCGAGAGCGGGTGCGGCAAGTCCACCACCGCCCGCCTCATCATGCACCTGATGCCCCGCACCAGCGGCGACATCCTGTTCGACGGCCAGTTGGTGGGCGAGCAGATCTCCATGCGCGACTTCCGGCGCGGGCTGCAAATGGTGTTCCAGGACAGCTATGCCTCGCTCAATCCGCGCCTGACCATCGAGGAGTCCATCGCCTTTGGCCCCAAGGTGCACGGCGTCGCCGACAAGGAGGCCCGCGCCCTTGCCCGCGAATTGATGGGCAAGGTGGGCCTGCGGCCGGAGGTCTTCGCCAACCGCTATCCCCACGAGGTCTCCGGCGGCCAGCGCCAGCGGGTGAATATCGCCCGCGCCCTTGCCCTGAAGCCACGCCTCGTGATCCTGGACGAGGCGGTCTCGGCGCTGGACAAGTCGGTGGAGGCGCAGGTCTTGAACCTGCTCACCGATCTGAAGCGCGAGTTCGGCCTCACCTATCTCTTCATCAGCCATGACCTGAATGTGGTCCGCTACATCTCGGACCGGGTGCTGGTCATGTATCTCGGCCAGGTGGTGGAGCTTGGGCCCGTGGACGAGGTGTGGGACGGCCCTGCCCATCCCTATACGCAGGCGCTGCTCGCCGCCATGCCGGCCATGGACCCGGATGCGCGCACCATGGTGCCGCCCATCACCGGCGATCCGCCCAATCCCATTGACCCGCCCTCTGGCTGCCGGTTCCATACACGCTGCGCCTCGGCGGAAAGCGTGTGCAGCGCGGTCTGCCCGGCGCTTTCGCCGGTGGCGGGGGGCGAGCACATGGCCGCCTGCCACATGGTCATTCCCGGCTCCGGCCACAGCCGCGCCCCCGCCTTGGGAGAGGTCGCATGACAGACGGACTTCTGGCTGAGGACGCCGCCGCCACCGCCCGCACCGCCGGCCTTGAGATCACCGAGGCCACCGCCGCGCGCATCGCCACCGCGCTGACCCCGGCCTTCAAGGGCTTCTCGGCGATCGCCGGCACCTTGCCGCTGGATTTGGAGCCCGCAACCTTCCAGGTGGTGCAGAACACCGCCCGCGCGGAGGATGGAAAGTGAACCCCTCCCTCACCCGCTCGCTCGCCCCCATGCAGGACACCGACCCGGCGCTGATGACGCTCTCCGCCGTGGCCGAGGCCATCGCCGCCAAGGAGGTGTCCTCCCGCGAGGTGACGCAGGCGTGCCTTGACCGCATCGAGCGCCTCCAGCCGGTGCTCAACGCCTTCATCTCCATCGAGCCGGAGGGCGCGCTCGCCGCCGCCGACGCGGCGGATGCGGCGCTGGCCAAGGGCGTTGCGGCCGGGCCGCTCCACGGCGTGCCGCTCGCCCACAAGGACATGTATTACGACACCGGCCATGTGGTGACCTGCGGCTCCGCCATAAGGCGGGACTTTGTCGCCCCCACCACCTCCACCGCCTTGCAGCGCCTGAAGGATGCGGGCTCGGTGCGGCTCGGCACCCTGCACATGGTGGAATTCGCCTATGGCCCCACCGGCCATAACGTGCATTTCGGCCCGGCTCGGAACCCGTGGAACACCGACCATGTGACAGGCGGCTCGTCCTCCGGCTCCGGCGCGGCGGTGGCGGCGCGCCTCACCTATGCGGCGCTCGGCTCCGATACCGGCGGCTCCATCCGCATGCCCGCCCATTTCTGCGGGGTGTCGGGCATCAAGACCACCACCGGCCTTGTCAGTCGCGCGGGCGCCATGCCGCTCTCCCAATCCCTCGACACGGTCGGCCCCATGGCCCGCACCGTGGAGGATTGCGCCCGGCTGCTCGCCTTGATGGCGGGCGCCGATCCGCTGGACCCCACCACCTCCACCGCGCCCGTGCCCGATTATCTCGCCGAGATCGACGGTTCGCTGCGCGGCCTCACCATCGGCGTGCCCGCCTCCTTCTATGTGGACGACCTCGACGCCGATGTGGCGCGGGTGCTGGAGGACACCATCGCCACCTTGAAGCGCGCCGGCGCGCGCATCGTCGAGATCACCCTGCCCGACCAGATGCGGCTGTCCGCCGCCTCGCAACTGGTGCTGAATGCGGAGGCCGCCGCCTTCCATGCCCAATGGGTGCGGGAGCGGCCGCAGGATTATGGGGCGCAGGCGCGCGCCCGGCTGGAGAACGGCTTTGCCGTGCCCGCCGTCACCTACCTGGAGGCGCTGCGCTGGCGCGGGCCGGCGCTGGCCGCCCATCTGGAGGCGGTGGCGGGCGTCGATGCCTGGATCGCACCGGCCACCCCCACCCCCGCCCCCACCATCGCGGAGACGGACGTGGGCGGATCGGTGGGCGCGGAAGCCATGATCCAGCGCATCACCCGCTTCACCCGGCCGGTCAATTATCTCGGCCTGCCGGCGGTGAGCCTGCCCTGCGGCTTCTCATCCACCGGCCTGCCCATCGGCATGCAGGTGGTGGGCAAGCCCTTCGCCGAGGCGCTGCTCATTCGCCTGGGCTGCGCCTTCCAGCGCGAGACCGACTTCCACGACGAGATGCCGGAGTTGCCCGCATGAATGCCATTCCGGACAGCACCGCTCCCCTGGTGGATGTGCGCGACCTCACCATCCGCTTTTCCGGCGAACGCACCGTGCATGCGGTGAACGGCGTCTCCCTCTCCCTGAAGGAGGGCGAGGTGCTGGGCCTCCTGGGCGAATCCGGCTCCGGCAAGAGCGTGACCATGCGCGCCCTCATGCGCCTGTTGCCGAAGAAGAAGACCACCATCACCGGGCAGGTGCAGGTGGCGGGCGAGGACGTGCTCGCCATGGACGAGGCGCGCCTCTCCGCCTTCCGGGGCCGCACGGTGTCCATGATCTTCCAGGAGCCGGCGCTGGCCCTCGATCCGGTCTATACGATCGGCCACCAGATCGCGGAATCCGTCATGCGCCACGAGGGCGTCAGCCGCGCGGCCGGCCTTGCCCGCGCTTTGGAAATGCTGGAGCTGGTGCGCATTCCCTCCGCCAAGCGCCGGCTGGACGCCTATCCCCACGAAATGTCCGGCGGCATGCGCCAGCGCGCCATGATCGCCCTGGCGCTCGCCTGCCGCCCCAAGATCCTGCTGGCGGACGAGCCCACCACCGCGCTCGATGCCACCGTTCAAATCCAGATCCTCCTCCTGCTGCGCGAATTGCAGCGGGAGCTGGGCATGTCGGTGATCTTCGTCACCCACGACATCGGGGTGGCCATCGAGATCTGCGACAAGGTTGCGGTGATGTATGCCGGCCAGATCGTGGAGACGGGCAGCCTCTCGCAGATCGTGCGGACGCCGCAGCACCCCTATCCGCGCGGCCTCCTCGCCTCCACCGTCCATGGGGCCAAGCGCGGCGCGCGGCTGGAAACCATCCCCGGCACCCCGCCCTCGCTGGACGTGAAACCCGCCGCCTGCTCCTTCGCGCCCCGCTGCGCCTTCGTGCAGCCCCGCTGCCGGGAGGCCCTGCCGCCCAAGGTGGAGTTGGGGCCGGGCCGCATGGTCCGCTGCGTGCTGGCGGAAGAAAAGGCTATGGTCCCCGCATGAGTGCTTCCCTGCCGAATCTGTCCATCAATGCCGACCGCCTGTGGCGGGACATCATCGACACCGCCCGCTTCGGCGGCACGCCCAAGGGCGGCGTGCGGCGCCTCACCCTTTCCGAGGAAGACCGGCAGGTGCGTGACTGGTATCGCGCGGCCCTGGAAGAGGCCGGCTGCACGGTGACCGTGGACGGCCTCGGCAACATGTTCGCCGTGCGACCCGGCCGCGATGCGACCAAGGCGCCCCTGGGCATCGGCTCGCACCTGGACACCCAGCCCACCGGCGGCAAGTTCGACGGCGTGCTGGGGGCGCTGGCGGCGCTGGAAGTGGTGCGCACGCTGAACGATGCCGGCATCGTCACCGACACACCCTTGTGCGTGTGCAACTGGACCAATGAGGAAGGCTCCCGCTTTGCCCCGGCCATGCTGGGCTCGGGCGGCTATGCCGGCGACATGCCGGTGGAGGAGCTGCTCGCCCGCACCGACGCGCAGGGGGTGAGCGTGGGCGAGGCGCTGGATGCCATCGGCTATCGCGGTGCCGAGCCCGTGGGCGCGCAGAAGCTCTCCGGTTTCCTTGAAGTGCATATCGAGCAGGGGCCCATTCTGGAGGCGGAAGGCAAGACCATCGGCGTGGTGGAGCACGGCCAAGGCATCGTCTGGTATGAGGGCCGCATTGTCGGCTTCGCCAGCCATGCCGGCTCCACCCCCATGCGTCTGCGGAAAGACGCGCTCGCTGCCTTTTCCGAGATCGTTCTGGCCATTGAAGCGCTGGCCTTGGAGCTGGGCCCGAACGCGGTGGGCACCATCGGCGACGTGGTGGTGGACACCCCCTCGCGGAATGTGATTGCCGGCGACCTCACCTTCCCCGCCGAATTCCGCACCCCCGACGCCGAAATCCTGGAAAAACTGCATCAGGGCCTGATGGCGAAGGTCAAGGAAATCGCGGCGCGGCGGAAGGTGGAGATCCAACTGGACACCATCTGGCGCAAGGACCCCACCCATTTCGCGCCAGCCATGGTGGACGCGGTGCGCACGGCGGCCGAGGGGCTTGGCCTCTCCCACATGCCGGTGATCTCGGGCGCCGGGCATGATGCCTTCCATCTCGCCACAATGGTGCCCACCGCCATGATCTTCGTGCCCTGCAAGGACGGGGTGAGCCACAACGAATTGGAAGACGCGACGCCGGCGGACTGCGCGGCCGGCGCCAATGTGCTCCTCCATGCGGTGCTGGCGGTGGCCGGCATGGCGCCCTGACCTCGGGCTTTTCACCGCTCGGCGAAGGCCTTCTCCACCACGAAATGGTTGGGCGTATGCCCTGCCCCTTCCTCGAAGGACCGGGCCTCCAGCAGCGCGCGGGTGTCGGCGAGCATGTGTGGGCTGCCGCACAGCATGGCCCGGTCGTGTTCCACGTCGAGGTCCGGCAGGCCGAGATCGGCGAACAGGGTGCCGTTCTCCATCAGATCCGTGAGGCGGCCGCGATTGCGGAACGGCTCGCGGGTGACGGTGGGATAATAAAGCAGCTTCTCGGCCGCCAGCTCGCCCAGGAATTCGTGGTTGCGCACGGCGTCCACCACCGCCTCCCCATAGGCCAGTTCCGCCACCTCGCGGCAGCCATGGACGAGGATGACGGTCTCGAAGCGCTCATAGGTCTCCGGGTCCTTGATGATGGAGACGAAAGGCGCGAGGCCGGTGCCGGTGGAGAGCAGATAGAGCCGCTTGCCGGGCTTGAGATTATCCAGGAGCAGGGTCCCCGTGGGCCGGCGGCCCACCAGGATGGGATCGCCCACCTTCACCCCCTGGAGGCGCGAGGTGAGCGGGCCGTCCGGCACCTTGATGGAGAAGAATTCCAGATGCTCCTCATGGGTGGCGCTGGCCAGCGAATAGGCCCGCAGCAAGGGCTTCGCGCCCACCTCCAGGCCGATCATGGTGAATTGCCCCGGCTTGAAGCGGAAGGCGCTGTCGCGGGTGGTGGTGAAGCTGAAGAGGCGGTCGGTCCAGTGGCGGACGTCGAGCACGGTCTCCTGGGCGATGTTGCTCATGGGTCGGGGGTCCGTTTGGAAGGGGATCAGTCGCCGGCGCCGGGCGCTTCGGAAAACACGGTCTCGAACTTGTCCGCGCGGCCCATCCAGGCCTGGGCATCCTCCGGCGGCTCCTTCTTTTCCGAGATGTTCGGCCACACCGCCGCATAGCGGGCATTCACCGCCAGCCACTTCTCGGCAGCGGGATCGGTGTCCGCGATGATGGCCTCGGCCGGGCATTCCGGCTCGCACACCCCGCAATCGATACACTCGTCGGAATTGATGACGAGCATGTTCTCGCCCTCATAGAAGCAATCGACGGGGCAGACCGCCACGCAATCCATGAATTTGCAGCGAATGCAATTGTCGGTGACGACATAGGCCATGAGCGCATCCAAGGTTTGTTTCATCTGGATGCTAAAGGCTGCGATCACGTCACGCAGGCACTTGATGAAAGCCGCGACAACTAATTTCTAAAATACTTTCTTCCGAAATACGTGACATCCATTGGCTTGGATGGACGTCCGCCCACACGCCCACGGGGCGCCTCGCCCCTGCCCCTCCAGGGGCGATCAGACGCGAATGCCGCCGCGCCCGAAGGCCACGGCGGCATGCTTTGATGCCTTCAGACACCTCTCACAGCATGTCGGGCAGCGTGCCGCCATGCAGGTCGATGGCGAAGCCCTTGAGCGCGTCCTCGTTGAGTTCCCCGCCCATGGCTTTCAGGCTCTCCTCGCGGATGAGCGCGGCCAATTCCGCCCTGAGCGCCAGGAAGTCCTGCGCCACCATCACGGACGCATCGCGCGGGCGCGGCAGGGGCACGGTGACCTCCGCCTTGATGGCGCCGGGGCGGGCGGTCATCACATAGATGCGGTCAGACAGGAAGATGGCCTCGTCGATGTCGTGGGTCACGAACAGGACCGAGATTTCCAGCCGCTGCCAGAGATTGGTCAGGATCTGCTGCATGATCTGCCGGGTCTGCGCATCCAGCGCGCCGAACGGCTCGTCCAGCAGCAGCACGCGCGGGCCGGTGGCGAGCGCGCGCACGATGCCCACCCGCTGCTTCATGCCGCCCGAGAGGCGATCGGGATACTGGTCCTCGAACTGGGTGAGGCCGGCGAGGCCCAGAAGCGTGCGGGCCGCCCGCTGGCGCTCGGAATGGCCCATGCCGCGCATCTTCAGGCCGAATTCCACGTTTTCCCGCACGGTCTTCCAGGGAAACAGCGAATATTGCTGGAACACCATGCCCCGGTCGGCACCCGGCCCCTTCACCGCCTCGCCATCCACGGTGACGGAACCGCGCGTGGGCTTCAGGAAGCCGGCCACCGCGTTCAGCAAGGTGGACTTGCCGCAGCCCGACGGGCCGATGATGGAGACGAACTCGCCCGGCCGCACCACCAGGTCCGCCTCCTCCACCGCGATGACGGAGCCCTCCAGCGTGTCATAGCTGAGGCAGAAGTCGGAGACCTCGATCAGGCCCTTCTGTGCGGTGGCGCTCATGACGGCATCCTCTGGAAGCTTGGTCTGAAAAGGCCGCCGCGTGCGCCGGCCGCTCGAAGGGAAAGGGCGCTCACCGGCGCGCGGCCCAGGGCGTCACCAGCCGCCCCACCGCGCGAATGGCCAGCGAGGAGCCAAGGCCGAGCACCCCGATGCAGATCATGCCCAGCGCGATGTCCGCATATTGCACCAGGGAATAGGCCTCCCAGGTGAAATAGCCGATGCCGAACTGGCCGGAGATCATCTCGGCGGCGATCAGCGACACCCAGGCCACCCCCATGCCCACCGTGAGGCCGGTGAAGATCTGCGGCAAGGCGGAGGGGAAATAGACCTCCCGGAAGGTCGCCGTCTCCCGCGCGCCAAGGCAGCGGGCGGCGCGCACCAGCACCTCGTCCACCGTTGCCATGCCGTGCAGGGTATTGATGAGGATGGGGAAGAAGGAGCCCAGGAAGGTGATGAAGACGATGCTTTCCTCATTGGACGGCCACAGCATGATGGCCATGGGCACCCAGGCGATGGCGGGAATGGGCCGCAGCACCTCGGTGACCGGAAAGACGAACTCTTTCAGGATCTTGTAGCGCCCCATCAGCAACCCGAGCGGCACCGCCGTGACCGTGGCGATGGCAAAGCCGATGAGGATGCGGCGACAGGAGATGAGGATATGATCGAGGAAGCGCGTGCTGCGGAAGGCGGTCTCTGCGCTCTCCCACACCTGCTCGGGCGAGGGCACGTTCACGAACCGCACATAGACGATCATGCGGTTGACGGTCAGCACATGCCAGAGCCCAATGAACAGCGCGATGGACAGAAGGCCGAGCAGCGTGGCGCGGATGCCCTCGCGGTTCATGCGCAGCCAGCGTCGGGCACGGGCGCCGAAGCTCGTGTCCAGGGGCGGGGCGACGCGCACCGGGCGGGGCGGGCGCAGCTTGATGGCCTCGCTCGCGGGCTCGGCCCGCTGGAAGCGCGAGGGCGCCACCACGGTGGCAAGGGGAGCGGCCGGGCCCGCGAGACCGGCGCCGTCCTTCGACGGCACCGGCGCCACGGCCGTGGGGGCAGTGTGCAGCATGGGTCTCACCCGCGGCCGGACGTGGCGCTCTTGAGGGCCTCGTCGAAGCCCAGCACCTTGCCGCCGGAGGTGGCGGCGGCGGCTTCCGCGTCCTTCTTCAGGAGGAAGGGCTCGATGACCGTCTTTCCGTCCTTGGTGGCGGTGGCGTAGAAGGCCTCGTTGGCGAACAGCTTGATGCCGCGGGCGGTGTCGAACAGATAGGCCACCGCGATCTTCTTGCCCTGGCCCTTCAGCTCGGCCAGAGCCCCCAGCGTGCAGGCCGCGCTGGAATAGGGCTTGATGCCCTCGCCCTCGACCCAGATCTCGCCCGCCTTGCGGGGATCGGAGATGGCCACCTTGCAGAACTCGTCGGTGCCGGAGACCTCGTAATTGTCGAGACTCTTCAACTGCTTCTCATAGTCGAGCCCGAGCTCCGCATAGGCCTTGCGCACATAGGTGTCGTTCACCCAGGCCTTGACGTCGAACTCCTTCATGCGGCCGAGCTTCTGGAGCACGGCGGCGTCCTGCGCGGCATCCTCCACCAATTGCGGCTTGATGGTGGGGTCCATGGTCATGATGCCGCCTGGGCCGAGGAAGATATAGACCACTTCCTTGTCGATGCCGGTCCACTTGGCGATCTTCTCGGCCGCCCCCTTGGGATCCTTGCGGACCCAGTCATTGGCCTCGATGACGGCCTTGATATAGGCCACCACCACTTCGGGATACTTTTCCGCGAAATCGGTGCGCACCACCACGCCGTGCCAGGTGGGGGCGTTGGTTTCCACGCCGTCGAAGATCTTGCGGGCAAAGCCGCGGAAGGGCAGCAGCTCGGCGAAGGGCACGAAATCGGCGTGGCCGTCGATCTTCTTTTCCTGGAGGTTGGTGGAGCCCACTTCCGGGCTCTGGCTGACCAATTGGAAGTAATCGGCCGGCCATCCCTTGTCCTGCATGGCTTTCAGAATCATGCCGTGGGCGGCGGAGCCGAACGGCACGCTCACCACCTTCCCCTTCAGGTCGGACAGTTCGTAATAGGGCGAATCCTTGTGCACCACGAGGCCGTTGCCGGAGCCGTAGATATTGTAGGCGGCAACCGCGATGAGCTGGCTCTTGGACTGGGGATTGGACTGGAAGGTGTAGCCATTCACCACCAGCGGATAATCGCCCATGCCGCCGAACTGGAGCTTGTCGGCCATCATGCCGTTGGTGACCGGCGGGCCGGAGGTGAAGTTCTGCCAGTCCATCTTGAAGCTGATATTGGCGTATTTGCCATCCTTGGGCAGGTACTTCTCGAGCAGCTTCAGCTCGCGGATGACGACGCCGGTGGTCACCGTATTGGTGGTGGTGTCCTGGGTGCCGATGCCGATGGTCACCGCGGTCTGGGCGGCAGCCGGAAGCGCGGTGCCGGCCGCCAAGGTGACCCCGGCGGCGAGGCCGGCGGCCAGCGCCAACGGCATGCGGGAAAGGGGTGAACGGGCACGTTCGATCATGTCATGTCACCTCGTCGGGAAGGGCGCCGGCGTTGCGGCATGCGCGGGGAGCCCGCGGGCTCGGCTGTTCCAGCCTTGCCTTCATCATCCGTCCCCTCCTTCGAGTGGTTCAAAGGAAGACGGCGCCCGATGGTGGATTAGTTGCCTAAAAGCGGGGCCTGCCACTGAATGCGGCAGGCCGTGCGCGCGGAGCCGTCAGGTCAGCTTCCGCCCCGCAGCGCTTGCAGCGCCTCGATTTCGTGCACGACGATCTTGGATTTTTCGGCGCTGAGCACGCCCTGGGCCTGGAGGCGCTTCAGGGAAATGGTCACCCATTGGCGCGTGGCGCCCACCATATGAGCAAGGTCCGCATGGGTCAGCGCGGTGCCGATCACCACCTTGCCGCCCTCCTCCACCCCATAGGCATCGCACAGGTGAAGCAGCAGATGCGCGAGGCGCTCCGTCACCGAGCGTGTGCCCAGCATCTGAGCGAGCGCGGAATAGCACTTGCCCTTGAAGGTCAGCCCCTCGATGAGCCCGAAGGACAGAGCGGGAATGCGGGTGATGAGGCCGCGCAAGGCCTTGCCGCTCAAATGCAGCACCACGGAATTGGCGGCGGCAACGCCCGACCACACATGGGTGCCCTGCCCGAACAGCTCCGGCCCGCCAACGAAATTGCCCGCATGCCAATAGGCCAGCGTGATCTCGCGGCCGGAAGGCGCGATATAGAAGACGCGGATGCGCCCGCTCTCGATCAGGAAGATGCCGTCATGGGGCGTGCCCTGCGAGAACAGCATCTTGCCGCGATAGACCACCCGGCGCTGCCCCTCTTTGAGAACCTCCTCCCGCTCCTTGAGGCTGAGACGCTGCAAGAGCAGCGGCGGGCCATTGGTGAGAGCGGCATTTTCCGTCAGCAGCAGGGCCTGGGCCGGTGCGCTGCCGTTCAGAAGGACGGAACCGGCGGACCGGGACCCTCCCGAAGCTTGCGATGCCAACATTTCGGCTCTCCAGATTCCGTTCTGGAATTGTCGCAAAAAGCATACCAATCATTTTTACATAATGTCTATCTGTTTAGTATAATAAATGGGGGAAAGTGAACCGCCATGGAGGGTCCTCGCCCAACGGCCCATGTACGGCCCATGTCAGGCAAGGACGCTGCGGGCTCGGCCCCATTGGCGGCACCCGCCCAGATCCACGTCCGCATGCGGGGGTGGATTTGGGGAAAACGCCAGGGGCGGACGCCGGGGCTTGCCCGCCCCTGGCAAACTGCCTGCGGGCCTATCGCGCTCGTGCGGTCGCAGCGACAGAGACCGGTCCGTCGAACTCCGTTTTTAAGAAAAATATCCTAGACCATATTCCTATTACCTTCAGCCTCTGTTATGGTTGTCCCACCTGGCACCAAGGAGGGGCGCGTCCGGAGCGGCCTGACGGGTGGTGTCGGGGGCGGGTGTCCGACGGGACG
>NZ_JBQUYX010000006.1:0-357529 GCF_056314145.1 Aquabacter sp. DMC10 | reverse complement strand
AGAGAAGCTGCGCTTCGCCATCCGCGAAGGTGGCCGCACGGTGGGCGCCGGCGTCGTCGCCTCCATCATCGAGTGATTGAGAGAATAACGAACGGGGGCGCGCGGGTCTCCCGCATCGGGACTGGTCCCGCGCCCCTTTCTGTTGGAGCCATAGAGCCATGAACGGCCAGAACATTCGGATCCGCCTCAAGGCGTTCGATCATCGCATTCTCGATGCCTCGACGCGCGAGATCGTCGCCACGGCCAAGCGCACGGGCGCCCAGGTGCGCGGTCCCATCCCGCTGCCCACGCGGATCGAGAAGTTCACGGTCAATCGCTCTCCGCACATCGACAAGAAGTCGCGCGAGCAGTTTGAGATGCGTACTCACAAGCGGTTGCTCGATATCGTCGATCCGACGCCCCAGACGGTGGACGCGCTGATGAAGCTCGACCTCGCCGCCGGCGTCGACGTCGAAATCAAGCTCTGATGTGAGGCGAGGAGACACGACCATGCGGTCAGGCGTCATCGCCCAGAAGGTCGGCATGACTCGCATCTTCACGGATGCGGGTGAGCATGTTCCGGTCACGGTGCTTAAAGTTGAGAGCTGCCAGGTGGTTGCCCACCGCACGCTCGATCAGAACGGATATGTGGCGGTGCAGCTTGGCGCTGGCCGTCGCAAGCCGAACAATGTCACGCGCGCCGAGCGCGGCCACTTTGCGGTGGCCGAGGTCGAGCCCAAGCGGACCATGGCGGAATTCCGCGTGGACGAATCCGGGCTGATCCCTGTCGGCGCCGAGATCACGGCTGACCACTTCGTTGTGGGCCAGTACGTGGACGTGACCGGCACGACCATCGGCAAGGGCTTTGCCGGCGGTATGAAGCGGCACAATTTCGGTGGTCTGCGCGCCTCTCACGGCGTGTCCATCTCCCACCGCTCCATCGGTTCGACCGGTGGCCGTCAGGACCCGGGCAAGACCTTCAAGAACAAGAAGATGCCCGGCCACATGGGTCACACCACGGTCACCACCCAGAACCTGAAGGTGGTGATGACGGACGTCGAGCGCGGTCTGATCGCGGTCGAAGGTGCCGTCCCCGGTCACGCCGGTGGCTGGATCATGGTGCGCGACGCGGTCAAGAAGCGCCTGCCGAGCGAGGCTCCTCAGCCCGGCGCCTTCAAGCTGCGCGGCGCTGAAGAAGCTGCGGCCCCGGCGGCCGAAGCGACCAATGAGGAGGGCGCGTGATGGAACTCGCCGTCAAGACGCTCGATGGAGCTGATGCGGGGTCTGTGACCGTTTCGGACGAGATTTTCGGTCTCGAGCCGCGCGCCGACATCCTGCACCGCTGCGTGACCTGGCAGCTGGCGCGTCGCCAGGCCGGAACGCACCGGACCAAGGGCCGTTCGGAGATCAACCGGACGTCCAAGAAGATGTACAAGCAGAAGGGCACCGGTAATGCCCGTCACGGTGCGGCGTCTGCGCCGCAGTTCCGTGGCGGCGGCCGCGCCTTCGGCCCGGTGGTGCGTTCGCACGCCATCGACCTGCCGAAGAAGGTGCGCGCCCTCGCCCTGAAGCATGCGCTCTCGTCCAAGGTGAAGGCCGAGCAGATCCTTGTCCTCGACAAGGTCTCCCTCGACGATCCCAAGACGAAGGCGCTCAAGGATCGGTTCGAGAAGCTGGGCATCGCCTCGGTTCTCGTGGTGGACGGCTCCGAGGTGGAGACGAACGTCGCTCTGGCGGCGCGCAACCTGCCTTACGTGGACGTGCTGCCGATCCAGGGCATCAACGTTTACGACATCCTGCGGCGCGACACCCTGGTCCTGACCAAGGCCGCCCTGGACGCTCTGGAGGCGCGCTTCAAATGAGCCCGCAGCGGAATATCGAGCCGCGTCATTACGACGTGATCCTCTCGCCCGTCATCACCGAAAAGGCGACGGCGCACAGCGAGTTCAACAAGGTCGTCTTCAACGTCGCCCGCACCGCCACCAAGCCTGAGATCAAGGAAGCGGTGGAGCGTCTGTTCGACGTCAAGGTCAAGAGCGTCAACACCCTCGTCCGCAAGGGCAAGGTGAAGATCTTCAAGGGCCGCAAGGGCGTGCAGTCGGATGTGAAGAAGGCGGTCGTGACCCTCGAAGAGGGCCAGACCATCGACGTCACCACCGGCCTGTGAGCTGAGGGAACGGGGATAAGACCATGGCGCTGAAGCATTTCAAGCCGGTCACGCCGAGCCTTCGCCAGCTCGTGATCGTCGACCGCTCCGGCCTCTACAAGGGCAAGCCGGTGAAGACGCTGACCGAGGGCAAGAGCTCCTCGGGCGGCCGCAACAATACCGGTCGCGTGACCGTCCGCTTCCGTGGCGGCGGACACAAGCAGACCTATCGTATCGTCGACTTCAAGCGCTCCAAGCGCGGCGTGCCGGCGTCCGTGGAACGGATCGAATATGATCCCAACCGCACCGCCTTCATCGCCCTCATCAAGTATGAGGACGGTGACCTCGCCTACATCCTGGCGCCGCAGCGCCTGGCGGTGGGCGACCAGGTGATCGCCGCCGAGCAGGTGGACGTGAAGCCCGGCAATGCCGGCGCCCTGTCCAACCTGCCGGTCGGAACGATCGTGCACAATGTCGAGCTGAAGATCGGCAAGGGCGGCCAGATCGCCCGGTCCGCGGGCAGCTATGCCCAGATCGTCGGCCGCGACCAGGGCTATGTGATCCTGCGCCTGAATTCGGGCGAGCAGCGTCTGGTTCATGGCGCCTGCTATGCCACGGTCGGTGCGGTGTCCAACCCGGACCACATGAACATCTCGCTCGGCAAGGCGGGACGTTCCCGGTGGCTCGGCCAGCGCCCGCACAATCGCGGCGTGACCATGAACCCGGTGGACCATCCCCACGGCGGCGGCGAAGGCCGCACCTCGGGTGGCCGTCATCCGGTTACGCCCTGGGGTTTCCCCACCAAGGGCAAGAAGACCCGCTCGAACAAGGCGACCGACAAGTTCATTGTCACGAGCCGCCACAAGCGGAAGAAGTGAGGGCCTGGATATGTCGAGAGCAATTTGGAAGGGCCCGTTCGTCGACGGCTATCTGCTGAAGAAGGCAGAGACCGCGCGCGCTTCGGGTCGCAACGACACCATCAAGATCTGGAGCCGGCGCTCCACGATCCTCCCCCAGTTCGTCGGCCTTACTTTCGGCGTGTACAACGGCCAGAAGCACGTGCCGGTCTATGTGTCGGAAGACATGGTTGGCCAGAAGTTCGGCGAGTTCTCGCCGACCCGCACCTATTACGGGCACGCGGCCGACAAGAAGTCCAAGCGGCGGTGATGAGCCATGGGTAAGCAGGCAAAGGCGCGATCGCTCGCGGACAATGAAGCCAAGGCAGTGGCGCGCAATCTGCGCGTCTCGCCGCAGAAGCTCAATCTGGTCGCGGGTCTGATCCGCGGCAAGAAGGTGGCGACGGCGCTCGCCGATCTCGAGTTCTCTCGCAAGCGGATCGCCCGCGATGTGAAGAAGTGCCTTGAGAGCGCGATCGCCAACGCCGAGAACAACCACGAGCTCGACGTGGACGACCTGGTCGTCGCCGAGGCGCACGTGGGCAAGGGTCTGGTGATGAAGCGGTTCTCGCCCCGAGCGCGCGGTCGCGCCTCGCGCATCGAGAAGCCCTTCTCCCACATCACGATTGTGGTGCGGGAAGTGGAGGAGCGGGCCTGATGGGTCAGAAGGTCAATCCGGTCGGGCTGCGGCTCGGCATCAACCGCACCTGGGACAGCCGCTGGTTCGCCGGCAAGGGCGAGTATGGCCAGCTGCTGCACGAGGACATCAAGATCCGCAACATGCTGCTCAAGCAGCTGAAGCAGGCCGCGGTGTCCAAGGTGGTGATCGAGCGCCCGCACAAGAAGTGCCGGGTGACGATTCACTCGGCTCGTCCGGGTGTGGTGATCGGCAAGAAGGGCGCCGACATCGACAAGCTGCGCAAGAAGGTCGCCGACATGACCAAGTCGGAGGTCTTCATCAACATCATCGAGATCCGCAAGCCGGAAACCGATGCGCGCCTTGTCGCCGAGTCCATCGCCCAGCAGCTGGAGCGCCGCGTGGCGTTCCGCCGCGCCATGAAGCGCGCCGTTCAGTCGGCCATGCGCCTCGGCGCGGAGGGCATCCGCATCAACTGCTCCGGCCGTCTCGGCGGAGCGGAGATTGCGCGCCTCGAGTGGTATCGTGAAGGCCGCGTTCCGCTGCACACGCTGCGCGCGGACGTGGATTACGGCACCGCCACCGCCTTCACGACCTACGGGACGTGCGGCGTGAAGGTGTGGATCTTCAAGGGTGAAATCCTCGAGCACGACCCCATGGCTCAGGACAAGCGCCTGGCCGAGAACGAAGGGCCGAGTGGCCGTCCGCCGCGCCGTGAGCGGGATCGCGACCATGGTCGTGACCGCGACCGTGACGCAGCGTGATCGGCTGCGCGAGAAAGAAAGCGTGTAAGCCATGCTGCAACCGAAGCGCACCAAGTTCCGTAAGCAGTTCAAGGGACGCATTTCCGGCGTTGCCAAGGGCGGTACGGACCTCAATTTCGGCGAGTTCGGCCTCAAGGCCCTCGAGCCCGAGCGCGTGACCGCGCGTCAGATCGAGGCCGCCCGCCGCGCTCTGACCCGTCACATGAAGCGCGCGGGCCGTGTTTGGATCCGCGTGTTCCCCGACGTGCCGGTGTCGGCCAAGCCGACCGAAGTGCGTATGGGTAAGGGCAAGGGCGCCCCGGAATACTGGGCGGCCAAGATCAAGCCCGGCCGCATCATGTTTGAGATCGACGGCGTGAGCGTGGACATCGCCCGTGAGGCGCTGACCCTCGCGGCGGCCAAGCTGCCGATCAAGACGCGCTTCATCCAGCGCATCGCCGAGTGAGGAGAGGCTCATGAAAGCCGAGGACGTTCGGGCCCTCAGCCCCGATCAGCTCGCCGATGAGCTGCTGAAGCTGAAGAAGGAACAGTTCAACCTGCGCTTCCAGAAGGCGACGGGTCAGCTGGAAAATACGGCACGGAACCGCCAGATCCGCCGCGACATCGCGCGGATCCGGACCGTGCAGAATGCCAAGCGCGGCCTCGCCGCGGATACGAAGTGAGGGTGAGCGATGCCGAAGCGCGTGCTCCAAGGCGTCGTGGTGAGCGACAAGCAGGATAAGACCGTCGTGGTCCGGGTGGAGCGTCGCTTCACCCATCCCCTGCTGAAGAAGACCGTTCGTCGGTCCAAGAAGTATCATGCCCATGACGAGGCCAATGCCTGGGCCGTGGGTGATACGGTGTGGATCGAGGAGCATCGGCCCCTGTCCAAGCTCAAGAACTGGATCGTGGTCCAGGGCGAGAAGCGGGCAGAGGTCTGAGGAAGAAGGCCCCGATGCAGGGTCCGTCCCATCCCCATCTCAACACTGGGGATGGCGAGTGGAGACCGCATCGCGGCAAAAACCGTGTTCCGATGAGCGGGCACGGATGGTGTGAACGGGCAATGCCGGCGTGCCGGCGGCGCTGGATGACGAGAACAGGTGCGTCATGATCCAGATGCAGACCAATCTCGACGTGGCGGACAATTCCGGTGCGCGTCGCGTCATGTGCATCAAGGTGCTGGGCGGATCGAAGCGGAAATATGCTCACGTGGGCGACATCATCGTGGTGTCGGTCAAGGAAGCCATTCCGCGCGGTCGCGTGAAGAAGGGCGATGTGATGAAGGCGGTCGTGGTTCGCACGGCCAAGGACATCCGTCGGGTTGATGGTTCGGTGATCCGCTTCGACCGCAATGCGGCCGTGCTGATCAACAACCAGAAGGAGCCGGTGGGCACCCGTATCTTCGGGCCGGTTCCGCGCGAGCTCCGCGCGAAGAACCACATGAAGATCATCTCGCTGGCGCCGGAGGTGCTGTGATGGCCGCGAAAATCAAGAAGGGCGACAAGGTCGTCGTCCTCGCCGGCCGCGACAAGGGTCGCACCGGCGAGGTCCTTCAGGTTCTGCCGAAGGAAGAGACCGCGCTGGTGCGCGGGGTGAACATCGTCAAGCGCCACCAGCGCCAGACCGCGAACCAGGAAGGTGGGATCATCTCCAAGGAGGCCCCCATCCACCTGTCAAACATCGCGGTGGCGGACCCCAAGGACGGCAAGCCGACCCGGGTGGGTTTCCAGGTGCTTGAGGACGGGACCAAGGTCCGCGTGGCCAAGCGTTCCGGGGAGAGGATCGATGGCTGAGGTCAATTACACGCCGCGCCTGCGCACCTATTATGACGAGGTGGTGCGGCCGAAGATGATCGAGCAGTTCGGCTACAAGAACCCCATGGAAGTGCCCACGATCGAGAAGATCGTGATCAACATGGGCGTGGGCGAAGCCACTGCCGACACCAAGAAGGTGACCACCGCCGCCGCGGACCTCGGTCGCATCGCTGGCCAGAAGCCGGTGGTGACGCGGGCCCGCAAAGCGATCTCGAACTTCAAGCTGCGCGAGAACCAGCCGGTCGGCGCGAAGGTCACCCTTCGCAAGGCGCGCATGTTCGAGTTCCTCGACCGCCTGGTGACGGTCGCGCTGCCGCGCGTCCGGGACTTCCGCGGCCTGAACCCGAAGAGCTTCGATGGCCGCGGCAATTATGCCATGGGCATCAAGGAGCACATCGTGTTCCCCGAAATCAACTATGACCAGGTCGAGCAGATCTGGGGCATGGACATCATCGTTTGCACCACCGCCAAGACGGATGACGAAGCTCGGGCGCTTTTGAAGGCGTTCAACTTCCCTTTCCGTCAGTGAGGGTGTAGAAGCAGCGCTTCGCTCGACAGGCGCTGCGTGTGAGCCGACATGGCCGGGGTTCCGCTCCGGCCATTTCCGCACTTGGTCCTGGCTTCGGTCAGGCCGGCGGGAGGCCCGGACGCTGCGGGCCGAAAGGCTGCATGGGTCTGGCGAGATTGAGTGCTTTCCGGCTGTGAGGTGTGAAATCCCTCAGACGCGGAGAACTGGAGCAGGACATGGCGAAGAAAAGCGCGATCGAGACCAACGAGCGTCGCCGCAAGCTGTCGCAACAGCTGGCAGCGAAGCGCGACGGTCTCAAGGCGATCGTGAACGACAAGACGCTGCCGATCGAGGAGCGCTTTGCGGCGACCCTCAAGCTCGCGCAGATGCCGCGCAATTCGGCGAAGATTCGGGTGCGTAACCGTTGCGAAGTGACGGGCCGCCCACGCGCCTTTTATCGCAAGCTCAAGATGAGCCGTATCGCGCTGCGCGAGCTCGGCTCCCAGGGACTTGTCCCCGGTCTTGTGAAGTCGAGCTGGTGAGGAGGGGCGAATGTCCATCAATGATCCCATCGGCGATCTGATCACGCGTATCCGCAACGCCCAGATGCGTCGCAAGGACAAGACCCAGAGCCCCGGTTCGCGCCTGCGCGCCAGCCTGCTCGATGTCCTGCGCGACGAAGGCTATATCCGTGGCTACACCACCACGGACCAGGGCAACGGCCGCACCGAGTTCGAGATCGAGCTGAAGTATTTCGACGGCGCCCCGGTGATCCGCGAGATCGCCCGCGTTTCGAAGCCTGGCCGTCGCGTCTATGCGTCGGTCAAGGACCTGCCCCGCGTCGCCAACGGTCTCGGCATCGCGGTCGTCTCCACGCCCCAGGGCGTGATGGCCGACCATGAAGCCCGCGACAAGAATGTTGGCGGCGAAGTGCTCTGCACTGTGTTCTGAGCCAGCGACGGAGGAAGACATGTCGAAGATCGGCAAGCATCCCGTCGCCGTTCCCGCTGGCGTGACCGCCAATGTGGATGGCCAGACGGTGAAGGTGAAGGGCCCCAAGGGCGCCCTCGAAGTGACCCTCGTGGAAGAAGTGGGCGTCGAGCTCGCCAATTCCGAACTGAAGGTGGCCATGCGTGGCGACACGCAGCGTCACAAGTCCATGTGGGGCATGTCCCGCACTTTGGTGGCCAACCTGGTGGAAGGCGTGACCAAGGGCTTCGAGAAGAAGCTGGAAATCACCGGCGTCGGCTACAAGGCCGCCATTGCCGGCAAGAACCTGCAGCTGTCCCTCGGCTACAGCCACGACGTCATCTATGCGATCCCGGAAGGGATCCAGATCGTGACCCCGAAGCCCACCGAGATCCTGGTGTCGGGCGTGGACAAGCAGAAGGTCGGCCAGGTCGCCGCCGAAATCCGCGAGTTCCGTGGCCCCGAGCCCTACAAGGGCAAGGGCGTCAAGTATGCTGGCGAATTCATCTTCCGCAAGGAAGGCAAGAAGAAGTGACGGAGGCTCACCATGGCTCGTGACATTGAGGCGCTTGTTCGCCGTAAAGCCAAGGTGCGCCGCGCGCTCCGCGTCGCCGCGAATGGGCGTCCCCGCCTGTCCGTGCACCGCACCTCGAAGCATATCTACGCGCAGATCATCGACGATGCGAAGGGCGAGACCGTTGCGTCCGCTTCCAGCCTCGAGAAGGATCTGCGGTCCTCGCTGAAGACCGGGGCCGACACCGATGCCGCCAAGGCCATCGGTAAGCTGGTCGCGGAGCGGGCCGCCGAGAAGGGCGTGACTGCGGTCATCTTCGACCGTGGCGCTTACATCTATCATGGGCGCGTCAAGGCGCTCGCTGAGGGCGCCCGCGAAGGCGGCCTTCAGTTCTGACGCGAGGACGAGCGAAATGGCCCGTGAAAGGGAACACCGCGCTGAGCGCGAGGATCGCGACAACACGTTTGTGGACAAGCTGGTCCACATCAACCGTGTCGCGAAGGTGGTGAAGGGCGGCCGTCGCTTCGGCTTCGCTGCCCTGGTGGTGGTCGGTGACCAGAAGGGCCGCGTCGGCTTCGGCCACGGCAAGGCCCGCGAAGTGCCGGAAGCCATCCGCAAAGCAACCGAGAGCGCCAAGCGCGCTCTCATCCGCGTGCCGCTGCGCGAAGGCCGCACCCTGCACCACGACGTGCATGGTCACCATGGCGCTGGCAAGGTGGTGCTCCGCGCCGCCCCGGCTGGTACCGGCATCATTGCCGGCGGTCCCATGCGCGCCGTCTTCGAGACGCTGGGCATGCATGACGTGGTCGCCAAGTCGTTCGGGTCGTCGAACCCGTACAACATGGTGCGCGCCACGTTCGATGCCCTGAAGAATCAGGACAGCCCGCGCTCCGTGGCCTCGCGCCGCGGTCTCAAGGTGTCGCAGCTCCAGTCCCGCCGCCGCGTCGAAGACGCGGAAGCGACCGACTGAGGCCGGCTCGCAAGGATAGGAGCGCGCCATGGCGAACGCGACTGAAGGAAAAACCGTCACCGTCGAGCAGATCGGTTCGCCGATCCGCCGTCCGGCTGACCAGGAAGCAACCCTCGTGGGCCTCGGGCTGAACAAGCGTCATCGCCGTTCGACCCTTAAGGACACCCCGGCGGTGCGCGGGATGATCGCGAAGGTCGCTCATCTCGTCCGCGTCGTGGACTGAGGAGAGGCGAGATGAAGCTCGACGAGATCAGGGACAATCCCGGGGCGCGCAAGTCGCGCATCCGGGTCGGCCGCGGCATTGGCTCTGGCAAGGGCAAGACCGGCGGCCGTGGTGTGAAGGGTCAGAAGGCCCGCACCGGCGTGGCCATCAAGGGCTTTGAAGGTGGTCAGATGCCGCTGCATCGGCGTCTGCCGAAGCGTGGCTTCCACAACATCTTCCGCCTCGATTATTCCGAGGTGTCGCTCGGTGGCATTCAGGCCGCCATTGACGCGGGCAAGCTGGACGCTTCGGCGCCGGTGAACGGGGCGGCCCTGGTCGCTGCCGGTGTCCTGCGTCGGGCCAAGGACGGCGTGCGCCTCCTCGGCTCCGGCGAGCTGACCGCCAAGGTCACGGTGGAAGTGGCCTATGCCACCAAGTCGGCCACCGAAGCGGTGGAAAAGGCGGGCGGCTCGGTGACCATTCTCGCTCCCAAGGCCGCTGCGGCTGAGTGAGCGGGCAGGGGAGGGGCTTGCCTCGCCCCAGCATAATGTCTTCGATGCCGCCGGCCCTGCCGGCGGCATTGTCGTGTTCGGCATCCCGTCCTGTGCGCAGCCGCCTTGAGGCTGGCGCCGTGGGGCAGGGGTGGGTATGACCTGGAAGATTAAAGCGGTGCGTGCCGGCTCGGAGCCGAGAGTGCATTCGCCCAGATGGAAGCGATCTGGGCGGGGATTTGCGCTCTAACGCTTTGAAGAGAGACGGTGTCACTGGGCTTAGGGACCGCCATGCGGCCCTTTTGCTCGGAACCGGCTCTTACGCCGCGCCCGCGCGCCCCCCATATCCCAGCCGCTCGTCTGCGAGTGGCTCAAGTGGAGCAAGGCATGGTCTCGGCGGCGGAACAACTCGCGGCGAACCTGAACTTCGGCGCCCTCGGCAAGGCCGAGGAACTGAAGAAGCGGATCTGGTTCACTCTCGGCGCCCTTCTGGTCTACCGGCTCGGGACCTATATCCCGCTCCCGGGGATCAATCCCGATGCGCTGCAGGATGTGTTCCGCAACGCCCAGCAGGGAATCATCGGCCTCTTCAACATGTTCTCGGGTGGTGCCGTGCAGCGCATGGCCATCTTCGCCCTGAACATCATGCCCTACATCTCGGCCTCCATCATCGTTCAGCTCTTGACCACCGTGTCGCCCACGCTGGAAGCGCTGAAGAAGGAAGGCGAGGCGGGCCGCAAGCAGATCAACCAGTACACCCGCTACCTGACCGTCATCCTGGCTCTGTTCCAGGCCTATGGCATTGCCGTGGGTCTTGAGAGCTCGGGCACGGTGGTCATGGACCCCGGCTGGTTCTTCCGTATCACCACGGTCATCACGCTCACCGGCGGCACCATGTTCCTGATGTGGCTGGGTGAGCAGATCACCTCGCGCGGCATCGGCAACGGCACCTCGCTCATCATCTTCGCCGGCATCGTCGCCGAGCTTCCGGGCGCCTTCATCCGCACCCTCGAGCTGGGCCGCCAAGGCGCCATTTCCACGCCGCTCATCCTGGCGGTGCTGGTGATGGCCGTGGTCATCATCGCCTTCATCGTGTTCATGGAGCGGGCCCAGCGCCGGCTTCTGATCCAGTATCCCAAGCGCCAGGTGGGCAATCGCCTGTATGAGGGCCAGTCCTCGCACCTGCCGCTGAAGTTGAACACCTCGGGCGTCATCCCGCCGATCTTCGCGTCGTCCCTGCTGCTGATTCCGGCGACCATCGCCAGCTTCACCCAGGGGGCGGGGCCGGAATGGTTCAACACGGTCACCCGGCTGCTCGGCCACGGCCAGCCGCTCTACATGGTGCTCTATGTGGCGCTGATCGTGTTCTTCTGCTTCTTCTACACCGCCATCGTGTTCAACCCGGTGGAGACGGCGGACAATCTGAAGAAGCACGGCGGCTTCATCCCGGGCATCCGGCCGGGCGAGCGCACCGCTGAATATATCGACTACGTGCTGACGCGAATCACGGTTGTCGGCGCGGCTTACATTGCGGCAGTATGTCTCTTCCCCGAACTGCTGATTTCGTACGCCGCCGTTCCGTTCTATTTCGGAGGAACGTCGTTGCTGATCGTGGTCAGCGTGACGATGGACACCGTGGCGCAAATTCAAGGACACCTGCTGGCGCACCAGTACGAAGGGCTGGTGAAGAAAGCCAAGCTGCGTGGGGGGAGACGGAAATGAGGCTGATTCTGCTGGGCCCGCCTGGGGCTGGCAAGGGAACCCAGGCCCAGCGGCTGGTGAGTCGCCATGGCATCGTGCAACTGTCCACCGGCGACATGCTGCGCGCGGCAGTGGCGGCCGGCACGCCCATCGGGCTGAAGGCCAAGGCGGTGATGGAATCGGGCGGCCTGGTCTCCGACGACATCGTGATCGGCATCATCGCCGATCGCCTGGACGAGGCTGACGCCAAGAACGGCTTCATCCTCGACGGTTTCCCCCGCACCGTGGCGCAGGCGGAAGCGCTGGACACCATGCTGGCGCAGAAGGGCATGAAGCTCGATGCGGTCATCGAGCTGGTGGTGGACCAGGGCGCCCTGGTGGACCGCATCCTCAAGCGCGCCGAAGAGGCGCGGGCGCGGGGCGAGGCGGTGCGCAAGGACGATGACCCGGAGGTCTTCAAGACCCGGCTCGAGGCCTATAACCGGGACACGGCGATCGTGGCCCCCTATTACAAGGCGCGTGGCCAGCTCCAGCAGATCGATGGCATGCAGCCCATCGACGAGGTCACCAAGGCCATTTCCCAGATCCTGGAAGTGGCCTGAGAGCTTTGGCTCTTGACGAGAGAGGGTTAACCAGCTAGTAGCCCTCCCTCGCTTCGACGTCCGTGCGACTTGCCCCTCTCCAGGGAGGAGCAAGGCGCGCGGTTTTGTTTATCCCGAAAGGGTCGTTCTCCCGCACGGGCCGGCCTCCACCGGACGCGGGGCATTTTGTCCGCCTGGCAGCAGGCGGTGCATATGGAGAGACACGTGGCTCGTATCGCTGGCGTTAACATTCCGACCAACAAGCGCGTCATCATCGCGCTTCAGTACATTCATGGCATCGGCGCCAAGAAGGCCGAAGAGATCGTCGAGAAGGTGGGCATCCCCGCCGAGCGTCGCGTGAACCAGCTGACCGACCAGGAAGTGCTGCAGATCCGCGAGACCATCGACCGCGACTATATCGTGGAAGGCGACCTGCGCCGCGAAGTGGCGATGAACATCAAGCGCCTCATGGATCTGGGCTGCTATCGCGGCCTGCGTCACCGTCGTGGCCTGCCGGTGCGCGGTCAGCGCACCCACACCAACGCCCGCACCCGCAAGGGTCCGGCGAAGCCGATCGCCGGCAAGAAGAAGTGATGACGGGCGGCATTGCCGCCTGACCGAGGGCCGGCATTGCCGGCCCTTTCCCATGACCCGCCCGAGCACGGGCGGTTCGTCCCGAGCGCCTGGAGTTACGGGCGCGCCTGAAGGATTGAAGACAAGATGGCCAAGGAAGCTACCCGCGTTAAGCGTCGCGAGCGCAAGAATATCGCCTCCGGCGTGGCGCATGTGAACGCCTCGTTCAACAACACCATGATCACCATCACCGACGCCCAGGGCAACACCATCTCCTGGTCCTCCGCCGGTGCCATGGGCTTCAAGGGCTCGCGCAAGTCCACCCCGTACGCCGCCCAGATCGCGGCCGAGGATGCGGCCCGCAAGGCGGCCGAGCACGGCATGCGCACCCTCGAGGTGGAAGTGTCCGGTCCCGGTTCGGGACGTGAGTCGGCCCTGCGCGCCCTCCAGGCGGCGGGCTTCCTCGTGACCTCCATCCGTGACGTCACCCCCATCCCGCACAATGGCTGCCGGCCGCGCAAGCGCCGGCGCGTCTGAGCGTACCGCTGGCCCGCCGGCTCTGCCGTGCGGGCCGCATGCCAGGTTCCTCCCCGTCTAGCGGGACGGGTCGGCGCCTCGATGGATCAAGTTTCGGTCGAGTGCCGCGGCCCGGCGAGAAGGCAAGGTGACGCAAGTGATTCAGAAGAACTGGCAAGAACTCATCAAGCCCGAGAAGCTGCAGGTTTCCGCCGGCAGCGACCCCAAGCGCCTTGCCACCGTGGTGGCCGAGCCGCTGGAGCGTGGCTTTGGCATGACGCTGGGCAATGCCCTGCGCCGCATCCTGCTGTCGTCCCTCCAGGGCGCGGCTGTGACGTCGGTGCATATCGACGGCGTGCTGCATGAGTTCTCTTCCATCCCCGGCGTCCGCGAGGACGTGACGGACCTCATCCTCAACATCAAGGAAGTCGCCATCCGCATGCAGGGTGACGGTCCCAAGCGCCTCGTGGCGAAGAAGACCGGACCGGGCGTGTTGACCGCGGGCGACATCCAGACCGTTGGTGACATCCAGATCCTCAACCCCAACCTGCCCCTGTGCACGCTGGACGAGGGCGCGGAGCTGCGGATCGAGTTCACCGTCAACACCGGCAAGGGCTATGTGCCCGCCGACCGCAACCGGCCTGAAGATGCGCCGATCGGGCTCATTCCGATCGACAGCCTCTATTCGCCGGTGCGCAAGGTCTCCTACAAGGTTGAGAACACCCGCGAGGGTCAGATTCTCGACTATGACAAGCTGACCATGCAGATCGAGACCGACGGCTCGATCACGGCGGAAGATGCGCTCGCGTATGCGGCTCGCATCCTTCAGGACCAGCTCGAAATCTTCGTGAATTTCGAGGAGCCCAAGCGCGAGAGCGAGACCTCGGCCATTCAGGAGCTGCCCTTCAACCCGGCGCTTCTGAAGAAGGTGGACGAGCTGGAGCTGTCGGTGCGTTCGGCCAACTGCCTGAAGAACGACAACATCGTCTATATCGGCGACCTGATCCAGAAGAGCGAGACGGAGATGCTCCGCACGCCGAATTTCGGCCGCAAGTCGCTCAACGAGATCAAGGAAGTGCTGGCCTCCATGGGCCTGCACCTGGGCATGGAAGTGCCCGGCTGGCCGCCGGAGAACATCGAAGAGCTCGCGAAGCGCTTCGAGGACCATTACTGACCCATTCACCCCGCGGCTCGAGCCGCTCAACCCATCACGGCTCGAAACGCCGGAGGCATTTAGGAGTTCGCCGTCATGCGTCACGGCAAGGTTCATCGCAAGTTCAACCGCACCTGGGAACACCGCAAGGCGATGTTCTCCAATCTGGCGAACGCGCTCATCACCCATGAGCAGATCGTCACCACCCTGCCCAAGGCGAAGGATCTTCGCCCCGTGGTAGAGAAGCTCGTCACCCTCGCCCGCCGTGGCGATCTGCACGCCCGCCGCCAGGCCATTGCCGAGCTGCGTGACGTGGCCGTGGTGAAGAAGCTCTTCGAGGTGCTCGCCCCCCGCTACAAGGAGCGTCCGGGTGGATACCTGCGGATCGTCAAGGCGGGCTTCCGCTATGGCGATTCCACCCCGGTGGCGGTCATCGAGTTCGTGGACCGCGACGTGGACGCCAAGGGCGCTGCTGACCGTGCCCGCGTCGCCGCCGAAGCGGAAGCCGCTGCGGCCTGAGGCCTCTGGGTCATCCAGCTTGGTGAAAAGGCGGCTTCGGCCGCCTTTTTCTTTGGGCAGGGGAACGAAGCGCGTGCCCTCGTTTTGGTCCATTCGGGGCTCATGGGAGGCCCCGTGCCGCGCCGCCCCGCGCCGTCAGGAGTGAGCGGACCGGCGCGGTACGCGGCGCATCCGCGCGGCGCGAATCTGCGCTATCAGTTGAAACCTGTTCCGATCGAGGTCCTCATGGGTGAGCGTTTCCTTCGTCCGGCGATCCTGGTGCTGGCGGTCATGCTTGCGATGCCTGGAATGGCCGGCGCCCAGACCGCAGTGGCCCCGGCGCAGCGCCAGGTCCCCGCGTCCGAGGATGCCATCCGCCTGTCCTTTGCCCCCGTGGTGAAGCGCACCGCTCCGGCCGTGGTGAACGTCTATGCGCTGAAGAATGTGCAGCGGGCCAATCCCTTCATGGATGACCCCTTCTTCCGGCGCTTCTTCGGGGGCGGCGGTCCCGGCGGTCCCGGCTTCGGCGGCGGGCCGGAGCGCATGCAGCGCTCGCTGGGATCGGGCGTGATCGTCGACCCCTCCGGCATCGTGGTCACCAATCATCATGTGGTGCAGGGCGCGGACCAGATTCGCATCGCGCTCGCGGACAAGCGCGAGTTCGACGCCGATGTGGTCCTGAGCGACCAGCGCACTGACCTTGCGGTGCTGCGCCTGAAGGCCGGCAAGGAGACATTCCCGAGCATCGATCTCGGCAATTCCGACACGCTGGAAGTGGGCGATCTCGTGCTGGCCATCGGCGACCCCTTCGGCGTGGGGCAGACGGTCACGCAGGGCATCGTCTCGGCGCTGGCGCGCACGCAGGTGGGTGTCTCCGACTATCAGTTCTTCATCCAGACCGACGCCGCCATCAATCCCGGCAATTCCGGCGGGGCCTTGGTGGACATGGCCGGCCGGCTGGTGGGCATCAACACCGCCATCTATTCCCGCTCGGGCGGCTCCCACGGCATCGGTTTCGCCATTCCCGCCAACATGGTGCGGGTGGTGGTGGATTCGGCCAAGGCGGGGGGCAAGGCGGTGCGCCGGCCCTGGCTTGGCGCCCGGCTCCAGGCGGTGAGCCCGGAAATCGCCGAGAGCCTGGGCCTTGCCCGTCCCACGGGTGTGCTGGTGCAGACGGTGGCTGCGGACAGCCCTGCCGGCAAGGCGGGCGTGAAGGTGGGGGATCTTATCCTGACCGTGGACGGGCAGGTGGTGGATGATCCTCAAAGCCTGAATTACCGCTTCGCCACCCGCCCCATGGGCAGCACGTCCGTGTTCCGCATCAACCGGCAGGGCAAGGAGAGCGAAGTCTCCGTATCGGTTGAGCCGGCGCCCGAGACGGTGGCGCGGGAGGAACTGGTGTTGCGCGGCCGCACCCCCTTTGCCGGTGCCAAGGTGGTGAATGTCTCCCCCGCCGTGGCCGAGGAATTGCGCATCGTCGACGGCGAGGGCGTGGTGGTGGCCGAGGTGATGGAGAATTCGCCCGCTGATGCCGCCGGCTTCCGGCCGGGCGATGTCATCATCGAGGTGAACGGCACCCGCATCAACCGCACCAAGGATCTGGAGCAGGCCACCAGGACGCCCCAGCGGGGCTGGCGGGTGACGGTCAGCCGGGGTGGCCAGACCATCACGGCCATGCTGCCGGGCTGAGGCGGGGAGGCCATGTCCAATCTGTTCGAGGCGGCGGGTCTGGAAGAGGGGGCACCGCGCCCCCTGGCCGACCGTCTACGCCCCCAGCGCTTGGACGAGGTGGTCGGGCAGGATCATCTGCTCGGGCCGGACGGCGCCATTTCCCGCATGCTGGCGTCGGGGTCTCTCGGCTCGCTCATCCTGTGGGGACCGCCGGGTACGGGCAAGACCACGGTGGCGCGCCTTGTGGCCCGGCAGAGCCGGCTGCATTTCGAGCAGATCTCGGCCATCTTTTCCGGCGTGGCGGACCTGAAGAAGCTGTTCGAGCAGGCCCGCCATCGCCATGCCCACGGCCAGGGCACCTTGCTGTTCGTGGACGAGATCCACCGCTTCAACCGCGCCCAGCAGGACGGCTTCTTGCCCGTCATGGAGGACGGCACGGTAATTCTCGTCGGCGCCACCACGGAGAACCCGTCCTTCGAGCTGAATGCGGCGTTGCTTTCCCGTGCGCGGGTGCTGACCTTTCGCTCCCTGGACGAGGCCGCCGTGGGCCGCCTCCTGGCGCGGGCGGAGGAGGTGGAAGGCCGCCCCTTGCCGCTGGACGAGGAGGCCCGCGGCGTGCTCATCCGCATGGCGGATGGGGATGGCCGGGCCAGCCTGACGCTGGCGGAAGAGGTCTGGCGCGCCGCACGGCCCGGCGAGGTCTTCACCGCCGCCGAATTGCAGGACATCGTCCAGCGCCGCGCGCCCATCTACGACAAGAGCGAGGACGGGCACTACAATCTCATCTCCGCCCTCCATAAGTCCGTGCGGGGATCGGACCCGGATGCGGCGCTCTATTATCTCGCCCGCATGATCGATGCGGGAGAGGACCCGCTGTTCCTCGCCCGCCGGCTGGTGCGCATGGCGGTGGAGGATATCGGCTTGGCGGACCCGCAGGCGCTCCTCGTCGCCAATGCGGCGAAGGACGCCTATGACTTTCTCGGCTCGCCGGAGGGGGAACTGGCGCTCGCCCAGGCCGCCGTCTATCTGGCCACCGCGCCGAAATCCAATGCGGTCTATACGGCCTGGAAGCAGGCGCTGAAGGTGGCCAAGGAGGGCGGCTCCCTGGTGCCGCCCAAGCATATCCTGAACGCGCCCACCCGCCTCATGAAGCAGGAAGGCTACGGCACCGGCTATCGCTATGACCATGACGAGCCGGACGCCTTTTCGGGGCAGGACTATTTCCCCGAAAAGCTCGGCCGCCAGACCTTCTTCAAGCCCGTGGAGCGGGGCTTCGAGCGCGATTTGCGCAAGCGGCTGGACTATTGGGCGAAGCTGCGTGCGGAGCGGAACGGACGCTGAGGCGCGGCCGCGACGGCGGTCTTGATTGTCGCATGCTGCAGTGCAAAAACATGAGGCGTTGCGCGTACGGGCCGCTTGCGCGGAGCCGAGTGCGGCGCTCACCTGTAAGAGATCACAAGCGGGGGCTTTGATGCAGTCGGCGGCGATCGTGTTTCTGGGGGCGGGGCTGGGCGGCGTGCTCCGCCACATGATGAACATGCTGGGCTTGCGGCTGTTCGGCCTGGGCGGCTTTCCCTTCACCACCATGATCGTAAATGTGACCGGCTGCTTCATCATGGGGGTGGCCACTGGCTGGTTCGCCAGCCGCTTCGGCGAGGGGTGGCCGCAGGGCCTGCGCCTGTTGCTCACCACCGGCGTGCTAGGCGGCTACACCACCTTCTCCACCTTTTCGCTGGAATTTGCCGTGCTGGTGGAGCGCGGTGACCTCGGCTATGCCGCGCTCTATGCGGGCGGCTCGCTGGCCCTGACCCTCATCGCCATTTTCGCTGGCCTGTTCCTGATGCGCGCCATTGCGTGACAGGACGCCGCCGGGGCGCTAGATGTGCGCCATTGGCGACCGTGTGACGGGGTTTGTGACCGATGGCGGTCGAGATCAAGACAGTGACGGCGGATGAGGCGGACATGCGCCTCGACCGCTGGTTCAAGCAACATTTCCCGGACCTGTCCTTCGGGCACCTTCAGAAGCTGGTGCGCACCGGTCAGGTGCGCGTGGATGGCGGGCGGGTGAAGACCTCCACCCGGCTGGCGCCTGGCCAGGCCGTCCGCGTGCCGCCGCTCAGTGCGGGCGCGGGCGATGAGGCCGAGACCGAGGGCGCGCCGGGCTTCGGCGGCATGGTCGGCCCCACGGTCGCCTCCAAGGCCGCGCCCAAGGCCGGTTCGACGGCCGCGCCCAAGGCGCCCAGCGCCCGCAAGGAAGCGGATGACCGCGAATTCCTGCGCTCCATCACCTTGTTCGAGGACAAGGACGTGATGGTGCTGAACAAGCCCTTCGGCCTAGCGGTGCAGGGCGGTTCGGGCACCTACCGGCACATTGACGGCATGCTGGAGGTGCTGCGCGACAAGGACGGGCAGCGCCCGCGCCTCGTCCACCGCATCGACAAGGACACGTCCGGCTGCCTCTTGGTGGCGAAATCGCGGCTCGCGGCCTCGGTGCTCGCCAAGAGCTTCCGCTCGCGCGAGGCCCGCAAGGTCTATTGGGCCGTGGTGCCCGGCGTGCCCAAGCCCCGCCAGGGCCGCATCTCCACCTATCTCGCCCGCGAGGAGAGCGAGGAGCGCATGCGCGTCGCTCGCCACGGCGAGGATGATGCCAGCCACGCCATCACTTATTATGCCGTGGTGGACCAGGCGGCGCAGAAGCTGTCCTGGGTGTCGCTGAAGCCGGTGACGGGGCGCACCCACCAGCTGCGCGCCCACATGGCTCATATCGGCCATCCCATCGTGGGCGACCCCAAATATTTCGACATCGAGAATTGGGAACTGCCCGGCGGCCTGCAGAATCGTCTGCACCTGTTGGCGCGGCGGCTGGTGATCCCCCATCCGCGCGGCACCGGCATGATCGACGTGTCCGCCCCGCTTCCGCCCCATATGGCCCAGACCTTTGCGGTGCTGGGGTTCGATGCCAGCCAGTACGATCCGATTCTCGAGGCGCCGGAGGCCTGAGCCGCAAGGCCCGTCCCGCATCCGGCGCCAGACCCGCGCCGGATGGTGGGGCCTTGAGCCAACCGGCGGCTGCGTTGTGCGCGGGCGGCAGTGACCCCATCTAGGGTGCGGCATCCTTCATAGGGGAGGGTGCGGATCATCGTGCGTCGGGCCCTGCGGGCGGGGGCCTGTGTCCGGGTGTGAGAGCGAGGAGTGAGTGCATGAGCCGACAGCCCGAGCTGTGTCCCGGCTGTGGAGCGGAGGTCCATCCCAAGGCGACGGAATGCCCGGAATGCGGCGCCGAGATCCATCGCCCCTCGCGGCTTCTTCCCCTGCTCGTCGGCGTCATCGGCGTGATCGTGGCCATTGCGGCCGGGGCGGGGGTGTGGGTGCTGCTTGGCCCCGCTCCGGCGCCCAAGCCCGTGGAGACCGCCGCCGCCCCTGCGCCGGCCCCCGCTCCGACGCCCCCGTCGGCAGCGCCCGCCGAGACGCCGGTTGCGCCGCCCCCCATGGCCGCCGAGCCGGCCCCCGCGCCAGATACCGCGCCCGCCGTTCCCCCGCCGCCCACCCCCATCCCCGCCGGCGACGAGACCACGCGCCGCGCCTTCGCCAAGACCACGCAGGACAATTTCGTCCAGAATGGCCTCGATCTGGCGGTGACCACGAGCGGGCCCAACCAGACCACCATCGCCATCAAGTTCAGCTTCCCGGCCAAGACGGCAGTGGAGCTGATCGTCAGCGGCCCATTCCCGCGCCAGTGCCGCGCGCGCGGCTTCACCACCATCCTGTTCACCGACACCACCGGCGTCAGCTGGTCCTATGACATCGAGACCGAGAAGCTGACCCAGAAATGACCGGCCCGTCCTCCCTTTCCCGTCCCGACGAGACTTTGCGCCTGGTGCTGTTCGATTGCGACGGCACGCTGGTGGACAGCCAGCACATGATCGTCGCCGCCATGCGCGATGCCCATGCCGCCGAGGGCCTCGTCGCGCCGCCGCGCGAGGACATCCTGTCCATTGTCGGCCTCTCGCTGCCCGAGGCCTTCACGGTGCTCTCGCGGGGGCGGGCGGATTATCCGGTCTCGGTGATGGTGGAAGCCTATCGCAACGCCTTCATGCGCCTGCGCGATGCCGAGCCGCCGGAGCCCATGTTCCCGTTTGCCCGGGACACACTCGCGTCGCTGCGCGCGGCGCCGGACGTCATCATGGGCATGGTCACCGGCAAGGCGCGGCGCGGGGTTGCGCGGGTGCTGGCCGCCCATGCCATGGAGGGGTGGTTCTCCACCATCCAGACGGCGGACGATGCCCCCTCCAAGCCCCATCCGGGCATGGTGCTCCAGGCCATGGCGGAAACCGGCCTGCCGGCCCATCGCACCGTGGTGGTGGGCGACACCACCTATGACATGGAGATGGCCAAGGCCGCCGGCGCCTTCGCGCTTGCCGTGTCCTGGGGCTATCATCCCCAGGAGGACCTGCTGGCGGCAGGCGCCGACCTGCTGGTGCACGGCTTTGCGGACATTCCGGCCGCCATCGACGATCTCATCCGCCCAACCGCGCTGACGGCGGCAGGGTGAGCCCGGACGGCCCCATCACAGGAGACGGCACGCCATGCGCGACCTCTTGAACGACCTGGAGAGCGGCCCCGATCCCATGCGCGCCGCGCAGGAAGCCCAGCGCAAGCCGCTGCCCAAGCGCTTCTACAAGGACGTGTCGGTTGGGGAGGAGCCGGAGGGCGGCTTCACCATCCGTCTCGACGGCCGCCCCGTGCGTACCCCCGCCAAGGCGCTGCTGAAGGTGCCCTCCCGGGCGCTGGCCGAGGCGCTGGTGGCGGAATGGGAGGCGCAGGGCACCGAGATCGACCCGTCCACCATGCCCGTCACGCGCCTCGTGAACGTGGCGCTGGACGGCGTGTCCCAAAATGCCGAGGCGACCGCCGCCGAGGTGGTCTCCTATGCCGGCTCGGATCTGCTGTGCTACCGCGCCGAGGAGCCCGATCGGCTGGTGGAGCGTCAGGGCTTGGCCTGGGACCCGGTGCTGGACCGCTTCCACGCCGAGGTGGGCGCGCGCTTTTTCCTCTCTGCCGGCATTCGCCACGTGGCGCAGCCGGAGGAGGCCATCGCCCGCGTGGCGGCTTTGGTGCCGCGCGACCCCCTGAAGCTGGCGGCGCTGGTCTCCATGACCGGTCTCACCGGCTCGGCCCTGCTGTCGCTGGCGGTGGCCCAGGGCTGGCTCGACGGGGAGGCCGCCTGGTCCGCCGCCCATGTGGATGAGGATTGGAACCGTGAACTCTGGGGCGAGGACGCGGAAGCCTCCGCCCGCCGCGCCGCCCGCAAGACCGAGATGGACGCCGCCGCCCTCCTGTTGCGGGCGTAAGACTCAGGCGGGCGCCAGAGGGCGATTCTCTCGTGCCCGGGCCGCCTCCGCCACCTCCCGCCGCACCGCCGCCAGGGCGGACGGATCGAGCGCTCCCGTCCGGCTGCCTGTGCACAGGGCGCCTCGGAAGCCCAGATAATCCGGCCGAAGTGGCGCAAGCACCGGAATGTCCGCCCGCCGCAGAGAGCCCGCAAGGCCGGTGAGCAGGCCGTGCTGGCGCGCCGCGTCCACGAAGGTGGCGAGCGTGGGCACGTTGAGATGGTCGGTGAGGCGCCGGCCGTCCTTGCGGGCCGTGTCGAGCATCACCCCATGAAAGCCCGTGCCCGCCACCAGCGGCACAAGATCGGTGGCCGGCCCCTCATCCGCGAACAGGACGGCGATGAGACGGGTGTCCCGCGCCAGGGGCGCCAGGGCATCGAGGCATTCGGGGAGGGCGGCGGCATCGGTCCCGGTGCGCGAGAAGCCGATCTTCACCAGCGGCACGCCGGTTGCCGCCGTCCGCGCGGTGGCCGCGCACAGCATGGCCGGCTCCAGGGGATGGTCGCCGATGGTGGCGCTCAGCAGCGGGCGGGGATGGGGCCACATGCGCCAGCGCTGGACCGCTTCGGTCAGCGCCTCCGGCGCCCAGGCGCCGAGGGCGCCGGCGGAGGGGTCCTTCAGGTCGAGAATATCCGCGCCGACCGCATAGGCACGGTTCAGCTCGGCAAGATTTGCCACGCTGGCGAGAAGGCCCGGGCGGCGGGCGGCGTCGTGCAGGGAAATCATGCGAGGCTGCGCTCCCGGAACTCGGCCACCGTCTCCATCAGCCAACCCCACGCTTCCCGCTCGGCCGGGCCGGCGGTCTTGTCCACCGCCACCGCCAGGTGCGCCAGTTCGGTCTCGATGCGGGTGAGATCGATGAGGCCGAGGCGCGACACCAGCACCGCCCCTTCCACCACCGCCGCCACCGCCCGGTTGAGGCCGGGAAAGGGGGCATGGCTCGCCTGGTGGATGACGCGGCAGCGCAGGCGCGGGCGCACAGGATCATCCTCCACCGCCACCACCTCGAACTCCTCGTGGGCCAGCGTTGAGGCCAAGCGCACGCCGGCCACCGCATCCGCCACCACCACCGGCCAGTCGCGCTTGCGGCCGGTGACGCAGCCGGCGAAGACCCGCGCATCGTCCGTGAGATTGATGACACCGCACCCCCGCGCCAGGAGATGGTCCAGGGTCCGGGAGGGTCGGAAGGGCTGGATGACATAGCCGTCCTCCACCACATGCGGGCCCATGGGCGCGACGTGGGGCACGCCTTCCGGCGACAGGGTGGTGATGATGGCCTCGCGGATCATGTGTCCTCCTCCCCCGCGGGCGCCCCACCGCTCTTCGCCAGAGTGGAGCCGGCGGCCTTGAAGGTCAGCCGGTGGGCCTCTTCCGCGCTCGCCGCCGTCTCCCCCGCCACGCCCCATTTCAGCGGCTCGTCCTGGGCATAGCGCTTGCCCAAGAGGAGCGCGATTTCCGCCCGTGCGGTCTCCACGCCAAGATAAAAAGCGTGCGCCGGGTCGTCCGTCACATCCAGGTGCGGATAGAGGGCGAAGGGCTCCTGTCCCACATGGTGGCCGTCGCGGTTGAACACGTGGATGCCCTGCTCGGAAACGGCGATGCGATAATTGCGGTCCTTCACCGAGCCGGCGAGGCGCTCCAGCTCCGCGCCGCTGGCGGCGATGGGCTTGCGGTCGCGAAGCGCCATCAGCCCGCCGCCGAAGCCCTGGGGCAGGGCGTTCGCTTCGCGTGCGGCGAAAAATTCCCGCCGCGCCCGGTCGAACTCTCGCACCGCCGTGCGGCAATGGGGGCTCACCTGCACCGCCAGAACGGCGCCGATGCGCAATTCCGAGATGATGCCCATGAGGATCGCATTGATGCCGGTGGTGTCGGCATCGGTGAGCTCGGTCACGTTGCCGATGCCCATGAGGATGGGGCATTCCGGCTTCTGCCGCCGCAAGTCAGCATAGCGCACCAGCGAGGCGGTGAAGCCGAAATGGATGGGGTCGAGAATGGGATCGGCCAGATAGGCCTGTCCCTTGGCCTCGCAGGCATCGATGGCGCGGATGAGGGACGAAAGGTCTCCGGGACGCGCGGGCACCAGCACCGGGACGGCCGGCCCTTCTCGAGCGATGGCGAGGGTGTCCTCGTTGAGGCTGAGCAGGAAGTCGGCGCCCGCGCGGGTGGCGCGGGCGAGCTCGGCGGGATCGAAGGAATCCACGCTCACGCGGAGGCCGGCCCCCTTCAGGGCGGCGACGGCTTCTTCCAGGTGTGGGAAGGGCGCGTCCGGCAGGGCACCGAGGTCGATCACATCCGCACCGTCCGCCGCCAGCGCCTGCGCGCGGGCGAGGATGGCGTCCACGGAGAGGCGGGTGGCGTCCACGATCTCGGCGAAGATGGTCACGTCATGCCGGGAAAGGTCCGTGGCGCGCCGGGCGCGGCCGAAATAGTCTGGCAGGTCGGCGGCCTCGTCCGGCCCGCGCTCGAAGGGCAGGCCGAAGCGGGTGGCGAGGCGTTCCAGATCGCCCCGGAAGCGGCCGGGCATGACCACGCGGGCGGCCCCCTCCGGCACGGTGAGGCGGCGCTCCACGATCTCGGCGGTCATGAGGGCGGCGACCTTCACGCCGATATTCACCACCACCGGCTCGACTGTATCGTCCGCCAGCGCCTGCGCGATCTGGCGCACGCGCGGCTCGGCGAGCGATCCGGTGATGAGGACGACGCGCTCGGCCATGGACGATCAGCGGGCCGGCAGGGGAGCGGCGGCAAGCTCAGCCTGCCGCGCGGCGATGGCGGCCTTCAGGTCGGCGAGGCTCTCGGCCACGCTGGTGGCCTCGAAATCCTTCAGCCGGGCGGTGTTCTCCAGGTCGATGCGGCGCGGATAGACCGGCACCGGGCCGCTGGGCGCCATGGTGATGAGTTCCGGCGCGGTGTCGCAGGCAAAGACGATGCAGGGCACCCGGCACTTGCCGGCCTGGGCGAAGCAATTGGTCACCAGCGTATCGGAAATACCGTAGACGCATTTGGCCACCGTGTTGGACGAGGCCGGCGCCACCACCAGCGTGTGATACTTGCCCTCATAGAAGAGGCCCACCGGCGCGGAACTGGCCGAGGTGTCGCGATAGACCTTGGTGGTGGGCGGCAGGGGCTTCTTGTCCTGCCGGTACATGCGCAGCACTTCCTCGGCGGCGGCGGAGACGAAGAGGTCGACATCGCCCAGCTCGTGGATCAGCTCCAGGCTCTCGGTGAAGAAATGGCCGGAGCCGGACAGGGCCCAGGCCCAGCGGGGAGACGTACCATCGCTCATGCTGCGCTCATATCGGCGATGGCCGGCAGGAGGCGGGCAAGGCTTGCCCCGTCATCCGCCGGCACGAGGGAGAGGGGGCCGTCATAGGCGGCGGCGAACCGGGGGAAAGCGGCGTCCACGAGGCCGGCTTGGGCCCAGGCGCGGGCATCGTCGGGACCACGGCGATGGGTGGCGGCGGGCAGGGCGCCGGCCGCCTTCACCAGGACCAGGCGGGGCGCCTTCAGCGCGGTGGCCAGCCAGCCGGCGAGGCTGTCGGAGGTGACGTCCCAGCTCTCGGGAATATGGGGATGGCCGATGAGCCCGTGCGCGGGAAACCACACCGCGCTGCCCCGCTCCAGGCTGGACAAATTGTCCAAGGTGGTGACCGCGCCGAGGCCTGGCGCCAGGTCCTGGAGGGCGTGGGCTGTCTGCTCCATGGCGAGGAGCGCCATGCGGTGGCAGGCCCGGTCTGACAGGCCGAGGGGCGCCTGCGCGTCCCGCACCGCATCGGCGAACGTGCCCCCGCCGGGCACGATCAGCCAGCCGGGCCTGTCAGCCAAAAGCCGGGCGAGACCAGCCATGGCACCGCCCCGCGCAAGGCTTCCTCCCAGCTTGATGACCCCCGCCAGCATGAACGAATTATCCTCGCAGGAAAAAAAATTGCGTCGGCATTCTAGAGCAGGGGAAGCCGCACTCCAAGGCACATGCGCGCCTTCCCGCGGTTCCCGGCGGCTCTCATCCACCGCTCACAGCCGCGCCTTCACCTTCCCTTGCGGCGGGAGCGACGATCGTTCGCTGCGACCGAAAGCCCGAGCGGGGCCGTCTTGGAATTGCTCCAGCCGGGTTTATGTGGGGGCAGACATTGCGGAGGCTTTCATGCGTCGCTCCATCCTGAGCATCTCCCTTCTTCTGGCCCTTGGCGCGGCCGCCCATGCGGACCCCGACATCGCCAAGGGCGAGCAGGCCTTCAAGAAGTGCGCGCCCTGCCACATGGTGGGCCCCGACGCCAAGGTGAAGGTGGGGCCGCCCTTGAACGGCATCGTCGGCGCGAGCTGGGCCCATTATGCCGATTTCAATTATTCCGACGACCTGAAGGCCGGCGCCAAGGACGGCAAGGTGTGGGACGAGGCCACCCTTGATGCCTATATCGCCAATCCCAAGGCGGTGGCGCCCCAGGGCCGCATGCCGTTCGCCGGCATCAAGCCGGCCGCCGAGCGCGAGAATCTCATCGCCTATCTCAAGCAGTTCGACGCCTCCGGCGCGAAGAAATAGACCCAGCGCCGTGCCGGCTAGATTGTGCGCGGCATGGTTGTAGGGGGCTTGCCAGCGCTGTCCGTCCGTGGTGTCCCTGCGCGGGCAACACGGCCGGGGGTGCAGATGGCGAAGTTCGATTCACGGCTCCAGCGGCTGTTCGTGCCGGACGCCCTCGCGGAGGGCGCGGAAGTCACCCTGGCCAGCGAGCAGGGACATTACGTCTCCAATGTCATCCGGCTCGGCATTGGCGACAGCCTGCTGGTGTTCAATGGCCGGGATGGGGAATGGCTCGTCCATCGCAGTGAGGGGCACAAGCGCGAGGTGCGCGTCACCTGCGAGAAGCAGATGCGGCCCCAGCCCCATGCGGGGGACCTGCAGTACGCCTTCGCGCCGCTCAAACATGCCCGCCTCGACTATATGGTCCAGAAGGCGGTGGAGATGGGCGTCTCCCGCCTCACGCCGGTGGTGACCCGCTTCACCCAGGTCAACCGCGTCAATGTGGAGCGCATGCAGGCCAATGGGGTGGAGGCCGCCGAGCAATGCGGCATCCTCTCCTTGCCCCAGGTGGACGAGCCCCTGCCGCTGGACCGGTTCCTGGCTGGCCTCGGCGACCGGGTGCTTGTGTTCTGCGACGAGGATGCGCCGGTGGAAGATCCCATCGGCGCACTGAAGAACGGCCCGGCGGGCCCCTTGAGCGTGCTGGTGGGCCCGGAGGGCGGCTTCTCGCCGGAGGAGCGGGCGCTCCTGCGGGCCCGGCCGGCGGCCATTGTGCTCTCGCTCGGGCCGCGGGTGCTGCGCGCGGATACGGCCGCCGTGGCGGCCCTCGCCTTGGTTCAGGCCTGCCGGGGGGACCTGCGCGGGCGCCCCATGTGACGCCCCATGTGACGCCCAATGTGACGCTCCGACTGACCCATCGACGGACGCACACGCCGCGGGTGCGCCGGGACCGTCCCGGCACCCGAACCCTTCGTTGCGGAAGTCATTCTCCTATATTTGGGCTGCCCGATACCGCCTATTGTTCTTTTTCACTGTCATAATTCGGGCAGGATAGGTGCGAGCGAAAACAATCCTGTGCTTCGTTCGTCGATTTGAAATATTCAAGAACCTCCTGAACTTTCCTTCATTTGCAAGGCGTCGCTGCACTGCGGGGCGAATCCCTGCGCGGCCCGTGCTGCGGCGCCACCTAAATCTCGCCGAAATTTCTCCCATCCTGTGCGAAACCGGGCGGCGCCTGGGGCGTTGATGCGTCGATTTAGGGTGTGGTCCGTAGGAGGCCCAATGACACAGGACTATCGCTTCGGCATCGAGGAGGAGTTCTTCATCGTCGATGCGGAATCCAATGCCGTGCAGCGGCGGATGCCGGCGCGGTTCTTCGATCACCTGAAGGACACCATCGGCGAGGCGGTGACGGTGGAGCTGCTTCAGTCGCAGCTGGAGATTGCCTCGAGCCCCGCGGTGCGTCCGGGCAGCGCCCTCGATGAATTGCGCGGCCTGCGGGCGCGTGCGGCGGAAGTGGCGCGCGAGCATGGGGTGGCGCTGATGGCCTCGGGCACCCATCCCACTGCCACATGGGACGGCGTCCGCCACACCCAGGCCAACCGCTATGACGGGCTCATGCACGATCTGCAGATGCTCGGCGAGCGCAACATGGTGTGCGGCCTCCATGTGCATGTGGAATTGCCCGACCCGGACCAGCGGGTGAATGTGATGCGGCGCACGCTGCCCTACATTCCCCATTTCATCGCGCTGGCCACCTCCTCGCCCTTCTGGGGCTCGCGCCAGACGGGCCTCATGGGCTATCGCCTCGCCGCCTATGACGAGCTGCCGCGCACCGGCCTGCCCGAGCTGTTCGAGGACAATGCGGAATATGAGGCCTATGTGGAGGCCATGGTCGCCGCCCGGGCCATTTCCGATTCCAGCTATGTGTGGTGGGCCATCCGGCCGTCCTCGAAGCATCCGACGCTGGAACTGCGCGCGCCGGACAGCTGCACCCGCGTGGAGGACACGGTGGCGCTCGCCGCCCTCTATCGTGCGCTGGTGCGCCATCTGGTGCGCAATCCCCATCACAACGCCCAGATCGGCGCGGTGGACCGGGCCATCGCCAATGAGAACAAGTGGCGCGCCCAGCGCTATGGCATTCACGGCTCGTTCGTGGACGTCGCCGAGCGTCGCGCCGTGCCAGTGACCGATGCGGTGGAGCGGCTGATCGCGCTGGTGGCGGATGATGCCGACGCGCTCGGCTGTCTGGAGTCGCTGCTGCACCTGCGCACCATCATCACCGCCGGCACCAGCGCCGACATGCAGATCGCGGTGTTCCAGGAGGCGCAGCATCGCACCGGCAATCGCGGCGAGGCCTTGAGCGCGGTGAAGGGCTGGCTCGCGTCCACCACGCTGCAATGATGTGTCGGGCGGAAGGCGTCAGTCGTCGAACGTCAGGTCGATGAAGGCGCGGTCCGCCCGGACGCCGGAACTGATGCGGTCCGCCAGCCGGGCCAGAAGGAAGGCCGTGAACTGGCTGGTGGCCTCCGCGTCTCCCAGAAGCGCCTCCGGGTCGGGCTGGCCGGCCGGGGAGGCCAGCACCGGCCCCTCGTACAGAACGCTCACGTCCAGCCGGGCCTCATCATAGCGGGCCGTGAGGGTGAGGGGTCCCGTCGGCTGCTGGTCGCGGGCAAATTCGGCCGCCTGCGCCACGGCGGGAATGGCCGCCTCCACCATGGCGGTGCGCGTGCCCCAGGCATTGCCTTGAAGTTCCAGGAAGCGGCGGGCCGCCTGGTAGATGTTTTCGTGCTCCCCCACCTCCATCTTGGCCTCGCGGGCAATGCCAATGCGGAAGATGAGGTTCAGCACCAAGGCGACCGAGGTGCCGAGCGTGATGGGGGTGGCGAGCACCGGGGCGGCCCAGGGCGGCACCTGCTCGGCCAGAGGAAAAATGGCCGCGCCCACGCCGGCCACCACGGACAGGCCCACCATGAAGATGCGCCGCTCGTTCAGCCGCCGGGTCAGGATCAGGGCCATGCCGTTCACCAGCATGAAACAGGCGGTGTAGAGCAGCAGGGCGCCCGTGACCGGGCCGGGGATAAGGGTCAGGAAGGCGACCGCCTTTGGAAAGAAGGCGGTGGAGAAGATCACCGCTCCGGCGGCAAAGCCGATCACCCGCGCGGTGGCGCCTGTGGAGGCGGCAAAGCCCACCGCCGTGCGCGAGACGCCGCACGGGGTCGCCGCCAGCATGCTGGCGGCAATGTTGGCGAGGCCAATGCCCGCCACGGCGCGCTCCGCCGCCAGCATGTCGGCGCGCCGCCAATCGGCGTCCTCCAGCTTCTCCAGCGATATGGTGGCGCTGAGAATGTCCAGGAGGCCGGTGACCACCACCAGCATCAGCAACGGGATGAGGTGGGGCGAAAACGCCAAGGACAGTTCCGGCGGGGAGGGCAGGCCGACCATGCTGACCGGCGCGATCAGCGCGCCGATGTCCCGATCGTCCACGCCAATCCAGCGCGCCAGAAGCCAACCGCAGGTGCCGCCGACGATGATGGCGTAGATCTTCACCTTGCGCGGCGCAAAGACGGTGATGGCGATGATGATGGCCAGGGTGGTCAAGGTGACCAGAAGCGGCGCCACGTCGATGGCGAAGGCGGCGCGATAGCCGCCAAAGGCCCGCTGGAGCCCCGAGCCGGCAAGCGAAATGCCCAGCATGGCCATGGTGATGCCGCACACCTCGGTGGGCAGCAGCACCCGCAACGGCCGGATGACGCGGGCGATCAGCACTTGTGAGACGCCCAGAAGCAGCGTTGTGAGCGCGAGGAGCCCCAGCCCGCCCAGGCTGAGGGCCTGCGAGACCAGGGGAATGGCGTTGGGGGCGGGCACGGAGACCAGGAGATAGCCGGAGCCGAAGCGGGACCGGCTGCACTGGATCATGGTCGCAAGCCCGATGGCGATCACGCTCGAGGACAGGAGCGGCTGGCGAGCCTCCAGCGGCAGGTTGGCCGCTTCCGCCGCCAGCAGGGGGTAGATGATGAAGGTGAGCGCCAGCACCGCATGTTGCAGCGACAGGGGGATCCAATCCCCCAAAGGCACCGTGTCGTCGCGCCCATAGATCAGTTCCACCGGCCGGCGGCGGATGGCCGGAAAGCGGGGCGGGGCAGGCAGAAGGGCCAGGAGGCGCTGGGTGGCGGAAGGCGAGGGCGCGTCTTTTTTCATTCCGTCCGGCTTTGGAGCAGGTGTCGCTTCTTGCTGAAACCACAAGCCTGCGACGCCGGACGCCCTCGATCAAGCCCCATCAAAGTTCAATATGGAGCGGGCCATCCCATTTGCCCGCGCCTCCCTCGTGAGGGAGGCGCGGTTCGCCCTCACAGCTGGAAGGGCACCACCTTCTGTTCCTGGACGCCCAGGCCCTCGATGCCGAGGCGCATCACATCGCCCGCCTTCAGGAAGCGCGGGGGCTTGAAGCCGAGGCCCACGCCGGGCGGCGTGCCGGTGGTGATGATGTCGCCGGGATCAAGCACCATGAACTGGCTGATATAGGAGACAAGGAACGGCACCGAAAAGATCATGGTCTTGGTGGAGCCGTTCTGCACCTTCTCGCCATTCACTTCCAACCACATGGCCAGGGACGTGGTGTCCGGCATCTCGTCGGCGGTGAGGAGGTAGGGGCCGACCGGGCCGAAGGTCTCCGCGCTCTTGCCCTTGGTCCACTGGCCGCCGCGCTCGATCTGGAAGGCGCGCTCGGAGACGTCATTGCAGATGGAATAGCCGGCCACGTGCTTCAGCGCGTCGGCCTCTTCCACATAACGGGCGCGGGCGCCAATGACGATCAGCAGTTCCACTTCCCAGTCGAGCTTGGTGGAGCCCTTGGGGATCATCACGTCGTCATTGGGGCCCACCATGGAATTGGGCGCCTTGTTGAAGAGCACCGGCTCGGCGGGGATGGGGTTGTTGGTCTCGGCCGCATGGTCGGCATAGTTCAGGCCGACCGCAACGAAATTGCCGGGACGGGCAACGCAGGCGCCCAGCCGCGCGCCTTCGGGGGCGAAGGGCAGGCTGGCGGGGTCCACCGCCTGGATGCGGGCGAGGCCCTCGGGGGTGAGCACGTCGCCGGCAATGTCCGGCACCACGCCGGACAGGTCCCGGATCTTGCCGGTTGAATCGATTAGACCAGGCTTTTCCTGGCCGACGGCGCCGAAGCGAACGAGCTTCATCTGGAGGGGCTCCCTAGAAAGAAGAAGAGGCGTCCGCCGTCCAAGCCGGTGGTCCGCCGGACGGGGGCCTCTCGCCGAGACCCGCGCGGGCCTTTGGTGTGGCCCGCCTTCCGTCCGGCGCGCAAGCTGGCCCGGCACGGGCATTTGGTCAATGGCCGGCGGACGAGACGCGCGCGGTGGGTCGGACGCTGCGCGGCGGCCCCGCCTCTTGCGGTGGCCGGCCCGGCGCGGGATGCTGCGCGCGAGAGGACTGAGTCGCGGCCGGGGCCTTGGCTCATCCCTTTGTCATGGTGCACTGCGGAAGTTGAATGACACCTTTCCGCACTTGCGTCATAAAAGGGATACACGACTCCGGCTAAGTCCGTCACAATGCTCTCAGGGAGCAATTTCCGCACGAGGCAAGATCGTGAGCGACACCCCTGAAGCCCGCCACTACCGCGCGCTTTTCATTTCCGATGTCCATCTCGGGACCAAGGGATGCCAGGCGGAGCTTCTGCTCGACTTCCTCAAGTACCATGATGCGGACCTGCTCTACCTTGTCGGCGACATCGTCGACGGCTGGCGGCTGCGTCAGGCCTGGTACTGGCCCCAGAAGCACAATGACGTCGTGCAGAAGCTGCTGCGCAAGGGCCGAAAGGGCGCGCGCATCCTCTATCTGCCCGGCAATCACGACGAATTCCTGCGTGATTATTACGGCACCCATTTCGGCGGCATCGAGGTGGTGGAACACACCATCCATGAGGCCGCCGACGGCAAGCGCTACCTCGTCATCCACGGCGACGTGTTCGACCTGGTGGTGCGCCATGCCAAGTGGCTCGCCTTCATGGGCGACTGGGCCTATACCTTTGCGCTGGGCGTCAACACCTATGTGAACCTGGTGCGCCGCAAGCTGGGGCTGACCTATTGGTCGCTCAGCCAGTGGGCCAAGCTGAAGGTCAAGAACGCCGTCAACTTCATCGGCAAGTTCGAGAAGGCGGTGGCTGACGAGGCCAAGCGCCACAAGGTGGACGGCGTCATCTGCGGCCACATCCACCATGCCGCCATCCATGACCGGTTCGGCGTGCGCTATGTCAATTGCGGCGACTGGGTCGAAAGCTGCACGGCGGTGGCCGAGCATGAAGACGGCCGGATGGAGATCATCCGCTGGACCAAGCCCTCCCTGGTGCCGGTGACCGAGCCGACCGATACGGCTGCGGCGCAAGCGGCGGCCTGATGCGCATCCTCGTCGCGACGGACGCCTGGCATCCTCAGATCAACGGGGTCGTGCGCTCCCTGGAGCACACCGCCAGCGAAGCCATTCATCTGGGCGCGCGCCTGGAGTTCCTCACCCCGCAGGAATTCCGCACCGTCCCGCTGCCCACCTATGACGAAATCCGCCTGTCGCTGGCCACCCCGCGCATGATTATGCGGCGGATCGAGGCGATGCAGCCCGACTTCGTGCATGTGGCCACCGAGGGTCCCATCGGCATCCTGGTGCGCCGGGCCTGCATCGCCACGCGCCGCACCTTCACCACCTCCTACCACACCAAGTTTCCCGAATATCTCTCCGCCCGCGCCCCGGTGCCGGAGCGCCTCACCTATGCCTGGCTGCGCAGCTTCCACAATGCGGGCGGCGGGGTGATGGTGGCCACCGCCACGCTGGAACGGGAACTGGAGGCGCGTGGCTTCAAGCGCCTCATGCGCTGGTCGCGCGGCGTCCACGCCGATCTCTTCCGCCCCCGCCCCGAAGTCGACCTGGGGCTGCCCAAGCCGGTCTTCCTGTTCGTCGGTCGGGTGTCGGTGGAAAAGAACATCGAGGCCTTCCTGAGCCTCGACCTGCCCGGCTCCAAGGCGGTGGTGGGCGGTGGCCCGGCGCTCGCCTCGCTGAAGGCGCGGTTCCCAGATGCCCATTTCTTCGGCCCCAAGGAGGGCGAGGACCTGGCCCGAATCTATTCCGGCAGCAATGTCTTCGTCTTCCCGAGCCGCACCGACACGTTCGGCATCGTGCTCCTGGAAGCGCTGGCGAGCGGCCTGCCGGTGGCGGCCTATCCGGTGACCGGCCCCATGGACGTGCTGGGCGAGGCCACCGAGCCGGTGGGGGTCCTGGACGAGGATTTGCGCACCGCCTGCCTCAAGGCGCTGGAGCTCTCGCCCCAGGCGGCGCGGGACTATGCGCTGCGCTATTCCTGGCGGGAATGCGCCAAGCAGTTCATCGACAATGTGCTGGTCGCCCATGATTTCGGGCCGGTGGCACGCAGGTTTCGCCTCCTGCGGCGAAACAGGCTAATTTCGGTGGCATGAACGCGATTCCTGCTCCTCCCGTCTTCGCCGATGTGGTCGCCGCCGCCGGACGCCTGAAGGGCGTCGCCGTGCGCACCCCCCTGGTTGCCTCCCCTGTCCTGTCGGACCTGGTGGGCGGCACCGTTTTCCTGAAGCCCGAGACGCTCCAGCGCACCGGCTCCTTCAAGTTTCGCGGCGCCTATAACCGCATGGTGCAGATCCCGCAGGAGCGCCGCGCGGCGGGGGTGGTGGCCTGTTCCTCCGGCAACCACGCGCAGGGTGTGGCAGCCGCCGCCAAGCTTTTGGGCATGCCGGCGGTGATCGTCATGCCCTCCGACGCGCCCACCATGAAGCGCGAGCGCACCATCGCGCTGGGCGCTGAGGTGGTGGACTATAATCGCGAGACCGACGACCGCGACGCCATTGCCGGCGCCATCGCCGCCGAGCGCAACGCCATCTTCGTGCCGCCCTATGACGATCCCCACATCATCGCCGGCCAGGGCACGGTGGGCCTTGAGATCGTCGAGGATCTGAAGGCGCTGGGCCTTGCGCCCGACATCGTCAGCGCCAATGCCTCGGGCGGCGGCTTGATGGCCGGCATCTCGCTGGCGGTGAAGGAGAGCTTCCCGAACGCCCGCGTGGTGGTGGCGGAGCCCGCTGGCTTCGACGACCACGCCCGCTCCTTCCGGGCCGGCAAGCGCGAGCGCAACGCCATTGTGGCCGGCTCCTTCTGCGATGCCCTGCTGGCCCCGACGCCCGGCGCCATCACTTTCGAGGTGACCCGTCGCCTGGTGGGCGAGGGCGTCAGTGCCACCGATGCGGAAGTGGCCCGCGCGGTGGCCTTTGCCTTCCGCGAGCTGAAGCTGGTGGTGGAGCCGGGTGGCGCGGTGGCGCTGACCGCGCTGCTGGAAGGCCGCCTGGATGCGGCCGGCAAGACGACCGTCATCGTCCTGTCCGGCGGCAATGTGGACGCGGCCACCTTCACCGCCTGCCTGTCCGCCTGAACCGGCGCACCTCGCCCGGCCTTCGCTCGCCATCCGCCCGTCCTCCGTCCGCCTGGAGGCGGTCCTTTCCGAGCCTGAGAAAGACCCCATGACCCTCGGCGCGGCCGCCCGCTTTCCTGTGCGCGCCGCCATGGGCCTCGCCTATGGGGCGCAATTCTTTGCGCTGGGCGTCTATTTGCCCTTCTTTCCCCTGTGGTTGGCGGCGCGGGGCCTCACCGCGGAGGACATCGGCCTCGTGGTGGCGGTGCCGCTGGCTACCCGCCTCGTCTCCACCCCCGTGCTCGGCGTCCTGTCGGACCGGCTGGGGCGCCCCAAGGCGCTTCTGGTCCTGCTGGCGGGCTTCACCGCGCTCACCATGTCGCTGCTCCTGCTGGCGCAGACGCGATGGGCCATCCTGGTGGTGCTCGGCGTTGCGGCGCTCGCCTGGAATCCCGGCTTTGCGCTGCTGGATGCCTATGCCACCCGGCAGGCGCGGGCGGGCCGCATCGATTATGGCCACAGCCGGCTGTGGGGATCGGTGGCCTTTGTCGCGGCCAATGTGGCGGGCGGGCTGGTGATCCAGCACATGGGGCCGGGCGCCGTGGTGGTGCTGATGGTGGCGGGCTTCCTGTCCTATGTGGCGGCCACCCTCTCGCTGCCCGAACTGGCGCGGCCGGAACCCAAGGCAGTGCCGGGGCTCGACTGGAAACAGGCGCGGTCCATCCTCGTGGTGGGCGCGCTGGCGGCGGCCCTGATCCAGGCCAGCCACGCCACCCTCTATGCCTTCTCCTCGCTGCATTGGTCCCGCAGCGGCCTGTCGCTCACGGCGGTGGGGCTGCTATGGTCCATCGGCGTGATTTCCGAGATCGTGGTCTTCCGCTTCGGCACCCGGCTGGTCCGCCGCGTGGGTCCGCTCGGCCTGCTGATGGCGGGCGCCGGCATCGCCGTCGTGCGGTTTACCGGGCTGGCGCTCGATCCGTCCCTGCCGGTGCTGGTCGCCCTTCAAGTGCTGCACGGGGGCACGTTCGGCGCCACCTATCTGGGCCAGGTGCAGCTCATCGCCCGCTATGCCCCCGAGCACCGCGCCGGCAGCGCGCAGTCGCTGGCCGCCTGGGTGGTCAACCTCACCATGTCGGCGGCCAGTCTGGTCAGCGGCCCTCTGTGGGCGATGCTGGGGCCGGGGGCCTTTGGGGTGTCCGCCGGCCTTGCGGCGCTGGGAGGCGTGCTGGCTTTGGTCGGCCTGCGGCGTGCGAGGGCCTGAGCCCTATCCCCACAGCGCCGCCTCCGGCGGATGGACGAGCGAGCCATCATAGCGAAGCGCAGGCGTGCGGTCCCGCGCCAGGAGGAGCGGGCCGTCCAGGTCCACCACCTGGGCGGTCTGGGCGGCGAGGAGGGCGGGCGCCATGGCCAGCGAGGTGGCCAGCATGCAGCCGACCATGACGGAAAAGCCCAGATCATGGGCAAGGCGCACCATGGCCAGGGCCTCGGTGAGCCCGCCGGTCTTGTCCAGCTTCACATTCACCGCGTCATAGCGGTCCTTCAGGGCGGGAAGGCCGGCACAATCATGGGCGCTCTCGTCGGCGCAGACCGGCACGGGGCGGACGACGCGCGCCAGCAGATCGTCGCGGCCGGCGGGCAGGGGCTGTTCCACCAGTTCGACGCCGAAGTGCGCGCAGGCGCCGAGGTTGCGCATCAGGTCCTCTTCCGCCCAGCCTTCATTGGCATCCACAATGAGGCGCGCCGCCGGGGCGGCGGCGCGGATGGCGGCGAGGCGTTCCAGATCCTCCGCGCCGCCCAGCTTCAGCTTGAGGAGCGGCCGCCCGCTGGCCCGCGCGGCTGCCGCCATGGCCTCGGGGGAATCGAGGCTGAGGGTGAATGCGGTCACGAGGGGTTGCGGCGCGGGGAGCCCGGCGAGGATGCTGGCCCTTTGCCCGGCGCGCTTGGCCTCCAGGTCCCAGAAGGCGCAGTCCAGGGCATTGCGGGCGGCCCCTGCGGGCAGTCGCTTTTGCAGTGCAGCACGGTCGAGGCCTGCTGAAATCTCCGGGCCGAGGGTGCGGACGAGGTCCGCCACCCCCTCCACGGTCTCGCCATAGCGGGCATAGGGCACGCATTCCCCAACCCCTTCATGGCGTCCGTCGGCGAGGCGGGCGACCACCACGACGGCTTCCCGTTTCGAGCCACGGGAAATGGTGAACGTGCCGGCAATGGGGTAGCGTTCTACGCTGACGTCGAGGCGTGTCATCGGGTAAGGGTGTGTACCTGCTGGAGAAAGGCGGGAGGCGGGGGAGGATGAAGGAAAAAAGTTACCTCGACGCACCCCGTCCGGCCGAGTATGAGCAAAGGGTGTAGCTTCCACAAGCAAGCGACTCGACGCGGAGAATCCCTTTTGGCGAACGCCTCGCTCCTTGATGTCAGCCAGGATGGCGATCAGCTGCGCGCGGCGGGGCGGGGAAGCTGGATCTCCGATACGGCCGGCGAGCTTGAGCAAGCGGTCAATGCCGCAACGCAGCGCTTCCCCCATCCCGGTCGCGTGACCATCGACCTGTCCGGCGTGGATCGCCTCGACACCTTCGGTGCGCTGCTGCTGGAGCGCCTGCGCCGCGCCTGGTCGCGCGACGGGGTGGAGCCAGCGGTCACCGGGCTGCAGCCGCGCTATGACGCGCTCATCCAGGAGATGAAGCGCACGGGCCGCGAGGCGCCGCCGCCCGCCCGCCGCATTCCGGGCGTGCTGGAACGGCTCGGCATGACAGTGGTGGAAGTGCTGAAGGACGCCCTGGCGCTCCTCAACTTCATCGGCGCCACCATCGCCGGCTTCCTGCGCATGCTGGCGCGCCCGCGCACCTTCCGCTTCACCTCCATGGTGAACCAGATGGACCGCGCAGGCTTCCGGGCGGTGCCCATCATCGTGCTCATCACTTTCCTGATCGGTGCGATTTTGGGGCAACAGGGGATTTTCCATTTCCGCCAGTTCGGCGCCGAAATCTATGTGGTGGACATGGTGGGCGTGCTCGTGCTGCGCGAGCTCGGCGTGCTGATCGTCTCCATCATGATTGCCGGCCGCTCGGGCAGCGCGTTCACCGCGGAGCTTGGCTCCATGCGCATGCGCGAGGAGGTGGACGCGCTGCGGGTCATGGGCTTCGACCCGGTGGAGATCCTGGTGGTGCCGCGCGTGCTGTCGCTGATCCTGGCGCTGCCGCTGCTGACGTTCGTCGGTTCCATGGCGGCCCTTCTGGGGGGCGGCCTGGTCTGCTGGGCCTATGGCGGCATCACGCCGGACGTGTTCATGGACCGGCTGAAGGATGCCATTTCCATCGACCATTTCCTGGTGGGCATCATCAAGGCGCCGTTCATGGCCGCTGTGATCGGCCTCGTCTCGTGCCTTGAGGGCCTGCGGGTGGGCGGCAGCGCGGAATCGCTCGGCCAGCACACCACCGCATCGGTGGTGAAGGCCATCTTCCTCGTCATCGTGATGGACGGCGTGTTCGCCATGTTCTTCGCGTCCATCAATATGTGAGGTGACATGGACGCGCCTGACCCCCATCCCCCCCAGGAAGGCATGCCGGCCGGGCCCGCTCCGGGCGAGCCGATCATCAGCGTGCGCGATCTGGTGGTGGGCTTCGGCGATCGCACCATCCTCAATCATCTCAGCCTCGACATCATGCGGGGCGAGATTCTTGGCTTCGTGGGCACCTCCGGCGGCGGCAAGTCCGTGCTGACCCGCACCATCCTCGGCCTTGTCCCCAAGCGTTCGGGGACGGTGGAGGTGTTCGGCCAGAATGTGGACGACCTGGACGAGAAGCAGCGCTCGGCCATGGAGCGGCGCTGGGGCGTCCTGTTTCAACAGGGCGCACTGTTCTCCTCGCTGACGGTGAAGCAGAACATCCAGTTCCCGCTGCGCGAGAATCTTAAGCTTTCCCAGAAGCTTATGGACGAGATCGCCTATACCAAGATCGAGATGGTCGGCCTCAAGCCGGATGTGGGCGAAAAGCTGCCATCCGAATTGTCCGGCGGTATGATTAAGCGCGCCGCGTTGGCACGCGCCCTGGTGCTCGACCCGGACATTATGTTCCTGGACGAGCCGACCTCCGGCCTCGACCCCATCGGCGCCGGGGATTTCGACGAGTTGATCCGCACCTTGCAGCAGACTTTGGGCCTGACCGTTTTCATGGTAACGCACGATCTGGACAGCCTGCACACCGTCTGCGATCGCATCGCGGCCCTGTACGACGGTAAGGTGATCGCACAGGGGACCATCGAGACGATGATGGCATCACAGCATCCCTGGCTTCAGTCTTATTTCCACGGGGTCCGCGCGCGGGCCGTCCGGTCGTCATGGTGAGGTGGGAATAGGCATGGAGACCAGGGCCAACTACACCATCATCGGCGCCTTCACGCTGCTCGTGCTCGGGGCCGCGTTCGGCTTCGTCTATTGGTTCGCGCGTCCCCAGGTGAGCGACGAGCGGGCCTTGTACGAGATCGTCTATAACGGCTCGGTGGCCGGCCTGCGGCAGGGCAACAACGTGCTGTTCAACGGCATTCCCATCGGCCAGGTGACCATGCTCGGCCTGGTGCCGGGCAAGCCCAATGAGGTGCTGGTGCGGGTGGGCGTGCGGCCGGACGTGCCGATTCTCTCCGATGCCCGCGCCGGCCTTGAGACGCAGGGCCTGACCGGCATCGTCGCGGTGTCGATCCGGGGCGGCGCCGCCGATTCCAAGCCGTTGCCCATCGGCCCCAACGGCTATCCCCGCATCGAGGCGGACGGCGGGGCGGGCATGGCCGGCCTCATCAATGCGGTGCAGGATGTGGCCGGCCGCGCCAACAAGATCCTGGAAGCGGTGGACCCGGACAAGATCGCCGCCATCGTCGCCAACATCGAGACCTTCTCCAAGGCCCTGTCCGATCATTCCGAGGACGTGGGGTCGCTGATGCAGCGCTCCAACGAGATTGCCGGGCAGGTGCAGGAATTGGCCAACAAGGCCGACGCCGTGCTGACCGATCTCAAGCGCGCGGCGGGCGATCCCGACGGCATGGTGAACCAGGTGTCCGAGGCGGCCGCCTCCGTGCGGCGCCTGGCCAATAATCTGGACACGCGCACCGAGCAGATCGCCACCCAGGTGGAGAAGTTCACCGGGCCGGGCCTGCGGCAGTTCGAGGCCCTGGCCATCGACGGGCGGCGCACCTTGTCCGACATCGAGCGGGTGTTCCGCAATTTCGAGCGCAGTCCGCGTCAGTTCATATTTGGCGGCAGCTCCGTGCCAGAATATAGGCGGTGAGGAGCATGTTCCGAGAGTCGAGGGTTGATACAGTGCCTGCATCCGCGAGCCTCTGGTCTGTCGTGCGCGCAGTGTCGGCCGCCCTGGCGGTGATGGGTCTTGCAGCCTGCGCGTCCAATCCCATTCCCACCTTCGACCTCTCGGCTCCGACCCAGTTCACCGCCAAGGGCGGCGGAAGCGGCCAGCTGGTGGTGGTCATGCCCACCGCGCTGGCGGCGCTCGATACCGAGAAGATGATGGTTGAGCCCGCGCCAGGGCAGATCACCTATCTGTCCGATGCCCAATGGGCCGACCGCCTGCCGCCCCTGTTGCAGGCCCGCACCATCCAGGCCTTCGAGAATGGCAGCCGTCTGGCCCGCGTGGCGCGTCCGGGCGACGGCGTGAGCGGCGATTATCAGCTCAACATGGACATCCGCACCTTCGGCGTGCGGGTGGAGCCGTCGGGGACCCAGGCCGTGGTGGAGATTTCCGCCAAGATCATCGGCAACCAGGCCGGGCGCATCCTGGCAGCGCGCATCTTCACCGCGCGCGTGCCAATCACCTCCGTGACCGGGCCGACGGTGGCGCAGGCGCTGGACGAGGCGTCCGACCAGGTGCTCATCGAACTGGTGCGCTGGGCCTCTGCGCGGTTCTGAGGCAAAAGGCTTGGTCGGCGCGACCGACCTTTTGGCGAGAAGAGGGCGGTTTGCATTCGCCTGCTCCTTGGCTTGTCCGTCTCAAAGCGACACCCAACGCTCTATTTCGGGGTGTTAGCGCATTTGCTTTCCACGATGCGGGTACCGCTTCGCTTGAGACGGCTCTAGCCGAAGCCGGGAAAGCCGAGGCTTTGATAGAAGGCTGTGAGCGCCCTGGCGCCGGCGAAGAAGCGCTCGCTCTGCCAAGTCGTGTAGGCCTCGGCAACCTCCACCCCCTCCCGCAAATGACGATGGGCCGCATGGCCGGCCATCATGCCCCCCATGATGGCCCGGAGGATCCCTTGAGCCGAGGCGGGGTCGAGGCGAGCCGCCGCGTCGCCCGCGATCAGCCAGCCCGGCCCGGCGCACCTGTTGGCGAGTCGCCACGTCACATCCGCCCCCCGGCTCGCGCCGAGCGCTGGGAGGGATGCGAGCTCGTCCGGCGGCTCCGCCATTCGGGCCGCATCGCGGTCGATGCGAAGTCGGGTCCATTGATAGACGCCTGGCCGAATGCGCGCGGACCACGTCCATCCCGCCTCGTCTGCGACCAAGGCGGGCGCCTCGTCGCGCGCGGGATACGCCCCGGTCCTGTAGCCGTAGTGAACCCGCAGGAGTGGAGAATGGCGCGTGGCGGGAAGGTGAAGCTTGCGGGTGAGCCAGCGCGCACTGCCACTGGCATCGATCACCATAGGGGCGAGGAGGGGGCCGCTGGCCGTCATGACGCCGGTCACCCGCGCGCCCTCCGTCAGCGGCTCCTGCACGCGGCAAGGCATGCGCAATGACACGCCCAGCGTGGCGGCGCGGGCGCGCAGCATCTGCTCGAATTCGGGGCGGCGAATCTGCCAACCTGACCAGGGGCCGGAGGCATCGCTCCCGAAGGCCTCGAATCTGGTCTGCGTGCGGAGGGTGATCCAGACGCCAGCATTGCGGGCGCCCGCCACCCGCGCCAAGCCGTCAGCCAGCCCCAGCTGACGGATGAGAGGCTCGATGCCCGGTTGCAGGGATTCCCCCGGCAGGCTTCGGTCCGGCTGATGTTCGCACAGGATGGTCGCAAGCCCGCGTTCGGCCGCGACGATGGCGGCGGCCGCCCCGGCGGGGCCGCCGCCGACCACGATCAGGTCGGCATCGTGGTGTCGAGCGTCCATTGGCCGCCATTCCGCTGGAGGAGGACGACCGCCTTGTTGGGATCACCGGCCGCGCGGGCGGTATAGGCGACCACCCGGTCCTTCACCAGGACGCGGGTCTCGCTGCGCGCTTTGTCCTGAGATTGGCCATTCGCGGTGAACAGGAAAAAACGGTACTCCCATTTCAGCGCGGGGTCCGCGCCGGCGGCCGCGATCGCGGCGCTGAGCTCCTCTTTGTCACGGGGCTCGACGGTGCGGAATGATTGCAGCGCCCACCGCGCTTTTTCCCGCAGGATCCCCCGGATCACGGAATCCACGGTCGAGTCCACCGGATGGATGCCGAGGGCCCAATAGACGGCCTCCATGGAGACCACGCGGGCAATGTATTCGTTGAAATCGATCCGCCCGGTCAGGGCTGCCGTCATGGTGCCTTGGAGGTCCAGATAGTCCACGTCGTAAATGTCGGCATAGACCACTTCCTCCTTGTCCATGCGCGGGCCGCGGACCCCGTCCCATGGCATGAAGGTCTGTGTGCCGGGCAAGGGCGCGATGCCGGTCTCGATATCGGTCAGGGGCGCGCTGGTGGGCCAGGAATAGGTGAAGCCGAGGGCGGCCGAGGCCTGCTTCTCGGGGGGGAAGCTGCGGGTGTTATCGGGCGCGACGCCGGGCCAGTAATTGCCCAGCGTGGCGCACAGCTTGATGTCTTCCAGGAAGGGCGTGCCGAGCCCGATCGCCTGCATATAGGGTTGGATCGCCGGCGGATCTCCCGCCGCCGGGTCATTGCCCTTGTCGAGATAGATGTAGCCCTGGCTCGTCTCCCAGCCTGGATCGAAGATGCCGGCGGCCGCATCCGGCAGGCCGATGCTCCGATCGGCGTTGGGGCCGTTCGCGTGCTGCACCGGCCCGCCAGCAGCGGACGGCTGTGCCACCAGGCAGGTCATGGTGGTGTCGTTGATGCTGAAGCCCGCGGCCAGCGTGACATCGGCAGCCATGCGCTGCTGCGACAGAGGCAAGGGCGGCAGCGCCCAGAGGGTCTTTTGCAGCGCCACCGGCATCTCGTCGAGCCACCAGCGGGTCAATTGGCGCTGGGAGACGCTGGGGAAGAAATCGGGCGGCGAGACAATCACGAAGGCGGGCTTTGAGGTCTTCACCACCTTCTCGATGGCGGGGCAGTGCACCTCGATCCAGCCGTTTCCCGCATAGTCGACATAATGAACCGCTGGATACTTGCCGTCATAGATGAGGCGCATCATGTCGGGCCGGCGATTGAGGCTCTCGATGCTCTCGCCCTGGTAGCGGTGGCGGATGTTCACGTATTCCGGCGCCGGCCGCTGGGCCTCGGGGGCCCGTCCCGACATGAAGGCCGGCTCGGTGTCCCCTCCCACCGGCAAGATCTGGAGCGAGGAGTAATACAGGCTGAGGGGCTTGGGGTAGTCCTTGTCGGAGGGTACCTCGAAGGTCACGGGTTTGCTGCTGCCCGGCAAGGTCGCCACTTCGGCCAGCTGCGGCCGCGGCCGCGGCACCAGGACGCCGGGACCGAAATCGGGATTGCTCGACAGCGCTCCGATCTCACCGTCGCGCAGGACGAACGGATACTGGTTGAGCTGCTCCTCGGTGAAGCGCGCGCCGGGCACGCCATTGAGGGTCAGGTAACGCTGGAACTGGCGCAACTTCTCATTCACCAGATGGCTGGTGAAGGTGACGGTCAGGTTGGTCCCCACAAGGCATTCCGGCCCGTCGAACAGCTTGTGGAGCGGCACCCAGAAATCGCGCTTGTCGTCCCCGGGCTGTGCGTCTTGGGGGCCGAAGCCGGCCCCGCTTCCACCGACCCGGGTCGCCAGGAAGGCGGCGAAGCGCTGCGGGACGGAGCGGAAGGCAAAGGGCCTGGCGGGATCGAGCGTGGAGAAGGCGCGTAGCGCGCCGTCATAGAGCGGCTCGGCGGTTCCGAGGTGGGCGACACCGGTGCGCGAGAAGCACAATTGCGCTGCCCGCCCGCCGACCGACTGCGAGACATTGCGATATTCCAGCGCATAGACGACGACGGCAAGCTCCTGGCCGCCCACGGAGCGGGCCTGCTGGATGATCTTTGCGAGGTCCGCTTCAGCGGCGGCGTAGATGTAGTTTTCCAGGACCGCGATCTCGGCAAGGGTTGGGAACCCTGCCAGAGGGGTCTTCCCGTCGGCGCCAGCCGCCACCGTGGGAGCGGCGAAGGCGTGGTAGAGGAGGCTCAGGTCCGGTTGACCGGGGGACACGCCTTTTGTGCCAGCCGCGTTGAAATCGCCGAAGCCCGGCTGATTGCGGTCGATGGCCGTGAGCGGCTTGGCCAACTGAGCGGCGAGATCCGGTGAGGTGATGTCCAGCTGTCCGCCCGTGACCTTGAGGAGCATCTCCCTCCAGCCGAGGGGGGCGAGGCGTCGGCAGGCGGCCCCCACCTGGGAAATCAAAGTCCCCTCGGCGGCATCGCCCGGCAAGCTGATGGCAGAATTGGCTAGAACCGCAGCGCCCAATACCGCTCCGGTCGACCGGAGAAAATCGCGTCGTGTCGTCATGGTGCGCCCCCGCACGTGCCATCGAAGAGATGGCTCCCTGGCGAAGGGAAGCACTTTCGCGCGACGCGATTCTACTAATTTTATATAAGAAAAACAACCTAAGATTGTGTGTTGATCGTGATTGTTGCAGGTGCCTGCCGCTCTTCTGACCCGCCGCGCCACGCCAGTCGGCAACGCCCGTGAAAAGAAAAGGGCGGGGTCTCCCCCGCCCGGAAAGTCTTGTATCGCTGGGTGTTATTGGGTCACTCGAACCGGCCTGCCGCGTGGGCGAGCATGGTATAGACCTTGCCCGTGTCCGAGGTCAGGTAGGTCTTGGTCAGGACCTGGGACTTGTCATCCTCCGCCACTTGCTCCAGCAGGCGGTCGAACTCTTCCAGGTAGCGATCCACGGTCTCCCGGAACTCGCCATCGGTGCGGTACTTGCGGCGCAGTTCCTCGAAGGCCGCCTGACCCTGCATGGTGTAGAGCCGGCGGGTGAAGACGTTGCGCTCGCCCCGCTTGTAACGCTCCCACAGGTCCACCGCCGCCTGATGGTCGATCATGCGGGCGATGTCCACCGACAGCGAGTCCAGGGACTCGATGGTGTGCTGCGGGGGACGGGCGCGGGTCGGCTGCGGCGCGGGGCGCTGCTGCTTCTCGCTCTCCGCCTCCGCGAGGTCGCCGGAGGCGCGGGCGAGCAGCTCGGAGAGCCAGCCGTCCTTGTTGGCGTCCGGCTCGACGGCGGCAGGCGCCGGACGGGCAGGGGCGGGCTCAGGGGCACGCTCGGCGACCGGGCGGATCGGGGCGGCCACCTTGCGGGGCTCCATGGACGCCACCTGGACCGGCGCCACCTGGGCAACCGGCTCTGGCCGGCGGACGGGGGCAGGGCGCTCCACGGTGCGCGCGGGCTCGCGGGAGACCATGCGACCGGCGGGAGCGGACACATCCATGGACTGGCCGTTGCGGGCGACGATCTCGTTGAGCTCGGCCAGCGCCTTGATCTGCTCGGCCACCGCGCGCCGCATGGTGGCGGCGCTGGCCTCGGTCTCGGCGGGCAGTTCCAGGATGCCCTTCTTCATTTCCTCGCGGGCCAGCTCGATGGCCTGCTGCACGTCGGTGGCGGCGCCCTTCAGCTCGCGGGCGACGTCGGTGAAGCGGCGGCCGGTTTCCTCGAACAGCCGGTTCACGTCGCCCAGCGCCTCGTCATAGGTGGTCTTGAGCGAGGCGGTGAGCAGGGTGCGCTCGGTCTCGGTGGCGTTGCGCGCCACTTCCAGCTGGGTCTCCATGGCCTTGACCGTGGAGGCGGCGGAGCCGGACACGGTGTCGGCGATCTCGCTGGCCTGGCTGCGGGCCTGGCTGAGCGAGGTTTCCAGGGAGGTGTGGAGGGCGCGCAGGCGCTTGTCCATCTCGGCGATGCGGGCGGTGAGCGTGCCGGACAGCTGCTCGATGGCCTCCTTGCGGCTGGACAAGGTGGCATCCACGTGGGCGTGGGTGTCGGCCAGCGCCTTGGAGGCATCCAGCACCGCGCTGCTCTGCGCCTCGAAGCGCTGGGTCAGGGCGGCCATCTCGGTGAGGGTGCCGTCGGTCAGGCCGCGCAGGGCAGAGACCTGGGTGCCCAGCTCGCCCACCGCGCCGGTGGCCGCGCCGTCGAGGCTGGTGACGCTGTCCTGGATCGCGCGCACCTGGGTGGCATAGCGCTCCTCGAACTGGGAGAGCGAGCCCACCACATGGGTGACCGTGTCCTGGAAGGTGGTGTTGGCGGCGTCGAGGCGCGTGACGATGGCGTCCACATCGCCCTTCAGCGCGCCGGAGGTGGCGGCGATGTCGGCCGCCGCCTTCTGGCTGGCTTCTTCGATCGCCGCCAGGAAGACGCCGTTCTTGCCTTCGATCAGGTCGGCAAACTCGGTCATGCGGGTGCCGAGGGTCTGCGACACGCCGTCGACGCGCTCCGTGAGGGTGGTCCCGACGGTGTCCGCCATGCGGGTGAGGCTTGCCTCGGCCTCGGCGGCATCCTTCTTGATGCGGCCAGAGACGCCCGCCAGCTTGGTGCCGAGGGTCTCGGTGAGGGCATTGCCGCGCGCCTCCAGGGCGGTGGCGACACCTTCAAGGCGACCGGTGACGATCTCCTCGATCCGGGCGACCCGGCTGTCGAGCATGGAGGCGACTTCCTGCGCCCGCCCGCCGATGCTGCGGCCGACAAACTCGGCGCGCTCGGAGAGCACTTCGCCGATGGCGCGGGTGCGCACCGAGAAGAACTCGTCGAGGGTCGCCACCGAGCGCTCCAGGGCCTCGGTGGTGGACTGGGCGCCATTGGACAGCACTTCCCCGATTTCCGCGGAGCGCACGGCCAGGTTCTCGGTGAGCGACTGGGCGCGGCTGTCGATGGCCTGCTCCACCCGCGAGATGCGGTCTTCCAGCGTGGCGGCGATGAGCTCGGCCGTCACGTTGAGGCCGTCGGTGAGGCCACGGGTGCGCTGGTCGATGGTGGTCTCGAAGCCGCCGATGCGCTGGTCCAGGGTCAGGGCGACACTTTCGGTGGCCGCCGAGAGGCCCTCGGTGAGCGTGCGGGTCTTCTCGTCGAGGGTGTGCTCGATGCGGTTGAGGCTGCCGTCGAGGCTTGCAGCGATGGCGTCCGCGGAGGCGGCGAGGCCGTCCGCGAGGGTGGAGGTGCGGGTTTCGAGCGTCTCATTGAGACGGTCGATGCCGGTCTCCACCGCGCTGGCGAGCGCCTGGGCCGAGGTGGCCAGGCCGCTGTTCAGCCGCGCCGTGCGTGCCTCAAGGCTTTCCTCAATCTGGGCGATACGGGTGTCGAGCACCGAGGCGATGGCGTCGCTGGAGCCCGCCAGGCCCTGCTCAAGGGCTGCGGCGCGGCGGCCCAGCGTCTCCTCGAAGCGGCCGAGGCTGCCTTCGACGGTGGCGGCGATGGCATCCGCGCTGTCGGCCAGGCCCTGGGTGAGCGACGTGGTGCGCGCGCCGATCTCCCGCTCGAAGGCGCCGAGATTGTCGTCCAGCGTGCTGGAGATGGTCTGGGTGGTGGCGGTGAGGCCCTCGGTGAGGCGCAGCGTCTTCTGCTCGAGCGTCTCCTCGAAGGTGCTCAGGCGGTCATCCAGGGTGGTGGCCAGGGCCTCGGTGGTGGAGGCGAGGCTTGCGGTGAGGGCCTGGGTGCGCCGGCCGATGGTCTGCTCGAACTGGCCAAGGCGGCTGTCGAGCGTCGTGGCCAGCGTGCCGGTGGCGCCGGCAAGGCTCTCGGTGAGCGAACGGCCGCGGGTGTCGAGGGTGTCCTCCAACTGGCCGAACTGCTCTTCCAGGGTCTGGCGCACGGCACCGGTGGCCGTGGACAGGTTGTCGGTGAGGGCCTGGGCACGTTCCTCGAAGGTCTGCTCGAAGCGATCCAGGCGGCTCTCCACGCTGGAGGACACGGCCCTCGTGGCGGCGTCGAGGCGCTCGTCCAGGCCGGTGACGGTGGACGAGAGGGTCTCGGTGAGCACGGTGACCTGCTCGGCCAGCCCGTCCACCAGCGCCGGGGCGTTGGTGCGCAAGGTGGTGTCGAAGGTGCGCACGCCTTCCTGCACGGCCTGCGCCATCAGCAGGGTGTCCTGGCCGATGCGGTCGGCCAGCTCGCCGCCATGCACGGTGATGGTCTCTTCCAGCGCCTGGAGGCGGCTGGTGAGCATCTCGCGGATGGCCTCGCCCTTGGTGGTGACGGAGGAGACGAGGGCGTCGGCGGTTTCGGCGAAGGCGTCGGTGACCCGTGCGCCACGCTCGCCGATGGCGTCGGTCACGTCCGCGCCGATGGCGCCCAGGCGCTCGGTCATGTCGTTGCCGGCAGCGGTGAGGGCGTCGGCGATCTCGTCGCCCTTCTGGACCAGCGAGGTGGCCACCTGGACGCCGGAGCGCTCCAGGGCCTCGGTGATGCGTTCGCCGGTCTCGGCCAGACGCTCCTGGAGGGTGTCACCATGGATGGCCACGGCATCATGGATGCGGTTGCCGGCGATTTCGATGCGGTCGGCGAGGTCGCCGCCGTGCAGGGTGATGGTCTCGGCGACGCGGGTGCCGGTTTCCTCGATCTTGCGCACCAGGTCGCCGCCGCGGCTGGAGAATTCCATCACCACGTTCTCGCCGGTGGCACGGAACACGCTGTTCACCTCGTCGGCGCGCAGGGCGATGTCCTCGGTGATGCGGGCGGCGTTGGTGTCCAGGGCCTCGGCGATGGTGGCGCGGGTGTCTTCCAGGCCGGTGCGCACCTCATCGCTCCAGCGGGACACGAGGATGGAGACTTCCGTGCTGGACGACAGCAGGCTGGCGCTCACCTCTTCCGAGCGCACCTTCAGCGTGTCGGCCAGCTTGTCGCCGGACACGGCCAGCTCCTCGCTGAGGGCGGCGGCGGTGGCCTGGAGGCGATCGATGAGGTCGTTGCCCTTGGCGTTGAAGGTGTCGATGACGGTCTCGCCGACGCGGGCGAGGGCTTCGCTCATCTCCTGGCCCTTCTGGCCGAACATGTCGTTCACGCGCTCGACGGCGGCCACCACATTGCCCTGCACGCGGTCGGCGGCGTCGCGCACCTCGTTGGAGAGCAGCGTCTCGGCATCCATGATGCCTTCGCGCAGGCGCTCGGTGTGGATGAGGATGTTCTGGCGCTCGGCCTGCAGCTCGCCGATCAGGTTGCGGATGCGGACTTCATTGTCCTCATAGGCGCGTTCGAGAATGGAGACCTCGTTGCGCACGACGGTCTCCAGCTCGGCGGCGCGGGAGATGGCGCGGTCCAGGCCTTCGCCCATGGCGGCCACTTCCCGGCGCACGGCCTGGCCCACCGACACCACGGCATCGGTGCCGAGATTCTCCGGCTGGGCGAGGCGCAGCGCCACCTCGGTCATGGAGCGGGCGACCATCTGCAGGTCCCGCGAGCGGCGCACCATGGCCGCCAGGCCGAAGAAGGCGATGGGCGGAACGATAATGCCGGCGATGATGGTCAGGAGCGCGGGCGAGGCCATGAGGGCGTCGACGCCGCTGAGGCCGGCGAAGGCCGCCTTGTGGGTGGCCACCGCGTAGGAGACGCCGAAGCCCACCCAGAGGGCGGAGATGGCCAGTGCCCACCAGTAAGGCGCGGGAGAGGAGCGGCGCTGCAGCTGCGCCAGCAGCTGGCCCACCGTCTGGCGGTCGTCATTGGCGGCCCGGCGATCCCCCACGTCCACGCGGGGCCGCCGGCCGGCCGGCCGACCCTCGCGCTGGGGCGCGGCGGCCGGTGCGCGGGGCTCCGCCTGGGGAGCCTCGGGCTGATCCACCTGAAGGGTCAGAGCCTCCTGGATCGCCGAGAGAGCGGCCTCCGTGGGATCCTGGATCTTCTTCGGGTTCTTCATGGTCGCCGTCGCCTTTATCGCCCACGCCACGTGCAGTGGAGCCGGCCCGTCTTGGAATTGGTGTGTACCGTGACCCGCCCCGACGCAGGGGAAACGTCGGTTAAGGTGGCATTTACCTTACCCGATCTTAACTTTTTCCCGTTGCTTATGGGAACTGCTGCCAAGCGGGCTTCTCAGTTTATCGTTAACGTCGAACCGGCGGCCTCTGGCCTCGCTGCCGCAATGCAGCTATAGCGGCCGTGAAGTGGGACGGAATCCAAGCCAAATGCCTCGCGTCACGTTCATTGCCTTCGACGGCAGCTCGCGCACGGTGGAGGCGCCCGAAGGCGCCACCGCCATGGAAGCGGCCGTCCGCAACCAGGTTCCCGGCATCGATGCGGAATGCGGGGGCGCCTGTGCCTGTGCCACGTGCCATGTCTATGTGGACGAAGCATGGCAGGCCGTGACCGGCGAGCCCGCGCCCATGGAGGAGGACATGCTGGACTTCGCGTCCGACGTGCGTCCCACCTCCCGGCTCTCCTGCCAGATCGTGCTGTCGGCGAAGCTCGACGGGCTGGTTCTGCGCACGCCGGAGCGTCAAGGTTAGGCTGCATCAGGAGGCGGGAGGCCCTTGGGGCGTCTCCTGCCGGTGCCGGGCGGCGGGCGGGGGCGCGCCACTCTTTGGGGGCTGTTGCGCGGGGAGTGTCCTCTCGCGCGGCCGATGCGGGTTGGAGGGCGTTCGTGTCTGACCAGGTTGAGCTGACCATCCTCATGCCGTGCCTCAATGAGGCAGAGACCCTGGCCGTGTGCGTGGAGAAGGCTCAGGCCTATCTCAAGCGCTCCGGCGTGGTCGGCGAGGTATTGATTGCCGATAACGGCTCCACCGACGGCTCACAGGCCATCGCGACGGCGGGCGGTGCGCGCGTGGTGCCGGTGGCCGAGCGCGGCTATGGCGCGGCGCTCAAGGGCGGCATCGCGGCGGCGCGCGGCCGCTATATCATCATGGGCGATGCCGATGATTCCTATGATTTCTCAAACCTCGACGCGTTCGTAACGCGCCTGCGGGCGGGCGCCGACATCGTCATGGGCAACCGCTTCCAGGGCGGCATCGCCCCGGGCGCCATGCCCTTCCTGCACAAATATCTGGGCAATCCCGTCCTTTCGTTTCTCGGGCGGCTGTTCTTCCGCATCAAGGTGGGCGACTTCCATTGCGGCCTGCGCGGCTTCAACACCGAGGTGGTCCGCCGGTTGCGGCTGGAGACCTCGGGCATGGAGTTCGCCAGCGAGATGGTGGTGCGCGCCTCCCTCGCCGGGCTCGACATTCAGGAAGTGCCCACCACGCTCAAGAAGGACGGCCGCTCCCGTCCCCCGCACCTGAAGACCTGGCGCGATGGCTGGCGGCACCTGCGTTTCCTCCTGGTCTATTCGCCGCGCTTTCTCTTCTTCTTTCCGGGCCTTGCCCTCATCGCCCTCGGCCTCATCGGCATGGTCGCGCTGTTCCCCGGGCCGCTGCATCTGGGCGCCCGCCTCAAGCTCGACATTCACACCTATCTGGTGGCGGCCATGACGCTGCTGGTGGGTGTCCAGGCTCTGTCCTTCTCGGTGGTGGCGCGGCGCTACGGCGCCTTGATGGGCTTCCTGCCGGCCTCCGACAACCTGGAGCGGGTGCTGCACGCGTTCAGCCTGGAGCGGGTGCTGCGGGCCGCGCTGGTGCTCGCCCTCGTGGGTCTGGCCTTCACGGTCTGGGCCTTTGCCAGCTGGGCGGGCACGGGCTTCGGCGACCTGCAATATGGTCGTGTGATGCGCGTTCTCATCCTGGGCCTGACGGGGCTGGCCAGCGCGATCCAGCTGGCTTTCACGGCCTTTCTGGCGAGCGTCGTCGAGATGCCGCTGAAGCGCTGAACCCGGCGATGGCCAGGGCCGGGATGGCCAGCCACGCCACCCGGGCCTGGTAGCGGTTCACCGGATTGGACAGGATGCCGCACACGGCGGCATTCACCACAAGAATGGCGAACACGCTGAAGCACAGAAGGGCGGCCTGCGGCCGCCCCTTGGCCAAGCTCCGGATTCCCGCGAGCACGAGCAGGGCGGTGCCCGCCAGGGCGAGCGGCACGTGGATCTTGTTGATGGGCGCGAAGTCCAGTCCGGGCCAGGCTTGTTGGCGCGAGCGCTGCATGGCGGGCGCCGCGGATGGCACCATGTCGGAAATGGCTTCCGTGCTGTCGGTCAGATAATTGTAGAGGCTGTCGCCGGTCTGCACCGTCACCATCTGCCGCGCGAAGGCGCGCAGGGCGAGGCCGAGATTGTCCATCGGGAAGGTGGTGAGGGCGCCGATGACGGCGTCGCGCATGGGTATGATGCCCTTGTCCATGCCGCCGAGCGCGACGAACACGTCGTTATTGTCCCACAGGAAGTCGTCGGCGGTGCTGGGCATCTCATCCCGGTAGTAGCACAGGGGCTGCCGGGGATCGGGGCAGTGCTCCAGCAGGTAACGGTCGATCATGCCGTCTTCCAGGAGCCGGCCGAAGACAAAGGCCATGGCGCCCGGCACCGGCACGAAGCGGCCCGCCAGCATCAGGTTGAGGGTGGGGGCGAGGAGGAGGCCGGCCAGCAGCGCCAGGGCGGCGGCCCGGGCCCGCAGGCTCGCCCGCAAAGGCGCCCACAGGCGACCTGCAAGCAAAGCCAGCGCGAACAGGACCAGGAGGCTCGCCATCACCGAGCCATGGGCCCCGCCGGCAAAGACCATGGTGGCCGCAAGCACGGTGGCTTCCGGCCAGGCCAGCGCCCGGCTCTTGAACATCAGGAGATAAAGGGCGAGCGGGGCCAATGCCGCGAAGATGTCCGGCATCAGTTCGCCGGCCACGAAGGGCAGGGCGGTCAGGCCCGACAGGATGGCGCAGGTGGCCAGATAGGCGAGGGGGCGCCCCCCCAACCCCTGGACGCGAAAGAGGAGGGCCAGCATCCACGCCGTCAGGGCACATTGCAGCGCCACCACCGGCCAGAAGGCCGGCCAGCGGCCCGCCGCCAGCAGCAGGCCATAGGTCATGGACCGGCCTGGCACGATGGCGTGATGGATGCCCGCCTCCAGATAGCCGCCGGTGTCCCAGAACAGGAAGGGGAAGCCGTTCCACAGCGCGGGGGCGGCGAACAGGAGCGCTGCGGTGCCGATGGTCATGACGGCAGGAAACGGCAGCCGACGCAAAAGCGGCCGGTTGCCCAGCAGGGCACGGCCGAAGGCCGGGGCGGGGGAAAGGGGCTGGGGGGCCACGGCTGTCGTCGCCATGGAAGGGGCGGCATCAGAGATGCCCGGTTCCGCGCCGGCTTGTGTGCTCATTCTTCCTTTACCCAACCCTCGACACAATATTGCCGGGCCCGCTGAGGATATACCATGGGCAATAGCATCGTTTCGGTTGGAAACCTGACGCCTGTGCCGACCCCCAGCCTCGCCACGCCCTCCATCCTGGTCTTCGATTCGGGCCTCGGCGGCCTGTCCGTGTTCCGTGAAGTGGCGCGGCTGCGGCCCGACGCGTGCTTTGCCTATGCGGCGGATGATGCCGGTTTTCCCTATGGCAGCCTCGGCGAGGGCGCGTTGGTCTCCCGTGTGACCGAGGTGGTGGACGCGCTGGTGGACGAAGTGCGGCCGGATCTGGTGGTGGTGGCGTGCAACACCGCTTCCACCCTGGCCCTTCCCGCGCTCCGGGCCCGTCACGCGCTTCCCTTTGTGGGCACGGTGCCGGCCATCAAGCCGGCCTGTGCGCTCTCCAAGACCAAGCAGATCAGCGTGCTCGCCACGCCCGGAACGGTGCGGCGCGACTATACGGCGGCCCTGGTCCGGGAATTTGCCGCCGCGTGCGCGGTCAGCCTCGTGCCCAGCGAGAACCTGGCGGGCCTTGTGGAATCCATTCTCCATGGCATCCCCGTGGAGGACGACGATCTCTTGGCCGAAATCGCCCCCTGCTTCGTCGAGGGCGAGAATGGCCGCACCGACACGGTGGTGCTGGCCTGCACCCATTATCCCCTGATCGCGGACCGCCTTGCCAAGGTGGCGCCCTGGCCGGTCACCTGGGTGGACCCGGCCCCGGCCATCGCCCGCCGCGTCATGTCCCTGGTGGGCGAAGCCGATGACGACGGCGAACGCCATCCCGTGCGGCTGCTGTCCACTGGCACCCCCCTCGACGCCGCGGCCATCGCCGCTCTCATCGGCCGGCCCGTCAGCCCGGCGGAATTGCTCCCCCAACGACTTGCGGAGGCTTCTTGACCCATCGGCAGGCTTTCAATCGGCGAATGGTCCTGGCGGGCCTTGGCGGGCTCGCGCTTGGTGCCGCGGTGCCCACGGGATCGTTCGCGCAGACTGCGGCGCAGCCTTTCAAAGTGTGGGTCGAAAAGTTTCGCGCCCGGGCGCGGGACCGAGGCATCAGCGACGAGGTCTATACGCGGGTCTTTGCTCAGGTGACCCCCGACACCAGCGTCTATGCCGCCGACAAGGCACAGCCGGAATTCCAGGAAGAGGTCTGGCAATATCTCAATCGCCGCGTCTCCGACTGGCGCATCTCCACCGGCCAGCAGAAGGCACGCGAATATGCAGCGCTGTTCGGCCGCATCGAGGAGACGTTCGGCGTCGACCGGCGGATCATGCTTGGCTATTGGGGCATGGAATCAGCCTTCGGGCAGGTGGTGGAAAACCCCCGCCACATGAAGCCGGTGTTCAATTCCCTCTCCGCCCTCGCCTGGGGCGAGCCGCGGCGGCGCAAATATTGGGAGACCGAGCTTCTCAACGCCCTGGTCATCGTCCAGCGCGGCTGGGGCACGCCGCAGGAAATGGTGGGCTCCTGGGCCGGGGCCATGGGCCACACCCAGTGGATGCCCGAGGTCTGGCTCAATATGGGCGTGGACTTCGACGGCAATGGCCGCATCTCGCCCTTCGGCAAGCCGGACGATGCCCTGGCGGGAACCGCCAATTACATTCTCAAGCGCGGCAAGTACCGGCCCGGCGAGCCTTGGGGGTTCGAGGCGCGTGTGCCGGCCACCTTCAATGCGGATCTCGCCGACAACAAGACCTGGCGGCCCTTGTCCGCCTGGGCGGGACAAGGCGTGACCCTGGTGGATGGCCGGTCCATCTCCGCTTATGATGAACAGGCGCGCATGTGGCTGCCGGGTGGCCCCGGCGGTCCGGCCTTGCTTCTCCTGCACAATTTCTATGCCGTGCGCTCCTATAATCCCTCCTCCTCCTATGCCCTGGCGGTGTGCCATCTGGGCGACCGGATCATGGGGGAGGGGCCCTTCGTGACGCCCTGGCCGGGCGGCGAGCGGGCGTTGACGCTGGCGGAATTGCAGGAAATCCAGACCCGGCTGACGGCCCGTGGCTTCCCCACCGGCGGTACGGACGGCCGCGTGGGCACGGACACCATGCGGGCGGTCCGGGCTTTCCAGGAGCAGGCGGGCATCACCCCCGCCGACGGCTATCCGGGCGTGAAGGTCCTGGACGCCCTGCGCGGCCGGTAAGGCACGGGCCGCTCTGATCTGCACCAATCCGGCTGGGCGATCCTGTGCGTCAGGAGCGGGCACGCCAGCTATGGGGCGCCGCCGGCCGGGTTGTCTTCAGAACTTGTAGGCGAGGCCCCCGCGCACCACGCTGAAATTGAAATCGGCCGTGCCGGTCATGACGAAATTTGTGTCGACAAGGGGCTTGGTGGCAAGCAGCGGCAAGGCGAAGCTGGCGCTGTCCAGCGACACATAGAGATATTCGGCCCGGACCACCCAATGGCTGTCGAGGCGGTATTCCCCGCCGCCGCCAACCGTCCAGCCCCACTGGACGCCCTCGTCGCGACCCCGCCAATTGTATCCGTTGCCCCCGGCATAATAGCCGGCGACGGTCTTGCCATAGGCCAAGCCGCCGGTGGCATAGACGAGGGCCCTGTCGAAGGCCCAGCCGAGGCGGCCGCGCACCGTGCCGAACCAGTTACCGCCGGTGCCGTAGACGCGGGTTAGCGTCACCGACGGATCGGCCAGCGACGGCTCGATGGAGTAGGATTTGTTGTTGCGGTTGGCATAGTTCATGTCGGTCTCAAGGCCGACCACCACCTGGTTGAACTGCCAATTGTATCCGCCATACAGGCCGGCGGAAAAAATCGTCCCGGCGCCGCCGAGCGGCACTTCATACTGAAGCTTCCGCTGCACCGGCTGGTAGACCAGGAAGTCGCCGCCCAGCACGGGCTGGACACTGGAGCCGTCAATCAACGCCCCCGCCGCGGCGCCCAGATAAAAGCCCTGCCAGGAATTGACCTCCACCGGCACAGGGGCCGGCGCCACCGCCTTGACCGCCAAATCGGCCGCAAAAGAGGACGTGCCCGCCCCCAGAAGGGCGAGCAGACCTACGCACCACGTCTTCATCTTGCCCCCCGCAGAGCTCTCTATCCCCGAGGGATCTTCGCGCAGATCGGCGAGCATTCGTCAAGGTGCATCAAGGAAAAGCAGAACCCAATCCGCAGGGAAGACCCGGTCTGGTGCTGTGTTGGGGCCTGCCTTGCCATCACGTGACTAGTTACGATTTGACCGCGTCCAAAAGTTGCAAGGCTGCAACCGCTGGGCAGGTCGAGACGCTATTTAAGAATACCCGTAAAATTTCTGTAGAGTTGGGCGGCGGTGGCGCGGAAGCCGTCCATGTTGTCTGCCACCGCCGATTCCAGGCGCTCCTGCCCGCCGGGGCCGGTGATGGATTCAAGGGCGCAGCGATATTCTGGAATGGCACCCCAGTCGCTCACCGTCGTGTCGATCAGTTCCACATGATACTGGATGCCGAACGCGCGCGGCCCGATCTGCAGCGCCTGGATCGGGCAGTGGCCGTTGTGGGCGAGGATGCGTGCGCCCTCCGGCGGCCGCAGCACTGCGGCCCCATGCCATTGCAGGGTCGGGAAGGCGGGCGCGAAGTCCGTGAAGAGGGGGGACGCCACCCCTTCCGTCGTCAGGGAGACCTGGCACACCCCCACCTCCGGCTCCGTCATCTTGCCCACCGTGCCGCCCAGCGCATCGGCGAGCAATTGGTGGCCGAGACAAATGCCCAGGAACGGACGGCCGGCGGTGACCCAGGCGCGGATCACTTTCTTCTCGGTGGCAAGCCACGGGTGGATGTCCTCCTCCCACACATCCATGGGCCCTCCCAGTACCAGCAGTGCGTCATAGCCGGACACATCGGGGATGGTCTCGCCTTCATCCAGCTCCACCGCGTCCCAGGTGAAGCCGTCGGCCCGCATGAAGTCGCGCAAGCTGCCGGGATGCTCTGAGGAGGCGTGTTGGAACACCAGGAACTTCATGGGCGCTCTCCAGTCCGACGCGGGTGTCTCATAGGGATTATATTATAGAGAAATAAATTTGCCCCTTATGCAAGTCGCGCAGATCGAATCCCGGGGAAACCCGCATGCACATTGACAAGTGATGTGCGCGCGCATAGAAGCCCTCTCCTCGCTGGCCGATCCGTCGACCGGCGGGTTAGACGTTTGGACTTTGCACCCGTGGACATTCCGGCGGCTCGCCGGGAGGACCTGTCGGCGGCCGGATGGCCGCAGAGGAGGGGCGCGATCCAATCCTTAAGAACGCAAAAGGATCCGCGTTACATGAGCAAGCGCATTGCGGCGAAGCACAAAATCGATCGCCGTATGGGTGAGAATATCTGGGGCCGCCCCAAGAGCCCCGTCAATCGCCGTGAGTACGGTCCCGGCCAGCACGGCCAGCGCCGCAAGGGCAAGCTGTCCGACTTCGGCGTGCAGCTGCGCGCCAAGCAGAAGCTCAAGGGCTATTACGGCTCCATCGGCGAGAAGCAGTTCCACGCCATCTATGTGGAAGCTGGCCGCATGAAGGGCGACACCGGCGCCAACCTGATCGGCCTGCTCGAGAGCCGTCTCGACGCGGTGGTCTATCGCGCCAAGTTCGTCCCCACCGTGTTCGCCGCCCGCCAGTTCGTGAGCCATGGCCACGTGAAGGTGAACGGCCGCCGCGTGAACATCCCCTCCTACCAGGTGAAGGTGGGGGATGTGGTCGAGGTGAAGGACGCCTCCAAGCAGCTGGCTATCGTGCTCGAGGCCCAGCAGCTGGCCGAGCGTGACATTCCCGATTATCTGGAACTGGACGCCAACAAGCTGGCCGTGACCTTCGTGCGCGTGCCCGAGCTGAACGAGGTGCCCTATCCGGTTCAGATGGAACCGAACCTGGTGGTCGAGTTCTACTCCCGCTGATGTCTTCCGGTTCTGCCGGTTGACCGAAAAGCCCGCCCTCCGGCGGGCTTTTTTGTGCCCGCTGTTCGGCGCGGCCCCTAGCGGGGCTTGCCTGCATCTCAGGGGGTCGACGAAACCTGACGCCCTCTAGAAGCTTTCTAGTGGTTGCCGATCTCCCATTCCACGCGCTCCACGCCGGCCGTCTGCGCGAACAGCTGGACGAAATCGGGGGCAAGGAGGGCGGTCTGGGGTGGGCACCACAGCTCGAACCGGAACTCTCGTGCGCCGGTGGCGGTGTCGAGATTGGCGGACACCCGCCGCACCTGCAGGTCCGCATTCGCCAACGCGGCGCGCAGCCAGGCTTCGCCAGGGGCATGGGGGGCGAGCTTGAGCAGCAGGCGCCCTTCCTTTTGATGGCGGATGCGGCCTTCAAAGAGCTTCATGCCCCACAAGGTTGCCACGGCCAGCGCCAAGGCGGTGCCGCCAAGCGCAAATTGCCCGGCGCCGAAGCACAGGCCCATCACTGTGACGTACCAAAGGGTGGCGGCGGTGGTCACGCCGAGCACCAGGCCGTCGGCCCGCCGGATGATGGCTCCGGCGCCGATGAAGCCCATGCCGGTGAGAATGCCGAGCGGCAAGCGCATGGCATCCAGCTGGACGTAGGAGGTGGGCGCCTTGCCGGTCACCGGCACCAGCAGCGCGGCGCTCAGCATGGCGATGCAGGCGGCAAGGCCCACCAGGATATTGGTGCGCAGACCTGCGGCCCGTTCGCGCGATTCCCGGTCAAGCCCGATGAGCGCGCCGGCCGCGAATGTGCAGCCAAGGCGCAGCGCTATGTCCGTCCAGTCCGTCGCAATGAGCATTCACGCCACCTCAAAGGGCGATCGTGCTCTCCGCTTTCAGGCTGCAATATCAGCCCATTGCGGGGAGTGTCTCACCTGTCGTGGAAGGTGCGTGGCGATCGCCTGCGGTGACGCTACCACGACCAGACGCCGACTCCGAAATAGGGACCGGGCGCGGGCGGCGGGCCATAGAAGCGCGGTGGGGGCGGATAAAACAGGACCGGCGGGGGTGGTGCATAGACCAGGGGCGCAACGGGCGGGGCCACCACAATGGGGGGCGCCACGGGCGCCGCGGGGACGGCCTGCACCACAATGGGCGGTCCGCCCACATAGGGCGGCGGCCCGTCAAATCCCAGATAGCCGGCGGACACATAGGCCGGTCGCGTCCAGCCGATGGCGCACCAGGCCGGCGTGCAACTGAGCACTTCCACGGTGATGCCCCGCGACAGGGTGCCGATCACCGCATAATTGGTCCCGGGCCCGGAGCGGACATTCACGGCGCTCAGCGCCACGGCCGGGGCGGCGAACGCGCTGCCGGTGGTCACAAGCAGGAGCGCGCCTGCTGCAAAAATGCGGAAAGGATTCGCCATCGACCTCAGCTCCTAGACGGACCCAGCAAGGCCCGATCAAGCCTGCCCGGGGCTTGCATGTGGATGCCAGCCCCGGCGGGTGAGGACGAATCGCCGGCTCAGCCTTCCGCGCGGACGGCGTGGACGGCCTGGGTCAGCAGCTCGTCCATGTTGCGCCGGATCTGGTGGTCGGACACCTCGACGCCCTTGGCATCGAAGTCGGCGCGCAGCTTGCGGAACACGTCTTCGTCGCCCTGTTCTGCAAGGTCGGCCACCACCACTTCCTTGGCATAGGCCTGCGCTTCATCCTCGGTCAGCCCGAGCTTCTCGGCTGCCCAAAGGCCCAGCATCTTGTTGCGGCGAGCGAGTGCCCGGAAGCGGATCGCCTCATCGAGGGCGTAGGCCGCTTCAAACCCTTCTTCCCGCTTGTCGAACGTGGTCATGGCTGCCCTCATCGTGACGGATCGTTATGGTGACGTGTCGAACGGTGACGTGTCGTGTGGGATCGCGCGGCGCGCCGGGCGCGTCGCGGATCGTGCCCTTGAATATAGGCGCACTTCCCCTAGATCAACGGAGAGCGAGATGTCACATTCTGCCGCCGTCCCGCCCGGCAGCAGATTTAGTTGGCCGGAAGGTTCCGATACGGAAGGTTGGGGCGCCGCGGCCTGGTATGGGCCAGGCGGGGCCGGCGTGCGGCGTGGGATAACCTGCGCCAGGGAAGCATGGCCGCCCTGCTTCAGGTTCAAGAGAGTGCGCGTTGTAACCGGGGCGCCGATGAGCTAGTGTCCCAGCGGGTGTTCCGTGCGCTGCAAAACAGTCATGACAATGCCCCGCCGAGGAGCGTCACCCGAACGGAGCCTTGGCAAACCCATGGATTTCCTCAATCGACGGTATACACCCATGAGCCGCCGCCGCCGAATCTACGAAGGCAAGGCGAAGGTCCTCTATGAAGGCCCCGAGCCGGGAACCCTCATCCAGCATTTCAAGGATGATGCGACCGCCTTCAACAACAAGAAGCACGATGTCATCGACGGCAAGGGCGTGCTCAACAACCGCATCTCGGAATACATCTTCTCGCGGCTGAACGACATTGGAGTGCCCACGCACTTCATTCGCCGCCTGAATATGCGGGAGCAGCTCATCCGCGAGGTGGAGATCATCCCCCTCGAGATCGTGGTGCGCAATGTGGCGGCAGGGTCCCTGTCCACCCGCCTGGGGATCGAGGAGGGCACCGCGCTCCCCCGCTCCATCATCGAGTTTTATTACAAGAACGACGCGCTCAATGACCCGTTGGTGTCGGAAGAGCACATCACGGCGTTCGGCTGGGCCAACACCCAGGAAATCGACGACATCATCGCGCTCGCGATCCGCGTCAACGACTTCCTGTCCGGCCTGTTCCTGGGCGTGGGCATCCGTCTTGTGGACTTCAAGATGGAATGCGGGCGCCTGTGGGAAAACGACATGATGCGCATCGTCGTCGCCGACGAGATCAGCCCGGATTCCTGCCGGCTGTGGGACATCAAGTCGGCCGACAAGCTCGACAAGGACCGGTTCCGCCGCGACATGGGCGGGCTGGTGGAGGCCTATTCCGAAGTGGCGCGCCGTCTCGGTATTCTGATCGAGAGCGAGCCCAACCAGGGCAAGGGTCCCATCCTTGTGAAGTGAGTCCCGCGCCGCCGGTCCCGGCGGATGCGAAACGCTGGAGAATTCGGATGGGACCGGCGATGCCCGATCCCGTCCGATTTCGCTTCTGGCCTGCAACGCCTAGAGCGCGATCCGACCAGATGAAACCGCACTGCGGCTCCATCTGGTCGGTGAATCGCCCTCTAACTTTTTGAATAGAGATGGCTTTGTCCTCGCATTGAGGCGCTTGAGCGCTTCCATGCGAGGGGAGCCGGCTCTAAGACCTGCAAAGAGTGGTTCTTCATGAAGGCGCGCGTCATCGTCACGCTCAAGTCCGCGGTTCTCGACCCCCAGGGCAAGGCCATTGAGGGCGCGCTGCGTTCCCTCGGTGTCTCCGGGGTGCAGAGTGTCCGCCAGGGCAAGGTTTTCGACGTGGAGCTGGCTGGCAACAACAAGGCGGACGCCGAAGGCGTGCTCAAGGAAGCCTGCGACAAGCTTCTCGCCAACACGGTGATCGAGACCTATCGGGTCGAGTTCGCCGAGTAATCCCGCGTTGGAGGCCGTGCCGCCGCCGGCGCAAGCCTGGTGGTGGTCACGTCCAAAGTCGCGACAGGCTCTGACCCTTACGCATCGACACCCATGAGATCAGCCGTCATCCTCTTTCCCGGCACCAATCGTGAGCGCGACGTGGCGCGGGCCTTGAAGCTCGTGTCCGCCTCCCGCGTCGACGTGGTGTGGCACGCCGAGCACGAACTGCCCGAGGGCACGGACCTGGTGGTCCTGCCGGGCGGGTTCTCCTATGGCGATTATCTGCGCTGCGGGGCCATTGCCGCGCGCGCCAACATCATGAACGCCGTGCGCGCCCATGCGGAGCGCGGCGGTCTGGTGCTGGGCATCTGCAACGGCTTCCAGATCCTGTGCGAGGCGGGCATCCTGCCCGGCGTGCTGGTGCGCAATGCGAAGCTGCGCTTCGTCTGCCGCGAAGTTTTGCTGCGGGTGGAGCGCGCCGATACCCCGTTCACGCGGGCCTATCGCAAGGGTGAGCTGATCCGCGTGCCGGTCGCCCATGGCGAGGGCAATTACACTGCCGACGAGGCGACCATCCGCGAGCTGGAGCATGAAGGCCGCGTGGCCTTCCGCTATGCCCGCCACGATGGTCGCATCGACGAGCAGGACGGCCCCAACGGCGCCATCAACGGCATTGCCGGCATCTATTCCGAAAAGCACAACGTGCTGGGCATGATGCCGCACCCGGAAAACTATATCGAGGAACAGATCGGCCCCACCGACGGCGCCGGGCTGTTCGAAAGCATCGCGGCCTCGCTGAAGGCCGCCTGAGGGACGGGCGGCCGCCGCGGCGCGGCCGGGCCTCCTTGAGAAGGTTGCGACGGAGGGCGGACATGGCGCACGGAACGGGGCTCGCAGCCTCTGCGCCTGTCGGTCGGCTCCGTGCAGGCGGGCGCGCGCCATCGGATTGGAACGGACCAAAGTGAACCTGATCCCGAACACACCGAAGATCACGCCGGAGCTGGTGGCCGAGCACGGCCTCAAGCCGGACGAATATGAGCGCTTCGTGGAGCTGATCGGACGCGAGCCGAGCCTCACCGAGCTCGGCATCGTCTCGGCCATGTGGAACGAGCACTGCTCCTACAAGTCCTCCAAGGTCTGGCTGCGGACGCTGCCCACCAAGGGCCCGCGCGTGATCCAGGGGCCGGGCGAGAATGCCGGCGTGGTGGACATTGGCGACGGGCAGGCCGTGGTCTTCAAGATGGAGAGCCACAACCACCCCTCCTTCATCGAGCCCTATCAGGGCGCGGCGACCGGGGTCGGCGGCATCCTGCGCGACGTCTTCACCATGGGCGCGCGCCCCATCGCCGCGCTCAATGCCCTGCGCTTCGGCGACTGCCATCACCCCCGCACCCGGCACCTGATCGCCGGCGTGGTGGCGGGCATTGGCGGCTACGGCAATTCCTTCGGCGTGCCCACGGTGGGCGGCGCGGTGGGCTTTTCCGACCGCTATAACGGCAACATCCTCGTCAACGCCATGGCGGTCGGCCTCGCCAAGACCAACGAGATCTTCTATGCGGCGGCCAGCGGCGTCGGCCGTGCCATCGTTTATCTCGGCTCCAAGACCGGCCGCGACGGCATTCACGGGGCGACAATGGCCTCGGCCGAGTTCGGCGCCGATGCGGAGGAGAAGCGCCCGACCGTGCAGGTGGGCGACCCCTTCGCCGAGAAGCTGCTGCTGGAAGCCTGCCTTGAAATCATGAAGGCCGGCTGCGTGGTGGCCATCCAGGACATGGGCGCGGCGGGCCTGACCTGCTCGGCCGTGGAGATGGGCGCCAAGGGCGACCTGGGCGTCGAGCTCAATCTGGACGCGGTGCCGTGTCGTGAAGAAGGCATGACCGCCTATGAGATGATGCTGTCCGAGAGCCAGGAGCGCATGCTCATGGTGCTGGCGCCCGGCCGCGAGGCCGAAGCGGAGGCCATCTTCCGCAAATGGGGCCTGGACTTCGCCATCATCGGCCACACCACCGATACGCTGCGCTTCGTGGTGAAGCACAAGGGCGTGGTGGAAGCCGACCTGCCCATCAAGGAACTGGGCGACGAGGCGCCGGAATATTACCGGCCCCACGCCGACCCCACCCCCCGCCCGGTCATCAAGCCCGACCAGGTGCCGGACACGGTGCCGCTGGCGGACGCCATCGAACAGCTCATCGGCTCGCCGGACCTGTGCTCCAAGCGCTGGATCTGGGAGCAGTATGACCACCTCATTCTCGGCAACACCGTGGAGAAGCCCGGCGGCGACGCCGCCGTGGTGCGGGTGGAGGACGGGCCCAAGGGCCTGGCGCTGACCACCGACGTGACGCCGCGCTATTGCGAGGCCGACCCCTTCGAGGGCGGCAAGCAGGCGGTGGCCGAGGCCTGGCGCAACCTGACCGCGGTCGGCGCCGACCCCATTGCGGTGACCGACAATCTGAATTTCGGCAACCCCGAGAAGCCCGACATCATGGGTCAGTTCGTGGGCTGCGTGAAAGGCATCGGCGCGGCCTGCGAGGCGTTGGACTTCCCCGTCGTCTCCGGCAATGTGAGCCTTTATAACGAGACCCACGGCCGGGCCATCCTGCCCACCCCCACCATTGGCGGCGTGGGCCTCATCCCCGACCTCGCCAAGACCATGACGCTGGCCTTCAAGAATGCCGGCGAGGCCATCTATGTGGTTGGCAAGACAGAGGGCTGGCTCGGTGCCTCCGTCTTCCTCGACATCGTCCATGACCGGGAGGAGGGCGCGCCGCCCCCGGTGGATCTGGTGGCCGAGAAGCGCAATGGCGACTTCGTCCGTCAGATCATCCGCGAGGAGATGGTGACGGCGGTCCATGACGTGTCCGACGGCGGCCTTCTGGTGGCCATCGCCGAGATGGCCATGGCCGGCGAGATGGGCGCCTCTCTGGACAAGCCCGGGCACGTTCCCGCCCACGCCTTCTGGTTCGGCGAGGATCAGGCCCGCTACGTGATCGTGGCCGCCCATGGCGAAGGGCCGGAGCTGGTGCGCCGGGCCGAGGCGGCCGGCGTCCCCCTGGTCAAGATCGGCAAGACCGGTGGGGATCGCTTGATCCTTCCGGGCGAGCGCCAGATATTCGTGGAGACGCTGCGGGATCGTCACGAGACCTGGCTGCCCATCTATATGGGCGCCAGCGCCTGAGCGAGACCGCCCAACCGACAGGATCGCACCATGCCCATGGCTCCCGCTGACATTGAGCAGCTCATCAAGTCCGCCCTGCCGGATGCCCAGGTCACCATTGAGGACCTGGCGGGGGACGGCGACCATTATGCCGCGACCATCGTGTCGGAAGCCTTCCGCGGCAAGAGCCGGGTGCAGCAGCACCAGATGGTCTATGCCGCGCTCCAGGGCAACATGGGCGGTGTGCTTCATGCCCTCGCGCTGAAGACCTCCGCCCCGGCCTGAACGCCACCGGACACACGGCTTTATCTGGAAGGAGCGCCGCGCAATCGGCGCTCCTTCTTTTTTGTCGGTGTCCGTGCTACCGCCCGTGAAAAGCGAGGGCGTGGCCATGGCGCATCGGGACGAGTCCAGGGATCTGTTGACGCGGCCGGCGGCCTGGGCGGTGGCGGGGGCTGCCTGCGTGGTGCTGGTCACCTGCGGCTACATGTTCCTGGATCAGCCGCTCAGCCGCTTCGCCTATGGGGTGATCGGTCGGCACGACCTGGTCCACGCCTTCCAGACCTATCCGCAATATCTGGCCCACCTGTCGGTGGTGCTGATCGTGGTGTTCGGCCTCGTGCGCCTGTTCCGGGGGCGCTTGGGGCATGTCTCGCTCACGGCCTTTACGGCAGGGCTTTCCCTGGTGTGCACGTCAGCCATCGGCAATGAGCTGAAATATGTGTTCAGCCGCGCTTGGCCAGAGACCTTCGTGCGCAACAATCCCTCCTTCATCCAGGATGGTGTCTACGGCTTCTTCTGGTTTCATGGCGGGGCAGGGTGGGCCTCCTTCCCCTCCGGCCACACCTTTGCTGCCATGTCCTTCCTGATGGTGCCGGCCATCGCCTATCCGAGGCTGCGCGTGGCCTGTGGACTTCTGGTGCTCCTGGAGGCACTGGCCCTGTGGGCCCAGAACTATCACTTCTTTTCGGACATCGTGGCCGGCGCCTTCCTGGGCGGCGCGGTCGCCCTGGTGACGGCGCGGCTCACCGGGCTGGACGGGCGCGAGAGCGCTTGATTTTGCCGTCGCCCGGGAGAGTAATATTTCGTCCGGCCCGTCTTGCGCGCAGGGCGGTGGAGACCGATCTTTAACATTTGATGGCACTGCCACTCAGACATTTGGATTGAAGTCATGAGCATTCGCGAATTCATCGACCGTGAGGTCAAGGCCAACGACGTGGTGGTGTTCATGAAGGGCACGCCGCAATTCCCCATGTGCGGCTTCTCGGGCCAAGTGGTGCAGATCCTGAACCATGTGGGCGTGCCGTTCAAAGGCTACAATGTCCTCGACTCCGACGAGCTGCGCCAGGGCATCAAGGACTATACGAACTGGCCGACCATTCCCCAGATCTTCGTGAAAGGCGAGTTCGTGGGCGGCTGCGACATCCTGCGGGAGATGTTCCAGACCGGCGAGCTGATCCCCATGTTCGAGGAGAAGGGCGTCGCCGTGCAGGATCGCGCCATCGGCTGATGGACGCCTGTCGGCATTGAAACGCGAACGGGGCGCCCGAAGGGGCGCCCCGTTTTGCTTTGGCGAGAGCGATCCGCCCGTCAGGCGTGGCCGAACACCCGCTTGAAGATGGTATCGGCGTGCTTGAGGTGGTAGCCGAGGTCGAACTTCTCGTTGATGTCGTCCTCCGACAGATAGCGGCGCACGTCGGCGTCGTTCAGCAGGAAGGTGCGGAAGTCGCCCTCGCCGCGCCACACGCGCATGGCGTTGCGCTGGACGAGGCGATAGCTGTCCTCGCGGCTGGCGCCCTTCTGGGTGAGGGCCAGCAGCACCCGCTGGGAGTGGATGAGGCCTCCCAGCTTGTCCATGTTCTTCTGCATGTTGTCGGTGTGGACCACCAGCTTGTCCACCACGCCCGCCAGGCGCACCAGGGCGAAGTCCAGGGTCACGGTGGCGTCGGGGCCGATCATGCGCTCCACGGAGGAGTGGGAGATGTCCCGCTCGTGCCACAGCGCCACATTCTCCAGCGCAGGCGTCACATAGGCGCGCACCATGCGGGCAAGGCCGGTGAGATTTTCGGTGAGCACCGGATTGCGCTTGTGCGGCATGGCCGAGGACCCCTTCTGGCCCTCGGAGAAATATTCCTCCGCCTCCAGCACCTCGGTGCGCTGGAGATGGCGGATCTCGGTGGCCAGGCGCTCCACGGAGGAGGCGACCACGCCCAGCACGGCGAAGAACATGGCGTGCCGGTCGCGCGGGATGACCTGGGTGGACACGGTCTCCACCGTCAGGCCCATCTTGGCGGCCACATGCTCTTCCACACGGGGATCCACATGGGCGAACGTGCCGACCGCGCCGGAAATGGCGCAAGTCGCCACTTCCGCCTTGGCGGCCACCAGGCGGGCGCGGGCGCGCTGGAATTCCGCATGGGCGATGGCCAGCTTGATGCCGAAGGTGGTGGGTTCGGCATGGATGCCGTGGGAGCGGCCCACGGTGGGGGTGAGCTTGTGCTCGAAGGCACGGCGCTCCAGGGCGGCCAGCACCTTGTCCACGTCGGCGATCAGCAGGTCGGAGGCACGGGCGAGCTGCACCGCGAGGCAGGTGTCCAGCACGTCGGAGGAGGTCATGCCCTGGTGCACGAAACGCGCCTCGGGGCCGACGATCTCGGACAGGTGGGTCAGGAAGGCGATGACGTCGTGCTTCACCTCGCGCTCGATCTCATCGATGCGCGCCACATTGAACTGGGCGTCCTTGCCCATCTCCCAGACGCGGGCGGCGGCTTCCTTGGGAACGATGCCCAGCTCGGCCATGGCGTCGGCCGCATGGGCCTCGATCTCGAACCAGATGCGGAAGCGGCTCTCGGGAGACCAGATGTCGGCCATTTCGGCGCGGCTATAGCGGGGGATCATCGCTGCGTTCGTCCAGGTTTCGTGCGGTTTGCTGTTCTTTGCAGCGCTCTACCAGATGACGGGCGGCAAAGACAGCATGCGCGGGCATCGGTCCCCGGCGCGGAACGCATGCACGCCGCTCAAGGCCGGGGATCGCCCGGCGCCAGACGACGGGCCAGAGGCCGCAGCAGGAAGGGCAGGAGATAGATGGGAAACTGGGCCACAGCGATATAGAGCCAGGTGCTCTGCGGCAGGACCGCACCGGTGGCCGCGATCATCAGCGACATGTTGCGATGCCCGGCGGCGAAGCCGAGCATGAGATTCTGGCCGCGCCCCGCCCACCGGAAAAGCAGCAGCGTGCTTGAAATGGCCCCGGCCGAGATCAGGCAGGTGAGCCCCGCCATGCCCAGCACCAGCCAGGGATCGGCCAGGAAGCGCGCCGTGAGGCCGTCCATCAGCCCCATGGCCAGGATGAGCAGAAGGATGACGTTGAGCCCGTCCAGCGGGTCCCGCAGGCGCGCGATGCGGGGTGGGCCGAGCCACCAGCGCAGGCCGAACCCGGCAAGACCGGTGCCCGCCAGCACCAAGGCAAGCCGCAGTGCCAGCGCCACGCCGTCCAGGGCCAGGGCGCCGTCGGTGAAGGCCCACACCACCACGGGAGCGGTGAGGGGAGTGACCATCATGGACAGAACCATCACGGCAAGGCTCACCGTGGCATCGATGCCCAGCAGCACCGCGAAGGCGGGCGTCGACATGATGGGCGGCGCCGCCGCCTGCATCACCAGCGCCAGCATCAGCCCATTGTCCTGCGGGGGATAGATGCGGCTCACCAGATAGCCGAAAGCCGCCGGCAGGATGCCCATGATCCAGACCAGCGCGGCGAGCAGAACCCCGGCCCTTTGCTGGGCCCGCAGACCGGAGGCGTCCGTGCGCATGAAGGAGAGCGCCAGCAGCACGAAGATGCAGGGCAGAATCACGGGCTTCGCCAGCGCCGCCAGGCCTGGCAGCGCGAGGCCCACAAAGACGCTGGCCGCCACCGCGCGCGCGCCTTGCCGGCCGATCACGGCCAGGGGGCGCGACAAGACGGACAGGAGGAACGGCGGGGCGGACATGACGGGCACAGCCTGGGCGGCCGGCACGGACCAGGCGCACGCGCCTGCCGGTGCTCGGTGCGGGGGAGGTGAGGGCGCCCGATGGGGCGCCTCAATCGAGGGACAGGACCGGGGGCAGACGGGGCGTCGTCAAACGGGACGCTCGCCAGCCCGGGGAGGCAAGAGGTCCGCTAGTTTTGCCCTTGGGGCGATCTGAGCGCAACGTCGCCTTCCGCGCGGCAGCGCCGTCAGCCATGCGGCAAAAGGGCGGCCCGGCGGCTCCCGCGCGGCCTGGGCGGCGATGCGGTCAGGAATGGCTGCAGCGCTTGGCGATCTTCTTCAGGCGCCTGGCGGCGCGCTCCAGGTCTTCAGGGGCATGGGTGAGGGCGGCATGCATCACAGCCGCGGTGGCACGCTCAATGCGGCCTGACGACTTCACCCGGCCGGCGGCCAGGCACAGGAAGTGCACCGCATCGTCCAGGGTCACCACGGCGGCGCCTCGCTCCTCCAGGGGAATCGGCCGGGGAAGGGGCAGATTCATCTGCAGGGCCATGGTGTCACCTCGCCACTGGAAAAGAAGGGGGCTCCCGTCACATCGCGCCGGGGCCGCGCCTGTTCCCAAGAGGCCGGTCCTTTTCGCTCCGTGACACCCTGTCCGGCCAAAGCCGCCGTCAGGGACCAAAGGATGCGCCCGGATCCTTTCGGAAAGCTTGCGTCGGGTGGGCAGGGCCAGAAACGAAATATCCTCCAGGCGCAGGGCGCACTGGAGGATATTCGGGAGAGGCAGAAGCCGGCCTTTCGACCAGGCTTCTCCTCGTGTTGGCTCCCCGGGCCGGATTCGAACCAGCGACCAACCGGTTAACAGCCGGTTGCTCTACCGCTGAGCTACCGGGGATCAGGCGCTCCGTCAGCGAGGCGCGCCATATAGCAACCGCCTGGGCCCTTGTGAAGTGTCTCGGCGGCGGAAAACGGCGAAGCCTGTGGGTAACGCTGCGCCAAATGTGCCGATTTGACAGAAGTTACAATGGCTTAGGCGGAAAGAAGCGCCGGCTCTCCATTTTCCGTCTGGCCGGCCCCATTGGCCTCGTGGGCGAACTGCATCTGGTAGAAGGTGTAATAGCGACCGCGCTTGGCGATGAGTTCCTCGTGCCGGCCGCTTTCCACCACGCGGCCGCCTTCCACCACGCAGATCTTGTCGGCGCGCACCACCGTTTGGAGACGGTGGGCGATGACAATGGTGGTACGGGCGCTCTGGAGCGTCAGCAGGGCCTTCTGGACCTCATATTCCGACTCGCTGTCCAGCGCCGCCGTGGCCTCGTCCAGCAGCAGGATGGGCGCATTCTTGAGGAAGGCCCGGCTGATGGCGATGCGCTGGCGCTGGCCGCCCGACAATTGGGCGCCATGCTCGCCCACCTGGGTGTCGTAGCCGCTCTCGAAGCCCATGATGAAGTCATGGGCATTGGCGGCCTTGGCGGCGGCGACAATCTCCTCTTCCGTGGCGCCCGGGCGGCCGAAGGCGATGTTCTCGCGCACGGTGCCCGAGAACAGATAGACGTCCTGGCTGACCAGCGCAGAGGCGGCCCGCACCGAGCTGCGGGTATAGGCGGTCACGTCATGGCCATCGATCCGCACCGCACCTTCCGTCGGGCTGTAGAAGCGCTCGATGAGGGCGATGATGGTGGACTTGCCGCCGCCGGAGGCGCCCACCAAGGCGGTGGTTTGGCCGGGCTCGGCCACCAGATCGACGCCGCGCAGGACCGGCTCGCCCTTGCGATACTCGAAATGCACGTCCTCAAAGGTGATGCGGCCGGGGCCGGCCGGCAAAGCCGGCTTGTCCGCCGGCTCATTCTCCGGCGAATCGCCGTCCAGCAGCTCGAACAGCATGTTGGCACCGACCATCATGCCGGCGAGATCCACATGGAAGCGCGACAGCCGCTTGGCGGGCTCATAGGCCAGCAGCAGGGCGGTCAGGACCGAGAAGAATTCGCCCGGAGTCTTGCCCAGCACCACCACGTTATAGCCGGCATAGAGAATCACGCCGGCGATGGCGAAGCCGCCGAGGGTCTCCATCAGCGGGCTCGACTTGGCCTGGGTCTTGGCCAGGTTGTTGGAGGCGCGCTCCACATCGTCGATGAAGGTGTGCACGCGGCCGCGCATGATCGGCTCAAGCGTATAGGCCTTCACCGTCTTCACGCCCTGGATAAACTCGATGTTGATGGAGTTGAGCTTCACGGCGCTGGTGAATTCGCGCTTGAAGATCTGCTTGGCCTTGCGAATCAGCTTGCGGGTACCGAGCACCGCCGCCGGCATCACGATGAGCGCGATCAGGGCGAGGAAGGGGTCCTGCAGGATCGCCACGGCGCCTAGCGCGATCAGCGAGAGGAAGTCACGGCCGATGGAGGTAATCACCAGATTCAGCGCATCACGGGCCGAGGCGGCACCCATGGTGAAGCGCATGGTGATGTCGGCGGTGTGGTGCTGCGCGTAATAGCTGACCTCCTTGCCGAGCAGGCGGTCGAAGATGCGCTTCTGGTTGTCGGCCACGATCCGGTTGCCCACTCGCGCCATGGCGACGTTCTGGGCATAGGCCGAGACGCCCTTGGTCATGGACAGGAACATCATGATGAGGGCAACCGCCCAGATGGCCTCGGCCGTCGGATTGACGAAGATGGAGTCAACCGCGCCCTTCATGAGGTAGGCCATGCCGCCGGTGGCGGCGGCCATCAGGCCCATGAAGGTAAAGGCGACCGCGTACCCCTTCCAGTGCTTGGTCCCGTCCGACAGGAACAGGCGGTAGACGACGCGCATGCTTTCGTCTTTGAGGACGCGCGCGCGCAGGCGCTCGAGAACGGAAGAGATCATCGGTTTCTCCGGGCACGCCACAGGCCGTGCCTCACAATCATCCGCCCGTGTGGCGGTCCTTCGCAACATGCGGTGGTGCGGGCCTGGAACGTCGCTCGATGCGCACGGTAGCGGCGAGAGTTGCGTCGCGGCACTCGGGTCACCAGATCGCCAGCGGCCGCAGGATTTGGCGGCCGAATGGAGGCCACGCCCGGAATCGAACCGGGGTGCACGGATTTGCAGTCCGCTGCGTAACCACTCCGCCACGTGGCCCCAACACCGGGCTAACTAAAGCACCGGAGAGGCGGGGGCAAGGGGGCTGCGCAGATGGTCACAAGATTGGCGCCTTCCTGGAGGCGAGGGTGGCGGCCGGAAAGGGCGGGCTGCGCAGGCCCGCCCGAGGGCGTTTGGCCCACCTGGTCAAGCTCCCGTCTGCCCATGGTTCACCCGGCCACGGCTGGGTTCGCCACGGCCCCCGCGCGCGTCTTTGGACCGGGAGGCGGTGACAATTTTTGCCCTCAAGCGACAGGGCCCGCCGCATTTTGCGCCATCGCCTTGCGGTCGTCATCAAGCTGGGTCTAGGCAGGTGCACCGTCCGGGGGGTCGCCTCCCGGGCGTCAATCAGGAGAGACAGCCCATGAAACTGCGAAACCTCTTCCTGGCCGGTGCCCTCATGCTGGCGCCGACCCTGGCTTATGCTGCCGATCCGATCCTGGCCGTCGGCTTCGTGGTCAAGAGCTCCATTGATGCCAAGGTTTCCGCCGTGGACGCCAAGGCTCGCACCATCACCCTGGTGGGCCCCAAGGGCAACTCGCTGGTGCTGCAGCCGGGCCCGGAAATGCAGAACTTCGACCAGGTAAAGGTGGGTGATGCGGTCGCCGCCGCAGTTGAGGTGACGACCGAGATCACCGTCGTCGGCGCGAAGGACAGCACCCCCACCCCGGCGGACCTGCAGACCCTGGATACCGCGCCGAAGGGCGCCAAGCCGGGCTTTATCGTCACCGACCGCCGCGTCTTCGCCGCCACCATTACCGCCATCGCAGCCGATACCCGCACCGTCACCCTGACGGGTCCGGCCGGCAACTCGATGGACGTGAAGGTTCCCGACGACCTGGACGGCTTCAAGAAGCTCAGCGTGGGCGACAATGTGATCTTCCGTCAGCTGATGATCGCCGGCGTCGGCGATCTCGGCAAGAAGTGAGCGCTGGTCGGCGCGGTCTGCCGAAAGGGCAGGGCGCGCCGGCCCCTTTCTCCCGCTTGCAAAAGGCGGTGTGGTGTGGCTCATCAGGGGTCAGTGATGCCGTCAGGGTGACGGTCGGAGGGCTGAGATGATCGATTTTGCCGAACTGCGTCGGGGAATGGTCGACGGGCAGGTCCGCACCAACGACGTGACGGACCTTCGGATCGTCGACGCGATGATGAGCATTCCGCGGGAGCGATTCGTCCCCGCTCACCTGAAGTCCCTGGCCTATATTGACGACGATCTCCAGGTGCGCAGTGCCAAGGATGGCGCCGCCGCGCGCTACCTGATCGAGCCCATGGTGCTGGCCAAGCTGGTGCAACTGGCGGATGTTCAGGATGACGAGCTCGTGCTGGATGTGGGGCCGGCCACGGGCTATTCCTCGGCGGTGCTCGCAAGGCTCAGCGGGCAGGTGGTCGCGCTCGACGACGACGCGGAATTTGTCGCCGCCGCCAATGCCACGCTGACCGATCTCGCCCTTGCCAATGTGGCGGCGGTGCAGGGCTCGCTGACGGCGGGATGGGCGGCCGAAGCCCCCTATGACCTCATTTTCCTGAACGGCGCCATTGAAGTCGTGCCGCCGGCCCTGGTGGCGCAGATCAAGGATGGCGGGCGGCTCGTCTGCGTGGTGGGTCATGGCGGCGCTGGCCGTGCGGCCGTGTTCACCAAGGTGGGTGGCGCCCTGAGCGAGCGGGTGGCTTTCAACGCCGCAATCCCGCCTCTGCCGGGCTTTGCCGCCCCGCCGCGCTTCACCTTCTGAGCCTGCGCCGGCTCACCTGTGGCGCATCTGCCGCGCTTGGTGGAAAAGCGCATGGGGATCGAACCGATCGGTTTCCTCTGGTGAGGCACCTGTCTATGTTCTTCCCGTGCGCTTCCCTCGCGAGAGGGTAGAAAAGTACGTCTGCGTCCCTCGGGGAGATTTATATGTCGCTTGCGGCACGAGTGAGCCGACGCATTTATCTGCTGGCCTCAGTCACCGCTGTGACGGTTGCTGCCTTCAGCTCCAATGTGTCAGCGCAATCTTTGGATGCAGCACTTGCAGCGGCATACATCAACAATCCCAGCCTGAACTCGCAGCGCGCGGGAACCCGCGCCGTGGACGAGAACGTGCCCCAGGCGCTGTCGGGCTACCGGCCGACGGTGAACGGCAATATCAGCGTCGGCGGGCAGTATGCGCGGAACAACCAGCAGGGGGCGGTCTATGACGGCACCCTCATTCCGCGGCAGTACAGCCTCACCATGACCCAGACCATCTTCAATGGCCTGTTGACTGCGAACACGACGCGCAAGGCCGAGTCGCAGGTGAAGGGGTCGCGCGAGACCCTGCGCAATACCGAGCAGACGGTGATGCTCAACGCCGTCACCGCCTACATGAACGTGATTCTTGGCAATGCGCTCCTGGAACTGCAGCAGCAGAACCTTGCTGCCTTGCAGCAGGAGTTGAGGGCCACCCGCGACCGCTTCAACGTGGGTGAGGTGACCCGCACCGACGTGGCCCAGGCGGAAGCCCGGGTCGCCCAGGCGCAGTATTCGGTCGCTCAGGCCGTGGCGAATCTGAGCTCCTACAAGGCGACGTACCGGCAGGTGATCGGCGTCGAGCCGGGCAAGCTGAACTCGCCCGGCAGCACCATTGAACGCAAGATCCCCGCGTCCGTGGATGGCGTCATGTCGGTGGCCACCAAGGACCACCCGGCGGTGCTGGCCTCGCAATATGCGGTGGATGCGGCCAATTTCCAGGTTCGCATGGCCGAGTCGAACCTGGCGCCGACCTTGAGCCTGCAGGGCTCTCTCAGCCAGAGCTATGACCAGAGCGCCACGGTCGACAGCACGTCCGCCGCCGCTGTGACGCTCAATCTGACGGTTCCGATCTATCAGGGCGGCTCCGAATATTCGGCGATCCGGCAGGCGAAGGAATATCTGAGCCAGGCGCGCATCGAAGTGGATGTGAACCGCGACGCGGTGCGCACCAATGCGGTCCAGTATTGGGGCGCCCTGGTGGCTGCGAAGGCCCAGATCGAATCCGCCCAGGCCCAGGTGGCGGCGAACACGCTGGCCCTGGAAGGCGTGCGCGAAGAATGGCGCGTCGGGCAGCGCACCACGACTGACGTGCTGAACGCACAGACCGACCTGACCAACTCCAAGTCGGCGCTGGTGCAGGCGCAGCGGGACCGCGTGGTGGCCGCCTATTCGCTGATCTCTGTGATCGGCAAGCTGGACGCCGTCAATCTCGGCCTTAAGGTGCCCGTCTACAATCCGAAGGTGCACTACGATCAGGTGCGCGACAGCTGGATTGGCCTGCGGACGCCGGACGGCAAGTAAGTCGGTCCCCACGCACGCTTTCCGGGCCTGTTTTCAAGCCTTTCCCCAGGATCCGGCGACCGCGTGTCGGCGGATCCTCCTTGCTGTTTAGCATGTCTGTGAATGGCGCCCCGCGAGGGGTTTGCGCGCCGCCCGGTCAATGCCATAGTTAAGGAAGGGTAAGTATTTGGCGTCCAACGGTTCCGCGTCGCAGGATGCGCCGGCATGGTTCGCCTTTGGACGGGGTCGGGAAATGTCCGCAAGCGCGAAGCCTCAAGAGCCGTCCATGGACGAGATCCTGGCCTCTATCCGACGCATCATCTCCGATGACCATTCCATCGCGAGGAAGGCGGCAGGCTCCCTGCCGGCCCGGGCGCGCGCACCCGTAGTGGAGCCGGTCGTGGCTCCAAACGATGCGGTGATCTCGACCGGGCATGAGGATGCGGAAGAGGTATCCTCCCTGTCTGACCTTTCCGAAGAAGACGTTGTGGTCGCCCCTCCGGCGCAGAGCGAGGCCCAAGACATGTCTGACTTTTCCTTTTCGCCCTCCGCTCAGCCCCAGCCCGCCCCGCGCCGGTCCGACCTGCGGGACGGGATGACGGCCCGTCCCGCGACGCCGCGCCAGAGCGAGGCGGACCCGGTCTCGGCGCGTCCCTTTGCGGATAGCCCGCGCCGGAAGGAACTTCTGTCTCCCGCCGTCGACGCGGCCGTGACGGCCGCCTTCGAGTCGCTGGGCGACCTGGTCCTGCCCACCCATGAGCGCACGGTGGAGGATCTCGTGAAGGAGATCCTGCGGCCCATGCTGAAGTCCTGGCTGGACGAGAACCTGCCCCAGATCGTGGAGCGTCTGGTCCGCCAGGAGATCGAGCGGATTTCGCGCAACGCGCGCTGATCCCTTTTTCCTTTATTCCGAACCTGTTTGACGGCGGCCCGTTGACGACGGAGCCGCCGTCCGGCTTTAACGCGCCCCTGACATAAATCTTCAAGGGCCGCGCGCAGCCCTCCGGGGAGCACACGCATGCTGGACAAGATCTTCGATCCCGCCGCCGTCGAGGCGCGCATCTCCACGGCCTGGGAAGAGGCCGGGGCCTTTCGCTGCTCCCGCCCCGAGCGCAAGGACGCGCCCGGCTTCTCCATCGTCATTCCCCCGCCCAACGTCACCGGTTCGCTCCATATGGGGCACGCGCTGAACAACACGCTCCAGGACGTCCTGGCGCGGTTCGAGCGCATGCGCGGCAAGGATGTGCTCTGGCAGCCGGGCATGGACCATGCCGGCATCGCCACCCAGATGGTGGTGGAACGCCAGCTCATGGAGCGCAAGGAGCCAGGCCGGCGCGACATGGGTCGCGCCGCCTTCGTGGAGCGGGTGTGGGCCTGGAAGGAAGAATCGGGCGGCACCATCGTCAACCAGCTGAAGCGCCTCGGCGCCTCCTGCGACTGGTCGCGCGAACGCTTCACCATGGACGAGGGGCTGTCCCGCGCTGTGCTGAAGGTGTTCGTGGAGCTGCACCGGGCTGGGCTGATCTATAAGGACAAGCGGCTGGTCAATTGGGACCCCAAGCTGCTGACCGCCATCTCCGACCTCGAAGTCCAGCCCACCGAGATCAAGGGCAACCTCTGGCATCTGCGTTATCCGGTGGAGGGCGAGCCGGGCCGCTTCATCGTGGTTGCCACCACCCGCCCCGAGACCATGCTGGGTGATACGGCGGTGGCCGTTCATCCCGAGGACGAGCGCTACAAGGACCTGGTGGGCAAGCATGTGGTGCTGCCGCTGGTGGGCCGGCGCATTCCCATCGTCGCCGACGAATATTCCGACCCTGAAAAGGGCTCGGGCGCGGTGAAGATCACCCCCGCGCATGATTTCAACGACTTCGAGGTGGGCCGTCGGCATCGCCTGCCCATGATCAATGTGCTCGACGCGGAAGCCCGCATCGATCCCACGGGGATTCGCGAAGACTATCTCGCCCGCCGCGAGGCCTATGTGGACGATCCCGATTTCGGTGGCGTCCTCGGGCTGCTGGCGGGCACGGATCGCTTTGCCGCCCGCAAGCAGATCATCGAGCTGCTGACCAATCTGGAGCTCATGGAGACCATCGAGCCCCACACCCACATGGTGCCCCATGGCGACCGCTCGGGCGTGGTGATCGAGCCCTGGCTCACCGACCAGTGGTATGTGGATGCCAAGACCCTGGCCCAGCCGGCGCTCGCCGCCGTGCGGGAGGGGCGCACCAATTTCGTGCCCAAGAATTGGGAGAAGACCTATTTCGAGTGGCTGGAGAACATCCAGCCCTGGTGCGTCTCGCGGCAATTGTGGTGGGGCCACCAGATCCCGGCCTGGTACGACCCCTTCGGCAATGTCTTCGTGGAGCTGGACGAGGATCAGGCCTTCGAGGCCGCCATCGCCCACAATGTGGCGAAGGAAAACCTCACCCCCGACGAGGCCCAGGCCCTTATCGACGATGCCGACAAGCGCGCGGAATTCCTGACCCGCGACGAGGATGTGCTCGACACCTGGTTCTCGTCCGCCCTTTGGCCCTTCTCCACCATGGGCTGGCCGGACGAGACGCCGGAGCTGGCCAAGTTCTATCCCACGTCGGTGCTGGTGACGGGCTTTGACATCATCTTCTTCTGGGTCGCCCGGATGATGATGTTCAGCCTTCACTTCATGCCCGACGTGCCGTTCCACGACGTCTACATCCACGCCCTCGTCCGCGACGAGAAGGGCGCCAAGATGTCGAAGTCCAAGGGCAACGTCATCAACCCGCTGGACCTCATCGACCAGTATGGCGCCGACGCCCTGCGCTTTACGCTCGCCGCCATGGCCGCCCAGGGGCGCGACATCAAGCTCGCCACCTCGCGCGTGGAAGGCTACCGGAACTTCGCCACCAAGCTCTGGAACGCCGTGCGCTTTGCCCAGATGAATGGCTGCGAGCGCGTGGCCGGCTTCGACCCCGCCGCGGTGGACGGCACGCTCGCCCGCTGGATCATCGGCGAGGCGGCCCGCGCAACCAGCGAGGTGACCGCCGCCATCGAAGCCTATCGCTTCAATGATGCGGCCGGCGCGGTCTATCGCTTCCTGTGGAACGTGTTCTGCGACTGGCACCTGGAACTGGCAAAGCCCGTTCTCTCGGGGCCCGACGGGGCCGCTAAGGACGAGGTGCGCGCCGCCACCGCCTTCGTTCTCGATGTGGCCCTGAAGCTGCTGCACCCCTTCATGCCCTTCCTCACCGAGGAATTGTGGGCGCGGACGGGCGAGCAGGGCCCGGCCCGCGAGGGGCTGCTTGTTCTGGCGTCCTGGCCGGACACGGCCGGCCTTGAGGCGCCTGATGCGGAGGCCGAGGTGGGCTGGGTGGTCGATCTCGTCACCGAGATTCGCTCCGTGCGCGCCGAGATGAACGTGCCGGCGGGCGCGCAGATCCCGCTCGTGCTGGTGAATGCGTCGGACGAGACGAAGGCCCGCGCCAAGGGCTGGGAAGACGCGCTGCGGCGCCTCGCGCGCCTCTCCGAGGTGACGGTGTCCGACACCATGCCCACGGAAGCGGTGCAGATGGTGGTGCGCGGGGAAGTGGCGGCGCTGCCGCTGGCCGGCATCGTCGACCTGTCCGCCGAGCTCGCACGGCTGCGCAAGGAAGAGGGCAAGCTCGACCAGGAAGTCGCCCGCATCGATGGCAAGCTCTCCAATGCCTCCTTCGTCGCCCGCGCGCCGGAAGAGGTGGTGGAAGCCGAGCGGGAGAAGCGGGAGGAATATCTCGCCCGCAAGGCCAAGGTGCAGGCGGCCATCTCTCAATTGTCCAACGGCTGACAGCTCGCCGAACCGGGACAGACCCCATCCAGGCCGCGGAGCGATCCGCGGCCTTTTTCATGCCCGTCAGGCTCAGGCCAGAAGGACGCCCGCGCCGGCCAGCAGCACCACCACGCTCCAAGGCGGTGCGCGCCAGAGGGTCAGAGCCAGGAAGCCGGCCGCCGCCATCAGGAAGTCGAGGCCCGTGCCGATGGCCGAGGTCCAGACCGGATCATAGAAGGCGGCGGCGAGCACCCCCACCACCGCCGCGCCCGCCCCGCGCATGGCGGCCTGGGCGAGGGGACGCTTGCGCAAGGCATCCCAGAAGGGCAGGGCGCCATAAACCAGCAGAAGCCCGGGCAGGAATATGGCGAGGGTGGCCAGGAGTGCACCCGCCACGCCGTTGGGCGGCATCTGAGCCACCGCGCCCAGATAGGCGGCGAATGTGAAGAGCGGGCCTGGCACCGCCTGGGCGAGGCCGTAGCCCGCCAGGAAGTCGCCGGCGCTCACCCAGCCCGGTTGCACCACGGCGGCCTGGAGCAGGGGCAGCACCACATGTCCGCCGCCGAAAACCAGGGCGCCGGAGCGGTAGAAGGCCTCGAAGAAGGACAGGAGATGGCCACCGGCGGACGCCAGCACGGGCAGCAGCACCAGCAGGCCGGCTGCCGCCCCCAGAACGATGGCGCCCGTGCGCCGCGAAATGGGGACATGAATGTGGCCCACCGGCGTCGCCGCCACGCCCCGGCACAAGGCAAGCCCCGCCGCCGCGCCCACCACGATGGACAAGGTCTGCCCCAAAATGCCCACCCCCAGCGTCGTCAGGGCAAGGCCGGCCAGGGCAATGCCCGCTCGCGTGCTGTCCGGCGCCAAGGTGCGCGCCATGCCCCAGAGCGCCTGGGCCACCACGGCCACCGCCACCAGCTTCAAGCCATGGATGACGCCCCCCAGGGCCGGACCGTCCAGCGCTCCCATGCCGAGGCCGCAGATGAGCAGGGCCAGTGCGGAGGGCAGGGTAAAGGCAATGAAGGCGGCAAGCCCGCCTGCAAGCCCCCCGGCGCGCATGACACCGAGCGCGAACCCCACCTGGCTGGAGGCCGGGCCGGGCAGGAACTGGCACAGCGCCACCAGATCCGCATAGTCGGCCTCCGACAGCCAATGGCGACGGACGACGAAAGTCTCGCGGAAATATCCAAGGTGCGCGACCGGGCCGCCGAAAGATGTGAGCCCAAGTGCAAAGAAGGCGCGGAATACCTCGGCGAAAGAACCATTTGGGGTCATGCAGGTTTCCTGGAAGGAAGGACGGCGCCTGTTCAAGTCACGCGGGCCGATGATGCATTACTGGGCATTTACCATATTGGGGCTGAGGATCCCAAGTAACAGGCATCCTCCAGTAGCACATCGATGTGTCAAGGAAGACACACTGTTGCTCTTTCAGAAATGAAGACGCCCCTCCCCCTAGGAAGCGCCACGATCCCGCCTCAAAACATAATGAAACCGATGGTGGTGTGCTGGAGCGCGGACCCGGACCGGGGTCCACAGAGCACAAAGAGGTAATGCTGGATGGGTTGGAGCGGGACCATACCGGGCGGAGGGCCGGAAATCCGGGCGATGCGTCGCCCCGGAGATTCCACGGCTCGGCCTTGGCTCGGCCCTGTTCTCGCCCGGCGGGCATGGGAACTTGCCACCATCATGAACGCCAGCCACCATATTGTCTCTTCCCGGTGTCAGCCGACGCTGCGCTCGCTCTGCGACAGCTTTCCCGGCGGGCGCGTCGCGGCGCGCCTTGCGGTGCTGGCGCTGCTGGCCGGAGCGGGCCTGACGGGTGGTGCGCATGCTTTCGACGGCAATGCCCAGTCCTCCGATGATGTGGGACGGGCGCTGACCCCGCCCGCCAATGTTCCGCTGGCGCCGCCCGTGCGGCCCGTGGACGAGGCGTTCCGCACTGGCACGCAGGCGCTGCGCCTTGGCCAGACCGCCAAGGGCGTGGACGCGCTGCGCTATGCCGCCGATCAGGGCCATCCCGCCGCCCAATGGAAGCTCGGCCGCATGTATGCGGACGGCGATGGCGTGAAGCGAGACGACCTGAAGGCCTTTGAGTATTTCAGCCGCGTGGCCAATTCCCATGCCGAGGATTATCCCGGCACGCCCCAGGCCCGCTTCGTGGCCAGCGCCTTCGTGGCGCTGGGCGGCTATTATCTCGTGGGCATTCCCAACACCGGCGTGCGCAAGGATCCGGCCCGGGCCCGGGACATGTATGCCTATGCCGCCTCCTATTTCGGCGACCCGGTGGCGCAATATCGGCTGGCCAAGCTTTATCTGGATGGCACCGGCGTCAATCGCGATCCCCGCCAAGCGGCCCGCTGGCTGATTCTGTCGGCCCAGAAGGGGCAGTATGAGGCGCAGGCGGTGCTGGGCCATATGCTGTTCCGCGGCGAGGACGGCATTCCCCGCCAGGGCGCCCGCGGCCTCATGTGGCTGACGCTCGCCCGCGATTCGGCGGCGGGTCCGGAGGACAAATGGGTGGTCGATCTGTATGACGACGCCTTTGCCGATGCCACCCCTGACGAGCGGGCCCAGGCGCTGCGCTACCTGGAGCAGTGGCTGAAAACCGCCCAGCGCTGATCCAGTGCCGCGCCGAGCGGCGCGGCTGTCCCTGCCGGCTCCCCCGTCTTGTGCGCTTGCGAAGGCGCTCCATAATGCCCCCAAAGGAAAGGCGCCCTGACGCGCCGCTGGGGGCTTGCATCCATGCTGATCGACCGCCGTCGTGTGCTGGCCGGAGGGGGAGCGGGCCTCGCCGGTGCTCTCCTGTCCTTTCGCCGCGCCTCTGCCGCCGCGCCGAAGGTCGGCCTTCTCCTGCCGGGACGACGGGATGATGGTGGCTTCATGCAGGCCGGCTTTGCAGGCTTCGAGGCCGCCACCCGCGCGCTGAACGCTGACACCATCGTGGTGGATGGCGTGCGGCCCCAGAAGGACGATCTGGTGACCGCGCTCCGCCAGATCGTGGCGCAGGGGCCTGCCGTCATCGCCGCCCATGGCGGGCAGTGCAACGAGGCGGCCAAGATCGTGGCGGCCGAGCAGGCGCGGATCCAGTTCCTGGTGATCCAGGGCGGCGTTGAGGGGTCCAATCTCACCAGCTACGAGGTGCTTCAGGAGCAGTCCGCTTGGCTTGCCGGGGCCGCGGCGGCCTTGATGACCAAGACCGGCGTGGTCGGCCACATTTCCGGCATTCGCGTGCCTCCCGGCCTTAAGGGGCGCGCGGCCTATGCAGCCGGTGTCGCCCAGGCCAAGCCCGGCGTGAAATTGCTGACCACCTTCTGTGGCGAGCAGGACGACGCGGCTTTGGCCGCCAAGGTCACTGTGGCACAGGCCGAGGCCGGCGCCGACATCATCTTCACCATGCTCAATGCGGGCCGCACGGGCGCCATCGCCGCGTGCAGGGAGAAGAAGATCAAGCAGATCGGAAATGTGCGCGACTGGGTGCCTGTGGCCCCCGATGTGTTCATCGCCAGCGCCATTGCGGACGTGTCTGTGGCCATGTCCGATGGCGTGACGGCCGCCGTGACGGGCCGTCTGGTGCCCGGCCAAGCCGTACGGCTCGGGGTTGCGAATGGCGACGCGGTGCGACTCGCCATGGCCGGCGATGTTCCGGCGGACGTACGCGCTGCGATTGCCGCCTATGGGGCGGACATCGCAAGCGGCAAGGTCATCGTCCCCACGACCTATGAGGGCCCCGAGTTCGCGCCGTGAGGCGATCGTCTCGTCTTGCGGCGCAATCGGCGCCGCAGGAGATCACGCCGCGATCTTGAGGTCGATCCAGGCGGGAACGTGGTCGGAGGGGCGTTCCCAGGCCCGCACATGCTTGTCGATGCCGGCCGCGACCAGCCGGTCCGCCGCCTGCGGCGACAGCAGGAGATGGTCAATCCTGATCCCGAAGTCCCGTTGCCAGGCCCCCGCTTGATAATCCCAGAAGGTGAACAGGCGCTCGGCATCGCTGGTCGCGCGCAGGGCATCGGTCAAGCCGAGATGGACGAGGTCGCGGAAGGCCGAGCGGGTGCGCGGCAGATAGAGCGCATCCTCCAGCCAGGCTGAGGGGTCAGCGGCGTCCCGCGCTTCGGGAATCACATTGAAGTCGCCGGCCAGGATGAGCGGCTCCTCGAGGGCGAGACGGCTGCGGGTAAAGGCCTTCAGGCGCGCCATGAAGCCGAGCTTGTAGTCATATTTCTCGGTCTGCGGCGGATTGCCGTTGGGCAGGTAGATGCAGCACACGCGCACCACGCCCGCCTTGGTGGACACCACCGCCTCGATAAAGCGGGCCTGCACGTCCCCCTCGTCACCGGGCAGACCATGGGTGACATCTTCCAGCGGCAGCTTGGACAGCAGCGCGACGCCGTTGAAGGTCTTCTGCCCGTGCACGACCACATTGTAGCCCAGCGCCTCGAAGGGCTCGGCGGGGAAGGCCTCGGTCTGGCACTTGATTTCCTGGAGGCACACCACGTCCGGCTCCGCCTCCTTGAGCCAGGCGACCGCATGGTCGAGGCGCTGACGGACGGAATTCACGTTCCAGGTGGCGATGCGCATGGGGCCCTCTCAGATGGCCGCCAGCTTATATCAAAAGTGATAAAGGCAAACACGGCCCGCTCTTGCCGGAGCGCCGAAAGAGTGGCATTGCCGGGGTGTTTCTGTCTCCGAGGTCTCCGCAGCGGCATGACGTTCGCATCGATTCAATTTCTATTTTACTTTCTGCCGCTCTTCTTGATCTTGTACTATTCAGTCAAGTCGATGAAGTTACGGAATGCAATTTTCGTAATATTCTCGCTTATTTTCTATTCCGTCGGTTATACGCCGCATCTAATTCTTCTTCTGGCGTCGATTTTCGTCAATTATCGCCTCGCGTTGCTGATTGATGCGCGGGAGGGAGCGCCACGCAAGCGTATCCTCATCCTTGCTGTCAGTTTCAATGTGTTGCTGCTGGCGGTGTTCAAATACACCGGCTTCCTGATTGAAAATGTCGATGCGCTGATTTCGCCCATCGGCTTGCACATACCTGTGCCTCAGATCGGCCTGCCGCTCGGCATTTCCTTCTATTCCTTCCATGCCATTTCCTACATCGCCGATATTTACAAAGGCCGCGTGCGCGCGAACCGGGACATTGCCCAGTTCACGCTTTACATGACCATGTTTCCGCAATTGGTGGCCGGCCCCATCGTCCGCTATTCCACCGTTGCCCGGCAGCTCAACCAGCGGCGGACCACCTGGGGCCGCTTTTCCGCCGGCGCGCGCATCTTTGCCCTGGGCCTTGCCTGGAAGGTGCTGATCGCCGACGAAGTCGCCCGCGTGGTGGACGTGGTCTTCGACGGCAACACCACACCGGCTTTCACCGAGGCTTGGCTCGCCGTCTATTCCTACGCCATGCAGATCTATTTCGACTTCGGCGGCTATTCCGCCATGGCGGTGGGTCTCGGCGTCATGGTGGGCTTCACCCTGCCGCGCAACTTCCGCATTCCCTATGCGGCGCATTCCATCACCGACTTCTGGCGCCGGTGGCATATGAGCCTGTCCTCATGGCTGCGCGACTATGTCTACATCACCATGGGGGGCAACCGGCGCGGGCCGTCGCGGACCTATCTGAACCTGTGGACCGTCTTCCTGCTGTGCGGCCTGTGGCATGGGGCGAGCTGGAATTTCATCATCTGGGGCGCCCATCACGGCACCTTCCTGGTGATTGAGCGCGCCGGCCTCAAGCGCTGGCTGGATGCGGCGCCGCGCATTATGGCCCATCTCTACACCTTGCTTGTGGTCTTCAGCGGCTGGGTGTGGTTCCGGGCCGAGACCTTCGAGGGCGCCATCAACATGTTCCGCGGCCTCATCGGGCTGAACGGATTCGGCGGCATTACGGTTTCCATGCATTTCTCGGTCCAGCCCATCACCATCGCGGCCCTGGTGGCCGGCGGCCTGATCGGCCTCTGGAAGTGGCCGCGCCTGCGCTTGTCGGGGGGGATGAAGCCGGTGGCCGCCGTGGCCGACTATGCGATGGTGCTCGCCGTCATGCTGCTGTCCGTCCTGTGGATCGGCGGCGGCCTGCCCGCTCCCTTCCTCTATTACCGGTTCTGACGCCATGACCCTTCTGGCTTCCCATCGCCGTTACATGGGCCTGCTGGTGGTCGGCGTCCTGGTGGCGCTGCTGCTGTCCAACCTCATTCCCGATCCGGCCGGGCGCGGCATCTGGCGCGGCGGCAACAAGCCGCCGGGCGCGCCCTGGTACCAGCAATGGCACGGCAAGCTTCAGCGCCTCGGCCTTTATTTCCAGGACAATTTCGGCTTCCGCGCCACCTTGCCCATGGCCCGGCGGGAATTGCGCGAGCATTTGGGGTCCGAGGACATCCGCCCGATCTATTTCGGCCGCAACGGGCAGCTCTTCACCACCTTGCAGCAAAGCGCCGAGCAGTCCGCCGGCATCCTCATCCGCAAGGGGGCCGTGGAGCGCTTCACGGCGCTGATGGCGGTGCTGCAGCGCCATCTGGAGCCGCAGGGGGCCAAGCTGGTCGTGGCCATTCCGCCCAATGCGCAGTCGGTGGATCTGGCAGAGTTGCCCGAGTGGCAGGACGCTTATCCTGTGCCCTACACCGAATATTCCATGATGCTGGACACGCTGAAGGCCGATGGCATCACGGCGGTGGACCTGCGCAAGGTGCTGCGCGAGACACCGGCCCCGCGCCGTTATCTCGCCAATGACACCCACTGGACGCACAAGAGTTCGGTTGTGGCCTTCAATGCCACCATGGTGGCGGCTGGGCATCCGGACTGGCAGGTCAATCTGGACGAGGTGGTGGGCCCCATGGAGCCCTATGGCCTCGGCGATCTCGGCCGTCTGCTACGCCGTGCGCCGCCGTTGCCGGACGAGAACCAGCACCTCAACCTGAAGCCGGAGCAACCCCAGCTTCCCATGCCGGGCGTCACAGCCCATCACCAGCACCGCGCCTTCGACCCCTATGTGGTCAAGTACAGGGACAGCGGGCCGCGGGTGATCGTGCTCGGTGATTCCTTCACGGTCGGCGTGTGGACGCGGCTGTTCGCCTTCACGCCAGTGTCAGAGGCGGCCTGGATGCATTTCAGCGCCACCACGTTTGGGTCATGCGACTTCAATTTCCGGGACGTGATGCGCTTCCGGCCGGACCTGGTGATCGTCGCGCGCACCGAACGCCTTTTCCCGTGCATGAAGGAGTCCTGGCCGACAGGGCTTCCGTTCAAGTTCTAAGGCAGGTGCCGGACCCGGGCGCAGAACGCCCGGGTCTGAAAGGTCAGAGCGAGAAGCTGGTACCGCAGCCGCAGGAGGCGGTGGCGTGCGGATTGTCGATGCGGAAGGATGCCCCGATGAGGTCGTCCACGAAATCGATCCGCGAGCCGGCCATGTAGTCCAGGGAGACGGGGTCGACCAGGATGGTAGCGCCGTCCTTCTCGATCACCATGTCATCGGCGGCCCGCTCGGCGGTGACGTCGAACTTGTATTGGAAGCCGGAACATCCTCCGCCCTCCACCGAGACCCGCAAGGCGGAGGAGGGGGACTCGCCGGCGAGAATCTCGCTGATGCGACGGGCCGCGCTGTCGGTGACGATGACGGACGGGGTGGCGGTATCCACGGGGGCGATCCTTGCGCGAAACGGAATGACAGGATGGTTGATACTGAACCTTCCAGATAGTTAAGTGCGCCCGCCGAAGAGTTAAAGAGGGACGCAGGCATGGCGGTTTCTGGCGGCAGGCCCCGGGTGGCCTGGGCGAGCCATGCGGGAGCGAGCCGCGGGCGTCTCCAGACCGAGACCGACGATTCGCGCAGCCCCTTCCGGCGGGATTGCGACCGCATCATCCACTCCACCGCCTTCCGGCGGCTGAAGCACAAGACGCAGGTCTTCGTCTATCACGAGGGGGACCATTATCGCACCCGCCTCACCCACACCATCGAGGTGGCGCAGGTGGCCCGCTCCATCGCCCGCGCCCTGGGGCTGGATGAGGACCTGGCCGAGGCGTTGGCGCTCGCCCATGATCTCGGTCACCCCCCCTTTGCCCACGCGGGCGAGCGGGCGCTGAACACCTGCCTGGAGGCCCATGGCGGCTTCGACCACAATGCCCAGTCCCTGCGCGTGGTCACCCGCCTGGAGCGCCGCTATGCGGCGTTCGACGGGCTGAACCTCACCTGGGAGAGCCTGGAAGGCATCGCCAAGCACAACGGCCCCCTTACCGACCGCCAGGGGCGGGGGATCGGGCGCTATGCGGCGGGCCTGCCCCATGCCATCGCCACCTATTCCGCCTTCCAGGACCTGGAATTGTGGAGCCATGCGGGGCCGGAGGCGCAGGTTGCCGCCATTTCCGACGACATCGCCTATGACGTGCACGACATTGACGACGGGCTGCGGGCCGGCCTTTTCTCGCTGGATGATCTCGCCGACCTGCCGGTGGTGGGGGAGGCGCTGCGGGATGTGCGCAGCCGGTGGGTGGGGCTCGACCGCAACCGCACCGCCCATGAGGTGATGCGGCGCGTCATCACCCGCTTCATTGAGGATGTGGTGCAGGAAAGCGAGGCCCGCGCCGAGACCGAGGACCTGAGCGACGTGGCGGCCGTGCGCCGCCTTGGGCGCCCCATCGTCGGCTTCAGTGCCCGCATGCGGCGGGACGAGACCGCCATCAAGGGGTTCCTCATCCCGCACATGTATCGCCACCGCCGGGTGGAGACGGTGATGCAGGACGCCCAGAGCGTCATCCGGGACCTGTTCGGGCACTTTGTCGCCCATCCCAAGGACCTGCCGCAGGGCTGGGCGCAGGATCTCGACCCCTCCGACATCCCCCGGCTGACCCGGCGGGTGGCCGATTACATTGCCGGCATGACCGACCGCTACGCGCTCGACCAGCATGCCCGCTTCTTTGACTTGACGCCGGATTTGCGTTAGGCGCCGCTGCCCTCATCGCGCTGGAAGCACTCATGAACGTTTATGCCATCTTCGCCGATCACGTGCGGGTCGTCCTCGCCGATCTGGCCCGGGAAGGCGTCGTGCCCCAAGGGCTCGACCTGACGCGTGTGGTGGTGGAGCCGCCGCGCGACGTGGCCAATGGCGATCTCGCAACCAATGCGGCCATGGTGCTGGCCAAGGATGCGCGCATGAAGCCGCGCGACCTCGCCGACCTCATCGCCGGCCGTCTTGAGGCCGTGGCGGGGGTGGCGAAGGTCGAGGTGGCCGGGCCGGGCTTCATCAATCTCACCCTGGTGCCGGGCTATTGGTCCGGCGTGCTCGCCGCGCTTCTGCGGGCGGAGGGCGACTTCGGCCGCTCCCAGCTGGGGGCGGGCGAGGCCATCAACGTGGAATATGTCTCCGCCAACCCCACGGGACCCATGCATGTGGGCCATTGCCGGGGCGCGGTGTTCGGCGATGCCCTGGCTTCGCTTCTGTCCTATGCGGGCTTCAAGGTCACCCGGGAATATTACATCAACGATGCCGGGGCGCAGGTGGATGTGCTCGCCCGCTCGGCCTATCTGCGCTACCGCGAGGCGGTGACGGGGCAGGTGGCGGAGATCCCCGACGGCCTTTATCCCGGCGACTATCTGGTGCCGGTCGGCCAGGAGATGGCACGCATTCACGGTCCGGAATATCTGGAATCGCCCGAGAGCGAATGGCTGCCCATTTTCCGCAGCTTCGCCATCGGTGCCATGATGGTCATGATCCGCGACGATCTGGCGGCGCTCGGCATTGCCTTCGATGTGTTTTTCTCGGAACGGTCGCTGACCGCCGGTGCCGATCGGGTCGGCCTGACCATCGAGCAGTTGCGGCGCACCGGCGAGGTCTATGAGGGCCGGCTTCCCCCGCCCAAGGGCGCGCCCATCGAGGATTGGGAAGACCGCGACCAGATGCTCTTCCGCTCCACCGCTTTTGGCGACGACGTGGACCGGCCGCTGGTGAAGTCCGATGGCAGCTACACCTATTTCGCCGGCGACATCGCCTACCACAAGGACAAGTTCGACCGCGGCTTCCGCCGCATGATCGACGTGTGGGGCGCCGACCATGGCGGCTATGTGAAGCGCATGCAGGCGGCGGTGAAGGCCGTCTCCGCCGGCCAGGCCAGCCTCGACATCGAGCTGTGCCAGCTGGTGCGCCTCTATCGCAATGGCGAGCCGGTGCGCATGTCCAAGCGCGCGGGCTCCTTCGTCACGCTGCGCGAGGTGGTGGACGAGGTGGGCCGCGACGCCGTGCGCTTCATGATGCTGTTCCGCAAGAATGACGCGCCGCTGGATTTCGATCTGGCCAAGGTGATTGAGCAGTCGCGCGAGAACCCGGTCTTCTACGTGCAATATGCCCATGCCCGGGCCCATTCGATCCTGCGCAATGCGCGCGAGACCTTCCCGGACCTGCCGGAAGGCCGCGGGGCCTATGCGCTGGGGGATCTGAAGGCGCTGGATGATTCGGGCGAGGTGGGGCTCCAGATGAAGCTGGCCTTCTGGCCCCGTCTCATCGAGCAGGCTGCGGTGGCGCGCGAGCCCCATCGCGTGGCATTTTACCTTCACGAATTGGCCAGCGAGTTCCATGCTCAATGGAACCGCGGCAAAGACCTGCCTCATTTACGCTTCATTATCGAGAATGATCGAGCATTGACCATCGCCAGACTGGCATTGGTCCATGGCGTGGCTGCGGTCTTGGCTTCCGGTCTTACATTGCTCGGAGTCGAGGCGGTCGAAGAAATGAAGTGACGGCGCTGTCGGGGAGTGGTGTTATCGTCCTCCTGACGTTTTGCGCGCCGATCATGGGTTCAACGGACACCTTCGAGGCGATATGGGCGACGAAAGCAGCTTCCGCTCCCGGCGCGACGATCTGACCGGCCCCGGGCCAGGCGCCCGGGCGCCTGGAGGGAACGTGCGCGACGCCGAGGATGCGCTCGCCGAGCTGGCGCGCATGATCGGCGACCAGGACCCCTTCGCCGATTTCGCCGAAGTCTCCCGTGCCCCCCAGCCGCAGCCGGAACAACCCACGCGGCTGCGCAACACCCGCACGGACGCTCCGACCCGTGCTCCGGCATCGCCGCCGGTCGAACGGCGCTTCGATGATTGGCAGCCCGGCCGGCGCTCCACGGGCCGCGAGGCGACGCTGCCGCCGCCGGCGCCTGCCCCCTATGGCGGGGAAGGGCTCACCCAGCGTCCCCGCGCGCCGGAGCCGACGGTAACCCGCCCGGCCTATGATCCCAATGCCGGGGCCGAGGATCCGCGCACCGCGGTCCGCCAGGGCTATGGTTCGCTCGCCGCTCGCCGTGCCGAGCAGCCCGCGCCGCCGGCGGCCTATGCGCCGGAGCCAACGGTCACACGCGGGGCTCAAGCCGGTGATGGCTATGGCCAGCCGCAATATGCCCAGCCCGCCTATACCCCGCAGGGCCGTGCCGCCCAGGACCGGGACGAGGCAGCCGCCGGTTATGCCTATGGCGCCAAGAGCGACGAGGCCTATGACGAGTATGACGAGGCCTATGATCCCACCTATGATGAGGAAGGCTACATGCCTCCCCATGGGGAGGAGATCTATGAGGAGGAGCCGCGCCGGCGGCGGGGCCGCACCGCTCTGATCGCGGTGGCCTGCCTGATCGGCCTCGGCGTGGCGGCCACGGCCGGCATTTTCGCCTATCGGATGGGCGGCTCGGGTTCGGGCACGGTGACTGCTTCGAGCGGTGATGCCCCTGTTATCAAGGCCGATAACACCCCCACCAAGGTCGCCGCTCCCTCTCCCGAGGGCGTTCCCGGTGGCGACGGGCAGAAGCTGATCTATGACCGGGTCGGCAATGCCCAGCCCGGCAAGGAGAAGGTGGTGCCCCGCGAGGAGCAGCCGGTGGATGTGAACGCCGCTGCCGCCGCTGCGCCCCCGTCGGCCAACACGGCCGCCGCCGCCCCCGCCAGCGCCACCGAGCCGAAGAAGGTGCGCACCATGGCCGTGCGTGCTGACGGCACCGTCGTTGCCTCCGCGGCGCCCGTTGCCATTCCTCCGGCCAATGGGGTTGCTCCCACCGCCTACGCGCCGACCCAGAATCCTGCCCCCACCGGCCTTCCCACGCCGACCCCTGTGGCGACCACGCCCACCAATGGCGCCGGCGTGCCGGTGGCGAGTGCGACCCAGGGCAATGCCGCCCCGCCGCAGACCGCGGCAACTGGGGGCTATGTGGTGCAGGTGTCCTCGCAGAAGTCCGAGGCCGACGCGCTGGGGTCCTGGAAGGTGCTCCAGGGTCGCTACCCGCAATTGCTGGGCAATTACAAGGCCACCGTCCGCAAGGCGGATCTGGGTGACAAAGGGGTTTATTACCGCGCCCAGGTGGGCCCCTTCACCAGCCGCGACGACGCCATCTCCCTGTGCAACAATCTGCGCGCGCAAGGTGGCGACTGCGTCGTGACCAAGAACTGAGAGGGCTGAGGGCGAAGCCTGGCATGGCTGCGCGCGGTGTTCCACCGCTCCTCGAACCTCACTGCGCCGCCTGAAGCGGCACGGCGAGGCGGCCGGCCAGGTCCTGCACGAACTGCCAGGCCGTGCGGCCCGAGCGTGCGCCACGGGTGGTGGCCCATTCCAGGGCCTGCGGCCGCCAGGTTTCCTCGTCCACCTTCAGGCCGTGATGGGCCACATAGCCCGCCACCATGGCCAGATATTCGTCCTGGCTGCACTTGTGGAAGCCCAGCCAGAGGCCGAAGCGATCAGACAGGGAGACCTTCTCCTCAATGGCCTCGCCGGGATTGATGGCAGTGGACCGCTCATTGTCCATCATGTCCCGGGGCAGGAGATGGCGGCGGTTGGAGGTGGCGTAGAAAATCACATTGTCCGGCCGCCCCTCGATGCCGCCTTCCAGCACCGCCTTCAGGGACTTGTAGGAGGTGTCGTCGGCATCGAACGAGAGGTCGTCGCAGAAGACGATGAAGCGGTGGGGCGACGTGCGCACCAGCGACATCAGGATGGGCAGGGTCTCCACGTCCTCGCGGTGGATCTCCACCAGCTTGAGGCGCGAGCTTGCGCCCTCCGCCGCGCGTTTGCCGTTGATGTGCGCGTGGGAGGCCTTGACGAGAGAGCTCTTGCCCATGCCGCGCGCGCCCCACAGGAGCGCATTGTTGGCGGGCAGGCCGCGGGCGAAACGCTCCGTATTCTCCACCAGCTGGTCGCGCACCCGATCGATGCCCTGGAGCAACTCCATGTCCACCCGGTTCACGTGCGGCACGGGCTCGAAGCGGGCCGGCTCCGTCTGCCAGACGAAGGCATCGGCGCGCTCGAAATCAGGGGTGGGAATGCGCGGCGGGGCAATGCGGTCGAGGGCATCTGCGATCCGCACCAGCAGGGCATGGACGGGGTCGGCGGTCTCGGATGTGGTCGGCGTCATCAGGCCTTCTCCCTTGCGCCCGATCCCAGGGGGGCCGGGCGAACCGATGGGACATCAGCTTCCCGCCCCTGGAGGGGGACCGGTTCCGATCCCGGCGGTCCCGGCGGCCAGCGTCCCCCGGATTGTGGCGCTGCTGGGATAATGGTGGCGGACGGTCGACACAAGCCATTCCGGCGAAAGGAGGAAAGCGGAAGGCATGAGGTTTGCGCATGGGCGGTCCACGGGGCGGACCGGCAATCCTGTTGCAATGCGGAAAGGGGACGTTAAGGTCTTCCGGGTTGATTTGGTGGGGGGCTCCGGGGGGAGCGCGAGGCAGGTGGTGGTGGCAGGTCGTATGGCCGGTCCAAAGCCCATGCGTCGCGTGTCCACATGTTTAGACGGAGAGCCCATGCGATTGCGCGCCTGCCCGCTTCCCGCCCGTTTCATCACCCTCAACGGCCTGTTGGCCGGCCTTCTGGTTCTTCCGGTCGCCCCCGCTGCGGCCCAGGACGTCACCACCAAGGTGAGCCGCTCCGAACGATTTGATGGCAGCAGCTCCGTGGCCGTCACCGGTAATTTCTCGTCCCTGGACTGGACCCAGTTCGGGGCGGACATGTCGCTGGCTTCCCAGCAGAGCATTCTGCCGGCGGGCGCCATCCTGCCCGGCAGCCAGGGCTCGTCGGATGCCGCGGCCTGGGCGCGGGTCTCTCTGCCCACTGGCCCGCTGTTCTGGGATGCCAGCAGCCTGACGGTGCGGCTCGATCCTCTTCAGGCCCAGCGCCGCGTGGAGAGCGCCTTCTCGCGGGACGTGCCCATCGCCCCGCAAGTGAAGGTCGGCTTTGCGGACAATTATGCCTTCGTCATGGAGAGCGGGTCACAGACCTGGCACACGGACAAGTCGGTTTATATGGACGTGGGCGCCACCGGCACGCGCCTGTCCCTGTCCGCGGGCCTCAGCAGCAATGACCGCACCTGGCTGCCGTCCATCAGTGCCAAGCAGCCCTTGGTGGGGCCGGTGGTGCTGACCACCACGGTGGCGGACACCGGAACCGAGATCAACAAGTCCATCACCGCCGGTTTCAGCCGGACCTGGTAGACGGGAGGGGGCCGCGCCTGCGCCCCTCACAGGGAGGCGACGAGAAACCGCCCCGCCATGAGCAGCAGGAACAGGCCGAAGCCGATCTCAAGGCCCCTCTGCGGCAAGGCGTGGGCGATGCGGGCGCCGAACGGGGCCACCAGCGAGCTGATGGGCGCCATGAAGAGAAAGCCGATCACCGAGATGTAGCCGATGGACAGGGGCGGCAACTCGCTCATGTGCGGCCATCCGGCAATGGCAAAGCCGATGATGCCGGGGATGGGAATGAGCATGCCGATCCCCGCCGAGGTGGCCACCGCCGCGCGGATGGGCACGCCGTACAGCGTCAGCACCATGGTGGACAGCCCGCCCCCGCTGATGCCGATCAGCGAGGAGGCAAGGCCGATGAAGAAGCCATAGCCCCACATGGCCGGCTTGCCGGGCAGATGGTCGGCCAGCCGCCAGTCCGCCCGCCCCGCCAGCGCCTTGGTGGCCATGAGAAGCGCGATCACCACGAAGGCCATCTGCAGCACCTTGCCGTTGGCAAAGCCGGCGATGGCGCTGCCCACCACGATGCCGAGGATGGCGGGAACGCGCCAGGTCTCCAGCACCCCAGGCACCACGGCCCCACGCGCCTTGTGGGCGGAGTGAGAGCGCATGGAGGTGGGCACGATGATGGCGAGCGAGGTGCCGACGCACAGCTGCATGCGCAGGGATTCGTCGACCCCCAGGAAGCTGAACACCTCATAGAGGACGGGAACGATCACCGCGCCGCCGCCGACGCCCAGGAGGCCGGCGAGCAGTCCCGTGACAATGCCGCCCGCGGCCAGCGCCAGCGCGAGAAAGCCCAGGTCGTGCCAGGAGATGGAGGACAAGGAGGCGAACATGGCGAGCCGTCAAGCGTCAGTCCGCGGACCCGCCGGTCCAGACGCAGGTCTCGCAGGACACAGGTCTTGCATGCGGCGGCGGGGGCGGGCGAAGGGGGAGGGTGCCGGCCCGCACGATCAACGCCGGGAAAGCACCTGAGGATGTCGCACAATGGGGGCAGCCGGCAGGCCTTGTCCACCATCTCCAAGGCTGAGGGCCCGGCGCGAGCCATGCGCCGGGGGAGGGGCCTTGGTCAGGCTGCGCGCTCGGGCGCCGTGCGCCGCACCAGGGCGATGGCGGCGCGATACACGTCCAGGCCAGCGCCGGGCACAATCGCCTGCGTCGCCAGGTGCCGGCGATAGGCCCGCGCCCCCGGGCGGCCGGAAAACAGGCCCAGCATGTGGCGGGTGATATCATGGAGACGCCCGCCGCGCTCCAGATGCCCCGCCACATAAGGCTCGAACGCTTCTACGGCCGCGAAGGCATCCTCGTGGGGGGCCGGGACGCCGGCGAAGGCGGGGTCCACCTCCAGCAGAATGTCCGGGTTCTGATAGGCGGCCCGGCCGAGCATGACGCCGTCCAGTCCCGCGCCATGGGCAAGGGCATCGGCAATGGTCAGGAGTCCGCCATTCAGATGGATCGGCACATGGGGCAGGCGCGCCTTGAGGCGGTGCACGCGCCCATAATCAAGCGGCGGAATCTCGCGATTGTCCTTGGGCGAGAGCCCTTTGAGCCAGGCTTTCCGGGCGTGCACCGTCAGCGCGTCGGCACCTGCTGCCACAACCGCGTCGGCGAGCGCATCCAGGGCCGGCTCGGGGTCCTGCTCATCGACGCCGATCCGGCACTTCACTGATACGGGAATAGCCACCTTGGCCTTCATGGCCGCGATGCACTCGCCCACCAGGAGTGGCTCGCGCATGAGGCAGGCGCCGAAATTGCCTCCCTGCACACGATCGGACGGGCAACCCACGTTCAGATTGATCTCGTCATAGCCGTAATCGGCGCAAATGACCGCCGCCTGCGCCAGCAAGGCCGGATCGGACCCTCCCAATTGCACCACCACGGGGTGCTCCGCCGGCGCAAAGCCCAGCAGCCGCTCCCGATCCCCATGGATGATGGCAGGCGCCGTGACCATCTCCGTATAAAGGCGCGCATGATGCGACAAGGTGCGGTGGAAGGCCCGGCAATGGCGGTCCGTCCAGTCCATCATCGGGGCAATCGCAAAGGCAAGGTTTTGAATTTCTGACATTACTTTCGTAGTTTCATGGTGTTGTGCGGCGGCGTGCGCGATCGGCTGTGGTCACCATACGCTCCAAAATCCGGTTTTTGGAGGCCGCATGCGATCCGCCATTCCAGAAACAGATCGGGTCAGGCCTCGCGGGTGCTTCGTCCGGCCTGCTGTCGCCGGATCTCGCGCTGGAGGCAGGCAGGGCAGAGGCAGTCGGTTTCGGCCTGCCGGACCTCAAGCTTCGCAAGATCCTGGCACCAGCAGCCTGAGCCCGTGCCGGAGGAGCCAGTTCCGCACCTGAAGGCAGTGCCGCAGCGCTGGCAGCGCAACTGACGCGTCGGAACACGGTCAGTCATGGCTTCGCTTCGCATGCAATGGCCGATCCACTTTTACCTGTCCACAAGCCGTGGACGCTCCCGTCGGCGCGACCGCCGGCGCCTCCCATCGATCATATGGCGGCTGAGGGCGAAGATGAAAGCGGCACGCGCGCGATGCCGACAGACGGCACGGGCGCTGCGCGGCGGGTGATGCAACCCAGTCTCATTGCCAATCGCCGCTGCGCCCAGCTCGGCCTCGCCCCGGACTTCGCCGAGGTGGAGAACCCGTTCCCGTGCATGAGCGAGGTCATGGACCTGAAGAAGGAGAAGACCTTCTTCGAGACCCGCGTGATCGACTACCAGAACGGCGGCGCATTGGCCTGGGACTGAGCGGGCTTCGGACGCAGAGGCAGGGCGGAAGCGCTGCAAATCGGCAAAGGGTTGATCCCGTCGCCGGAGTGCGCGTGGGGCGTGTGGTTACTGACAGCCTATTGTCACAAATCAGCAAGGCCCCGCGCTGAGCTTGGCGAAGCTGCAGCCAATAAAACTTAACCTTTTCCGATGGGCCGGAATGATTGTCGGGGTTTTGATCCTCTGAGAGACTCGCATGCTGTTTCACTCCTAGCGTGAGTTCATCATGGCGAGCGGCAAGACGACCACCATCACTTGGGCCTGGGGCGCGAACGCGGCCATCACATTCGACCCCAGCGTCGACGTGCTTGACTTCGGCTGGTTCCAGTCGGGGCAGTTCACCATCAGCGAGGTCAACGGATCGGTCGTGATCTCCATCCCCTCCAACAACCAGACCTATACGTTGAGCGGCGTCACGCTCGATGAACTGTCGCTGAAGAACATCGCGGCCAAGGACAGCTCCACCGTGGCGGCCTGGACCACGGCGCTCAACGACAGCGGCAGCACGGGTGGTGAGACCGGTGGTTCAACGGGCGGATCCACCGGCGGGTCGACGGGCGGCTCCACCGGGGGGACGTCCGGCCATGTGGGAGACGGGGTGGCCACCGTGACCACCATCACCTGGTCGTGGGGCACCACCAGCCATTTGAATTTCGACACCGCGCTCGACGTGCTGGATTTCGGCTGGTTCTCGGCGGACAATTTCACCATCTCGGAAGTGGCGGGTTCGACGGTCATCACCATCCCCTCCAACAACCAGTCCTATATTCTGACCGATGTCTCGCTGGCGGAGCTGTCCATCAGCAACATCCACGCCAAGGATGCTTCGGCGCTCGCCGAATGGCAGTCGGCCATTGATGCGGCCACCGGGTCCAGCGGTGGTGGGACCGGAGGCGGCACCGGAGGCGGTACGGGCGGCGGGACCGGGGGAGAGACCGGGGGCGGCACCGGCGGGGAGACGGGCGGCGGCACGGGAGGTGGCACGGGCGGCGGCAGCGCGGAATATGCCGATGCCTGGACCGCGTCCAGCGTCTATCTGGCCGGCGATCATGTGAGTGTCGGCAATGAGGTCTTCGTTGCCAATTGGTGGACCAAGGGCGACGACCCGGCCAGCAACAGCGGCGCGGCAGGCAGCGGCTTGGTTTGGACCTTCGTCGGCTATATGGACACCACCCCGGTGGTGCCCGACGCGCCGGAGGATCTGCGCGCCACCGGGGTCAAGGACGACAGCCTCACGCTGCGCTGGGATGCGGCGGATGTGCACGGCGTCGGCACCGTTTCCGGCTACCAGATCTATCAGGATGGCACGCTGGTCGCCACGACCAAGGACACTTACTTCAAGATCGAGGGGCTGAACGCCGCGACCACCTACAAATATTCGGTGGTGGCCATCGACGAGGCGGGCAGCTCGCCCCATTCCTCGGACTTCTCGGTGACCACCGCGGTGGAGCACACCGGGTCCGGCGGCGACAAGACCTTCTCGCCTTATGTGGACATGTCACTGACCAGCAGCCAGGACCTCGTGCACATCGTTGAGAGCGCGGGCCTTGAGGCGGTGACGCTGGCCTTCGTTCTGTCGTCCGGCACCAACACCATCGGCTGGGGTGGCTCCGGCACAATCAGCAACGACGCCCTTCCCAATGGCACGTCCATCGCCTCCGTGGTGAAGGAATTGCAGGCGAACGGGGTGGATGTAACCATCTCCTTCGGCGGCGCCAACGGCCAGGAGGCGGCCTCCACCTTCTCCAGCGTCGATGCCCTGGTGAAGGCCTATCAGTCGGTGATCGACCAGTATGGCGTGACCAAGCTGGACTTCGATATCGAGGGGGCGGCCATTGCGGATAAATCGGCCATCGCAATGCGGAACGAGGCCCTATCCATCCTCCAGCACAACAATCCCGGCCTTGAAGTGTCCTATACGCTTCCCGTGCTGACGGACGGCCTGACCCAGGCCGGCGTTGCCCTGCTGCAGGATGCCATGTCCCACGGCGTGGACATTTCGCACGTCAACATCATGGCCATGGACTATGGCGACTATTACGACACCGGGGACATGGGCAATGACGCCATCTCCGCGGCCGATGCCACGCTGAAGCAGATGCACACCATCGGCCTGGATGCCAAGCTCGTGGTGACGCCCATGATCGGCATCAACGATATCACCAGCGAAGTGTTCACGCTGGAGGATGCCCATCAACTGGTGGACTACGTGCAGTCCAATGACGAGGTCTCCGGCATCTCCATGTGGTCGCTCAGCCGCGACCATGGGGATACGGTCGGCCACGTCTCTCCGGTCGGTTCAGGCATCGTGCAGAACGACTATGCCTTCAGCGAGATCTTCGGATACGTCTGAGCCCGCGCCGCACGCATCCATGGGCCTCCCGCTTCCGCGGGAGGCCTTTTTTGTGCCGGCGCGGCTTCTGCCGAAAAGGGAACGCAGCGCCGCAAGCCTCGCTTAGCTGCGGGCAAATACACCCATCATGTCAAACGCCACCGGGCGGCGGCGATCCAGCACCAGGGCGTCCTGAAGCTCGATGATGTGCGCCTTCATGAGCGCCACAGCCTGCGGCACGCGGCCGGCCGCGCAATGGCGGATCAATTCGTCATGATGATCGTGCCAGCCGGAGAGGCCAGTCTGGTTGTCGAAGAGATTGACGATCAGGCTGGTACGCGCCACCAGGAGGCGGACCTGTTCGGCCAGGATGGCATTGCCGGACAGGTGCGCCATCAGCACATGGAAGCCGCCGGACAGGTGGATGGCTTCGCGCATGTTGCCCTGTTCGCGCAGGCGGTGCTCCTGGTCGATGTTGTCTTGAAGGCGCGCGATGGCGGCAGTATCTGCCGCCCGCGCCACCGCCTCCGTGGTGCCGGCCTCGATGGCAACGCGGGCGGCGAAAACCTGCCGGGCTTCCTCGGCATCGGGGGCGGCCACAAAGGCCCCGCGCTTGGGAAAGAAGACCACAAGCCGCTCCCAGGTGAGGCGCTGGAGCGCGGTGGCCACCGTCCGTCGCCCGACGCCGAACGCCTCCACCAAGGCCAGCTCGGTGAGCTTGGTTCCGGGCAACAGGCGCTGATCCACGATGGCGGAGAAGAGGTGCTCATAGGCATCGTCCGCATCCTCCACCTTGGGGCGGTTGCGGTCATTCATGACCCCCACGAGCCGCTTTTCCTGCTTCATCGCTGTTCGCTCTGTCCAATGCGTGTGCGCGAGATTGTGCGCAATTCATAGCGCATCATTGCTATCATTCAAGTTCTCAAATGGCATAAGGCTTGCTGAAGAAGGGACAGCTCTCATCATCGGGGAACACCATGGCTCTTTCGCCGATCACCCGCCGGTCCTTCCTGTCCGCGGCCCTCGCGGCGCCGTTCGTCCTGAAGGCCGGCCTTTCGCGGGCCGCCACGCCCATCAAGTTCTCCCTGGCCGCGCCCTTCGACGGCTCCAATGCCGCCTTCTTCCTGGCGGAGCGGAACGGCTGGTACAAGGAAGCCGGGCTCGACTGCCAGTTTGATGCCGGCGCCGGCTCGGGGGAGGCGGTCTCGCGGGTGGGCTCGGGGGTCTATGATGCCGGCATTGCCGACATCAATTCCATGGCCGAGTTCAATGCCAAGAATGCGGGCGCGGCCATCCGCAACGTCTACATGGTCTATTTCCGCAGCCCGCTGTGCGTCGGCACCCTCGCCAAGTCCGGCATCACAAAGCCGGCGGACCTCGCCGGCAAGACCATCGGCGCTGCGGCGCCCGACGGGGCCTATCGGCTCTTTTCCACCTATGCGAAGGCCACCAAGCTCGACCCGGCTTCCGTCAAGTGGAACATGGTCGGCCTTCAGCTGCGCGAAGCGGTGCTGGCGGGCGGCAGTGCCGATGCCATCCTGGGCTTCGATTCCACCATGTATTTCGGCCTGCTGAAGGCGGGCGTGAAGCCGGAGGACATCAAGTTCCTCTATTATGACGATGCCGGCCTCGACCTTTATGGCAACGGCATCATTCTTTCCCAGAAGTTCCGCACCCAGTCGCCGGACGTGGCGAAGGCGTTCGTCGCCGCAAGCGCGCGGGGATGGCAGGCGGCCGCCCGTGATCCCAAGGCGGCCATTGCGGCCCTGAAGGCGCAGGCGCCGCTCATCAATGCCGACCTCGAGGAGCAGAAGCTCCTGTGGCTCATCAAGAACCAGCTGACCACGCCCGAATCCCGCGCCAACGGCCTCGGCGGCGTCGATGACGCCCGCCTGGCCCGCGGCATGGAGGCGGTGGCGGCGGGTTTCGGCTTTGCCGCCGTGCCCAAGCCCTCCGAAGTCTTCGACCCCGCCTTCCTGCCCTCGGCCGAGATCCGGAAGCTGCCGGCATGAGCTTCGATCTGGTCATACGGGGCGGGACGGTTGCCACTGCCTCGGACGTGTTCAAGGCCGATCTGGGCGTTCGGGCCGGGCGCATCGCCGCCATCGCCGATCGTATCGGCGATGGCGATCGCATCCTCGACGCCACCGGACGACTGGTGCTGCCGGGGGGCATTGATGCCCACTGCCACCTGGACCAGCCCCAGGCTCCCGGCCTTGCCTCCAAGGGCGCGACCATGGCCGATGGATTTCGCTCCGGCAGCATCAGCGCGGCCTTCGGCGGCACGACCACCATCGTGCCCTTCTGCGTCCAGCACCGCGGTCAGTCTCTCACCGCGGCGGTGGAGGACTATCACCGCCGCGCCGACGGGCAGACGGTGGGCGATTATGCCTTCCACCTCATCGTCAGCGATCCCACGCCGACGGTACTGGGGCAGGAATTGCCGGCACTGATCCGGCGTGGCCATACCAGCCTCAAGGTCTACATGACCTACGAGGCCATGCAGCTGAGCGACCGCCAGATCCTCGACGTGTTCGAGACGGCCCGCACCGAAAGGGCGGTCATGCTCATTCATGCCGAGAACCACGAGATCATCGGCTGGCTGGCCGATCGCCTGGAACGGGCCGGGCGCACCCGCCCGGTGGCCCATGCCCATTCCCGCCCCCTGGCTGTGGAGCGGGAAGCCACCCACCGGGCGCTCACCCTGGCGGAGGTTGCCGGCGTTCCTCTGGTCATCGTGCATGTGAGCGGAGGCGAGCCGCTGGACGAGATCCGCCGTGCCCGAGCGCGCGGCCATGTGGTCATCGCCGAGACCTGTCCGCAATATCTCCTGCTCACCGAGCAGGATCTCGACTTGCCGGACATGGAGGGCGCCAAGGCCATGTGCAGCCCGCCCCCGCGCGATGTGCGCGCGCAGGCCGCGCTATGGCAGGGGATCGAGGACGGCACCATCGACATCTTCAATTCCGACCACGCCCCTTACCGGTTCGACGGGGAGGGCAAGCTGAAGGCGGGTCGCACGCCGTCCTTCCGTGCCGTGGCGAACGGCATTCCCGGCCTTGAAACGCGCCTGCCCCTTCTCTTCAGCGAGGGCGTGGTCAAGGGGCGCATCGACTTGCCGCGCTTCGTGGCCCTCACCGCCACCAACAATGCCAAGCTCTATGGCCTGCACCCCCGGAAGGGCACCATCGCCGTGGGGGCGGACGCGGACCTCGTGCTCTGGGACCCGGATCGGCGGACCACACTCACCAATGACCTCCTACACCACAATGTGGACTACACGCCGTTCGAGGGGCTGGAGGTGCAGGGCTGGCCGCAGACCGTGCTCAGCCGTGGCGCGGTGATCGTGGAGGACGGGCAATTGAAGGCGGAGCCGGGCCGGGGGATGTTCCTGGCGCAGGAGACATCTTCGGCCTGGAAGACAAGGGACATCACGTCATGGATCTGAAGATCGCAGGCAAGCGCGCCCTTGTGCTCGGCGGCAATCGAGGCATGGGTCTCGCCATCGCCAGGATGTTGGCGGGGGAGGGGGCGGACGTGGCCATCGCCGCCCGCGACGCGGCTGCCCTTGCCGCCGCTGCCGATGAGATCGGCGGTGCGCGGACCTTTCACCTGGACCTCTCCGACACCGGAAGCCTCCCCGCCTTCGCGGAAGCGGTGGGGCCGGTGGACATCCTGGTGAACAACACGGGCGGCCCGCCCTATGGCGGTGCGCTTGCCCGAAGCCCGCAGGACTGGGAGGACAGTTTCCGCGCCATGTCGCTCTCCGTCATCCGTTTGACGGACCTGTTCCTGCCGGCCATGCGCCGCAACGGGTGGGGACGGGTGCTGACGATCGTAAGCACGGGCGCGGTGCAGCCCATTCCCGTCCTCGGCATTTCCAACACGCTGCGCGCGGGGCTCATCGCCTGGTCCAAGTCACTGGCGCCGGAAGTGGCGGGGAACGGCGTCACCATCAATGTCCTGATGCCCGGCCGCATCGCTACGGAACGGGTTGAGATGACCGATGCGGCGACGGCCGCGCGGGAGGGGGTGGACGTGGAGTTGGTGCGCCAGCGCTCCTTCGCCCAGATCCCCATGGGGCGCTATGGCCAACCGGAGGAGGTGGCGGCCCTCGCGGCCTTCCTGTGCTCCGGGCACGCCTCCTATGTGACCGGATCGGTTCATCGGGTGGACGGGGGCTATGTCCGCCATGTCTAGGAGCGAGACGGGCCGCGATGTGCGCCAGGCGAGCCGGACGGGCTTTGCGGGCGTCACGGTGGGGCGGGCGCCTGGATATGTGCAGGCGAACCTGTTCGTCCTGCCGGCAAGCCACGCCGTGGCGTTCGAGGCCTTTTGCGCGGCCAATGCCGCCGCCTGCCCGCTGCTCGGCTGCAGCGCGCCGGGGCGCCCGTGCATCGACGGGCTCGGCACCGACATCGACCTGCGTCACGACCTGCCCGCCTATCTCGTTCACGAAGGGCGCCTGTCGCACGCGGTGTCCGACATCGCCGACCTCTGGCGGCCGGATTTCGTGGCCTTTGCCCTTGGCTGCTGGCTGGGCGCGGAAGAGGCCCTGGCCGAGGCCGGCATCCGCCTGCGCCACCGGGAGCTGGGGCTTCAGGGCGGGCTTTACCGCACGGCTTTGCCCACACAGCCGGCGGGGATATTTGCCGGCTCGCTTGTGGCGTCCATGCGGCCGTTTCGGCTTGAGGATGTGAAGCGGGTCGCCGCCATCACGGCGCGCCTGCCGCGCAGCCATGGCGCGCCCCTTCATTATGGTGATCCCGGTGCCATTGGCATCGCCGATCTTGCCCGCGCGGATTGGGGCGACCCGGTCCTGCCCGAGGGCGGCGAGGTGCCCGTCTTCTGGCCCTGCGGCCTCACCGCCTTGGCGGCGCTTCACGCCTCCGGCCTGCCCTTCTTTATCAGCCACGCACCGGGCGCCATGCTCGTAACCGATCTCAAGGAGGCGCTCGCGCCATGACCATCGTCCGCCCCGCCACCAAGCTCACCCACAAGGGGGCGCTTCTCGTTCTCTCCGCAGCCGTGGATGCGGCGGAGGCCATGGGCGTGCCGCAGTGCATCGCCATCGTGGACGAAGGCTGCAACCTCCTCGCCTTCGCCCGCATGGACGGCTCCCGTGTCCTGTCCATTGAAAGCGCCACGCGAAAGGCCATGACATCCGCAACAACGGGCCAGCCCACGGGCTCCATCTCCCCGGACAAGGCGCTGCTTCTGGCCGAGGCCACCAGCGGACGGATGACCAACCTTAAGGGCGGCCTCCCGCTCCTGGCGAACGGTCACATCGTGGGCGGCATCGGCGTCGGCTCGGGGTCGGGCGAGCAGGATCTCCAGGTGGCAGAGGCGGCCGTCGCCGCCTTCGCGCGGCTCTTGGATGAAGGGCAGGGGGCATGACCGCCCTTGCCGCCGTCCTGGAGGGCCCGGCAAGCCGGGTCGCACAGCTGGAAGACGTGCAGGTGCGCTTCGGCACCGGGGCGACTGCCTTCCTCGCCCTCGACCGGACCAGCCTGACGGTCCGGGACGGCGAATTCGTCGCCATGGTCGGGCCGTCGGGATGCGGAAAGTCCACCATCCTCAAGTTGGTGGCCGGGCTCCTGCGCCCCACTGAGGGCCATGTGTTCGTGGCGGGCCGGGAAGTGGGGGCCACCCGCATGGGCGTGGGCATGGCATTCCAGAACCCCACCATGATGCCGTGGCTGACCATTCGCGAGAACATCATGCTGCCGCTCAAGATCGTGAAGCCCTATGCGGACACGTTCTCGCGCGACCGGCACACGGTGTTCCGCCAGCGCGCCGATGACCTCCTGGCGAAGGTGGGCCTCACCGGTTTCGGCGATCGTCGGCCGTGGGAATTGTCGGGCGGCATGCTTCAGCGCGCCAATCTGTGCCGGGCACTGATCCACGCGCCCAAGCTGCTGATGTTGGACGAGCCGTTCGGCGCGCTGGACCAGTTCACCCGAGAAGAATTATGGGGCGTGCTCCAGGACCTCTGGATGGACACGCGGCCCACTGTCTTCCTGGTGACCCATGATCTGCGGGAGGCGGCCTTCCTGGCGAGCCGCATCCTGGTGATGAGCGCGCGGCCCGGCCGTGTCATCGAGGATCGGGAGGTGGACTTCGCCCGCCCGCGCAGCCTGGAGACCACGTTCCAGCCCGATTTCGCCGACCTGACCAACGATTTGCGACGCATGATCTTCGAGGCCCGGAAGGCGTGACGCCCGTCCCCGGCCCCCCGTCTGCGCCCATCCCACGTCCCTTTGTTCAAGCCTCATTCCCTTCCGGCGGCGCGGCCGGGACGGTGATCCGGGAGTTGCCCCATGTCCCAGCGCACCGCCGACCACCTGAAATCCGCTGGACTTATCCTGCTGCTCTTCTGCGCCTGGGAGGCGGCCTGCATTGTCTTCGCCATCAGCCCCATCGTGCTGCCGCGACCGAGCGCCGTTCTCACCACGCTCATCCTTCAGATGCCGGCGCTGTGGCCCCACATCTTGCAGACCCTCATCACCACCATGATCGGCTTTGCGGCCGGGATGGCCATTGGTGTGGCGCTGGGAGCGATCGTGGGCATGTCGCGCACGGCCTATAATGTGGCCTATCCGCTGCTCGTGGGCTTTTCCTCTATTCCGAAGGTGGCCGTGGTGCCCATCTTCGTGCTCTGGTTCGGGTCGGGCACGGTGCCGGCCATCCTGACCGCCCTGACCACCTGCATCTTTCCCATCGTCGTCAACGTGGCCACCGGGCTTGCCACCACAGAGCCGGAAGCCGAGGACGTGCTGAAAGCCCTGGGTGCCAGCCGGTCCCAGGTGTTCTGGAATGTCAGCTTGCCGCGCACCATGCCCTACTTCTTCGCCTCGCTGAAAATCGCCGTCACACTGGCCTTTGTGGGCACGGTTCTGTCCGAGACGGTGGCGGCGAACCGGGGCATCGGCACGGTGATGATGATGGCGAGCGCCAGCTTTGACGTGCCTCTGGCCTTTGCCGGCCTATTCGCGCTCGCGGCTCTCGGCATCCTCCTCTACGCCATCTTCGCCGTGCTGGAGCAGCGGGTGTGCGGCTGGGCCAACCGCAAGCAGGACCTGGCCATGGGCTGACCAGTGGAGCCCGTGCGCGATGTTTGCGGCCAAGCTGGAACGCCCATGGCTCCCGGTCGTTGGAAAAGGCAAGGCATGGGCGGGCACGCAAAGGAGAAACGCAATGGCGAACGAACATCGCGGTGGATCCGGCAATTTCGCCAATGATCGTGAGCGGGCGTCTGAAGCCGGCCGCAAGGGTGGCGAGCACAGTCACCAGAACCAGCAGTCGCAGGGCGGCTCGCAGAACAAGCAGCAGGGCGGCAGCGGCAACTTCGCGGATGATCGCGAGCGGGCCTCGGAGGCCGGCCGTAAGGGTGGCGAGCATAGCCACCAGAAGCAGCAGTCGCAGGGCGGCTCGCAGGACAAGCAGCAAGGCGGCAGCGGCAATTTCGCGGATGACCGGGAGCGCGCCTCGGAAGCCGGCCGCAAGGATGGTCAGCGCTGAGCAAGGACCACTGGTGAGTGTGGAATGGCCTGCCCTTTGGGCAGGCCATTTTGCGTTGGACGAGAGGGAGACGACCATCACCTTGCCTTGCGGAAGGTATTGAGCTGCCGCATTCCTCCCACATTTGTGTCGAACGGTGGTTTTCCCGCGAGACACACCTGATGCGCCTGCTGCTGGTCGAAGACGATACGGACACCGCCACCTATATCGCCAGTGGGTTTCGCGCCCTGGGCCATGTGGTTGATGTGGCCAGCAACGGGCGTGACGGCTTGTTTCTGGCCGCGAGTGAAGCGTACGACTTGGCGATTATTGATCGCATGCTGCCGCAACTGGACGGCCTGTCGCTGCTGAAGACGCTGCGTGGGGCCAATGTGAATGTGCCGGCCTTGTTTCTCACCACCCTGGGCGGACTGAATGATCGGGTTCAGGGGCTGGAGGCCGGCGGCGACGACTATCTGGTGAAGCCGTTCGCTTTCTCCGAGCTGGTCGCCCGCGCCAATGCCCTCATGCGCCGCCCGCCCATGAACGCGCCCCAGACCCTCCTGCGGGTGGCGGATCTTGAATTGGACAGCGCGCGGCGCGTGGTCACCCGCGCGGGCAAGCATGTGCCGCTCCAGCAGCAGGAATTCCGTTTGCTGGAATATCTCATGCGCCACGCCGGACAGGTGGTCACCCGCACCATGCTGCTGGAAAATGTGTGGGGGTTTCATTTTGACCCCAAGACCACCATCGTGGAGACCCATATGAGCCGTCTGCGCGCCAAGGTGGATCGGGATTTCGATCCCCATCTGATCCACACCTTGCGCGGTGCCGGCTATTATCTGCGGGCGCCCGACGCGCCTCCTGCCGAAAGCTCAGCCCTGCCGGACGGCCGGGAAGGCCTGGCATGAGCCGGCAGCCGCGGCCGGCGCCGGGCGTGGGGCATCTGTTGCGGGCGCGGCAATGAATTTCCTCCGCTTTACCCGCACTTCCACCTTTCGCCTCGCCCTCATCTATGTGGCAGGATTTGGTATTGGCACCGCGCTGCTTTTTACCTTCCTTTACTACCGGATCACCGACTATTCCTTCGAGCTGATCCGCACCTCCATCCGCACCGAAGTTTCGCTCATGTCCTCCGAGGATGCCGGGGGGCGCTACGAGCAATTGGAGCATGAGGTGAACGAGCGGGCGGCCGCCGCGGAATCCAATTCCTCTTATTATCTCCTCCAGGATGCCTCCGGCCGGCGGATCGCAGGCAATATTGATGCGGTCTCGCCCATCGAGGGCTTCTTCACCCTCTCCGTCGCCCCGGTCCATATCCGCCGGAGCGAAATGGCGCTCATGGACGGGGTGGTGCTCTCCAATGGCTGGTACCTGGCCGTGGGGCAGACCCTGGATGACTTCTACAACCTCCATCAGGAGATCGGCCGTGCCCTGGTGGTGGCCGGCGGGGCCATCGCGCTCCTGGCCATGGTGGGCGGGCTGTTCCTGTCCGCGGGATTCCTGCGGCAGGTGGAGGCGATCAATCGCACCATCGAGACCATCATCCGCGGCCATCTCGACCAGCGCATCCCGCTGCGGGGCACCCGCGACGAGATGGACCGCCTGGGACGCAACCTGAATCGGATGCTGGAACGCATTCAATTGCTCATGGAGCACGTGCGACAAGTCTCCAATGACGTGGCCCATGACCTGCGCACGCCGCTCACCCGCCTGCGTCATCGGCTGGAGCAGGTGCGGGACCAGCCGTCCACCCTGCGCGATTACGAGCAGGCGGTGGATGCCTGCATCGCCGAGACCGACGAAATCCTCGCCACCTCCGCCGCCTTGTTGCGCATCGCGGAGGTGGAGGCCGGCAAACGGGTCGAGGCCTTTCGCGTCTTCGACCTCTCCGACCTGTTCGAGACCATGGGCGAGATCTATGGCCCCGTGGCGGAGGATGCCGGGCAAGTGCTCCATCTGCGCGTCGCGCCCGCCGTCCACGTCTTCGGCGACCGGGAATTATTGGCCCAGATGCTGGTCAACCTGATCGAGAATGCGGTGCGGCACTGCCCCGCCGGAGCCAGCATCACCATCGAGCTTGGCATCGATCAGGGCGCGCCCATGGCGGTGGTGCGGGACACGGGGCCAGGCATTCCCGCCGCCGAGCGGGATCGCGTCTTCCAGCGCTTCTACCGGCTGGAGCGCAGCCGCACCACGCCGGGCAGCGGCCTGGGGCTCGCACTGGTGGCCGCCATCTGCGACATGCACGGCATCGAGCTGACGGTGGAGGATGGCCTGCCCGGCACCTTGTTCCGCCTGTGCTTCCGGCCGCACGACCTGACGGATGCAGGCTTTCAGCGCCGGCTGATCGCGTGAAGAGCGGGCGCGCGGCAGGTGGGGCACGGGCCACCTTACCCAGATGTAAGGTGGAGGTCAGAGGGAGCCAAAACCGCCGCGCCTAGGGTGAGGGCATCCCAAGCGGCCCGGCTGCTTCCCCACCCGAGAGACCCCATCATGCCCCTTTGCCTGCCCTCCCGCCGCGCCGTCCTTCTGTCCGCCGCCGCACTGCTGGTGGCGCCGCGATTGGCGCGCGCCGGCGTGACCCAGCTGGAGGGCTTCTCCATCTGGGTCCCGTCAAACTGGGTGACGCAGACCAACGACGACCGCATCGACGCCCATTCCGCCAATGAGGTGCTGTATCTGCGCGCGCAGCTGTTGGATCTGCCGCCCAAGGGAACGCTTGCCACCGCGCCGCTGGAAGGCGTCATCGACGATGAACTCGATGACTATGATCTCCTGTCCGACCAGATGGACACCAGCGGACCCAAGCCCTTGCGGGTGGTGGAAGGCAGCGGCGAGGACGAGGGGGATGACGTGCTTTTCCGCGTGGTGGCCATTCCCGCCGCTCAGCCGACGCAAGTGGTGCTGGCCATGATCTACGCCGAGGAGGACGCGTTCCAATACCAGTCCAACCGGGACACCGTCGGACGCATCCTGGCCAGCCTTACGGTGTGAGGTCCCAGGCCTCGCCGGCCCGGCCGGGGGGGGGTCACCTCCCGTCCCTGGCGCAAAACGCAACCGCCCGCCGTGGTGAACGGCGGGCGGTCTGTTTGTGTAGCGGGTGTCAGGCGCCGGTTACCAGGAGAACCAGTTCCCCCAGCAGCACCACCAGGATCAGCAGCTCGATGACCACCTCGGTGCGGAAGTAGCGATATTCCAGCAGGCGATCATTGGCGGTGTCGTAGAGGTCCTGCGCACATTCCAGGCTGTCCTCCAGATTGTCCGCCCGGCCCTGAAGGTCGGCCTGGAGGATCAGTTCGCCGAGCATCCGGCGCGCCGGGAGGTCGAGGCCCAGCCGCTCTCCCGGCCGGCGCAGGTCCCGCATCAGATCGGTGTGGTCGAGGCGCAGCGTCATGGCCCAGCGGGTCATCTCGCTCACATGGGCCTGGCGGGACAATTCGGCATGGCCCACCCCATGGGTCAGCGGAACATCCGCGCGCAGGTGGGGCTGACGCACGGCCAGGCTGTCTTCGATCTGGCGCAGCCGTTCGCAGAGGTCGTGAAAGCCGATGAGGGCGGCACAGGCCGGTTCGGTCAGTTCCGGCCCGCCGAACAGGGCGGCCCGGTGGCCGCGCATGAGCATGCGCAGCCCCCGGAAGGTCACATCGGTTGCGGTGCCGCCAGCCGGGGTGCCCGTCATGACCCAGGCTTCCACCAGCCGCTGGGCACCCACCTGGCCGATCTGGTCCACGTGGATGACCATGAGGCCGTCGCCCGGCATCGTCTCGGCCGCGCCCAGCAGGGCGGGGTCGATGTCGCGCCAGGGGGCGGCGCCCCCCGCTTGCGCGAACAACTGGCGGCCGCGGGGGGCCTGGATGACAGGCGCGAGCATGGCTTAGTTCTCCCAGCCCCGCACGGGTTCCACATCCTCGATGTCCGGGGGCGGAACGAAGGGCGTGCCGTCCTCCAGAATCGGCCCCGCCAGCGAGAGCAGGAAACGAGTCTCCCGGTCGTGGCAGAAGGCCGCCTGCAGAAAGGCACCGTCCAGGTGGGTAAGCCAGCCCTCCGGCAGCCGCCGCGCCGCAATCTGGTCGATGACGTCCGGCGCAAAGTCCGCCGGATCGGCGAAGTCCGAGGCGATCAGGAAGCCCCAAGTGCCAAGGAAAGAGGGAATGGCGCAGCGATAGCTGTGCACCTGCCGGAATACCGTGCGCAGGGTGCGGTGGAGCGCGGTATGCCCCTTGAAGTCCAGGCTGGAAAACTCAAGGCCCTGCACTGCGATGATGCCGCCGGGTCGCAGGCGCGACTTGAGCGTCTCGTAGAATTCGCGGGTGTAGAGGCGCTGGGCGGGACCATTGTCCAGCATGTCCACCACATCGATGATGACCACGTCGAAGAGGCCGCCGGCTTCTTCCACATAGGCCCGGCCGTCGCAGAAATTCATCTCCACCCGCGGGTCGGAGAAGGAATTGCGATGCCAGCGGGGCAGGTGTTCCCGGCACACGTCCACCGCGGCCTGGTCGAGGTCCACCATCACCGCCCGGCGCACGCTGCCATGGGCGAGCACTTCCCGCAGCGTGGCGCCTTCGCCGCCGCCGATGACCAGCACGTCGCGGGGCGCCTCGTGCATGAGCATGGCCGGCTGAACCAGCATCTCGTGATAGAGTTCCTCGTCGGATTCCGAGCTCTGGATGGCGCCGTCAAGGATCAGCACGCGGCCATAATTCAGCGTGTCCGCCACCACGATGGACTGGTAGGACGAACGGCTCACATGGACGATCCCGCTCGCACGGAACGAATAGGTGTCGTAGGGGTCGGCCGTGTCCAGCACATGGACCGGCGGGACCGTGCTGGGGTCCTCTTCCTCCACATAGCAGCGGTCCGCCGGCAAGGGCGGCAGGTCATAGGGGCGGGGACGCAGCGGCAGAGCCAGCCGGGACGCAGCAATCGTGGGGCCCTTCATGCGACCCTCCCATGGACAAGGCCGTTCCAGGACGGCGTGGTGAGAATGCGGGGCACGGTGGTGAGGGCACCTTGTTCCCCGCGGGTAAAGTCCGTCTTGCGCACGGAGCCGGCGGCAAAGGCCTGGGCCAGGAAGCGGGCGGCGGCGTCCACCATGAGGCGGGAATTGCAGGTGAAGACATCGATGGCCGCATAGCGGCGCTCGGGCCACGTGTGGATGGCAATGTGAGATTCGGCGATGACCACCACCCCGGACAGACCATGGGGCTCGAAGCGGTGGAAGCTGTCGGTCACGATGGTGGCCTGCGCCACCCGCGCCGCCGCGAGCATGGTGTCGCGCACCCAGTCCAGATCATCGATCTCGGCACAGGTGCAGTCATAAAGATCAAGCACGCATTGCCATCCGGCAGGGGTGCCCTGGAATTCATCAGCCATGGGGATCTCTTATGGAGTGGGACTTCGCAACCCCGCCCGAGGCCTCGGGGCGAGGCGTCGGGTTCGGCTCCATAGCTAGAGGGGGGGCGCTTCGGCCTCCCTGACCCCAATATTACATCTTGGTAAGGTGAAACGCCGACCCGGGCGGGACGCACCTCCGGCCCTTGGAAATGCAGGGAAACATAATTTTCCCAGGCGGACCAAAGGCGTGGAAAACGTGGCGATGGCTCATGTGGACGAGAAGCGGGTCTCCAGGAGGTCCACCTCCGCCACCAGCTGGCGGGCCATTTCGTCGGGGATCTGGTGGGCGCGGGCGAGCCGGTAAAGCTCATCGCGTTCGGCATGCATGCCCACAAGGTAAAGCTCGCGCTCGATCTGCCCGATGGCCTTGCTGCGGACCGCGTCCTCGCCGGTCTTGCTCCGGCGCGCCACGCGCTCCCGGTACTGGCCCATGATCCGCGTGCCGATCTCGGCATAAAGGTCCATCTGGCCCTTGTGTTCCCCAAGGTCGTGCTGCGCCCGCCCGATCGCCCGGATGGCCGCTTCCGCGGCGCTGGTGCGCGCCCGGTCCTCCCGGGCCCGATGGGTGGCTTCCGGCGGCAAGGTCAGGCCCTTTAGAAGCAGCGGCAGGCCGATGCTGGCGGCCAGCAGCGAAACGATGATGGCCCCGGCGGCGAGGAAAATGGCCAGTTCGCGGGCGGGAAAGGCGGTGCCGTCGGGCAAGGCAAGAGGCAAGGTCAGGACGCCCGCCAGCGTCACCGCGCCGCGCGCGCCCGCAAGCGAGGTGGCCGCCACCAATTGCCAGGCTGGGCGCGCACCGGTCTTGCGGAACATGGTGTAGCGCAGGGACACCCACACCCAAAGGAAGCGCAGGGCGAACAGGGCGGCGTTGATCGCCACCACATACAGCAGCAGCCACGCCTGGCCATGCTGTCCGGTCTCCCGCTCCGCCAGCGTCACGCTAGCCACAAGACGTGGCAATTGCTCGCCCAGCAGCACGAAAATGGTGCCGTTGGCGGCGAAGCTGATGGTGTCCCACACCGCGGTCCGCTGCACGCGGGTGCGCGCCAGCGCTCGGCCGGACTGCTCCACCCGGCTCATGGTGATGCCGGCGCTGACAGCGGCCAGGATGCCCGAGCAGCCCAGATGCTCGGCCACCAGATAGGCGCCGAATGGGATCAGCAGGCTGATGAGAATTTGCGAACCGGGCTCCTCCCCATAGTGGGCGGAAACCCAGTTCTTCGCGCTGGAGACCGCCAGCGTCACCCCCGCGCCAATGGCAATGCCGCCGAGGGCGAGCCAGAGGAAGACGCCGAAGGCCTCCAGGGGATTGAAAGCGCCGGTCAGGGCGGCGGCAACGGCGAAGCGCATGCACACGAGGCCGGACGCATCGTTGAACAGCGCCTCGCCTTCCAGGATGTGCATGAGCCGGCGCGGAAACGGCACCCGCTCGGCAATGGCCGATACCGCTACCGGATCGGTGGGGGAAAGCACGGCTGCCAGCGCAAAGGCCACAGGCAGGGGCATGGTGGGGATCAAGAGATGGACGAACAGCCCGACCCCCAGCACCGTGAACACCACGAGGCCCAGCGCCAGGGCCAGAACCGTGCCCCGGTCCCGTCTCAGGCCGTCCTTGGGAATGCGCCAACCATCGAGGAAGAGCAGGGGCGGCAAGAACAGCAGGAAGAACACTTCGGGCCGCAGCTCGACGCCCACATTGGCTACCGCCGCCACGAGCGCCCCGAGCAGGATCTGAACCAGGGGCAAGGGCAAAGGGACGGGAGCGATGCGAACGATGGAGCCACTCACCGTCACCGTCAGGATCAAGACCAGTATAGTGGTAACAGGTTCCATGATGTCGCCAAATGTCGGTCGCGCAATATGCGCTTCATATGGCGGGAAGCTTGAAAGGCAAATGCCGAACATGCGTCCGGGCAGAAATCAGGCGGATCTGTTGATCCCCTGATAGGGAACGGGACCCCTTGGCGCCGCTGCGGCGGGACCCCCAATTCTTCGACGATCGGGTCCCGGTGTTCCTGATGGTGCCAGCCCCGGTGCAGGGCCAACCGGGCAAGGGGGCTTGTGTGCCCCCTTGCCCGCAGTGTCAGGCGAGCGAAGCCTTCAGCTCCAGACGACGCTGGTGCAGCAGGGGCTCGGTGTAGCCATTGGGCTGCTCACGTCCCTTGAAGACCAGATCGCAGGCCGCCTGGAAGGCGAGGGAGCCGTCGAAATTCGGCGCCATGGGACGATAGAGCGGGTCGCCGGCATTCTGCCGGTCCACCACCGCCGCCATGCGCTTCATGGTCTCCATCACCTGCTCTTCGCTGCACACGCCGTGGCGCAGCCAATTGGCGATGTGCTGGGAGGAGATGCGCAGGGTGGCGCGGTCTTCCATCAGGCCGACATCATGAATGTCCGGCACCTTGGAGCAGCCGACCCCCTGGTCCACCCAGCGCACCACATAGCCAAGAATGCCCTGGGCGTTGTTGTCCAGTTCCTTCTGAATGTCCTCGGGCGTCCAATTGGGGCGCACCGCGACGGGGATGGTGAGGAGGTCGTCAAGCTTCGCCTTGGGGCGGCTGCGCAGGGCCGCCTGCACCGCGTGCACGTCCACCTGGTGATAGTGGGTGGCATGCAGGGTCGCGGCGGTGGGGGAGGGCACCCAGGCGGTGTTGGCGCCGGCCTTGGGGTGGGCGATCTTCTGCTCCAGCATGGCCGCCATCAGATCGGGCATGGCCCACATGCCCTTGCCGATCTGGGCATGGCCGGCGAGGCCGCATTCAAGGCCCGTATCCACGTTCCAATTCTCATAGGCACCGATCCAGGTGGCCTGCTTCATGTCGCCCTTGCGGACCATGGGGCCAGCTTCCATGGAGGTGTGGATCTCGTCGCCGGTGCGGTCGAGGAAGCCCGTATTGATGAAGGCGACCCGGGCCGAGGCAGCGCGGATGCATTCCTTGAGGTTCACCGTGGTGCGGCGCTCCTCGTCCATGATGCCCATCTTGATGGTGTTGCGGGCAAGGCCGAGCAGGTCCTCGACCCGGTCGAAGATCTCCACCGCGAAGGCCACTTCTTCCGGCCCGTGCATCTTGGGCTTGACCACATACATGGAACCGGCCCGGCTATTGGCCCGCCGACCCTTAGGCCCGATGTCGCGCAGGGCAATGAGCGCGGTGATGGCCGCGTCCATGATGCCCTCGGGGATCTCGGAGCCATCCTCCAGCAGGATGGCCGGATTGGTCATGAGGTGCCCGACATTGCGCACCAGCATGAGCGAGCGGCCGGGCAGAACCAGCGTGCCGCCTTCCGGCGCCGTATAGGTGCGGTCGCCGTTCAGCGCGCGGGTAAAGGTGCGACCGCCCTTGGAAATGTCTTCCTTCAGGTCGCCGGTCATCAGGCCGAGCCAGTTGCGATAGGCGACCACCTTGTCGTCCGCATCCACCGCCGCGACCGAATCCTCGCAATCCTGGATGGTGGTGAGCGCGGCTTCCAGCACGATGTCGGAAATGCCAGCCCCGTCATCCTTGCCGATGGTGCTGGCGCGGTCGATGACGATCTCCACATGGAGGCCGTTCTTCTTCAGCAGAACGGCGGAGGGCGCCGCCGCATCGCCGCGATAGCCGACAAATTGGGCGGGGTCAGACAGGCCGGTGTCGCCCACCAGGAGGATGCCGTCCTTCACCGACAGCGCACCCGCCTCGGCCCAGGAACCGCCGGCGAGCGGGGCGCTCCGGTCCAGGAAGGCGCGACCCCAGGCGATGACCTTGGCGCCGCGAACGGGATTATAGCCGGTGCCCTTCTCCGCCCCGTCGGCCTCGGAAATGGCGTCGGTGCCGTAGAGCGCGTCATAAAGCGAGCCCCAGCGGGCGTTGGCGGCATTGAGCGCGTAGCGGGCGTTCATCACCGGCACCACCAGCTGCGGGCCGGCCAGCTCGGCGATCTCGGGATCCACATTCTGCGTGGTGACGGTGAACGCTGGGCCTTCCGGCACCAGATAGCCGATCTTAGCCAGGAAATCCTTGTAGGCCTGGAGCTCGATGGGAGCGCCATTTTCGCGATACCACTGGTCGAGCCGGGCTTGGAGAGTGTCGCGCCGCTCCAGCAGTTCGCGATTGCGCGGCGCCAGATCATGGGCGATGGCGGAAAAGCCCGTCCAGAAGGCGTCCGGGGAAATGCCGCTGCCGGCCAGGGCTTCCTGCTCAACGAAGTCGTGCAGAACCGTCGCAATGCGCAACCCGGCGCGTTCCACCCTCGGTTCAGTCCCGCTTGCCATGTGCACTCCGTTCATCTTCCAAGGCGAGCGCGCATCCTGCGGAATCGTTGGCCGCACACACGCCCAACGGCCTCGCCTTCGTTTGTTTTGCCGTGACGGCTTCCCCGGCATGCTGCCGGAGTGTCCCTCTTCCTAGCCCCAAAAGGGCGAAATTGCTCTAGGGAACACTTCTTGCGCAGAGCAAATGCCCTCATCGTCCTGCAAGCCGTTGCAGGAGGGCAGCTGCCTCGCCGCCAACCGTTGGGGCCGCAGGAGGAAGGGCCTCAGTCCGCGCCAAAAGTGAGGCGGTACAATCGGATGCGGTATTGCGGCTGCCACACCCAGTCCGCGAGCCCCTCGGAGCTTAGGGTGATGGCCGTGGGGCGCGGAGCATTCGGCGCACCCTTGGGCAGGGCAACGAAGTTCGTCGCTGTCATCACCACCGGCGAGAGGACGAAGCCGGTCTCGCCCATCCGATAGATGTAGCGGAACGCGGATTCCGTACCATCGGGCATATGGTAGGTAATGAAGAGGAGAGGGGACTTATAAAGCAGTCCCCAGAGGCGGCCGATCAGCGAGGGCCGCATCTCGACCTCCGCCCAGACAACGGATTGCAGGTCCTGCGGCAGAGCAATCCGCTCCCCGAAGCGGAGATCCTGCGTGCCCAAAGGTTCCAGCTTGAACGTTCCAGGGATCGCCCGACGCTCCAGGATCGCGGCATCCGTGCCGTAAGATCCAAGATGGATCACCTGGTTGGTTCGATAGAGGCTCAAGAGCAGGGGCCAGCTGTTTCCATCCTCCAGCATGGGAAGGCGGCCATCAATGGGCTGAACGGAGAAGATGACGTTTCGCGGCGCGTTCGGACCCGTGAGGTGCTCGGCATCTGCGCGCAGCAGTTCCGGCGTATAGGCCGAATAGCTCTGAAGCACAGGACGGGGCGCCCATTTCAGGCCAGCGGCGAGCAAGGCGGCCTGGGAGAAGGAATACACATCCGTTGTCCCTTCCAGGGCAGGAAGCGGAACCGCGGTGCGGATCTTCGCAAGGCTCTCCTCGAACTGCGCGCGCGGATAGTCAGGTTGAGTGAGGCGCAAATAAAGCCCCGCCCAGGCGCGGTAAGATCGGCGCACCACGTCGCCTCCCAACGGGCCGGTGAGCGCCACGGCCAGCCAGCAGGCCACGGCCGCGCCGAGCCCGATCCAGGCTTTGCCGCGGTCCCTCTCCCGCATGCCGTCCACCAGCAGCCCGCCCCACCCCACCAGCATGACGATTCCGAGCGCCGCTGAAGGATGGCGCCCGCCATGCCGCACGAACCCTTCCTTGAAGCCCAGGAACAGGAGCATGGCCATGCCGAGGAGAAGGAGCATTCCGGCCATCCCGCCTCGCAAATGGCGCAAGTGGAGCCCACAAATAAAAAGGCAGGCCAGGAAAAAGACGCCGATATGCCAGTAAGGCCCGGCGCGAGACATGGCGTCGGGATAGCCTGCTATGATGTACCAGCCGTTGGCAAAGTAAGCCGGCAGCGCGGTGAGGTTCTGGCCGCTGATAAGCCAGCACGCAACGATGGCCGCCAGCAAACCCGCAAGGCACACGGCCGCAAGCCGCCCCCTGCCCGCCACGGTCAGCATGACCGCCCCGAGAGAGACCAGCGCGAAGGCCCCGATAGCGGAGGTGCCCTTGACCAGCACCAGCACGCCAAGCGCCGGCGTCATCAGGGGGAGGATGGCGGCGCGCCACTCCGCGCCCGCCTCTCCGGTCCCCGCGGTGGCGAGCCGATGGGCGATGAGCAGGAACAGCAGGGGAACCGCGACCAACTGGGGGTCCATGTCCAGAAGCGGCAGGATCAGCGCAAATCCCAAGGCGGGCAGCCATCTGCCCGGGCCGGCCAAGGCGAGCAGGCCGCCGGCCGTGGTCACGGCGAGGACCATCCCGCCATAGATCATCAAGCCGTCCGTCTCCGGCTGAAACATGCCGGTGTAAATGGACAGAAAGGGGCCGAAGGTGAAGGTCAGCGGCTGGCCGATAAGACCAAGGCGTGTCGCCTCGTTCATGCCGAACTGCCAGCCACCTCCCAAAGTCGGAATCGGAAAGGTCGGTGAAAAAGCGACAAACGCGGCAATGCAGCCGCACAGGATGGCTCCGGCCCCAAGGATCTGAAGGGCGATATGTCCCGAAGATGTTTGGCGTTTCATCACGACAATGCCGACCTATCCAGTGTCCTGAGGGGCGGGGCAAATGGGAAAGGCGCAGCAAGGCCCCTTGTCGGACCGATCCTGCGCGCGTCCTCCCGTGCCTAGGGTTCCACTTCGGCAAGCTGTGCCCGCTCTTGCCCCGTCCGAGGCGGGCGGATGGTGCGAGTCGAGGCAGGCTCGAAGCGCTCGTTCGCCAGCGACAGGTTGGGATTGTACCAGCGATCGTGCCAGGTCCCGTACAGTCGGCTGAAATTCAGCTGCTCCTGCGGGTCATCCTTGTAACCGCGGGTCTTGCTCTCGAAATGGAACAGTTCTGCGGTCGCGCAATAGACGCAGGTGCGGCCGGATTGAACAATCCGGTAACAATAGTCCACGTCATTATAGGCAACGGCGAAATGCACGTCGTCAAACCCGCCCAGCTCCACAAAGAGGTCGCGAGGCGTCAACATGCACGCCGCCGTGACGGCCGAATATTCCCGAGAGGCGCGGGCAAAGCCCATATAGCCCCATTCATGCGCGGGGATATTGCGGAAGGCGTGGCCCGGCAATCCGTCATGATAGCCATGAACCACCCCGGCGTGCTGGAGAGTTCCGTCCTCGAAATAAAGACGCGCCCCCACAGCGCCCACATTGGGCATGCCGGCATATCCCACCATCTGGCTCAGCCACCTCGGCGAAACCACACGCGTGTCATTGTTGAGCAGAAGCACAAACGTGCTTGAACAATGGTTCAGAATGGCCTGATTGTTTATCTTGGCATAATTGAACTTGCCACCTGAGCTGGAAACCGTCTCCACCCGGACATTCTTGCGCCCACGCAAGTCATCCAGATAGGCCAGTGCCTCTGGATCTGTGCTGTCGTTGTCGATGATGAGAATATCGAAATCCCGATAGGTCGTCAGATCGAGCGATTCGACACACGTCCTCAGCAATTCGACTTTGTCTCGTGTGGGGATGACGATGGTGACGCTCGGCCCGGTGTCGGGAAACTCCACGTCGAAGATGCCGCAGCGCCCAAGGGCAGCCCATTCGGGATGCCGCGCTTGGGCCTCGACCACCCCTCGGCGTGCCAGCGCCTCCTCCACCGCCTGGCGGCCGGCCTCGAAGCTGGCGGGCTTGGCGTCCGCTGACGCGGCGGTCGATCCCGGCGCGGACCGCCAGTGGTAGAGCACCTTGGGGACATGGCCCACATGCCGCGCACGCTCGGCGGCCCTCAAGGCAAAGTCAAAGTCCTGCGCCCCGTCGAACGGAGAGCGGAACCCCTCAAGTTCGAGAAACAAGGAACGACGGACCGTGAAAATATGGGCCATATACATGTAGGACAAGAGCAGGACCGGCGACCAGTCCGGCTTGAACTGAGGCGCATAGCGTCGACCGACCATGTCGATCTTGTCGTCATCGCTATACACCATGTCCGCCTGCGGGTGGTCGGCATAATAAATGGCAAGCTCCGCAAGGCAGTCGGGCGTGATGATGTCGTCATGGTCCAGAAAGGCGATAATCTCGCCCCGGGCGATCTGGACGGCCGCATTGGTGGCGGCGCTGATGCCGCCGTTCTCCGGCAGGCGCACAACCCGAATCCGGGGATCGTTTGCGGCCGCCGCCTCCAGCATCGGCCCCACATGAGGGGAGGGGCTCCCGTCATCGGCGAGGCACAATTCCCAATCCTCGTAGATCTGGGACCGGACCGATTCAAGCATCTCCTCGAACAGGACGGGGTCGGTGTCGTAGATGGGCGTGACCACCGAAATCTTGGGCAGCCGCCCGTCCCGCTCCGACAGGGCGTCCCGAAGCGCGGCGATGTCCGTCTCCGTCAGGGTGTTGGCTGCGATCCAGGCATCATAGGGGTCGACGGGCGCAGGCCCTTCGGCACCGGGCGCGCCACCTTGCCCTGCGCCCTGCACGTCACCCACAGCAGCGTTCGGATCGGGCGGCCACGGCAGTCGACCCTCCGCCTCTCCGAAGGCGATGTAATGGGTCAGGGCGTCAAATCCGGCGTCTCGCACGTCGGGATAGGTCTCCAGGTACCAACTGGCATCGAAGCGGAGACCGGGCCGGTGGCACAGAATGGACAAGCGGTGGTCGCGCTCCGCGATCTCCGCCCGCAGTTCGTTGAGTTCAGCCTCCTCGGTTGCGGCCAAGGCCGCCAGCTCGTTGCAGCGTGCCGCAAGCGTCTCCAGCGCCTGGTGCTGCTCGGCATGCGCCTGCTCCGCCCGCTTGGCGTCCTCTGCGGCCGTGACTTTTTCGGCGAGACCCCTTCCCAGGCGCGCAAAGAACCGGCGCACCGCCTCCGTGCGGGCCGGATGGGGGCCGACCGCGCCCACCAGCCAGGTCAAGCTGGCCGGTGCAACCTCGCTGCCCACATAGGCAATCCCGAGCCCCCCGCCATGGGTGAAGGAAAAGGACGGATACTGCGCGGACAGATCTGCCCACAGGGCGGTGGCGGCACTCTCTCCTTGCTGAGTGATCCCGTGGAGAAGCACCACCCCCCGGCTGGTCAGCTTGCTCTGCCAGGCTGGCCAGGACCGGCTTACCTCTAGGCAAGCGTCCTGCGAGGCGATGTGCAGGAGGTCGATCGAACCGTCGGAGAAGAGGTCCAGCGCACCGTCCTTGGGCGCGCGAAGGTGCCGCGATTGGCCGGGATATTCTTGATCCACATAGGCCCAGAGGCTCTGACGGGGTTGCGCCGCGTGCGGGTCTTCCACCGCGTCCGGGTACGCCCAGGAAACAGACACTGCCTCCAAGGGAGTGCCGGCGGCCCGGCTGGCCTGCAGGAAGGCGCAATAGGAATTGCCGCACGTGGTGCCGATTTCGACCAAGCGTGCGGGAGCCCAGGATTCCACCGCCCACATGAAAAAAGGTATATGCGCCGCGGTCTGCGGCGACCCCGAGAGCCAAAGGGGCCATTCAAACGTGGTTTTCGCCTGGATCAGCGCGGCCAAGTCGTGAAGGTCTGTTTCTGGTTTCATGGGTGGACTTGCTTCGCTTCGGGCGGGCATCCCCTCGGACCGGGCCGCGGTCCAAGGGAGCGGGCGTTTGTGGGGAAGGACTTTAAGAGCGCCACCAGCTTCCGAACGCACCGCGCTTCGGACCTGAAGTCGCCCCTGTTGGCCCGTGCGGGGACTGAAGCGCGCCTTCGGACGTAAAGGGGGGCGGGCCCTGATTTGACAATGGCGCAGGCGGTACCTTTGACGGGGCAGAAATCCATCCCGTGTGGGCGGAAAGCGCCCTTGCATAGTCAAGGTCACGAGGGGCGAAGATCGCCGGGTCCCTGGCCTTATTCCTGCCAATGCTATCCGGTGGCTTCACGAAAGCTTTGAATGTCTCGGCTTTTTCAATGTCGTTTTCGCCACAAAAGCGGAGAATATCGGCAATGACATCCCTTGGCCGGAATGCCAACGTCTCGTAGCTGATGATGAGCACACGCTCGGGGTGGCGGGTCTGGATTTCCCTGATGCGGCGCTCCACGGCCACCCAGTAGGACAAGGCATCCTTGGGGCCCATTTCAACGGGCCGATCGAGGAAAACCGATCCCCAAAGCCGCAACTGGTTCAGGTTGGCGCTATAGGCCATGTCCAAGCCATCGCGCGTGATGTGAATGTAGCGAAGCGAGGAATCCAGCTCCAGGAGGCGATCGATCACCACATGGGTGTTGGGTTCCTTCCAGGCGATCTTGGTGAAGACCTCCTGGCGTCCTTTCAGGAACGAGGCTCTGCGCTCTGCCAGCCAGGGGGCAGGGTGAAGAATGCGGTCGTCTTGAGAGAGGCTCTCAACGATCTCCTCAAAGGCCGGCGACAGAACCTGCCCGTGGATCATGCGGTGACGAAGGTTGTCATACAAATGAAAGATGCGATCGTTACCTTCCGTCAGTATGGATCGCCGCTTGAACAAGAGGGTGAACCATAGGTTGTCCAGCTCGGCATTCAGGTCGTCGCCGATATGGAATCCGGCGGCCTGAATGATCCGGGCCACAACCCGTGAGCCGCTGCCGCCGATACAGCCGACAGCAATGGTATGGTTCGCCATCACTTTACGTCTCAATAAGCTAATCAGCCTGTATCTTTCCCCAAGTGGGCGCCGTCAAGCATGCTCGACCCGCCGCGTCCCGCGCGAAGGATGCGAGATGGCATTCACTCTGTCACAGGCGGCAATCAAAGGCAGATGGAACTAATTGTTCCACACCTTTTGGTCAGCCCAGCGGACCTACGGTCACACAGCCGCGGAACCTTGGCCGGACGGGATTTCCGTCTAGCTCGCATCGGGGTCCTTGGTCAGGCGGCCTTCGGCGCGCCCATGATCCAAATAGTGAAGCAAGGGGTTCATCCCCGACGCGCCAACGTCCGGGTAGGTGCTTTGATACCAGGAGCCATCGAAGTCCGGGCTGGGATTCGACCCGCGGGCCGCCCCGCAGGTCAGATAATGGACGAGCGGATTGAGGCCCTCTTCGGCCGCATCGGGATTTTGCTCCAGGTACCAGGTCGTCTTGAAAAGCGGATTGGGGTCCCGGCCTTGCGAAATTCCCACGGTGACAAAATGGTCCCACGGGTCCTGGTTCGACAGCCGGACGTCGCTGTACCGATCAAGATAATAGGTGATGTCGAACAGGGCACGCGGATCCACGTCCAATGCCTCTTGGGCAGGCGCTGACACCGGTGTGGCATCTGATGGGGCGGACGGTTCTGCTGGGTTGTACGGGCTGCTCAGGTCCTGCTGGCCGCCGGTCATCCGTCTCAGAGGGGCGGTGAAGCGCCAGGAGGGGGAGGCATAGACCGCCGAGAGTTCGCTGGAGAGCGCCTCTATGTGGCGCTCCAGGCGGGCAAGCTGTGATTGAAGCGATTCCAGCTGATCCTCTCGCTCACCAACTTGGCGCGCCAAGTCTCGCAACTGCGCATGTCGGCTCCGCTCAATGGCCGCCGCTACCTCTTGACGGCGGCCCAGTTCGGCGCGGAGGTCCGCCAGGGCGGTTTCGTAAGTGGCCCTGTCGGCTTCATAATCCTGCTGCCGGGCCTGATGGACGGCCTCAGCCGCTGCAAGGGCCTGCCTCAAATGGAGGAGTTCACCCTCCCGCTCAGACAGACGAGCATCGCGCTCGGCAATGCTCTGGGTAAGCGCGTGAGCCGTGGCGTGATGGGCAGCTTCGCGCGCCGCCTCCGCTTCCTGAAGCCGGCTGATCTCGGCATGCAAGTCGCTCTGGCGCTGGTGCGCCTCGGTCCGCTGCACCTCAAGCGCCTGAGAGAGGTCCCAGTTCTCCCGACGGAGCAGGTTGAGAAGGGGGCCGAACGCCTGGGTGGCGGCGTCCAACTGGGCCCGGATCTGGTCAAGGGCGGCTTTCGCGTCGTCGCTGAGGTCGCTGTCCTGGTGGCTCAGGATGCGGAAAGCCTCGTGGGCCCAGTCGCTGACCATTCCGCCCGGGGCGGCATGCTCGATGCCCGCACGGTGGTGGCGAAGAGAGGCGTCCAGGAAGCCGTCGACCTTCTCGTGGGCAAGGGCGCCTTGGCCGGGGAGGGTGAGGTCCAGCCCGCCTTCAATCCTTGATACGGCTGCGCGCCAGTCCTGCATAAGATCATCATAACTCACGAACACCCTTCGCAGGTGACGGGTGGCTTGTTCGGCGTCCAACTGGTTGCGAAGCCAGATCAGCAGGCCAATCTGCAGCGGCAGCCGATCCCGCGCCTGCAGCGATCGCGCCACCTCAAGGGGGTTGCGCGTGATGATGACGACCTTGGGAACCGCGTCGATCTGCTGGAAAACCGCTTCCCAAAGCGGGATCAGCCGATTGATTCGCGGGTCCTTCAGCACGGCCAAAGGCGCATCGCCGTAATTGGCCCGAAAGCTCTCAGAGAGGTCGTCGACAAAGGCCTGGAAATCCGGGCTGGCGTACCATTTTGCTGGAAAGGCCGCGATGTCGTCCCAGGCGGTGCCCACCCGCGCGAACAGAAGGTCGTGCAGCCCGACAATATCGGAGGGCTCGAAATACCCCTTCACGTTCTCGGGGCTTGGCGGCATCAGATTCTGCGGCAGCGCGGCCCCCAGGCAGGCGAGGGTGCCGGCCAGAGACGACGTTCCGCTGCGATGGGCGCCCAGGATGAGAAGGACCGCCGGCTTTTGAGAGACCATTACGGAGCACCTAATATCATTTTACCATTTTGGCGCGCAATGTTGGACGTATGCACGATAATAATGTGAAATGTGAGGGTCAATGGAACCGATTGGCTAGGTGCTTGAGTGGTAATGCGAGCCGTCATTCGCGCCGCGGAGGGAATGTGATCCACCTGCACGCTGGGGAAGGGCAACGGTTTGAACTATCAAGCGCCTTTGGATTTGGGACGACATTTTGATGCCTGTTACGTCATCGTCGCGTGCGTCGCAAAGGCGCAACTGTGATGGCACCTGTCATCAAGTGGGCCAAAGAAGACGGGTTGGATGGGGGTCCCGACCATGGATGAGCAGGCCGAGCCTGTCGCGGAGAGGACGCTATGCTGATCCAGTTGATGCTCTGGGCGGCGCCGGCCAGCGGGCATAGGACGAGGACGCGCACGGGCCATTAGAAATGGCCATGGCCGAGGGCAGCTCTTTCGGCTGAGCCGCCCCTACAATCTGCCTCCTGGCGAGTCCCGGATGCGCGACGGCCCTCTGCCACCCAAGTGGCGATGCAACGGCGGCCTGGCGGTGCCGCGACGATTCCCCTTGTCGTGACGGAGCGGCTCTGCCCGATGGGCCATCGACTGCGGCTACCCTTGCGGTCGTTGTCCGCGGCGCCGCATGGCGACCACGCGCCAACCAACGAAACGCGCGCCGAGCGAGAGGAAAGACCGGAGAAAAAAAAACCCGCAGCCGAGGCTGCGGGCTTTTTGGTCTTTTTGGTTGCGGGGGCAGGATTTGAACCTGCGACCTTCAGGTTATGAGCCTGACGAGCTACCGGGCTGCTCCACCCCGCGTCAGAGCCGACTAGTGAGCCGGCGCAGCGGCCGTCGGCGAGGTCTATGTAGCAACCTCACCCGGGGATTGATACCCCTCCGGCATAAAAAACGTCACACACGGCTTGAGCCTGTGGATGACGCCCCCGGGTCAGGGCGTCTCATCGCCTGAAACCTGTTGCGGCGCCGCGCTTTTCTCCCCGCGCTTGGCCTCCGCCTTGGCATTGTGGGCGAGCTTGCGCGCCTCGCGGCCGGCGCGGCCTTCCACCAGGGAGGTCACCATGCCGTGCAGCGTGGCGAGGTCCTGCTTGGTCAGGCCGATGCGGTGGAAGATGTTACGGATGTTGCGGGTGGTGGAGGGTTGCTTGTCTGCCGAGCGGAAGAAGGAGGCCTCTTCCAGCTCCCGCTCCAGATGCTCGAAGAAGGCAAACAGGTCCTGCTTCTCGGCCACCGGAGAGCGGTCGGGCATGGCGAAGGGCAGGGCGCCGCCGCTCGCCAGCTTGAACCATTCATAGGCGGTGACGGCGACGCAGGTGGCCAGATTCAGCGAGGCGAAGGCCGGGTTCACGGGGAGGGTCAGAATGGCGTCGCACAAAGACACTTCTTCCGAATAAAGCCCGGTGCGCTCGCGGCCGAACACCAGCGCCACATCTTCTTGGGCCGCGAGGCGGGCGTGACATTCGGCGGCCGCGCCATCGGCACCCACCACGGTCTTGGCCATGCCCCGTTCGCGGGCCGTGGCGGCAAACGCATAGCCGATGCCGGACAGCGCCGCGCGCAGATCGGGATAGACCTGCGCGCCGTCCAGGATGCGATCGGCGCCGGCGGCGAAGGTGCGGGCGCGATCATCCGGCCAGCCATTGCGGGGATTGACGAGGCGCAGGCGCGAGAGGCCGAAATTGCCCATGGCGCGGGCGGCTGAGCCCACATTCTCGCCGAGCTGGGGTTCAACCAGGATGACCACCGGGCCGCCTTCGACCCACTCCCTGGAACTGTCCGTACCCGATCCCGCCATGTGACCTCCATTTTGGCTCGTCTTGCACCGGGGATGGCCACAAGTCGAGGTCCGACGCGCTTCTTCTCGGGCAAGAGCGATGCTATAGCGGCCGGGCTGGGATGCGCGCTTCGTTTTCCGTCACGGCCCACGGGGCGCCGGCTTCCCGAAAAACTCCCTACGCGCTTTCAGAGCGCCCGAAAGGTCGTCCACATGGCGAAGATCAAGGTGGCAAATCCGGTCGTCGAACTCGACGGCGACGAGATGACCCGGATCATCTGGCAGTACATCAAGGACAAGCTGATCCATCCTTATCTCGATATCGACCTGGAATATTACGACCTCTCGGTGGAGAACCGGGACGCCACCAACGACCAGGTGACCATCGACGCCGCCGAGGCCATCAAGAAGCATGGCGTGGGCGTCAAGTGCGCCACCATCACGCCGGACGAAGCCCGCGTGAAGGAATTCAACCTCAAGGAAATGTGGAAGTCGCCCAACGGCACCATCCGCAATATCCTCGGCGGCGTGATCTTCCGTGAGCCCATCATCTGCCAGAACGTGCCGCGCCTCGTGCCCGGCTGGACGCAGCCCATCGTGGTTGGCCGTCATGCCTTCGGCGACCAGTATCGCGCCACCGATTTCAAGGTGCCCGGCAAGGGAAAGCTGACCATCACCTTCGTGGGTGAGGACGGCACCAAGATCGAGAAGGACGTGTACAATTTCCCGGGCGCCGGCGTCGCCCTGTCCATGTACAACCTCGACGAGTCGATCCGCGACTTCGCTCGCGCCTCGCTCAATTACGGCCTGATCCGGAACTACCCGGTCTATCTCTCCACGAAGAACACGATCCTGAAGGCCTATGACGGCCGCTTCAAGGACATCTTCCAGGAGGTGTATGACGCCGAGTTCAAGGAAGAGTTCGAGAAGCGCAAGATCTGGTACGAGCACCGCCTGATCGACGACATGGTGGCCTCGGCCCTCAAGTGGTCCGGCGGCTATGTCTGGGCCTGCAAGAACTATGACGGCGACGTGCAGTCCGACATCGTGGCCCAGGGCTTCGGCTCGCTCGGCCTCATGACCTCGGTGCTCATGACACCCGATGGCAAGACGGTGGAAGCGGAAGCCGCCCACGGCACCGTGACCCGCCACTATCGCGAGCACCAGAAGGGCAAGGAGACCTCCACCAACTCCATCGCCTCCATCTTCGCCTGGACCCGTGGCCTCGCCCACCGCGCCAAGCTGGATGACAATGCGGAGCTGGCGAAGTTCGCCGCCACGCTGGAGAAGGTGTGCGTCGACACCGTCGAGGCCGGCTACATGACCAAGGACCTGGCACTTCTGGTCGGTGCCGACCAGAAGTGGCTGTCCACCACCGGCTTCCTGGACAAGATCTCCGAGAACCTCAGCGCGGCCATGGCCGCCTGAGGGTGAGGATCGTCCGGCGCCCTCCTGCGGGGCGCCGGCCCGACGTGCGGGCGGCTTCGGCCGCCCGTTTGTGTTTGGGGATGCGCCCGGTGCGGCCTACATCCGCTCGACGACGGCGCGGGCCTGCGGGCCTTCCAGATCGTCCGGCAGGTCCTGCACGCTCGCCTGGAGCTGCGGGAGAATCTCATCCACCGTTTCCGCCACCAGCAGCTTCACGGGATTGTTGCCGTGAATGAATGCATTGGCGCGCATGTGGTCGATCAGCGCCAGGAACGGGTCCCAGAAGCCGGCGATATTGGCGATCAGGATGGGCTTGCGGTGGCGACCGAGCTGCGCCCAGGTGATCTGCTCCACCAGTTCCTCCAGCGTCCCCACCCCGCCCGGCAGGGCGACAAAGGCGTCGGCACGCTCGAACATGAGCCGCTTGCGCTCATGCATGTCGGCGGTGACGATCATCTCCGCCGCATAGCCGAACGCCCGCTCGCGGGACATGAGGAATTCGGGAATGATGCCGGTGACGGCACCGCCGGCCTTGGCCACGGCGGCAGCCACTTCGCCCATGAGGCCGATGCCGCCGCCGCCATAGACGAGACGCAGTCCGTCCCGGGCGATCGCCTCGCCCAGGCGACGCGCCTCCTCGGTGAAGATGGGGTCGGAGCCCTGCGCGGCCCCGCAATAGACACAGACGCTTTGAATACGAGCCATGGCCTCACTTTAGCAGGATTGTGCAGTGCGTCACGTGGTGCTCACACGCTGCTCACGGAGCTGACGTGGGAGCGCGGAACGCCCGCGCAAGCCCGGGAACCTCTTTTCCTCGCCCAGCCTGAAGACGAAAGCATGACAGGCATGCCGAAGCTCGGATGGTCTTGCCGCTGACATCATCATCGCCTATCGACGATGAACGATGACCATCGAGACGCCCCCCGGGGATGGCGATCCCCTTGATTTCGCCGCCCTTGCCGCGCAGCTACGGGCGCTGGCCCACCCTGCGCGCCTCACCGTCCTGGCGACGCTGGCGGAGCGCAAGGAGTGTGTCTGCGGGGAGATCGTCGCCGGCCTGCCCCTGGCACAATCCACCGTCTCGCAACATATAAAGATCCTGTTGGAGGCCGGACTCGTAAGGAGCACGGCGGCGGGGCAACGCGCCTGCTACTGCGCGGACCGGGAGGCCATCGACCGGCTGCGCGTCCACCTTGCCACCCTGTTCGATCGTCTCCTGCCGTCTTTCCCTTCCCCCGAGCGGGCCGACCTCTCCGCACTGGCCGCGCCTTCGTCCGATCGCCTGTAGGTATCCATGACCCATCCGTCCTCGCGCCCGACACCGCCGGTGTCCGGCGCGCCTTCGCGCTTGAAATCCCTGGTGCTGCCCGGCGGCACCCTGGCCGGCACATTGCGCGCTCTGTGGCCCTATCTGTGGCCGGAGGGGCGGGCCGACTTGCGCGCGCGGGTGGTCATTACCCTGGCGCTCCTGTTCCTGGCCAAGTTCGCCACGCTGGCCGTGCCCTTCTTCTTCAAATGGGCCACCGACGCGCTCGCCGCCGTCCCGGATGGGCAGAAGGATGGCCCGGACATCGCCTGGCTGCTGGCCGCGCCCGTGGTGCTCACCATGGCCTATGGCGGCTCCAGGATCGTCATGGCCGGCGTGACGCAATTGCGCGACGGCATCTTCGCCAAGGTTGCGCTGAACGCGGTGCGGCGGCTCGCGCTCGAGACCTTCGCCCACATGCATGCGCTGTCGCTGCGCTTCCATCTGGAGCGCAAGACCGGCGGCCTGACCCGTGTCCTGGAGCGGGCCCGGGCGGCCATCGAGACCATTGTGCGCATGCTGGTGCTCCAGCTCGCCCCCACCATCGTGGAGATGGTGCTTGTGCTGGTGGTGCTCATGTTCGCCTTCGACTGGCGCTATGTGGCGGTCGTGTCCGCGACCGTCGGGCTCTACACGTGGTTCACCTATGTCGCGAGCGAGTGGCGCATCTCCATCCGCCGCGACATGAATGAGAGCGACACCGAGGCCAACACCAAGGCGGTGGACAGCCTGCTCAATTACGAGACGGTGAAATATTTCGGCGCCGAGCGCTGGGAAACGGCCCGCTATGACCGTTCGGTGGCGCGCTATGAGAATGCCACGGTGCGCACCTTCACGTCGCTGGCCTGGCTGAATGCCGGGCAGGCCGTCATCTTCACCCTGGGCCTGACAGGCACCATGGTGCTCGCGGCGTTCGACGTGCGGGCGGGGCGCCAGAGCGTGGGCGGCTTCGTCATGGTCAATGCCATGATGATCCAGCTTTACACGCCCTTGAACTTCCTCGGCATGATCTATCGCGAGATCAAGCAGGCCATCGTGGACATCGAGGCCATGTTCGCCGTGCTGATGCGCGAGCCGGAGGTGGAAGACAAGCCGGGCGCCCTGCCGCTGGCCATTCATGGCGGCACGGTGCGCTTCGAGGATGTGCGCTTCTCCTATGAAGGCGACCGGGAGATCCTGAAGGGGGTTTCGTTCGAGGTCCCGGCGGGGCGGACGCTGGCCATCGTGGGGTCTTCGGGGGCGGGCAAGAGCACCATTTCCCGCCTCATGTTCCGCTTCTACGATGTCTCATCCGGCCGCATCACCGTGGATGGCCAGGACATCCGCGACGTGACGCAAGAGAGCCTGCGCGCCGCCATCGGCATGGTCCCCCAGGACACTGTCCTGTTCAATGACACCATCGCCTACAACATCCGCTATGGCCGCCAGGAGGCGACGGACGCGGAGGTGGAAGAGGCCGCCCGCCTCGCGCAGATCGACGCCTTCATCAGCGCCACCCCCAAGGGCTATCGCACGGAAGTGGGCGAGCGGGGCCTGAAGCTGTCCGGCGGCGAGAAGCAGCGGGTGGCCATTGCCCGCACGATTCTCAAGGCACCGCCCATTCTCATCCTGGACGAGGCGACCTCGGCGCTCGACAGCCACACGGAACGGGAGATCCAGGACGCTCTCGACAAGGTGTCCCAGGGCCGTACCACCATGGTCATCGCCCATCGCCTGTCCACCGTGGTCGGCGCCGACGAGATCCTGGTGCTCGACAAGGGGCAGGTGGCGGAGCGTGGCAGCCATGCCGAACTCCTGGCGCGGGACGGGCTTTACGCCGCGCTCTGGCACCGGCAGCGGGAGGCGGACGAGGCCCGCGAGCGGCTGCTGGCGGCGGATGCCGGCAGCGCGCCGGTGCAAAAGCCGGCCGGTGGCGAGGCTGATGCCCGCACTGCGCGGCAGGACCCGTTCGAGGAGGACCCGGAGGGGGAAAGCCGGAACGTGGCTTGATCGCAAGGGGGGCTGCGGTTCATCGCCATTTGACGGCGGGGCAGGGGGTGACTACCTGTTCCTCAGCGCGCGTTCGTCTGCGCGCCCCCGCAGGGCGCCGCGCCCCATTCGGAGATTTTCGTGTCCATCGTCGACTCGATCCGCAAGAGCCTCGTGCCGATCCATCGGGAAGGCTATCCCTTCATCGCCATCGCCGTGGTCATCGCCGCCGGGCTTCTCTCGGTCTCGACCTTTTTCGGCATGATCGCCGTGGGGTTGGCCATCTGGACGGCCCTGTTCTTCCGCGATCCGCCCCGCGTCACACCGGTGCGGGAGGGGTTGGTGGTGGCCCCGGCCGACGGACGCATCTCGCAGATCGCGCTGGCCGTGCCGCCGCGCGAACTGGACCTGTCCGACACGCCGCTGCTGCGCGTCTCCATCTTCATGAACGTCTTCAACGTCCATGTGAATCGCGCCCCGGTGAACGGGCGCGTGCTCAAAGTGGCTTACAAGCCCGGCATTTTCCTGAATGCCGACCTCGACAAGGCCAGCGAGGACAATGAGCGCAACGGGCTGATCTTCGGCACCGCCTTCGGGGCCATCGGCTGCGTGCAGATCGCCGGCCTCATTGCCCGGCGCATCGTCTGCTTCGTCCGCGAGGGCGAGGAGATGGGAGCGGGAGAGCGGTTCGGGCTCATCCGCTTCGGCTCGCGCGTGGATGTCTACCTGCCGGTTGGCACCAAGGTGCAGGTGTCCGAGGGCCAGCTGACCACGGCGGGCGAGACGGTGATTGCCGACCTGCTGGCGGGCGCCGCCCGTGACACCGCCTATCGCGTGAGCTGAGGCCGCCATGACCACGCCGTTCCAGCCACTCGGTCCCGAAGATGAGGCTCGCCCCCGGTTCGGCCGCATCGGCCGCATTCCCCTGCGGGTTCTGTTGCCGAACCTCGTCACGCTGCTCGCCTTGTGCTCCGGCCTCACCGCCGTGCGCATGGCCATTGAGAGCCGGATGGAACTGGCGCTGGCGGCCATCGTCTTCGCCGCCATCCTGGACGGCGTGGATGGACGGCTGGCCCGGGCGCTGAAGGGCACATCCAAGTTCGGGGCCGAGCTGGACAGCTTGGCGGACTTCGTGAATTTCGGCTGCGCGCCGGCCCTCATCCTCTATATGTGGGGCCTCGATCAGGTGGGCTCCATCGGCTGGATCGCCGCGCTCATCTTCGCCATTTGCGCGGCGCTGCGCCTGGCACGCTTCAACGTCATGCTGGACGACCCGGACCGGCCGGCCTTTACCGCCGACTTCTTCACCGGCGTGCCGGCGCCGGCCGGTGCCATCACGGTGCTGCTGCCGGTCTATCTGGAGCTGATCGGCGTGCCCCACGGGGTCATGAGTGCGCCATTTGCTCTCATCTATTGCCTCGGCATCGGCGTGCTGATGATTTCCAAGGTGCCCGCCTGGTCCGGCAAGACTCTGGGCAAGCGCGTGCGCAAGGACATGGTGCTCCCGCTGTTCGTGCTCTTTGCCCTGTTTGCGGGCCTGCTGGCGAGCTATCCCTGGGTGGTCCTGGCGGTGTGCAGCCTCATCTATCTCGCCCTTCTGCCCATCTCGACCGTGCGCTATCGCCGGCTGATGGCCGCCCATCTGGCCGATCAGGCCGCCGCTAAGGCGTCCCCATCTTCCCATCCCGTCTGACACCCGGCGCGCTGAATGTCGGGCCGCCCCTGCGCGGGGGGCATGGCGTGGGCAGATGCGGGAGGCGAATGCCCAATCGGGCGGCGTCTGTGTTCCGCGCATTTGCATGCAATGTGCACAAGAATGATTAAAGTATGTGCAATTAAAGAGGGTGAGCGGTCTTTTGACAGAGCCGTAAGTTGAAGTAAAATTCTGAAATATAAGACTTTTATAAAAATCGTATGCAATTGGCACGGTGCTTGAATGGGAAGGGGCATGCCTTTCCAAAAGGGGACCAGCCGATGAATCGCCGTGAGTTCATGAAGTCCGCCTCCGTCACTGCGCTCGCCACCGGCGGCGTGGCTGCGCCGGCCGTGTTTTCGCCGGCGGAAGCGCAGAGCCGGGCGGAGACGTTGCTCATCGTCTCCGAAAGCGGGCCCAACAATCTGGATATTCAGGGCGTCGGCACCAATGTGCCCGGCTATGAGGCGGCATGGAACACCTATGATCGGCTCATCACCCACCCCATGAAGGACGTGAACGGCACGCCTTATTACGACCGCGACAAGTTCGAGGGCCAGCTGGCCGAGGACATGGTGCTCGGCGACATGTCGGTGACCTTCAAGCTGAAGAAGGACATCGTCTTCCACGACGGCACCCCCATCACCGCCAAGGATGTGAAGTGGTCGCTGGACCGCGCGGTCTCCGTGGGCGGCTTCCCCACCTTCCAGATGAAGGCCGGCTCGCTGGAAAAGCCCGAGCAGTTCGTGGTGGTGGACGACCGCACCGTGCGCGTGGACTTCATCCGCAAGGACCGGCTCACCATCCCCGATCTCGCGGTGATCGTGCCGTCCATCTACAATTCGGAGCTGGTGAAGAAGAACGCCACCGAGAAGGACCCCTGGGGCCTGGAATATACCAAGCAGAACACCGCCGGCTCCGGCCCCTACAAAGTGACCAAGTGGACTCCGGGCACGGAAGTCATCTTCGAGCGCAATGACAAATGGGTCGGCGGCGTGCCGAAGATGAAGCGCATCATCTGGCGCATGGTGCCTTCCGCCGGCAACCGTCGCGCCCTCCTGGAGCGGGGCGATGCGGACGTGTCCTACGACCTGCCCAACAAGGATTTCGTGGAGCTGAAGGAGAGCGGCAAGCTCACCATCATCTCCACGCCCTACTCCAACGGCCTGCAATATATGGGCATGAACGTCACCAAGCCGCCCTTCGACAATGTGAAGGTGCGCCAGGCCATGGCCTATGCCATGCCCTACCAGAAGATCATGGACGCGGTGCTGTTCGGCCTTTCCAAGCCCATGTTCGGCGCTCCCGCCGACTATAAGACCGAGGTCGCCTGGCCGCAGCCCACCAAATACACCACCGATCTGGCCAAGGCGAAGGCGCTGCTGACCGAGGCCGGCTATCCCGACGGCTTCGAGACCGAGATTTCCTTCGACCTCGGCTTTGCCGGCGTCAACGAGCCGCTCTGCGTTCTGGTGCAGGAAAACCTCGCCCAGATCGGCATCAAGACCACCATCAACAAGATCCCGGGTGCCAATTGGCGCACCGAGCTCAACAAGAAGGTGATGCCGCTCTTCACCAACGTCTTCTCGGGCTGGCTGGATTATCCCGAATATTTCTTCTTCTGGTGCTACCACGGCAACAATTCCGTGTTCAACACCATGAGCTACCAGTCCAAGGCCATGGACGCCTTCATCGACGGCGCCCGCGCCGCCGCCGCCAATGGCGACAAGGCGGCCTATGATGCGGACATCAAGGGCATGGTGGACCTGGCCTTTGCCGACGTGCCGCGCATCCCGCTGTTCCAGCCTTATGTGAACGTCGCCATGCAGAAGAATGTGTCGGGGTACCAGTACTGGTTCCACCGCCGCCTGAACTACGCGACCTTCCAGAAGAGCTGATCTCGGACGGGGAGGGGCGCTGCGCGCAGGCCGGGGGCGACCCCGGGGGGCGCCTGCGATCGTGCCTCTCCCCACCGGGCCGCCCATCCGGCCCCTGCGGCGCGATCTGGCGCCAAGTTTGCTTCATTCCTTCCTGCCACCGGACCGAGGCGCACCGCGCGCCATCAGGAGAAGGCCGTCATGCTCAAGCTGATCGCCAGTCGCCTCGCCACCGCGATCCCCAGCCTCATTGGCGTGGTGATCGTGACCTTCCTGCTCACCCGCGTGCTGCCCGGCGACACGGCTGCCTATTTCGCAGGCCCCGCCGCCACGCCGCAGGCCATTGCCGAGATCAGGACGAAGCTCGGCCTCGACAAGTCCTTGCCCGAGCAGTTCATGGATTATGTGGGCGCCCTGGCGAAGGGGGACCTGGGCACCTCGCTTTCCACCGGCCAGCCGGTGGCCCACGAGATCGCGACCCGCCTGCCGGCGTCCGCCGAGCTGACGCTGTCCGGTCTGATCCTGGCGCTGGCCATCGCCATTCCCTTCGGCATTGCGGCGGCGGTCAAGCAGGGATCGTGGATCGACCATGCCTGCCGCGTCATCACCACCGCGGGCGTTTCGCTGCCGGTTTTCTTCACCGGCCTGCTGCTGGTCTATGTGTTCTATTTCAAGCTGGGGTGGGCACCCGCGCCCTTGGGGCGGCTCGATGCCTTTGCCACGGCGCCCAATGATGTCACCGGCTTTTTTGTCTTCGACAGCCTCATCGCCGGGGATTTGGAGACCTTCCGCGCGGCCCTGGCGCAATTGGTGATCCCGGCCCTGACGCTGGCCATCTTCGCTTTGGCCCCCATCGCGCGCATGACCCGCGCCTCCATGCTCTCTGTGCTCTCCTCCGAATTCGTGCGCACGGCGCGGGCGGCGGGGCTGACCCCCTATACCGTCATCATCGTCTATGCGTTCCGGAACGCCCTGCTGCCGGTCATCACCACGCTCGGCATGGTGTTCTCCTTCCTGCTGGGCGCCAACGTGCTGGTGGAGAAGGTGTTCGCCTGGCCGGGCATTGGCTCCTATGCGGTGGAGGCGCTCATCACCTCCGATTATGCGCCGGTGCAGGGCTTCGTGCTCGCCATGGCCATCCTCTATGTCGCCCTCAACCTGGTGATCGACATTGCCTACGGCATCATCGATCCGCGCGCCCGGAGCGAAGCATGACCCTCGCCAATCCCGCCGACGCCCCCGGGCCGTCCCGCAGCCAGAGCCCGCTCGTCGCCACCCTGAAGCATGCCCAATATGTGATCTCGGACAATCCGGTCACCGGGCTCGCCTTCGGCATGGCGGTGATCCTCATCCTTGCCGCGCTCATCGGCCCCTATGTGGTGCCCTATGACCCGCTGGCCAGCGACACCAAGATCGCCCTCCAGGCCCCGTCCTGGGCCCATTGGTTCGGCACCGACCAACTGGGCCGGGACATCTTCTCCCGCGTGGTGGTGGCGACGCGCCTTGACCTTGCCATCGCCGTCTTCTCGGTGGCGCTGGTGTTCGCGGTGGGCGGCATTGCCGGCATCGCGGCGGGCTTTTTCGGCGGCTGGACGGACCGGATCGTCGGGCGCATCTCCGACACCATCATGGCCTTTCCGCTGTTCGTGCTGGCCATGGGCATCGTGGCGGCGCTGGGCAATACGGTGACCAACATCGTCATTGCCACCGCCATCATCAATTTCCCGCTTTATGCCCGCGTCGCCCGTGCCGAGGCGGCGATCCGCCGTCAGGCGGGCTTCATCCAGGCTGCCCGCCTCACCGGCAATGGCGAATGGCGGATCATGCTCACGCAGATCCTGCCCAACATCATGCCCATCATGATGGTGCAGATGTCGCTGACCATGGGCTACGCCATCCTCAACGCCGCCGGCCTGTCCTTCATCGGCCTGGGCGTGCGCCCGCCCACGGCGGAGTGGGGCATCATGGTGGCAGAGGGCGCCTCCTACATCATTTCCGGCGAATGGTGGATCGCCCTGTTTCCGGGCCTCGCGCTGATGTTCGCCGTCTTCTGCTTTAACCTGCTGGGCGACGGTCTGCGCGACATCGTCGATCCCCAGCGCCGCACCTGAGGGAGGCGACCATGCATGGCGTCATCGATCCTGCCACCGCGGCGCTCGCCGGAGAGACCCCCAAGGGCCCGCTGCTGGAAGTTCGCGACCTGACGGTGGAGTTTTCCACCCGCAAGGGCATCGTGAAGGCGGTCAAGCACGTGAACCTTACCGTGGCCAAGGGCGAGACCTTGGGCATTGTGGGGGAGAGCGGCTCGGGCAAGTCCGTCACCTCCTATACGGTCATGCGCATCCTCGATCGGGCGGGGCGCATCGCGGAGGGCTCCATCACCTTCTCGGGCATCGACATTGCGGACGCCCCCGAGCGCCAGATGCGCGACCTGCGCGGGCGGGAAATGTCCATGATCTTCCAGAATCCGCGCGCCGCGCTGAACCCCATCCGCAAGGTGGGCCACCAGATCGGCGACGTGCTGCTGCACCATCTCCAGGCGCAGCCCTCCAATGTGGAGGAAAAGGTCATCGACATCCTGAAGCAGGTGCGCATCGCCCGGCCGGAGGAGCGCTACCACGCCTATCCGTTCGAACTGTCGGGCGGCATGTGCCAGCGCATCGTCATCGCGCTCGCGCTCGCCTGCCGGCCCCAGCTCATGATCGCCGACGAGCCCACCACCGGTCTCGACGTGACCACCCAGAAGGCGGTGATGGACCTGGTGACGGAACTGACCCGCGCGCGGGGCATGTCCACCATCCTCATCACCCACGATCTGGGCCTTGCCGCCACCTATTGCGACACCGTGATGGTGATGGAAAAGGGCGAGGTGGTGGAGACGGCGCCGGCCGAGCGCATCTTCCGCGCGCCCCAGCACCCCTATACCCGCAAGCTGATGCGGGCGACGCCTCGCCCCGGCATCACGCTGAAGGACCTGCTGCCGGAAGGGGAGGCGGGGGCTGCCCCAGCGCCCACCGCCGCCACGGTGGCAGCGAGCGGCACGCCCTTGCTCAAGGTGGAAAACCTCGTCAAGGAATATCCCCGCCAGGGTGCGCCGGTGGCCTTTCTCAAGGGCCTCATGGGCCAGAAGCCGCCGCGCGAGGAGATGATCTTCAAGGCGGTGGACGGCATCTCGTTCGAGGTCAAGAAGGGCGAGAGCGTTGGCCTCGTGGGCGAGAGCGGCTGCGGCAAGTCCACCACTTCCACCATCGTCATGCGCCTGATCGACCCCACAGCCGGACGCATCACCTTCGATGGCGAGGATATCGGCGCCATTCCCGCCCGGGAATTTGCCCACCATCCCATGCGCCGGCGCATCCAGATGGTGTTCCAGGACCCGACCGAAAGCCTCAATCCCCGCTACACGGCCGCCCGCGCCATCGCCGACCCCCTGCTGCGCATGGGCGGCATGTCCGGCGGAGCGGCATTGCGGGCAAAGGTCGAGGAACTCGCCGCTATGGCGGGTCTTCCCGGCGAGCTGCTGGATCGCTTTCCGCACCAGCTCTCCGGCGGCCAGAAGGCGCGCGTGGGCATCGCCCGCGCCATCGCCCTGAAACCCGATCTCGTGATCCTCGACGAGCCCACGGCCGCGCTCGACGTGTCCGTCCAGGCGGTGGTGCTCAACCTGCTGGAGGAGCTGAAGCAGACGCTGGGCATGAGCTATCTCTTCGTGTCCCACGACCTGCATGTGGTGAAGCTGCTCTGCGACCGGGTCATCGTCATGCGCCAGGGGCGGGTGGTCGAGGAGGGCACGTCCGACCAGGTGCTGGACGCGCCGAAGGATGCCTATACCCGCGAACTGATCGCCGCCATTCCCCATCCCCCGGTGTGACGCCGGGGGCCTTGCCTTCCTTCCCTTCCCGCTCGTCCCAAGGAGACGCGGATGTCCGATCCCCTCACGCCCGTGCCAGCCGCCGAGGAGCGCGATCTGGAGCGCCTCCTGGACGGCGCCATCGGGGCCTTCGCCCTCACCGTGGAGCCGGAATGGCACCGGGAAGCCATGGCCTATCTGCGCAACATCGCGGACGCCGCCGCCTTCGTCATGGCCTATGACGTGGGCGACGAGTGCGACCCCGCGCCGGTCTATCGGCCCTGAGAGCGGAGCACCCCATGCTTGAGCCCTTCGATCCGGCCGCACCCGCGCCGTCCCAGGCGGATGCGTCCGCATTCGCTACCGCGCCCGCCCATGAAATCGCGGCCGCGGTGAAGTCCGGCCAGGTCAGCGCCCGCGCGGTGCTGGAGGCGAGCCTCCAGCGCATCGCCGCGCTGGAACCGCAGGTGAATGCCTTCACCGATGTCACCGTTGAGCGGGCCCGCGCCAAGGCGGATGCGGTGGATGCCGCCCGCGCCGCCGGGCACGAACTGGGGCGCCTCGCGGGCGTGCCCTTCGCGGTGAAGAACCTGTTCGACATTGCCGGCCTGCCCACCCGCGCGGGTTCGCTCATCAACCGCACACATCCGCCGGCAGCGCAGGACGCGACCTTGGTGGCACGGCTTGAGGCGGCGGACGCCGTGCTCGTGGGCGGCTTGAACATGGGCGAATATGCCTATGATTTCACGGGCGAAAATGCCCATGATGGCCCCTCGCGCAATCCCCATGCGCTGGGACATATGTCCGGCGGGTCTTCCGGCGGCTCGGGGGCGGCGGTGGCGGCGGGCGAGGTGCCGCTCGCGCTCGGCTCCGACACCAACGGCTCCATCCGGGTGCCCTCGGCTTTATGCGGCATCTTTGGGTTGAAGCCCACCTATGGCCGCCTTTCCCGCGCCCACACCTTTCCCTTCGTCTCGGCCTTCGACCATCTCGGCCCCTTCGCCCGTTGCCCGCAGGATCTGGCGCTCGCCTATGATGCCATGCAGGGCGAGGACCCGGCCGACCCCTGCCTGACGCCCCGGCCGTTCGAGCCCACCGCCGCGCGCCTGTCGGAAGGTATTGGCGGCCTGAAGGTGGCGGTGGCCGGTGGCTATTTCCGCGCCAAGGGCATGCCGGAAGCCTTTGCCGCCGTCGATGCGGTCGCCGCCGCGCTTGATGCCAGCCGCATGGTGGAGATACCCGAGGCCGCCCGGGCCCGTGCGGCCGCCTATGTCATCACGGCGGCAGACGGCGCCGCCCTCCATGCCCGTCGCCTCCACGCCCGCGCCGGCGACTATGACCCCGCCGTGCGCGACCGGCTGATCGCCGGCCTTGCCATTCCCGCCGCCTGGACCACGGCGGCGCAGAAATTCCGGCGGGTCTATCGGGCGCAAGTGCTCAAGCTGTTCGAGGAGGTGGATGTGATCCTTGCCCCCTCGACTCCCTGCCGGGCGCCGGAACTGGGGCAGAAGACCTTCGTTCTGGATGGCGAGACGATGCTGGTGCGGCCCAATCTTGGCCTCTTTACCCAGCCCATCTCCTTCATCGGCCTGCCGGTGGCGGCGGTGCCGGTGTGGCTGGACGAGGGGCTGCCGCTTGGCGTGCAGGTGATTGGCGCGCCTTGGCGGGAGGATGCTGTGTTGCGTGTTGCTGAGGCGCTCTGGCAGGCAGGTGTCTGCCGGGCGCCGGTGGCCAAGCTGTGAGGACAAACGTGGAGATCAACCTTCCCGACGTGGTGGCCGAGGTGACGGCCGCCTTTGCGCGCTACGAAGAAGCCCTGGTGACCAATGATGTGGAGACGCTGGAGGCGCTGTTCCACGATCACCCCACCACTATCCGCTATGGCGGTGGGGAGAACCTCTACGGCATGGATGAGATCCGCGCGTTCCGCCGCGGCCGTTCTCCCGTGGGGCTGATGCGGACGCTGCAGCGCACCGTCATCACCGCCTATGGCCATGACATGGCGGTGGCCTCCACGCTGTTCGTACGGGACAATGGGCCCGGCAAGATTGGCCGCCAGCAGCAGACCTGGGTGCGCTTCCCGGAAGGCTGGCGCGTGGTGGCGGCCCATGTGAGCGTCATTCCCGACCCGCTCTGACACCCGTTGCGGCGCGCGGGTCCGGTAAGGCCCGCGCTTCGCCTCCTTTGAGAATCCCGTTACGTTTGGCGTTGCATGACCACCCTTGCCCCCTCGCCCGTCGCTCCCGAACGGCCGCCCCGCACCCGTCGCCGCCGCGCGGCGGTCCGCGCGGTCACGCGCACGGAGGAATTGCGGCTCCAGATCGCCGACGACATCGTGCGCGGCCGCATCGCGCCGGGTACGCCTCTGGAGGAGATGGACATCGCCAAGCGCTATGGCGTGTCCCGCACGCCGGTGCGCGAGGTGATCCGGGACCTGGCGGCCTCGGGCCTGGTGGAGACGCGCCCCCACCGCAGCGCCCTGGTGGCCAAGCCCACCTTGGACCGGCTGCGTGGCATGTTCGAGGTGATGGCGGAGCTGGAGGCGCTCTGCGCGGGCCTGTGCGCCGTGCATATGACGCCGTCCGAACGGGGCCAGCTCCAGGCGATCCATGCGGATCTGGCCGATCTGACCCGCCGTGGAGACGAGACCCACTACACCTTCCTGAACGACCGCTTCCACACGTTCTTATATAGTGGCGCCCATAACGACTACCTTTGCGAGCTGACGCTCGCCACCCGCGCCCGCCTCCAGCCGTTCCGCCGGGCGCAGTTCCGCAATCTGGGGCGTCTGGCTCTGTCCTATGCGGAGCACGACAAGGTGGTCACCGCCATCCTGCGCGGCGACAAGGCCGAGGCTGCCACCGCCATGCGGGCCCACATCCTGACCGTTGAAGTGGCCTACGAGCGCTACGCCGAGAGCGTCTGACCCTCAGTCCGCCGCCTCCGCCAGCATGTCGAGGGCGACCAGGACGGAGCGGCGGCGGATCTCGTCGCGGCTGAGCGGGCCGAAGCGCATCTCCCGATGGCGCGTGACGCCGCCCTTGCGGGCGCTGGCGAAATGGACGAGGCCCACGGGCTTCTCCGCCGATCCGCCGCCTGGCCCCGCCACGCCCGTGATGGCGACGCTGACCCCGACGCCAGCCGCAGCGAGGGCGCCTTCCGCCATGGCCCGGGCGGTCTGTTCGCTCACCGCGCCATAAGCGGCCAGCGTCGCCTCGGGCACGCCGATCATCTGCATCTTGGCGGTGTTGGAATAGGTGACGAAGCCCCGGTCCACCACGTCCGACGAGCCCGGCACCGCCGTCAGCGCGCCAGCCACGAGGCCGCCGGTGCAGGATTCTGCTGTGGCGAGGGTGAGGCCGGCAGCGCGGCAGGCGGTCAGCACCCGTTCGGCGGCGGCATAGATGTCGGCGTCGATCATGCCTCGTCCTCCGGCAGGCGGATGGTGGCGGAAGCCATGGCGGCGATGCCCTCCCGGCGGCCGGCAAAGCCCAGCTTCTCCGTGGTGGTGGCCTTCACGCTGACGCGCTCCACCGGCACTCCGGCAATTTCCGCGATGCGCGCGCGCATGGGCTCACGGTGCGGGCCGATCTTGGGCGCCTCGCAGATGAGGGTGAGGTCGAGATGGGCAATGCGCCCGCCCCGGGCCCGCACCTTTTCCGCCGCGAACGCCAGGAAGCGGTCGGAAGTGGCGCCTTTCCATTGGGGGTCGGAGGGCGGGAAATGGGCGCCGATGTCGCCGTCGCACAAGGCGCCAAGCACGGCGTCTGTCAGGGCGTGGAGGCCCACGTCCGCGTCCGAATGCCCATCGAGGCCCTTGTCGAAGGGCAGGGGGATGCCGCCCAGCATCACATGGTCGCCGGGGCCGAAGGCGTGGACGTCAAAACCCGTGCCGGTGCGCACGTCGGTGAGAGGGCGGGAAGCGCCGGCACGGGCCAGATCCTCGGGATGGGTGAGCTTCACGTTGCTGGTCTCCCCTTCAAACACGGTCACCTTATGCCCTGCCGATTCCATGACCGCCGCATCGTCGGTGAGCCCGGCGATGTTTTCCTGACAGGCGCGCTGATGGGCGAGGCGCAGGCTCTCATAGCGGAAGGCCTGGGGCGTCTGTACGGCGCGCAAGGAGGCACGCGCGGGCGTCCCGGTGACCTGCTCCTGGTCGTCCACCACCTTGATGGTATCGGTGACGGCGATTCCCGGCACCGCCGCGCCGAACCGTGCCCCCGCGTCCACGGCGCGGGCGATGAGCGCCGGGCTGGCGAAGGGGCGGGCGGCATCGTGGACGAGCACCACCTCCGGGGCATGGGGCACGAGGGCTTCTAGGCCCGCGCGCACCGAATCCTGGCGCTCCGCCCCGCCTGGAACTGGGGCCAGGAGCTTGGGCAGGCCGGCGCCCGCCTCGGCAAAGAGAGCGGCATCATCGGGGTGAATCACCACCTGGACCGTGGCAATGGCTGGATGGTCGCAAAAAAGCCGCAGCACGCGGCGCATGACGCTCTCGCCGTTCAGCTTGCGGTACTGCTTCGGCACGTCCCCGCCCATCCGGGAGCCGCGCCCGGCGGCCACGATGATGACGGCACATTGCATGACCGATGGTCCATTCCCGGCAGAAAAATCAGCCCCTTGAACAGCCGCCACACGCTCCGCGCAAGCGGAAAGACGGACCCTGTGAACTGGAGCCGGACCCGTGCCGGGACCACTCGGCGCCCATTCGTTCAGCATGCCCTTGCATGGGTCGAATGAATGTCTAGAATGTAGGCACTCGTTAGGTGGCCTAATTTCTGTGCAAGCAAACGCGCTCTTTCCGTCCTCTCCCGTGCGAATCGGCCCGCATGAGCTGCCGAACCCGGTGGTGCTCGCCCCCATGGCGGGCATTACCGATGCGCCCGTGCGCGAGATGGCGCTGCGCTACGGGGCAGGTCTCGTCGTGTCCGAGATGGTGGCGAGCGAGGCTTTGCTCGACGGCCATGTGGAAATGAACCTGAAGACCGCCCGCTCGGGCAATGCGCTCCATGCGGTGCAACTGGCCGGCAATGATCCCCGCTGGATGGCGGAGGCGGCGCGTTTCGCAGAAGGCCAGGGCGCGGATATCATCGACATCAATATGGGCTGCCCCGCCAAGCGGGTGACGACGGGCGCGGCCGGCTCGGCCCTGTTGCGCGACCTGCCGCTGGCGGTAGCCATCCTGGAGGCGGTGCGCGCGGCGGTCGGGGTCCCCGTCACGCTGAAGACGCGCCTCGGCTGGGACGAAAGCGCGACGGTCGCCCCCCATCTGGCGCGCCTCGCGCAGGAGATCGGCATCGCCCTTGTGACCATTCACGGGCGCACCCGCTTTCAATTCTACACCGGCACGGCCGATTGGGCCGCCATCCGGGCGGTGAAGGACGCCGTCACCATCCCCATCATCGCCAATGGCGACCTGACCCGCTGCGGCGACGCGCCCGCCATGCTCGAGGCTTCCGGCGCCGACGGCGTGATGATCGGGCGCGGCGCACAGGGGCGGCCTTGGTTCCCCGGCCGGGTGGCGCGCTTCCTCGCCACCGGCCTCGAGCCGCCGGAGCCTGCCCTGGCCGAACAGCGCGACGTGCTCCTGGAATTGTTCGACGGCTGGCTGTCGCTTTACGGCGCCAGCCTCGGCGTGCGGCAGGCGCGCAAGCATGTGGGCTGGGCGCTGGAGGCGGGTGCGCACACCGCAGGGCGTCCGGCGGAATGGGTGAAGGCGTGGCGAGCCCGCCTTCTGACCATGGAGGATCCGAACATGGTCAAGGCCGGCATCGTGGATGCCTATGACGATCTCAGCTGGAGGGCTGCCGCATGAAAGCCGAGATGAAGCGTCGCCCCGAGCCCGATGCGGGCTTCACCCGGGCCATCCTCGATTCGGTGCCCCATCCGGTGGTGACGCTCTCCGAGACCGGGCAGATCGTGGATGCTAACGTCGCCGCCGAGGCCTTTTTCGAGGTCAGCCTTCCGGTGCTGCGCCGCCGGGCCTTCGCCGAATTCCTGCCCTTCGGCACGCCGCTCCTGGGCCTCATCGACCAGGTGCGGGCGCGCGGCGCGCCGGTGAACGAATATCGCGTGGACCTCGGCACGCCGCGCAATGGCACCGAGCGGGTGGTGGACATTCATGTGGCCCCTGTCGCCGAGCGGCCCGGCCATGTGGTGGTGATGCTCCAGGAGCGCACCATCGCCGACAAGATGGACCGCCAGCTCACCCATCGCGGCGCCGCCCGCTCCGTGAGCGCCCTGGCTTCCATGCTCGCGCACGAGATCAAGAACCCCCTGTCCGGTATTCGCGGTGCCGCCCAGCTCCTGGAGCAGTCGGCCGGGGATGAGGACCGGGCGCTGACCCGTCTGATCTGCGATGAGGCGGACCGCATCGTGAAGCTGGTGGACCGCATGGAGGTGTTCTCCGACGAGCGGCCCATCGAGCGCGAGCCGGTCAACATTCATGCGGTGCTGGAGCATGTGCGCACGCTGGCCTCGTCCGGCTTTGCCCGCCACATCCGCTTCGTGGAGGAGTATGATCCCTCCTTGCCGCCAGTGCTGGCCAATCGGGACCAGCTGATCCAGGTCTTCCTGAATCTCGTCAAGAACGCCGCCGAGGCCATCGAGCCCGACACCGACGGCGAGATCCAGCTGACCACCGCCTTCCGCCCCGGCGTGCGGCTGACCGTCCCCGGCGCTTCCTCGCGGGTCAGCCTGCCGCTGGAATTTTGCGTGCGGGACAATGGCAAGGGCGTCCCCGACGACCTGTTGCCCCATCTGTTCGACCCGTTCGTGACCACCAAGCCCACCGGCAGTGGCCTCGGCCTTGCATTGGTGGCGAAGATCATCGGCGACCATGGCGGCATCGTCGAATGTGACAGCCAGCCCCGCCGCACCACCTTCCGCGTGCTCCTGCCCATGTACCGCGGCAAGAGCGCCGCCTCTGACCAGAACTGAGGTATCCATGCCCACCGGAAGCATCCTGGTCGCCGACGACGACGCCGCGATCCGCACGGTGCTCAACCAAGCCCTTTCGCGCGCCGGCTATGAGGTGCGCAGCTGCGGCAATGCCGCCACCCTGTGGCGCTGGGTCAGCCAGGGTGATGGCGATCTCGTCATCACCGACGTGGTGATGCCCGACGAGAACGCGTTCGATCTGCTGCCGCGGATCAAGAAGGCGCGGCCGGACCTGCCGGTCATCGTCATGAGCGCCCAGAACACCTTCATGACCGCCATCCGCGCCTCCGAGCGCGGCGCTTACGAATATCTGCCCAAGCCCTTCGACCTGAAGGAGCTGATCTCCATCGTCGGCCGCGCCCTGGCGGAGCCCAAGAAGGCCGATCACCGCGCCCACGGTTCCGAGGAGAACGAGAATATCCCGCTGGTGGGCCGCTCCCCCGCCATGCAGGAAATCTACCGCCTGCTTGCCCGTCTCATGCAGACCGACCTCACCGTCATGATCGCGGGCGAGAGCGGCACCGGCAAGGAACTGGTCGCGCGCGCGCTGCACGATTATGGCAAGCGCCGCTCCGGTCCGTTCGTTGCCATCAACATGGCGGCCATCCCGCGCGACCTGATCGAGAGCGAGCTGTTCGGCCACGAGAAAGGTTCGTTCACCGGCGCCACCACCCGCAATCCTGGCCGCTTCGAGCAGGCGGAGGGCGGCACGTTGTTCCTGGACGAGATCGGCGACATGCCCATGGAGGCGCAGACCCGCCTCCTGCGCGTGCTCCAGCAGGGCGAGTACACGACGGTGGGCGGGCGCACGCCCATCAAGACCGACGTGCGCATCATCGCCGCCACCAACAAGGACCTGCGCACCCTCATCCAGCAAGGCCTGTTCCGCGAGGACCTGTTCTTCCGCCTCAATGTGGTGCCGCTGCGCCTGCCGCCGCTGCGCGAGCGGTCCGAGGATGTGCCGGATCTGGTGCGCCACTTTTTCCTCCAGGCGGAGCGGGAGGGGCTGCCGGCCAAGCAGATCGACAGCGCCGCCCTCGACCGGCTGAAGCGCTACCGCTGGCCGGGCAACGTGCGCGAGCTGGAAAACCTGGTGCGGCGCCTGGCCGCGCTCTACCCGCAGGAGATCATCACCCCCTCCATCATCGAGGCGGAACTCTCGGAACCCCAGCCGAGCGCCATGTCCGAGGAAGGGCCGGTGGATGCCACCCTTGGCGCCTCGGTGGAACGCCACCTGAACACCTATTTCGGCGGCTTCGGGGAGGATTTGCCCCCGCCCGGCCTCTATCATCGCATCCTGCGCGACGTGGAGTACCCGCTCCTGTCGGCGGCCCTGGCCGCCACGCGGGGCAACCAGATCAAGGCAGCCGAGCTGTTGGGGCTCAATCGGAACACGCTGCGCAAGAAGATCCGGGACCTGGACATCCAGGTGATCCGCACCTCGCGCTGAGCGCGCCGGATGGGGCGGGCCTGACCGGGCCCGTCCCTTACCCACAGGATGGGTATTTTTTGACCCGTTGCTAAAAATGGGTCTTGCGGGCTGGACCGCTGTCACATTTTTGCACCAGTGTCGTTCCACTGCATCAGTGCGCGGCGACTCGTGGCGCGACAGCGGTGAAGGAAATCATGAGCCTGACCTCGCAGGACCGCACCGAAGGCAGCCCTTTTGGCGTCAATTCGGGCATGGGGTTCGGCTACTTCGCCCCGCTGATGGTGCTTCTGGCGCTCATTTCAGCCCTTGCCACATTTTTGATCCTCATGGGCCTGACACCGGTGGTGCCCACTCATGAGGTGGTCATCGGCCTGCTGGCGGGTAATGCGCTGGCGGTGGCGGTGCTCTCCGTCATGGTGGGGCGGGAAGTGTGGCGCATCATGCGCGCCCGCAAGCGCGGCCGCGCGGCCGCCCGCCTGCACGTGCGCATCGTCAGCCTGTTCGCGGTGGTGGCGGTGGTGCCGGCCATCCTGGTGGCGGTGGTGGCAAGCCTCACCCTCGACCGGGGCCTGGATCGCTGGTTCTCCGTCCGCACCCGCGAGATCGTGGCAAGCGCGGTGCAGGTGGCGCAGACCTATGTGCGCGAGCATGCCCTGAACATTCGCGGCGACGTGCTGGCCATGGGCAATGACCTGACCCGCCTGAAGCCGCTGTTCGACAACGACCGCGAGCGCTTCCGCCAGATCCTCACCGCCCAGGCGGCGCTGCGAAATCTCCCGGGCTCGGTCATCATCGACAAGGAACTGAAGGTCATCGAGCGCGCCCAGATCAATGCAGGGCGCGAATTCCTGGTGCCCAGCAACATCGCCATCGGCGAGGCGACGGTGGAGCAGCCGGTCATCTACCTGCCCTCCGATGCGGACTATGTGGGCGCGGTGGTCAAACTGCGCGATTATGACGACCTTTATCTCTACGTGGCCCGGCCCATCGACCCCCGCGTGATCGGCTATCTGAAGGCCACACGCGACACGCTCGCCGATTATGAAAGCCTGGAGGAGCGGCGCTTCGGCGTCCAGGTGGCGTTCGCGCTGATGTACACGGTCATCACCTTGATCGTGCTGCTCTCGGCGGTCTGGCTGGGGCTGAACTTCTCCAAATGGCTGGTGGCGCCCATCCGCCGCCTGATGTCCGCAGCCGACCATGTGGCCGCCGGCAATCTCGACGTGCAGGTGCCCATCTATCGCGCCGAGGGCGATCTGGCCGCGCTGGGCGAGACCTTCAACAAGATGACCGCCGAATTGCGCCAGCAGCGCGATGCCCTGCTGCGGGCCAACGACCAGATGGACAGCCGCCGCCGCTTTACCGAGGCGGTGCTCTCCGGGGTGGGCGCGGGGGTGATCGGCATCGATCCCGATTTGCAGATCACCATCCTCAACCGGTCGGCCGAGCGTCTGCTTGGGGTGCGGGAGGCCGATGTCCTCGGCCAGCTCCTGGCGGAGGTGGTGCCGGAGGCGGAGCATCTCATCGCCGAGGCGAAGGCCGACGAGCGCCAGCGCACCGTCCAGGGCACCATCACCGTCAATCGCGAAGGGCGCGAGCGGGTGTTCACCGTGCGCCTGACCACCGAGCAGTCGGGGGAGGCGAGCCACGGCTGGGTGGTGACGCTGGACGACATCACCGCCCTCATAGCCGCCCAGCGCACCTCGGCCTGGGCGGACGTGGCCCGCCGCATCGCCCATGAGATCAAGAATCCGCTGACCCCCATCCAGCTCTCCGCCGAGCGCTTGAAGCGCAAGTATGGCAAGCACATCACCCAGGACCGGGATGTGTTCGACCAGTGCACGGACACCATCATCCGGCAGGTGGGGGACATCGGGCGCATGGTGGACGAGTTCTCGTCCTTCGCCCGCATGCCCAAGCCCGTGGTGGACAGCCAGGATCTGGCGGAGACCATCCGGCAGACCATCTTCCTCATGCGGGTGGGGCACCCGGATGTGAGCTTCGAGGCGGAGGTGCCGCCGGAACTGCCGGCCCGCTTCGACCGCCGCCTCATTTCCCAGGCCCTAACCAACATCATCAAGAACGCCGCCGAGGCGATCGAGGCCGTGCCCGCCGACCTGCGCGGCAAGGGGCGGGTTCGCGTCAGCGCGGTGCGCGCAGGAGAAGACCTGATCGTGGATGTCATCGACAACGGCACCGGACTGCCGCAGGAGAGCCGTAACCGCCTCCTGGAGCCTTATGTGACCACCCGCGAAAAGGGCACGGGCCTCGGCCTCGCCATCGTCGGCAAGATCATGGAAGAGCACGGCGGCGGTATCGAACTGAACGACGCGCCGGAGGGCCGGGGCGCCTGGATTCGCCTGCGCCTGAGGGCTGACGGCATTCCTCTGGAGACCGTCAAGCCCCAGCCCAAGGCCGTGCCCCGGGCCAGTGCGCCCACCGGCTCCGCCACTCCCGCTGCCTCTGCTACCCCCGCCACCCCAGACGCGGCACGCCCGCCCGCCACCGAGTCCACCCCCACTCCCGCCCCGGCCGCTCCTGCGGAAGCCGGCCTGAGCGACGCGGCAGCCCCGAGCGCCGCCTCCTCACCCTCCAAGGGAGCCTGAGCCATGGCCCATGACATTCTCATCGTCGACGACGAAGCCGACATTTGCGGCCTCGTTGCCGGCATCCTGGAGGACGAAGGCTATACGGCCCGCACCGCCCGCGACGCGGACAGTGCTCTTGCCGCCATCGCCAGCCGCCGCCCCAACCTGATTTTCCTCGACATCTGGCTCCAGGGCAGCCGGATGGACGGGCTGGAACTGCTCGACACCATCAAGGCCGATCACCCCGACGTGCCGGTGGTGATGATTTCCGGTCACGGCAACATCGAGACGGCGGTGGCCGCCATCAAGCGCGGCGCCTATGACTTTATCGAGAAGCCCTTCAATGCGGATCGCCTGGTGGTGGTCACCGAGCGCGCCCTTGAAACCTTGCGGCTGCGGCGGGAAGTCAAGGAGCTGAAGCAGCTCACCCAGCCCCACACCATGGTGGGCCGCTCCAGCGCCATCCAGCAATTGCGCGCCACCGTCGACCGCGTCGGTCCCACCAATTCCCGCATCCTCATTGTCGGTCCCTCCGGCTCGGGCAAGGAACTGACCGCGCGCCTCATCCATGCGGCTTCGACCCGCGCGCGGGGACCCTTCGTGGTCATCAATGCCGCCGCCATCACCCCCGAGCGGCTGGAGTTCGAGCTGTTCGGCGTCGAAGCCGGGGAAGGGCGCGAGGCCCATCGCGGCGCCCTGGAGGAGGCCCATGGCGGCACCCTCTTCCTGGACGAGGTGGCCGACATGCCGCGCGAAACCCAGAACCGGGTGCTGCGCGTGCTGGTGGAGCAGACCTTCACCCGCATCGGTGGCACCGCCAAGGTGAGTGTGGACGTGCGCATCATCTCCTCCACCGGGCGCAACCTGGAGGAGGAAATCGCCGGCGGCCGGTTCCGCGAAGACCTCTACCACCGCCTCTCGGTGGTGCCGATCCGCGTGCCGCCGCTGGCCGAACGGCGCGAGGACATCCCGGATCTGGTGGATTTCTTCATCGAACTCATCTCGCAGACCACCGGTCTTGCCCGCCGGCGCATCGCCGACGACGCCATGGCCGTGCTCCAGTCCCATGACTGGCCTGGAAATGTGCGCCAGCTGCGCAACAATGTGGAGCGGGTGCTGATCCTGGCCGGTGGGGACCCTGAGGCCATCGTGACCGCCTCCATGCTGCCCCCGGACGTGGGCGCGCTGGTGCCCAACCTGCCGAACGGGAATGGCGGCGAGCATCTCATGGGCCTGCCCCTGCGAGAGGCGCGGGAGGTGTTCGAGCGCGAATATCTGTCCGCCCAGATCAACCGCTTCGGCGGCAACATCTCGCGCACGGCCGAATTCGTGGGCATGGAGCGGTCCGCGCTCCACCGCAAGCTGAAGGCCCTCGGCGTCGGCTGAGGGCGAGCGGTCCGGCGCGACGGCACCGGACGTGACGGAAGAGCCTGTAGGCGCAGCGGCGGCGAACGGCTAATCTGGTTCCAGGCTGGGGGAATCGTCCATGAAGGTCGTCATCTGCGGAGCGGGGCAGGTTGGGTTCGGCATCGCCGAGCGCCTCGCAGGCGAGCAGAACGACGTTTCGATCGTCGATGCGAGCCCGCGCCGCATCCAGCTCGCCACCGAGCAACTGGATGTGCGCGGGGTGGTCGGCCATGGCTCCCATCCCGACGTGCTGGCCAAGGCCGGGGCGGAGCAGGCGGACATGATTATCGCCGTCACGCTCCATGACGAAGTGAACATGGTGGCCTGCCAGGTGGCCCATGCCCTGTTCAACGTGCCCACCAAGGTCGCCCGTGTCCGCGCCCAGACCTATCTGCAGCCGGAATGGCGGGACCTGTTCTCCCGCGATCACCTGCCCATCGACGTCATCATCTCCCCCGAGGTGGAGGTGGGCGAGATGGTGCTGCGGCGTCTCTCTTTGCCGGGCGCCATCGACACTGTGAATTTCGCCGACGGAGCTGTGGTGGTGGCCGGCGTTTATTGCGCCGAGGATTGCCCCATCCTCGACACGCCCCTGCGCGAATTGACCCAGCTTTTCCCAGACCTCCAGGCCACCATCGTGGCCGTGCAGCGGGCGGGCAAGCCCGTGGTGCTCAAGAGCACCGATGTCGTCCAGGCCGGGGATGTCGCTTATTTCGTCGCCGCCTCCGGGCAGGTGAAGCGCACGCTGTCCATCTTCGGCCATGACGAAATTCCCGGCCAGCGCATCGTCATTGCCGGCGGCGGCAATATCGGGCTCTACGTGGCGCAGGAACTGGAGCGGCGGAACAGCGCGGCCAAGGTCAAGCTGATCGAAAGCTCGCCGGAACGGGCCCAGGCCATTGCCGAGGTGCTTCACCGGGCCGTGGTGCTCAATGGCGACGCGCTCGCCCGCGAGATCCTGGACGAGGCCGGCGTGCCCGATGCCGACACCATGATCTCGCTGACCAATGACGACCGCATCAACATTCTCTCCTGCCTGCTGGCCAAGCAGCTGGGTGCGCGACGGATTCTCTCGCTGGTGAACGAGCAGGGCTATGCCGCCTTCGCGCGGGGCCTGGGCATCGACGCCCATGTGAACCCGCGCCAGATCACGGTCTCCAAGGTGCTCCAGCATGTGCGGCGCGGGCGCATCCGCGGGGTGCATTCCCTGCTGGAGGGAGCGGGCGAGATGATCGAGGCGGAGGCGCTGGAGACCTCGCCGCTGGTCGGACGGCCGCTGCGCGACATCGACCTGCTGGAGGGGCTTCGCGTGGGCGCCATCGTGCGCAACGGGGAGGTGATCCTGCCCACTGGCGATCTGGTGGTGCGCGCCCAGGACCGCGTCATCCTGTTTGCCCTGTCCAACCAGATCAAGCGCGTGGAGCAGTTGTTCCGCGTCAGCCTCGAATTCTTCTGAGAACGATCCCGCCATGGCGTCCATCGTCCGCCTCCTCGCCGTGGCGCTGGCATGGACCGGCATCGCGAGCCTGTTGCCCGCCTTGGTCTCGGCCCGGTGGGGGGAGGGGCTTGCCCCCGCATTCCTCGCCACCGCCCTGGCCTGCATCTTCCTGGCGGGCGCCATGCGGTTTGCCAGCGCCGGCCTCGGCGGCCGGCTGCGGCGCTTCCAGGTGTTTGTGGCCCTCGCGAGCCTATGGGTCCTGGTGCCGGTGATGGCCGCCCCGGTCATCGCCTATGGCGCCGACCTGCCGCTTGGCCAGGCCTGGTTCGAGGCCCTGTCCGCCTTCACCACCACGGGCTTCACCCTGGTTGAGCGAGGGCCACGCAGCCTGTTCGCCTGGTTCGCGCTGCTGCAATGGAGCGGCGGGCTCCTGACCATCGTGTGCGCCATCGCGGTGCTGGCGCCGGCCTCCATCGGCGGTCTGCCCCACCGGGCATCGCAGCCCCTGGATGCGGTTCAGGCGGTGGAAACGCTGGCGGCGCTGCGGGACGTCACGCCCATCTACGCGGCCGCGACGGTGGTGGCCTTCCTCGCCATGCTGGTGGCCGGCCACGGCCCCTATGTGGCCTTCTGCATCGCCAGCGCCGTGACATCGGCCGGCGCCCATTTGCCGCCGGAGGCGCGGGAGGCGATCCAGGGCGGCGAGGCGACGCGTTGGGCGCTGATCCCCTTCTTCCTGTGGGCCGCGACATCCGTGCGGTGGCACAAGGCGCTGGTGGGCCGGCGCATCCACGCCGCGCCCGAACAGTCGGAAAGCCTTCTTCTGCTGTGCTACTGGGCGGTGGCCGGCATCCTGCTCGGCGTCATCATCTACCGCCTCCCCTCCATCATCCCGCCGGGCGAGGCGATCAATTCCGGCCTGTTTGCCGCGGCATCGCTGATCGCCACCAGCGGCATCCCCCCCGAGCCGGGCACCTATGAGGAGCTGCCCCGTTCGCTGCAACTGATCCTGGCTCTGGTGGGCGGTGGCGCCCTCTCGGCGGCGGCGGGCTTGAAGATTTTCCGCGTCCGCGCCCTGACCTTGCGGGCGCAGGGCGACCTGTTGCGGCTGCTGTCTCCCAATCTCGTCCAGCCCACCCGCACCGGGGAGGGCGGCGTCGGCTCGGCCATGCGCGGCATCTGGGTGACTTTGCTGGCGGTGGTCAGCGCGCTGGCGGTGGTGCTTATTCTCATGAGCACCTCCATGCCCTCCTTCGAGGCGGCTTTGACGGGGGCGGTGGCTGCCCTCACCAATACTGGGCCGCTCTATGATGCCTCAGGGGCGGGCTGGCCGCCCATCGCCACCTTGCCGCCCTGGTCGGTGCTGGCGGCGGCCTTTGCCATGATTGCCGGCCGCCTCGAAACCGTCGGCATCTTCGTGCTGCTTCATCTCGCCGTCTGGCGCAAGTGAGTCCTCCCATCATGTCCCGCATTGCCTATGTGAACGGCCGCTACGTGCCCCATCGCGACGCCACCATCCATGTGGAGGATCGCGGCTTCCAGTTCGCCGATGGCGTCTATGAAGTGTGCGAAGTGCGCGCCGGACACCTGATCGACGAGCGCCGCCACCTCAACCGCCTCGACCGCTCGCTTTCCGAGCTTCGGATTACCCCGCCCATGTCGCGGGCGGCCTTGTCGGTGGTGCTGCGGGAGACCGTGCGACGCAACCGTGTGCGGGACGGCATCGTCTATCTTCAGGTCACCCGCGGCATCGCCCGCCGGGACCATGCCTTTCCCGACAAGCCTGTCCCGGCCTCGGTGGTGGTGACCGCGCGTTCTGCCGATCCCGCCAAGCGCGACAAGGCGGCCGCGACCGGCGTCAGCGTGATTACCGTGCCCGACAACCGCTGGGATCGCGTGGACATCAAGACCGTCGGCCTGCTGCCCAATGTGCTCGCCAAGCAGGCGGCCAAGGAGGCCGGGGCCAAGGAAGCCTGGTTCGTGGATGCGGCGGGCTATGTGACCGAGGGGTCGTCCACCAATGCCTGGATCGTCACCAAGGACGGCACGGTGGTCACCCGGCCGGCGGACCACGGAATTTTGCGTGGCATCACCCGCACGGTGATGCTCGACATCCTCGCCGCCGCCGGGCTCAGGCTGGAGGAGCGCCCCTTCACGCTGGAGGAGGCGCACGCGGCGCAGGAGGCCTTCTTCACCTCCGCGTCAAACATCATCGTGCCGGTTGTGAAGCTTGATGGTGCCATGGTGGGGGACGGAAAGCCCGGCGCCGTGGCCCAGCGGTTGCGCGAGGAATTCTATCATTTTGCAGAGACTTCGGTCTGACGCGCTGCATCATGTCCATGCTGCGCGGCAAAATAATGTTGCGTGCAATTTTCCCTGTGCCATTTTAGCGTATCAATTCCCGCTCGCTCCGAGGCCGGTTCCGGCACGGGGGAGGGTGGGGCAACGCCGAAGAAACGGACACGAAAATGGCGGCGGAACGCACACAAAATCTTCAGGACACGTTTCTCAACCACGTCCGCAAGAACAAGACCCCCCTCACCATCTTCCTGGTGAACGGCGTCAAGCTGCAGGGTGTCGTGACGTGGTTTGACAATTTCTGCGTGTTGCTGCGGCGCGATGGCCACTCCCAGCTGGTTTACAAGCACGCCATCTCCACCATCATGCCGGGACACCCGGTTCAGTTGTTCGATCCCACGGACGACACGGAGAAGGCGTAACACGCATTGGAGATTGGAGCCGCTAAGGGCGCTCCGGGCGTCGGCGGAAAGGGTGTCGATCGACAGGCTCCGCCCACTCGGTGCGCCGTCATCACGCCCTATTTCAGCAAGCGAGCGCCGCGCGGCACCCCCGAGCGGCGCACTCCAGAGGCGCGCCTCGACGAGGCTGTGGGCCTTGCTTTGGCCATCGAACTCGAGGTGGTCTACCGGGGCCTGGTGCCGCTCGCCGAGGTGAAGCCGGCCACCTATCTGGGCTCCGGCAAGGTGGAAGAGATTGCCGGCATCGTCGCCGCCGAGGAGATCGGCCTCGTCTTCTTCGATGCCGCCTTGTCGCCCGTGCAGCAGCGCAATCTGGAAAAGGCCTGGTCCACCAAGGTGGTGGACCGCACCGCGCTGATTCTGGAGATCTTCGGACGCCGGGCGCGCACCAAGGAAGGTGCGCTCCAGGTGGAACTGGCCCATCTGAACTATCAGCGCTCGCGCCTGGTGCGCTCCTGGACCCATCTGGAGCGCCAGCGCGGTGGCTTCGGCTTCCTCGGCGGCCCCGGCGAAACCCAGATCGAGGCCGACCGCCGCCAGATCGGCGAGCGCATCATCCGCATCGAGAAGGACCTGGAGCAGGTCAAGCGCACCCGCGCCCTGCACCGCACCAGCCGCAAGCGCGTGCCCTACCCGGTGGTGGCCCTGGTGGGCTATACCAATGCGGGCAAGTCCACGCTCTTCAACCGCCTCACCAAGGCTGAGGTGATGGCGCAGGACCTCCTGTTCGCCACCCTCGATCCGACGCTGCGCGCGGTCGACTTGCCCCACGGCACGCGCATCATCCTGTCCGACACGGTGGGCTTTATTTCCGAGCTGCCCACCCAGCTGGTCGCCGCCTTCCGCGCCACGCTGGAAGAGGTGATCGAGGCGGACGTGGTGCTGCATGTGCGGGACATCTCCCACCCGGACACCGATGCCCAGGCGGAAGATGTGAAGGACGTGCTTTCCGATCTCGGCATCGATGCGGAGAGCGGCGGCCGGGTGATCGAGGTCTGGAACAAGATCGACGCCTTGCCGGACGAGGAGCGCGAGCGGATCTTCAACGTGGCCGTGCGCGCGGACGAGGCGCATCGCCCCGTCCTGGTCTCCGCTCTGACTGGCGAGGGCACAGGCCCTCTGCTGGATCTGGTTGAAGGCCACATCACCGCCGGCCGTGTGACCCTGGACGTGACGCTGGCTCCGGAAGATGGCGAAGGTCTCGGCTGGCTCTATCGCCACGGCGAGGTGCTGGAGCGCCACACTGACGCGGAGGGCGTCATGCGGGTGGCGCTGCGGATCCTCCCCGAGCGCGCCCCTCTGGTGACGCGCCGCTTCGGTCCAGACCGGGTGCACGAGGCCTGAGGGCGGGGGTCTCCCCGCCCCCTGACGCGGCGCGGCTCATGCGCCGCCGAGCTTTTCCCGCAGCCGCGCTTCGCTGGCCGCCACTTCAGGGGTGGTCACGTCGGCGAAGTCGTCCATCTCGTAGAGCGGGCGAATCTCGATCTCGCTCGGCCCCGGCATGGGATTGGGGCAGCGCTTCACCCAGGCGACGGCCTCCTCCATGTCCCGCACCTGCCACAGCCAATAGCCGGCGATCAGCTCCTTCGTTTCGGCGAAGGGGCCATCCAGGACCGTGCGGTTCGCCCCCTCGAAGGCCACGCGCTTGCCGGCGGAGGAGGGTTTCAGGCCGTCGCCGGCCAGCATCACGCCGGCCTTCACCAGTTCCTCGTTGAAGGCCATCATGGCTTCGAGCAGCTCGGGCGCCGGCAGGAGCCCGGCTTCGCTGTCCGCCGTCGCCTTCACGATCACCATCACGCGCATCGCAGTGTCTCCCGTTCAAAGCGGGCGTGTGCTGCCCGTGTCCCAAGAACGCGGAAGATGCGGGCGCGCCGACAGGGAGGCGAGATTTTTGCGCCGGCCGGTCAGGGCCGCTCCAAACCCTTGGCCTCCACCCACAGGGCTTCCATCTCGTCGAGGCTGGCTTCGTCGGGCCGACGGCCCTGCGCGGCGAGGCTGTCCTCCACATGGCCGAAACGACGGGTGAACTTTTCATTGGTGGCGCGCAAGGCGGCCTCGGGGTCGACGCCGGCGTGGCGGGCGAGGTTCACCACGGCGAACAGCAGGTCACCCACCTCTCCCTGTAGCCCCTGGTGGTCCTCGGCGTCGAGCGCCTCTTCTACCTCGTCGGTCTCCTCCCGGATCTTGGCCAGCACCTGGCGGGCATCGTTCCAGTCGAAGCCCACCTTGCCCGCCTTCTCCTGCAGCTTCAGGGCGCGGGTGAGGGCAGTCATGCCCACCGGGATTCCATCGAGGATCCGGGCAGGGGGCTCGGCGGGCAGGCCCGCTGCGATGCGGCGCTGGGCCTTCTCGGCCCTCTCCTGCGCCTTGATCTGCCCCCACATGGCCTTCACCACGTCCGGCGGCAGGTCGCGGGCCTCGCCGAACACATGGGGATGGCGGCGGATGAGCTTGGTGGTGATGGCCTCCACCACGTCGCCGAAATCGAAGCTGCCTTCCTCCTGGCCGAGCTGGGCATGGAAGACCACCTGGAGCAGCAGGTCGCCAAGCTCATCGGCCAGATCCGCCTTGTCGCCCCGGGCGATGGCGTCGGCCACCTCATAGGCCTCCTCAATGGTGTAGGGGGCGATGGTGGAGAAGTCCTGCTCCAGGTCCCACGGGCAGCCGGTGCCGGGCGTGCGCAGCCGCGCCATGATCTCGATGAGGCGGCTGATGTCGCGGGACGGTTGCATGGCAAGCTCCGGTGTTTTGCCGCGGCGTGGGGCCTCGGCAGGCGTGCGCCGTGGTTTATGATGCCCTCGGTACGGAGGACAAGGCATGAGTGGCGCGGCGGCGGAAACGGGCATTCTGGAAGAGGGCATGCGCGCCGGCGAGGTGAAGGTGGCGCTGCCGGACGCCTTTGATGCCAGCCTTTATTTCATCGGCCGCATCCGCACCCCCTGGACGCGCCGCTCCGAATGTCCGCGCCGAGGGGATCCGGTGGCCGGTCCCGTGTGCCGGCTGGAGATCGATCCGCGCTGGGGCGAGGCGCTGGCTGGTGTCGCCGACAAGCCGCGCCTCCAGGTGCTCTATTGGATGCACGAGGCCCGCCGCGACCTGGTGCTCCAGAGCCCGGGTCATAGCGGCAAGCTGGCCGGCACCTTCTCGCTGCGCTCCCCGGTGCGCCCCAATCCCATTGCCTCGTCGGTGGTGGAGCTGGTGGGCATTGAGGGCACCCACATGCTGGTGCGCGGCCTCGACTGCCTCGATGGGACCCCGCTCATCGACGTGAAGCCGGACATCTGTGCCCACGCCTCGACCTGAGGCGGCGCGAAATTTGTCAGCGGCGCGGCTCTCCCTTAAGGGGAGGTCAAGTGGCGAAGGGAGCCGGCGCATCCGATGGGCAAGGTCGACGAGGACGATGCGGGCGCGCTGACCTATGCCTATCGCAGCAAGATGATCGGGCCGGGCTCGCGCTTCCGTCTGACCGGCGGGGTGCTGGAGTGGGATGTGGGCGCGCGCTCGGGCAAGCTGGCGCTTGCCGACGTCACCAAGGTGCGTCTTCTCTACAGTCCGGGCCAGCTGGCCTCGCCCAGTTATGAGATGCGGCTCACCGGAAGGTCCGGGGAGACGGTGCGCATCGGCTCGCTCAGCCGGACGGCGGTCGCCCAGGTGCAGGACCACCGGGCGCAATATGTCCCATTCATCCAGGCCCTTCACGCCGGGCTGGCCCCTCATGCCGCTGGCATCACGTTTTCAGGCGGCCTGCCGGCGTGGCGCTGGTGGCTTATGGCGGGGCTGACCACCTTGACCATGGCTGGTCTTCTGGCGGTTCTGGCAACGGTTGCCCTTGCCAGCCAATGGGCCGTGGCGGCGGTGGTGGTGATCCTGTCCTTGCTGCTGGGCTGGCCGGTGGCGGAGATGCTGTGGCGGAACCAGCCGGTGCGCTATGCCCCCTCCGCCTTGCCGAGCCGCTTGGTGCCGGCCTGAGCCTGCTCTTCCTCCGCCTTGCGCAGGAGGCCCGCCGCCACGTCCGCGAGGCGCGGGGCGGGCAAGGCGGTGAAGGGCAGGGGACGCGTCACCGCAATGGCGGCAAGGCCGAGGCGGGCGGTCAGAAGGCCATTCACCACGCCTTCGCCCAGCCGGGCGGAGAGGCGTGCCGCAAGGCCATGGCCCACCATCTGCTGCACCAGGCTGTCGCCGGCGGCCATGCCGCCGGTGACCGCCAAATGGCTCACCACATGCCGAATGAGGCGCAGCATGCCCAGCGTCCCCGGCCTCCCGCCATAGAGCTGGGACAGCCGGCGCACGAGGCCGAGCGCCGTATAGAGCACGAACAATAGGTCCACCGCCGCGCGGGGCGAGACGGCGGTGACGACGGATACGCGCTTGGCGGCGTCCGAGACCATCTGCTTCGCCTGGCTGTCCAGCGGCGCCATGAGGCTGCGCTCGGTCAGGCGGATGAGGTCCGCGCCATCGATGATGGCGCCGAGATGGGAGGAAAGTTCAGCGCGGGAGCGCGCAAGCGCCGGCATTTCCGCCGACAGGGCCAGCAGATCGCGCGTGACCGCTTCCGCGGCCTTGCGGTCATCGGCGGCGATCGCGGCGGTGGCCGCATCGCGCAGCCGGTCGAGGCTGGAGAGGCGCATCAGGGCCGCGCCCTCGCGAGCGATGATGGCGATGAGCGCAAAGGCGAGCAGCGCCGCGAAGCCGAGGCCCGTGTAGCCGAGCCACTCCGAATGGGAGAACAGGTCCTCCACCAGCCGGGTGACGGCCAGTCCGGCGCCCAGGCTGACGAGGCCGCCCAGCGCCGTCCAGAACAGGCCGCCGAGGCTGATCCCGCGCGTGCGGGCCGGGGGAACCGGCACCAGCGCCGTATCCGCCACCTCCGGTTCGGGGGCCAGCGTGATGCCCGCCTCGTCCAGGCGAAACACCTGAGGCTTCAGGCCCGGCCGCCCCCGCCCGCTTTCGTCAGCTTCCGCCATCACCACCTCTGTTTTGGCGCGCGCTCACGCCAGCCGGTCGCCCAGCAGGAACTGCAGCGCCCGATCCAACCGGATATGGGGAAGGGGCGTGGCCATCCCAAGGCCGGGCGGGGGGCGGAACTTCAGGAAGCGGAAGTCCGCGTCCCCATGGTCGCCGCTGGAAAGGCCCCGAAAGGCGTCGGCGCGCCCGGAAAAGAGCGCGTCCGGCGCCTCCGGCAATTCGCCGGGAAAGAGCGCCACGTCCTCGGTGCCGTCGAACACCTGCCCGCCCGCCGATTGCCCGGCTTCCGGCGTGCCGATGATGGCGGGGATCTGCCGCCCGCCGCGCGAAACCTGCGCCTCCCGCGTGGCGCGGATGGCGGCGAGCGCCACCACGTCCAAGGCGGCGCCGCTCTCCTTGGCCCGCTCGCCGGCCCGCTCCACCAGGCGCCGCAAAATGGCTTCCAACCGATCGTGGCTGGTCTGGTGGAGATGGTCGGCCTTGGTGGCCGCGAAGAGCACCTTGTCGATGCGCGGACGAAAGAGCGCCGACACCAGGCTGTTTCGCCCCACCCGGAAGGCGGTGAGGATGGAATCGAGCGCCCGCTCCAGGTCCGCCAGGGCGGCCGGACCGGCATTCAGGGCGGCCAGCAGGTCCACCAGGACGATCTGTGCGTCGAGCCGGGCGAAGTGATCGCGGAAGAAGGGGCGCACCACGGCGTTCTTATAGGCCTCGTATCGGCGGGCCATCATGGCGGCGAGCGAACCGGGAGGCAGGCTCGCATCGGCGGGGATGTCGAGGGGCGCGAAGGTGAGGGCGGGCGAGCCCTCCAGGTCGCCGGGCATGAGGAAGCGGCCGGGCGGCAAAAGGCTCATGGCCACCCGCTCGCTGCGACAGGCGGACAGATAGGTGGTGAAGCGGGCGGCGAGCTCGCGGGCCTTGGCCTCGTCCGCAGGTAGATAGGGATTGGTGGCGGCGAGCGCCGCCAGCATCTCCTGCGCCAGCGCCTGCCGGGCGGGGGCGCGGGCGAGCGCCAGGCTCTCCCGGCAGAAATCGCCGAAGCTCTTGTCCAGCAAGGGCAGGTCGAGCAGCCATTCGCCGGGATAGTCGACCAGGTCCAGGGTCAAGGTGCGCAGGCCGCCGCGCTTCGGGGCGTAGCGGATGGACAGGCGCGATTCGCTGATGCGGGTGGTGGAAGACGGCCAGTCCCGCGCCGCGAGGCGCCCCATATGGTCCTCGAACGGAAAGCGCGGCACGGCATCGTCGGGCTGTGGCTCCAGCCGCGCCGAGGCGATGCGGCCGGAGGCCATCGCCTCGAACACCGGCAGGCGCCCGCCTTGCACCAGGGCCTGGATGAGGGCGGTGGTGAAGATGGTCTTGCCGGAACGGGCAAGGCCGGTCACCCCCAGGCGCAAGGTGGGGCGGGCGAGATCCTCGACCCGGTCGGCCAGGGCGCGCAGGCCGATGCGGGCCTCTTCCAGAAAGGGCAGGGGTGGAGCCAAGGCGTCAGCCGTCCGTCTTCAGGGCGCGGGGGGTGATGAAGCGATCGAGCCGCCCGGACTTGGGGGTGACATCTTCCCAGCGGTCCACCGGCAAGTCGATCACGGCCACCGCGCCGGTGGGAAACTTGGCGGCCATGGCAAGGCGCGCCTCCGCCGGACCACTCTCAACCAGCCGGCCGGCCAAGTCCTCGAAGCCGGGGTTGTGGCCGACCATCATGAGGGTGTGGCATTCCACCGGCTGGGCATGCAGAACCGCAAACAGGGCGGCCACGCTCGCCTCATAGATGCGTGGCTCCCGCTCCACCTCGGGGGTCGAGCGCAACTGGGGGGCCACGAGCGCCCAGGTCTCCTGGGTGCGCCGGGCGCTGGATACCAGCACCCGGTCGGGCACCAGCCCCTCGCGCGCCATATAGGCGCCGATCACCGGCGCCGCGTCCCGTCCCCGCTCGGCCAGCGGACGCTCATGATCCGGGGTGCCGTTCGGCCAGTCGGATTTGGCGTGGCGAAGCAGGATCAGGCGGCGCATGGGGAACGATTCCAGGTCAGAGGCACGATCGGGGCTGTTTAGAGCCGGTTTCCGACAGGAAGACGAAGCGCGGCCCCGGGAGGGCCCCGCCCGGGCGGAAACGGCACCTTACCTTGCGCCCTCCGCCTTCGCAGGCGACAGCATCGGTAAATTGCGTCACCATCATGGTGCTGGAGATCGGGAAGGCCGGACGCTGCGGGGGCATGCTCCTGCTTGGCGTAGGCCGCCGTCAGGGGCTGAATGGGTCATGACGTTCGTGGACGAACGGGCGGAGCGCCGCGCCGCATCCGCCGCGCAGGGCGCCGGCGGGCCCGGCATGCTCGTGCGCGGCGAGATCGACTGCGATGTGTGCGTGGTGGGGGCAACGCTCGCCGGCCTGTGGCTGGCGCTGGCCTTGGCGCTGCGTGGCCGTGACGTGGTCGTGCTGGACCCCGGTGACGGGCCGGCTGCGGATCTGAGCCTCGGCCGGGAAACCTTGCGGCCGGGCCTCGGTCTGACCGCCACGGCGCTCTGCGCGAGGGCCGACCGGGATACGGCGCGGCGGCTGCACCAGTTGTCCGAGACAGCGCATGTGCGGGCCATGCGCCTGCTGGAGGCGCTGGGGTTCGAGCCCGAGGCCGAAGGTTACATTCATGCGCCCGGGCCGCGCGGCCGGCTCGATCTCATCGACGAGGCGGCGGCGCGGGATACGCTGGGGCTTGCCAGCGTGGCGGAACTGGGCGCGGGGCACACCGCCGCGCTGCTGGGCACACGCGCCTATGTGGGCGCCCTGCACGATCCCCAGGCTGCCACCTTTGACGTTCGCGACCTGCCGCGCCGGCTCGCCGAAGCCGCCATGGCCGCCGGCGCGCGCCTCCTGCCCCGCCTGCCGGTTCTGGGGGCGGACCTGAACGGGGTGCGCAAATATCTGACCTGTCCCACCCTTCGGGTCCGGGCAGACCATGTGGCCTTTTGCGCGGAGCGCGGGCTTGCCGGCCCGGCGCCCTGGCTCGCCCGGGCGCTTGGCCGGTCGCACCACGTGGAGGGGGTCTTCGCGCCCCGCGCGCTGCGCGGCCGTGCCGACGAGGCGGTGCAGGAAGGCGGCGAGCGCGGGCTTGCCTTTGCCTGGCAGGGCGGCAAGCTCCATCTGCGCGCGCCCACCGCCACCAAGGCCGGCAGCGCCGGGGCCGCAGCCGTGATCCTGCGCCGCCATGGGGCGCGCCTGTTTCCCGCCCTGAGGAATGCAGTCACCGGCGAGGCGCGGTCGGTGAGCTACGGCATCGCCCGCCATGGCCTGCCGCTCATCGGGTCGCCCCGTGCGGGCGTGTGGTACGCGGTGGCGCTGGGGCGCCAGCCGGTCGGCCATGCCGCCCTGGCCGCCGATCTCCTCGCTGCGGCCATCGCCGACCGGGATGACACCATTCACCTGTTCCGCCCCTTTGCCGCCGAGCGGTCGCGGCAGATCGCCCCGGCCTTGGCCCGATCTGTGGCCTATTGGACCGGGCGCATGTCCGATGCGGCGGAAAGGCGCAGGGCGCGAGAAAATGACGTTGCGGAAGGCTAGTGCGAGCTAACCGCGGGGCAATTGGCCAAATGCTTGGCGTCAGTGACATTTCTGCCACCACGTGCCACCTGGCTCCGGCTAACTTTACGTCATCTTTCCTGCCGGTATGCACGAGATGCCCATGATCCCCGTCCTCCGCCGCATCCTTCTGGGCCTTGGCCTGAGCGCCACCGCGGCGGTGATGTCTTCTGCGCCTTCGCCCGTGCAGGCGGCGGACGCGACGGCCGTTCCGCCCGCCATGCCGGCGGCCAAGGGGCAGGAGGACTGGTATCTCACCCTCGGCGTCTCCGGCCGCATCGTTCCCCAATATCCCGGCAGCGACGATTACGGGGTGCGTCCCGGCCTCGTCTTCCGCGTGGCAAAGGCCAGCGGCCTCAACGCCTTCCGGTCCGTGGACGACAATCCGTCGGTGGCCCTGTTTGATACCGGCACGTTCCGCGTCGGCGCCGTCGGCCGCATCGACTGGGGCCGCGACGAGGATGCCAATGACCGCCTGACGGGCCTTGGCAATGTGGATCCCTCGCTGGAGCTGGGCGGCTTCACGGAGTGGTTCCCGGTCAACTGGCTGCGCCTGCGCGGCGAGCTGCGCTATGGGTTCGGTGGCTATGAGGGCTGGGTCGGCAATGCCGCCGCCGACGTCATCGTGCCCATGAACGACTGGCGATTCGCGGTCGGTCCACGCCTCAGCTTTGCCTCGTCCGCCTTCAACGAGGCCTATTTCGGGGTGACGCCGTTCCAGTCGCTGAGCGCGACATTCCTCGGCAATCCGCTGCCCGTTTATAATGCCGGCTCGGGCATCAACGGCTGGGGGGTAACGGCCCAGCTGGAGCGCAATTTCGGCAATGGCTTCCTGGCGGGCGTCTGGGGCAGCTACGGGCGCCTCGTCGGCAGTGCGGCAGATTCGCCGCTGGTGGAGAGCGCGAACCAATATTCCGTGGGGCTTTCGCTCGCTTACACCTTCAACATGGGCAAGTCCTGGTGGTGATGCCGCAGGCGTGATCGCGTCGCTTGCATCGGCAGCGGCGGGCGACCCTTGCGCCGGCTTGGGCCTGTGGCCGACGCCCCGCGCCGGGGTGTTTCCCCTTCCTTGATACCGTTGCACCTTGAGCGCCGCCGGTCCGCCTTGCCGCTGGCTTGCGCTGCCGCGCACATGGGAGTTGTCCACCGGCGAGGGGGTGGATATAAGCGCGCCAACCCGCCGGGGGTCAGCAACGGTGTATCGAGGACAGTGCTGATGTCGGTTCAAGTCGACGAAGACTATCGCCCCCGCGAGGACGAGCCCTTCATGAACGACAGGCAGCGGGAGTATTTCCGCACCAAGCTGTTGAACTGGAAGGACGACATCCTCCGCGAGGCGCGTGAGACGCTGCAGCACCTTCAGGATGAGAATCAGAACCACCCCGATCTGGCCGATCGGGCCTCTTCCGAGACGGATCGCTCCATCGAGCTCCGTGCCCGGGACCGGCAGCGCAAGCTGATCGCCAAGATCGACGCCGCGCTGCAGCGCATCGAGGACGGCAGCTACGGCTATTGCGAGGACACCGGGGAGCCCATCTCCCTCAAGCGCCTCGAAGCCCGTCCCATCGCCACCCTTTCGGTGGAAGCGCAGGAGCGTCACGAGCGGCGCGAGCGCGTCTATCGGGACGACTGACCGGCAGGCGCGGCCGTGAAGCCCCGGCCGCGTCACGCCACCCCGTTCCTGCGTTGCGCCGCGGGCCGGGGCTGAATATAGAATGAGTCAAAGCGGTAGGATCGGACGCGCCGACAGGGCGGGGCCGAGGCAGGATCGGGGACGGCGAAGCGATGGTGGCACGCATCTTCAAGCCGGCGCGCAATGCGATGCAGTCCGGCGTTGCGAAGACCAAGCATTGGGTTCTGGAATATGAGCCGGAGCGTCCGCGCTCCATCGACCCGCTGATGGGCTACACCAGCTCCACCGACATGCAGAGCCAGATCCGCCTCGACTTCGAGACGAAGGAAGAAGCGGTGGCCTATGCCGAGCGCGAAGGCATTCCCTACCAGGTCTTCGAGCCCCATGATCCGGCCCGCCGGCGCATGGCCTATTCCGACAATTTCGCCTTCCGCCGCGTGGGCCAGTGGACCCACTGAGGGTGCGGGGCGCCATTGAATGAACAGGGCCGAAGCACTGTCTTCGGCCCTTCTGCTTTTTGGGGACGCCCGGCCAGGGGTGAAGATGGCGCTGCGGCCATCCTGTTGCGGTGGCGAAGGCGCGGGACTATGCACGTGGCAGTGCTGAATCACCATCAGGTGCTTCAATCCGGCCGCGTCTGGCTCTAGAAGTCTCCCGACGGCCCCGTAGCTCAGCTGGATAGAGCAAGTGCCTTCTAAGCACTAGGTCGCTGGTTCGAGCCCAGCCGGGGTCGCCATTCCATCCGCTCCTAATGCCAAAAGGCGCCTTTCCGGGTGATGCGAGGCCGTCGCGCCAGCCCGTCGGCCTCGCCTAATTCCCCTCCGCCCGGATGCGCCGGCAATGGGCGAGGGCGGCTTCGATCAGATTGTCGCTGGCTTCCGGCGTGCGGAAGGCGGAGTGGGCGGAGAGGGTGACATTCTCCAGGCGGGTGAAGGGGTGGTCCGCCGGCAGCGGCTCGGTGGTGAAGACATCAAGCCCCGCATGGGCCACATGGCCACGCTCCAGCGCCGCGATGAGGGCCGGCTCGTCGATCAGCGCGCCACGGGCGGTGTTCACCAGAATGACACCGGGCCGCAAGGCGGCGATGCGGTCCGCGCAGAGGAAGCCCCGGGTCTCGTCGGTGAGCAGAAGATGGAGGGAGAGGACGTGGCTTTGCGCCAGCACCTCCTCCAGGGACGCAAACGTGACGCCCGGAAAGGCCCGGGGGGACCGGTTCCAGGAGACGACACGCATCCCGGCGCCCAGCGCCAGGCGCGCCAGTTCCGCCGCGATGCCGCCGAAGCCCACGAGCCCCAGCGTCTTGCCGGTCAACTGCACCCCGTCGGTGCGCAGCCAGCGGCCGGCGCGCACGCCCCGGTCCATATAGGCAAAACCCTTCGCGCCCGCCCACATGAGCGCGAAGGCGCATTCAGCCACCGCCGTGTCGCCATAGCCCTTGATGGTGTGGACGGCGATGCCGAGCCCGGCCAATTCCTCCGGGCTCATATAGCTGCGCGCGCCGGTACCGAGGAACACCACATGCTTCAAGCCGGCGCATTGGCGGGCGATGTCGGTGGGCAAGGCGGTGTGGTCGATCACCGCGATCTGCGCGCCGTCCAGGGCGGCGGGAAGCTCGGCAGGAGTCACGTTCGGCGTGCGATTGATGGTCATGGCCGGATCGTCGGCGCGATGAAGGCGCTCCATCACGTCCGCGAGGGTGGGGCTGGCATCGACGAAAACGGCACGCATGGGCGACTCCCTGTCGGTGGCAGTCTATATGCACTTCCCCGCCGAGGTCAGGTCCCGAACGGTGCCGGTCCGCCTCACGGGGCGGGCCACAGGATGGAGGCCCTCAGGCCCGTGGCCTCCTCCCGGTTCGCCAGCTCCAGCCGCGCGCCCATGCGGGCCGCCGCCAGGCTGGCGATGGTCAGGCCCAGGCCGCTCCCGGACAAGGTCTTGTTGCGGCCGCGGAAGAAGCGTTCGGTGGCGCGGGGCAGTTCGTCCACGGGAATGCCGGGGCCGTCATCCTCCAGGCACAGGCCCTGCGGCAGCGGCGCCCAGCGCAGCCGACCACCTGGCGAGACATGCTGAAGCGCGTTCTCATGCAGGTTGCGCAGCACCAGATGGAGCGCCTCGCGATCGGCCTTTCGCGCGAGATCATCGAGCCCCGGTGCAATCTCCACTGCAACGCCGGCGGGGGCGGGCGCCTGGTGGACGACCTCCCGCAGGGCCTGCCCCACATTTACCGCTTCGTCGGCGGACTTATGGGTCGGGGCTGCCTCCAGCCGCGCAAGAGCCAGCAACTGGCGCACCAGACGGGCGGAGCGCTCCACGGAGACCAGGATCTGGCGGAGGGCATCGTCCCTGATGGCCGCGTCGGGGGCGGCGAGGGCAATCTGGGCCTGGGTCTTCAGGCCGGCGAGCGGGGTGCGCAATTCGTGCGCGGCAAAGGCGGTGAGGTCGCGCTCATGCTGGCGGGCTGCCTCCACCTTGGCGAACAGGCTGTTGAGCGCCTCCAGAAGGGGGCGCACCTCGGAGGGGGCATGGTCCACCGCCACGGGGCGCATGTCTTCGCCGTCCCGGGCCGCGATCTCGGCGGCCATGCGCGACAGCGGCGCAAGACCGCGGGCGAGGCTCACCCAGATCAAAAGCGCCAGCAGCGGGGCGATCAGCACCGCCGGGGCCAACAGTCCGGCAATCAGGTCGCGCACCAGCCGGTCGCGCATGCCGACCCGGTCGCCCACCATCACGCGTACGCCCTTCTGGGTGTCGGTGATGGTGAAGACCCGCCACTGTTCGCCCTTCAGCACCCGGGAGGAAAAGCCCTGCATCGGCGCCGACAGGGCCTCCTCCGGCGCGCCGGAGGAGCGGGCGAGAAGGCGGCCGTCCAGGGACCAGATCTGGCAGGAGACGTGCTCATAGGCCTGCTGGTCGAGGTTTTGCGGCGGCGTGGTGGCAAGGCCCCCCGCCGCCACTAGGGAATGCACCATGCGCGCGGCTTCCTGAAGCCTGGCGTCCAGCACATGCTCCAGCTCGCCCCGGCTGGAGAGCGAAATCCAGGCCACGGCGCTCAGCCAGATGAGCCCGGTGGCCGCGAACAGAACCAGGAACAGGCGGCGGCGGAGCGACGTCATGCGCCACCCCTCATGCGATAGCCGAGGCCACGGACCGTCTCGATGGCGTCGCGACCGATCTTGGCCCGCAGGTTATGGATGTGCACCTCCACGGCATTGCTCTCCACCTCCTCCTGCCAGCCATAGAGGCGCTCCTCGATCTCGGCCTTGGAGCGGATGGTGCCGGGCCGCTCCATAAGAGCGCAGAGCACGGCGAACTCGCGCCGCGACAAGGGCACCGGCACCTCGTCTAAGGTGGCGGTGAGGGTGGCGGGGGCGAGAACGAGGCCGCCCGCGCGCAGCAGGGGCGCGGCCCGGCCATGGCCGCGTCGCGCGATGGCGCGCAGGCGCGCGGCCAGTTCGTCAAGGTCGAACGGCTTGCCCAGATAGTCATCGGCCCCGGCATCCAGACCGCGGATGCGATCCGGTGTTTCGTCGAGGGCGGTGAGCATGAGCACCGGGGTGGCGTCATGGGCGGCGCGCCGTCGCGCCAGGACATCGAAGCCGGAGCCGTCCGGCAGCATGGCGTCCAGCACCACGGCGTCGAAGCCGCCGGTGGCCAGGGCCGCTTCGGCATCCGCGCAATTGGTCACCCCGTCCACGGTGGCGCCCGAGAGGGCAAGGCCCACCTTCAGGCCGTTCATCAGGACCGGATCGTCCTCCACCACGAGGATGCGCATGTCTCTCTCCTACCTGTGAACACCTGCCGGCCGCAGCTTAAGGCTGGCTTAAGGTGGCGGATGGATGCAGTGCGGCATGATGTTGAAAACGTTCGGCCCTCCCTCCTCTCGCCCCCCTCTCGCCTCGTTCTGCTGTCATTCGCGCGCCACGCGGGTGCGGCACCAGTACCCCTAACCTTCCGAATGCCACACCCGAGCCCGCGCCGCGCGGGTCGGTGCGATGTGAGGTCGTCCCCTCTATGACTGCCCCTTCCGACGAAACGCGCCCCCTTTCGCGCCGCACGCTGCTCTGCGTCCTTGCCTCGCCCCTGGTGCTGGCGGCCTGCGTGACGGATCGGCAGCCCCCGGCGCCTCCGCCGCAGCCGCAGGTCGCCCCGGCCGATGCCGCCCGCTACGCCGCGCGGCTGGATTATGGCTATGAGATCGTCGGCATCGATCCGATGGAATTGAAGCCGCGCTATATCCGCCAGCTGGTGCCCAACACCACCGGCTACGGACCGGGCACGCTGGTGGTGGATCCCGCCAACCGCTTCCTCTACCTGGTGCAGGAGAACGGCATGGCGCTGCGCTATGGGGTGGGCGTCGGCAAGGCCGGGCTGGAATTCTCCGGCAATGCCACCGTGGGCTACAAGCGGATCTGGCCGAGCTGGCGTCCCACCGACGCCATGATCGCCCGCGAGCCGGAGCGCAACGGCCCCTGGAAGAACGGCATGGCCGGCGGCCCCACCAATCCGCTGGGCGCCCGTGCGCTCTACCTGTTCAAGAACGGGCAGGACACGCTTTACCGCATCCATGGCACCACCGAGCCCTGGTCCATCGGCGAGGCCGTGTCTTCGGGCTGCATCCGCCTGATGAACCAGGACATCATCGACCTTTATGACCGCGTCCCCGACGGCACCAAGGTGGTGGTGCTGCCCGGCTAGGGCCTCGTCTTTGCCTTGACGCAGTCCTTCCTGCGAAGGGGGGCGCCTTCGCTTGGAGATGCGCCAGAATCCGGGGCTAGCCGCGCACGGCTCCCCGGAAGGCGGCAGAGAGTGCATCGAGCGCGGCGCGGGAGCGGGCATCCGCAACGCGGGTGTGGAGCACCACCGGCAGCCGCGGCAAGGCGGGCAGGCCCAGTCGACGCCCCACCTCCACCGCCCCGAGGGGCAGCATGCGCGGCGACAGGGCGGCAATGCCGAGCCCGGCCATGACCGCCGCCGCCACCGTGGCCACCCCGCCGCCCACAAACACCTCGCTCCAGGCCAGCCCCGCCTCGTCCAGCAGGCGGCCGGCCAGGGCGCGGACGCCGCATGGCTCGGCCATGGTGGCAAGCGGCAGGGGCTCGCCGGCGCGGTGCTGCCAGCCGGGGGCCGCGAACCAACCGAATGCCTCCTCTGCAATCTCGGTCCCATCCTCCCGCCCCGCCTCGAACCGCACCAGAACCGTGTCCAGCTCCCGCCGGTCGAAGCTGCGCAGCAGGTCGCCCGACGAGCCGATGCGGATCTCCATCAGCATGCGCGGGTCCTGCGCATTCATGCGGGCGATGAGGCCGGGCAATTCCGGGCCTGCCACATGATCGCTGATGCCGATGGCGAGCCGCTGGCGCTGGTCGGTCCAGGCGGCCAGCGCGCGATCATGGGCCTCCAGCAGCGCGCGGGCATGTTCGAGGAATGCTTCGCCCCGGGCCGAGAGCTGCACATGGCGCGGCGTGCGTTCCACCAGCCGGCAGCCAAGGCGCTCCTCCAGCCGTTTCAGCTTCAGGCTCATGGCGGCCTGGGTGCTCCCCATGGCCTCGGCCGCACGGGTGAAGCTGTTGAGATCGGCGATGGCCACAAAGGCGCGCACCGCATCCAGGGGCAGGGAAGGCTCTATCATTGAAAGGCGTTATCTCTGATATATTCAGAGATAGCATATGGAAATGATGCACTCGCGCCTACCCTTCCTGTCCTTGCATCAGGAAAGGTCACCCCATGCCCCTCATTCATGTTTCCATGCGCAGCGGAAAGCCGGCCGCCTTTCGCCAGGCGATCCTGGACGGCCTCTATGTCGCCCTGCGCGACGCCCTCGACGTGCCGGAGGGCGACCACTTCATGACGCTGAGCGAACATGCCGGGGCGAACTTCCGCACCGGCCCCGCTTATGGCGTCCTGCGTTCCGATGACGTGGTCTATATCGACATCACCGTCTTTAACACCCGCACGGCGGCGCAGAAGAAGGCTCTGTTTCGGCGCATCGTGGAGGTGCTGAGCGAGAATCCGGGGCTGCGCCCGGAAGATGTTTTCATCGTGATTCACGACGAGCCGAAGGAGAATTGGTCGGTGGGCCACGGCCTGCCGGTGGCGTAGGGCGGGAGGCGCCGGCGCCCGCTCCGGGATGCCACGCCGCCCTTGCCCTGGGGCGGCGTCCATCTCGGAGCGGGCGAGGCCGCGCCCATGGGGTGGGGGCGCCGCCGCGTGCCGTCACGACCGCGGGACCACGCGGATAGGCAGCCCATGCAGGTTGATGTTATCCTGAGAGAGGTAGGGAGATACATCGCCATGTTCGGCTTAATATGTCAGCGCCCACAGGATGCCCCCCTCGAAAAACTGCGCTTGCTTGCCCGGCTGGACACGGCCCCCCGAGCTACGCTGTCTGTGAAAGAAAACGGGACTTGGCAGGTGACGTCTGGCTCTCCTTGCCTGCCACAAGGAAAAAGCCGAGAGGTGACGTTCCAGGACGCCGAACATTTGGCGTCCATCAAAAAGGCATTTGACGACGTCTTAGCCGGGGCAGGCGATGCGGAGCGGTCAAGGGACTTAGCCTGCGAGGCCGCAAGCAATGCGCTCCGCGGCCTTTCCTACCATTTCCACATCCGATTCCGCACCCGGGCGCCGTCAAATCCGCGTTTGAGGACAACGAGTGGTACGGATCTCCTCGTCTGGTTCAAGGCGATAGAAGATAAACTCCACAAATATTATGTTGAAATAGTTCTGAAAGAAGAAATTACAGAAAAATTCACGCAACATCCCTTTATCATGAGAAGTCCTTTTGCTTCCGAGGGGGCGTGCTTCGGGATTTCGACCTATTGGTGCTTGAGGTTTATCAACGGACGCAGGAAATCATACACGGAAACGAAAAAAAATGGGAAAGTCCCGGTTGCGGAGGGAGATCGCATTTCCAGAAAAACACCCTTAATTCACCGGCTTCAAGATCGAAAAGACAAAATAACAGAAAGGTCTGGTGAGACAAAGACCGTGGCTGACATCTTGGGCGAACAGCCCATGAATCCACTGCACAATTATCACACCCAGTCCGTTCAGGGCGTGAGCGCTGAAAATCCGCGCGATTCCGTACAGCGAGCCGCCTCAAGGAATTTTGATAAATACCATCCGCTGATCATCTCCAACAAGAAGACACACAGGCTGAACAGGAATAAAGTCTTTTATAGCATGGGTCCCAATAGTGGGGATCTCATGGATCTTGTTCATAGGCTTTTCGTGCAAATGAGCGGCGCCGGGTCGAGGGCCTATGTGCTTGCGGCGTATTTTTCAAGCCGCCTGCCGGTCAACGGCGATGTGGTCGCCATCGACTACTTTGCGGAAGACAAACCGACAGGGCATGCCTTCGGGATCCTAGCCCTTGAGTCTGGCAGATGGAGCCTGCTTGATCCCAATTATGGGGAGGTGCAGGCTGTGCTGAAGGGGGGCGCTGAAAAGGCGCTTTGCCGTATCCTTGCGGCCTACTTGGTGACGTGCCGACTTTATCGCGTAACGCTCCTGGAGGTCGGGCCCGCTTGACAATTGCCGGAAGCAGCTGAGTGACGGTCGCCATCTGACAAGGCGCGAAGGATCGAGGCGCGCGGGTGCGAGGCATCAGAGAGCTTGTCAGTGATAGAGAACGCGCGATCCGACCCGCTTGGGGTGCTGGTTGATCGGCGCATGCTTGAGCGGTGCGAATGTCGGCGCTCGGTGCGGGGCGCGCCATGCTCCTTCTGGGCGGTCTCTCGGTGCTCAGTCGTGCCGAGCCTGCTGAAGGCTGAGCTGCGGGGCAGCGCTACGTGCGCGCGCAAGACGTCACAGGATTGAAACGCAACATTGCTATTTCCTGGAATTTGCGGAGGGGTATGGAGGTAGCGTTTGGTGTTTTCCTGGAGCACGAGTCCCTCGAAACTGCCGGATGTAATCGACTTCCAGGGGCGGTTACGTGCTCTCGCGCAGATGGACTCTCCGAATGCGGAACTGCGCATCAACTCCAAAGGTGCGTGGCAGGTGGATTTTTCTTGGACTTACAAGCAGATCAAGGGCTACAGCTATATCCAGTTCGATAGTAAAGAGAGTTTTGACCTTGTCGACATCGCTTTTGAAGCGGCCATAGAAGCAGCGCGGGCCAATAATTATAAAGAGGCGCATCATGCCGACCTCCTGTTCCCCGCGCTGAGAGGACTTTCCGGGCACCTGTTCCATCGCTTCGGAACCCCTGAAAGCCCGGCCGCCAAGGCTGGGGTCCTGCCACCTGGGGCGGCGGACGTCATCCGAAAGCGATTTCAGCGCATAGAACGGATGGTGGTGCGCTATCAGAAACGCAAGAATGCGGCACTCGTCTTCCCGAAAACCTTCTCCCAGAGAGCCTTCATTCCGGAGGAGGATGTGCGCGGTGGCGGTATGTGTTTTGGGATCACCACCTATTGGTGCCTCAGATTTGTCACGAGCAGGAAGACGTCATACGGTCAAAGCAAACATAAGGACCGCCCCGATCCACCTTCGATCGAGGACCGTTTGGCCAAGAAGGCCCCCTTCATCTACCATCTCCAAAAGCAACAAGTTCGCATGGAACGTCTGGCTCCGGCGGACCATATCCACATTCGGGATCTTGTTGGTACCAGCGGGGTTCAGCAATTATCCCAGTCCATGCAGCAGGATTTGCATCTTCTGTACGCGCATGGGCCTGTTTCATCGAGTTCAAACAAATACAGCGATGTCCAGTCCTACCTCAATCGGCAGGTCGCGAAGTTCGGTTCTGCCAAGATCACGAACTTGCGAATGCAGAGGACATCGATCCCAGGAAGTATTTTGTACAGTTTCAGTCCGAATGATAAACGTCTGAAGTCAGTGGTGGAGCGTATTTTTAATGTGATGATGGGGGCGCGGTGTGGTGCCTACATCATTGGCATGAATTTCGCCTCCAGTTTCAGTTTCGAGGGAAATAAACATCGGGCGCCCTACTTCATACGGGATGTTGCATCCGGACACGCCATTGGGGTGATATCCGCAGGAAACGGGCATTGGAGTCTGATCGATCCGAACTACGGAGAGATCGATCGCAAGACGTTGAGCGAGATCAAAGAGGCCGTTAGGAATATTATCGCGGTATACGTGGCCTATTGCCACGTCAATGCCGTCACCGTGCTGGAGATCAGCACTTAGCGGAGTTGGGGGAGGCCGTTGGGGTCATGTTCCGCCCGCCCCGAGTTCCTCCGCCCTTGAGCTTTGCGCTTTAAGATTTCCAGCTTTCCCCTTCACCGCGGCAGCCGCTCCGGCCGGGCCAGTGGAAGGGCATGCCGCTTGGCCCTGTCCTCAATCAGCGCCAGTAACAGAGCCTTGCTGCCGCGGACGGCGGTGGCACCGCCGCTTTGCTCTTTTCTCTCTATCCGCGGCCATCGCACCGGCGGGTCTTCTGGCCGCTAGGGGAGAGTCAACCTGGATAAAGTCACAGGAATGATATGCAAATCCGCTATTCCATGCCATGCGCGGAGCGGTATGGGGATAAGTTATGGTGGCCAAATCTGACGACGCCAAACTCAATTTGCTGGCTAAAATGGACTATAACCCTGTTGCCGAACTCCTGATGTCGAACGGAAGCTGGGAGTTGGATACCGTCTCGGCCTATAAATATGTCTTTTCCAGCCGCAAGTATAACGACTTCACGCGAGAGAACGACTTCAAGGAAGTCACGAACGTGTTTCGCAGCAGCGCGAGCGCCGATGCGGGCAGCGACAAAGCGAAAGACGCAAAGCTGAAGTTGTTGTTCCACGCCCTGCGGGGCTTGTCCTTTCATTTGCAGCGTCGCTTTGTCAGCCGGGACGAGCCAACCTCACAGGGCAGGGCGACTTTGGGCCCTGGCGTTGGCGTGATGATTAAGCGCAGTTTCCCTGAAGTGGAATATCAGGTCCGGTCCCATTTTTACGACCGGATCAATGCTCGCATGACGAAACGCTTCAGCCAGGACAGTTTCGTCGACTCGAATGACCTTAGACCCCTGGATTTTAATGCCTCGTTCGGCATTGCCACCCATTGGTGTCTGAGAATTATCGTCAAGGGAAAGAAGTCTTTCGGGACGGCCAAGTCGACGGATGCGCTGGGGAATCCCACCGCCCGGACGTCGGACAGTGCGCGAATGGTGAAGAAGGCACCCTTCATCTATCACCTTCAATCCCGGAAAGACCTGGTTTCGCAGCTCAATGAAAAAGAGAGCATCCCCGTCGACGCACTCATTCTGGAGGATGTGCGGCATAACACGGGCCAGCGGGTGAGGGGCCTGCATGCCCTTTATGAGAAACGCGCCGCTCTGGGGACGAAGAATATCTACAGCAGCGTCCAGGGCTACATCAATCTGAAGTCGATGGAATATCGCGGGGTGGAAATCAAGAAGCTGCGTCGGATACCCGCGACGTCCGGAAGCAAATTCTTTTATTGCCGTCACCCGGGCTCTTCCGTGCTCACCAGCGCGGTAAATAAACTATCTCAGGAATTGTCTGCCGCCGGTCGCCATGCCTATATCGTCTGCTTTGAGACAGGGACCCGCAACGGCATGGAAAGTGGCACGGGTGCTCTTGCCCCTTACTTCCTGGAGAGCAAGGTCACCGGACATGCCATGGGAATTTCCACCGATGGCATGGGCTCGTGGACCTTCATGGATCCCAATTTCGGTGAAGTGCGCCGGGCGACCCGCGATCAGATCATGATCCTCTTGGGGGATGCTCTGTCCTACTACAGCGTGGCCGACAACATTCGCGAATTCGTTGTGCTTGAGATCGTCAAGAACCAGATGAGCGAGGAGGAGGAGGACGCCGACCTCCGCCAGAGCTTCCGCATGCCGTGACATCCATCGGGCCCTCGCCCGATGGATCGTCCCGATGGGGCGTCCCCCTTCATCTTCCCGTCGCTCGGCCCGCCTTCAGGGCCGCAGCCGGGCCGCATGCCACGCCAGATGGTCGGCCATGAAGGTGGAGATGAAGTAATAGGAATGGTCATACCCCTCGCGCATGTTGAGCGTGAGGGCGATGCCCGCCTTCTCGCAGGCGGCGGCGAGCAACTGCGGCCGCAGCCCGGTGTCCAGGAACGGGTCCGCCGTGCCCTGATCCACCAGGAGGTCGGGCACGCGGTGGCCGTCCTCGATCAGCGCCACCGCGTCATAGGCCCGCCAGGCCTTGGGATCGGCGCCGAGATATTTTTCCAGCGCCGGCCGGGACCAGTCCGCGGTGGACGGCTCAACGATGGGCGCGAAGGCCGAGCAGGAGCGGAAGCGGCCGGGATGCTTCAGCGCCGCCGTGAGCGCGCCATGGCCGCCCATGGAATGGCCGAAAATGCCCTGCCGCCCCATGTCCGCCGGGAACGCCTCCGCCACCAGGCGGGAGAGTTCGTCCAGCACGTAGGAGGCCATGCGGTAGTTGGCGGCGTAGGGCGCCTGCGTGGCGTCCACATAGAAGCCGGCCCCTGAGCCGAACTGCCAATTGTCCGGCTCGTCCGGCACGCCGGGGCCCCGCGGCGAGGTATCCGGGCAGACGATCATCAGCCCGAGTGCGGCCGCGGCCGCCCGGTATTCGCCCTTCTCCATGACATTGGCATGGGTGCAGGTGAGGCCGGACAGATACCACAACACCGGCACCGGCCCCGCCGCCGCCTGGGGCGGGACGAAGACGGCGAAGGTCATGGGCGTGCCCGTGGCGGCGGAAGCGTGGCGATAGACGCCCTGCACCCCGCCGTGGGACTTGGCGGTGGAAACGGTCTCCATCACCCGCCTCAATAAATCACGACGGAGCGGATGGACTTGCCCTCGTGCATCAGGTCGAAGGCGGTGTTGATCTCGTCCAGCGGCATGGTGTGGGTGATGAGATCATCAATGTTGATCTTCCCCTCCATGTACCAGTCGACGATCTTCGGCACGTCCGTGCGCCCGCGCGCGCCGCCGAAGGCCGAGCCCCGCCAGTTGCGCCCGGTGACCAGCTGGAACGGCCGGGTGGAGATTTCCGCCCCCGCCGGCGCCACGCCGATGACGATGGAGGTGCCCCAGCCGCGATGGCAGGCTTCCAGCGCCTGGCGCATGACGGTGACATTGCCGGTGCAGTCGAAGGTGAAGTCCGCGCCGCCGTCGGTCAGGTCCTGGATGGCCGAGACCACCTTGTCGGCGCCCACCTCCAGCGGGTTGATGAAGTCGGTCATGCCGAACTTCCGGGCCATTTCCACCTTGGCGGGATTGATGTCGATGCCGATGATCTTGTCCGCGCCCACCATGCGGGCGCCCTGGATCACGTTGAGGCCGATGCCGCCGAGACCGAAAACGGCCACGTTTGCCCCCGGCCAGACCTTGGCGGTGTAGACGACCGCACCAATACCCGTAGTCACGCCGCAGCCGATGTAGCAGATCTTGTCGAAGGGGGCGTCCTCGCGGACCTTGGCCAGCGCGATCTCGGGCAGCACGGTGAAGTTCGAGAAGGTGGAGCAGCCCATATAGTGGAAGATCTCGCCGCCATCGCAGGAGAAGCGCGAGGTGCGGTCGGGCATCAGGCCCTGGCCTTGCGTGGCGCGGATGGAGGTGCACAGGTTCGAGCGCTGCGACAGGCAGGTTTTGCACTGGCGGCATTCCGGCGTGTAGAGCGGAATAACGTGGTCGCCCACCTTCAGCGAGGTCACGCCCGCGCCCACCTCACGCACGATGCCGGCGCCCTCATGGCCGAGGATGGCGGGGAACTTGCCCTCCGAATCGAGGCCGTCCAGCGTGTAGGCGTCGGTGTGGCAGACGCCCGTGGCCATGATCTCCACCAGCACCTCGCCGGCCTTGGGGCCGCCAATCTCAATGGTTTCGATGGTGAGCGGCTTCTTGGCTTCCCAGGCGACGGCGGCGCGGGTCTTCATGGGCTGTCCCTTCTTGCGTCAGAAATTTTGGCGTGAGCATAGACATAAAGGATGACATCCGCGTCCTCCAGCCGCGCTTTTGCCGGCGCTCACGCGCGGGCGCGCAGGCCGAGCGCCACACCGGAAATCACAAGGGCGAAGGAGAGCAACTGGCGCGGCCCCAGCGGCTCGCCCAGCACCAGCGCCGCGCCCGCCGTGCCCACGACGGGCACGAGGAGCATGCCGAGCGCGGCAGTGGAGGCGGGCAGGCGGCGGAGCGCCGCGAACCACGACAGGTAGCACACGGCCATGGGGATGAGCGTCATATAGGCCATGGCGCCCAAGCCCTTGAGGCTGAGCGGACCGATCTGCTGCCGCTCGAAGACGAGCGCCAGCAGAACCATGGGCAGGCAGCCGAGGCCGGTCTGCCAGGCGACGGAGGCGATGGGTGGCAAGGGCAGCGGGGTGCGCGCCATCACGCTGCCGAGGGCGAACAGCACCGCCGCCGTCAGGGGAAGAAGCATGGCGGGCACTTGCGCGCTGTGATGGCTCACGCCCGGTCCGGCCACCAGCAGGACGATGCCGGAAAAGCCGATCACCAGCGCCGCGGAGCCCATCCAGCTCGGCCGTTCGCCAAGCACGGGCCAGGCGATCAGCGAGGCCCACAGCGGCATGGTGAAGGTGATGAGGGTGGCTTCCGTCACGGTGAGCCATTGCAGCGCCAGCGAGGCAAAGCCCATCCAGACGAACACGTTCACGAAGGCCGCCACGGCGAGGCGGAGGCGGGCGCCCTTGGGAACGGCGAGGGATTGCCCCATGGCCAAAGCGATCAGGGCGAGCAGGCCCGCCGCCGTGACGCCGGCCATGCCGCGCGCGAACAAAGGCGGCCATTCGGACAGGATGAGCTTGAAGATCACCCAGGCCACGCCCCATCCGGTGGCCGTGACCAGCAGGAAGGCGAGACCGGGGAGGGAGAGGGAGCGGGGCGGCATCTGCCCCTTATGAACGAAGAGCCCCGATCGGGGCTCTTACGTCGGTGCGGGTGCTTTAGGTGAGGTCATGCGGAAACGGCATGCCTCAGCTCAGGAAGGTCCGTCAGGACAGACGCGCAGGGGCGCCGGAGGAAATGCCCATGGCTTCGGTGAAAGTGGCGAAGGCCATCCAGGCGCGGCGCTCCAGCTCCGGGTGGGAGGCGGCCTCCATCTGGTCCATGAGCATTTCCGCATGCTCGTAGGAGGGGTGACCCTTCATGAAGCCGACGGCATCGTCGAGCGAGCGGAAGACCACGCGGGATCCATCCACCAGGAGGGTCATGGGTGCAGAGCTGACCGGTTGCATGGGCAGTCTCCTTTCTTGTTCTTTTGAGTCCAGGACAAGCGCACTCCTCGTGCCCGAAGGCGCGCTATTGAAGGCGTAACGCCGGGGCGTCCATGGGGTTCCACGGGCGCCCCGGATTTCAGGCAGGGTCCAACCGCGTCGTGCCGGGAGGCCGGGCTGCCGCCGGCCGGATTGGGCGGGGCTCAAGACTTGTAAGGATTGTCGCGGCTCAGGTCGGTGCGGATGTCATCCTTCACCCCCCGCTGCTCCTGCGGTGCGCCAGACCCGCCCTGCTGGCCGCTGGCGCCCCCGCTTTGGCCCTGCTGGTCCTTCTGCGTTTGGGTCTGACCGCCCTGTTGCTGGCCCGCCGGGCCGGGCTGCGGGAGGCCCTGGCCTTGCTGGGCGGCGCCGGGTGCGCGGCTGGGGTCGGGACGTTCAGTGGAGATGGGCTTGCGCGGAATGTCCTCATGGCGCTGCATGCCCTGCTGGAGCTGGTCGCGCTGGTCTTTGTTCATGGTCATGCGGCTTTCCTCATCTTGTCATTGGACAGCCCCGCCCTTCCAACGCGCGGGAAAACCCCGCGTTTCACCTTGGCTGCGAATAAAGGAACGTCGGCCAGGGGAACGGGTCCCGCCGCTCCTGCATTCCTGCGCTCAGGAGAGATGTCATGCCGCGCGCGCTGTGGAAGGGAGTTCTGGATCTGGGGGCGCTCACCTGCCCGGTGGGCCTTTACGCGGCGACGGCCACCTCGCAACGCATCTCCTTCCACACCGTCAACCGCAAGACCGGCCACCGGGTGCATCGCCAGTTCGTGGACATCGACACCGGCGAGGAGGTGGAGCGGGACGCGCAGGTGAAGGGCTATGAGACGTCCGCCGGCTCCTATGTCATTCTGGAACCGGAGGAGGTGGCGCAGGCGGTGCCCGAAAGCGACAAGCGCCTGACCTTGGAAGCCTTCATTCCCTGCGCCCACGTGGATACGGTCTATTTCGACCAGCCCTATTTCCTGGCCCCTGCCGACCCCAGCGGGCAGGACGTGTTTGCGCTGCTGCGCGACGGCATGCGCAAGGCCAAGGTGGCGGCGCTGACCCGCGCGGTCCTGTTCCGACGGGTGCGGACCCTCTTGCTGCGGCCCCATGGACCGGGATTCGTCGCCACCACCCTGAACTTCGACTATGAGGTGAAGTCCGCCGCAGAGGCCTTTGCCGACGTGCCGCACAAGCGCACTGGCGGCGAGATGCTGGACCTGGCGGAGCATATCATCCGCACCAAGGCCGGACGGTTCGATCCATCCACTTATGAGAACGCCCACGAGGCCGCCTTGGCCGAGCTGGTGAAGGCCAAGCTTGCCGGCAAGACCATCAAGCCCCGCGCCGCGCCAAAGAGCGCAAAGGTGGTGGACCTCATGTCTGCGCTCCGCGACAGCGCGCGGCTGGCCGGGCAGGGGGCGGACAAGCCTAAGGCCAAGAAGGCCGGCACTGGCACCCGCAAGCCCGCCGCCAAGAAGGCGCCCCCCAAGTCCGCTCCCACCCGCCGCAAGGCGAGCTAGCTTGCCGAAGGGCCTCCCATGTCGCTCGCCACATACCGCAAGAAGCGCAACTTCAAGGTCACGCCCGAGCCGAAGGGGCGAAAGGGGGCACAGAAGGGCGCCCATTTCCTCATCCAGAAGCACGCCGCCCGCCGCCTGCATTATGACCTGCGCCTGGAGCTGGACGGGGTGCTCAAGAGCTGGGCCGTCACGCGCGGCCCCAGCCTGGTGGCCGGCGAAAAGCGTCTGGCTGTCGAGGTGGAGGACCATCCCCTCGCCTATGGCGATTTCGAGGGCACCATTCCCAAGGGCGAATATGGCGGCGGTACCGTGCTTCTGTGGGACCGGGGCACCTGGGACCCCATCGGCAATCCCCATGAGGGGCTCAAAGCCGGCCACTTGGATTTCCAGTTGCACGGGGAAAAGCTCGGCGGACGGTGGCATCTGGTGCGCATGCACCGCAAGCCGCGCGAGACGCGGGACAATTGGCTGCTCATCAAGGGCGAGGATGACGCCGCCCGCCCCGAGGGGGTCGGCGACATATTGGACGAGGCCCCGCAATCGGTGAAGACGGGGCGGGTCATTGCGGATGTGGAGGGGGAACCCCCCGGCTGGTCGTCCAAGACAGGACCCATAACCAAGCCGGCTAAAAATGCCAAATCCGCTCCCACGCGCCCCGGGGCGGCCCGTGCAAAAGCCAAGGTGAACGCGAAAAGTGCAGTCCAGCCAAAGCCTCCGCCCGACTTCGTCGCGCCCATGCTCGCCCGTCTGGTGGACAAGGCACCCACCGGCACAGGATGGTTGCACGAGGTAAAGTTTGACGGCTACAGACTTATCGCCCGGGTTGAAAGCGGCGCCGTCACGCTCCTGACCCGCAGCGCGCTGGACTGGACGGCCCGCTTCGGCCGCGCAATTCCGGAGGCGCTTGCCGCGCTGCCCCTGAGCAACGCGCTGCTGGACGGGGAAGTCATCGTGGAGAACGGGGCAGGGGCCTCCGATTTCTCGGCCTTGCAGGCGGACCTCTCCGAGGGCCGCGACGACCGCTTTGTCTTCTATGCCTTCGACCTCCTGTATCTGGACGGCCAGGATCTGCGCCCCTTGCCCCTCATCGAACGCAAGGCCCGCCTCGCCACGCTCCTGGAAGGCCGGAGCGGCCCGCTGCGTTTCTCCAGCCATTTCGATGAGAGCGGGGCCACCGTGCTGCGCCATGCCTGCCGGCTGGGGCTGGAAGGGGTGGTCTCCAAGGAGCGGGACGCACCCTATCGGTCAGGCCGGGGTCGAGCCTGGGTGAAGTCCAAATGCACCGCGCGGCAGGAATTCGTTATCGGCGGCTTCGTGCCCTCCACGACCGGCGCGGATCTCATCGGGTCCCTCGCGCTCGGGGTGAATGAGGAGGGCAAGCTGCGCCACGTGGGCCGCGTGGGCACTGGCTTCAGCGCAGCGGTGGCGCGGGACCTTCACACGCGCCTGGCTGCCCTTAAGGTGGAGCGCTCCCCCTTTGCCGAGCCCTTGTCGGCGGAGGCGCGGCGGGGCGTCACCTTTGTGCGTCCCGAACTGGTGGCCGAGGTGGAGTTCCGCGCCTGGACCGGCGATGGCCATCTGCGCCACGCCTCCTTCCGGGGCCTGCGGGAAGACAAGGCGGCCGCCGAGGTGGTGGCCGAGCGGCCCGCCGGCCGGGTGACGACCAAGACCAAGGCGAAGGAAGACACCGTGCCACGGCGCACCGTGAAACTCACCCACCCCGACCGGATCTATTGGCCGGAGGAGGGGATCACCAAGGAAGGCCTGGCGGACTATTACGCGCAGGTCTGGCCGGTCATTGCGCCCTTCCTCATCGGTCGCCCGCTCGCCCTCGTGCGCTGCCCGGATGGCATCCACGGCCCGCGCTTCTTCCAGAAGCATGCCTGGAAGGGGCTCAATCCGCGCATCATCCAGGTCACCGACCCCAAGGACACATCCGGTGAACCCCTCATTGCCATCGCCGACCTCGACGGGCTCATGGGCCTCGTCCAGGCGGCGGTGCTGGAGATCCATCCCTGGGGCTCAACCATCGAAGATTGGGAGCGGCCCGACACCCTGGTGATGGACCTCGATCCCGGCGAGGACGTGCCCTGGACGCGGGTGATCGCCGCCGCCGAGGAAATCAAGGCGCGCATGGAGGCGGCGGGGCTGGCGGCCTTCGTGAAGACCTCCGGCGGCAAGGGCCTGCATGTGGTGACGCCCCTGAAGCCCCGCGCCAGCTGGGCCGAGGCCAAGGCCTTCACCAAGGCCATTGCCCAGTCCATGGCCGCTGACAGCCCGGACCTCTATACGGCCACCATCACCAAGTCGAAGCGGGTGGGCCGCATCCTGGTGGATTATCTGCGCAACCAGCGGGGCGCCACGGCGGTGGCGGCCTATTCGACCCGCGCGCGGGTGGGCGCGGCCGTCTCCATGCCGCTGGCGTGGGAGGAACTCACCCCCGCCATCGGCCCGGCCGCCTTCACCATCCTCAACACGCCCGGCCGCCTTGATGCCCTTCCCCGACGACCCTGGGACGGCTTCCGGGCCGCCGCCGCGCCTCTGCCCAAGGCGAAGGCGCGCAAATAGAAGGCGTCACTTTCTGCGCTTGGCCGAACTGTCGCCGGCGATGCTCCGGCGCAGCGCCTCCATGATGTCGACCACATTGTCGCCGCCGGTCTCCTTCGGCGCGGGCGCGGCCTTGGAGGGCTTGCGGGGCTTCTTCGTCTTCTTGCCGGCGATGATGTCCAGGAGCTTGGCCTGCACGGGGTCGGAGACGAAATCCGGCGACCAGTCCCGCACGCGCTCGGCAATGAGGGTCGTCATCAGCTTCATGGCCTTGGCGTCGGGCGCGGCCTTGTCGATCGCCTCGAACACTTCCTGCGGATCGCGCACCTCGTCGCCATAGCGCAAGGTCCACACCACGATCCCCCCGTCGCGCGGGGCGAGCATCACCGCATGCTCGCGGCCATGGAGGATGAGGCGGGAAATGCCCACTTGGCCGGTGGCTTCCATGGCATCGCGGATGACGCAATAGGCCTCCTCGCCCACTTTGTCGTCGGGGGTGAGGAAATGGGGGCGGTCGAGGAAGATCCAGCCGATGCTATCGGCCGGAACGAACATCTCGATGTCGAGGGTGCGGCGGTTTTCCAGCGCCACGGCCTCCAGTTCCTCGTCCTCGACGATCACATGGCTGTCCTCGCCGGTGGGATAGCCGCGGGCGAGGTCATCATCCTCGACCACTTTGCCGGAGACCGCGTCCACATATTCGCTCACCACCCTATTGCTGGTGGCGCGGTTCAAGGTGTGGAAGCGCACCTTGGCGCCCTCGGTGGTGGCCGGGGTCATGGCCACCGGGCAGGTAACGAGCGAGAGCTTCAGATAGCCCTTCCAGAAGGTGCGCGGGGCCATGGCCGGTTTCCTGTGAGTTCGTGGTGCGAACACGGCAGGTGGCCATCGGTTCCCGCCGGCTCAGGGGCGATGGGAGGGAGCCAGCGACAGGCGGGTGCGCAAGGCCGCGCGCATATGGGCGCGGGCCGCCTGCTCGGCGCCATCGGCATCTCGGGCGGTGATGGCGTCCACGATGGCCCGATGCTCGGCGCGGGCGGCGTCGGGGCGGCCGGAGGCGGAGAAGGTGCTGATACCCAACAGGGCGATATTGTCGTCCAGCACCCGCGTCGCCTCGTCCAGATAGGCATTGCGCGCGGCACGATGAATGGCGGCGTGGAAGTCGCGATTGAGACGCGCAAGCTCGGCATAATCCGCGCCGTCGCGGCCGAAGGCGGCCTCAAGGTCCGCCAGGGCCGCCAGTTCCGGCGGGGAGGCGTGCTGGGCGGCAAGGCGGGCGGCGGCGCCTTCCAGGATCTCGCGCATGGAATAAAGCTCGATCACCTCGGAAGGGGCGAGCGCCCGCACCGTCAGCCCCCGCCCGCCGGCGGTCACCAGGAGGCGCTTCTCCAGAAGGCGGCCGAGCGCTTCCCGCACTGGGGTCCGGCTCATGCCGAACCGGGCGGCGATGTCCTGTTCGCGCAGGCGGTCGCCGGCCTTCAGGACACCTTCCCGGATCTGTTCGAGAATCGCACGATAGGCGGCTTCGCTCCGCGACAGATGGGCGAAGGGCTGCCCGTCGCCCCCCTCGGAGGGCTCGGGATTTGGCCGTGCGTCACGATCGGCAGCGGGCGTTCCGGCCATGTCTCCATCCGTCCGGGGCGCCCGAGGTTGGGCACGCGCCCTTATAGCAGGCGGGGCGGAGGGCGGCAGGCTTTTTTGTATATCTTTGCATGCAAAGACCGTCCCGCTCACTCCCCCCTGCGCTCCGGCCCTTCCAGACGCGACGTCCAATCCTCCAGCCGGCCGGTGTCCAGGCGGTGGTGCGCGATGCGGCGCCAGCTGTCCGGCAAGGGGGCCAGCTGGGCCATCTCCTCGAGCCCGGCCCGGTCCCACATCTCCACATAAAGCAGACGCCACAGGCGGGCGAGAGGCCAATGGGGAAGGGGACGATCCAGGAGGGTGAAGGCGTCACCCGGCGCGATCCGGCCCTCCTCCCGCACCCGATAATACCAGCCGGTGCGTCCGCTCCGCTGCACCAGCACCGCCATGTCGCGAACGCCGAAGCGGTGATTCAGCTTCCAGCAGGGCTGGCGGCCTTGGCTGACCTCCAGCACCGCGCCGCCGAGGCGGAAGACATCGCCAAGGCAGATGTCGGCCTCGGTGAGCCCGCGCGTGCAGAGATTCTCTCCAAAGGCGCCGGGTTCATCCAGTACCGGGTTTGGGCCGATCTCGGCCCGCCAGGCCTCGTAATGCGCGATCGAGTAATGATGCACCGCCTTGTCCGGCCCGCCATGATGGCGCAGGTCGCCTTGGCCGTCGCCGGCAAGGCCGAGGCGAGACAGGACGATCGGCCCCGCCACCGGCCGCTTGGCGATGCCACTCGGATCGCCCCGCGGGCCGAAGGGGCGGACTTCGCCCACAAGGAGGGTCTGCAAGACCACCGTCATGGCTCAAGACCCGCAAGCCATTCGGCCAGCACGGCCGTGCCGGCCGTGCGCAGGCCCTCGCCATGCCGGGCGGCGGCCCGGCGCAAGGCCGCCGGATCGCATCCGGCGGTGGCCAGTTCCGCCGCATGGCCGATCAGCCACGGTTCAAAGCACTGTCCCACATCCGCCTCCGGGTGGAATTGAAGCCCGAGCACATTCGGTCCTATCGCAAAGGCCTGATGGCGGCACAGGGGCGTGGACGCCAGATGGTCTGCACCGGCTGGCAGGTCGAACATGTCGCCATGCCAATGGAGGACCGGCACGTTGCTGAGGTGGCGCAGGGGACCGGACGTGCCCTGCGGCGTCAAGGCCAGGGGCGCAAAGCCGATTTCCTTCGCTCCCATGGTGCCCACCCGCGCGCCCAGGGCCGCCGCCATCAGTTGCGCCCCCAGGCACAGGCCCAGAGTGGGCCGCGAGGCCGCGAGCCTCTGGCGCAGAAGATCCAGCTCGTTGTGCAGGACGGGATAGGCGGCGGCATCGTGGACGCCGATCGGCCCGCCCAGCGCCACCACCAGATCGGTCCGCACGGGGTCCAAGGTCCAGAGCGGATCCACACCCACATCATAATAATGCACCCGGTAGCCGGCGGCTTCGAGCACGGGGCCGAAGGTGCCGAGGTCCTCGAAATGAACGTGCCGGAGCGCGACGGCGGTTTTCAGCATGGTCCTTCCTCCGCGGCGGATGGGTGGCTTGATAGGGACCAACCGGAGGAGCAAAAAGGGCCGGTTTGAATAAAGTGACTGGGCCGGTCGATGGAGGAAATCGTCTTCTCTCTGGAGCCCGGCTCACCGCGTCCGGTGTTCCTGCACTTGGCGGAGGCGCTGATCGCCGCCATTTCGGCGGGTCGGCTCCGGCCCGGGCAACGCCTACCGGGAACCCGCGCCCTGGCGCGCATGCTGGGCCTCAACCGCCACACGGTGGATGCGGCCTATCAGGAGGCGATGCTCCAGGGATGGCTGGAGGCCCGCCCCTCCAGCGGCACCTTTGTGGCCAGCGGCTTGCCGCCAGGCGCCACAGTCTCCCACCCGCCGGGCGGCCCCGCGCTCCCCCGTGTCGAGGCCCCGGGGCGGGCCCGTGCGGTCCTCTCGTTTTCCGACGGGGCGCCGGATGTCCGCCTTCTGCCCGTTGCGGAGCTTTCCCGCGCCGTGCGGCGGGTTCTGCGCGGGCCGGACCTGCGGGCCGCCGGGGCCTATGGCGATCCGCGCGGCGCACTGGCCTTGCGTGATGAGCTTGCCCGGCATCTGGCCGGCCATCGGGGCCTGGCCATCGGGCCGGCGGACGTGATGGTCACGCGCGGGAGCCAGATGGCGCTTTTCCTGGCGGCCCGCGCCCTTGCCCTCCCGGGCGAGGCCATTGCCGTGGAGGAGCCGGGTTATCCTCTCGCAGCATCCGCCTTCCGTGCGGCGGGGTTTCGGGTGGTCGGCGTGACGGTGGACGGCGGCGGGCTGGACATCGCCGCGCTGGAGCGGGCGGTTCGGGCCGACCCGTCCATTCGGGCGGTGCATGTGACGCCCCACCACCAATATCCCACCACGGTCACGCTGGGCGCAGCGCGGCGGGTGGCCCTGTTGGCGCTGGCGCGGCGCCATGACCTGGCGCTCATCGAGGATGATTACGACCACGACTATCGCTTTGATGGGCGGCCTGTCCTTCCCCTGGCGGCGCGGGCGGGCGCGGATGTGCGCCTTGTCTATGTGGGCTCGCTGTCCAAGCTGCTCGCGCCGGGCCTGAGGTTGGGCTATGCGGTGGCGGATCCTAAGGTGCTCCAGGCCATGGCGGACCTGCGCCAGGCCATCGAGCGGCAGGGCGACCTGCCGCTGGAACTGGCGGTCGCCCAGCTGATGCGGGAGGGGGACCTGGGGCGGCACCTGCGCAAGAGCCGGCGCATCTATGAGGCCCGGCGGGACCTGCTGTGCGCCCTGCTGCGGCAGAAAATGGGAAGCCGCCTGGCCTTTGCCCCGCCGGTGGGGGGCCTTGCCATCTGGGCGCGTTTGGCGCCCGGGCTTGAGGCCGATCGCTGGAGCGAGGCGGCTGAAGCGCTCGGCCTCAGCGTTACGTCCGCCCGCGCCTTCTGCCTGGACGCGTCACACGCCCCCCAAGCCTTCCGACTGGGCTTTGCCGGGCTCGACACGGACGAGATGCACGCCGCCGTGGACCTGCTGGCGCGGGCGGCGCCTTGACGTTTCTTGGGGGCTCAGGAGACCTTATAGAAGGCCTTGTACCAGTCCACGAACTCGGCCAGCCCCACCTCGATGGGGGTGCTCGGCGTGAAACCCACGGTCGTTTCAAGGGCGCTCACATCCGCGAAGGTGCTCACCACATCACCCGGCTGCATGGGCAGAAGGCGACGGCGCGCCTTGCGGCCGATGATCTCCTCTAGCACGTCGATGAACCGCTCCAGCGGGACGGGCGTGTGATTGCCCACATTGAACAGGCGGTGCGGCACGTCGGGATGCACGCGCCCCGGCTCGCTCTCGCCCTCGCCCAGGCGATCCACCGGCGGCAGGAGCATCAGGCGCTGAATGGCCTCCACCACCTCGTCAATATAGGTGAAGTCCCGCTTCATGCGGCCGTGATTGAAGACGTCGATCTCGTCGCCCTCAAAAATGGCCTTGGTGAATTTGAAATAGGCCATGTCCGGCCGGCCGAACGGGCCGTAGACGGTAAAGAATCTCAGGCCCGAGGCGGGGATTCGGAACAGGTGGCTGTAGGTCTGCGCCATCAGCTCGTTGGCGCGCTTGGTGGCGGCATAAAGCGAGACGGGCGCGTCGACCCGATCGGTCTCGCGGAACGGCACGCGGGTGTTGGCGCCATAGACGGAGGAGGAGGAGGCATAGATGAGGTGCTTGACGGGCACGGCCCGGCAGGCCTCCAGCACCGAGAGCGTGCCCTCCACGTTGCAATGGGTATAGCTCCGCGGATCATCCAGCGAATAGCGAATGCCCGCCTGGGCGGCCAGATGAACCACCACGTCGGGGAGGAACTCGCGCACGGCGGCAAGGGTCGCCGGGCCGTCCGCAAGGTCGATGCGCCGCTCGATGAAGCCGGGGCAGCCGCGCAGGACCTTGACCCGTTCCTCCTTGAGGAAAGGATCATAATAGGGGGTGAGGCAGTCGATGCCCATCACCTCCGCACCATCCCGCAACAGGCGCCGGGCGACGGCACAGCCGATAAAGCCTGCCGTGCCGGTGACCAGAACGCGCACCATCATTCACTCCTCAGGGCATCCGGCGCGTCGCGCGCCCGCCCGCCCCGTGGCGGACGGCCCTGTTCCAACCGTCCAAATCGTCCGCTCCGGCACCCGGACGTTCAGCAACGGCCGGCTCGGGCGCCGGATCGCTTCTTTTCTTGCTCTCCGCCCGCGGACCCTGATCCGTAGCCGGAGGGGTCACGCCCCCGTTCTTCCCAAGCACGGCTGTGAGGCCCGTTCAAGACGGACGTAAGGCAAGCGGCGGCATCGCCTGTGAACGACAAAGTGCTGGGAGGTAATATGCTGTGTTTGCGGGTCCAGGCGGCCCGTGTCAGGCCGCCAGGGCGGACTGCGCATCGTGGCGGATGCGCTCCACCATGGAGCGCAGGCCGTTGGACCGCTGCGGCGTGAGGTGGCCTTCCAGACCAATCCGGCGGAACACGGCCAGGGGATCGGTGGCCAGGATCTCCCGCGCCGTGCGGCCCGACAGCAGCGTCAGCAGCACGGCGACAAGGCCGCGCACGATATGGGCGTCGGAATCCCCCTCGAACCTCAGGACCGGGCCGTCAGGGCCGGTCTCGCGATGGCTCACCAGCCACACCTGGCTGGCGCAGCCCTGCACCTTGTTGGCTTCCGTGCGTTCGGCGTCCGGGAAGGGAGGCAGGTTGCGGCCGAGCTCGATCACATAGCGATAGCGGTCTTCCCAGGTGTCCAGCACCTCGAAGTCCGCAACGAGGTCTTCCGCGTCCATCTCGCCCGTCCCTGCACGGTCCGCGCAGGGCGGACATGTCTGCGGCGCCGCACCATGCGCGCCGTGACCAGCATATAGAAGCCGCACACGGGAAGGAAAAGTGTTCAGGCGGGCCGGCGCTGGGGCAGGGGGACGCTGAAGCTCGGGGCCTGGGGCGCGGCGCCAGGCGCGGCGGGGTCGCCGCCCCAGTTCGGCAGGAGGTCCTGGGGCGTCAGGGTGCTGCCGCCATGGGCCTCGGGCGCCCGCGGCGCCTCGGCACCGGAATGGGCGCCGAAATTGTCATAGAGCCATTTGGCGCTCATCTGCGCCTTGTCGAGGATATGAGACATCATCTCGCCACCCACGGCGCACGCGTCTGGCTGGCGCTGGCAGAAGCCGCGCGCGTCCGCCAGCACCGACTGGGCGGCACTGAGGGCCTGCCATGCCCCGATCTGCCGGCCGCCGTCGCTGGACGTGCCAATGGGCAGGATCAGGAGAATGAGGGCCAGCCAGAAGGCCATGCGCAACAGGAAGAACATCGATCCCTCGACAGGCCTGGCGCGCCTCCCATGCCAGGCGATCCCATCCTAGCAAAGCTGGCGGGGCAGGGCAGCCGGTCGGCTCCCCTCATCGCAAGACATCGTTAACGCTGTTGCCAAAGGCCTGCGTCACGCGCCAAGGCGCGGCGCCCCCGCCGGGAGGACGGGAGCGCCATGGCCCTATCGGCCAAGGCCCATGGTGCGGGGCAGCCAGAGCGTCAGGTCGGGAATGTAGGTGATGGCGGCAAGCGCGATCAAAAGCGGCACCAGCCAGGGCAGGATGGCCACGGTCGTGCGCTCCACCGACAGCTTCGCCACCCGCGCCAGCACGAACAGCACCATGCCGAGCGGGGGATGCAACAGCCCGATCATCAGGTTCAGCGTCATCACCAGCCCGAAATGAATGGGGTCGATGCCGAGCTTCAGCACGATGGGCAGCAGGATCGGCACCAGGATGGTGATGGCGGCGATGGTGTCGATGAAGCAGCCCACGAATAGGATCAGGAGGTTCGCCAGCAGCAGGAACACCCATTTGTTCTGGGTGAAGCCGAGGATCGCGTCCGAGAGGATCTGCGCCGCCTGGCTGGCCGTGAGCAGCCAGGCGAAGATGGAGGCGGCGGTGACGATGAACAGCACCGAGGCGGTGGTCTCGATGGTGTCGAAGGTGGCCTTGGCCAGGCCCTTGAAGGTCATGGAGCGATAGCGCACCAGCCCGAGGAACAGCGACCAGATGACCGCCGCCACCGCCGCCTCCGTGGGCGTGAACCAACCAAGCGTCATGCCGCCGATGAGAATCACCGGCGCCATCAGCGCCATCACGGCGGAGAAGTCGAAATACCAGTCCGCGGCGAGGAGCACCGCTAGCGAAATGAGCACCGCTTGGTTGGTGGTGAGCCCGAGCTCGGTGAGGATGTAGACGCCGAGCGGGAAGCAGGCGACGACCACCACTTCCAGCCCGGCGCTGGCCAGCCGCCGGAGGGAGAATTTGGCGTCGCTGCCCCAGCCGTTGCGATGGGCGAAATAGGCCACCGTCGCCATCATCAGCACCGTCATGAACAGGCCGGGAATGACGCCGCCCAGGAACAGCGCGCCGATGGAGACATTGGCCATCATGCCGTAGATCACGAACGGCAGGGACGGCGGGATGATCGGGCCGAGGGTCGCCGAGGCGGCGGTGACGCCGACCGCGAATTCGGTGGAATAGCCATGGTCCTTCATGGCCTTGATCTCGATGGTGCCGAGCCCGGCCGCATCTGCGATGGCGGTGCCGGACATGCCGGAAAAGACCACCGAGCCGATGATGTTTACCTGCCCCAGGCCCCCGCGCATCCAGCCCACCAGGGCGACCGCGAAGCTGTAGATGCGCCCGGTCACCCCGGCGATGTTCATGAGATTGCCGGTCAGGATGAAGAAGGGCACGGCCAGGAGGGGAAAGCTCTCAACGCCCGCGATCATGCGCTGGGCGATCACCACGTCCGGCACCGTGCCGGAGACGAGGATATAGAGCAGGGACGAGCCGGCCATGGCAAGGGCCACGGGCACGCCGCAGATCATGAGGCCGAGAAAGGCGCCAATCAGGATCCACATGTCAGGCCTCCGTTCCGTCGAAGGCCTCGGGACGCTCCAGGATGGAATAGCCGCGCCTGAGATTGGCGACCATCACCTGGACCGAACGCACGAACATGAGCGCAAAGCCCGCCAGCACGGCGTAATAGACGACGCTCTTTTGCGCGTTCACCATCACCATGGGTTCATCGCCCACCAGGTCGATGTAGCGGACCATGAGCCAGCAGGCATAAGCGAAGAAAGCGGTGCGCAAGACATCCACCGCGATGGCCATCACCCGCCCCACGGGGGCCGGCAGGAAGCGATAGAGCAGGTCCACCTGGATGTGCCGCGAGAGCCGCACGCACATGGCCGCGCCCAGGAACACCACCGCCACCAGGCAATAGGTGGCCAACTCCTCGGTCCAGGCGAAGCTGTCATTCAGCACGTAGCGGGTGAAGAATTGGGTGAAGACCAGGCCCGCCATGGCCCAGAAGACGAGAAGCGTGACCCAGTCCTCCGGCGCATAGGGGGAGAGGTCGACGGGCGCGGTTTCCTCGAAGGTGTGGGCCAGCTCTTCGCCGGTGACCTGCGTGTGGACTTCGCGGGTGAAAGCCTGTTCTGCCATGGGGATTCCGGTCGGCGCGACAAGAAGGGGCATCCGGCAGGCGCCAGGGCCCCCGCCGGTGCGGCGATGGTCGGGGGCGCAGGCCGGGCGCGGCGGGCGCCCGGCCAGTCCCTCACGAGCCGGACTTGATGGCCTGGATGCGGTCCCAATCGGCCTTGCGGTAGCCGAAGCTCTCGAACGTGATGGTCTTCATCACCTGATCGCGGAAGTCGTTGGTATCCACCTCGATGATGGTGATGCCCTTCTGCTTGAACACCTCAAGCAGTTCCTTCTCGCGGGCCTGCACCTGCTTGGAGGCCTTCTCGGCGGCCTCCTGCGTCACCTCGGTGAAGATCTTCTGGTCCTCCGGGCTCAGCTTCGCCCACAGTCCCTTGGACACGATGGTGTTGAGGTGGTCGACGATGTGGCCGGTGAGGATGATGTTCTTCTGCACCTCGTAAAACTTCTTCGCCTCGATGGTGGTCAGCGGGTTTTCCTGCGCATCCACCGTGCCGTTCTGGAGCGCCAGATAGACTTCGGCGAAGGCGATGGGGGCGATGTTGGCGCCGCAGGCCTTGGGCATGGCGAGATAGGCGGGCGCATCCGGCACGCGGATCTTCAGGCCCTTCATCTCGGCGCAGGTCTTGAACGGCTTGTTGGAGGTCGCCTGGCGCACGCCATAATAGGTGACGGCCACGATATGGTTGCCGGTCTTGTCCTCATAGCCCTTGGCGAGGTCCTTGAAGACGTCGCTCTTGGCATAGGCGATGAGATGGTCGGCGTCGCGGAAGGTATAGGGATAATAGGTCACGCCGATGGGCGGATAGGCCTTTCCGGCGAAGGACGAGCCGGAAATAATCATGTCCACGGTACCCAGCGACAGGCCCTGATTGATGTCGCTTTCCTTGCCCAGCTGCGAGGCGGGATAGACTTCGATCACATAGCGCCCGTTGGTGCGCTTGTTGATCTCTTCCGCCGCCCAGACGGAGGTGGTGTGGAAGGGCTCCGAGGTCTCGTAGACATGGGCCCATTTCAGCTTGGTCTGGGCGCTGGCGGGTCCTGCCAACAGGAGGGCGGACCCGAGGGCGAGCGCGGCCGTGAGCCCGCAACGAAGAACGGACATCTGTTTCCTCCACAATGGCCCGGCTGTGAGGTTTGGCGTGCCGGTTAAATCGATTTGAGCCGCGGATCTGGCGTCCCCGTGCTCCCATCTTCTGCCATGGTACTATGGAAGACCGCCGGGGCAAGGGGCGATCGGACGCGGCTTTCCCGAGCGGCGTGCCTTCGGGGACGCGCCGAGGGTTCGCACGGTAAGGGGGAAGGGAATCGCGCGGCGGTCAGCAGCCGCCGTCGTCGAGCCCGTCCAGCCGCAGGCGGTTCACATGGCCCATCTTGCGGCCCGGGCGCGCCTCGTCCTTGCCATAGAGGTGCAGGTGGGCCCCGGGCTCGGAGAGAATGTGCGCCCAGGCGTCCACGTCGTCGCCGATGAGATTGACCATTTCCGCATGGCCGAGCCGCGCGGGATCGCCCAGGGGCCAGCCGGCAATGGCGCGTACATGCTGCTCGAACTGGCAGGTGACCGCGCCGTCCATGGTCCAATGGCCGGAATTGTGCACGCGCGGCGCGATCTCGTTGACGATCACCCGCTCGCTGGGGCCTTCGCCCGCCACGAACAGCTCCACCGCGAACACGCCCACATAATCCAGCGCGCTGGAAATGCGGCAGGCGATGCCGCGGGCCTGCTTGGCCGCCTCGGCCCCGAGCCGCGCCGGCACGGTCGAGCGGTGCAGGATATGGTTGCGGTGCTCGTTCTCCGTCACGTCGAAGGCGGCAAAGGCATCGTCCGAGCAGCGGGCGGCGATGACAGAGACTTCGCGGGAGAAGGCGATGAACCCTTCCAGGATGGCACTCTGGGCGCCGATGGTGCGCCAGGCGGCGGAAAGGTCGTCACCCGGGCGGATGGTCACCTGGCCCTTGCCGTCATAGCCGAAGCGGCGCGTCTTCAGCACCGCCGGCAGGCCGATGGCGGCCACCGCCGCTTCCAGGTCGGCGAGGCTGTCCACGGGCGCGAAGGGGGCGGTCTCGATGCCGAGATCGCGCACGAAGCGCTTTTCCGCCAATCGGTCCTGCGTCACCGCCAGCGCCCGCGCACCGGGGCGCAGCGGGACCCGTGCCGCCAGGAACTCGGCGGTCTCCAGCGGCACATTCTCGAACTCGTAGGTCACCACGTCGCTGCGCCCCGCCAGTTCCGCCAGCGCCGTCTCGTCCTCGTAGTCGGCGCAGATATGGCCGTCCGCCACGCGGAAGGCCGGGCTGTCCGGGTCCGGGCACAGGATCTGGGTACGCAGGCCGAGTTGGGCAGCCTTGAGGGCAATCATGCGGCCGAGCTGGCCGCCGCCGAGGATGCCAATGGTGGAACCGGGTTTCAGCATGCAGATCACACCGGCCGTTCGGCCACGGCCTCGGTACGGGCGGCGCGCCACGCCTCAAGGCGGGTGGCGAGCTCGGGATCGGACAAAGCAAGGACGGATGCGGCCAGCAGGGCCGCATTGGTGGCCCCCGCCTTGCCGATGGCCAGCGTGCCCACCGGAATGCCGGCCGGCATCTGGACGATGGAATAGAGGCTGTCGAGGCCCGACATGGTGCGCGATTCCACCGGCACGCCGAACACCGGCAAGGTGGTCATGGCCGCCACCATGCCCGGCAGATGGGCGGCCCCGCCGGCGCCGGCGATGATGACCTTGAAGCCGTCCGCGCGCGCGGACTTGGCGAAGGCCACCATGCGATCGGGCGTGCGATGGGCCGAAACGATGCGGGGATCGCAGCCGATGCCCAGCGCCTCAAGGGTCTCGACCGCATGGCGCATGGTGTCCCAATCGGACTGACTGCCCATGATGACGGCCACGGGCCGCGAACTCATCGCTTCCATCCCTGAAAAACGGAAAGCGCGGCTTTATCGGATTGGGGCCGCAGGGGCAAGGGAAAGAAGCACGCGGGCTGCGCGTCCCCCGCGCAAACCGTGTGGGCCGACAGGGGTGCAGGTCGCGCTGTCGGCACAGTTGAGGCACGAGGGCCCCTGCGGCCCCCGCCGCCGTCTCCTGTCCGCAGGCCGTGCCCGCCGTGCCCGGTCAATCGACCAGTTGTCCCGCCACGACCACGCGATTGTGGCCCTCGTCCTTGGCGGCGGCGAGGGCGTCGTCGGCCCGCTTCATCCAATCGTCCACGTCTTCGCCGGGCAGATGCTCGGCAACGCCAATGGAAATGGTCACGGAAGGGCGCTCGCCCGACGGCAGGAACACGGCCATGCCCGCGATCTCGCAGCGCAGCGCCTCGGCAATGTCGCTGGCAACGGTTTCCGTGGTGCCGGGCAGGAGGATCGCGAATTCCTTCACGCCCACGCGCGCAGCGCGCCCCGCATGGGCCCACAGCACCCGTGAGACGGCGACCAGGACGAGGTCGCCGCTGGCATGGCCATAGGTTTCGTTCACGCTCTTGAAGTGGTCGATATCGAACAGCAGCAGGGACAGGTCGCCTCCGCCCAGGATCATTTCCTCGGCGAGGTTGAAATAGGCGCGGCGGTTCAGCAGGGCGGTGAGCGCGTCATGGGTGGCCCAGCGCACCAGCTCCCGGCGCGCCTGGTTCATGCGCTCGGCTCCGCGCAGGCGCGCTTCCAGCTCGATCTTGTCCGGGGGCTTGCGGATGAAGTCGTCAGCCCCGCTGTCCAGGGCTTCCACCAGATGCGTCGTGTCATTGCTGGACGACATGGCGATGACATAGATGGGCCGGCCCTTGTTGGCGATGACCCGGGCCTCCCAGCACAATTGAATGCCGGACACGCTGGGCACCTCGAAGCTGGTCATCACCACGTCGAGGTTTGTGTCCTCATGCAGATGGTGCAAGGCGTCGGCGCCATCAGAGAAGGGACAGACCGTGTGGCCCATGTCTTCGATCATCCGGCCCATCAGTTTCAGGCTGACTTTGCTGGGCTCCACCAACATCACGCGCATGGGACCACCTTCGAGCATACTTCTGAAAGAAATATATCCGAAAGGTCAAAAAAGTGCTGGCGCACTATAAGAATATTGCATCCAAAACGAATGGATATATTCGGTCAAAAGCCGAAAATCGGACCGAAATGAATTTGAAGTGTCAGAGCGTCTATTGAAGACACGCAGATGATGAGGCGGGGTCAGACGTCAGACCCGGTGCCTCACCGCCACCGGCGGTGCAGCCATAGCCATTGGGTGGGATATTCGCGCACCCAGCCCTCGATTACGTTGGAGACCGCCTGCATGGCGCCTTCCACCTCGATGCGGCCTTCTGCATCGCGGGGCAGGGGCACTTCCTCGGTGATCTCGATGCGGAAGCGGCCGTGGGGCAGGCGAATGACGCGCATGCCATGGACCGGGCAATCGAATTGCCGGGCGAGGCGGGCGAGCGTCGGGTTGGTGTGAGCGGGGCGGCCGAAGAAGTCCACCACCACGCCCTGGCCCCAATATTGGTCGACGAGCATGCCGATATGCTCGCCATCCTCCAGCATGCGGGCCATCTGGCGGCCGGCATTGCGGCTGGCCTTGACGAGGCCCGGCATGGTCTGGGCGCGCATCTCGGTGATGAGGTCGGCCGCCTTCTTGATGTTGGGCGCCCGGTAGAGCACGCCGCCGGGCACGCCGAGCTTGGCGCCGGTGATGGCGTTCAATTCCCAATTGCCGGTGTGGGCGGTGAAGAAGAGCGCGGGACGGCTGTCATCGCGCAGACGCGCCATGATGTCGGCGCCGACGATCTCGATGGTGCCGTTGCCGGGATGGTCGGGATCATAATCCCAGATGCGGTCGAGATGGGCGAACTCGGCCGCCATGCAGCCCAGATTGTCCCAGACGCCCGCGACCATCCACCAGATCTGCCAGGAGGTCTTCTCGGGAAAGGCGAGCCGCAGATTGCGCCGGGCCGTGCGCGAGACCACGAACAGCGGTCCGAGCAGCCAGGCGAAGCTGCGGATGATGGTGCGCGACCAGGACACCGGGAACAGGCGCGACCACCAGACGAGGCCCTGGAGCAGGCCCACCACCACGCTTTCCCACAAGGGGGCGAGCGCGGAGCGGGTGCGCCGCGCCGCGCGCACGGCGAGAGCCTTCAGGGATGTCACTGCCCCGCCTCCCGCGCTCAGAAGCGCACGAGGATCTTGCCGAACACCCGGCGGCTTTCCAGCCGCTCCAGGCCCTCGTTGAAGGATTCCAGGGGTACCACGGTGTCGATGACCGGCTTCACGCCCCGGCCCATCTTTTCCAGGCCATTGGCGACATTGCGGATGGTGGCGCCGAACGAGCCGAAAATCTTGTACTGGCGCTGGAACAGCTGCATCAGGTTCATCTGCACAGAGACGCCCGAGGTGGAGCCGCAGGTCACCAGGCGACCGCCTGGCTTCATGGAGAGCAGCGAGCCGTTCCAGGTGTCGACGCCGACGTGCTCGAACACCACGTCCACGCCCACCTTCTTGGTGATCTTGCGCACCATGTGCTCGAACCGCTCCTCGCGGTAATTGATCACATGGTCCGCGCCCAGCAGCTCGGCCTTCATGGCCTTCTCGTCATCGCCCACGGTGGTGATGACGGTGGCGCCCACGTCCTTCGCCAGGCGGATGGCCGCGCTGCCGATGCCGGAGCCACCGGCATGGATGAGCACGGTCTCGCCGTGTTCCAGCTTGGCATTGTCGAACAGCATGTGCTCGACGGTGGAGAAGGTGATGCCGGCGCAGGCGGCCTCTTCGCCGGTGACGCCCGCGGGGGCGGCGATCACCAGGCGCTCGGGCATGTTGATGCGCTCGCAGGCGAAGCCGTCAATGTGGAAGCCGAGCACGCCGCCCACATTCTCGCAAAGGTTGTCGCGGCCATTGATGCACTGCTTGCAGTGGCCGCAGGTCATGGCGCCGTACATGGCCACCGTCTGGCCCACCTTGAGGCCGCGCACGTCCGCGCCCACGGCGATGATCTCGCCGGCGGCCTCGGCGCCCACCACCAGCGGCATCTTGCGCTTGGCGAAGGCCATGCCGCGCCAGCCCCACACATCGATGTGGTTGAGGGCGACGGCCGTGACGGCGATCTGCACCTCTCCCGCGCCGGGCGGCGGGGGCTCGGGCAGGTCGACGATCTGGAGATTGCGGTCGGAAACGAGCTGGAGGGCGCGCATGGTCTTCCTGAAGGTCAGCGATGGGCGGCGAGCTGGGCCGAGAGGCCCCCGTCCACCGGGATCACGGCGCCGGTGATATAGCCTGCCCCGGGTGAGAAGAGAAAGGCCACCACCTGTGCCACGTCGTCGGGGGTGGCGAAGCGGCCGGCGGGGATCTGGGCGGCCATGCGGTCGCGATAATCGGCGAACTTGGCCAGCATGCCCGTATCGATGAAGCCGGGGGCCACGTAATTCACCGTCACGCCGCGCCGGGCGGTCTCCACCGCGAGGCCGCGGGCATGGGCGAGCAGCGCCGCCTTGGAGGCCGCATAGGCCGCATTGCCCTGGTTGGCCTGCAACGCCGCCACCGAGCCGATGGCGACAATCCGGCCCTCGCGCGCCCGCGTCATGGGCCGCACCAGGGCGCGGGTCAGGCGCACGAAGGTGAAGTGATTCACCTGCATGACCGCCTCGGCCTTGTCCTGGTCGATCATGGCGGCCAGCGTGTCGTAGGAGGCCCCCGCATTGTGGCAGAAGCCGTAATAGGCCTCCGGGTCCGCCTCCAGTTCGTCGGCGAGGGCCTCGACGGCCGCGCGGTCCGCCAAGTCCACCGGACGGGCGATCAGGCGCGCGTCGGGCGTGGCGGCGCGGATCTCATCCATCAGCGCCTCGGCTTCGGCCACCGCGCTGCGATAGGTGAAGGTCACCGCATGGCCGGCCGCGCTCAGGCGGCGCACGATGGCCGCCCCGAGGCCCCGGCCGCCGCCGGTCACCAGTATGCGCTTATGGGCGAGGCTCATGCCCTGGCCGCCGGGCACGAGAGCCTCACGCTGGCTCTCCCGCCAGCACCAGGCTCACATTCTGCCCGCCAAAGCCGAACGAATTGGAGATGACGCGCTTCACCTCAGCGTCCCGCGCCACGTTCGGCACCACGTCCAGCGGAATGGCCGGATCGGGCAGGTGGTAGTTGATGGTGGGCGGGATGCGGCCATTGGCGATGGTCAAGAGCGACACCGCCGCCTCGATGGCCCCCGCTGCCGTCAGCGTGTGGCCGATCATGGACTTGTTGGACGAGATGGGGATGCCAGCCAGCAGTTCGTCGCCGAACACCGCCTTCATGCCCACATATTCCATCCGGTCATTCTCAGGCGTCGAGGTGCCGTGGGCGTTGATATAGCTCACGTCGGCCGGGGTGACGCCGGCATCCTCCAGGCCTTTCTTGATGCAGCCGACAATGGGCTTTCCGTCAGGGCTGGAGCGGGTGCGGTGGAAGTTGTCGGCCATCTCACCGCAGCCTTCCACCACGCCCAGAATGGTGGCGCCGCGCGCCACCGCATGCTCCAGGCTTTCCAGCACCAGGGCGGCCGCGCCTTCGGCCATGACGAAGCCGTCGCGATTCTTGGCGAAGGGGCGGGCGGCCTCTTCCGGCTTGTCATTGGCGGTGGTCAGCGCCGAAAGCAGCGAGAAGCGGATGAGGGCTTCGGGATGCACCGAGCCGTCGGTGCCCAGCGAGAGCGCCACGTCGCATTCCCCGCGCCGGATGGCTTCCACGCCCAGCTGGATCGCGGTGGCGCCGGAAGCGCAGGCGGTGGACAGCGAAATGGGCTGGCCCTGCGTGCCGAAATGGTCGGCTAGCCGGTCCGCCACCGAGCCGAACAGGAAGCGTTCGTGCCAGGGACGGAACTTGCCGGTGGACGCGGCGGTCAAAAGGTCATGATAGACCAGGGGCTTATGGTCGACCACATCAGCCAGCTGGCGCTTTTCCGGCCATTCCAGCTCCACTGGCGGGACGGCGGCGAACAGCGGGCCGGGAAAGCGGCCCTTGCCGCCGACGCCGGACTGGGCGACGGCCTCCTCGGCGGCGAGCGTCGCGAGCTTCTGCGACAGGTCCGGCGCGGGCACCCGGCCGTCGAACAGGAAGTCGACCGTGCCGGCAATGGTGGTGCGCATGCCCTCAACGGGAAAGCGGGTGATGCGGTGGATGCCCGATTCACCGGCGGTGAGGCGGCGCCAATTGTCTTCCTTGCCCTGGCCCAGGGAGGTGACGATGCCGATGCCGGTGACGACCACGACGGGCCGGCCGAACTTGTCCGTGTACGCCTGCGCCATGGGCGCCTCCTGATCCGACGGCGCCCCGCCCGGCGCACCATTTGCCGTCTTATGGCACCGGGGGGCGCCTGCGTCATCCCTTTGAGCCTGGCTGCCGCCCGTGCATGGCACGCATGTCGCGCGCCGGGCGGCGAGGGCAGATGGCCCTCAGGCCACCTTCTCGACCAAGGCGGCCCCTTCGCCGCGCCAATGGCCGACGGCGGTCACCAGGACGCGGTCCACCGCGCCCTCGCCCGCTTCCACCTCGTCTCCCGCCACGACGGGGAAGAGGGACCCGCGGGAGACGGTGAGCGCGGCCACCGCGAGCGCGGCGGGGAATTGCGCCTCGAAGCCGTGGCCGATGCGATTGGCCAGGGCCCGCACCGGCAGGCCAGCCGAGGTCAGCGCGCCGCGCTCAGCCTCGGTTGCGCCGCGCGCGCCGGTGGCACCGGACAGCACCAGGGTGGCCCTGTCTGAACCCGCCTTGGCGACGAGCCCGGAAATTACGGCGGCGAGGTCGCCTTCTTCATTGCGCCGCGCGCGCTCCGACCAGACGCCGGTCAGCCTGGCGATGGGCTTGGCGCCGCGGGCGTTGGCATGCTCGGGCGATTCCAGCACCAGGAAGGCGCCCATGGAGCCGGAGGGAATACCGGGGGCGTCACCCTGCGAGAAAACCGGGCGGAAGCTGCCAGTCATGCAGAAATCGTTCAGCGCATAGAGGAGCAGCATGTCCTCGCGCTCGGCATTATAGGCGCCGCCCACAAGGGCGATCTCGCTTTGGCCGGCGGCGATGCGGGCATGGGCGACGCGGGTCGCGTCCACGCCGGCGCTCTCCTCGCCCATGAAGGTGCGAGAGGAACCCGTCACGCCGTGCACGATGGAGATGTTGCCGGCCAGAAGGTTCGAGAGCTGGGCCAGGGAGAGCGTCGGCCGCAGGTCCGCCAGCAGGCGCTCGTTCAGCAGCCGGCCGGGCTCGTTGGCGCCCACGAGATCGTTCAGGATGGCCGCGTCCACCGCATGGTCGCGCTCGCCGCCGCCGGCGCCCACGATCATGTCGGTGCGACCGAGAATGTCGGCGTTCTTGGCGATGCCGGCGCTGTCGAGGGCAAGGCCCGCCGCATAGGTGCCGATGCGCTGCCAGGGCTCCATCTGACGCTGATCGCCCTTCTTGGGGATCTGGCTGTCATAATTGAGCTTCACCAGCGGGTGCACCACATAGGGCGCGAATCGCTCCGCGTCGGTGACCGGGACAGGGCCCGCATTCAGGGCGTCCCAATGGGCATCGAGCCCCTCTCCCAGAGAGGAGACGAGCCCGATCCCGGTGATCCAGACCTCGCGCTTGCCGGCGCCGCGCTCAGTCATCGACATATTCCGTAACGGGGAAATGGACATGCTCGGCCACCCGCAGCACGGTGCTCTTCATGCGGCCCTCGGGCCAGGAGAGCACGCGGAAGGTCAGCTCGGCATTGCAGATGGGCTTGCCTTCGAGGGTGGCATGGGTCTTGGCCACCACGAAGCCGGAGCCTTCGTGCAGGATCTCGGAGTGCAGGTCCAGATTCTGACCGGGCACGACGAAGGTGCGCAGCTTGGCTTCCTTGACGGTGGCCAAGAAGGGCATCTTGTCGAATCGGTTGCGCGCCAGCACCAGCCAGCCCGTGGTCTGGGCCATGGCCTCGATGAGCAGCACGCCGGGCATGATGGGATACCCGGGGAAATGGCCCTCGAAGATGGAGCTTTCCTCGGGCACCAGCCCCTGGCAGTGGATGGTCTTGAGGCCCGGATCGATGCTGACGATCCGGTCCACCATCTTGAAGACTTCAGGGCGCATCAGCTCCGTCCGACCTCAGGCCGACTTCGCAGCGACCAGCTCGTCGATGCGCGCGCAGAGGTTCTTGAGCACGAAATACTGCTCGGTGGTGGCCTTGCCGTCGTTCACTTCCTGCGTCCACTGCTCCAGCGGCAGCTTGATGCCGAAGGCCTTGTCGATGGCGAAGGCGATGTCGAGGAAGTCGAGGCTGTCGATGCCGAGATCGTCGATGGCGTGGCTCTCCGGCGTGATGGTGTCACGCTGGATGTCGCACGTCTCGGCGATGATGTTGGCGACGGTATCGAACGTCGAAGACATGGATGCGCCTCTTTCAATGTCCGGCTTGCTGGCCCGCCCGCATCCAGCCCGCGGGGAGCAAGAAATGCGGTCACGGCCGAGGGACGGCCGACCGGCCCTGCGAATAAGTCGAGCGCCCCTATAGCGAACGTGGCGGGAGGTTTCAATGGCGACCCCTACCGCTATCCGGTGGCAGGGGGCTCAGGTGGCAAGGATTTCCGTCAGCGCCGCCACCAGACGGTCGCACTCCTCGTCCGTCCCCACGGTGATGCGCAGGAAATCGGCGATGCGGGGCTTGGAGAAATGCCGCACCACGATGGCCCGGGCCCGCAGCGCCTGCGCCAGCGCGCCACCCTCATGGGCCGGGTGCCGGGCGAACAGGAAATTGGCGGACGAGGGCAGCACCTCGAAGCCGAGCGCGGAAAGGGAGGCGGCGAGGCGCGTCCGGCTGGCGATGATGCGCCCGCAGGTGTCGCGGAACCAGGCTTCGTCCTCCACCGCCGCCGTGGCGCCGGCAAGCGCCAGGCGGTCCAGGGGGTAGGAGTTGAAGCTGTCCTTCACCCGCTCCAGGGCCTCAATGAGGGGCCGCTGGCCGATGGCAAATCCCACCCGGAGGCCGGCAAGCGCGCGGGACTTTGAGAAGGTGTGCACCACCAGCAGGTTGGGATAGCGGGCCACCAGCGGCACGGCGCTTTCGGCGCCGAAATCCACATAGGCCTCGTCGATCACCACCACCGCGTCGGGGTGCGCCTTCACCAGCGCCTCGATCTCGACGCGCGGCAGGGCGATGCCGGTGGGGGCGTTGGGGTTGGGCAGGATGATGGCGCCGCAGGGGCGGTCATAATCGGCGATGTTCACCTTAAGGCCGTCGTCCAGCGGAATGGCCTCGAAGGTGATTCCATAGAGCCCGCAATAGACCGGATAGAAGGAATAGGTGATGTCCGGGAACAGCAGCGGCGCCTCGTGCTTCAGCAGCGCCTGGAAGGCGTGGGCGAGCACCTCGTCCGAGCCGTTGCCGACGAACACCTCATCGGCCGCCACCCCGTAATGACCGGCAAGCGCGGAGCGCAGGGCAAGGCCAGTGGGGTCTGGATAAAGCCGCAGTTGCTCCACCGCGCCGGCCACCGCCTGCGCCACGCGGGGCGAGGGCGGATAGGGATTCTCGTTCGTGTTCAGCTTGATGATCCCGTCCACCTTCGGCTGCTCGCCGGGGACATAGGGGGTCAGGCCGTGAACGATGGAACTCCAATAGCTGCTCATGGAACGGGGCCTTTGAACGCACGCATCTTGCCATGCCGGCGGACGCCCGCCAGCACGGGCGTGTCTGTGCCACGGATGGCGCCTTTCATCCACCCCACAGGCGCGCCTCAGGCGGCGAAGGCGCGGGCGAGCAGCAGATCCGCCGTATGGGTGAGGTCCGCCGTGCCCAGCATCCCGCGTCTGGTTTGAAGGCGCGTGCGTGCAAAGGCCTCGGAGGTGGGGGAGGGGGCCCGCTGTGCGAGGGCGGCCGCCGCGGCAAGCGTGGCAAGGCCCTCGGCGAGGCTGCGCGCCTGCCTTTCCCGATCGGGCGAGGCCAGGAGCGCGGCAAGGGACGCGGCGGTCTCCGTGACGCCAGGAAGCCCTTCGGCCTCTTCGACAAGGGACACAAGCAGCGCCCGCGCGGCCTCAGGCTCCCGGCCGGCCGCGCGCAGCAGGTCGAGGGCGACGACGTTGCCGGAGCCTTCCCAGATGGAATTGACCGGGGCCTCCCGATAGAGCCGGGGCAGGGGGCTTTCTTCCACATAGCCATTGCCGCCCAGCGCCTCCATGGCCTCATAGATGAAGCCCGGCGCCAGCTTGCAGACCAGGAATTTCACCGCCGGGGTCAGCAGGCGGGCGCGGGCTGCTTCCTGCGGATCATGGGCGGCCGCATCAAAAGCACGGGCGAGCCGCATGACCAGGGCGACCGCGCCCTCCAGCTCCAGGGCCATGTCCGCCAGCAGCGCGGTCATTGCCGGCTGGTCGATGAGCGCCTTGCCGAAAACAGCCCGGTGGCGGGCATGGTGCAGCGCTTGGGCCAGCGCCATGCGCATGAGGCCGGCGGAGGAGGCGGCGCAATCGAGCCGCGTCATCTGCACCATGTTCAGGATGGTGGCGACGCCCCGGCCCTCCTCTCCGACGCCCCAGGCGAAGGCGCGGTCGAACTCCACCTCGGCGGAGGCATTGGACCGGTTGCCCAATTTGTCCTTCAGCCGCTGGAAATGCAGCCCGTTGAGGCTGCCGTCCGGCCGGAAGCGCGGCATGAGGAAGCAGGAGAGGCCACCCGGCGCCTGGGCCAGCACCAGGAAGGCATCGCTCATGGGGGCCGAGAAGAACCATTTGTGGCCGGCGATCTCATATTCGCCGCCGCCAACGGGCCTGGCACTGGAGAGATTGGCGCGCACATCCGTACCGCCCTGCTTCTCCGTCATGCCCATGCCCAGGGTCACGCCGCTCTTTTCCCAGAAGGGCAGGAAGCGCCCGTCATAATGCCCGCCCCTGATGCGCGGCAGCCATTCGGCGGCAAGGGCGGGTGCGGCGGCGAGTGCGGCGGGGGCGGCATGGGTCATGGTGAGCGGGCACACATGGCCCGCCTCCACCCCAGAGACGAGGTAGAGCCGGGCGGCCCGGGCGAGATGCGTGCCCCCTTGCCAGGTGGAGGCACTTAACCCACCCACCGAGCTTTCGGCCATAAGGGCATGATAGGATGGGTGAAACTCAACCAGATCCAACCGCCGCCCATGGGGGTCGTGGGTGCGCAGACGGGGCGGGTTTTCATTGGCGAGGCGTCCCAATGCCAGGCGGTCCGCCCCGCCCCAGGCGGCACCGAACCGCAGCAAGGCGGCGGCCGGTTCTCCCCCGGCAGCCTGTTCGCGCAGGGGCGCGTCGAGGGCCGCCAAATTGAAATCGGCGAAGGGGGGCGACTGGTTCAGCACCGTCTCCTCGCCCGCGCTGTGCCACTGCGCCTGCGCCTGTGCCGCGCTGGAAACCGATCCTGCCATGGCGTCCTCCCGGAGCCGGCCGTTCCTGGCCGTGCTATCTTTTGCGAACGAGGATTCGCATCTGAACCTTTGCGAAACCCTCCCCTCCTTAAGCTGCGCGCCCATGCCCCTGTTCGCAACCACCTGGCCCTGGATCGGCCTCGGCGCCGCCGGCATCCTCGTCATCCTGCTCGCGGCGGGCGATGGCCTTGCGGCGGATCGCAGCGTGCGGCGCTGGCTGGACATGGGCTGGCTCACCTGGCTGGGCGTCGCCATCTATATGATCCACCAGTTCGAGGAGCATGGGGTCGACCTGTTCGGCCGGCCCTATGCCTTCCGGGGAGCCCTGTGCGCGGAGCTGAGCTATCGCGATCCCATCGCCTGCCCGGTGCCCCTGTCCTTCATCACCTCGGTGAATGTGGGCGGGGTGTGGCTGGCGGGCATCCTGGCGGCCTTGCTGGCGCCACGCCGGCCGTTGCTGGGCCTCAGTTTCTTCGCGGTGCCGCTGGTCAACATCTTCGCCCATGCGGGGCCGGCGGTGATGAATTCCCGCTACAATCCCGGGCTGGTGACGGCGATGAGCCTGTTCGCGCCGGTCTGCCTGTGGGTGCTGTTCGTGGCGGTAAAGCGCTATGGCGCCGGGCTCAAGGCCTTGTCGCTGCTGGTGGCGGGGGGGCTGATCGTGCACGGCGTCCTGCTCGGCTCGCTCATGCTGTTCCTGCGCGGCTATATCGGCCCGGAAGTGCTGTCGGTGACCCAGGCGCTGAACGGCCTCGTGCCGCTCGCTCTCATGTATTTCGCCATGCCGGACCGGCCGGTGCCGGTCGCGCCCCCTCGCCCGGCGTCCCGCCCGACCCGGCGGCGCGCGCCCCGGCCGGCACCGCCGCCGGTGGAGTGAGGCTCAGACGGTCGCGCCCTGGGCCTTCGCCCGTTTGAGATGCTCGTCCAGGCGGGGGAGGATCTCGATGAAATTGCAGGGCCGGTGCCGCACGTCCAACTGGTGCACCAGGATCTCGTCCCAGCCATCCCTGCAGGCGCCCGGCGAGCCGGGCAGGCAGAAGATGTAGGTGGCGTTGGCCACCCCGGCGGTGGCGCGGCTCTGGAGGGTCGAGGTGCCGATCTTGGCGAAGGAGACCATGTGGAAGACGGTGGAGAAGCCCTCCATCCGCTTTTCGAACAAGGGCTCCACCGCTTCGGGCGTCACGTCGCGGCCGGTAAAGCCAGTGCCGCCGGTGGTGATGACCACGTCCACGGCGGGATCGGCGATGAAGGCGCCCACCGCCGCGCGGATCTCCTCCACATCGTCCTTCACGATACTGCGGCCGGCGAGCACATGTCCGGCCCCGGCGATGCGCTCGGCCAGCACGGTGCCCGAGCGGTCGTCCGCCAGTTCGCGGGTGTCGGAGACGGTGAGAACCGCGATGCGCACGGGCACGAAGGGGCGGGTGGTGTCGAGGCCGGCCATCAGATGGGTCCCTGGAGAGTGTTGCACTGCTGCATGGAACCCGTCTTCAGCCCGCGCGTGAACCAGGTCACCCGCTGTTGCGAAGACCCGTGGGTGAAGCTGTCGGGCACCACCGTGCCTTGGGAACGCTTCTGCAGCGTGTCGTCGCCGATGGCGGCGGCGGCGTTCAGCGCTTCCTGCACGTCGCCCGGCTCCAGCACCTGGAAGCGGGCATCGGCATGGTGCGCCCACACGCCGGCAAGGCAATCGGCCATCAATTCCGTGCGCACGGACAAGGCGTTGGATTCCCGCTCGCTGCGGGCGTTGCGGCGGGCCTCCTGCACCTTGGGCAGGATGCCGATCAGATTCTGCACATGGTGGCCCACCTCGTGGGCGATCACATAGGCGGCGGCGAAATCCCCGGGCGCGCGGAAGCGCGTCTTCATCTCCTGGAAGAAGGTCAGGTCCAGATAGACCTTCTGATCGTTGGGGCAATAGAAGGGCCCCATGGCCGAGGAGGCCCCGCCGCAGGCCGAACGGGTGGTGCCGGAGAAAAGGACGAGGGTGGGGTCCTTATAGGTCTTGCCCTGCTGGCGGAAAATGTCGGTCCACACGTCCTCGGTCTGCGCCAGCACCTTGGAGGCGAAGCGGCCGAGCTCGTCGGAGGGCGCACCGCGCGTGCCCTGCTGGGTGGGGGCGCTCTGCTGGGAATAGCCGCTCCCGCCGCCCTGGATGGCATCAAGGCCGGAGAGGAGCACCAGCGGATTGATGCCCAGCGCCCAGCCCACCAGGCCAACCACGATCAGGGTGCCAATTCCGATGCCGCCACCCCGCCCGCCGGGCATGGAGAATCCGCGCCGATCCTCCACATTGCCGCTGGAGCGGAAATCCTCCCATTTCATGCCTGTCTCTCCTGCGCCCGGCCGGATGGCCCTGGCGGCACAACGTCCGGTGAAGCCGAAGGTTCGCCCTCAGGCGCGACAAAGCATGCCTTTGCGGCAAATTCCAAGACAGGCGGTGGCCCTGACGGAGCGGAGCGATCGCTCAGCCCGGTGCCACCAAGTGGCCCGCCGACCGATCGAACCGCCAGATGTGGCCGAGGCGCAGATGGGTGCCGCCCTGCCAGCGGTCGATGGCGTTGGCGGTTGCATGGTCCAGCGTGCCGGACAGCGCCGCCGTCCCGGCAGGCGTCAGGGCGACCGTGCTCGCCGCATAGGCCCGATAGGACAATTCCTCGGCGGTGGGCACGTCACCGGCGGTGGCGGGGGTGAAGCGGGGGACCTCATGCACCGGGCAGGGCAGGCCGGAGATGAGCGGCACCGGGCCGAACGCCATCTCGTCGAGGCGCAGGAAGAAGCTCATGTCGCCCAGGAACTTGGCCTCGTCCTGCTCGGTCACGGCGCCGAACAGGCGGCCGACGATCATCGGCCCGTCCGCGAGCGCCTGGAGGGTGCGCTCCTGCGTCAGCGACAGGCCCGATGCGGGCGCGGGCAATTCGCCCAGCCAGCGGCGCAGGGCGGGGGCGAGGAAGGGCAGGTCCGGCACCGGGGCCTCGGCGAGGGCGGCGATGCCCTCCGGCGTCGGTTCGGTCACCGCCGCCCAGGTGGCGCGGCCGGCCTCCAGTTGCACGGTGGTCACCGGCACGGCGCCGGGGGCAAGATCGGCGGCCGCATCGGGAGACAAGGCCCCGAGATAGGTGTCCGCCTGCATGAGCTTCAGCCCCACCCGCTCCGGCTCGCGGGCAAAGAAGGCGAGCAGCTGCACCAGCTGGAGCTGGTCGAACAGATCGTGCTCGAACCACAATTCCACGTCGCTATAGGCGATATGGGCGGTGATGAGCCCGTCGCGCGCGGCGAAGTCGCCGCGCACATCGGCAAAATCGAGGCCGAAGACGGCGGCCAGATACTCCGCGCGGGCGTCCGACACCAGGTCGAGGCTCTCCAGCGCCGGCACGGGGCCGTCATGGAGCACGTCACGCCATTCCAGCACCCGGCCCTTCACACCGCCGGCCCGGATGTTGGCGGCGGCGGAATCCCCGTTGGTGACGATCAGCCTGGCCATTTGCCTCTCCGTATTGGGCCCCTGCCTGCGGGCCGTCTGACTCAGCCCCGCCCGCGGTAGGGGGCGACGCCGGTGTCCGGCAGCCACGCGCTCGCCGGCAGTGTGCCAGTCTGCCAGAAAACGTCGATGGGGATGCCCCCCCGCGGATACCAATAGCCGGCGATGCGAAAATAGCGGGGCTGCAGAAGCTGCACGAGGCGCTTGCCGATGGCCACCGTGCAATCCTCGTGGAAGGCGCCGTGGTTGCGGAAGGCGGCGAGGTAGAGCTTCAGTGACTTTGATTCCACGAGATAAAGGTCGGGCACATAGTCGATGACCAGGTGCGCGAAGTCCGGCTGGCCGGTCACCGGGCAAAGCGAGGTGAATTCCGGGCAGGTGAAGCGGGCCACATAGTCCGTATCGGGATGCGGATTGGGCACGCGGTCGAGGGTGGCGGTGTCCGGGTTGTCGGGCAGGGCGGTCTGCCGGCCGAGCTGGAGCTCGTCTTGCGTCATAAGGCGTCCTTCAGGATCTGGCCCGGCGATGCCGGGCGGTTCGGCGCGGACCATAGCCCAAACGGCACCGTGCCGCTGCCACGCCCTCTTCGCATTCCGCGCCGCACGCGCTAGAAGCGGCGCCGAAGACGGGGGCGCGCGCATGCCCTCGCGGAAATCCTGGCTCGTGAAGGGAAGGTTCGTTCCATGACCGCCATCGTCGACATTATCGGCCGAGAGATCCTCGACAGCCGCGGCAACCCCACCGTCGAGGTGGACGTGGTGCTGGAGGACGGCTCCCTCGGCCGCGCCGCCGTGCCCTCCGGCGCCTCCACCGGCGCCCATGAGGCGGTGGAACTGCGCGACGGCGACAAGGGCCGGTATCTGGGTAAGGGTGTCCAGAAGGCGGTCGAGGCGGTCAATGGCGAGATCTTCGACGCCATCGGTGGCCTGGATGCCGAGGACCAGGTGAAGGTCGACAGCATCCTCATCGACCTGGACGGCACCCCCAACAAGGCCCGCCTCGGCGCCAACGCCATTCTCGGTGTGTCCCTGGCGGTGGCCAAGGCGGCTGCCCAGGCGAGCGCGCTGCCGCTCTACCGTTATGTGGGCGGCGCCAACGCGCGCGTGCTGCCGGTGCCCATGATGAACATCATCAATGGCGGCGCCCATGCGGACAATCCCATCGACTTCCAGGAATTCATGATCCTGCCCGCCGGCGCGGACTCGTTCGCGGAAGGCCTGCGCTGGGGCGCGGAAATCTTCCACACCCTCAAGAAGGGCCTGAAGGACGCCGGCCACAACACCAATGTGGGCGACGAGGGTGGCTTTGCCCCGAACCTGGCCTCCGCCGAGGCCGCGCTGGACTTCGTCATGAAGGCGGTTGAGAAGGCCGGCTTCAAGCCCGGCGCCGACGTGTTCATCGGCCTCGACTGCGCCTCCACCGAATTCTTCAAGAACGGCGCCTATCATTATGAGGGCGAGGGCAAGGTGCGCGACATCGAAGCCCAGGTGAAGTACCTGGCCGAGCTGGTCGGCGCCTATCCCATCGTCACCATCGAGGACGGCATGGCCGAGGACGACTGGGCGGGCTGGAAGCTGCTCACCGACACCATCGGCTCCAAGTGCCAGCTGGTGGGCGACGACCTGTTCGTGACCAATGTGGAGCGCCTGTCGCGCGGCATCAAGGAAGCCACCGGCAACGCCATCCTGGTGAAGGTGAACCAGATCGGCTCGCTCACCGAGACGCTGGAGGCGGTCGAGATGGCCCACAAGGCCGGCTATCGCGCCGTCATGTCCCACCGCTCCGGCGAGACCGAGGATTCCACCATCGCGGACCTGGCGGTGGCCACCAACTGCGGGCAGATCAAGACCGGCTCGCTGGCGCGCTCGGACCGCACTGCCAAGTACAACCAGCTGCTGCGCATCGAGCAGGAACTGGGCAGCCAGGCCAAATATGCCGGCAAGGCGGCGCTGAAGGCCCTCGCCTGAGCCTTTGGTCGCTCAAGTTTGGAAGGAGCCGGGCCGAAAGGTCCGGCTTCTTTCGTTTGAGGCCCTGAGATGCAAAACGCCCCGCCGGGGGGCGGGGCGCTAGACCTTAACGACGAAAAAGGCCGGGGGAGGTGACCCTCACTCTTCGCCCTTCTTGGAGCCGCCGAGCTTGGCGAACACCGTCTCCAGGTCGAGGCTTTCCTTGCGGCTGGGCGCCGGCTCGTCGTAGCGGGTGGTGACATCCGCCGGCAGCAGGGTCTCGCCCTTGTCCTCGTGGCCCATGTGGGCGGGGCGGTCCTTGGCGGAACGCTGGACTTCCATGTCCAGGTCGATCTGGCTGCACAGGCCCAGCGTCACCGGGTCCATGGGAGCAAGCTGCGCCGAATTCCAGTGGGTGCGCTCGCGGATGGACTGGATCGTCGACTTGGTGGTGCCCACCAGGCGGATGATCTGGGCGTCCTTCAGCTCGGGATGGTTGCGGGTGAGCCACAGGATGGCGTTCGGCCGGTCGTGGCGGCGGGAGACCGGGGTGTAGCGCGGGCCCTTGCGGGTCTTCTTCTCCGGCAGGCGGACCTTGGATTCCAGGAGCCGCAGGCGGCGATTCTGATCTTTCTCGGCCAGCGAAATCTCATCGCGGGAGAGCTGGCCGGTGGAGATGGGGTCGAGGCCCTTGATTCCCTGCGCCACTTCCCCGTCGGCAATGCCCTTCACCTCGAGCGGGTGCAGCTTGCAGAAGTCACCGATCTGCTCAAACGTGAGCGCGGTGTTCTCGACCAGCCATACGGCGGTCGCCTTCGGCATCAAAGGGGTGTTCGACATGGGGAGCCTCTCGGCGTTCTCTTGTTCTGGGCGACGGACATAAGGGTCTTGTGCTCGCCCCCGCCGTGGGGGCGAACCGCGGATCTCAAAATGTCCGGGATGGTGCGACCATACTTGGGACCGGACCTTTATGCAAATGGGCATTGGGCCGGCGCCGCGCAAGCCGGCGGGCGCGCGGGCCACGTGCCAGGCCATGGCGGCTCTTGACTCCCCTTGCCGGCCGCGCCCATTCATGGACCCATGACCGGCTCCGATCTCTCGTCCCTGCCTTCCGGCGCGCCAGACGGCGGCCTGCCCCCCTTGCGCGTGCTGTTGTGTGCGCCGCGCGGCTTCTGCGCCGGCGTGGTGCGCGCCATCGATGCGGTGGAGCAGGCGCTCACCCTTTATGGCCCACCGGTCTATGTGCGCCACGAGATCGTCCACAACCGCTATGTGGTGGAGAGCCTGAAGCGCAAGGGCGCCGTGTTCGTGGAGGAACTGGACGAGGTGCCGGCCGGCAACGCGCCCGTCATCTTCTCTGCCCATGGCGTGCCCCGCTCGGTGCCGGAGGATGCGGCGGCGCGCAACATGTTCGCCATCGACGCCACCTGCCCGCTGGTGACCAAGGTGCACCGGGAAGCCCAGGTGCATCATCGCAAGGGCCGGGATATCCTGCTCATCGGCCATGCCCGTCATCCCGAGGTGATCGGCACCATGGGCCAATTGCCCGATGGCGCCGTCACCTTGATCGAGACCGCCGAGGATGCCCGGCGCGTGGTGCCGAAAGACCCGGCGAACCTCGCCTATGTCACGCAGACCACCCTGTCGCTGGACGACACGGCGGAGATCGTTGCCATCCTGCGCGAACGCTTTCCCGCCATGGCGGCGCCGCACAAGGAAGACATCTGCTATGCCACCACCAACCGCCAGGAAGCGGTGAAGAAGGTGGCGCCTCAGGTGGACGCCATGGTGGTGGTGGGCGCGCCCAATTCCTCCAATTCCCAGCGCCTGCGCGAGGCGGCGGAGCGGGCGGGATGCGCGGTCGCCGTGCTGGTGCAGCGGGCCGGCGACATCGACTGGTCGCTGTTTGGCGGCATCGCCTCGCTGGGCGTCACCGCCGGTGCCTCGGCGCCCGAGGTGCTGGTGGAGGAAATCCTCGATGCCTTCGCCGCGCGCTATGCGCTGGAGGTGGAAACCGTGACCGCGGCCGAGGAGGATGTGTTCTTCCCCTTGCCCCGGGCTCTTCGTCCCGACGCCGCGGAGTAAAAGGTGGCTGTCTATACCGATGTGTCCGCTCCCCATCTGGAGCAGTTTCTGGCGCGCTATGACATCGGGACCCTCGTGTCCTTTCACGGCATCGCCGAGGGGGTGGAAAATTCCAACTTCCTGATCCAGACCACCGCCGGCACCTTCATCCTCACGCTTTATGAAAAGCGCGTGGCGCTTGAGGACCTGCCCTTCTTCCTCGGTCTCATGCAGCATCTGGCCGCGCGCGGCCTGTCCTGCCCGCAGCCGGTGGCGGCGCGGGACGGGGCGATGCTCGGCGAACTGGCGGGGCGGCCCGCCGCCATCGTCACCTTCCTGCCCGGCGTCTCCGTGCGCCGGCCCGCGGTGGTGCATTGCGCGGCGCTGGGCGAAGGCCTGGCGCGGCTGCATCTGGCGGGGGCCGACTTTCCCATGCGGCGGGTGAATGCCCTGTCCGTGCCCGGCTGGCGCCCGCTCTATGTGGCGGCCGACGGCCGCGCCGACACGGTGGCGCCAGGGCTTGCCGCGACCATCGAGGCGGAACTTGCGGATTTGGAAGCGCAATGGCCCTGCGACCTGCCGTCCGGCGTCATCCATGCGGACCTGTTCCCGGACAACGCCTTCTTCCTGGACGACAGCCTCTCCGGCATCATCGACTTCTACTTCGCCTGCACCGATCTCCTGGCCTATGACGTGGCCATCTGCCTGAATGCCTGGTGCTTCGAGGAAGACGGCTCCTACAACGCCACCAAGGGGCGGGCTTTGCTCCAGGCCTATGAGACGGTGCGTCCGCTGAGCCCGGAGGAAGGGGAAGCCCTGCCGCGGCTGGCGCGCGGATCGGCCCTGCGCTTCTTGCTGACCCGGCTGGTGGACTGGCTCAACGTGCCCCCCGGCGCCCTGGTGCGCCCGAAGGACCCCAAGGAATATCTGCGCAAGCTGCGCTTCCACCGCACCATCGCAAGTGCCCGCGACTATGGGCTCGGCGCATGAGCGCGCGGGTGGAAATCTGGACCGACGGCGCCTGTTCCGGCAATCCCGGTCCCGGCGGCTGGGGCGCCATCCTGCGCGCGGGCGCCCATGAAAAGGAATTGTCCGGCGGGGAGGGGCTCACCACCAACAACCGCATGGAGCTTCTGGCCGCCATCAGCGCGCTGGAGGCTTTGAAGAAGCCCTGCGCCGTCGACCTGCACACCGACAGCGAGTACCTGCGCAACGGCGTCACCAAATGGATGTTCGGCTGGAAGCGCAATGGCTGGCGCACGGCGGACAAGAAGCCGGTGAAGAACCAGGATCTGTGGGAGCGGCTCGACGCCGCCATCGCCCGGCACGAGGTGGCCTGGCACTGGGTGAAGGGCCATGCGGGCAACGAACTGAACGAACGGGCGGATGAACTGGCCCGCGCCGGCATGGCGCCGTTCAAGACCGCGCGGCGCGGCGCGCCAGCCTGAAACGCGGATCCCTCCAAGCTTAAGAAAAAGGCCCCGCGCGGTGCACCGGCGGGGCCCTTTTTCTGGGCTCAGAGCCGGAGGCCCGGCGGAACCTTTTTCCAGTCCGGCGCCGGAGGCCCGGCGCCGGCTTGTCTCATCTCACTTGCCGGCCTTCACTTGCCGGCCTTCACTTGCCGTTCGTCACTTGCCGCTCTTGAACTGCGTCCAGGTCTTGGTGACCACGCGCTGCACATCCTGCGGGTAGGTGGTCACCGTGAACAGGAGGGCCATCGTCTCCGCAGTGGGATAGATGGACGGGTTGTCCAGGATGTCCTTGTCGATGAACTTCTGCGAGGCCAAGTTGCCGTTCGCATAGGAGATGTAGTTGGTGTTCTTGGCCGCCACTTCCGGCTTCATCATGTAGTTGATGAAGGCGAGGGCCTCGTCCACATTCTTCGCATCCTTCGGGATGGCGAAGTTGTCAAACCACATCAGCGCGCCTTCCTTCGGCAGCGCATAGGCGATTTCAACCGGCTTCTTCTTGGTCTTCTTGGCGGCTTCCGCGGCGCGGGTCTTGGCCTGGAACACGTCGCCCGACCAGCCCACCGCCAGACAGATGTCGCCGCGCGCCAGCGCGTTGATATAGCCCGAGGAATCGAACTTGCGGATGTAGGGACGGATCTTCTTCAGCAATTCGCCGGCCTTGGCGATGTCGGCCGGGTCCTTGGAATCGGGGTTGAGGCCGAGATAGCGCAGGGCGGAGGGGATGACCTCCTCCGGGCCGTCCAGCATGTAGACGCCGCAATCCTTCAGCTTGGAGAGGTTCTCCGGCTTGAAGACGATGTCCCAGGTGTTCATGGGAATGTCGCCGAGGCGCGCCTTCACGGCATCCACATTATAGCCGATGCCGGTGGTGCCCCACATATAGTTCACGGCAAACTCGTTGCCGGGATCATAGACGGCGAGGCGCTTGGTGATTTCCGGCCAGGCATATTGCAGGTTCGGCAGCTTGGACTTGTCCAGTTTCTGGAACACGCCCGCCTTGATCTGGCGCTGCAGGAACGAGCCGGTGGGGACCACCACGTCATAGCCGGTCTTGCCGGCCAGCAGCTTGGTCTCCAGCACCTCGTTGCTGTCGAAAACGTCGTAGCGAACCTTGATCCCGGTTTCCTTGGTGAACGCCTCGATGACCGACTCGTCGATATAGTCGGACCAGTTGTAGACGTTCACCACCTTTTGCTGGGCGAGCGCTGGCACGGCGCCGAAGGCGATCGTGCCGAGCGCGGCCAGGAGGGCGAGGCGACGCATGTAAGGCTCCTCTAGAAGGTCCACGATAGCCGTTGAACCGGCTTCGCCACGGTCAGGCTATTGCGAGGACGGGCGCCGCTCAACTGCTTATCCACCGGGGCGCTGCGTTGCGGCATCCCGCCACGAGGCGCCGCAAGGGAAGGCAGGCGCTGGTTTTCGCCGTCAGACCCAGGCGGTGGCCAGCATCAAAAGCGAATGCTGCTCGGTCACCTTGTCCAGCAACAGGAAGAACAGCAGCACCAGGAGGGCAAGGCCGAGGAACAGGCCGAACAGGATCATCGAAATGCGGCGCGCCAACGCCGAGATGTTCATGAAGCCGAAGGCGCCGGCAATGACTGAGACGATGAGGAAAATGACGGCATATTTGAGCATGGGCTCTCTCCAGCGGGCCATGATCCGCCGGTAGAGACGCCGCGTTCCCGCGCTGGAGGCGCTGCCGCGTGTCTTAAGGGTGGATCGCAGCGGGAACCGCGCACCTCTGGCGCAGGTTCCCTTCCAGCCGGTTCATGGCGCGCGGGGAAAGCTTCAGCGGCTGTTGAGCCAGCGCCGGATCTCTTCCTTGAGGCGCAGGAAATCCCAGAAGGCGGCGCCCACCACCACCAGAGGGACCAGGGACAGGATCAAAGCGGTGGTCGAGGACACCCCCACCGCGCCTTGAAGAAAGTCATAGGCGAAATAGGTGGTCAGGGCCGTCACGGCGGCGGCAATGATGAGATAGACCTTGCGGGTGAGACGCCAGATGCCAAAGCCCACCAGGAGCACGAAGGCGAGCACCAGAGCCAGGCCCCAGCCCCAGCCCAGCCCGAAGGTGACGGCGGCATAGCGGCCGGCGGAGATGGAGAAGAGGGAGACGGTGGCAAGCAGCAGCAGGCCGGCGCGCAGGCGCAGGATGGAGGGCGGACCGGCATTGTGAGACATGGTCATGGCGTTTCTCCCCCTGCGACCAACGATCGCCGACCCTAGCCTCCGCCCGCCGGATGGGAAAGCGCGGCAAGAGCGCGCCGCACGGACAACAGGCCGCGGCGGGAGAGGGGGCATTCGCGAGGGCCGCAGCGGCCCCTTGTTTCCCGAGGCCGTCGCGGGACAAGGTGTCGGGCGGATCGACCACCGCACGCGGGCAGAATCCGGGGGTGCGCCATTCCTTGGTGACATGGAACCGCCAGCCGGGTGGCGAGCTTGATCGCGGCGGCAGTCAGGCCGGTCGAAGCGCCCGAGGGGCGATGAGGAGATGAGGCATGGGGCGGACCCTAGTGGTGCTGAACGCGCAGGCGGGCACCGTGCGGGACGTGGGGGCGGAGAAGATCCGCGTCCAGGTGGACGAGGCCCTGACCTTGCCGGGCCAGGAGGCGGACGTGCAGGTGCTGGAAGGCGCCGGCATGGTGGCCGCGATCCGGTCCGCGCGCGCCGCCGGCTATGACACGGTGATCGTGGGGGCAGGGGACGGGACCGTCAGCTTTGCCGCATCCGTCCTGTGCGGCACCGATGTCACACTGGGGGTCCTGCCGCTCGGCACCATGAATCTGCTCGCCTATGACATCGGCCTGCCGCGCGATCTGACCGCCGCGCTCGAGGCCCTGCGCGCCGCCAAGGCCAAGCGCATCGATCTGGCGACGCTGAACGGGCGGGCGTTCCACGGCGTCTCGGGGCTCGGCTTTTTCACCCAGATGGCCATGGCCCGCGAGCAGATGCGATCCACGCGCGGCCGCATCCTGGGGTGGTTCCTGGCCTTGGGGCGCGCGGTGGTGCGCTCCGGGCGCTTGTCGCTCGAACTGGAGATCGAGGGCCAGCGGGCGCCCGTGGATGCCTATGCGGCCCTTGTGACCAACAATGTCTTCGACCGGTCCGGATTTCATCGCTCGCGCCTGGATGCCGGGGTGCTGGAAATCCATGTGGCCGAGGACCGCGGCGCGCTGGCCCGCATCAAGGCGGGCGCCGACCTCCTGGTGGAGGCGTGGCGCGACAATCCCGGCATCCACTCCTTCCAGGCCAAGGCCGTCACCATTCACGGCCTGCGCCGCCGGCGGGCCTGGGTGGCAACCGACGGGGAGATCACCCGCGAGACACTGCCGCTGCGCTATGAAGTGGCCCCCGGCGCCCTGTCCCTCCTTCTGCCGCCGGAGGCCAACCAATGGGGGACCTCCGCCACCAGGGAAGGGGCAAAGACGGGCGCCGCCTGAAACGAAACGGCCGGCGGAAGCTCCGCCGGCCGTCCTTCATGCCGGTCTCGGGAATTGCCAGCGGACGCCGATTCGGTCGGGGCGAACCGGCGCCATCCGCAAAAGCCGTCAGTGCGCCATCAGGACCGGAACGGTCATGGTGGAGAGGATTTCCCGGGTGACGCCGCCGAGCACCAGCTCGCGCAGGGGCGAATGGCCGTAGCCGCCCATCACCACCAGGTCGGCGCCCTGGTCCGCCACCTCGTTGAGGATGGCTTCCGCCACGCCGATGCCGGAGCCGAGCGGCAGGGAGCGCACCTGCGCGGCCAGGCCATGGCGGGCCAGATGACGGGCCACCTCGGCGCCGCCTTCTTCCACCGGGGCGTTGCCGCGATGGACCGAGAAGATTTCGATCTGCTGCGCCCTGTGGAGCAGCGGCAGGGCTTCATTGAGGGCCCGGGCGGCGGCGCGGCTGCCATCCCAGGCCACCACCACACGGCCGGCGCCGTAGGGAGCGGTCTGCACATAGGGGACGAGCAGCACGGCGCGGCCCGAATCCAGCAGCACCGTCTCGGCCACCACCTCTTCCGGGCCGGGCCGGTCCGGGTCGGGCTGAGCCACCACCGTCAGGTCGAACAGGCGGGACATTTCGGCGAAGGAATTGGCGGCCAGGCCCAGCGAGGCGCTGAGCGTGCGGATGTCACAGGTCACGCCCTGCGCAACGGCCACCGCCTTAAAGGCCTCGGCGGCCTTCGCCGCGGCTTCCGCATTCTCCTTCATCTGGGCGTCGATGAAGTCGGTGGGCACGGCGCCCATGTAGAAAGGGGGGACGTCGATCTCATAGGTGACGGCGAGGCCGGTGAGATGCGCCCCATGTGCCTTGGCAAGGCTTACCGCGAAGCTGGCGGCCGGATCGGTATCGGCGCCCTGGGTCAAGTTGACGAGGATGTCCCGGATCATTGTGAGGTGTCTCTCTTCAGCCGCAACGGCGACACCACAATACCCTAATGCGTTCGCGAAAAAGCACTTTGACCGGGAGCAACTTATGCACACCGCGAAAACGGAAACGCGGCCGCCCGGGGGAAGGCGGCCGCGCCCGAAACGGCACGGTCAGGCGGGGGTTCTGACCGGTCCGAGGATGAAACGCTGAGCCGTACGCCGGGTTCCGACGAAAATGAAAAAAATTTCGAGCATCTCGCACGACGCCGAGAACCCCGCTAAAGGGTGGTCGGAGCGCCTCAGGAGCGCAACAGGTGCCCCTCCTATGACGCCCGATTTGAGCATCGTCGTCCCTGTCTATAACGAGGCCTCGGGCCTGCCCTTCTTCCACGAGCGCCTGTGCCGGTGCGCACGGGAGGTGGGAGCCGCGCGGGGCATGCGGATCGAGATCGTCTATGTGGACGATGGCAGCCGCGACAACAGCGCCGGTGTCGCCGCCACCTTGCCGCCGCTGGGCGTGGACGTGCAGGTGGTGGCCCTCTCCCGCAATTTCGGCAAGGAGGCGGCCCTGCTCGCCGGCCTCGACCATGCCCGCGGCGACGCCCTCATGTTCATGGACGGCGACGGCCAGCATCCGCCGGAAATGATCGAGACCTTTGTCGCCCTGTGGAAGGACAAGGGCTATGACGTGCCCTATGCGGTGAAGGCCGACCGCTCCGATGAGCCCGCCTCCCGCCGCCTGTTCGTGCGCCTGTTCTATCGCCTGCTGAATTACGGCGCCCCCACCCGCATCCCCGAGGATGGCGCCGACTTCCGCTTGCTTTCGCCCCGCGCCACCGCCGCCTTGCGCCGCATGCCCGAGCGCAACCGCTTCTTCAAGGGCCTGTCCAGTTGGATCGGCTTCCGCCAGGTGGCCGTGCCCTACCGGCCCGAGGCGCGGGTGCACGGCAGCTCCAGCTGGTCCTTCCTGCGGCTTCTGAGCCTGTCCATGGAGGGGCTGACCTCGTTTTCGCCCGCCCCCTTGCGCATCGCCGGCATCGCCGGCGCGCTGCTGGCGGGCGCGGCCTTCCTCTATGGCACCTGGATCGTGGTGGAGCGCCTGATCTGGGGCATCCCTCTGCCGGGCTATCCCTCCCTGGTGGTGGGCATCATGGTGATCGGTGGCATGCAGCTTCTGGTTGTGGGTGTGATGGGCGAATACATCGCCCGCATCCTCTCGGAGATCAAGGCACGCCCGGTCTATTTCGTCGCCGACCATGCCCTGCGCCACCGCGAGGCGGGAGAAGACGGCCATGATGGCGGCCATGGCGCCGCCCATGGAGCGGCGATGGAGCCGCCGGCTTATTCCGAGCGGCCAAAGGCCGCCTCCTGATCCCAGGAGTCGGCCATGACCCGCCGCATCGTCATCTGCGCCGACGACTACGGCCTGGCCCCGGGCGTCTCCCGCGCCATCCGGGAACTGGCCCTGAAGGGGCGGCTGAACGCCACATCGGTCATGACCCTCTTTCCCGACCTGCAGGCCGAGGCTCGGGCGCTTCTGACGGTGGCGCAGACCACCGGCCTCGGCGTCGGCCTCCACCTGACCCTGACCGGCGGCTTCACGCCCCTCGTGGCCTCCCCCCTTGGAAAGGGGCCTCTGCCGGGGCTGCGGGACCTGATTGGGAGAGCCTATGTCCGCCGCCTTGATCTTGCCGCGGTAGAAGACGAGATCGAAGCCCAGTTCCGCGCTTTCTCTGCCTTGTTCGGACGTCCTCCAAGCCATGTCGACGGCCATCAGCACGCCCATGTGCTGCCCGGAATCCGCCCGCTGCTGCTGGCCGCCACCCGCCGCCATGCCCCTGCCGCCTGGGTCCGCGACAGTTCCCCGGCGCCCGGCGTCGGGGAAGGCCTGGACCTGAAGGGGAAGCTGATCGGACTGTTCTCGGCAGGCCTTGCGCGCGATGCGGCAGCGGCCGGGCTGAAGGCCAACACCGGCTTTGCAGGCGCTTATTCCTTCAACGATGCCAATGCCTTCCGGGCAGTCCTCCAGCGCGCCCTGGCCGGTTTGCCCGAGGGCGGCGCCGTGATGGTGCATCCCGGCCATGTGGATGGCGTGCTCGCCGCCCGCGATCCGGTGACCGACCAGCGGGAGGCGGAGTTCCAGGTCCTGGCCGGCGAGGAGTTCGGTAAGCTATTGATCGAGAACGGTATTTCTCTCGCCTAGGAGGCGATGCGGAAGGCCCCGTCCATGGCGGGCTGCCCCTCGGTGCGCACCAGGCCCTGTCCCACCAGGTGCTCCAGATGGGCCAGCACGGTCAGCGAAGCTGCTCCGAACAGGCGCGAATCCAGGCCGATATAGATGCCTCGCACCAGATCCGGGATGGTGCTGGACCGCTCCAGCCCCCGCATGATCGCTGCTTCGCGGGCGTGGCGGTGAGCCAGATAGTCCTGAACAAACTGGTCCGCCCCCCGGATCACGGGCCCGTGGCCGGGCAGGTAGACCGTCTCGGGCCGAGTGGTAAGCTTCTCCAAGGACTGGATATAATCCCCCATAGAGCCATCGGGGGGCGCCACGATGGAGGTGGCCCAGCCCATCACATGGTCACCGGAAAAGAGGAGATCATCCTCCTTGAAGGCGAAGGCCAAGTGGTTGGCCGCATGGCCCGGTGTGGTCACCGCCTCCAAGGTCCAGCCCGCCCCTTCCAGCACATCCCCGTCGCCCAGCACGATGTCCGGGCGGAAGTCCATGTCCGCGCTGGCATCCATGGGGTTGGCCTCGCCGATGAAAAGCGGGCGGGAGGGGCGGTGCGGTCCCTCGCCTGCGGTCCGGGCGCCGGTCGCCGCCACGATGGCCGGGGCGGCGGGCGAATGGTCGCGGTGGGTGTGGGTGACCACCACATGGGTCACGCTCTCTCCCCGCACAGCATCCAGCACCGCGGCCACATGGGCCGGATTGTCCGGGCCGGGATCGATGATCGCCACTTTGCCGCGGCCAACAATATAGGTGCAGGTGCCGGTGAAGGTGAACGGCGAAGGATTGGGCGCCAGCACGCGCCGCACATGGGGCGCGACGTCTTCCACCCGGCCGGGCTCGCTGTCGAAGTTGCGGTTGAATGCGATGTCGTCGCTCATTCCTATACCTTGCACGCCAGGGGGACGATCCACGCCCGCAGACTTGAAACCATTGCTCTCTATACCAAGGTGTCACGCTCCCGCCGAGGCATGTGCGCATCCACATCACCTTTGCGGGAGGGACGGGTGATGCGCATGAAGGTCAATGCCGGCGCCTTGACCTTGGGATAAAAGACCCTCGATCGGCACAATGAACGGTCGGAAGGCGCTCGCTCGCCTCACAGGCAAAAGGCCGCCGGCCTTGGAGGATCAAATGTTTCTCGTCCGTACGCTCGTCTGCGTGGGTGTCGCCCTCACGCCCCTCGCCCTGTCCGAGGCGGCCATGGCCCAGGGCATGGCCCAGACCTTGAACATGACCTGCAGCCAGACGCAGGCGCTGGTTAATAGCTCCGGGGCTTCCGTTCTGGCCACCGGCCCCAATGTCTTCGATCGCTATGTGAAAGACATGGCCTACTGCCCGCAGGCCATGGTGACGAAGCCCGGCTGGGTTAAGACCAAGGACGTGGCGCAATGCTTCGTCGGCTATACCTGCTGGGACCCGAGCACCGATGTGGGCGCGCGCTGATCCTTGAAACCGCGACTTGAAAACCAAAATCGGAGGACTTTGCCCGTCCTCCGCTTTCTCATATCAGGCCCCCCGTTCCCGGGCGGTTCTTCCGGTCAGGCGCCGAAGCCCCGCCGTTTGAGAATGACCGTGATGTCCTCAAGCGCGCCGGGATCATCGATGGTCGCGGGCGCGGTCCAGGGATCGGAATCGGCGATCTTCTTCATGGTGCCCCGCAGGATCTTCCCCGAGCGCGTCTTGGGCAGGCGCGGCACGGTCAAGGCAAGCTTGAACGCCGCCACGGGCCCGATCCGCTCGCGCACCAATTCCACCAATTCCTTCTCGATGACTTCGGGGGCCCGCCGTTCTCCGGCCTTGAGCACCACGAAGCCGCACGGGACTTCGCCCTTCAGACTGTCTTTCACGCCGATGACGGCGCATTCGGCCACGTCGGGGTGGGAGGCGAGCACTTCTTCCATGCCGCCGGTGGAGAGCCGATGGCCGGCCACATTGATGATGTCGTCCGTGCGCCCCATGACGAAGACATAGCCGTCCGCGTCCACGAAGCCAGCGTCCGAGGTCTTGTAATAGCCGGGGAACTCCGCGAGGTAGCTCTCGGCGAAGCGTTCATCCTGCTGCCACAGGGTCGGGAGGCAGCCGGGAGGCAAGGGCAGCTTGATGACGATGGAGCCCATCGTGCCAGCCGGCACCGGCTTGGCGGCCTCGTCCACGATCTGGAGGTCGTAGCCTGGCATCGGCACCGTGGGGGAGCCCAGCTTGACCGGCAGCAGGCCGAGCCCCACCGGGTTGCCGGCAATGGCCCAGCCGGTTTCCGTCTGCCACCAATGGTCGACCACCGGCACCTTCAGCGTGGTCTCAGCCCATTTGACCGTGTCCGGGTCGGCCCGCTCGCCCGCCAGAAACAGCGTGCGGAAAGAGGACAGATCGCGCCCCGTCAGATAGGTGGCGTCAGGGTCTTCCTTCTTGATGGCGCGCAGAGCGGTCGGCGCAGTGAACAGGGCGGCAACCTTGTGCTCTTCGATCACCCGCCAGAAGGCGCCGGGATCGGGCGTGCCCACTGGCTTGCCCTCATAGACCAGCGAGGTGCAGCCCATGAGCAGCGGGCCGTAGACGATGTAGGAATGGCCCACCACCCAGCCCACGTCGGAGGCGGTCCAGAAGACCTCGCCCTCCTTGAGCCCATAGAGGTTTTCCATGGTCCAGCGCAGCGCCACCATGTGGCCGCCGTTGTCGCGCACCACGCCCTTGGGCTTGCCGGTGGTGCCGGAGGTATAGAGCACATAGAGCGGATCAGTGGCCCCCATGGGGGCACAATCCACGCCGCGGCCTTCGGCGGCCGCCGCAGCCCGACGGGCGGCCCAGTCGAAATCGCGACCTTCCACCAGTTCGCCATGGAGTTGCGGGCGCTGGAGGATCAGGCACGCGGACGGCTTGGCCTCCGCCATGTCGATGGCGGCATCCAGCAGGGGCTTGTAGGGCACGATGCGGTTGGGCTCGATGCCGCAGGAGGCGGCGAGAATGACTTTGGGGGCGGCGTCATCGATACGCGCCGCCAGCTCCTTGGCCGCAAAGCCGCCAAACACCACCGAATGCACCGCGCCGATGCGGGCGCAGGCCAGCATGCCGATCACCGCCTCCAGCACCATGGGCATATAGATGACCACGCGGTCACCCTTCTCCACGCCCATGTCGCGCAGGATGGCACCGAGTGTACGCACCTCCGCGAGCAGTTCCGAATAGGTGAGGGCGGACTTGCTGCCCGTGACCGGGCTGTCGTGGATCAGCGCCACCTGGCCGCCGCGCCCGGCCGCCACATGCCGGTCCACCGCGTTGTAGCAGGTGTTGCAGACGCCGCCGACGAACCAGCGACCGTAGACGCCTAGATTGGCGTCGAACACCGCGCGCGGCTGGGCAATCCAATCGATGTTGGTTGCGGCCTCCGACCAGAAGGCCTGCGGGTCGGCTTTCCACCGGGCATAGACCTCGGAATACCGGCTGGATGTGGGCTCGACCATGGCGACCTCCCCTCGCGAGTCTTGTGATTGTGGCGGATGATGCGCGGAAGTTGCGCCCGCACAAGTCCGCTCTAATGCGTAAGACCTTCGTCGATCCGCCGGACGATTGCGTGCGGGCGAACCGCTCAGCTAGTTTCAGCGCCGGCCGCGCTGGCGGACCAGATCATAAACGCACAGGCCGAGGGGGAAAGCGATGGTGGGCATGTATGACAGGGATCTCGACCGGAACCCGGCCAATCACCAGCCTCTGACCCCGCTCGGTTTCCTGGAGCGGGCGGCGCGGGTGTTCCCGGATCGCACGGCCATCATCCACGGCCAGCTGCGCCGCACCTATGCCGACTTCTACGCCCGCACCCGCCGGCTGGCCTCGGCGCTGGAGCAACGGGGCGTCGGCGTCGGCGACACGGTCGCCGTGATGCTGCCGAATGTGCCGGCGATGCTGGAGGCCCATTACGGCGTGCCCATGTGCGGCGCCGTGCTGAACTCCCTCAATACCCGGCTCGACGCCGCCATTCTTGCCTTCACGCTCGACCATGGCGAGGCGAAGGTGCTGATTACGGACCGGGAGTTCTCGCCGGTCATCAAGGCCGCGCTGGCCATCGCCAAGGTCAAGCCGCTGGTGATCGACTATGACGACCCCGAGTTTACCGGCGCGGGCGAGCGCATCGGTGCCCTGGAGTACGAGGAGTTCCTCGCCGGCGGCGACGCCAATTACACCTGGGCCATGCCTTCCGACGAATGGAATGCCATTGCGCTCAACTACACGTCGGGCACCACCGGCGATCCCAAGGGCGTGGTCTATCACCATCGGGGCGCCCATCTGCTGGCGGTGGGCAATGTGGTGACGTGCACGCTCGGCAAGCATCCGGTCTATCTGTGGACGCTGCCCATGTTCCACTGCAACGGCTGGTGCTTCCCCTGGTCCGTCTCGGTGGTGGCCGGCACCCATGTGTGCCTGCGCCAGGTGCGGGCAAAGCCCATCTTCGACGCCATTGCCGACCACGGCGTCACCCACATGTGCGGCGCGCCCATCGTCATGTCGACGCTGCTGAATGCGCCGGCGGCCGACAAGCGGCCCCTGCCGCATGTGGTGGAGTTCATCACCGCCGCCGCGCCGCCGCCCGAAGCGGTGCTGGCAGCCATGCAGGAGGCCGGCTTCAACGTGACCCATGTCTATGGCCTGACGGAGGTCTATGGACCGGCCGTGGTCAATGACTGGCACGAGGAATGGAACGACCTGCCGGCGGACGAGCGCGCGGTGAAGAAGGCACGGCAGGGCGTGCGCTATTCCGCCCTTGAGGCGCTCGACGTGCTGGACCCGGAAACCATGGAGCCGGTGCCGGCGGACGGGACCACCCTGGGTGAGGTGATGTTCCGCGGCAACGTTGTGATGAAGGGCTATTTGAAGAACCCCGCTTCCACGCAGAAGGCGTTCGAAGGGGGCTGGTTCCATTCCGGGGACCTGGGCGTCAAGCATCCCGACGGCTATGTGCAGCTGAAGGATCGATCCAAGGACATCATCATCTCCGGTGGCGAGAACATCTCATCCATCGAGGTGGAGGATGCGCTCTACAAGCATCCGGCCGTGGCCGCCGCGGCAGTGGTGGCGCGCCCCGATGACAAGTGGGGCGAGACACCGGTGGCGTTTGTGGAATTGCGCGAGGGGGCTACGGCGACGGTGGAGGAACTGCTCGCCCACTGCCGCGCCCATCTGGCCCACTATAAGTGCCCGCGCCATCTGGTGTTCGAGGAGATCCCCAAGACCTCCACCGGCAAGATCCAGAAGTTCCGCTTGCGCGAGATGGCCAAGGAGATCTGAGGGGGGCAGACCCGCGCGCGGAGGCCGACCGGAAGTCTCCATGCCGGAGCGTCAGGTCGGCGCCGCGCCCGATCACGGTTGCGGGAAATGAAGAACCGGTAATGTGCCGGTCATCCTTCTGCCGGGAGAAAGTGGAGTAAGGTGCCGGCCTGAATCGGAACCTTGCCCGCATGAAAGCCTTCTTCACTCTCCTCGGCGACATCCGCCGGCTGGCGATTCCCTACTTCAAGAGCGAGGAGCGCTGGATCGCGCTCGGCCTTCTCGGCGCAGTGATCGCGCTGGAGCTGGCGTGGGTCTATGCCACCGTTCTACTCAATGAGTGGAACTCCGCCTTCTATAATGCCATCCAGGAAAAGAATTACGCCGAGTTCAAGCATCAATTGCTGATCTTCTGCGCCATTGCCGTCTGTGCCATTGCTGTGGCGGTGTATCAGATCTACCTGAAGCAATGGCTAGAGATCCGCTGGCGGCGATGGCTGACCACGCGCTATATGGGCCATTGGCTTTCCGACGATACCCATTATCGCCTGCGCCTGTCCGGCGACCCGGCCGACAACCCCGACCAACGCATCGCGCAGGACGTGAATCTGTTCGTGTCGCAGACCATCGGAGTGGGCATCGGCCTCCTGGGGACGGTGGTTTCGCTGGCTTCCTTCAGCGTCATCCTCTGGGGCCTGTCCGGGTCCTATGACCTGCAATTGTTCGGCACCGACATGGTGGTGCCCGGCTATCTGTTCTGGGCCGCCCTCATCTATGCGGCCGTGGGCACCTGGCTGGCCCATCTCATCGGCCGTCCCCTGGTGCGGCTCAATTACAATCAGCAGCGCTATGAAGCCGATTTCCGCGTCGATCTCGTCCGGGTGCGCGAGAACAGCGAGCAGATCGCGCTGCTGAAGGGCGAGCAGGCCGAAGAGCGGCACCTGTCCGGCCGCTTCGAGCGCATCTGGGGCAATTTCTTCGACCTGATGCGGGCGCAGAAGCGACTCACCTGGTTCACCGCCGGTTACAACCAGATCTCCACCATCTTTCCCTTCGTTGTGGTCTCGCCGGCCTATTTCTCCGGCGCAATCCTGCTGGGGCCGCTCATGCAGACGGCGAGCGCCTTCTCCTCGGTGCAGGGCTCCTTTTCCTTCTTCATAACCTCTTATTCCACCCTCGCCGAATGGACCGCGGTGGTGAACCGGCTGACCGGCTTCGAGGCCTCCATGACCGCGGCGAAGGTGCAGGCAAAGGCCCCGGCCTTCGTGCGCACGCCAGCGCCTGCTGACGGATCCCAGGCGGTGGTGATGGAGGACATGGACATCCGCCTGCCCACCGATGCCCCCATCATCAAGGTGGCGGGCATTGCCATTCGGCCCGGTGAGCACGTGCTGGTGATGGGGCCGTCCGGCTCGGGCAAGACCACATTGTTCCGCGCCGTCGCCGGCATCTGGCCGTTTGGGTCGGGGCGCCTGAGCATCGGCGCTCCCGGCCGCCTCATGATCCTGCCCCAGAAGCCCTACGTTCCCGTCGGACGGCTGGATGCCGCCCTGGCCTATCCGCAGGATCCGCAGATCCATACCCGCGACGAGCTGTGCGCGGCGCTGGACGCCGTGGGGCTGGCCGCCTTGTGCGGGCGTTTGGAGGAAACGGGCCTGTGGCCCCACGTGCTCTCGCTGGGCGAGCAACAGCGCCTGTCACTCGCCCGCGCGCTGCTCGTCAAGCCCGCCATCCTGCTGCTGGATGAAGCCACCGCCGCGCTGGACGAGCCCTCCGAAGCCGCCGTCTATCAGTTGCTGCGCCACCGCATGCCCGGCACCACGCTTTTGTCCATCGGCCACCGGGCCACGCTGAAGGGCTTGCATGACCGCATCCTGGTCCTGCAAGGGGACGGTGCGCCCCGCCACCTTGCGGAGGCAGGCACACCGGTGCTGGCGGCGGAGGCCTAAAGGCGCCGGGATCCCATCGGGCGCGGCAGACCCGCGTCGATTGGCCTTGCGAGGGGCGAGCGGCCTCCTTTATCTCGTCCTTGGGGAGACGCGCGTCTCCGCGGTAAGGGGAGGCGGGATCCGTGCACGAGAGGACAACCGAGACAACCGGCCGCGTGCATGATTCCGCCTATTACGCCATCGCCCTGCTGGTCGGGGCGGTGGTGGGGGCCATCGGGACCTGCTTTCACCTGGCAACGTCCGGCGCGGCCAACTGGCCTTCTCTTGTGCACGACACCTTGAGCGGTCCCTTCCTCCTGCCGGGCATGGCGGCCATCGCCGCCATCATGGTGGTCGCCGCCGTCTGGCTGGTGCGCACCTATTGCCCGGAAGCGGCGGGCTCCGGCGTGCAGGAGATCGAGGGCGCCATGGAGGGCCTGCGGCAGGTGCGCTGGCGGCGTATCCTGCCGGTGAAGTTCGTCGGCGGCGTCCTGGCGCTCGGGTCCGGCCTGGTGGTGGGCCGCGAAGGTCCCACCATCCATATGGGCGCCTCGGTGGCCCAGGCCTGCGCCGAGAAATTCGGCCTGTCTGAGCGCGACCTGCGCGGCCTCCTGGCGGCTGGCGGCGCCGCGGGCCTTGCGGCCGCCTTCAACGCGCCGCTTGCCGCCATCCTGTTCGTGATCGAGGAGACACGGCGCCAGTTTCCCTATGGCCTGCGCACCTATACGGCGGTGATCCTGGCCTCGGTGATGAGCGCCATCGTCACCGAAAGCATTGCCGGCGTCGGGCCGGACATGCGGATCGATGTGCCCGGCATGCCGCTGGCCATGCTCCCGGCTTTCGTGGTGCTGGGCGCCATCCTGGGCGCGGTGGGCGTCGTGTTCAACAGGGCGGTGCTGTGGTCGCTGGATGCCGCCCGATCGGTGGGGCTCAAAGCGTCCTTCTACCTGGTGCCGGCGGTGGTGGGCGCGATCATTGGCGTGCTGCTCATCGTGCGGCCGGAAGCCACTTTGGGCGGCGAACTGCTCGCCGTGGCCCTGGCTCAGGAGCGCCTTCCGCTCCTTGTCCTGGCGGGCATCGTGGTCATCCGTTTCGTGATGACCATGGCCAGCTATTCCACGGGCGTTCCTGGTGGGATCTTCGCGCCGATCCTGGCGCTGGCCACGTCCATCGGCGTGCTGTTCGGCACCGCGCTGGACGCGGTGGTCGGCCTGCCTGCGGGGGCCTTGGCCGCCTTGGGAATCGCCGCCATGGGCGGGCTGTTTTCCTCCGCCGTGCGGGCGCCGCTGGTGGGCATGGTGCTGGTGGCCGAGTTGACCGGTGCCTACACCTTGCTTGTTCCGGTGATCCTGACCTGCGTCTTCGCCAACATGGTGGCGGACGCACTTGGCGGTGAGCCCATTTATGAATTGCTGCTCAACCGGACCCTGCGCCTGGCCGGGCAGACGCCGCCTCCGCCGGTTTCTGAAGATCAGATCGGGGGATGGGACGAGACGGAGCGGCGGTCCTGACCGGCCTCAAAGCCAGCGGCGGGGCCAGGCTGGACCCCCGCCGAGGGTGTGCCAGACATAGGTATAAGCGGTCAGGAGGACGCAGCCCGCTGCCACCGGGACCAGCAGGAAGCTCGGCGAGAGCTGCTCAAGGACGATGATGAGCGGATCTATACCCGCCGGCGGGTGCAAGGTCCGCGTGGCCTGCATCGCGAAGAAGGCGATGCCCACTGCCACAGCGGCCGCGGGATAGGATGGACCCGCCACCCACAAGACCGACAGCCCGATGAGGCTGGAAATCACATGGCCTCCGATCAGGGCGCGCGGCTGCGCGGGGTCGGCGTCGGGCATGCCCATGACCACAGCAATGGAGGTGGCGAAGGGGATGAGGGAGACCGGAGTCTCCCCCAGCTTCGCGGCCAGTTCCATGGCCCCCACCGCCAGCGCCGCGCCGAGCGCGCGCCACCCCCAGATCAAAAGCTGTCGGCCCAGGGGGAGGGCGCGCGCCGATTCCCCGTCCTCTTCCCGCCCCTGCTCCATGGTCCGGGCATAGAAGTGAGAGCCGTGATGGTCCTGGCGAGGCGGGCGTTCCGAAGTCATGACCGCCATCAAATAAGAGCTAAGCCCATGCAGCAACAGGCAAGAGGGGAGGCGGCCGTCGTTCTCGACCCGTGTTGCACAAGCGCCGCGCCGTTTCTCCGTTCGGGCCGGCGTGCCGGCATCTCCGACCCTCACGACGGGCTGAGGCATGGAGCGGGATAGGCGCGGGGCGTCTGGGGAGCAAGGCTTGCGGCCCGAGACCGGACGACTCAGCGTTTCTTTCGGCGCTCGGCACTGAGGTCTGTCATCAGGCTGGTGACACGCCAGGCATTTTCCCCGAGATCGTGAATGCCGTAGCGGGACGCCGAGCGCACGTCCACCCGCGCGCCCTTGGCGGTCGGCCGCACCCGGATCACCACGTCCGTGCGAAAGCCCATGATGGGGTTGGTGGCAATCGCCTCAATCTGCCCGTCCCGCACTCCGCCGCGGGGCGGGACGAGATCGACGATGCGCCAGTGCCGTTTCTGCACCAGGGCCAGGACCGTGTTGAAGGCCTCCTCCGGGGTCGCATCAAGATCAATGGGCTTGATGCTCGGATAGGCGGCCCGCTGCAGGGCGGCGGCCGTGGCGCCGGCATAATCCACGGGATTGGCATCTCGCGGGCGGGCAAAGCCCATGGCCCGGAAGCGGGGCGGGTCGGATGGGTCCGTGGTGATGTCGGTGATCGGGGGAAGCATCACCCCGCGCGCCAGCACCGCGGCGGGTCCCGCCAGCAGCGCCAGCGCGATGGAGATCGCCCCGATGGCCTTTCCCATGCCTTTCCACCCGCTCTCCCAGACGGAGATGAAGGCGACCAGCCCCAGCACCCCTCCGCACAGGGCAAGCACGAGGCCGGTGCCGAGCGCCGCGAGGGCCGGCTCGAAGGTCAGGAGCCCCGCCCGATAAAGTCCGGCGGCGAGCGCGATGACCGGGATGGCAAATACGGCGAGCCGCAGGCTCCAGGCCGCAAGGGCGGACTGGCGTTCTTCCACATAGAGGCTGCGCTTCAGCACCATGGGGGCGTCACCCGTTCTGCAGCTGGAAGGGCAGGTCGTCGATGGAATCGACCACCAGGTCGGAGTGGGGCAGCAAGTCCTCCACCGAAGCCGGACCGGAGCGCACCAGGATGAAGCGCGCGCCCGCCCCCCGCGCCGCGGACAGATCATGCGCGCTGTCGCCGATCACCGCCACCGCGTCGGGCGCCAAGCCGAAGGCCTCCGCCGCCGCGGTGACCATGCCGGGATCGGGCTTGGAGCCGAAGCCGGAATCATAGCCATGCACGCGGTCGACGAACGGTGTCAGCCCGAGGGCTGCGGCCTGCTCGCGGGCATTGGCTTCGGCATCATTGGTGACGATGGCAAGGCGCAGGCCCCGCGCGTGCAGCGCGCCCAGCGCCTGTGCCGGGTGGCCGATGGGGGTCAGGTGGCGCATGCCGGCTTCGCGGAACAGATGGTCGATGCGGTCATACAGGCCCTGCTCGGCCTGAAGGCCAAGGGCCTCCGCCCAGAGGGGGCCGTAATGGGCCGAGGAGCCGGCCACCAGGGGAGAAGAGGGCAGGAAGCGCTCCTGGTCCGGCAGATAGTGGCTGACCGCTTCCAGTCGGGCAAGAGCGGCGGCGTCCCCGTCCGCGAGCACGCGCATGACATGGCCGGCCGAGGGCCCCCAGGTGCGGTCGAAATGCACCAGCGTGCCGTCCTTGTCGAACAGGAGCGCCTTCAGGCCGCGCATGAATCACCTTGCATCGGCACCGATCGAAACGGCGGTGCCACCACGTCTTCAAGAACCATGATCCGGCGCGCGGGACAACCAGCCGGCGGGCGCGACGGAGGGGAATTCATTTTTCAGGCTTTTTTAACTATAATGCCCCGAATGTGCCTGCGATCCACCGTCCCCCCTCCGCCGCGCCGCCGGTGGACGCCCTCCCGTCCCGGCCTTTTCATGCCGTCGCCGGGAGCCACCTCCGCCGCACTGGCCTTTGCCTTCCTTTTGATGCCCATGGCACCTGCGCGGGCGGTTCCCCTGCCGGTGCCGCGCCCGGACATCGAGGCGGAACTGGGGGAAGAGAGCGAGACGGAGACCCAGGCTGAGGTTGCACCGGCCCAGCCGGCGCCGAATTTTTTCCAGATCTTCCAATCGCCCACCCCGCAGCCGGCGCCCGAGGCGACAGCCGCCGCCGAGGAGCCTGAGCTGCGCCCGGCGTCGGGGAACTCGGCCAAGTCCCAGCCGCTCATGATCGGCGGGAAGCGCGTGGCTTATGTGCCCCTGCCCGAACCCCGGCCGCTGGAATTGGACGAGACCGAGGAGGACGTCCCGGCGGCCGCAGCCGCCGCTCCCGCCGCCCAGGCAGCTGCCACTCCCGAGCCGGAGGTGGCTCCGCTTCTCGTTCCGCCCCCGCCGCCGAGCGGCAGCCAGGTGGGACGTCCCCAAAGGCCGCCGCCCGTGGAGGCGGTGGCCGGGGAGGACTTGCCGGGGCCCTGCGCCAGCCTGGTGGCCCAGCAGGCCATGATGGCGGTCCGGGTTGCGCCCATCGAATCAAACGGTGCCTGCGGCTTGCCGGTGGCGGTGAAGGTGTCTGCCATTCGCCTCCAGGATGGCAATCTGGCCACCCTCCAGCCCGCCGCCGTTCTGGCCTGCGAGACCGCTGTGGATTTCACCAACTGGATGCGGGAGGACATGGCGCCGGCCATAGAGACCCTCGGAGCCAAGCTGGAGGCCATCAAGGTGGCGGCGTCCTATGACTGCCGTCCGCGCAATCGCATCCGGGGGGCGCAGATCAGCGAACACGGGCGTGGCAATGCCATTGATGTGGGCGGGTTCGTCCTGTCCGACCAGCGCGTGCTGGAGGTGAAGCAGAATGGTCTCCCGGTGAGCCTCCAGACGGCCATGAAGACCTCAGCCTGCGAGCGTTTTACCACCGTGCTCGGACCAGGTTCAGACGGCTACCACGAGGATCATATCCACGTGGACATCGCCAAGCGGCGCCTCGACATCCGCCTGTGCCGTTGGACCATCAAGGGCGCGCCGCCGGCTGATCCCGTCGTGGCGCGTGCGGCAAATCCGGCGGCCGGCGCGCCAGACCAGCGGGTGGCCGATGCCTCGCCCGTGCCATTCCCCACCCCCCGGCCGCCCTTGCCGGGCGACAGGCCGAGCCGGGCCAAGGGCGGCTAGGGACCTCCAGCGACGCTGTCAGTGGCTGTGCCAACCGGCCGACCCTTGCGCGGAGAGCGGCGTGCGGCGGTGATGCCGGCTGAAAGCTCGCTTCTTTGGCCGTCTATCGGCAGGGAGCCGGCCTGCATTGTCCGCCGCTGACCGCTGCCTATGTTGCGGCGAGATCTGAAGTTCTCGGGGCATCCACTTGTTTTAGCGGGACATGTGACGAGGATGCCCGCCTCCATGGGAGTGCGGCTGTGCACTGGCGGCTGCCACGTCGCCCCAAAAACAAAGATGGCCGGCGCTCGCAGGAGCGCCGGCCATCTTCCCCAGCCCCTGAAGGACGAAGTCCTCAGAGAACCACCACCGTCGCGCCCGTGGGCACGCGGTTATAAAGATCGATCACGTCCTCATTCAGCATGCGGATGCAGCCGGAGGAGATAGCCTGACCCAGCAGTTCCGGCTGGTTGGTGCCGTGGATGCGGAACAGGGTGTCCTTGGGACCCTGATAGAGATACAGCGCCCGGGCGCCCATCGGATTGTGCGGCCCGGGGCCCACATAGGCCGGCAGGCCGGCAATGCGCTGGTGGATTTCAGGAGTGGGCGTCCAGCTCGGCCATTCCGCCTTGCGGCCAACCTTCGCCGTGCCGTGGAAGGCGAGGCCTTCTTCGCCCACCGTCACGCCATAGCGGATGGCCGTGCCATCGGCCTGCACCAGATACAGGAACTTCTTGTCGGTATCGACAATGACCGTACCGGGCTTCTCGGGGCCCTTATACTCGACGATGTGCCGAGCATACTGGCCGTCGGGCTTGACCTTGGCATAGGGCGCGCTCGCCAGGAGCTGCTTGTCCCGAGGCTTCATCGCGGCTTCAGGCGCCGGAGAAGGGGTCTCCGTGACACAACCTGCCAGCAAAACCGCGAGCAGAACAGCCGGGACCGTCCGCATCGTCATGACCGCCTCGTGAATTATGGTGAACGGAATCAACTTGTGGCGAATGGATTACCGGAATGCGAGGCAGCCTTGAAGAGGCCGCAAACGCGCCACGATGCAGTGCGGCAAGGGTGTAGCAAAAATGTCTCAGCGTTTCCCCTTTCCGTCCCGTTAACACGTCATTGCAAGCTTTGGGCGATGCTTACGAACTAAGACCTTGGTGACGCCCCTGCGTTTGCACAGTTTCGACGCAGTTGCTCACCATCTGTGAGGTGTCTTCACAGCAAGGCGCATCTGGCTTAGGCAGAGCGCCCCATTACGGAGAAGGGTAGATGGACCAGTCCCAGCCGAGCCAGCAGCAGCAGGCCCGTCCTGAATCGCACCAGGAGCGTCACGCCGCCCAGGTCAGCCAGTGGCGCGATATCGGCATCACCGCCGTGGCCGCCGCCGCCCGTTACGCCGGCGACACCAAGACCGCCGCCGCTGCCAAGCAGAACAAGGTCGTAACCCTCCGCGACCTCGACTATTTCGCGGGCTGATCGCACGCCCCGGCGCTCCGCCGCCGGGGGCGATGCCCGAACCCCACAACACTAGCCTCGCGCGCGCCGGCCCGGAGTGGAATGCGGTAGATGCTCGTTGCCTATGTTGCCCAAGATGGGGTTCTCAAAGCCCAGGTCGTGGGTCCGCAGGATGCGGCCCCCTCGGATGCCGTCTGGCTTGATCTCGTATCGCCGGTGGAAAACGAGGATGATCGGGTGGAAGCCGCCGTCGGGGTAGAAATCCCGACGCGGGAAGAAATGCAGGAGATCGAGCCGTCGAGCCGGCTCTATGTGCAGGGCGGGGCGCGCTACATGACGCTGTCCGTCCTGTGCGGTGCGCTGACGGACACGCCCTCCGTGACACCGGTGAGCTTCATCCTGGCCAATGGCAAGCTGGTGACCGTGCGCTATGCCGAGCCGCGGGCGTTTCCTCTTCTCGCCCAGCGCATGCAGAAGGCCTGCCCGGCACGGGTGACGGGAGAGGTGCTGCTGTTCGAGTTCCTCGACACCATCATCGATCGCACCGCCGACGTGCTGGAGCACTGCGCTGCCGACATCGAGCGGCTCTCCAAGCGGGTGTTCGAGCGGGAAGAGGGGAGCAAGGCCAACCGGCACTATCGCGCCATCCTCACCCATGTGGGACGCAAGGAGGGGCTCACCTCCTATGCCCGCGAGAGCCTGTCGTCCCTGAGCCGCATGCTGGCGTTCCTGGGGGCGGAGCTGGAGGATGCGCCACCCATCTCCAAGGAGCAGCGCTCGGCCCTCAAATCCATGAACCGCGACGTGGCGGGTCTTGCGGATTATGCCAACTTCCTGGCCAACAAGCTGCAATTCCTGCTGGACGGCACGATCGGCATGGTCAGCCTCGAGCAGAACAACATCATCAAGATTTTCGCGGTGCTCTCGGTGGTGCTGATGCCGCCGACCCTCATCGCCTCCATCTACGGCATGAATTTCCAGCACATGCCGGAGCTTCATGCCACGATCGGCTATCCCCTGGCGCTGACCGCCATGGTGGTGTCGGCGATCACGCCCTACCTGTTCTTCAAGTGGCGCGGCTGGCTTTAACGCCGTTCACACCGCTTGGCCGCCGTCGATGTGGATCTCCGCCCCATTCAGGTAGGATGAGGTCTCCGTGCACAACACATAGATGATCTTGGCCACCTCGTCCGGGGTGCCGAGGCGCCGCATCGGGATTTCGGCGACGATCTTTTCCGTGCCCGGTGAAAGGATCGCCGTGTCGATCTCGCCCGGCGCGATGGCGTTCACGCGCACGCCGATGGGGCCGAAGTCCCGCGCCATCTCCCGTGTCAGGGCCGCCAGCGCCGCCTTGGACGTGGCATAGGCCGCCCCCGCGAAAGGGTGCACCCGCGAGCCGGCGATGGAGGTCACGTTCACCACCGACCCCTTGGCCTTGCGCAGCTCTTCCCGCAGACCGCCTGCCAGCAGGATGGGGGCGAAAAAATTCACCTGGAAGACCTGGGTCCAGGTGCTCCATTTGGTGTCGAGCGTATCCAGCCGTACGCCGCCCGGCCCCTTGGGCGAGATGCCGGCATTGTTGACCAGGGCATGCAATTCGCCGGCCGGCAGGCGATTCTTGATTTCCTGCACGGCTTCCATGGTGTTGTCGGGGTCGGACAGGTCCACCTGGATATGGTCCTCCGGGCCCGCCGCCCAGGGGCATTGCTCCGGGAAGGGATGGCGCGAGCAGGTGATGACCCGCCATCCCGCGCTGGAGAATCGCTTCACCGTCGCATGCCCGATCCCCCGGGAAGCGCCGGTCAGCAGCATGATGCGCGGAGGCTGGTTGGAGGCGGGGGGCATCGGGTTCGTCCTGTGACAGAGAGAAAAAGGCAGGCGCCGGGCTCAGGGGAAGAGGCGCGTGCGCTCCCAAGGGGTATCGGGCGAGGGGCGGCGGAACACCACCCGGTCATGTAGGCGGAACGGGCGATCGTGCCAGAACTCAACCGCCACCGGCACGATGCGGAAGCCCGTCCAGTGGGGTGGGCGCGGCACGGTGCCGATGGCGTATTTGGCCGTGGTGGTCGCGACCGCAGCCTCGAGGGCGAATCGGCCCTCCAGCGGGCGCGACTGGCGGCTCGCCCAAGCGCCGATCTGAGACAGGCGGGGACGGGTGGCGAAATAGTCGTCCGCCTCCTGGTCGGTGACTTGCTCAACAGGTCCGCGCACCCGCACCTGGCGGCGGAGCGACTTCCAATGAAACACCAGGGCCGCCTTCGGATTGCCGGCCAGTTCGCGGCCCTTGGCGCTCTCGGTGTTGGTAAAGAAGACGAAGCCGCGGGGATCAAGGCCCTTCAGCAGCACCATGCGGGCGTCGGGCAGGCCGGTCTCGTCCACGGTCGCCAGCGTCATGGCGTTCGGGTCATTCGGCTCGGACCGCTCGGCGTCCGAAAGCCATTCAGAAAAAAGACGAAATGGTTCGTCGGCGAGGGTGAAATCACCGGACGTTAAGGGATTTGGGGCTTCCTTGGTGGCATCGGTCATGTATGGGGGCCCTTCCCGTGTCGCGTCTTGAAGTCAGTCCGGCGTACGGCCGTGCGAGATCGGGCCTATATAAGGGTATTGGCAGCCTGCGCCCAGCACTGCGCCTGTGCCTGAAAGGCGCATTGGGCCTGCTGGCGGTGGCGAGTGTTGGCGGCTGCGGGACTCTGTCCTTCCTGGACTCCGATTCCATGGTGACGGGCTCGGTCAAGGTGCAGCCCGTCTCAGCTCCGGTGCCGGACGGTCCGGTGCCCCAGGGCATCGGCGCCAGCGACTGGTCCCACGCCAAGCTGGCGCTGGCCCAGGCGCTCCAGGTGCGCGAGGCCGGCGCAAGCATGCCGTGGGATAACCCCGCCACCGGTGCCCGGGGCACGGCGACCCCGCTCGGCGCGGTGAAAGACAATGGCTGCCGCGATTTCCGCATTGGCATTGTCGACACGACGGGCGAACATTGGGTGCAGGGCGAGGCGTGCAAGGACGGCAGGGGCGAGACCAGTCTGTCGCAGGTCCGGGTTCTCGGACGCGCTTGAGCAGGGGCGTTGCAATCGGGCAACATCGCCCCCAAATGACGGGTGCGGTCCCCCGGGAGCGGGGACCCAGAGGTGAGAATTCATGCGCGATCCATACGACATCCTCGGCGTTGCCAAGGGCGCCGACGAAGCCGAGATCAAGCGCGCCTATCGGCGTCTGGCGAAGAAGCTGCATCCTGACGCCAACAAGGATGACCCGAAGGCGCAGGACAAGTTTGCGGAGCTGAACTCCGCCTATGAGATCTTGTCCGACAAGGACAAGCGCGGCCAATATGACCGCGGCGAGATCGATGCCGACGGCAAGCCCAAGATGCACGATTTCGCCGGTTTCGGCGGTGGCGGGCGGGGTCCCGGCGGCTTTTCCGGCTTCGATGGCGATACCATTTTCGAAAGCTTCTCCTTTGGTCCGGAAGGCGTGCGCCGCCAGGGCCGCAGGGGCGCTGGCGCGGCCTTCGAGGACCTGGGCGACATTTTCGGCGGCTTCGGCAAGCAGCGGCGGTCTGCGGGCGGGGGCTTCGCGCCCCAGGCGGGCGCCGACACCGAGCTGACGCTGGCCGTCAGCTATGAGGAAGCGGTGCACGGCGCCACCAAGCGCGTGGTGCTGCCCAACGGCAAGCAGGTGGAGGTGAAGATCGCCGCCGGCACGCTGGAAGGCCACCGCATGCGCATGAAGGGCCAGGGCGAGCCGAGCCCCATGGGCGGCGCGCCGGGCGATGCCTATGTGACCATCTCCTATGCGCCCCACGCCAGCTACAAGCGCGAAGGCGAGGACATCCGCTACGAGGCGCCGGTCCCCCTTGAAGATGCGGTGCTCGGCGCCAAGGTGCGCGTGCCAACCCTGTCCGGCGCCGTAGACCTGAACATTCCGGCCTGGACCTCCGGCGGGCGCACCTTCCGTCTGCGCGGCAAGGGGCTGCCCAAGGCGGCCGGTGGCCATGGCGACCTGCTGGTGACCGTCAATGTGGCGCTGCCGCCCGACCATGACGAGGCGCTGGCCGAGCTCATGCGCAAGCGCCGCGGCGCCGCCAGCGCCTGAGCGCGGCCCACACCACTCCATGAAAAAGCCCGCGCCGGTTCGACCGGCGCGGGCTTTTCGCGTTTGCGGGCTCATCCCCGATGGGATGAGCCCGGCCTTTCTCAGGCGGAGGGCGGGGGGGCCACGTCGGGGGCGGGGCGATAGATCTCGCTGCCGCCGTCGCGGAACTTCTTGGACATCTCGGCCATGCCGGCCGCCGCCTGGTTGTCGGCCTCGGCGCGGGCGATGTCGCCGGCCTCGATCTTCAGCTCCTGGGAAATCTTCATGGAGCAGAATTTCGGCCCGCACATGGAGCAGAAGTGCGCCACCTTGGCGCCCTCCGCCGGCAAGGTCTCGTCGTGGAAGGATTCGGCCGTCTCCGGGTCGAGGGAGAGGGCGAACTGGTCGCGCCAGCGGAAGGTGAAGCGGGCGCGGGAGAGCGCGTCGTCCCGGATGCGGGCGGCCGGATGGCCTTTGGCCAGGTCCGCCGCGTGGGCGGCGATCTTGTAGGAGATGACGCCGGCCTTCACGTCGTCCCGGTTGGGCAGGCCCAGATGCTCCTTGGGGGTCACGTAACAGAGCATGGCGGTGCCGAACCAGCCGATCATGGCCGCGCCGATGGCCGAGGAGATGTGGTCGTAGCCGGGGGAGATGTCGGTGACCAGCGGGCCAAGCGTATAGAAGGGCGCCTCGTGGCAGACCTTGAGCTGCTTTTCCACATTCTCGCGGATGAGGTGGAGCGGCACATGGCCGGGGCCCTCGATCATCACCTGGCAATCATACTTCCAGGCGATCTCGGTCAGTTCGCCCAGCGTCTCCAGCTCGGCAAACTGGGCGGCGTCATTGGCATCGGCGATGGAGCCGGGACGCAGGCCATCGCCCAGCGAGAAGGACACGTCGTACCAGGACAGGATCTCGCACAATTCCTCGAAATGCTCGTAGAGGAAGCTCTCCTTGTGGTGGGCGAGGCACCACTTGGCCATGATCGACCCGCCGCGCGAGACGATGCCGGTGACGCGGTTGGCCGTCAGCGGGATATAGGGCAGCCGGACGCCGGCATGCACCGTCATATAGTCCACGCCCTGCTCGGCCTGCTCGATGACGGTGTCCCGGAAGATGTCCCAGGTCAGGTCCTCCGCCACGCCGCCGACCTTTTCCAGCGCCTGGTAGATCGGGACGGTGCCGATCGGCACCGGCGAGTTGCGGACGATCCACTCGCGGATGGTGTGGATGTTCTTGCCGGTGGACAGGTCCATGACCGTGTCGCCGCCCCAGCGGATGGCCCACACCAGCTTGTCCACTTCCTCGGCGACGCCGGAGGTGACGGCTGAGTTGCCGATATTGGCGTTGATCTTCACCAGGAAGTTGCGGCCGATGGCCATCGGCTCGATTTCGGGATGGTTGATGTTGGCCGGGATGATGGCCCGCCCGCGCGCCACTTCCTGGCGCACGAACTCGGCGGTGATATCGGTGGGGATGGCGGCGCCGAGGCTCATGGCCTGGTGATGGGGATGGGCCCCGCCATTGGCGCGGGCGAGATTCTCGCGCGCGGCCACATATTCCATTTCGGGCGTGATGATGCCGGCGCGGGCATAGGCCATCTGGGTGGGGCGCTTGCCCGCCTTGGCGCGCAAGGGCTTGCGGTCGCCGCGGTCGAAAGCGGGCAGGTGGCTCACCTGGCCGGGCTTGAGGCCGTCATCCTCGGGCTTGCGGGCGCGGCCCTCCACCTCTTCCACGTCGCCCCGCTCCAGGATCCAGGCGCGACGCAGGTCCGGCAGGCCCTTGGTGAGGTCGATGAGGGTGGTGGGGTCGGTATAGGGGCCGGACGTGTCATAGACCCGAACGGGGCGCTCAGCCGGATCGGAGAGCGTGATCTCCCGCATGGCCACCTGCACGTCGGGACGGCCGGAGGCGATGTGGACCTTCCTGGAGTGGGGCAGGGGCCCGGTCGTGACCTTCAGGGACGAGGTCGAGGCTTCGTCAAGCATGCGGATCTCCTTCAGCTCGCGCTGCAAATGAGATCCGGGATGAGCTTCAGGAGGCGGTTTGCCCAATAGGACTCCCACCGGGAGCACTGGCTTGGGCTGGTTCCGATCCCTTCGCCGGCATGACCCGGATCAGGTTCGAAGGGTCATCGCGGCGCCGGCGGTCATGACGACCAAACCGGAAGGCGATCTCTCAGCCCCCTCGCAGGGCTCCCCTTGGAATAATGCCAGCATGGGCCATGGAGGATTTTTCTGTCAATCTTGCGCTGCAGCAATGCCGCGGGCGCGGGGCTCACAAGAGCCCCATCGCCTCCCAGAGCTGCACGCGATTCGCCAGCGTCCAGCCGACCGCGTCCCGTACCACCTCCAAGCGCTCCTCTGGCGCGGAGATCACCTTTCCATCGCGCATGAGGGGCGTGCTCGAACCCAGAAGGGCCGGCGTGATGTGGGCAAAGATCGCGGTCGCCTCGCGGTGCGCGCCGTGAGCGAGCGCATCGAACACCAGCGCTTCGACAGTGGTGAGAGTGGTGCCGGAGCCGGTCAGCGGGGACGCCATCTCCGCCGACGCCGCACGCTGTTCCGCCACCGCCCGCGCCGCCGCCTGGTTGAGCCGGCGGGCGGAGGTGCTCGGCGGGGGGGTGAGGCCACTCGGCGCCGGCAGGGCCTGTCCCGAGCCGATCAGGATGCCCGCCATCTCCACCAAAGAGGGGGCCGCGGGGTCGTCCTTCAGGGCGGGCAGAGAAGCCAGCTCACCCAAGGTGTGCGGCCGCGTAGCGAGAGCGTCCAGGATGGGGTCGTAGTGACGGGCCGGCAACTGAGCGGTGCCGACCGGCACGTCGAGCGTCAGCCGGCAGGCGCTGCGCACGGCGGTGAGGACAAGGCCCAATGACGCCAGTTGCGCATCCCGCTCGCGGTCCGACAGGCGCCGCGCACCGCGCACGAACACGTCGCGCCGGAACGGGCGGTTGACCATGTAGTCCTTCAGCGTCTCGCGATAGGGGCCGGGCGGCACCTCGTCCAGCAGGGTCCGCTGGGCGGGCTTGAGATTGAGATCAGCGAAATTCTCCATCAGCGCCGCCGACCCTGCGAAAGCGAGCTTGGCTTCCGCCAAGAGCGTCGCCGTATCCATGTGGTACTGGGGCTGCCAATTGGCATTGAGATATTCATGGGCGAGATAGACCGCCCGGTCCGCCGCCGCCACCTTGCCGCTGCCGGTGCGGATCTGGTCCAGCAGGGCCGGTCCGCCCACCACGCCGGAGCCTGCGTCCTGAACGCGACGTGCGAAGTCCAGGGCGTGCAGGACCCGCTCGTCCGAGCGTCCATGCATGAGGCCCGCCTGGCTTGCCAGAAGACGCTGCATGGGCAGGAGGGCCGTCCAGCCGGGCATGGCATTATAGGACAGGGAGACAGCACCGCCGGGTTTGAGCCGCCGGGCCAGGAATGCGGTGATATGGGCGCGGTCGGCTGCACCGATCCAGGACCAGACACCGTGCATGGTCACCATGTCGAAATCGGGCAGGCCCTCGCCACTGGCCATGTCCGCGAAGCTCAATTCCAGGAAGGTGATGTTGTCGATGCCGGCCGAGGCCGCGGCGTCGCGGGCGCGGGCGATGTGCGCGGGGTTGAAATCGGTGGCTACCACCTGGATGCCGGGATTGGCGGCCGCGATCACGAGGGCCGTGACGCCCTGCCCGCATCCAAGCTCGCAATAGGTGAAGTCCGGTCCGACGCGCGGCGGGGCGATGCCGTTGAGAAGGCAGGTCAGGATCACATGGCCCGGCGCCTGCTCAACATAGAGACCAGGCAGATACTCCACGTCACTCACATAGCCGGACGACCAATTGCACGTCATGGGGGGGCCTCTAGGGGTCGGAAATGAGCTCAGCCAAGCGTGCCCGGGCGAAACAGGGCATCGTGGCGGGAGACGGGGCTCGGCGCATCTAGCAGCCAGGCGGTCTGGCCGAGGCGGGCCGCGCCGGGATCGTCCGCTCCGGCGGCCAGCCGGGCGGCGGGCACTTCGGGCGCGGCCACCTTCACATTCAGCTCAAAGGAAAATTCCAGGCCGCAATACAGCTCCACCAGATCGCGCACACGCGCAGCCGCCGGCGTGCCCGGAAGCAAGGCGTGAAGGCGCGCGCAGTCTACGGGCCCGATCTCGATGCGGAAATGCTGCTGCGCCACAAAGGCGCGATCGCCCAGCATGGCGCCGGCGCCAAGGCGTGCGTGCTGGCCCTCCGGGTCGACCGCGCCGCCGAGCCGCGTGCATTCGGAAGGGGGCAAGGCCATCCAGGTGCCAACGAAGGGATGGATGGTTACCGGTTCGCCCAGCGCCAGCGTCAGCAGGGCCTGCAGGCCCGCCACTGGCCGCGCCTGGGCGCTGAGAAGCCCGGCGCTGCCCAACAGCGCGCTATGGTGCACCTCCATGCGCCCCTGCATGGTCGCAAAGCCGAGCCCGGCGAGGCTTTCCAATACGGTGTTGAACGTGTTGTTCTGTTCATCGCCCGGATATTGCGCCAGGGCGATGCGGTATTTCCGGGCGGCCTCGCAGAACAGGCTGATGGCCCGATGCTGGAAAATATCCAGGAAGTCGTTGAGCGCCTCGTCATTCTCATGCCGCGACTGGATGGCATGGGTGGTGTAGCTGAACGGCAGGACGCCCTGCGGACCCATGAGGCCCATGAGCGCGACCGTCAGGCGGACCCGGCCGTCGTCCATGCGCCGGGCATCCGAGATCGCTGCCTCCGGGTAGCGCAGCGATACCTCGCCGATAAAGCGCACGGGATCCCTCGCCGCCTCTCCCGCCTCGGTGGCAGCGACGGCCTCGACGACCCGGACCGCCTGCACGAGGTCGAAGCGGCCGGGATGCGCAAGAAGCGTGTCGATCACAGGACGGTGCGATCGCCGGCGCGGGCGGGCCATGTCTTGAGCAATCCTGTCTGGCCCTTCACGGTCGCGGTGAGGCGGGTGAAGGAATTGATGCTGGCATGCAGGGCAAAGAAGCGGTCCAACACCATGGCGAACAAATAGAGGCCGCTGGCGCTGAAATGACTGGGGTCCAGCTCGACGGTGATGTCGATGCCCCGGCACACGGCCTCTGCCCAAGGCGCGTCCCCCTCCCGCCGGGGCGCGCGGGCAACCCCCGGGCGGGCCCAGAGGCCGGTGACGCCCTGGATGAGGCGATGGGTTTCCGGCGAACTGCGGAAGTCATAGAGCCGCAGGATCTCCTGAAGCGCCTCCAGGCCGCCGGGACCCACCAAAGAGAGGTGGTTCAGGATCAGATGCGACATGAGACGCCAGTGCCGCCGGTCATCCTCGGGCAGCCGCAGGGCGTGGGTCAGAGGGGAGACGCACACCACCTCGCCGACGCTGCCGGCGCCTTCCACCAGTGTCAGCACGGGATGGCCGCCGCCATAGGGCAGCTTTGATGGCAAATTGCCGTTCAGGCACAAGGTCTCCACGCTCGCCACAAGGTCATCGGCCGCGAAGTCGGGATCCACGTCACTGAAGGACAGGAACATCTCGGTGCCGACTTCCCGTCCCGGAGCCCCACGGCGGGCCGCCGCCCAACGGGCCGCCCCGCTCCGCTCCGCATCGGGGGTCTGCGCATAGAAGGGCAGGACATCCTTCAGCGTGCCCGCGGCGTCGGACACGGACACCGAGAGAATGGAATGCACCTCCAGGGCGTCCGGCCGGCGGGCATCGGGAATGACGCGATGCTCGAACCTAGCGTGGGAAATGAGGATTGGTTCCGCCCGCTGGCGGAACAGATTGATGACCGGCGTGCAACCCAGCGCGAAGGCGTCCTGGTTGACCGCCCGCTCCAGCGCCACCGCGCTCTTGTCCAGGTAAAGGAAGATGCTGAGATCACGCCCCGCCTTGCGCAGCACCTTGGCGGCGAGGTCCACGTCGAAATAGAGGAACTTCTCCGGGAAGGCGAAGTATTCGGTCAGCAGCCGATACGCGGGCTGGGCCTGATCGGGATGGGGCAGGAGGCCCTCATCCGCCTCGAAGCCCACCGGATGGATGGCCGAGGGTGGCAGGAAGACCGGCTCCGGGTCCGCGGGCCCCTCCGCCAGGGCGACGGAGACCGTGTGGTTGAGAATGAGTTCCTGAAGGCCGTAGGTGAGGGACGGCTGGCCGCGCAGGAAGAAGCGCAGGTGATCCGGCTGCAGCGCGCCGAAGGTCATGTCGGGCGCCGTGCACCGCAGCTTCAGATGCAGGGTGGCCGCCGCGCCGTGAGCATGGGGATTGACGGGGCCCACCAGGGGGCGCCCCCTGAGGCTCGCCTCCACCAGGGACACCGGCCAGACCGTGACCGGATAACAGGTGCGGAAGCGGCAGGTTTCGCCCTTCACCGGCTCCGTATCCAGCTCCGTGCCGACCGCCATGAGCTGAGGAACGGTCACCTCCGGCTTGGGCTGGAACTGCACGGTGCCCATGGTGGGAATGGGGGCGAGGTAATAGGGATAAAGAACGTCAAGCAGCGTATTGACGAGCTCGGGGAAGTCGTCGTCCAGCTTGCGTGCCACGCGAGCATTCAGGAAGGCCACGCCCTCCATGAGGCGCGCCACATGGGGATCGTCGATGGCATCGGCGGACAGGCGCAGATGGCTTGCGGTCTTGGGATGACGGGCGGCGAATTCGCCCGCCATGTGCCGCAGATAGTCCAGCTCGTCGTTGTAATAGGGAAGCAGAACGTCGGTCACGGCATGGCGCTCGTCAGGGAGACGGTATTGCCGATGGTGTCGATGATCGTGTTGAACACCACCGGCTCATATTCGGCCTCGATGCGCACATGGCCTTCGATGCGAATGCGCAGCACGCGGTCGGCGGGATCGGCATTTTCCAGGGCGAAGATGCGCATGTTGCGCAGCCGGGGCTCCTGGGCGCGGATCATGGCACCCAGTTCCTCCACCACGGCGGCGCGCCGCTGGGGGGTGGACAGGTTGGCGGTGGACAGGTCGGTGATGCCGTAGTCGAGCAGCGAGCCGTCCAGTTCGTTGAGCGCGGCCGGCCAGCCCAGGACCCGGCGGTTGGTGTTGAACAGATCTTCCAGGTCCCGCTTCAGGCCGGCGCGCACCCGCGCGGAAAGGCTCCCTTCCCCTCCGGCCAAGCGGTCCAGCAGATCGGGTCCGACGCGGCTCATGCGGGCTCGAACTCCAGGCGGCCGAGTTCGAGAATGGTCAGGCTCTCCTCGCCTGCAAGGAAGCAGCGCAGGCCTTCGCCGCGCATGCAGTCCGGGCCGATCTCGTGCCATTCGGTTTCCCGGCCCAGCGCCGCCGCCTCCCGCTCCTTGGCGGGCGCAAAGGGGTAGATGGCGGGTATGATGACTTCGCCCTCGGGGCCGCCGCGCACGGAAATCTCCGCCGCCCGCCAGGCGCCGTCGATGATGCGGGTGGGGGCGTGGAAGCCGATCAGCTCCACGCGCTCCATCGGCACCCAAAAATACTTGCCGGTGGAAGACAGCACCTCCAGGACGCCGGCGCTGAGATCATCCAGGTCGCGGAAATCGTCGAAGGCGACGCCGTCAAGGCGTCCGGCCAGAGCGGGGCGCGCCTCTTCGGCATCCGTGAGGGCCTGAACCGCCTCGCTCATGCGGCCGGCGCGCAGGTGCATCAGGCCTTCCAGGCGCAGCGCCAGATGGGGCGGCGGGGCGTCCAGGAGTTCCGGTGCCCGGCCCTCTCCCCAGACTTGCGCGCGGGCCATGTCCGCCCGGATGAACTGGCGCAGCGTCGCAATCTGGACGGCGGCCGCAGGGTCCTGGTCGGCCATGGCGGCCAGCTGCGCGTCCGCGCGCTGGAGATCGCCGGCCACGCAGAGCAATTCCACCAGCAGGCTGCGGGTGGCGATGTCGGCCGGGCGCGCGCGAACCTCGGCGCCCATGGCGGCGATGGCATCGGCAAGGCGGCCTTCGCTGAACAGGTCGACGGCAGACTGGGACATGGCGGGCCTTCCGGGGTCAGGGCGTCGTGCGGGCTGGCGCAAGGGCCAGTTCCGTCACGAGCTTGAAGGTGGTGAAGACGTGGTCGAGCTGGAAATGGGGCCGCAGGTGCAGCACGCAGTTCAGAGCGCTGGAACGCCCCGGCGCCGGCCGCACGGAGACGCGCGCCTCCCGCAGCGGATAGCGCGCCTTCATTTCGGGCGAGGCATCGTCATTGCCGAGGCAGTATTCGTGCAGCCAGGACTGGAGATCCCGCTCGCAGGCGTCGGCACTCACATAGGAGCCGATGCGGTCACGGATCTTCACCTTCACGTAATGGGCAAAGCGCGAGACGCACAAAATATAGCGCAGCATGGCAGACAGGCGCGCATTGACGCCGGCCGGCGAGGGATCGGAGGCGCTGACCGACTGGATCGACACCGAGGAATGGAAGGCAAGGCGCGGGGTGTCCTTGCACACATTCAAGGTCATCAGGCCTGACTGCCAGAGGTCCTGTTCCACATGGGAGGGAATGGCCAGCTCGCAGGCAAAGCGCGGCACCAGGCCTGGCGCGTCGGTTTCGGCGGAGGGGGCGGATAGGCCCGCGACCACCCCATGATCCAATTCGTCCCGGCGCGTGCCGCAAATGTCCGCAAACCAGCCATGGAGGTGGAAGTTGCGCACCAGCACCTCGCCAAAGGCAAACACGGCCCCGCCCCAGCACAACCGGTCGGCGGAAAGCCCCTCCACATCCTCCCGGTAGCGGAAGGGCAGACCCGTCACCCCGTCACGGCTGCGGGGGGCGCGCAGCAGGATGCGGGGCAGGACAAGACCGATGAAGCGGGAATCTTCCGCGTCCCGCAGCCGGTTGAAGCGGGCATATTCGATGGGACGGAACAGGCCGCCCAGGCTCTGCACATGGTCCAGCTCGCGGAAATCATCCAGGCCCAGAAGCCGGGGCGAGGCGTTCAGAATGGCCGGGGCAAAGGCCGCAGCTGCCACGGACGCAAGGCTCGACACTGCGGAGACGTCGTCCACCGGGTGCTCTGGGGTCGGCCGGTGCTGGACCGTATAGTCGCACAGGAGCACGCCATACGGCTTGCCGCCGGGCATGCCGAATTCCTCGCTGTAGACCTTGGTAAAGAGGGCACTTTGGTCGAAATCGCCCGCCCGGTCGAAATCATTAGCCAGTTCGCGCCAGGCGGCATTGAGCACGCGCACCAGCACATTCTCCGCGCCTGCGGCGCAGGTCACCAGATAGCGCAGCCCCCGCCAGGACGCCTCCAGTTTGAGGAAGCGGCGATGGTGCATGACCTGGTTGAGTTGCTGGGTGAGCAACGCGTCGAGAAAGGCAATGTCCCGTTCAATAGCCGCCCGCAAGGTGCGGGCGTCGCGGATCACCGAAAGGTCGGCGCCGAACCATTCGGCAAAGGCGGAGGCAGGGTCGCGGGCCGACAGGAAGGCATCCAGGCGGGCGTCCTCGCGACGGCCGAGCGCCATGTCAACGGCTTCGCGGCGCAGCGCCGAACGCGCACAGGTGTCCGCTTGCCCCGGATCGGCCCCGGGCAATGCGGAAGAAGGCCCGTCCGCGCGGGACGGGCCTTCTGTCGTGTCTTGCAGGATGTCCGGCACGCCGGCGCCTTCAGGACGTCTGGCGTCAGGCCGCCGCGGGGATGCGGGCGACCATGCGCAGGGAGGTGGTGAGCTCCTCCATCTGCAGCCAGGGCCGCAGCCACGCCACGGCATTGTAGGAGCCGGGCTTGCCGGGGATTTCGCGGACCTCGACCTTGGCCTCGGCCAGCGGATACTTGGCCTTCATCTCCTGCCCAGCATCGGGATTGCCGTTGACATAGTTGATGATCCAACGGTTCAGCCACGCCTCGCAGTCGCTGGCTTCCAAGAAGGACCCAACCTTGTCGCGGCCCATGATCTTCAGATAATGGGCAAAGCGAGAGGTCGCCATGATGTAGGGCAGGCGGGCGGAAATGGCCGCATTGGCGGTGGCTTCTGGCCGGTCGTACTTCTTGGGCTTCTGGGTGGTCTGCGCGCCGAAGAAGACCGCGTAGTCCGTGCCCTTGTAATGGCAGAGCGGCAGGAAGCCGAGCTTGGAGAGCTCCGCCTCGCGCCGGTCGGTGATGCCGATCTCGGTGGGGCACTGCTGGTCGGTGTCGCCGTCGTCGGAGACGAAGACGTGGCTCGGCAGGTTCTCCACCTTGCCGCCGCCCTCGGCGCCGCGAATGGCGGTGCACCAGCCATGCTGGGCGAAGGCGTCGGTCAGGCGCGCGCCGAGCACATAGGCCGAGTTCATCCAGCAATATTCATCGTGCGCCATGCCGCGCGCCACGCCATTGTCCAGCGGGCTTTCCTCATAGTCGAAGGCCTCGACCGGCTTGGTCTGGCTGCCATAGGGCAGGCGGGCGAGGGTGCGCGGCAAGGTCAGGGTGACGAAGCGGGAATCCTCGCTTTCGCGGAAGCTGCGCCACTTGGCATATTCCACGCTGTCGAAGATCTTCTCCAGGTCGCGGGGCTTGGAGAGCTCGGTATATTCGTCGAAGCCGAAGAGCTTGGGGCTCGCCGCCGAGATGAAGGGGGCAAATGCCGCGGCCGACACCTGGGAGACCTGGCTCAGCAGCTCCACGTCCTCGGGGTGATTGGTGAATTCGTAGTCGCCGATGAGCGCGCCATAGGGCTCGCCGCCGGGGCTGCCGAATTCGGTCTCGTAGATCTTCTTGAAGATCACGCTCTGGTCGAACTCTGAGGCCTTCGTGAGGCTCTTATAGAGTTCCTTTTTGGTGCAGTTGAGCACACGGATCTTCAGGCTGGTGCCCGTTTCCGAGCTCATCACAAGATGGTTCAGCCCGCGCCAAGTGCCTTCCAGCTTCTGGAAGTCAGGATGGTGCATGACAGCGTTGAGCTGGGCCGACAGCTTGCCGTCAATCGCCGTGATGGCGGCATTGATGGTCTGGGCCAGGTTCTTGGAATAGGTGATGGTGCCGGCCAGCGCTTCCTGGGTGAGGGTGCGCAGCAGTTCGGCCGTACGGTCCGGGTCGGTCTGCTTGGTGGCGGCGATGGCCTGGTCGAGGAAGGAGAGTTCCTTGGTCTCGACCGCGTCGGCGGCCTGGGCCTGTGCTTCAGCGGTGCTCATGGATCAGCCCTCCGTCTTCTCTTGGGCCACGCCCAGTTCCTCGCCGAACGCCTTGAGGCGCGCTTCGTCGGAGAGGATCTGCTCCAGCAGCGTCTCCAGGTTTTCCGACCGGTCGGCCTTGGAGAGCAGGTCGCGCAGCTGGCTGCGCACTTCCATCAGCTTGCGCAGGGGCTCCACGCGCTCCACAACGGCGGCCGGCTCGAAGTCTTCCATGGACTTGAAGGCGAGTTCCACGGACAGCTGGCTGCCATCGTCGGCGAGCGTATTGTCCACCTTGATCTTCAGGCCAGGCGTCATGCGCGCCAGCACCTGGTCGAAATTGTCCCGGTCGATCTGGATGAACTTGCGCTCCGCCAGGGGCTTGAGGGCCTCGCTGGGATCGCCGGAGAAGTCGCCGAGCACGCCGACCACGAAGGGCAGTTCCTTCTGCACCATCGCGCCTTCCGTCTCGACATCATAGGTGATGTGGACGCGGGGCTTGCGCACCCGGTTCAGCTTGTCATGGATACTGGGCATCGCGGGCAGGTCCCCCATGGTGCGGAAACAAGGGTCGGGCGGAGGGTCGCGCTCTAGTGGTCGCCCGCAGGCGGACGGATGCCGGAGGCGACATAGAAGTAGCGGCGCGCGTCATGGTCCACGATCAGCTCGTCGAGCAGCTCGGTCATGGACATGCGCGCACGACGAACCGTCTCTTCCAGCACGTACGAGATCGGCGAGTGCGGCTCGTTGATGCGGAAGAAACGCGCAATTTCAAGAATTTGCAGAAGGGCCTGCTCGCGCGTCACGGGCTTGCGGGCGGGCAGGCCGGTGCCGGCTTCCTCATCGGCCTCGGCATCCCCCACTTCACCGTCCTCGCCCTCGTGGGCCTCCGCGAAGCGGCTTTCCGCCTCGGCATGGGCGCGAGAGGCTGCAGCCTGGGCGAGCTTGTCGGCGGCAAAGGTCTGGACCGCCTCCCGATTGGCTTCCAGCAGCGCCCGGATGGCGCCAGCGGGCGGCGCGTCGGCCCCCACATGGGCCGAGAAGGCATCGGACAGGGCGTTGAGGCTGGCCAGCGCCGCCTCGATCTGGGCGATCTGCGCGGAATAGAAGGCGGCGGTGCCTTCCTGGACAGTCATGGTGAAGGCGTCCAGCGCCAGGGCGCCAGCGGCGATCCGCGCTTCCCGCTTGGCGACGTCGCCGATCCGGCTCACCTCGATCGCCTGCTCATATTGCCAGAGCGGGACGCCGTCGATGCCCGGCGTCAGCGGCACCTTGCGCAGGGGCTGGACCAGGGTCCCGTCGGAATTGGCACCATTGAGGGCGATGAAGGGGGCGAGGCGCGGCTCGTTTCCGTCCTCGTCGGGCAGGGGGAAGATCTCGTCCCAATAGGCCTGAACCAGGCCACGGGCCACTTCGACCCCGGTGCGCAGTCCGATGAAGCCGTCCACGCGCAGGAGGCCCTCGATCATCCACGCGCAGACTTCGAGGTCCTTGCCCTGTTCGGACAGGATGTCATAGGCCAAGCGTGCAACCTGATCCCAGTCCTCGATGGAGGAGGGCGCGTCCGCGTCAATATCCCGGGCGCGCTCCTTACGGCGCGCCGCCGCGCGGGCATCCTTCAGCGCCAGAAAGGGAGAAGATGGCGAAATATCGTTTCGCGGATCGGTCCCCACCGGCGCGTCCGCGCGAATGGGCGCCAAGAGTAATTGGGGATCGAATGTGAAAGTATCCGTCATGGCCTTTGCATGGGAAGCAGGATAACGACTTGTGGTGAGAGACGTGCGCTCCGCGGATGCAAAAGAGCCGGATAGCAGTTAAGGTGATAAGTGAGTTTTACATCAGCTTGATGACACGAAGCGGATTAAAACGCCCTACCCAGACACCAGCGAGGGGAGACACCTGAAGCCCGTCATGGGATTTTGCCGGAAGGGGTTGTTCACGCTGGCAGCATCCAAGGTAAAGGTGGCGCTGCGGGCCCCCAGCGTTGTCGTAAAGGCGAAGCGCGTCGGCGCAAGGCGCGTGAGCTGGCGCCCGCCGATGAAGCGGAACAGCGCCCAGGGACCGGGTACGGTGAGGGATGAGGGCTGCCCGGGGGTGCTGGCGCCAAATTCCAGCCGCACGCCGGAGGGGGAGCCCGGCCATTTGAAGGCGGCCGATTGGGGCGGTCCATATTGATAGAGCAGCACCTGACCGTCGATGTCCAGGCGCACCCGCATGGCCCCCGCGTCCAGGTCCGTCGGCGTGATCTCGAAGGTCAGCTGCGGCGTGGTCGCCCCTTGGGGGAAGAACATGGTGCGGATGCGCTCCGCCTGCTCAAACAAGGCCAGCCCCTGGGGCGTGATGTCAGGGGCCGCGCCCGCATTGGTCATCATCTTCCAGGGCGAGACGGAGGTGTCCACGAACGGCTTCAACTGGCGATCGAAGAAGCGCTCAAGCAGGCCGTCGGGACCGAACATGCGCGCGAAGTCGGCAAGGGTCGTGTCGGTGGACGAGACCGCGAACGGATAGCGACCGCCAATGGCCTGCTGGCAGAAGGGCAGGATCTGCGTTTTCCAGGTGGCGTCCAGGTCCGCGCGCACCCCGGCATTGGTGATGGACGAGGTCTGGCGGACCAGGCCGAGGATGGATTCCGCAAGTCCGGGCGGAGCTGTCACCGTGGAGAGCTTCAGCTGGTTCAGGATCTGGGCGAAGGCGGGGCCGGAGGTGAGATCCGTGAGCTGGCTGGGGCTTCCCGACCCGACGCTCGCGGCCGGCCCGATCACCATCCGCAACTGTCCGACCGCCTTGAGCACTTCTTCCAGGGGACTGGGTTGGCCGGCGACGAAACGGTGGAGGCTGGAGAAATGCTCGGTCACGGTTTGGGCGAGCCCCGCCCCGGGTGTGCTCGGCGCCGGGGCCTCCCCGCCGGGGATCATGGCTCGGAATTGCTCTGCCGCGGTCTTGGCCGGGTCCGGCTGGGCCGGCGGCGTCAGGGTGGTCTGCTGCGCCACGGATTTGAGATAGCCGTCGAGGGGCGAGGGCGGGCCGATCAGGGCCTGGAGGATCGCAACCTCGGCTTGCAGGCTATCAAAGGGCAGGATGGCCACGTCGCTGAGCAGGGTCTGCCATTCGGCGATGTAGTCGCTCACATAAAGCGCGCGGATGTCGCGCTTCAACTGGGCGGCGCGGTCCGCCGGGGTCACGTCGGGCGCTGCGGGAAAGCGCACCCAGTCCTCCGCTGCGAGCCGCTGCGCAATGCGGTCGATGGCGGGAAGGACCACGGTGAAGAACTGGTCCGCCGTGTACATGCCGGCGATGGGCGTGGAGAGGGGCTTGCCGGAGCGCCGGGTCAGCGCATAGGGCGAGAGCGGGCCGGCCACGTCGGTCAGTCGCCACGGGATGAGCGAGGTGATTTCCGGCAGCTTCAGCAGCTCGGACATGCCGCGCTCGGCGGAAGGATAGGCGCTCAGCACCGTGCGCGCCTGCGAGACCAGTTGCTGGTTCATTTCCAGCGGTGGAACGCCGATGGTCAGCAGGTTCCGCACATGCTCCAGGATGGCCGCCCGCAACGGGGCCTGGGCCGGGCCGGGATAGGCCGAAATGAGGTAGCGGCGCATCCAGTCTGCGATGGCGTCCTGGTTCATGGGCCCGGCGCCGCCCAGCATCAGATAGACCATCAGGGCCCCATAGAGGTCCTGCGGGTTTGAAAGCGTGTCCGTGACGGCCTTCTGAACCGCGGTCTCAAGGCGCGGAAGCAGCAGGGAGAGGAGGCCGTCTTTGTATTCGTCGATGGTGAAGGACGACAGGTAGGTCGCCTGTGACAGGCCTCCGGCCATGCGCAAGGGCGGCGCCGCGCCCCGATAGCCCCAACCGGTGGGAAGGTTTTCCAGGGCATTGAGGGTGGGGACGACGACCGAGAGATCCACCTGCTCGGCAGCGGATTCCTGGACCGCCGAGGTCAGGTCGGCCACCACCTGCTGCGCCCGTCCGGCCGCCTGGCCGAGATCCTCCACGAGATAGCGGTTGGCGACGAAACTCACCGACCACCACAGGACGAGGGCGACCGCAGCGCTGGTGCCGGCGACGGTGAGGGCCCAGCGCACCGCCGTCTCCCGCTTGCGGGACGTCGGATCGCGCTCGGCGATGCCAGCCTCGGCGAACACCACCTTTTCCAGCAGGTCGCGGATGAAGTAGCCCTCGTTGCGACGCTCGGCCGGGACCCCTTCGGCATCAACCGCGCCCAGGGTGGAGGTGTCCTCCGACGACAGGTCGGGGGCGGCGGTGAAATACAGGCCGCGCAGCAGAAGCGGGCGTTCAAAGTCCGTGGGGCGGAAGACGTCTTCCACCATTTCCGCGATGACCGCTTTCAGCGTCGCCAGCTGCGGCACGAACAGGAAGCAGTCCAGCCGCTCCTGCACCTCGAAGGCGGCGTTCAACTGGGTCAGGGTGCGGGGACGCTGCCATTGCAGGAAATGGTCGAACTCGGCGGCCACGGTCGCGGCGAGGGGCTTTCCCTTGGTGGTGATTCCCTTCTCGTCATAGAGCGGAAGCGTGAGGCCGAACACGCTGCGGCGGTCCACGGTGGACAGATTGGCCACGAACGTCTCGAAGCCAGGGATCTGGTCCATATGGCTCAACACCACGTAGACCGGCACCCGGCGGCGGATCTCCCTCTGCAGGCGTTCCAACTGCTCGCGCAGGTCCGCATGGAAGGAAAAGCGCGTCACGTCCGAGGCCGCCAGAACCTCAGGCAGGCTGAGCACCAGCAGCACACCGTTCAACGGCTGGCGGGCCCGGTAGCGGCGCAGGAGGGCGCCGAACGTGGCCATCAGGCCGGTCTCATCATCCGCCACCGAGGGACTGCGCGCCTCCACCAGCACGGCCTGGTCGGTGAAGGAAAAGTCCAGGGGCCCGGCGCTGATGCGGCCGCTGCGGCGCTCGTTCAAGGGAAAGCGCAGGCCGGAGCCGTGCACGAGCGCTGTCTTGCCGGCGCCCTTTGGGCCGATCACGGCGTACCAGGGCAATTCGTAGCGGTAGCTGGAGCTGAGAAAGCGCGGCTTGCGGATGCGCCGGAGCACCCCGAGCGCCAGACGGAAGCCCCGATCCTGCGCCCGCATCTGGCTGAGGCGCAGCTCGCGCGGCTGCTCGGGCGCCGCCCCCTCCCGGCGCGCCGCGCGTTCGCCGTGGCGCGCCATGATCCAGAACAGGGCGACCATGGCGCTCACCAGCGCCACCAGGACCAAGGCCAGGATGCGGGACGACAAATCGGGAAGGAGGCTGTGACCGGCCACCGAGACGTGGGGCACCGCGAACCACACCAACGCCGCGACGATCAAGGTGCAGACCAGCAGCACCAGCCAGCGCCAGAAGGTCCAGGAGGAACGAGCGGGCATCTTTTTCCCTTGGCGCCTAGTGCGGTGTCACGAGGATCTCGACCCGCCGGTTGCTCTGGCGGCCTTCCGGCGTGTCATTGGACGCGACAGGGTCCGCTGCCCCCCGTCCCGTGGCTGTGATGGGCGGGCGCGGGGTCACGGTCAGGTCGGACCCCAGAACGTCCGCCACCCTCTGCGCGCGCGCCGTAGACAAAGCCAGATTGTCCGGGAAGGCGACCGACCGGATGGGCACGTTGTCGGTGAAGCCGACAATTTCCGCAGAGCGCATCACGGGGCCAATGGCGTCAGCCACATGCTTCAGCACGTCGGGAAAGGGTGCCCGCAGCGTGGTGCTGGCGGACGCGAAGACTTCGCCGCGCGTGCGAATCACCACTTTGCCGTCCCGCTCCGTCACGGTCACGACACCCGCCTTCTGATCCGCCGCCAGGGCGTTGGAGATGATCTGGAAGGGCGTCAGCGTGGGCACGGCGGCGGGCTTGGGCGGCGCTGGCGGCGCCGGTGTTGCCGCAGGCACCACCGGGGCGGGAGCGGGCGGGGGATCCTGGGGCTTTGTCGCCGCGGGCCGGAGAATGGGCGGCGGGTCCACCAGCAGGCCTTCCACTTGATGGGCGACGAGCCCTGCTTCCCGCCTCAAGGTGATGGACATGACCAGGAACAGGATCGCCAGCGCGCCCATCGTGCCGAGTGCCCCGAGCCAATAGACCATGAGGTCCCTGGGCTTGTTGCGTCCCATGTCCAGTCCGCGCCAGGCGGGCGAGAGGTCCGGCTTGATGGAGCCGCGCACGGAACGCAGGAACTGGAACAGGTCGTCCTGGATGCGGGAAAGCTCGCCCGGCCCGTTGGAGGCCAGCCTGTATTTGCCCTCGAAGCCGAACTCGATGCAGAAGAAATAAAACTCGACTTCGCGCACGGCCGTGTGCGGCGCCGTCATCATCTGCTGGAGCAGCGAGAAAAAGCGCTCGCCGCCCCAGGTTTCCTGGAAATAGGCCGAGATGAGCGTCTTTGAGGTCCAGTCGCTGTCCTTGGCCCAGGGGGTCTGGAGGATGGTGTCGTCGGCAGTGGCCGCCAGGGCATAAAGGATCAGCTGGACATGCTGGTGCGACAGGCCCTGGGCCGCCGCCCGCGTCTCGAAGACGTGCAACTCCTCCAGCATCTGCGCATGCACGGCGCGCACGTCGACGAATTGCTCACCCTTCAGGTGGACCAGCATCTCGAAGATGGGAACCGCCAGGGCGAGGCCTGGATTGTCCCGATAGATGTCGGCCGCCGCCTGAATGGCTTCCGGCCGGCGCTCGCGGCCGAGGGAAAGGGTGGTCGCCTTCGGCGCGGCGCGCGTCCGCCGCACGGCAGCGGGCGCCACGAAGGATGGAGGCGACTGGCGCAGAGACCCGGGACCTGCCGAAGGGGCGGCACCTGCCGGGCCGGTGGGGCGGGGCAGGGGAATGCCTGACTGCTCAGACCCCGCCGATTCCCGCCCTTGCCCCCGGCGCGCGGCGGCGGCGGGCGAGAAAATGGTGGTCTCCTCGCCTTCCGGGGCTTGTGCGCCCGTTGTCATGCCCGTTTAGCCCCCGCAAATGATGCAGGTTTGGCGGCAAGGTGTTGCATCTGCATGACGATGCTGCCGGAGAGGAAGGCCTCGGCGCTCACCGGCGGATCGCCCACAATTCCAGCGTGGCGTCGGGGAAGTCGCCCGCCAGGTGAACGGCGATGCCTCCGGTGGTGGCCATGTGCCGCCAGAGGGGGCTGTCCGCCTCCAGTTCAAAATAGACCGCGCCCGCATGATAGGGGATCTGGCGCGGCGCGACGGCCAGCGGCTGGACGCGGATGCCCGGGAGCTGGACATTGACCAATTCCCGGATCTGCTCCACCGGCCCGATCTTCACCAGGGCGGGAAGCGACCGGCGAATGGTCTCTCCCGGAAGGCTGGCCTTCACGACCAGCACGAACACTGCACTGGCCACAAGGCTGCGGTCGGGAATGGTGCCCACGCGGATGCCATAGCGCCGATCCTCCAGCGGGATCTGAATGGCGCTTTGCTCCAACACCGTGCTGAGCGAGCGGCGCAAGTCGGTGAGCACCGCGGCAAACGGGGTTTCAAGGTCATCGTGCCGGTAGGCGGGAAAGTCCATGGGCCGCTTGTGGACGACGGTGAAGGTGGACAGTTCGCCCGCCAGCGCAAGTAACGCGCAGAAGAGCCGTTCCGGGTGGAGCGTCTTCAGGCTGGCAAGGTGGATCAGCACGGGCTCGGCCCGGTTGATCATCTGGAGCATGAGAAAATCGGCGATCTCAGCGACCGCATGGGAGCTGGAGCCGGTCACCCGCGGCGCCAACGCCTGGCCGCGATGATGCAGCATGGCGGTCACTTCAGAGAGGGCGCCGCTCAGCACCTTGGAGACCGAGGCGTTGAGGCACGGGGGAATATAGTCGGGATCAAGGATGATGCGGTGATCGGCCGTGACTTCCGCGATGCGCGCGATGCCGAGGCACTGGAAGCCAGCCCGATCCTCGTGCTCAAGCATCAGGCTGAGCCGCAGCCGGGCGGTCCGCACCTGCGCCACCGCCTGGGAACCGGCGATGGCGTCAATGACCTCCTGGTCCTCGGCCCGGAAGCGCGCGGTGGATTGAATGTGCGCGCCCATGTCCACTTCGGGCGCCCCCCGCAGGACCAAGGGCACGCACAGATAGACAATGCTGTTGGTCAGGGCGACGGGCGGGACCAAGGGGGCCGGGTGGGGATCGTCCTCGGGCACGCAGAACGGCGTCCCATCCTCGAAGACGCCGTCGCAGCGATCCAGCGCCAGCTTGCCGAGGCCGAGCAGATCCCGGTTGAGGGCGAGGCTGCGCAGGCCCCAGGCATAGGGGGACATGGCTTCGGTGCGCTGGCGCACCAGGCGCTCCACGAACCGGTCCTGCTGCTGGAAATGCTGGGCCTTGAGGAACATGCCCTCGGACCACACGACCTTGCTGTGGTTGCTCATGGCGCGATGTCTCCCTCGGCCGTGCGGTCGGTTTCGATGGCGCGCGAGGCGCTCTTTGCCAGAGGGGGAACGCCCGCGCGGCTGAGGCGTGCCGCGATGGCCAGGGAAAGGCTGTCCAGGGTGAGGGCGGTCCAGCCGGTATCTCCGGCCGATAGCCGGGCCAGGACGGCCTCGGTCGATCCCCGGAACAGCTCCGACCCTTCCTCGTCCGAGGCGAGGGCGATGCGACCCAGCGCCTCGATCAGGACAAGCGTGAGCCCGCGCGCGTCATCCGGGGGGGAGGACGGCGAGGACGGGAGCGGAAGGGAAGGAGGCGGAGCGCGCAGGGCCGGCAGGTCCGCATCCCAGTCGTCCGGGATGAGATGGGGCGAGACAGAGCTTTGAACGAAGGCCTGCCGCTCCGCAGGCACATGATCGTCCGGCGTCACCTGCGCCACCGGGCGCGGCGTGGCGGGTTCAGGGGGAGCAGACTGACGCAGCCAGGGCGGCGGCTCCGCGGCGCGCGGCGCGAAGGGAAAGGCGTTGGGGATGGGCAGGACGGGGCCTGCCCCAAGTCCAGGACCCGGGGCAGGTCCAGGGGCAGGTCCAGGGGAAGGTCCAGGGGAAGCGCTTGGCCCTGCACCGGGCGGCAGCCCCTCTGCGGGGCCGCTGTTGCTGGCGGGAAAACCCTTGCGGGGCGGCAGCACGGCCCGCAGGGGATCACGGCCCGGTTCACGGATTTCGCCCAGCGCCACCGCCACCTCGATGCCGGCCAGATGCAGAATATCCCCATCGCTCAGCAAGGCGGAATTGCCCCGTCCCAGCGGGCGTTCCGCATCATTGATGACAAGCCCGTTCACCGAGGTGTCGATGACCGTGAACAGGCCGTCGGTGGCCATGATCGTGCAATGATGGCGGGAGATGAGGCGGGCGGGATCCTCGATGACCCAGTCATTGTCGCTGTCGCGCCCGATGCGCAGCCGACCATTCTCCAGGCTCCGGGTGCGGTCGTCGGGCGCCAGATCGGACGGTCCGACCACGGTCAGGGTGAGCACCGGCCTCATGGCACCGCCCCCCTCTCGATCAGTCCGCTGCCGCCATTGGCAATGTCGAACCCCATGGCAAGGGCGGTCTCGTGCCGGTGGGAGATCTCGCTCGCCGGACCCGGGACGCAGCTCAAGATCACCGAGGCGCCGACCGCGCTGCCGGTGAGCGCATCGCCGGGGGGAATGACGAGAGCGGTCTCGGGCGGGGCAAGGCTGCCCCCGGACCAGTAGGCGCCGAGCGCCGCATAGGCGCCGGCGGTGGAGAAATCCAGGGCTTTCGCTGGAGCATAGGTCGCCCGGCGCTGGGCATCGCCAGGTTCGTACACCCAGGCTTCCGCGACCGCCCAGCAGGCCTCGTCCTCCGGCAGGGGCGCAGGCGCGGGGAACCGCCGCGCCACGGCGCACGCCCACCAGACCGCTTCGCGGCGCGGCAGCGCCACCGCCAGATAGCGGATGGCGGTGACCTGCTCGCCCGCCGTTATGAGGACGGCAAAGAGGTCCCGGACGGCCCGCTTCGGCACGAACAGGGGCTGCACGTCGGAGTCGGGCGGCAGGATGGCGGCCAGCTGCTCCGCGGTTGCGAAGCGCAGTTTGGGAAGTTGGGTGGCAAGCTGGCCCAGATCCATGGCCGGTCCTAGTTCAAGGTGACCAGGCCGCCCTGGACCTGGACTGTGCCGTCGCCATTGACTTTCACCATGGGCGCACCGAGCTGGATCTTGCCATCGGCGGAAATGGTGATCTGGGTGGCCTTGAGCGTCATGCCGCTCTGGTTGATGGTCAGCGAGTTGCCCCCGACCTTCAGCGTGATGGACTGGGCCGCCTTCAAGGTGATGGACCCGCTATCGCATGTGGTGGTGGCATTGCCCTTGGACAGCGTGAGAGTGTCATTGCCCTGGGACACGGTGACCGACCGGTTGCCCTTGGACACCGTGACGCTCTCATTGCCCTCCTGGACCGTCTCGGTCCGATTGTTCTTGATGGTCAGCGTCTGGTCATGGCGGACCGTGAGCGCGTCATCATTCTCCACCTCCCGGGTGAAGTCCTTCTGGGCGTGCATATAGACCAGCTCGGCGCCCTTTTTGTCCTCGAAGCGCAGCTCGTTGAAGGTCGTGGCACTGCCCTGGCTGGAGGAGCGAGTCTTGATGCCGCTCTGGGTCTTATTGTCCGGCAGTGTGTAGGGTGGCAGATTCTGCCCATTGGGAACGCAGCCAACGATCAATGGCCGATCGGGGTCGCCGTCCAGAAAGACAACCACCACCTCCATGCCCACCCGTGGGATGAAATGGGTGCCGAAGCCCGAGCCCGATAGCGTCTGGGCGACCCGCACCCAGCAGGAGCTCTGGTCGTCCTTCTTTCCGAGGCGATCCCAGAAAAACTGAACCCGGACGCGGCCGTATTTATCGCAATAGATCTCTTCGCCCGACGGGCCCACCACAAGCGCGGTCTGGGGTCCGGGAATGAGAGGACGCGGGGGCAAGGTGGGCGGACGCAAGGCCACGCTGGAGGGGACCGCCGAAAAGGCGTTGGAATAGGAGGTGACGGCCTCCTGATTGCCCAGGTGGCTGAGGTCTTCCGCTCGGTGGTCCACTGCGCTCAGCACATAGGTCTTGTTTTCCTCGGCGGCCACCTCATGGTCGGACAAGGTGAAGCGGATGCCGGCGGCGAACTGGGGCAAGGTGGATCGGCCCTGGGCCTCGCTATAGCCAGCCTCGATCGCTTCCATGCGGGTGCGGGACAAGGATGTGCCGTCGCCCTTCTGGTCGTAGCCGCCGGGATAATCGAACACTTCCCAGCTCTTGAAGGCGGCGTTGTCGAGCACCGTGCTGGTGGTGGCCGTCAGGTCGGTGGAGGGCTGCTCGAAATTATAGTCGCGCAAGGTCGCTTTGCCGGAGCGGAAAGACGAGCGGACCTGGAAGGACTGCACCGCAAGGGTGAGGCCGCTTTCCGGGGGCGCGTGCTGCACCTTGGTGGCGAGCACGTCGCCATAGCCGGAGACGCTGTCGGACAGGACCAAGGTGTGCTTGCCTGCGGCGTGCGAGAAATAGAAGTAGATGCCCTCTTCTGCGCAGATGCGGGCAAGAAAATCGAAGTCACTCTCCCGATACTGCACGCAATAGTCCCGCGCCGGATGGCTGCCGGACAGACCCTTGGTCTGGTAGTCGGAAATCCCGCCGTCGGCGAGCAGGGTCTGTGCGATCTGGACCACACTCTGGTGCTGGAACACGCGACAATCCACCGTCCGCGTGAGCAACCAGAGTTTTGGTGAAAGCACGACCTCATAGCGGCGCAGCCCGTCCACGGTGCGTGCCCCGGCGCTGAAGGCGGTGACGATGCCATTGATGAGGCGGGGCGCCGCCTTCGGAAGGTTCAGGCTGACGGTCACCGGCTTGCCGAGCAATTGCGCAGCGGTAATCCCGGCATTGGTCGAAACCAGGGACAATGTGAACCGGAACAGCTCAGACACGCCCTCGCGCCCCTCCATGGCTGTCGCCAGAAGAACGTCGCCGCCGAGCGGGGTGGTCAGCGTGATCAGGCGTCCGGTCTGGACCGGAGGGGTCTCGGAACTCATGGCGTCGGCAAACCTTCAAGCCGTATTTAGGCGGGTCATGAAACAAACGTATGACGAATGGCGCCGTAGTGACCTACCGGCGCGGGTTGGCGCGCGCTCCGCGCTGAGAACGCCATTCGCCCCGCCCCCGGCTGTGCCGTGGGGCACACGAGGGCAGGGCAAACGCGAGTCAAAAAGGACACCCGTGCAGATCAGGCCGACTTGGTGGTGGCCAGATCGTAGGAGACGGTAACCGGGGTGCCGGCCTTGTTGTCGTCGCCATAAGGCGTGAACTTGAACTCGAGCTTCGTGAAGGAGATGGAGATGGACTCCGTCGGGCGGTCGCCGGAGGTGGAGACCGAGTAGGACGAGATCAGCGCATTGGTGAGCGTGTAGGTGACATAGGTCACGCCGGGGCTGCCGGTGCTGACCAGGTCGATCTTGACCACCTTGCCCGAATTGCCCGTGCAGGCCTCGGTGAACAGCTTCGGCGAGGCCGCATCGAACATCTTGACGATGGACACTTCGCTCACCGACGGCTCGGAAGACTCACGGTTGCTGGTGGAGCCCGACGGCGTGGCAATGGCGCGGCCCACGCCCCAAGACAAGGACAGGACGTCAATCCACTTCGGGTGATCCGAATGGGTCGCCTCGCCCGCAATATAGCCGTTGTCATAATTGAGGTAGATGGCCATGGGTCATGCTCCAGGTTCGGCGGCCCCCGCCAATCGGGGCGCCGCTTATGGGGGGATTGCGGAAGGCGGGATCAGATCTTTCGTTTGCCGACCAGGGCCGTCTGCGCGGCCTTTGTCTTTTCTTTATCTTTTTTCTTCTGTTCCTCGGCCTTGATCTTTTCTTGCTCTTTGGCGAGCTTGAGCTTCTGGCTTAGCGCGTCCTTGTTGTCCTTGAAGGACTTTTCCGCCCGCTTGAGCTCTTCCTTGTAGAGGGCGCTATTCTCATTCTTGAGACTGATGGCCTTCTCGTTGATCTCCCTGACGACCAAATTCAGGAATTTCTTATACACGCCCCAAGTGATGGTGCCCCTGGCGATTTCTGCCAGATCCACATAAGCAACGACAGTGGCCGCGAAAGCGTACATGGTGGACGTTTCGGCAATACTGGCGCTGCCCGTCATCTTGGTGTCTTTCGGCCAACGAAGGCGATAACTTGCCACCCCGCCCACGTCCTGGACCAGGGCGTTCATCTTGTCCTTGTTCGTCGCGATGCCGAATATTTTCGTATACAGATATACGAAGTCCAGTTTGGGATCAGTGAGCGCGGAGACGGCGCCGTAGCTGATTTCAATGTCCTGCCCACGCGCGCTCTGGGCGTGCACCTGGGAGATGATGACCGTGCACGCCAGTACCGCCTTCATCGCTTCCTCGAACCCGCTTTCGGCGGGGCTTGGGAAGATCGCCTGGATGTCCTGCATCGTTGCGCGTTTCAACTGATCCACGTAATTCTTGGACGCCGTGGTGATCGGGGACCATGAAAAGTTCGCGGACGAACCAAGGCCCTCCATCTTCAGCTTATTCGCGGCGGCAGACAGGTCATTCTGGACCTGGAAGGTCTTCAGGCGGCTGCCTTGAAGGGTGGGAAAATCTGACACTGCCCTTTGAATGGCATCGTTCTGGCTCTTCATTGTCTCGCGCAAGCGTTCCAGATTCGCCTGCTGCGCCTTCACCACGAACCGGCCTCGATCGAGCTGGGTGTCCTCCACGCCCGCCTTGTTGGCCATCTCCTGAAAGTCCGTCCGGGCCCGTTCAAAGTTGGCCTGCGCCTGCTTGATCCGATCCGGTATCTGCGCGAGCGCGGCGGTCCTCTGGTAATCCTCGCGACGCTGAACCACCGCGCGCATCTGACCTTCAATGGCATTGATGTAGGGTTCGCTTCCATTCAAGGCGCGAAGCTCATCCATCAGGCGGACTTTGTGCTTGATGTCCTTAATGAAGTAATAGGACAGGATCAGGAGGGCGCATATGTTCTCGTCGTGACTCGAGATTTCGGCGCTTTTCTTCAGGGTTCCGAATTTCTGCGGATCGATGCCCTTGCCGGCCGCTTGCGTCTTGAATTTCTCAATGCTGTCCGAAAGAGCGAGGGCAACGCTCATGGACAAAAACTCGTCCACCAGCTTTCGGAACTGCTTCAGCTTGCCGGCGACAGACTTGGCGAAATTGTCCAGGGTTTTCTTGTCCTGGTTCAGCGTTTTCTCGAACTCGGCGCCCACCAGACGGGCCGCGTCCTTGACCTTGCCGTTGGAGGCGCCACGATTGCTGAAGCTGGCGACCAGCTGGTTGGCGGTCTGGGGATTCTGACTCATGGCCAGCCAGCGGTTCGTGTCGCGGCCGGCGAATTCCCTCAGAAACTCAGCGTCATCAGCGAGGACCTTGAGTTCGGTCTTTTCATTATCCTGCTTGCTCTGCTTCACCATCGTATAAAAGAAGGTCGCGTTTATGCCTGTGGAGTACCACTGGCTCGCAATATTGTCCTTCGCCTTATCCTTGTCGTAAGCGCCCGCATTAATCAGGGTCTGCATCTGTGACGATGCCTGGTTGGCGAGACCCTGGGCGGCTTGTCCACCCAGATCATTCTGGATAGTGTTGCCTTTATACGTTCCGCTCGTCTTTTGGCCGAAGGAATAGCCGTAGACACCGCCGCCCATTTCGTTGAACGGGTTGAGGCCACCCGTGCCTTTCTGGGCGGATTGCACGTCGTTATTGGTGCTGCGCAGGGCCTGCGTCTGGTTCGCCGCCATTCCGCCCAGGCAGCTTGTGGTGGCCGAAACAATGCCACCCTTCACCACCGTGGAGAGGATGTTGCCGACCAGAGGGACCGACTGCAACCCCGTCACGAGCAGGACGTCCAGAACCGCCACCGCCCAGTGATTGGGCGCCTGGAGGTCGGCCTTCATCTTGGTGGTCAGAGAATCGGTGGCGGATTTGATTGCGTTTGTATTTTCCAGGAAGTCGAGGGTTGCCTTAAGGGAGTTATCATAGGCGACCTGCGATTGAAGTGCTTCGCGCACATTGTCGATGGCGTCCGAAAGCGACTTCACCGACGACCCATAGACGAACCTGTCTGCGTCGGTGAGCAGCGTGCGGTTCTCAGCCTTGGTGAACAGTTCCGCCAGAACCACCGCCAACGCGATGACCTCGGCCTGGTCCACCTTCCCCTTCATGGGGGTGTAGCCGGAAATAAGCTGCGGAGCAGGGCTGGAGGTCGCCGTTTCGGTGAAGATGTCACGCGCTTTCTTGCTGATGGCGTCATGCACCATCGTCAAATAGGCGGCGAGCTCATAAGATTTGACGGTGGCCATCCCCGATGCCTTTCGTCTGCCTGCGCGTTAGTGCCAACTGTGCCCGCACCGAAAAATAAAACGAAAGATAAGTGCCAATAGGCCCTTACAACCGACGGCCAGAAGTTCAGCGGACGTATCGCCGAATTCATGAGATACGTCGTGTCGAGTGGTATCCTGGTTGGATGACACTCAAATAACGCGCTCACTGCCGGTCCGCTCTTTTGTAAGAGCTATTCCCTGGCAGCGATAATGCATGTGGGACCGCTCGTGCAGGCGCACCTTCCAGGCAAGGTCCAGCGGCGGTCCGGCCGGCGCAAGCGGGCAGGGGGCCGGAGCGAAGGCCGACTCGACGAGACCCGGCAGATCCCCGTCCTCCTGCCAGGCAGCAGGCGGGGTGGCGTGGGGGGACCAGTCGAAGGGCGTGGCGAGGATCAGCCCGCCCTCATCTGCCAGAACCCGGCTTGCCTCGCGCACCGCGCCGCTGGGGGAGCTGACGCAATCCACCAGGTTGAGGGAAATGGCGAGGCCGAAAGCCCGGTCCGCGAAGGGCAGGTTCAAGGCGTCGGCGACCCAGAAGTCGACGTGGCCGCCGCCGTCCAGGTCCGCAGGCAGCGCCTTCTGGTCGTAGCGGTTGCCGTTGCGCCGATGAGGATAGCGCGCCAGTCCGTCATCGATCACGCCGCGACCGATTTTCAGCAGCGGCCAGTTGAGATCAATGCCGAGCACCAGCGTGCCTGTCTTGTCCGCGAGGTCGAAGCTGGTGCGGCCAGCGGCGCAGCCGATGTCGAGCGCCGGCCCCCGCGGCGATGGCAGCAGCGCCATAAGCTGGCTGGCGACACGCCGCACGCCGCCCGGGGGGGCGTCCTCATGGGCGGAGGCGGGGTCCAAGTCGCCATAATGGTCGTAACCATAGCTCGCCGCCTGCTGGCGGATCACCGCGTAGGATGAATCCGGGCCGACGGCCCGGGCGACCAGATCCGCGACGCCGGCGTGATCCACATCGCACTGCAGAACCAGATGCAGGTTCGCGGTGAGCCATGCGGCCACGTCCGCCACCAGGATCGGCGCGCCCTGGAGAATGGGATAGGCCGCACCGCAGGCCGGCGCGGGGCAGGCCAAAAGCCCGGTGCGCACATCGCCATCCGCAATGCGCGGGTCGATGAGCGTCAATGGATGAGCCTCACCGCGCGCCCCGCAGGCGGGGCAGATCGGCGTCAAGGCTTGGAAATGCTTCAGGCGCATGGGTCAGCCGCCGATGAGTACGGTGGGGCATCCCGGCGGCAGCACGGAGCCCTCTGGGCTGGGGATCGGCGCCACACAGCTGGCATGCAAAGTGGGATCGCCAACCCGGGCGGCGGGGAGATTGCCGATGAGCACCGTCGCGGAGCCCTTCAGGATCATCCCCGGGCCGGCCGGCACGCAGCCGCCGAGCATGCAGGGCACCGTGGTGTCGGTCATGCGCGCTGCAGGCATCTTGCCGATAAGCACCGTCGGAAGGCCCTTTACGATGGCCAGGGGCACCGCGGCATGCGGCATGGGCACGGGAGGTGGCGGCGGTATCGCCACGAACGGCACATGTATGGGCGCATGGCAGTGGGGCGCGGTCTGGAGCACCTTGTCGCCGAGGCGGGCTGCGGGAGGCATGGATGTTTCAACCGATGGCGTAGGTGAAGCCATCCGGGCCGAGACCCACATGGATGGTGCCGATGGCCTCTCCGTTTGCCATGCGCTCCAGAACACCCGAGGAGAGCTCCGGCAGAAGGGTGCGCGACAGGATGTTCTCGATGTTGCGCGCGCCCGATGCGCTTTCCGTGCATCGCTCGGCGATCGCCTGGACCAGTTCGGGCGCGAATGTGAAGGCCGCCCCATAGGCGTCCTTCACACGCTTGCCGATGCGGCCCAGCTGCAGGACCACGATCTTGCGGATCACAGCTTCGCTCAGAGGCAGGTAGGGCACCAGGGTGACGCGCCCCAGGAAGGCGGCCTTGTAGTGCTTGCTCAATTCCGGGCGCAGCGCCTCGGCGAGCACGGCCGGCTCGGGAATGGTGAGCGGGTCGGCGCACAGACGGGCGATCTGATCGGACGCAGCGTTGGAGGTCATCAGAATGATGGTGTTCTTGAAGTCCACATCCCGGCCTTCGCCGTCCTTCATGTGGCCCTTGTCGAACACCTGGAAGAACACGTCCTGGACGCCGGGATGGGCCTTTTCCATCTCGTCCAGCAGAATCACGGAATAAGGCCGGCGGCGGACGGCCTCGGTGAGGATGCCGCCTTCCCCGTAGCCCACATAGCCGGGTGGGCTGCCCATGAGCAGGCTGACCTTATGTTCCTCCTTGAACTCCGACATGTTGATGGTGGTGAGATTCTGGGAGCCGCCATAGAGCAGCTCGGCCAGCGTCAGCGCCGTTTCGGTCTTGCCGACGCCGGAGGGGCCGACCATCAGGAACACGCCCAGCGGCTTGCGTGGATCGGTCAGGCCCGCGCGTGACGTGCGGATCGCCTGGGCGACAGCGGCGATGGCATGGGACTGGCCAACGATCCGCTCCTCCATGCGCTCCTGCAGCGCCAGGACGGTGTGGATTTCATCGGAGCGCATGCGGCCGGCGGGAATGCCGGTCCAGTTCTGGACCACTTCGGCAATGGCCTGGCCGTCCACCAGCGGATGCACCAGCGGCTCCTCGCCCTGAAGAGCGGCGAGTGCGGCGCTTGCGGTGGTAAATTCTTCCGCCAGCCCCTCGGGCACTGGGTCTTCCGGCGTTCCGGCCTCGATCTCCTTGCGCAGGCCGGAGAGCTGCTCCACCAGGGTGCGCTCCTCCTCCCATCGATTGGCGAGGACGTCCCGCTCCGCCGACACGCGGCTGCGCTCTTCTTCCAGCGCGGCCTGGCGCGCGCCATGATCGCGCCCGGTGGCGCTCTCGCGCGCCAGCAGCGCCAGTTCATCGCCGATGAGATCCAGCCTGCGGGCGCGGTCTTCAACGGCGGCGGGAATGGTGGTCTGGCTCACCGCCACGCGGGCGCAGGCGGTGTCGAGCAGGGAGACGCCCTTGTCCGGCAGCTGGCGAGCGGGAATGTAGCGGGCGGACAGCCGCACCGCCTCGGTCACCGCCTCATCCAGAATGCGCACCTTGTGATAGCGCTCCAGGGTCGGCACGAGCCCGCGCAGCATGGCCGCCGCCACCGGCTCGCTCGGCTCGTCCACCTTCACCACCTGGAAGCGTCGCACCAGTGCGGCGTCCTTCTCGAAATACTTCTTGTACTCGGCCCAGGTCGTGGCCGCGATGGTGCGCAGCTCACCGCGCGCCAAGGCTGGCTTCAGCAGATTGGCCGCGTCGCCCTGGCCTGCCGCGCCGCCGGCGCCGATCAGGGTATGGGCCTCATCGATGAACAGGATCACGGGATTGGGGCTGGCCTTGACCGCATCGATGACCGAGCGCAGGCGGGCCTCGAACTCGCCTTTCACGCCGGCACCCGCCTGGAGCAGGCCGAGATCGAGGGTGCGCAGCGTCACATTGCGCAGGGCAGGGGGCACGTCGCCCGAGGCAATGCGCAGCGCAAAGCCTTCCACCACAGCGGTCTTGCCGACGCCGGCTTCGCCGGTGAGGATGGGATTGTTCTGCCGGCGGCGGATCAGAATGTCGACGATCTGACGGATCTCTTCATCGCGCCCCAGAATGGTGTCGATGCGCCCTTCGCGCGCCTGAGCGGTCAGGTCGACGGTAAACCGGGCCAGCGGGTCGCCACCGCCTTGAGCGCCGCCCCCCGGGCCTGCGCCGAATTCGTCCCCGCCGATGACCGCGGCAGGGGTGGTGTTGGTCTCGCGAGAATCGGTGGTGAGAGGGAAGAAGTCCCGCTTGAGCGTGTCTGGGGAAAGCGTTCGCAGGGCCGGCGCCATGTCGCCGGCGCGCAGGGCCAGACGCTCGTCGCCAAGCAGGGCCAGGAGAAGATGGCCGGTGCGGATCTGCGTCTGCCCGGCATCGATGGAAGCCAGGAACCAGGCATTTTTAACAAGGTCCACCACATCCGGGGAGAGGCCGGGGGGACGTCCATTTCCGGCGCGCAGGCGGTCCAGGGCGCGGGAGAGATCGAGAGAGAGACGGCCCATGTCGATGCCGGAGCGGGAGAGCATGAGCGCCACGTCCGAACGCTCCTCCTCCACCAGCTTCATGAGCCAGTGCTCCAGCTCCACATTGTAGTGGGTGCGCATGAGGGCAAAGCCTGCCGCCGCCTCCAGTGCCGTGCGGCCGAGCGGATCGAGCCGAGCCATCAAAGCCTTGAGATCGACGGACGCCATGCTTACCCCCCCGCAGTTCGGCGGTGTGCCCACCGAGGGGGACGGAAACGCTTCCCCCGCTACCGACCTTAGTGGCATTGCGCGAGAGCAATGTGTCGGCGGCGATAGGGGAGGAAAACGTTGAAGCGAAAGGGGTTTTAGGCCGTTGCGGCGGGGTGTGTCGCGCCGATGTCATAGATGGCGTGGTTTAAGCGCGGTCACGCCTTCACACCGGGCACGGGATTTCGGCGCCGTTCGCCCTGCCGAATCCAAGAGGTCACGTTCGCCATGGTCGTGCGCCGCCCCATCGCGGCTTTCCAACGGGTAACCTGGAGGCCATCGCGCCGGGCGCTTCTCATCGCCACGGCGACGGCGCTGAGCGGGTGTGGCGCTGCCCCTCCGCCGCGCCAGACCACCCTGGGCATGCGCATCCTGGTGGACGGGGATTCCAACCGCGGTCCCAATGGCCAGCCGCTTCCCATCCTGGTGCGCCTTTATGCGCTGCGGTCGGACATGGATTTCCAGCAGGCCGACTTCCTCACCCTGTTCAATGGGGATGCTCAGGCCCTTGGCCAAAGTCTCGTCAGCCGCAAGGAATTCGTCATTCCCCCCGGTGGCACCGAAGTCTATGTGGACAATTTGCCGCCGGACGCGGTGTTTCTCGGTGTGATGGCGGCCTTCCGCAACATCGACCAGGCCCAGTGGCGGTCGATCGCACCGCTGCAGCCCGGGGTCGTCAACGACCTCCAGGTGAATGTGGTGGACCTTCAGGTGGTGGCCCAAGTGGTGCGGGTGGGGCCAAAGCCCTTCGCCCTGCCCATTTGAACGGATGGTGGTTCCCCGCGTCCCCTTCAGCGGGGCTGCGGGGACAGGTCACGCTCGCTGTCGGCCTCGATGTAGGCCAACACATTGCGCAGGCCCTCCACATAGGTGGCCTGTGGCTCCAGGGCCGCCAGCACGCCGGCGCTGCCGAGGCGGACCAAGTCCTCCGTCAGGGGCAGTACGGTGGCGACGGGGGTGCGGAAGGCGCTCGTGATCTGGTCAGCCAATGCTCCGAAATCGGCCCCCGACAGCACCTTGTTCACCACCAGCAGCAATTGCGGCACTTCCAGCCGCCGCGCCAGCTCCAGCGTTACCGCCGTGCCCTGGTAGTCCTGGTGGTCCGGCCGCAGCACCAGCAGCAGACAGTCGGAAATGGCGATGGAGAGCAACGTCTCCTCATTGACCCCGGGATGGGTGTCGATGAGCAGGAAGTCGAGGGCGAGCCGCTCGCACAGGCCCTGAATGCCCTCATTGAGCAGATCGACAGGATAGCCTTCCTTCAGGATGCGGGCGATTTCTCCGGTGCGCATGGAACTGGGTACCAGGATCACCTGTCCCGCCGGCGGCGCCCCCTTGGGCATGGCCTGGGCGGTCACATCCAGGGTCGCTTCCTCCACCGCGCAGCGGCCCCACAGGAAGTCGTTGAGCGTGTGGACCAGCATGCGCGGCTCGATGCCGAACAGCACGTGAATGCCGGGCGAATGGATGTCGGTGTCGATGATGCCGACCCGATGCCCGTTCTGAGCCAGGAGGGCGGCAAGATTGGCGGTGATGTTCGACTTGCCGGTGCCACCGCGATAGGAATGCGTGGAGATGATGCGCGTCATGTCTCAGCGTCCGGTTCGCCTTTGTGGCGGGCCCGCATCACGCGGGCGCGGCTCTGCAATTCCCGGAAATAATCGGTATCGGCGATTTCTCCAACTTCCCTGCGGAATTGCTTGCGGTCGATGTCGATGCGCAGCTTCTGCACATGGGCAGAGAGCTGGGCGTTTTCCTGGGTGAGACGGCTATTGGCGGCCTCCAGCTCCTTCTGGAGTGTCCGCAAATCCTCGATGAGGCCGGACAGGCGCATCTCGCGCGCCTCCACCTGCACCAGCATGAAGCCGAACGCCTCCGCCAGTTGCTGGATGGTTGGGGAGGCATCCTCCGCCGTGGTGAGGGCGAACAGATCCTCGGTGTGCTTGTAATTGCCCTGGGCGATTTCCCGGCACACGCGCTCCAGGCGCTGGAGCGGATCATCCCCTGTCGGCAGATGGGTCGCCTCCTCGGCCTGTGCGCCAGCGCGCGTCATTGCGGCACCCCGTCGGCGAAGACGGTGACGGCGGTGGCGTCGTCCTGGGTTCCCGCGTCCAGCGCCTCGCTGACGATCCGATCCGCCAGATTGTCGCCCCGGCCCGCGATCAGGTCGCGCAGCAAGGTTGGGGACAGCACGTTGAAAACGCCATCCGAGCACAGGAGCAGGGTGTCGCCGGCCGCGAAGGGGACGGTCACGCGGTCGAGCTTCAGACGGGGGGCGGAGCCGACAGCGCGCGTCAGGACGGTGCGGCTGACGCCAGCCGGGCCGAAGGGGATCTTCTCCACATGGTCCATGGTCAGAAGATAAAGCGCGCCGTCATGGTGGAGATAGATGCGCGAATCGCCCGCCCACAGGCAGGCGACCCGGTCTTCCCCCACCAGGGACAAGGCAATGGTGGACCCCATGGTGAAGGGCGGGGCGGCCCGGCAGCCGGTTTCATAAAGGCTGCGATTGGTCCGCAAAACCGCGGCTTCCGCCCGACGCACCAATTGCTCGAAGCCCAGGCTCGGCAGGGTGGTGTCTTCCTCCAGGGCTTCCACAATGGACCGGCTGGCCCAGTCCCCATTGGGCAAGCCGCCAATGCCGTCCGCCACCGCGAACACGCCCGCGCGGGGGGAAGCCAGGAAGGCATCCTGGTTGCGGGTGCGCGCGGCGCCCCGGCAACTGGAGGAGGACACGGTCAAGTTCTCAAGACCCGGCATCAGGTTTCCGGCGGCTGGGCGCAGCTCCGATTCTGCGCGGGGAGAGGGCCATTCTGGGTGGTGAACGTGTCGGCATCAATTCAGAAGCGCGACAGATCGCGCTCCAGCCTGTGCGGCGGGAAGGCCCATCGATCCACAAACGGACGGCGGCCATGCGATTGGTGGGCCTCGACGCGGCGCTTCGGGGGTGGTTAGTGTTGGCGCTCCCAGCACAGCCGAACGCAAGCCGGATCTTTGCCCATGCGCACCTATCTCGACCTCCTGCAGCGCCTCCTTGACGAGGGCGTGGTCAAGGGCGACCGCACCGGCACCGGCACGCGCTCCCTGTTCGGCTATCAGATGCGGTTCGACCTTTCCGAGGGCTTTCCGCTGGTCACCACCAAGCGGCTGCATCTGAAGTCCATCGTGCATGAATTGCTGTGGTTCCTGGCCGGCGACACCAATGTGCGCTACCTGCAGGAGAATGGCGTTACCATCTGGGACGAATGGGCGGACGAGCGGGGGGAGCTCGGGCCGGTCTATGGCCATCAATGGCGCTCCTGGCCAACGCCCGAAGGCGGGGTGATCGACCAGATCGCCCAGTTGGTTACCGACATCCGCCGCAATCCCGATTCCCGCCGGCTCATCGTCACCGCCTGGAATCCGTCCGACGTGCCGCGCATGGCTTTGCCGCCGTGCCACTGCCTGTTCCAATTCTACGTGGCGGAGGGGCGGCTGTCCTGCCAGCTCTACCAGCGCTCCGCCGACGTCTTCCTGGGCGTGCCGTTCAACATCGCCTCCTATGCCTTGCTCACCCACATGGTGGCGCAGGTCACGGGCCTGAAGCCGGGGGATTTCGTCCACACGCTCGGCGACGCCCACCTTTACCTCAACCATGTGGAACAGGCCCAGCTTCAGCTCTCCCGCACCCCGCGCCCCCTGCCCAAGCTGGTGCTGAACGGGGATGTGACCGACCTCTTCGCCTTCCGCTACGAGGACATCCGGTTCGAGAATTACGACCCCCATCCCGCCATCAAGGCACCGGTGGCGGTCTGACGGGTTCACGCCATCGTGCGCGGGCGGGGCGTAATTCCGGCGCCGGGCACACCGTATGGTGGGCATATTCCACCGCGGATGGACCTGAATGACCTTCCTACCCCCGGCCCTGTTCCATGAGCGCAACGGGCGCCTCAGTTTCGAGAAGACCGCCGCCTTCATCGGCGTGTTCCTGCCGCTCGCGTGGCTGGGCTGGCGCGTGGCGGTGTGGGATTTCGGAGCCCGCCCGGTGTCCGAGGCGATCCACTTCACCGGCCTGTGGGCGATCCGCTTCCTGTTGCTGAGCCTTGCCGTCACGCCCGCGCGGCGGTTGTTTCAGTGGCCCAAGCTTGTGCTGGCCCGGCGCCCGCTCGGGCTGGCGGCCCTGGGCTATGCGGGTCTGCACCTCGTCCTTTATGCCGCCGACCAGGGCTGGGATCTCGGCCGGGTGGCGAGCGAGATCGTGCTGCGCTTCTACCTGACCATCGGCGCCGGGGCGTTGCTGATGCTCATGGTGCTGGGCGCCACCTCCTTCAATGCCGCCATCCGGGCCATGGGGGGCAAGCGCTGGAACGCGCTCCATGCCATCGTCTATCCCCTCGCCATCGTGGCCATGGCCCACTTTTTCATCCAGTCCCGGCTCGACGTCACCGAGCCAGTGATGATGACGGGCTTCCTTGTGCTTCTGCTGGGCTACCGGTTGGCCTTCTGGCGCCTGCGGGTGGTGGGGCCGCTGGGCTTTGCTGTGCTGGCACTGGGCGCCGGGCTCACCACCGCGCTGGTGGAAGTGGCCTGGTATGGCCTTGCGACTGGCATCGATCCCTGGCTGGTGGCGGCGGCCAATCTTGATCCGGCGGGCGGCCTTTCGCCGGCCTGGTGGGTGACGGCAACGGGCCTCCTGGTGGCGGCCGCCGCGCAGGCGCGCCACTGGATCGCTCCGCCCAAGCCCAACAAGGCCGGGGGCAAGACGGCAGGAAAGATGGCAGCAAAAAGCGAGGGCACCGGACGCGTCTCCCCGGCGCGCGGATAGGTCAGGTCTCTCCGGTATATTCGGCCAGGAACATCCCGGCATTGGCCTGTCGCTCGGCGCTGCGGAAATTCAAGGCGCGACGCACCGCCCGTTCCTCCCGCCGCTCCAGCATGGGCAAGGGCGGGGGGACGAGGCCTTGGTCCTGCGCCTCCTGGCCGGACTTGCGGTCGAAGGGATGGCGGCCCGTGAGCATCAGATGCACGATGCAGCCCAGCGCATAGACATCGTCGGACGCCGTGAGCGGGTCGTTGCGCAGGCGTTCTGGGCTGGCATACGCCGGGGTGAGGGCGCCGAGGGCGGCGGCGTCGAAATCAAGGGACTGGGCGGTAGAGGAGATGCCGAAGTCCAGGATCTTGAGACGCCCGTCCTTGCACAGAAAGAGGTTGGCGAGCTTGAGGTCTGCATGGATGACGCCCCGGTCGTGGGCGAAGGCAACACCGGCGCTCATCTGAAGGATGGCGTCGCGGGCGAGCGGGCTGCCGGGAAAGCGCGGCTGCTCGTGAATGACGGCGTCGAGGGCCGCCCCGTTCAGCAGCTCCATCACGATGAAGGCGTGGCGGCCATCGCGATCAAAATCGTGCACATGCAGGATGGAGGGATGGGTGAGCTGCTGGGTACGACGGGCCTCCGCCTCCATGGTGCGCAGCGCATCCGGATGGGAGGAGAAATCCTCGTTCAGGAGCTTGATGGCCACATAGGGGTCCGGTGCCCCCGCCTCCAGCCTCCGCCGATCCACGGCACGGAACACGACGCCCATGCCGCCGCGCCCCAATTCCGAATCGAGCACGAATCGATCGCGCAGCATGAGGCCGACCAGGGCCTCCGGTGCCTGCGCTGTGGGCAGGGCAAGGCTGCGTCGATGTCCCGCCACGGCAGCCTTGGCATCCTTGCGAAAACGCAGGCTGCGGAAGGTGGAGAGATTGGCGTCCAGTTCATCCGGCTTGTCCGACGGCGCGGCGCGACGGCCGGACCGCAGCGGCTTGAAGCGATCCACCAGGGCCGAGATGATGGCGGTGTCCACCGTCTGGTCCGCACTTCTGCGGCCCTTACCATCCGCCGCTGCCCCGCCGGTGCGTTCGCTCACCAGCCGCCCCACCTCGCGCAGCAAGGATTCGGCCATGTCGAAGGGGAGATAGCGATCGTCGGTATAGCGCTGGAGCCGCTGGCTGAGATGATCGAGGTCATCGGTGGCCTGGCACACGCTCGCCAGTTCACGGGCCAACTGGTCAAAGGTGCGCCGACCGGCGAGAAAGGCCGACAGGGCGGCGTCCATATATGCGTTCTGCGCCATCGACGAGCCGGACCACGGGAACCGGCGTGCACCTTAGAGCCGGCGGACCCGCAATTGAAGGGGGCGGACGGCAGGTTCCGTCCACCCCGACCGCTCAATTGGGCAGGAGGCCGCCAGAGGCGAAACCGCCGTCCACGCAGATGGTCTCGCCCGTGACGAAGGACGATTTGGTCTCGTCCAGCAGGAAGGCGATGGCGCCGGACACTTCCCGCGGCTGGGCATAGCGGCGCAGCGGTACGGTGCGCATCCAGGCCTCGCGGGCTTCCTTGGTGTGCACTTCCTTCACCAGGGGCGTCTCGATGGGGCCGGGGGCAACGCCGTTGACCCGGATTCCATAGGCGGCGAATTCCACCGCCAGGATCTTGGTGAGCGTCAGAACGCCGCCCTTGGACGAGCCATAGGCGGCACGGCCCATATTGCCCCGCATGCCGGACACCGAGGCGATGTTGACGATGGACCCGCCGCCATGGCCCTTCATGATCTTGGCCGCCTCGCGCGCCACCAGGAAGGTGCCCACCAGATTCACGTCCAGGATCTTGCGGAACATCTCCACAGAGGTTTCGAGCGCCGGCACGTCCTTGGCGATGCCGGCGGAATTCACCACGCCCCACAGGGGGCCGAACGTGGCGTCCGTGGTGGCGACGAGATCGGCCACGGCGGTCTCCTCGGAGATGTCCACCTCCTCAAAACGCACCTGGTCGCCATAGGCGGTGAAGGCCTCGCGCGCCCGGGCGATGGCGCCGGGGGCCAGATCCGCCGCCACCACGCGCCAGCCTTCCTTCAAAAGGTCCTCCACCACCGCAAGGCCAATACCCGAAGCACCGCCCGTGACGATCACGCTGCCAGTCTTGGACACTCTTTTCCTCCCTTGTATCGATTGGGTCGGGCGACGGCCTCAGGCCGTCGGCTCCTTCGCGCCTTCCAGGGGCAATGCGCCCCGCGCTTCCAGTTCCTCGCGGACCATCTTTTTGGTGATCTTGCCGTAGGCGGATTTCGGCAGCGCGTCCCAGAAGAACACGCGCTTGGGCAGCTTGTAGCGGGACACCTTGCCGTCGAGGAACGCGATGATGTCGGTCTCGCTGACCTCGGCGCCCACCCGAGGAACGCACACCGCAACACCCACCTCGCCCCACATGGGGTCGGGCACACCCAGGATGGCCACCTCGATCAGGTCGGGATGCTGGAGCGCCTTTTCCTCCACCTCGCGGGGATAGACGTTGGAGCCGCCCGATATGTACATGTCGGAGGCGCGCCCGGTGATGTAGACGAAGCCCTGTTCGTCCATGTGTCCGAGATCGCCGGTGCGGAACCAGCCATTGCGAAACGCTTTCGCATTGGCGTCCGGGTTGTTGTAATAGCCGGCGAACACCGCCAGGCCCGCCACACATATCTCGCCGGTCTCGAAGGGGGCGACCTCGCGGCCGGTGTCGTCCTGGATTTCCACCATCATGCCGGTGCGCTCGAAACCGCAGGTGCCGAGCTTCACATGGGGCCCGTCATCCGGCTCGTGCAGGGCAGGGGGCAGGACAGTGATGTTGCCGGTAACCTCGCCCAGCCCGAAATACTGCACGAGCACCTTGCCGAGCTTGGCAAGCGCCCGCTTCTGGTCCTCGCGGTACATGGGCGCGCCGGCATAGATGACGTAGCGCAGGCTGGAATGGTCGTAGCTGTCCACCGAGGGATGCTCGGCCAAGAGCTTGGTGATGGTGGGCACCGTGAAGAGGTTGGTGACCCGCCAGTGCTCCACCAGCCGCCAGGCTTCCGCCACGTCGAACTTCTCCGACGGAAGGAGGATGGTCTTCGCCGCCCGCGCCACCTGGACCAGCTGGTGCACGCCCGCCCCGTGGGAGAGGGGCGCCACCACCAGGGAGGCATCCTCATGGGTGGTGCCGGGCATCAGGTCGCACAGATGGTTGGTGATGACGAAGCCCATCTGGCCGTGGGTCAGTACAGCCGCCTTCGGACGTCCGGTGGTGCCGGAGGTAAAGAAAAACCAGCAGGGATCGTCGTGCTCCACGTCCGCGACCGGCACCCTTTCACCCATGTGGGCGGTGACCAGGGCGTTGTAATCCTCCCCGAACGCGCCGGTGCCGATGCCGATGACGAAGCCGATGGCGGGTGACTGGGCGCGGGCCACCTTCACATGCTCGGGAAAGTCGGCGTGGCAGATCATGGCGATGGCGCCCGACGCCTGCGCCAGGTAGGCCACCTCATCCGGGGTCTGGCGGAAATTGGTGGGCACCCACACCGCGCCGATGCGGAAGGCGGCGAACATGGATTCGAACATTTCCAGGCAGTTTTTCGACTGCACCAGGATGCGGTCGCCCTTGCCGATTCCGCGCTTCACGAGCGCCGCCGCCATGGCGTCCACCCGCGCGTTCATCTGTGCCCAGGTGGTTTCGGATGCGCCGTGGACGAAGCCGATCTCCTGCGGGAAGCGGCGCGCCGCCTGCCGCAAGAGGTGGGCGAGGTTCATGACCCGCTTGGTGCAGGGCACGAGCCCGCCCTTGGGAGCGGCTGCCGCGCTCACTTCTGGCGCTCCAGGATGGAGACGTAATTGGCCACCGCCGCGCCGCCCATGTTGAAGACGCCGGCAATGGCGGCGTCCTTCACCTGCATGTCGCCGGCCTCGCCCATGAGTTGCATGGCGCTCAGCACATGCATGGAGACGCCGGTGGCGCCGATGGGATGGCCCTTGGCCTTGAGGCCGCCGGAGACGTTCACCGGCAGGCGGCCGTCCTTCTGGGTGATGCCCTCGCGCACCACCTTGTAGCCCTCGCCGGGCTTGGCGAGGCCCATGGCCTCATATTCCAGCATCTCGGCGATGGTGAAGCAGTCGTGGGTTTCCACCAAAGAGAGGTCGTCAAGGCTCAGCCCCGACTGCTCCAGCGCCTGCGCCCAGGCCTGGCGGGCGCCGGCAAAGGCGATGGGGTCGCGGCGGGAGAGGGGGAGGATGTCGTTGCGATGGGCGCGGGCGCGGAAGCCGATGGCGCGCTTCATGTCGGCGGCCGTCTCCGCATCGGCGATGACGAGGGCGGCGGCGCCGTCGGAGACCAGCGAGCAGTCGGTGCGGCGCAGCGGGCCGGCCACAAGCGGGTTCTTGTCCGAGACCGTATTGCAGAAGTCGAAGCCGAGGTCCTTGCGGATCTGGGCGAAGGGGTTGGAGACGCCGTTGCGGTGGTTCTTGGCGGCGATCTGCGCCAGTTCCTCGGAGCGGTCGCCATAGCGCTGAAAATAGGTCTGGGCGATGCGGCCGAACACGCCGGCAAAGCCACCCTCAATGTCCGCCTCTTCCTTGCGATAGGAGGCGTTGAGCAGGATGTCGCCCACCTCCGCATTGGGCTTGGCGGTCATCTTCTCCGCGCCCACCACCAGTGCGATGCGGCCACGCCCGGATTCCACGAAATCCAGGGCCGAGAAGATGGCTGCCGAGCCGGTGGCGCAGGCGTTTTCCAGGCGCGTCGCGGGGGTATGGGCGAGGCGCTCGTCGGCGAGCGCCACCAGGGCGCCCTGGAAGTCCTGCTTCTGGAAGCCGCCGTTGAAGACGCCCACATAGATGCCGTCCACATCCTGCGGCTCGACGCCGGCATGCTCCAGCGCGGCGACCGACACGCGCGCCATCAGCGCCTCGGTGTCCGCATCCTCAAGCTTTCCGAACGGGGAATGGGCATAGCCCACGATTGCAGCGCGCGTCATGGTCTCACCTTCTGAAGGGGGCGGGGCGCGAAGCGCCCGGTGCGGGGGAGGGGCGTGGAACGGGACGGACCGCCTTGGGGCGCCGTCGTGGGATGGGAGAGGGCCTGCGTCAGCAGCGCCGATTCGCGGTTCAGCAGGGGAACGAGCTCGGGATGGCGGCTCTCCGGCAGACGGCTTTCCACGGCTGCAATAGACAGTGCGCCGACGGCGCGGCCCTCAGGGCCAAGCACGGGCACGCCAATGCCCCAGGATCCCGCCATGACGAGGCCCGGATTGAAGGCGTAGCCACGTGCACGCGTATCCACCACCAGCTGCCGCAGGCGATCGGGCGAATAGGCGGGGTAATTGTGCGCCAGCACCTCGCCATTGGCGGCGATGATGCGATCCACTTCCTCGTCGGGCAGGGCGGACAGGAGGGCGAGGCTTCCCGCCCCGACGCCGAGCGGGTGCCGGTCGCCCGCCTGCAGCACGTGGGTGCGCAGCGGGAAGGCCCCCTCCTCGCGATGGAGGCAGACGGCATACGTGTCGCGCGGCACGGAAAGAAACACGCTGTCCCCCGTATCGCGGGCAAGGCGCGCGAGACCATCCAGGGAGAGCGCGTGAATGCCGAAGCGGGCGGAAGCGAGGGTGCCTAGGATAAAGGCCTCGGGGCCGATATGATAACGCCGCGACACCTCGTCTTGGTCCAGGAGACCTGAACGAACGAGGGCCAAGAGAACACGCCGCGCCGTCGGCTTGGGGAGGCCGGATTGAAGCACCAGGTCGGACAGCCGCGCGCCGGCCGTGCCCGCACGGCCGACCATCAGCAGGAGCGCGATGGCGCGCTCGATGCTCTGCGTGCCGCCGATGGACGGATCGTCACCCGCGCGGGTCACTGCTCTCTCCCGAGGTCCATCAGATGGACCTAACTTATTGTTGTGTCCAGCCTGTGGGGCCAGTATTTGCAAGGACCATAGCCCCCTTGCCTTCAACCGGCAAGTGGGCCAGCATGAGTGTCACGAAGAATGGGTCCACATGATGGACCTGAAAACATGGGAACGCCGGTCCGTCCTGGACCTTGAGACTGGAGGAGCATGACATGTCGTTGAGCCGTCGCGCGTTGTTGAAGGCGGGTGCCGCGGGTGCGCTGGTGGGGGGCGTGTGCGCGCCGTTCGTGGCCCGCGCCCAGAGCGCCGAATTTTCCTACAAGTACGCCAACAACCTGCCCGTCACCCACCCCATGAACGTGCGGGCGAACGAGATGGCCGAGGCCATCAAGCAGCAGACCAATGGCCGCGTGGAGATCAAGATCTTCCCGTCCAGCCAGCTTGGCGGCGACACCGACATGCTGAGCCAGCTGCGCTCCGGGGGCGTGGAATTCTTCACCCTGTCGCCGCTGATCCTCTCCACCCTGGTGCCCAATGCCTCGGTGAGCGGCATCGGCTTTGCCTTCCCGGACTATGACACCGTGTGGAAGGCCATGGACGGCGACCTCGGCACCTATGTGCGCGGGCAGATCGCCAAGGCCGGCATCGTGGCCATGGACAAGATCTGGGACAACGGCTTCCGCCAGATCACCACGTCCACCAAGCCCATCGCCACCGCCGAGGACCTCAAGGGCCTGAAGATCCGCGTGCCGGTGTCCCCGCTCTGGACGTCCATGTTCAAGGCGTTCGAGTCCTCGCCCGCCTCCATCAATTTCGCCGAGGTCTATACGGCGCTCCAAACGAAGGTGGTGGACGCGCAGGAGAACCCGCTCGCCATCATCGCCACCGCCAAGCTCTACGAAGTGCAGAAATACTGCTCGCTGACCAACCACATGTGGGACGGCTTTTGGTTCCTGGCCAATCGCCGCTCCTGGGAGGCCCTGCCGGCGGACCTGCGCACCATCGTGGCCAAGAACATCAATGAGGCGGGCGTCAAGGAACGGGCGGACGTCGCCCAGCTGAACGCCAACCTGCGCAAGGAGCTCACCGACAAGGGCCTCGCCTTCAACGAGCCCAAGGTGGACAGCTTCCGCGACAAGCTCCGCTCCGCTGGCTTCTATGCCGAGTGGAAGGGCAAGTATGGCGACGAGGCCTGGACCATCCTCGAAAAATACGCCGGCAAACTCTGAGGGCGTTCTGAGACGGCCGGGCGTCGGCAGGCGCCCCGGCTACCGCCGGGAGTCTTGTCTCCCGGCGGATTCGTGCGCCTGCAAGATGACCCAAGGGCATTCCGTTAGGACGGGCAGACCACCATGGCATCCGCATTCGACGACACTTCCTTGCCTGTGCTGGCGGAGACCGACGAGCCGCGCGCGGGGTCGCGCTATCTGAAGCCGGTGGAATGGCTCGCCGCCGCCTTGCTGCTGACGGTGGTGGGCCTGCTGCTCGTGGGCGCGCTCTCGCGCTACCTGTTTTCGCTGCCCGTGGTTTGGATCGACGAGGCGGCGTCCATCTCTTTCCTGTGGCTGGCGATGTTGGGCTCCATCATCGCCCTGGACCGCAACGAGCACTTGCGGCTGACCTTGTTCCTCCATGCGCTGCCCCCGCGCTGGCAGCGCTTCGTGGATACCTTCGCCCTCCTGGTGGTGGCGGCCTTCCTCCTGGCCTTGGTCTATCCGGCCTATGACTACATGGTCGAGGAGTGGTATGTGACCACGCCCGCCCTCAACATTCCCAACAGCTTCCGCGTCTCCGCCCTGCCGGTGGGGATCTGCGCCATGGCTGCCATCGCGGTGGCGCGCGCGGTGCGGCGGGCGCATGTGGTGGATATCGCGGCTTCGCTGGCCATCATTGCCGGCCTGTTCGTGGTGCTGTGGTTTTCTGCACCGAGCCTGATCCGCGCCGGCAACATCACCATCGTCCTCTTCCTGGTGGTGTTCGTGGCGGGTGCCCTGGCGGCGGGCGTTCCCATCGCCTTCTGCTTCGGGGTGGGCACGCTGAGCTATCTCGCTTTCGCCACCCGGGTGCCCATCTTCGTCATGATCGGCCGCATGGACGAGGGCATGTCCGGCCTCATCCTGCTGTCAGTTCCGGTGTTTGTGCTGCTGGGCTGCGTGCTCGATGCCACGGGCATGGGCAAGGCCATCGTGGACTTCCTCGCCTCCCTGCTCGGCCATGTGCGGGCGGGCATGTCCTATGTGCTGCTGGGCTCGCTGTTCGTGGTCTCCGGCATATCGGGGTCCAAGGTGTCGGACATGGCCACCGTCGCCCCCGCCTTGTTCCCAGAAATGAAGCGGCGCGGGCATAGCCCGCGGGAGATGATCGCGCTTCTGGCCACCGGAGCGGCCATGGCGGACACGGTGCCGCCCTCCATCGTGCTGATCGTGCTGGGATCGGTGGCAGGGGTCTCCATCGCCGCGCTCTTCACCTCCGGCTTTGTGGTGGCCATGGTGCTGCTGGCGGTTCTGGCGGCGCTGGCCCGCATCAAGGCGCGCAAGGAGGACATGCATGGCGTGACGCGCGCGCCGGGCAAGCTGATCCTGCGCGCCGCCCTGGTGGCGACCCCGGCCCTCGTCCTGCCTTTCCTCATCCGCAGCGCGGTCTCGGGCGGGGTGGCCACGGCAACGGAGGTGTCCACCATTGCCGTGGTCTACGCGCTGTTCGTGGGCGTGGTGCTTTATGGCGGCATCTCGCTGCGCACCTTCTACGGCATGCTGGTGGAGACGGCCGCGCTCACCGGCGCCATCCTGATGATCCTCGGCACGGCCGTCTCCATGGCCTGGGCGATCACGCAGGCTGGCATCGCGCAGGAGCTGGCCACCTTCATGGCCTCTCTGCCCGGCGGGTGGATCACCTTCCTGGCCCTGTCGGTGGTGCTGTTTTTGGTGCTCGGCTGCGTGCTGGAAGGGCTGCCCGCCATCGTGCTGATGGCGCCGCTCATGTATCCCATCGCCCGCAAGCTCGGCATCAATGACGTGCACTATTCCATGGTCATCGTGACGGCCATGAACATTGGCCTCATGACGCCGCCCATCGGCATCGGCTTCTACCTGGCCTGCAAGATCGGCAATGTCTCGCCGGACGAGGCCATCGGCGCCATCTGGCCCTATCTGGTGGCCCTGTTCGTCGGCCTTCTGGTGATCGCCGCCGTGCCCTGGCTGTCCATCGGCTATCTGTGAGCGCCGGCCCGGAGCGGGAAAGTAAGAAAGCGTTAAGAGCGTTCCCCGCCGGCCCTTTCCAAGGGGGGGCGGGGAGGGCTATTGGCAGAAGCGTGGCACGCCGCCGGAGCGCAGGCCCTTTTGCCGCATCACGCACCGCATTCGCGGATCGAGCGAGATTTCCCTTAGGGGAAAGCGGCTTGGGGCAGGTTGGGCAAACCCGCGCCAGCACACGATTCATTACATACTGTTAACCATGGCCACAGGCTTGCCGCATTTTTGCCGGGTTCCATGTCACTCTTGTGTTCATTCGGACGGTGCCGTGCCATATTGGCAACGGTCCTTGAGTCGCCGGGTGCCTGCGGCATAGGCGACGAAACTGGACAGGACGGACATGACGCGCGAGCATCAGATCGGATCCCAAAACCGCCTCGGCGGCGGTTCCGTCGGTATCGCCATTCTTTGCCTGGCTCTGGCCGGTTGCAGTGGCGCCAATAAGCTTGGCAGCACCATCGATCCCCGCTACGGCGTTTCGGCCAGCCCCCGTGTGGTGGCGGACGGGGAGGCGGTTCCCAAGGGTGGCGGCACCTACCGGGTGGGCAAGCCCTACCAGATCGCCGGCAAGACCTATGTGCCTAAGGAAGACCCCAACTACGTCTCCGAAGGCATCGCTTCCTGGTATGGCGACGATTTTCACGGCCGCCTGACTGCCAATGGCGAGGTCTTTGACCGGGCCTCCATCTCCGCAGCCCATCCGACCCTGCCCATGCCCTGCTATGTGCGGGTGACCAATCTGCGGAACAACAAGTCCATCATCGTCCGCGTGAATGATCGCGGTCCCTATCATTCCAACCGCCTGATCGACGTATCCCACGCCACGGCCGACCTGCTCGGCTTCAAGAGCAATGGCATCGCCAAGGTGCGCGTGGAATATGTGGGCCGCGCGCCGCTGGACGGGTCTGACGACCGCAAGCTGGCCGCTACGCTGCGCGATGACGGCCCGGCCCAGGTGCCGTCCAATTCCGCTGTCATGGTGGCCTCTGCCGCGCCCTTCGTGCCCTCGCTTCCCCGCGTGATGCCGCCGAAGTCCGACGACGGAGAAGTGCCTTTCCCGCTGCAGCGCCCCTATGACCTGGGCCACCAGGACGGCGAGCCGGCCTCGTCGGCCGCCGAGCCGGTGCGGCAGGCGGCCAATATCGAGACCGCCCCCGTCCAGACAGCCGAGACAGTCTCCGCGCCTGCCGCTCGCCAGAGCGCGCAGACGGCCTTCCAGGCAGTGCAGCCGGCGCCTCAGCCGCGGAGCACGGTGGTCGCGTCGGGCTGGGCCGTGGGCGCCCAGCCGGTGTCCGGCCTTGGTTATGCGGGTGTTCCAGCCTATGCCTCAGGACGCTGATCTGAACCATCGCAGCCTCTTCAAGAAGGCCCGCGCCCGGCTCGCCGGCGCGGGCCTGTTCTTTGTCGCCGCGCTCGGGCTGATGGCCGAGGCCACCCCTGCCGCCGCGCAGGGCACATTCCAAACCCCCGTGCCCTCGGCCATTCTGGTGGATTTCTCCACCGGCGCCATTCTGTTCGAGAAGGATGCCGACCGGCGCATGGCGCCCGGCAGCCTGGTGAAGATCATGACCGCGGCCGTGGTCTTCAACGAGTTGCAAGCCGGCAAGATCACGCCCGACACGCCCTTCACCGTCTCGGTGAATGCTTGGCGGCGCGGCGGCGGACCCTCGGGCGGTGCCGCCATGTTCGCCGAGGTGAACAAGCCTGTGCGGGTGGAAGACCTGCTGATCGGTGCCCTCACGGTGTCCGGCAATGACGCGGCCATCGCGTTGGCTGAAGGCGTCTCGGGCACCGAGACGGCCTTCGCCATGAAGATGAACGAGCTGGGCAGCGCCATCGGCCTTGCCAATTCCTCGTTCCGCAATGCCCAGGGGTTCGCCGATCCGGACCAGGTGTCCACCGCCAAGGACATGGCGCAGCTGGCGCGCTACGTGATCCGCACCTTCCCCAAATATTATCCGCTGTTCTCGGTGCCGGACATCGAGTGGAGCAAGATCAAGCAGCGCAACCGCAACCCTCTGCTGAATGCCGGGGTCGGGGCGGACGGGCTTCAGGCGGCCTGGCTGCGGGACACTGGGTACCACATTGTTGGCTCCGCCCTTCAAGCCAATCGCCGCCTGATCGTGGCGGTCATGGGGGCCAAGACCGACAAGGAACGGCTTGAGGAGGCCAAGCGGCTGCTGGAATGGGGATTCCATTCCTTCGAGTATCGCCAGCTTTTCGCGGCGGATACCGAGCTCGGCCGGGCCAATGTGTTCGGCGGCGACGTGGGCTCGGTGGGGATTGCGCCGCGCGAGCCGGTCATGCTGCTTCTGCCGCGCAACACCCCGGACAAGATCGTCTCCCGCGTGAGCTACACCTCGCCCCTGCGCGCGCCCATTGCCAAGGGCACCGAGGTGGCAAAGCTGGAGATCATGCGCGGCCAGATGAAAGTGTTGGAGATCCCCCTCGTCACCACGTCCGAAGTGACGGTCGGCACCCTCTGGCAGCGGGCGCTCGATGGTGCGACGGTCACCGTCGGCGACACCGCGCGCGACTTGACCAACCAGCTGATGGCCAAGCTGAAGAAATGACCGTCACACGGGGCCGCTTCCTCACCCTGGAAGGTGGGGAGGGCGGGGGCAAGTCCACCCAGGTGCGGCGTCTTGCGGACGCCTTGCGGAGGAGCGGCCGCGAGGTCGTGACAACCCGCGAACCGGGTGGGTCGCCCGGTGCCGAGCGTTTGCGCGAGGTGCTTCTGTCCGGTGCCGCCGAGCCGTTCGGACCGGACGCCGAGGCGGTGCTGTTTGCCGCGGCGCGGGCCGACCATGTGGACCACACCATCCGGCCGGCGCTGGATGGGGGCAAATGGGTGGTATGCGACCGCTTCATGGATTCCACCCGCGTCTATCAGGGCGCAGTCGGAAAGGTCGATCTCCGCTTTCTCGCCGCGCTTGAGCGCGTGGCCGCTCCGGGGCTGCGGCCGGATCTCACCTTCATCCTCGACGTGCCGCCGGAAATCGGCCTGGAGCGCGCCGCGGCGCGCGGCAAAGGTGCCGCCGCCGACCGCTTCGAGCGGGAGGGCCTCGCCTTCCACACCGCCGTGCGCGCTGCCTTTCTCGCCCTCGCGCGGGATGATGGGAACCGCTATGTGGTGGTGGATGCCACCCGCACCGCGGATCTGGTGTGGCAGGACATCCGCGCTGCGCTGGAATCCCGGCTTGGCCTGACGCTGCCGCTGGAGGCGCACGCATGAGCGAAGGCGATGTGCTGGCCGGCGCGCCCCATCCGCGCACGCGCGCCCATCTGTTCGGCCATGCCGCCCACGAGGCGGACCTCATGGCTGACTGGCGCGCCGGACGCATGCCCCATGCGCTCCTGATCGGTGGGCCGGAGGGGATTGGTAAGGCTACGCTGGCCTATCGCATCGCCCGTTTTGTGCTCGCGGGCGGGCGGGCGGCGCCGGACCAGCACGATTTCTTCGTGTCCGAGCGCGATCCCGTTTTCCGCCAGGTGGCGGCCATGTCCCATCCCGATCTGCTGGTGCTGCGGCGGGCGGCGGAAAGCGGGGAGGACAAGATCCCCACCGTCATCCCGGCTGAGATGGTGCGCAAGGTGCGGCCCTTCTTCGGCTCAACGGCCGCGTCGGGCGGCTGGCGGGTCTGCATCGTGGACGCGGTGGACGAGCTGAATGCCTTCGGTGCCAATGCGCTGCTGAAGACCCTTGAGGAGCCGCCGCCCCGCGCACTCTTCCTGCTGGTGTGCCATGCGCCTGGCCGGGTGCTCCCTACCATCCGCTCCCGCACGCGGCTCCTGCGCCTTCGGGAATTGCACGAGCCGGACGTGCTCTCCGCCCTCGACGACCTCAAGCAGGACGCGGAGCTGGATGAGGCGGCGCTGCCCGCGGCCGCGGCGGCCGCCGGCGGGAGTGTGCGCCGGGCCCTGGTGCTGGCGCGGGGGGAGGGGCTGGAGGTGCGGGTGGCGACGCAGCGCCTCCTGGACCAGCTGCCCCAGGTGCGCCCGGAGGATCTGCACGGCCTCGGCGCGCGCCTCCAGGGCGACCGGGCCGGCGGCCTGGATCTCTTCATCGAAGCCGTGACCGACTGGGTGGCCGCGCAGACCCTCTCGGGCGGCCATGACCGCGGGCGCCTTGTCCGGCTGTCCGAGGTGTGGGAGAAGGTGCGACGCGCGGGCGCCGAGGCTGATACGTTCAATCTCGATCGCAAGGCGCTCGTGTTCCGCATTTTCACCGCCCTCGCTGAGGCGGCCCGCTAGCGGCGGAAGGGCAAGGTCCGCGCGATCCGCCGGCCCTGCATCCGGCGCGACGACCCATCGGTGCGCCGGGGCTCCGGGCCGGTGGCGAGCGTTCTTCGGGCCGCAGGCGGCGAGGCCTTCGATTGGTCTGCCATGTCGTCCAAGACGCCATTCTACATCACCACCGCCATCGCCTATCCCAATGGCGTGCCCCACATGGGCCACGCCTATGAGGCGATCGCCACGGATTGCATCGCCCGCTTCAAGCGGCTGGACGGCTATGACGTCCGCTTTCTCACCGGCACGGACGAGCACGGCATCAAGATGCTCCAGACCGCGCAGAAGGCGGGGCTGACCACGCAGGAACTTCTGGAGCGCAACGTTCCGCGCTTCCAGGCCATGGTGGAGGCGTTCGGCCTCTCCAATGACGACTTCATCCGCACCACGGAAGCCCGCCACCACCGCTCCGCCCAGGCCATCTGGGAGCGGATGCAGGCCAATGGGGACATCTACAAGTCCACCTATGCCGGCTGGTATTCGGTCCGCGACGAGGCCTATTACGCCGAGGACGAAACCACGCTCAACGACCAGGGCGTGCGCCTCGGCCCCCAGGGCACGCCGGTGGAATGGGTGGAGGAGGAGAGCTATTTCTTCCGCCTGTCCGCCTACCAGCAGCGCCTGTTGGACCATTACGCCGCCAATCCCGACTTCATCGCCCCCGAGGCGCGCCGCAACGAGGTGGTGAGCTTCGTGGCGGGCGGGCTCCAGGATCTGTCCATCTCCCGAACCACCTTTGACTGGGGCATTCCGGTGCCAGGCGATCCCAAGCACATCATGTATGTGTGGGTGGATGCGCTGACCAACTACATCACCGCGCTCGGCTATCCCGATACGCAGGGCGAGCTGTTCCGCACCTATTGGCCGGCCGACCTGCATGTGATCGGCAAGGACATCACGCGCTTCCACGCGGTCTATTGGCCGGCCTTCCTGTGGTCCGCCGGCCTTGCCGCGCCCAAGCGCGTGTTCGGGCATGGCTTCCTGTTCAATCGCGGGGAGAAGATGTCGAAGTCGGTGGGCAATGTGGTCGATCCGTTCGACCTCGTGGCCGCCTATGGCGTCGACCCCGTGCGTTATTTCTTCCTGCGGGAGGTCTCGTTTGGCCAGGACGGCTCCTATAGCCACGAGGCCATCGTCACCCGCATGAATGCGGATCTGGCCAATGATCTGGGCAACCTCGCCCAGCGCTCCCTCTCCATGGTCGCCAAGAATCTCGACGGCATCGTGCCGGAGCCCGGCCCGCTCTCGCCGGAGGACGAGGCCATCCTCGCCGCCGCCGACGGCATGCTGGAAAAGGCGCGCGAAGCCATGGAGATCCAGGCGATCCATCATTATCTGGCCGCCGTGTGGGCCGTGGTGGCGGACGCCAACCGCTATTTCGCCGCCCAGGCCCCTTGGGCGCTGCGCAAGACGGACCCGGCGCGCTTCGCAACGGTGCTGTGGGTGACGGCGGAAGTGATCCGCCAGATCGGCATTCTCGCCCAGCCGGTCATGCCGGCGAGTGCGGCCCGCCTCCTCGATCTGCTGGCGCTGCCCGAGGACGAGCGCATCTTCGCCCGCCTCGGCGCCACCGGCCGCCTGCCGCCCTCCATCACGCTGCCGGCGCCGGTGGGCGTGTTTCCGCGTTATGTGGAGCCGGAGGCCTGACGCCTCCCGCCGCTGTCCATTTCCGGCAAGGCCGGGCTCGCGCCCGGCCTTGCTGCGTTCAGGGGATCAGAACGTCATCCGCCCGCCCACATAGATGGCCCGCCCGTTGCCGGGCTCGAACAGGGCCTGGTTCGGGCTGGCACGCCCGGTCACGTTGACGCTGGCGATATAGTTCACGTTCAGGAGGTTGCGGGCGTCCATATAGACCGAGAACCGCCCGCCGGGATCATAGCCCATGCGGAAGTTGAGCAGGGCATAGGGCGAGGTGTTCAGCGTATTGGCATCGTCCACATAATAGGCCAAGGGCACCCATTCCACGTTGGGGCCCGCATAGAAGCCGCTCGGATGCTTGTAGAGCAGCTCGGCGCGGATGTAGTGGCGCGGAATGCCCGGAAGCTGGTTGTTGCCCCACACCGGATCATTGTCGAAGAAGAAATCCGAATAGGTGTAGGCAAGGTTCAGCCACAGGCTGTCCGAGACCGGGCCATTGGTCCACAGGCCTTTGCCGACCTGCCAGTTGGCGCCCACTTCCATGCCCTGGTGGATGGTGCTCGAGAGATTCACCACCGTGCAGGTCAGGCCCATCAGGATGCCGGTGTCCTGGCATTGCAGCTCGTTCTGCACCCAGGAGCGATAAAGCGAGACATCCCAGTTGAAGGTGGGGGTCTGGCCGCGGGTGCCGATTTCCACCGTGGTGGCGGTCTGGGCTTCCAGATTGGCGATGTCGCCAACGGCGAAATTGGTCAGTTCCGAGAAGGTCGGCACTTCGCCGGATCGCGAGACGTTGCCATAGAGCTGCGCATTGGCCTGCAGCTCCCAAATGAAGCCGGCCTTGGGCAGGAAGAGCTGATAGTCGTTGCCGCCGGATGCCGTGCCGAGATAGGCGACCCGGTTGAGGCTGGCATTGACATACTGGAAGGCGCCCACCAGCGCGAAGTCCTTGGTCAGGTAGAAATTGTCCTCGGCATAAAGGGTCGTCGTGGTGGCCTCGTCGGTGGACCGATAGACAAGCTTGCCGGAATTGCCGCTCACATTGGTATAGCGCTGGGCATCCACGTTGCCGGTGCCAAAATTCACGCCCATCACCAGGCGGTTGTTGAAACCGCCGATCATACGCTCGTCGACCATGCGGGTGAAGGCGCCGTATTCCTCATAGCCATAGTCCAGCACCTGGAAGATGGGATGCACGAGGGAGCGGTTGTTGTAGTAAAGGCCCGCATCCAGCTTGGTGGTGTCGGACAGGATGAAGGTCGTCTTGTTGGCGGCGCGGAAGGCCTGGATGTTGCGCTCGTAATCCAGCGCCACATTGGTGGGGTTGGCCGTCTGGGGCGAATTGAGAGCCACCGTTTTGGACACCGCGCCGGGGATGTCCTGCTGCACGTCGGTGGCGTTCAGATAAAAGCGCGTCTCAAAGGTGGACGAGGGCTGCCAGCCGAAATTGGCGCTGCCGCGCACCGATTCCCCCGAGGAGTGCTGCCGGAAGCCGTCCTGGCTGAGATAGGAGGCGGTGATGAAGCCATCAAAGGGACCGTTCACGCCGCCCACATTGGCCTGAATGCGTCCGAAGCCGAACGCACCGCCATCGACGCGAACCTCACTGCCCGGCGCGCTGCGCCCCGTGGGCGAGACAAAATTGATGGCTCCGCCCAGCGCATTGGCGCCGTATTGATAGCCATTGGCGCCCTTGAAGACCTCCACATACTGGAACGCCGTGGGATCAATCTCCTGGAAGTCGCCGCTGCCGTCCGCGCTGCTGAGCGGGATGCCGTTCTGGTACAGCTGGATGCCGCGCAAATGGGCGTTGCGGGAAATGCCGGACCCGCGAATCGACAGGCGCGTATCCTCGCCCCATTTCGGCTGGGCGAAGACGCCGGGCACATAGTCCAGCATGTCCTTGATGGTCACCGCCGGCGTGTCGCGCCATTGGGTATCCGGCACCACTTCCACGCCACCGGGGGTCAGGTCGATGGTCTGTTGCGCCTGGAGATAGGACTGGACCGTGAGGCTGCCATCCTGCCCGGCATTGATGGAGATGACGGGCAGTTCGTAATGGCTTTCCTGTGCGCTGGCGACGGAGGGAAGGGCGGGCAGGGCCAGGGCGGCGACCGGAGCCGCCATCAGGGCACGAGGCAGCGCGCCGGTTCCGGGCAAGGGGAGGCGAGGGGGCATGGTAAATCCTGGCGCCCCCGGCAGACGGCCAGGCGGGGCGTGGAAAGCGGGAAAAGGATGGCGCGCATGGCCCGAGGCGGCGCACACAGGCGCCTGCCGACAAGCCGATGCAATGGCGGAAAGATGGCTTCAGGCCGCGGGCAGAATGGCCGGCGGGGCACGGGTGCGGGCGCCCTCACGGATGGCCCACAGGCGCGGCTCGGCCGGTTGGGGCACCACAACCGTGGCCGCCCCGTAAACTGAGACGGGGGTGGGTAGGCCCGGCACGGTGGGCAGGAAAGGTGTATGCCCGGCCTGCGGGCAAAGCAGGCAATGCGGCGCACGATGGGGGGCTTGGTCCTGCTGGGCCGGCCCCTCTGAAAGGCCGGTGCAGACGGCGGGGGCGTCGGCCTGCGCGCGCGCAGCCATCGCCGCGCCCGCCGCGAAACCGGACAGGACCAGTTGGGCGAGAAGGAGATACGCGAGGCCCCAGGACACCGACCAGGAGCAGACCGACCATTTGGTCCAGGGCCGGCGTTGCATGACCCCCGGAAGGCTGAAGGCGCGGCCCAAATGCGCGCGCGAAAGACCGACGCCACCGCTCGGCCGCTTCGCCTTCTGCTCTCTGCGCGCCCCCGTGCTCCGGCCTGTCATTTCCCGCCCCGCAGCTCCCAGCTCGACGAACTGCGCCCGAATTGTGTGGTGAAGGTCCTGTGCTTGCGCCACCACCCGATTCGCGTTGTCCCGCAAACCTTTCGTGGAAGAGGTGCGCCTGCATGCCACTGCGGCAATCTACCATGACCGACGGGGAGGGGAAGGGGATTGCGGCAGCTCTGCGGCAAGTGTGGGACGCTCCCGAGTGGGGTGCGATGCAAAAAGACTTAACGCGGGCGGGAAACTCGGGGTATAAGTCCCCTTAGCCAGCATCGTCCCCTCGCGGGATCGCCAGCCAACTCAGCCATTTTCTGAAGCCGGTGACGCGATGACGACACGCGATAGTTCGGGCATGCCCTCGGTATGTCCCCGATGGCTCCCGATTCTCGCCGTGATGGCGGCCCTTGGCCTCGGCGGCGGGTCCAGCGCCTGGGCGCAGGCCGCGCCGGCTTCCACGACGACGCCCGCAACCTCCTCCGCCGCCGCGCAGGCGGGATCAGCGCCGGTTGCGCCCGCCAAGCCAACCCCGGCCGGCGCCGGCCCGCATGCGGCGCATCCCGCCCCACCGGCGGCACCCGTCGAGCCGGCGGCAACGGTGGCGGGACCTGGCCCCGCAGTGGGTTCCGCCCCTGCCCCTGCCCCTGCCACTGCCACCGCTCCCTTGGCGCCGTCGCCGGCCGCGGCACCGGCCAATGCCGCGCCTCCCGCACTCGGCATGGCCATGGCCGCGCCGACAGATCACCCGACGGCCCTGCTGCCCCACGATCTATCGCCCTGGGGCATGTTCATGGCCGCCGCCCTGGTGGTGCAGATCGTGATGGTGGGGCTCGCCCTTGCCTCCGTCGCCACCTGGACCGTGTGGCTCGCCAAGTCCATTGAGCTGGCCCTAGGCAAGGCCAAGGTGCGCGGCATCCTGCGCGCCCTGCGGGAAGCGGCCAGCCTTGATGGCGTGCTGCGGGCCCTGCCCTCGGGGGCGCGGGATCCCGCGAGCACGCTGGTGCGCGCCGCTGCCGCCGAATTGGACGCGTCCCGCGCTCTCCCGGCGGAGGGTGTGAAGGAGCGGGTGGCCATTGCGCTCAACCGGATCGAGGCGGCCGCTGCCCGCCGCATGATGACCGGCACGGGCATCCTCGCCACCATCGGCGCCACCGCCCCCTTCATCGGCCTGTTCGGCACGGTGTGGGGCATCATGAACAGCTTCATCGGCATCTCGAAGGCACAGACCACCAATCTGGCGGTGGTCGCGCCGGGCATTGCCGAAGCGCTGCTGGCCACCGCCATCGGCCTCGTGGCCGCGATTCCGGCCGTGGTGATCTACAACATCTTCGCCCGTGCCATCGCCGGCTATAAGGCCGAGCTGTCGGACACCTCCGCCGAGGTCATGCGGCATCTGTCGAGAGATCTCGACCGCGCCCACGGGCGCCCGGTGTCCCACCTGCGGGCTGCCGCCGAGTAAGGAAAGCCTCAACCCATGGCGGCCAAGCTCGACCTCGGCGGCGAAGATCTGCCGGAGACCCACGAGATCAACGTCACGCCCTTCATCGACGTGATGCTGGTCCTGCTTATCATCTTCATGGTGGCGGCCCCGCTGTCCACGGTGGACGTGCCGGTGGACCTGCCGGCCTCCACCGCGCAGCCCCAGCCGCGCCCGGACAAGCCGCTGTTCCTGACCGTTCAGTCGGACCTTGGCCTCTCCCTGGGCAATGATCCGGTGCCGCGGGATGGCCTCGGCCGGGTGCTCGACGCCGCTACCAGCGGTGATCGCCAGCAGCGCGTCTTCGTCCGCGCCGACAAGGCGGTGCCATATGGCGACGTGATGGAGGTGATGAACCTCCTGCGGAACGCCGGCTACCTGAAGATCGCCCTGGTTGGCCTGGAAGGGGTGCCTGCCGCCGGTGGAGCACCCCAGTGAGCGCCATCCACTGGTATGACGGGCACTCGGGCGGGAGGCATTCAACCAGTCGCTGGCTGCTGGCCGGCGCGGTGATTCTGGCCGCTCACGTCGGTGGCGTCTATCTGGCGGTGCACTGGCCTGCGCCAACCGCATCCGACCCGCCTGCGGCAGCCTTGATGATCGAGCTGGCACCCATGCCGGTGGCGCCGCCCTCCGAGGTGGAGGATGTGGCGCCCGGGCCGCAAATGACCCAGGCGCCGGACCCGGTGAAGGATGCTCCCGACACGCAGGACGAGCCGGAGCAGCCGCCGCCCCAGCCGGAGCTGGTGGAGCCGCTGGAGGAATTGCTGCCACCCCCGCCGCCGGCGGCCCTCGCGGAGGCCTTGCTGCCGCCTCCCCAGCCGGAGAAGAAGGTGGAGGAGACGCCTCCGCCGCCAAAGCCGGTTGAAAAGCCCAATCCCAAGCCGAAGGCGAGCCGCAAGCCGCCGGCGCCTGCGACCAGTGCCGCGCCGCGCTCGGACGCGGCCCAGGCCAATGCCATGGCGGCGCCCACCAGCGGCGCATCCGCCAGCAATTCGGTGGCGCCGGCCAATTGGCGCAGCTCGGTCATGGCCCACATCAACCGCCACAAGCGCTATCCCAGCGAAGCGCGCGCCCGGCGGGAGGAAGGCACGGCACGCCTGCGCTTCACCATCGACCGGGCGGGCAAGGTGGTGGGCGCTTCCCTCCTGTCGTCCACCGGCTCAGCCGTGCTGGACGGCGAGGTGCTGGACATGATCCACCGCGCCTCGCCCTTGCCGGCACCGCCACCGGAAGTGCCGGGTGGGACCATCACCTTCACGGTTCCGGTGAATTTCGATCAGCGCTAGATCGCTTTCAGCGCTCTAACGCTGTGTTTCGTCGGATTTGTTTCCGCGAGCCGGGTCGCGTCGTCCCAATCAGCGGAAGGGCCAGAGAGGCAGAAGGTCGCGCGGCAGCGGCGGCCATCCCGTGGCGGTGTTCAACAGATAGGCCACGTCATAGGGGAAGACCGACCACATGGGCTTGCCGCCCCAGGTCCAGGTCCAGGGCACCAACAGGAAGACCAGCAACAGGACAGCCGCCTGTGTCCGCGTGACCGTGGACAGGAAGTTGCGGTCCAGCAGCCAATGCAGGGCCACCAGGGGAAAGGCAATGATGGCCACCACCCGCGTCTGGTCGTCGCTGATGGCGCTCACCATCACCGCGCCTGCCAGGGCGAGAAAGAAGGGAAGGGACACGCGTCCGAGGTCGGCATAGCGCACAGCCACCAGCCATCCGGCGCCCAGGGTCGACCAGACCACCACATGGACGTGGAGGGCCGCGGTGGCCGCAAATTTCCCAATCTCCGACTGGAGATAATAAAGCCGCCCCGAATTCACTTCGACGCCGGCCAGGTGGAAGATCATGACCAGGGCAAGCTTTCCCAGCACGGCGCCGGCCAACACGCGTAGGGCAAACAGCGGCCCGGCCGGAACGGGCGGCCACGTGTGGCCACGCAGGGCGAGTGCGACGAAGAGCACGCCCATGGATAAGGTCCCCTGCTCGAAATTCTGCAGCCCAAGGCCGACCCCGCACACCAGGGGAGCAAGGCGCCAGCGGCGCGTGGCCAGGGCCAGAGCCATCAGCAGGAGGGTCAGCGAATCATAGCTCACCCAGAACAGGGCCGTGGTGGATGCGGGCAGGGCGAAGAAGGCCAGGATGGCGATGCGGGCCTCGTCGCGCGGCAACGCGCGCAGGCACAGCCCCACGATGATGGCGATGAAGGCCAACGAAAAACCCAGATGAAGCAGATAGAAGGCGAGAGGACCGCTGGCGCCGACAGCCCAGGCCAGGAATGAGCCGAGCCAACTCCAAACGATGTAATGGGCTTTCGCCTCTTCAAACGGATTGTTGAAAGGGTTCTGCGCCAGGATCTGGGAATAGCTGATGTTGGGGATGTACCAGACACCGGTCCGCACCAAGGCGGCCGCGCTCAGGGCCAGCAGATAGATCCAGAGGGGTGCACCGAAGATGAAGCGCTCCAGCATCTTGATCGCACGCATGCATTCTCCCCGTTGCTGGCCCACATGATTGGCGCTGGCTTGCCAAATTGCGAGCAGGGAGCAAAGCCATTCGCCGGCACGCTCGGGGCACCCCTGCGCGGCGCGCGGGAGATTTGCGCGTGGCACAGCCTTGGACTTGGCGCAGCTTTGGACTTGGCGGCCGCCCTGTGATAATCGACCCGCCTGCCCGGAAATCGCGGTCATCTGTTAAGGATCGCGCCGGAACTTCGGAGACCGCCAATGGCCTCGCTCGACGCGAACCATTCCTCCGTTACGGAGGAAAACAACCGCTTCTTCTCTGCCGGCCTGGCCGACAGCGACCCGGATATCGCTGCCGCCATCACGGCGGAACTTGGTCGCCAGCGCAACGAGATCGAGCTGATCGCGTCCGAGAACATCGTGTCGCGCGCAGTCCTGGAGGCCCAGGGCTCGGTGCTGACCAACAAGTATGCCGAAGGCTATCCGGGCAAGCGCTATTATGGCGGCTGCCAGTTCGTGGACGTGGCGGAAAATCTTGCCATTGAGCGGGCCAAGAAGCTGTTCAATTGCGGATTCGCCAATGTGCAGCCCAATTCCGGCAGCCAGGCCAATCAGGGCGTGTTCTTCGCTCTGCTCCAGCCCGGCGACACCTATCTTGGCCTGAACCTCGCCGCCGGCGGCCATCTGACGCACGGTTCGCCTGTGAACATGTCCGGCCGCTGGTTCAACGCTGTGCCCTATGGGGTGCGCGAGGATGACCATCGCATCGACTATGAAGAGGTCGCCCGCCTCGCCGACCAGCATAAGCCCAAGCTGATCGTGGCCGGCGGCTCGGCCTATCCGCGCGTCATCGACTTCGCCAAGATGCGCGAAATCGCCGACAGCGTGGGCGCCAAGCTCATGGTGGATATGGCGCATTTTGCCGGCTTGGTCGCGGGTGGCGCGCATCCCAGCCCGTTCCCCCACGCCCATGTGGTCACCACCACCACCCACAAGACCCTGCGCGGCCCGCGCGGCGGTATGATCCTGACCAATGACGAGGAACTGGCCAAGAAGTTCAACTCGGCCATCTTCCCCGGCATCCAGGGCGGCCCGCTGATGCATGTGATTGCTGCCAAGGCGGTGGCGTTTGGCGAGGCGCTGCGTCCCGAATTCAAGCTTTACGCGAAGAACGTCGTGGAAAACGCGAAGGCGCTTGCGGAAACCCTGCGCGGCCACGGCTTCGCCATCGTCTCCGGCGGCACCGACACCCATGTGATGCTGGTGGACCTGCGTCCCAAGCGCCTCACCGGCAAGGTGTCGGAGATCGCGCTCGGCCGCGCCCACATCACCACCAACAAGAACGGCATCCCGTTCGACCCCGAGAAGCCCTTCGTGACCTCCGGCATCCGCCTGGGGACGCCGGCCTGCACCACGCGCGGCTTCGGCGTGAAGGAGTTCCAGCAGGTGGGCGACATGATCGCCGAAGTGCTGGAAGTCCTCTCCCAGAAGGGCGTCGACGAGGACAGCCTGGTGGAAGCCGCGGTGCGGGAGAAGGTCGGCGCGCTGCTCGACCGCTTCCCCATCTACGGCTGATCGCCGGACCACGGACACCGGAGCGGGAGAGGTACCATGCGGTGTCCCTATTGCGGCAGCCTGGACACCCAGGTGAAGGACAGCCGACCCACCGAGGACAACACCGCCATCCGCCGCCGTCGGGTCTGCCCCGATTGCGGCGGGCGGTTCACCACCTTCGAGCGGGTGCAGCTGCGCGAGCTGATGGTGGTGAAGCGGTCCGGCCGGCGGGTGCCGTTCGACCGAGACAAGCTGGCCCGCTCGGTGGAGATCGCGCTGCGCAAGCGGCCGGTGGAAACCGAGCGCGTGGAGCGCATGCTCTCCGGCCTTGTTCGCCAGCTGGAAAGTCTCGGCGAAACCGAGATCACCTCCGAGACCATCGGTGAACTGGTCATGGAGGGCCTGAAGCAGATCGACGACGTGGCCTATGTGCGGTTCGCGTCGGTCTACCGGAACTTCAGGGAAGCCAAGGACTTCGAGAGCCTTCTGGGCGAGCTCGGCCACCAGGGCGAACCGCCTCGGGGCGTCGAGTGAGAGAGGAGGGGCTCCGTCGCCCGGAGCCTTACCCCGTCACCACCCCGCAGGAAGACGAGCGGCTCATGGCCCGCGCCCTGGCGGTGGGTCAGGCCGGTCTGGGGCGCACCTGGCCGAACCCGTCCGTGGGCGCCGTTGTCGTCCGCCACACCCCTCAAGGCCCTGAAATCCTTGGTGAAGCGGGAACGGCGCCAGCCGGCCGCCCCCATGCCGAACCGCTCGCCTTGGCCCAGGCCGGCGAAGCGGCGCGCGGAGCGACCCTCTATGTCACCCTTGAGCCCTGCTCCCATTTTGGCCGCACCCCGCCGTGCGCCGATGCGGTGGTTGCCGCCGGCATCCGCCGGGTGGTGACCGCCATCGAGGATCCGGACCGCCGGGTGAAGGGGCGCGGCGTCGCCCGTCTGCGGGCGGCGGGCATCTGGGTTACCGTCGGGGTGGGGGCCGAGCAGGCGCTACTCGATCATGCCGGCCATATCAGCCGGGTCACCCGCGGCCGCCCGCATTTGCTTCTAAAGATGGCAGTTTCCGCCGATGGCAAGGTGGGACTCCCCGGCCCCGCGCCGGTCGCCATCACGGGTCCCGAAGCCGGCGAAAAGGTCCACGGCCTGCGGGCGCGGACCGATGTGATCTTGGTCGGCATCGGCACGGCCCTGGCGGATGACCCTCTCCTGACCTGTCGCCTGCCGGGCCAGGAGGGCCGCTCGCCGGTCCGGGTGGTGCTGGACGGGGATCTGCGGCTGCCCTTGGCGTCCCGGTTGGTGGGGTCTGCGGAGCAGGTGCCGCTCTGGGTGATCTGTGCCGAGGATGCCTCGGCCGATAATGAGAAAGCGTTGGTGGATCAAGGAGTTGAGGTCTATCGGGTGCCGCGCGGTGCGCGGGGTCGGCTTGACCTTTCCGCCGTTCTGCACCTGCTGGGCCTGCTGGGCGTGACCCGCGTGATGGTGGAAGGCGGGCCGCACCTGGCGGCGGGGCTACTGGACGCCGGGCTCGTGGACGAGGTTACCGTCTTCCAATCCCCTGTTCCGCTTGGGGATTTCGCCCTCGATGCCCTGCCGGGCCAGCCGCTCGGCCGCCTGCTGGAGCCGGTCGGCTTCGTGCGGGTGGAGGAGGCAAGCTTCGGTGTGGACCGCATGGTCCGGCTGGTGCGGCGCTGAATGCCGCGCACGGCAGGTGCGCGCTGAGGCGCATCGACATACCAGCTGAAATGGTCGAAAAGACCGGCGAATTTCTTCTTCTCAGAGCGGAAGTGCGCCATGTTCACCGGCATTGTTTCCGACCTCGGCCTTCTGACCGAGGTGCGCGCCCATAACGAGGTCCGCACCCTCACCCTCGCCTCGCATTACCCTTCGGAAGGTGTCGAGATCGGTGCCTCCATCTGCTGCTCGGGGGTCTGCCTCACGGTGACCTCGGCGACCGGCGGGGGACCGCTCGGGGCGCTCTTCACGTTCGATGCCGCTCCCGAGACCCTCGCCATCACCACGGTCGCCACGTGGCAGGCGGGGCAGCGGGTCAATCTGGAGCGGGCGCTGGCCATGGGGGCGGAACTGGGGGGGCACCTGGTGACCGGCCATGTGGACGCGGCGATTCCGCTGGTGGAGCGGCAGGACTTTGCCGAGACCAGCCGCTTCACCTTCGAGGCGCCGGACCATCTGGCCCGCTTCATTGCCGCCAAGGGGTCGGTCTGCCTCGATGGGACGTCGCTGACGGTCAATACGGTGGAGGGCAACCGTTTCACCTGCCTGCTCATTCCCCACACCCTGGCGGTCACCAGCTGGGGGTCCGCCAAGGCGGGGGACATGGTAAATCTGGAAGTGGATCTGATGGCCCGCTACGCGGCGCGGCTTGCGGAGTTTCCCAGAGGCTAGTACCCGTCAGCGCGGATCGAGGAGAGACATCATGGCAGGCACGCGCAGCGCGGGCGCGAGCGGGACGGACGCGCCGGTGACCGGCGCCCGGGTCCTGGTCGTGGAGGGCCGGTACTACGAGGAACTGGCGGACGAGCTTCTGACCGGCGCCAAGGCGGCCCTGGAGGCGGCGGGCGCGCGGGTGGACGTGGTGACGGTGCCCGGCGCGCTGGAAATCCCCATCGCCGCCGAGATCGCCATGGAAGGCGCCGAGCTTCAGGGCGACCCCTATGAGGGGCTCGTGGCGCTCGGTTGCGTCATTCGCGGCGAGACCTATCATTTCGAGATCGTGGCGGGCGAATCCTCCCGCGCGCTCATGGACCTGGCGCTGGCCCATGGCCTGCCCACCGGCAACGGCATTCTGACCGTGGAGACCGAGGCGCAGGCGTTCGAGCGGGCGCGGGTCGCCGAGGGCAACAAGGGCGGCGGCGCGGCGGAGGCGGCCCTGTCGCTGATCCGCCTCAAGCGGCAGGTGGCGGCATGAGCGAAGGCAATGGCAAACCGCTGAAGAAGAGCGCGGCGCGCCTCGGGGCGGTGCAGGCGCTCTATCAGATGGACGTGGCGGGAACCCCGGTCCAGGACATCCTGGCCCAGTTCCAGAGCTATTGGCTCGGCCGCGAGGTGGAGGGGGTGGAATATCCCGACGCCGACACCAACCTGTTCCGCGACGTGGTGCAGGGCGTCCTGCGCGAGCAATTGCGCATCGATCCCATGATCGACCAGGCACTGGCCGCCGGCTGGCCGCTGCGCCGGGTGGAGACGGTGCTGCGGGCGACGCTGCGGGCCGGCGCCTATGAGCTCATCGGCCGGCCGGACATTCCCGCCCGCGTGGTGGTGGCGGAATATGTGAACGTGGCCGGCGCCTTCCTGGAGCGGGACGAGACCGGCATGGTCAATGCGGTGCTGGACACGCTGGCGCGGGAGTTGCGCGCGGCCGAGTTCGCGCGCCCCGGAGCGGCCTGACATGAGCGAAGGGTCGGGAGAGGACGCCTTCATCGCGCGCCTCTTCCGGCCGATCGCGCGGCACCCCGCCGCGCGCGGGCTCCTGGATGATGCGGCCTTGCTGCGTCCTCCGCCCCACAGCGAACTGGTCCTGACCAAGGACGCGCTGGTGGCCGGCGTCCATTTCTTTCCCGATGATCCCCCTGCCTCCATCGCCCGCAAGCTGTTGCGGGTGAATGTGTCGGATCTTGCCGCCAAGGGGGCGGAGCCGATTGGCGCGCTGATCGCGCTGGCCATCTCCCGCGAGACCGCGCCCGAATGGCTGGAGGCCTTTGCCACCGCGCTGGGCGAGGATTGCGTGCTCTATGGCTGCCCGCTCCTTGGCGGAGACACGGTGCGGACCCCGGGTCCCGTCACCTTGTCGCTCACGGCCATCGGTGCCGTCCCCCAAGGCCGGTTCGTGGCGCGCACGGGCGCCCGGCCGAACGAGGTCCTCATCGTGACCGGGACCATCGGGGATTCGGCATTGGGCCTCGCCTTGCGGCTGACCCCGGAACGCCCCGGCTTTGCCGCCCTCTCGCCCGTTCAGCGCGACTTCCTGCTGGACCGCTATCTCCATCCCCAGCCGCGCTTGCTCGCGGCGGCGGCCTTGCGCAACAAGGCGAGCGGGGCCATGGACATTTCCGATGGCCTGGCCGGCGATGTGGCCAAGATGCTGCGGGTGTCCGGGTGCGGGGGGCTGATCCGACTTGAGGACGTGCCCCTGTCCGATCCGGCGCGGGCGGTGCTCGCGGCTGAGCCAGGGCTTCTGGAGACGATCCTGGCGGGGGGTGATGACTATGAGATCGCCGCCAGCGTGCCCATCGAGGCCGCGGAGGATTTCATCGGTGAGCTGGGCGCGGTGGGGATCGCGGCGCGGGTGGTGGGCGAAACCTTCGAGAGCCCCGGCTTCGAGATCCTGGACGCCGATGGCGGGCCGGTCACCCTCTCGCGCACCAGCTACAGCCACATCTGATATGTGGGTCTCGGTCGCGTGCGCGCACCTCTCACGAGGGGCAGACGGGCGTGACCGAAGTCACGCCCGTCCTGGGAAGGGATGCAGGTGTGGGGGCGCATCCCTTCTTTTCAGGGCGTTTCGCGCCGGATAAGGGGCGCGTCGCCTGTTGGCTTGCGCCGGCGGGGCCGGCGCTTTCCCACGCAAGGGGCGGCGATGGGGCAGCGGGCGTGCCGAAGCACGCCCGCCTAAGGCAGGCGCAGGTGTGGGGGCGCGCCCGCCTGTCGGAAATAAAGGCCGTTAGAAATCAGTGGGGCAGAGTTTCAGTTGGGCACTGGCGGGGCGCCCGGGCCGCGCGGGGGCGGGGGAAGCTGCGCCTCGAACTGCGCCACCCGCTGCAGCTGGGCCGGCGTCAGCTTGGCCTTGAGTTGCTGGATGGCAGCCAGCAGCGTCTCGGCCTTCTTGCCCTCCGAAATCAGCCGGTTGGCCACTTCGCTCGAGCGGGCAAAGGGCTCAGCCTGTGCCGGCGGCCGGCCCGTGGGCGGCTCGGGCACCAAGGCGATGGCCGCATCCGTGAAGGTGCGCCAGGCGTCCATCTGGTCGGTCCGCACCCCCACATAGGTTTCCGCAGCGGCGAGGAGCGCTGCGAGCCGCGCGGGCCCCGGCAGTCCCGGAGGGCCGGGCGGGTGCGGCGGCCGCCCGGCCGTCGGCGCGCCATTGGCCTCGGCGCGATCGGCGCGAGCCGGCGGAAGGAAGGGGGAGGGGCTGTCGCTGGGCGCCGGCCCGGCGGCCAGCACAATCCCGGAGGGGAGCTCCGACTTCGACAGATGCATAAGGCCCGCCGTGTCGGCGATGGCCCATCCGGCGACCGCCACGCCCGCAAGGGCGACGGCGATCTGAAGAACAGTGCCGCGCGACGGTCTGGAATACCGGTTCATTGGGGATGTCCTGTTGCCTTGACCGCAGTCACCTTAGGTCCCCGGCATTGCCTGACTTCGTCGGACCATTGCCCGGCCGTGTCCAACGGGTGGAAAATGATGTCTGAATGTTGCCGTGGTGAAGCTGGAAACACGCGCTTGCAAATGCCGCCAGGGCGGCGCCAGCAAGCTCGGGTAGAAGCGCGTTCAGCAACACTTTGAGGCAAAGAGGCCCCGTGGACGCATCAACGCACGTTCTGGTGGTCGATGACGACCATGAAATCCGCAAGCTCCTCGGCCGCTATCTGACCGGGCAGGGCTTTCGCGTGTCCACCGCCGCCAGCGGGCGGGAAATGGAAGAGGCGCTCGCCACCAACCGCATCGATCTCGTCGTCCTCGACCTGATGCTTCCCGACGCGTCCGGGCTCGACCTGTGCCGCGGCCTGCGGGGCCGCTCGCGGGTGCCGATCATCCTGCTCACGGCCCTGAAAGAGGAAGTGGACCGCATCATCGGCCTGGAGGTCGGGGCGGACGATTATCTGGGCAAGCCGTTCAATCCCCGCGAGCTGGTGGCGCGCATCCGTGCGGTCATGCGGCGCTTCTCCGATCATGACGAGCACGTTGTCACCCACCGGCAGTTCCGTTTCTCCGGCTATATGGCGGAGCCGAGCAGCCGCCGGGTGCTGGATGAGCACGGCAAGGACGTGGTTCTCACCGCCGCGGAGTTCGACCTTCTGATCGCCTTTCTGGAGCGGCCCGGTCGCGTCCTCTCGCGGGAGCAATTGCTCGACATCACCCAAGGCCGGGAGGCCGGCCCCTTCGATCGGTCCATCGATGTGCTGGTGAGCCGCCTGCGGCGCAAGCTGGGCGACCAGGGCGCCTTCAACCTGCTGAAGACCCAGCGCAATGGCGGCTACCAATTCGCGGCGCGGGTTGAAGTGGCCGAGTGTGATTCTTGAACTCTCTGCGCACCAAGGTTGCCGCCCTCGTCGTCGCCGTGCTGCTCATCGTGGTGGTGCTGTCGGGCGCCATCACCTTCTTTGTTCTCGACCGGGGCGGGCCGCCGGCGCGGCCCGACCTGCCGTCCATCGTGACCCAGGCCAGCCTGATTGCCGCCCTCGTGCAGGGTGGACCGGCTGCGGAGAAGGTGCGGGCCGCGCTGGTGACGGATGCGCCTCCCAAGGGGGCGATTGAGCCCCGGCGCACGGCGGAGGTGGCCGGCGCCTTCGCACAGGTGGGCCAGCCCATGGATGTGCAGGTGGTGCGCCTGCCCGAGCCTTTCCCGCCGCCGCCCGATTCGGCAGCGCCGCCGCCTCCGCCTGACAGGCAGGGGCCGGGCCCCAGGGAAGTGATCGTCGTGCGCATGGCGGACGGCCGGTGGCTGAGTGTGCCCACGGATGTGGGCATGATGCCGCCGCCCTCCTTCCCGCTTCGCTTGGTGGCCTGGCTAACGCTGACGGGGATCGGCTTCACCGCCGTCATCCTGGTGGTCGTGAACCGTCTGTTGCGCCCCCTGGTGCTGCTCCAGAAGACGGTGGACGAAATCGGCCCCAACGGCGAGCTGCCGGTGCTGGAGGAGACGGGCTCGGCCGAGGTGAGGGCAGCGGTGCGCACCATCAATGCGCTGGGTGAGCGGCTGAAGGGGGCCATGGAGAGCCGCATGCGCATCGTCGCGGCGGCCGCGCACGACCTGCGCACCCCGCTCACCCGCCTGCGCCTGCGGGCGGAATTCCTCTCCGACGAGGATGAGCGCGAGAAATGGTTCGCCGATCTCGAGGAACTGGACCGGATCGCCGACAGCGCCATCCGCCTGGTGCGGGAGGAGGTGTCCACCTCGGAATTGGAACTTCTGGACTTGGACGAGCTCGCCGCCGCCGTCTGCGAGGAAGCCCGGCAAGGGGGGCTCCACGCGCAGATGGACGGCCGCGAACCGGTGGTGGTCCCCGCCCGCCCCCTGTCCCTCAAGCGGGCAATCCGCAACTTGGTGGTGAATGCTTCGACGCACGGCCGCGGTGCCCGGCTGAAGGTGTGGCGCGAGGGTGAGACGGCCCATCTACTCATCCAGGACGAGGGGCCCGGCATTCCCGATGCCTTGCTGGACCGGGCCTGCGAGCCCTTCTTCCGCATCGATCCCGCCCGCCAGCAGGCCGCCATTCCCGGCGCGGGCCTGGGCCTGGCCATCGCCCATGAGATCATCACCCGCCACGGCGGCACGCTGCGACTGGCCAACCGCCCCGCTGGCGGGCTCTCCCAGCACATGACCCTGCCGCTTGATATGAGGCCTCCTGCCATCTGAGACCGGTCGGCCGGGGAACCCCATCGGCCGCGCGGCGTTCACGAGATCGAGAGGGGCTCCGATTTATATTGTGTGCGATTAAATCGAACAGTATATAAATCCCATCACGGCAACGGGCCTCGCACCGAGGCCGAGCAGAGGAGAGAACCCATGTCGGTCGATGTGAAATACACCACCCAGGCCACCGCCACCGGCGGCCGTGACGGCCGCTCCACCACCGCCGACGGCACGCTGGACGTGAAGCTGGCCACCCCCAAGGAGCTGGGCGGCGCCGGCGGCGAGGGCAACAATCCCGAGCAGCTGTTCGCGGCCGGCTATTCCGCCTGCTTCCTCGGCGCGCTGAAGTTCGTTGCGTCCCAGGAGAAGGTGCGCGTCCCGTCCGATGCCACTGTCACCGCGACCGTGGGCATCGGCCCGCGCTCGGAAGGCGGCTTCGGCATCACCGCGTCGCTGAAGATCTCCCTGCCCGGCGTCGAGAAGGCCGAGGCCGAGCGCCTGGTGGAGAAGGCGCACCAGGTGTGCCCCTATTCCAACGCCACGCGCGGCAATGTGGACGTGGGCCTGGAAGTGGTCTGAACCCCGGCGCGATCGCTTCGGGGTTTCATGGAGACACTGAAGCGATCGCGCGGCCCGCGCGAGACGCGCGCCTTGAAACGAAAAACCCCGCCGCGGCCGAGCCGGGCGGGGTTCTTCATGTCAGATGGGGTGATTGCCGATCACCACGCCGGACGGCAGTGCAGGCCGCCGTACGGGCCGCGCCAGCAATAGCCGCCGCCCCAACCGGGACCCCAGCCGGGGCCGTACCACCAGTCGATGAACAGGTTGGCATTGGTGCCGGTCTTGGGCAGGGCGTCGCCGCCGAGCACGCGGTAATTATAGACAAGCGTATCGCCATTGAGCTGCGGATCGGTCAGCTCCACCACCGTGGTGGTGGGCTTGCCGTCCACGGTCACCGCCAGGGTGGCGTTCGGCGGGTCCTTCTGGAAGTCGGACTTGCCGCTGTTCCAGAACTTCACGAAAGACGGGGTGGGGGCATCGCCGGTCATCCGCTCGGGACGGTCCGTGAACATCAGCGTCTGTGGCGCGACGCCCTTCAGGGTGATGGTCTTCTCGTCGATTGTGACGGAATCTGCCACCTGAACGAAAAGCCAATTGGCCGGCGGCATGTCGATGACATTCGCGGGCTTGCTGGTCTGGGCTTGCGCGACGCCGACCGCGCCGACCATCGCGAAAAGCGCTCCGTAAATCAATGACTTCATCGATCTCTCCAACGCAGGACTTTTGTCCGTCACCGCGCGGGCACCATATCATCGTCCAAGCCTTTTTCCAGTCCCGGCGCTCATCCTGTCCGATGCAAATCACATTACATTTAGGACAGAAAGGGAGAAATCCGCCTCCTTTAGGTTGTCGAGCCATGGTCAGGGCAAAGGTTGGAAATATTCAAGGTGTGCTTTGGATCGACACCCTGACGAATTCGTTCAATTCGGATGCAATTTATACAGCCGGCCAAATCGTGACTGGGGAAAGGGGCGACGCGGGGGTGCGGCGCCCCATTCCGCTCAGTTCATCTCGTCGAGCAGTCCCGCCAGCTTCAGGGCGACGCCCTGGGAGCCTTCCAGCTTCAGCCGGCCGGTGGTGAAGGCGAGCATGGGGCTCAGGCGGCCGGAAATGAGCTTTTCCAGCGTGTCGCTGGACAGCTTGAGCACCGCATCGGCCTCTCCACGCTCCTCGGAGAGGGCGGCGCCCCCGGTGCTGGCGTCGAGCAGGATGGAGCCCTGCGTATCGGTCAGGTCGAAGCGGACCTTATAGCCGAGGGTGGAGAGGGTGGCGGCATGTTCGCCGAGCTTCTCGATGAGGGTTGCGGCGTCGGGCATCGGGGTCGGGCCTTCCAGGAAAAAGCATCCCGCCCGAGTGGGCGGGATGCGAGGATGAGAGAACGGGGCCGGCGCAGGGGTCAGAACAGGTCGGCGGGCAGATCCATCATGGACGCCTTGCCCGACTTGATGGAGCCCCACAGGCCGGCCACCTGCGGCAGCAGGCGGTCGATGAAGAAGCGGGCGGTGACGATCTTGCCTTCATAGAAGGCCCGGTCGGCGTCGGGCTCGTCCTTCTTGGCATAGGCCACCTCGGCCATGCGCACCCACATATAGCCGAGCGCCACCAGCCCGAAGAGGCGCAGATATTCGGTGGCGGCGGCACCCGCCTCGTCGGGGTCCTTCAGGCCCTTCTGGGCGATGTGGGCCGTGGCGAGCTGGAGCGCGCCGAAGGCCTTGCTCAGCGGGCCGACCAGGGGGCCCAGATTGTCGTCGTCCACCTTGCTCTCGATATAGGCGAGCACGGGATGGAAGAAGGCGCGCAGATAGCGGCCGGTGTGGGCGCCGAGCTTGCGGCCCACCAGGTCGAGCGCCTGCACGCCGTTGGTGCCCTCATAGATCATGGCGATGCGGGCATCGCGCAGATACTGCTCCATGCCATGGTCACGAATATAGCCGTGGCCGCCATAGACCTGGACGCCAAGCGAGGCATTCTCGAAGCCGAGGTCGGTGAACAGCGCCTTCACGATGGGGGTCATGAGGGCGGTGAAATCCTCCGCCCGCTGGCGCTCCTCCGGGTCCTGGGCGCGCTCCATCAGGTCGAGATGGCGGGCCACCCAGCCGGACAGGGCGCGGCAACCCTCATTATAGGCCCGCATGGTCATCAGCGTGCGCCGCACATCGGGGTGCACGATGATGGGATCGGCGGGCTTGTCGGGGTATTTGGCGCCGGTCAGCGCCCGGCCCTGGAGGCGCTCCTTGGCGTAGGAGACCGCGCCCTGATAGGCGGCCTCTCCGACGCCCAGGCCCTGGGCGCCCACCGAGAGGCGCTCGGAATTCATCATGGAGAACATGGCGCGCATCCCCTTATGGGGTTCGCCCACCAGCCAGCCCTTGGCCTCGTCGAACGACATCTGGCAGGTGGCCGAGCCATGGATGCCCATCTTGTGCTCGATGCCGGTGCAGGTGACGCCATTGCGCATGCCCGGGCGACCATCTTCCGTGGGCAGGAACTTGGGCACCAGGAACAGGCTGATGCCCTTGATGCCCTTGGGCGCGTCCGGCAGGCGCGCCAGCACCAGATGGACGATGTTCTCGGTCATGTCGTGTTCGCCGGCCGAGATGAAGATTTTCGAGCCGGTGACCGCATAGGAGCCGTCGCCCAGCGGCTCCGCCTTGGTGCGCAGGAGGCCGAGGTCGGTGCCGCAATGGGGCTCGGTGAGGCACATGGTGCCGGACCATACGCCTTCCACCATCTTCGGCAGGAAGCGTTCCTTCAGCTCCTGCGAGGCATGATGGGAGAGCGCCACATAGGCGCCGTGGGTGAGGCCGGGATAGAGGCCGAAGGCGATGTTGGCGGAGCACATCATCTCCTCCACCAGCTTGGTCACGCTGGCGGGCAGGCCCTGGCCGCCCCATTCGGGGTCGCAGGCAATGCCGTTCCATCCGCCTTCCCGATAGGTCTGGTAGGCCTCCTTGAAGCCGGGCGGGGTGCGCACCACGCCATTCTCATAGGTGCAGCCCTTCTGGTCGGCGACCACATTGAGGGGGGCGAGCACCTCGGTGACGAGCTTTGAGGCCTCCTCGAGCACGGCATCGATGAGGTCGGGCGTGACCTCTTCAAGGCCCTTCATGTCCTTGAGGCTTTCGCTGCCATGAAGCTCGTGCAGCACGAAGCGCATGTCGCGAAGCGGCGGCTGATAGGTCTGCATGGGCGTCTTCCCGAATTGTTCTGCCTTGGACGGTGGCCTCAAGCGATGGCGACGTTCGATGGCCGGCTGCGAAATCCGTGGGAGAACTCCCCCGCCGCGCCGGGCGGCGGGGGAGGCGACATCAGTTGCGGAGCGGGCGGCCCGTTTCGAGCGTGTGCTCGATGCGGGCGAGCGTGGCATTGGTGCGGATGAGGCGCATGAACCCGGCCCGCTCCAGCTCCAGCACGTGGGCTTCCTTCACCGGCTCGATGTGATCCGCATTGCCGCCGGAGAGCACCTCGGCCAGCGCGTCGGCCACCACCAGGTCGTGCGTGGTGGCGATGCCGCGCTTGTGGAACCCTTCGGCCGCCATCACGAGGGCGGTCTTGCCGGAGGGGCCCGGCAAGGTGAGGTCCACGGGCTTGGGCGGCACATAGTTTTCCGCCAGGGCCAGGGCCTTGGCCTTGGCATCCGCCAGGAGCCGGTCGCGGTTCATGGTGATGCCGTCGGTCTCGCGCAGGAACAGATATTCCTTGGCTTCCGCCGCCGACTTGGAGACGGTGGCGGTGGAGACCATCTCGAACACCTTGGAGGTGGCCGGCATGGGGCCGCGCGGGAAGATCTTTTCCGATTGCCAGCGGGTCAGCATCTCCTTGCAGCCACCCCAGCCGGGCAGCAGCCCGACGCCGCATTCCACCAGGCCGATATAGCTTTCCGCATGGGCCTGGACCGCGTCGGAATGCAGCAGGATCTCGCAGCCACCGCCGAGCGCCATGCCGGCGGGCGCCGACACCACGGGGAAGGGGGCGTATTTGAGCTGCTGATAGGTCTGCTGGCCGGTGGCCACCAGCTTCTCCACCTCGCCAAAGGCGGCGATGTTGCAGGCGAACAAGGCGAGGCCGAGGTTTGCGCCCACCGAGAAGTTGGTGCCCTCGTTATAGATGACGAGGGCCTTGTACTTGGACTTCACCAGCGGAATGGCGCGGGCGAGCAGCGTGATGATGCCCTCGTCCAGGGAATTGCCCTTGCTGGTGAATTCCAGGCACACCACGCCGTCGCCAATGTCCCACAGCGCCGCCGAGCCATTCTTCTGGATCGGCTGGGAGCGCAGCTTGATGTCGGCGAGCAGCAGCACGCCCTCGGGCCGCTCTATGTCGTGATAGGCGCCATCGGTCCCCAGATATTGCTGACGCCCCTCGGCCACCCGGTAGAAGGGCTTTCCGCGGGCGGCGGCCAGCAAAGCGGGGACTTCCAAGCCCTCCGCCTCAAGGCGGGCGGCGAGGGCCTCGGACCCGATCTTGTCGATCAGCTCGAAGGGGCCGAACTTCCAATTGTAGCCGAGGCGCATGGCCTCATCGATGGCCACCACCGTATCGGCGGCCTCGGGAACGAGGCGGGCGGCATAGGCCAAAGTCGGGCCCATGACGGCCCAGGCATAACGTCCGGCGGGGCCGTCGCTGGCGAGCAGCGCGGGCAGGTCCTTGGACAGTTCCTCCAATTCGGCGAACTGGGCCTTTTCCTCCCGGCGATAGGCACCGGTCTTGAGGTCGATGGCCTCCTTCACCTTGCCGCCGCCCTCGCGATTGAGGCGATAGAAGCCGCCCTTGCCCTTCCGGCCGATATAGCCGTTGGCGATCATGTCGCGCAGCAGCGGCACATCGCGCAGCAAAGCATGGAAGGGGTCGGACTTGGGCAGTGCCCGCTCCAGGCTCCCCTGCACATGGGGCATGAGGTCCAGGCCGACCAGGTCCAGCAGGCCGAAAATGCCGGTCTTGGGGATGCCGAAGGGGCGCCCCATGACGGCGTCGGCTTCCTCGACACGCATCTCCAGGTCCAGCGCGCCGATGACCGCCGCCTGAATCCAATAGGTGCCGAGCCGATTGGCGATGAAGCCGGGCGTGTCCTTGCAGTCCACCACCGTCTTGCCGAGCTTCACGTCGGCAAAGGCCTTCACCCGCTCAACCGTCGCCGGGTCCGTGTCGGCGCCGGCAACGATCTCCAAAAGGCGCATGTAGCGCGGCGGATTGAAGAAATGGGTGATGAGGAAGTCCCGCCGGAAGCCCTCGGGCAGGCCGCCGGTCAAGTCGGCCAGCGGAATGGTTGATGTGTTGGAGGACACCGCCGTTCCCGGCGTGCGCACGGAATCAATCTTGGCGTAGAGCGCCTGCTTGATGTCGAGCCGCTCGATGACCGCTTCCACGATCCAGTCGCAGGAGGCGAGGTCGGCGAGGTTGTCCTCGATATTGCCGGGCTTCACCAGGCGCGCATTGCGCTTGGCCATGAAGGCGGCGGGATCGGCCTTCAGGAGGCGCTCCACCGCCTTCTCGGCGATGGCGTTGCGGTTGGTGGCGCCGTCCGGGACGATGTCGAGGAGCAGCACCTCGACGCCGGCATTGGCCACATGGGCGGCGATGCCGGCGCCCATGACGCCGGCGCCGATGACGGCGACCTTCTTGATGGGACGGGGCGTGTCGCTCATGGCGTGCGCCTCCCTCAGATCCGCTCGAGGACGGTGGCAATGCCCTGGCCACCGCCGATGCACTGGGTGGCCAGCGCATAGCGCCCGCCGTCCCGCTGGAGCAGCGCCGCCGCCTTGCCGACGATGCGCGCGCCCGTGGCGCCCAGCGGGTGGCCGAGCGCGATGGCGCCGCCATCCTTGTTGAGCGTCTCGCCCTGGATGCCCAGCTCGCGGGCGCAGGCCAGCGCCTGGGAGGCGAAGGCCTCGTTCAGCTCCACCACGTCCACGTCGCCGATCTCGATGTTCGAGCGCTTCAGCGCCTTGCGGGTGGCCTCCACCGGGCCGATGCCCATGATTTCCGGCGCGCAGCCGGCCACCGCCACGCCCTTGATGCGGGCGAGCGGGGTGAGGCCGTTGCGCTCCGCATAGGCTTCGGTGCACACCAGCACTGCGGCCGCGCCATCGGTGAGCGGAGAGGCGGTGCCGGCGGTCACGGTACCGTTCTGGTCGAAGGAGGGCTTGAGGCCGGCCAGATCCTCGGCCGTGGTCTCGGCACGGATGCAGCCGTCTTTTTCGATCACCGAACCATTGGCGCGGATGGCGACGATTTCGGCGTCAAGCCGCCCGTCCGCCTGGGCGGCGGCCGCCTTGCGCTGGCTCTCCAGGGCGAAGGCATCCTGGTCGGCGCGGGTGATCTGCCACTTGCGGGCGACATTCTCGGCGGTGTCGCCCATGCCCATGTAGGCGGCGTGATTCTTGGCGTGCAGGGCGGGGTTCGGCATGGGGTTGAAGCCGGTCATGGGCACGCGGCTCATGCTCTCCACACCGGCGCAGATAAAGACTTCCCCGGCGCCCAGCTGGATCTGGCCGGCAGCCATGTGCACCGCCTGCATGGACGAGCCGCAGAAGCGGTTGACGGTGACACCGGCCACCGACTGCGGCAGCTCGGCAATCATGCCCACCAGGCGCGCCACGTTGAAGCCCTGCTCGGCCTCGGGAAAGGCGCACCCGAGGATCAGGTCCTCGATGTCCTCGGCATTGACCTTGGTGCGGACGATCAGCTCGCGGATGACTTGCGCCGCCAGATCGTCGGGCCGCACCCGCGCCAGATCACCCTTCTTGGCCGGGGTGAAAGGCGAGCGGGCATAGCCCGCGATGACCACGTTCTGCATGGGCTCTCCTGCCAGGTTCATTGTGTTGTTCGTTGCGTTCCGCCGAACCGGGGTCCGGCGCACGTGAGGGGCGAGGGCCGCTCGCCGGAAGGTCAGCTGGCCGCCTTGGCGGCTGCCACCTGCGCTTCCAGCGCGGCCAGCGTCTGTTCCTCGATGTCCTTCAGTTCCAGGATGCTTTCCTCCAGCGCCAGGCGCTGGTCCTCCAGCATGTCGAGGCGCGTGCGCACCTTTTTCAGCAGCAGGCGGATCTGCTCGGTCTGCGAGGGATCGATGTCGTAGAGGTCGAGATATTCCTTGATCTCGCGCAGGCTGAAGCCGAGCCGCTTGCCGCGCAGGATCAGGACCATGCGGGCCCGGTCACGCTTGGTATAGACGCGGATGTTGCCGGCCCGGCGGGGGGTGATGAGACCCTTGTCCTCATAGAAGCGGATGGTGCGCGGCGTGATGGCCAGGTCCCGCGCCAGCTCGGTGACGGTGAAGAAGGTGTCCGTCAGTCCACCGTGGGCATTGCGAGGGGAATCCACAGCCGGCACCTCACCTATACGTCAACTCACGGCGCTTACGATACATGCTTTGACCTTGGCTGCAAGAGGCTGCGAAACCGCGCTCCCGCCAATCGTCGCTGCATTGCCGAACATGGCCGAAGCTTGGCCGGCTGTGCTTCGTGCATCGCACAACCCATGTCCATCGATTCTGCCGGGAATGGCGGTGCAAACGGTCAGGAACATTGACCTTCCGACGTCCTGACTTTTGGAAAAGTCGGGGACAGCCCGCCCGAAAATCGCCATTCCGGTGCCGCTTTCGTGACTGAAATGACACACATTCACATGGAGGTGAGGGAAGCGCCTCCGGGTCCTCATTTGCCCGGTTGACGATCCCCGCGGCTTGTTCATGCTGGATGACGTATAGGGCATCTGATGCACGAATAAGTGCGCCGCACAAAAATCGGATCCCAGGAAACGCTCAAATCGTAGGGGGCACCATGTCCATCGCCACCGGCCTGTCTCGCACTTCCCCGGCCCTTCTGGTGCCGGTCGTCCTGCTGGGCGCGGCCACGGCCGCGCAGGCGGGCGGCTTCGGTCTTCGCGAGCAGAGCGCCTATTACCAGGGCACCTCGTTTGCCGGAAACGCGGCGGGCGGCGCGGGCCTGGCCTCCATGTATTGGAACCCGGCGGCCATCAGCTTCGTCCCCGGCCTCCAGCTGGAAGGCAACGTCACCTATATCGCCCCCCATGCCTCCATCGATGTCCTGAGCGCCCGCAGCGCGCTCGGCTCCAATCTGGGCGCGGTGGGGGTCGGCGACATCGTCGACAATGGCGTCCTGCCCACCGGCTACGCCACCTATGCCTGGGATCGCTGGGCCATCGGCCTGTCGCTGACCTCGCCCTACGGCCTCATCACCGATGCGCCCTGCAACTGGTCCGGCCGCTATTACGGCTGCTACAATCGCATCGCCGACTTCAACATGGCCGCCCAGGTGGCCTATCGCGTCACCGATTGGCTGACCATCGGCGGCGGTCTCCAGGCCAATTACATGGATGCGCGCCTCGGCCAAGCGCAGTACATCACCGGCGCGCCCACCTTTGCCACGGGCTACACCCAGGTGGATGGCAGTTCCATCGCCTATGGCTTCACCCTCGGCGCCCTCTTCACGCTGGCCCCCGGAACCACCGTCGGCATTGGCTATCGGTCCCAGCTCAGCCAGAACCTCGAAGGCACGACCACCATCTACACGCCGCTGGGCACCCCTGTGGGCGTTCTGGGCAGCACGGCGGGCCTGACTTTGCCCGACCAGATCACCGGCTCCTTCCGCTCCAAGCTCGATCCGCGCTGGACCGTCATGGGCACGGTGGAATGGACCAATTGGTCCACCTTGCAGCAATTGGTGATCGTGCCGTCCGCCGGCGCACCGTCGGTGCTGTCGCTGCACTGGCAGGATGGCTGGTTCTTCTCCGGCGGCGTCGAGTATCAGTGGGATCCCAAGCTCGCCCTGCGCGCGGGCGTTGCCTATGAGATCTCGCCGGTCACGGACGAATATCGCACGCCGCGCCTGCCCGACAGCAACCGCCTGTGGCTCTCCGCCGGCTTCACCTATGCCTGGACGCCCCAGCTGAGCATCGACTTCGCCTATACCCACATCTTCGGCCAGAGCGGCAACATCGCGCTCGGACCCAACGATCCCGCCAACCTTACCCGTGGCACGCTGGTGGCCGAGGTCAACAGCGCCTATGTGGACATCGTCTCCATGGGCATCCGCTACAAGTTCGACGCGCCCACCAATACGGCCGCCCTCATCACCAAGTGAGGCGACGTGGCGGGCTGCGGCCCGCCACCTTCAGTTTGGCGCATTCCACTCCGATAATACCAACGGCGCCGCAAGAGCGCCGGTTTGAACGCAAGGGGAAGGCCGCGCGGGGCGAGGGGCCCTGCGGCGGTCCCTTCCATATGCAGGGGAGGGCATCGATGCTCAAGCGGCTCGATGACAATGGCATTCAAGCGGGTCCCGTGCCCGATCTGCTGGCCGCCGCCGTGGCCGAACATGGCCCGCGCCCGGCGCTCAATTTCATGGGCCGGCGCTGGACCTATGCGGAGTTGGGCCACCTGGTGGACAAGGCTGCCGCCGGCCTTCAGCAACTGGGCGTCGGCAAGGGCTCAAAGGTCGGGCTGTGCCTGCCCAACACGCCCTATTCGGTGATCTTCTATTTCGCCATCCTGAAGACCGGCGCCACGGTGGTGAACTTCAGCCCGCTTTATGTGGAGCGGGAGCTCAAGCACCAGATCGCCGATTCCGGCACCACCATCATGGTGGTGCCCGACCTGAAGGTGGTGCATAGCCGGGTCGCCGCCGTGGCGGCGGAGGCGGGGCTTCGCTCCATCATCGTGTGCCCCATGCGCGGCATCCTGCCCTTCGTGAAGGGCTGGCTGTTCCAGCTCTTCAAGCGCAAGGACCAGGCGGTGTTCTCGGAAGGCGACGGCCTCCATCTGCGCATGGAGACCCTGATGCGGGGGGCGGACAAGCCCACCCCCGTCTTCATCGACGCCAAGGTGGACGTGGCGGTGCTGCAATATACCGGCGGCACCACCGGCGTGCCCAAGGGCGCCATGCTCACCCACGCCAATCTCACCGCCAACGCCTATCAGGTGATCCGGCATGTGGGGTGCCTGCGGGCGGCGGAAGAGCGGGTGCTGGGCGTGCTGCCCCTGTTCCATGTCTTCGCCATGACCAATGTCATGAACATCCCGGTGGCGCTAGGCTGCGAAATCGTCCTGGTGCCGCGCTTTCAGCTGCAGGACCTCCTGGCCACCATTGCGGCGGCAAAGGTCACGGTGTTTCCCGGCGTGCCGACCATCTACACGGCCATCAACAATGCGCCGGGCCTCGACCCCAAGGGCCTGTCCTCGCTGAAGCTGTGCATCTCCGGCGGCGCTCCGCTGCCGGGCGAGGTGCGCCAGAGATTCGAGGAACTGTCCGGCTGCAAGCTGGTGGAGGGCTACGGCCTGAGCGAGACCTCCCCGGTGCTCACCGCCAATCCGCCGCTGGGCGTCATCAAGGACGGGTCCGTGGGGCTTCCGGTGCCGCAGACCGTCATTGAGATCCGAGACCTCACCCAGCCCCATCGCGTGCTCCCACAGGGCGAGCGCGGCGAGGTCTGCGCCCGTGGCCCGCAGGTGATGCAGGGCTACTGGCATCGGCCGGAGGAAACCCGCAACGCCTTCGTGGACGGGGCCTTCCGCACCGGCGACGTGGGCTATGTGGACGAGGATGGCTATCTCTATCTGGTGGATCGCATCAAGGATGTGATCCTGTGCGGCGGCTATAACGTGTATCCGCGCATGATCGAGGAGGCCCTCTATCTCCACCCGGCCGTGGCCGAGGCGGTGGTGATCGGGGTGGAGGACAAATATCGCGGCCAGGCGCCCAAGGGATTTGTGACCTTGCGCGACGGCGAGACCGCCACGCCGGAGGAATTGCTGGCCTTCCTGACCAAGCAGGTCTCGAAGATCGAAATGCCGAAGGCCGTGGAGATCCGCGAGCAGCTCCCCAAGACGCTGGTGGGCAAGCTGTCCAAGAAAGAGCTGGTGGAAGAGGAGCGCAAGAAGACGCATCCCACCTGACCGGCCGATCCATCCGCCATCCGCCGCAGCCCTTCGCACGCGGGCGGCGGGGCCATGGATCAGTTTCCCCGCTCCGACGTTGTTGCCCTGCGGGCGTGAGCCCGGCTGTGCAGCAATGGCAGCCACATCCCCACGGCGTGGTCACAAACGCCCGGGCGGAGATGGGGCGGGGAGGCGGGTATGAGGGGATCGGACCGGCGCATGGCGCGCAACGTGGCCGTGGCGTGCCTGGTGGTTGGCGCCTTCTGGATCTCCTGGCAGCTGGTGGAGATTCTCCTCCTGGTCTTCTTCGCCATCCTGGTTGCCATCATGCTTCACGCCTTGGCCGAGCCGGTGGCGCGCGTGACCCGCTTGCCGCCCCATGTGGCGCTCATCTTCACCGCCCTCACGGTGGCCGTCAGCTTCGGCGCCGTGTTCTATCTGTTCGGCTCGCTGATCCAGGATCAGGTCGCCGACCTCGTGGAACGCCTGCCGGGGGCCTGGGCCTCGCTCCGGGACCGCTTCCAGCTCCAGCAATTGGAGCGCTCGGTGATGGAGCAGGCCAAGAACAATGTGCCCACCGGGGAAGCCTTGCTGACGGCGGTGCGCGGTCTCACCAGCAATGTGGCCAACCTCATGGTGGGCATCTTCCTGGTGGTGGCAGGCGGCCTTTACATGGCCATCCAGCCCAAGCTCTATCTGGATGGCCTGGTGGCGCTGTTCCCCGAGGAGAATCAGGCTGCCGCCAGGGCCCGCTTCCAGGAGGCGGTGGTGGCGCTGCGCCTGTTCCTGAAGGCCCAGCTCTTCGCCATGGTGCTGGTAGGCCTGCTGACCGGAGTGGGGCTCTGGATGATCGGCGTGCCCTCCGCCTTTGCGTTGGGCCTGTTCGCCGGGCTGGCCGAATTCGTGCCCATGGTGGGGCCGGTGGCGTCCGCCATCCCGGCCTTGCTCCTGGCCGCGACGGTGGGCTTTGAGACGACCATGTGGACGCTGGTGCTGGTGGTGGTGGTGCAGCAATTGGAGGGCAATGTGGTCATGCCCTTGTTGCAGCAGCAGATTGTCGCTTTGCCCGCGGCGGTGGCGCTGTTCGCGGTGGTGGCCTTCGCCACTTTGTTCGGCATGCTGGGCGTGGTGCTGGCGACCCCGCTGACGGTGCTGATCTTCGCCCTGGCGCGGGACCCGGTGGTGGCCCCGCGCTGAAATCGGCGAGGCGAAAGGCCCCGCGCGCGACGTTTCCCGCGGTGTTTGCGGTGCGGATCGGGCCGTGTATGTTCGCGCGCCCGCAACGGGTGTGGCCCGCCGTTCCCACGGCGGCGACCTCACACCGGAGGCCAGGGCCCGCAGGCACCTGAAAACGGGGCCGCGGTTTGGATGTGGAGCGGGGGCGGGGCAGGCGGGGGCAGAACGCGGTTCGGGACGCGGTGCCGACGGCTGCTTTGGATGTGGTGCGGTCGCCGGGGCCTGTGGAGGCGCCCGCGACTGTCTTCAGGGGATGCAGTTTCATGGCCCGCGATACGCTGGATGCCACGCCGATCGAATCCCGCGACGAGCTCGTCGCCTGGCTGGCGCAAGGCAATAAGCCCGAGGCGCGTTTCCGTATCGGCACCGAGCATGAGAAGATTCCCTTCACGCTCGGCCGCCACGAGCCGGTGCCCTATGAGGGGCCAAAGGGCATCCGCGCGGTGCTGGAAGGCATGCAGGCGGCCACGGGCTGGGAACCCATAATGGACGGGCCGCACATCATCGGCTTGGCTGATCCGGTGGGCGGGGGCGCCATTTCGCTGGAGCCGGGCGGCCAGTTCGAATTGTCCGGGGCGCCGCTGGCGACCATTCACGAGACCTGCGCAGAGATCAATGCGCACCTCACCCACCTGCGCACGGTGGCCGATCCGCTCGGCCTCGGCTTCCTCGGCATCGGCATGAGCCCCAAATGGAGCCGCTCCGAGACGCCGGTGATGCCCAAGGGGCGCTACAAGATCATGGCGGCCTACATGCCCAAGGTGGGCAATCTGGGCCTCGACATGATGTTCCGCACCTGCACGGTGCAGGTGAACCTGGACTTCTCCAGCGAGCATGACATGGTGCGCAAGCTGCGCGCGAGCCTCGCGCTCCAGCCCATCGCCACCGCCTTGTTCGCGAACTCGCCCTTCACCGAGGGGCACCCCAATGGCTTCCTGTCCTTCCGCTCCGAGATCTGGCGCGACACGGATGCGGACCGCTCGGGCATGCTGCCGTTTGCCTTCGAGGAGGGCATGGGCTTTGAGCGCTATGTGGACTATGCGCTCGACGTGCCCATGTATTTCGTCAAGCGCGGCGACCATTATATCGACGTGGCCGGCTCGTCCTTCCGCGATCTCCTGGCAGGGCGGCACCCGCTTCTTCCCGGCGAGACAGCAACGTTGTCCGACTGGATCAACCACCTGTCCACCATCTTCCCGGAGGTGCGGTTGAAGCGCTTCCTGGAAATGCGCGGCGCCGATGCCGGGCCCTGGTGCACCTTGTGCGCGCTGCCAGCGCTCTGGACCGGTCTGCTCTATGACAGCGCCAGCCTTGATGCCGCCCTGGACCTCACGAAGGACTGGACCGCGCAGGACCGCCAATCGCTGCGGGACGACGTGCCCACGCAGGGCCTGAAGACGCAGATTCGCGGTCGATCGGTGCAGGAGGTGGCCGCCGAAGTGGTCGAGCTGGCCCGCCAGGGCCTGACCCGCCGCCGTCTGCTGGACAGCCAGGGGCGCGACGAGACGCGCTTCCTCGCCCCTGTCGACGAGGTGCTGCGCAATGGCCGCACGCCGGCCGAAGACCTGCTCGCCCGCTATTTCGGCCCCTGGGGCGAGACCGTCGAACCCATCTTCGCGGAACTCGCCTACTGAGCGGTGACGCCCCGCTGACCATGCGTGACGTGCATGGTTGGCATGCGCGTGGGCCGGGTGACGGGCGGGACTCCAGTGCCCACAAATGGCGGGCAACGGGAAACCCCAATGACCGCCCCCTCACCTGGCTCGTCCGCTGGACTGGGTCCCCTGGACGTCGTCCTCTATTTGGCGACCGTCGTCATCTTCGGAACCGGCTGGCTGCCGCTCCGCCTGCAACTGGGCGTCGTGGCGCCCGAAGTGTCCGGCGTATGGCGCTTTCTCGTGGCGGGCTTGGTCATGTTCGCCTGGGTGGCGGCGCGGCGGGGGCGGCTGTCCTTTCCAGTGAAGGATCACCTCCTGTTTGCGGCCCTGGGCCTGACGCTGTTCTCGGTGAATTTCGTCAGCTTCTATTATGCCGGTCTCTATCTGCCGTCTGGCCTGCTGTCCGTCCTGTTCTCGCTGGCCGCCGTCTTCATCCCGCTCATGGGTGCGGCCCTGACCGGCATCGCGCCCAACCGGCGCATCCTGTTCGGGGCGATATTGGGGATCATGGGCGTCGTGCTCGTGTTTGGCCCATCTGTGCTCGAGAAAGAGGTCTCCCCCAGCCTGCCGCTGGCACTTGGCCTGGCCTTGGTGGGCACCCTGTCTTTTTCCTGCGGCAGCTTTGTCATCGCCACGGTGGGCCGGCGCGGCTTGCCGCAGGCCTCGGTCAATGCCTTCGGCATGCTCTACGGCGTCGTCTTCTGCGCCGCCCTGGCGCTGCTCACGGGGGCGGACTTCAAGCTCGAGTGGACCGCGCGCTATCTCGGGTCGCTGGCCTATCTGGTGGTCGTCCCGACATTGCTCGGCTTTGGGGTCTATATGACCCTCATCCGCCGCATTGGTCCGAGCCGTGCGGGCTATGGCACCGTCATGTTTCCGGTGATCGCGCTGGCGCTTTCCACCGTGTTCGAGGGCTATCACTGGACGGTGTTCGCCGCCTTCGGCGTGGCGTTGGTGCTGGTGGGCAACGTGGTGGTGCTGCGCGCCCCGCGCTCCGGCCTTACTCCGCCGCGTCGGCCTCGGTGAGATTGTCCAGGCCCTGGATGATGTGCTGGGCCAGGGCCTCCGCCAGCGGCGAGGGCTCGTGGCGATTGCGCAGCAGGGCGATGTCGCAGGGCGGCAAGGGCGGATAGCCGTCCGCGGCGCCGAGCACCCGCATGCCCGGCCGCAGCGCCGATTCGGGGAAGACCGAGATGGCCAGCCCCGCCAGGACGGCGGCGGAGACCGCTCCGCAATTGGGGCTGGTATAGAGCACGCGATGGGCGCGGCCGGCCGCCGCCAGGCGGGAGAGCGCCACGTGCCGCCACTGGCAGGTGGGCCGCCCCAGCCCCAGCGGCACCGGCGTTTCCAGATGCACCGAATGGCGCGCCGAACTCACCCAGAGCAGGCGCTCCCGCCGGATCAGCTGGGCATTGCGGGCCGCGTCCTCCGTATAGGTGATGATGGCCAGATCGATGGTGCCCGCCCGCACCCGCTCCACCAGTTCGGACGTGGGTTCGCAGATGACGGTGAATTCCACCGAAGGGTGCGTTGCTGAAAACCGCGCCATGATTTCCGGCAGGTAGCGGTCGGCATAATCATCGGGCACGCCGAGGCAGACCCGCCCGGTGAGCATCTCGTCCGCAAAGCTGGCGGCGGCCTCCAGGTTCAGCTTCACGATCCGCCGGGCATAGCCGAGCAGCCGCTCGCCGTCTTCGGTCAGGCGCGAGGCGCGGCCGTCGCGGACGAAAACGGGTCGCCCCACCCGCTCTTCCAGGCGCTTCATCTGCATGGAGACGGCGGACTGTGTCTTGTGCACCACATCCGCCGCGCGCGTGAAGCTGCCGGTCTCGGCGATGGCAACGAAGGTGCGCAGCTGATCCGCGTCAAACAGAGCGCTCATGGGACTCTCCGAAAGAAACATCACGGAGAATGATAGGTGGGATGAAAAACATTCGCTAGCGTGATTCAATCGTCCGTAGCACATAGGTCAGCACGGATGACGGACCGAAATCGGGTGGCTTGTTTCGCTGGCAGGAGGCAAAGCGGAAGGTACTCGTACGTTGTCTGATGGAGATCGATATGAGCGTTTATGGTGAAACACGCAGGCTGATTGTCGCCCCCGTTGGTGCAGTCGTGGCCGGTCTCATCACGCACGGGATCTCCACGGTCAATAAACTCGTCCGCGCCGTCGAGCATCGACGCATCGTGTCTCAGATGCTTGAATTTGATGATTATCTACTGCGTGATGTGGGGCTGACCCGCTCCGATCTCCGCGATGCCGCGTCAGAGCCCCTCTGGAGCGATCCGAGCCATGTTCTGGTGAGCCGCGCCGTCGAGCGCCGAGCCGCGAACCGGCTCAAGGGCCGCCCGCGCGGCTGAGCCCGATCCATCGGCGGTCACGCCCCTCGCGACCGCCCACTTGACCCGCGCCGTCCGCAGCCGGCGCGGGTTCTTTCGTTGTGCGTCGACTTCTACGCCTGGCCCCGTCACCCCTTGGATTTGGGCGGCGTGCCGCCATGGCCGGAGGTGCGGTCCAGCATCTGGCCCCAGAAGTCCTGGAACGGGAAGAAGGCCGCAAACTGGCTGAGCGTCTTCGGGTCGTAGCCGGGCGGCATCATGCCGGCAGGCGGAAAGCCCTGGGAGAACAGCTGCGCGAAATAATCCTGGAATGGCCACTGGCCGAGGGGCGCCGGCGGCGGGGGAGGCGGCGGCGGGGGCGGAGGAGGGGCCGCCGGCTGAGGCGGCTGGGGCATGGAACTCCCCATCAGCGAGAGCGTCGCCGAAATCATGTCCTGCCAGGGGTTCTGCGCACCGCCCATGCCGGTGCCGCCCCAGGGCGACTGGGCCATCATCTGGGCGAAGGAATCGATCCACGGATTGCCCGTGGACACCCGGCCCATGCCGCCGCCGGACGACAGGGTCAAGGCGAGCGTATCCACCCAGGGATTGCCGGTGGGGACGGGCTGCCCGTTGGCGCGGGCGAGCATGGCGGCGAGCATCTGGTTGAGCGCGCCGGAGGCCGCCAGCGACTTGGTCAAGCCGCCCAGCACCATGGAGGCGAAGGCCGGCATGAGCTGCTTGAGAACGGCAACGCCGAGGCCGGTGGAGGAAGCCGCGTGATCGGCCACCGCCTTGCTCACCTCCTGCGAGCCGAACAGCGCGTCCAGCGCCGGGCTGCCGGCCTGGTTGAGCGCCGCCGGCCCGGAGGGGCGACGGTCATAAAGGGTGCTGTAGGGCCCGCGCATCATCAGCGCCATGAGCTGCGCCATGCCATCCGGCGAGGCCATGGCCCGCTGCACGCCGAGCGCAAAGGCCGGCATGAGGGCTTCCGCTGCCTTCTGCGCCTGCTGGACCGACAGACCGTAGAGCTGCGCGATATTGTCCAGGCCCTGGCCGCCTTGCGCAGCGCGCATCAACTGTACGAACTGATCCATTGTGCCCTCCCGATGGCGGAGTTTACGTCATGGTTCAGGGGAAATCACTGTGCCTTCGCGGTAAAAGCTGCGGCGAAGGGTGGGATGGAACCGCCCGTCATTCCCTGACACAGGCGGGCGCGCCCGAATCGCGCCGCCCGCCCGCGGCCTTGCGCCGCGCGCGCCGGCCCCGGCTCAGCCGGAAAATTCCGTCTCGTGAGCGAGCACGTCCTGGGCCTCGGGATTGAGCGGCCGGGCGGGCTTTTCCGGTTCGGTGAGCGGCTCCGGCTCCACCTTGCGGGAGGGCACCATGTCGCCGCCGCTGTAGAGCCCCTCCGCCACCTGCCGCTCCAGGCGCAGCCGGTCGCGGGCGCGCACATCCGCCACCAGTTCGCCCACCGCGTCCTTGTCAAAGCCGAGCGCCTCCAGGGTACGCCCGCCGAAGGCGAAGGCCGATTCCAGGGTCTCGCGCATCTCGTAGCGCACGCCCTTGCGCAGCAGGTCCATGGAATGCACCCGGTCGAAGGCGCGCACATGGAGGGCGGCATTGGGCATGGAGGCCTGCACGATGTCGACGATGCGATCCGCCGATTCGCGATCGTCCACGCAGACGCAGATCACCTCCACATTCTCCGCGCCCGCCGCCCGCAGCACATCCAGCCGCGTGCCATCGCCATAATAGATATGAACCCCGAAGCGGCCGGCGCTCTGAATCATCTCCACGTCATTGTCGATGATGGTGACCTGCACCCCTTCGGCGAGCAGGCATTGGGCCACGATCTGGCCGAATCGCCCGAAGCCGATCACCAGCACCCGGCCGCTGGCCTCAGAGAAGTCGTCCGCCTCGCGCTCCGGCGCGTCCTTGCGGAAGCGCGGCAGCAAGCGGTTGATGAGGGAGAACACCAGCGGACCGATCATCATGGTCAGGGCCGCGATGGCGGTGAGCAGCTCCGCCTGGTCCTTGGTGAGGATGCCGTTGTAAAGCGCCAGGGGAAACAGGACGAAGGCGAACTCGCCGGCGGGCATGAGCACCGCGCCGGCCTTCATGGCCTCCGACCGGGTGTTGTGATCGCCGCGATAGAGCAGGAACACCACCAGGAATTTGATGAGGGTGATGAGCAAAGCCGCGGCGGTGAGCGGGCCGAGATGGCTCAGCACCAGATCGAGGTCCAGCGTCATGCCCACGCCCATGAAGAACATGGACAACAGCAGGCCGCGAAAGGCCTCGATATTGGCCTCCAGCTCGTGCCGGAACGTGCTTTCCGAGAGCAGCAGGCCGGCCAGGAAGGCGCCGAGCGCCATGGACAGGCCGGTCGCCGCCATCAGGCCGGCCGCCCCCAGCACCACCAGCAGGGCCGCCGCGGTCATGGCCTCGCGGGCGCCGGAGCGGGCGAGCACGCGGAACAGCGGGTTCAGCAGATAGCGTCCCGCCACCACGATCACCACCACGGCCGACAGCGCCGCCGACGCCTGGAGCAAGGTGCCGATGGGATCTGCGGGCAGTTCCTCCTTGCCGGGAGACAGCAAGGGCACCAACGCCAGCAGGGGGACGATGGCAATGTCCTGGAACAGGAGGATGGAAAAGGCGCGCTGGCCGTAGCCGCTCTGGAGGTCGCCCCGCTCGGTGAGCAGTTGCAGCGCGATGGAGGTGGCGGACATGGCGAGCGCCATGCCGGAAATGACCGCGCCCGCGACCGTCATGCCGCGCGACCAGGCCACGCACGCGATGAGCACGCCGGTGACCAGGAGCTGGGCCGTGCCGAGGCCGAAAATATAGCGCCCCATGGACAGCAGGCGCGAGGGCTGAAGCTCCAGGCCGATCAGGAACAGCAGCAGCACCACGCCAAGTTCCGCCACCGTGATGACGGTGCCGGGATCGGCCACATTGAAGCCGGCAGGGCCGATGGCGATGCCGGCGGCCAGATAGCCCACCACCGGGGACAGGCCGAGCCGCTTGGCCAGCGGCACGGAAATCACCGCAGCCGCCAGGAAGGCGAGGGCGCTCAGGAACAGTGTATGGTCGGTTCCGTGCATCCCGCCTGCCTCCTGCAACGCCCAAGCCGGGCCCCTTGTGGGGACCAAGAATGGCCAAACCTAGCCTAAGGGCGGGAAAATGTGTGCGACGCAGCGAGCGCTGCGTCACCTCATTTCAGCGCATCGAACCCGGGGCCGAATCCGTTCAGGCTGAGCGGTATTCCGATGCCCTCTTCCGGGGTCTGGAAGATGATGAAAGTGGCCTGCTTGCCGTTGCGCAGGCGATTGACCAGGGCATCGTCCATCACCACCTCGGCCACGCAGCCGTTGGGCAGGCAGCGCACGAAGCCGGCCCGTCCCACATCCGCATCGTCGATCTTCAGCCCAAGGCCCGACGGGATGAGAACGCCGAGCGGGGCCAGGACGCGCAGGAGGCGGCTCTTCTGGTCCGCCGTCTTCAGCACGATGACGGTGAGGCCCACATTGGGGCGATCCTCTGCCTGGACGCTCTGAAGCAGGACGCACTGCTCACCCTGGGCGCCAGGAGGGGTATCGCAGCGGATCTGCCAATCGTTGTAGACCTGCTTGACGGTGCCCTGGGCATGGGCGGCGGGTGCGCCCGCCAGGAACACAAGCGCCACGAAGATGCTGAAAAGGAACGCCTGCGCTGGACGGGCGATCCGGCTCAGCTGTGGCGCTCCCGTCCGGGCGATGCTGCGGACGCACGCGCCCGGCGACTTGCGGGCATCGCCCCGCGACAACATGAACCCCATTGGCTCCCGGCTCCAAATCCTGGCGGCATGGCCGCATGTCGGCGACGACCGAACTTTCGTCGATCCTCGCAAGGTTTCGCTTAAAAGGCTGACCGTCCGTGTCAAGAATGCGGCGGCATGTTTTGCCGTGAAATGCGCATTCGGCCCCGATTCGCACAGACACGGAGCGGTGAGGGGGCCTCGAAGAGGGCCGCGCGGGGTGCCGCGACCCGCCGGGCACCGCAGGCTTCCGGCAGGGGAAGGACACGCCTTGAAGCGGGGCGCAAGGCGCATGGGTACCGACTTTCTGTCGCATCGTGCGCGCCCGTGTCTCAATTGCGGGACCCCCCGAATTGTGTTTGATGTAAATCAAAGAAAGGGCGCTCAGGCCAATCCGCCGCATTCGTCTTTGGTCGCGGGATGCCATAACGTAAGGAACGGCAAGGGATTGCTGTTCAGGGAGACATCATCGCCATGAGACAGTCCGTTCGCTCTGCCCTTCTCGCCCTGGCCTCCACGGCTGGCGTGAGTCTGTCGGGTGCGACTGCGTGGGCCGGCATGGGTCAGCCGTCGGATTGGCAGATCAACCTCCAGGGGGCGGCGACGCCCGTGATGGAGAGCATCCACTCCTTCAATACCTTCATCCTGATCATCATCACCGCCATCGTGCTGTTCGTGATGGTGCTTCTGGCCATCGTGATGGTGCGCTTCAACGAGCGCGCCAACCCCGTGCCCTCCAAGACCTCGCACAATACCATGATCGAGGTGGCCTGGACGGTGGTGCCGGTGATGATCCTGGTGGCCATCGCCATCCCCTCGTTCCGCCTGCTCCATCTGGAGCTGAACATTCCCCAGCCGGACATCACCGTGAAGGTGACGGGTCACCAGTGGTACTGGTCCTATGAATATCCCGATAACGGCGGCTTCAGCTTCGACTCGCTCATGGTGGCGGAGAAGGACCTCAAGCCCGGTCAGCCGCGCCTGCTCGCCGTCGACAATGAGGTGGTCGTTCCGGTGAACAAGAATGTGCGCATCCAGGTGACCGCCGCGGATGTGATCCATTCCTTCGCCGTCCCCTCCTTCGGCGTGAAGATCGACGCGCTGCCCGGCCGCCTGAATGAGTCTTGGTTCAAGGCCACCAAGGAAGGCATCTATTACGGCCAGTGCTCGGAACTGTGCGGTCGCGACCATGCCTTCATGCCCATTGCGGTGCGCGTGGTGAGCGAGGCCGACTTCAACCAGTGGATCGCCCAGGCGAAGCAGAAATATGCGCAGGCGCCGAGCCCGGTGCGCGCCGCCGAGGAACCGGCCCGCTTCCAGCTGGCGGACGCCGCCCGCTGAGGCAAGCCGCCGGGCCGCGCGCCCGGTGCAGGCGAACGGGATACGGGCGCGCGGGACAGGGTCCCGGCGCGCGACACGGATTGAGACAAGACGGAAACGTCGAAGACTGAGGACTGTGCCATGGCCAGCCACGCCCCTGCGGCCCACGCCGATCACGCCGACGACCATCACATCCCGACCGGGTGGAAGCGGTGGGTGTTTTCCACCAACAACAAGGATATCGGCATCATGTACCTGATCTTCGCCCTGGTGGCGGGGATCGTGGGCGGTGCCTTGTCCATCGGCATCCGCATGGAGCTGATGGAGCCGGGCCTGCAGTATTTCAAGAATCCGCAGACCTTCAACGTCTTCACCACCGGCCACGGCCTCATCATGATCTTCTTCATGGTGATGCCCGCGCTGATCGGCGGCTACGGCAATTATTTCGTGCCGCTGATGATCGGCGCCCCCGACACCGCCTTCCCGCGCATCAACAACATCGCCTTCTGGCTGATGCCGCCGGCCTTCGCGCTGGCCATCATCTCGCTCTTCGTGGAAGGCGCGGCCGGCTCCAACGGCTTCGGCGGCGGCTGGACCATCTATCCGCCCCTGTCGTCCAAGCTCGGCCATCCCGGCCCGGCCATGGACCTGCTGATCTTCGCGCTGCACGTGTCGGGCGCCTCCTCGATTCTGGGCGCCATCAACCTCATCACCACCATCTTCAACATGCGCGCCCCGGGCATGACGCTGCACAAGATGCCGCTGTTCGCCTGGTCGCAGCTCATCACCGCCTTCCTGTTGCTGCTGTCGCTGCCCGTGCTGGCCGGCGCCATCACGATGCTGCTGACGGACCGCAACTTCGGCACCACCTTCTTCGATCCGGCCGGCGGCGGCGACCCGATCCTGTTCCAGCACCTGTTCTGGTTCTTCGGGCACCCGGAAGTCTATATCCTCATCCTGCCCGGCTTCGGCATCGTCTCCCACATCGTGTCCACCTTCTCCCGCAAGCCCGTGTTCGGCTATCTCGGCATGGCCTATGCGATGGTGGCCATCGGCGTGGTGGGTTTCGTGGTGTGGGCGCACCACATGTATACGGTGGGCCTGTCCGCCTCCACGCAGTCCTACTTCGTGGCCGCCACCATGATTATCGCGGTGCCCACGGGCGTGAAGATCTTCTCCTGGATCGCCACCATGTGGGGCGGCTCGGTGCAGTTCCGTACCCCCATGCTGTGGGCGATCGGCTTCATCTTCCTGTTCACCGTGGGCGGCGTGACGGGCGTGGTGCTCTCCAATGCGGGCATCGACCGCTCGCTGCATGACACCTATTACGTGGTCGCCCACTTCCACTATGTGCTGTCGCTGGGCGCCGTGTTCGCCATCTTTGCCGGCTGGTACTACTGGTTCCCGAAGATGAGTGGCTACATGATCCCGGAATTCTGGGGCAAGCTGCACTTCTGGGTCACGTTCGTCGGCGTGAACATGATCTTCTTCCCGCAGCACTTCCTCGGCCTTGCCGGCATGCCCCGCCGCTATGTGGACTATCCGGATGCGTTCGCGCACTGGAACTACATCTCGTCCATCGGCTCCTACATCTCGGGCTTTGCCGTCCTCATCTTCCTGACCGGCATCTTCGTCGCCTTCCGCCGAAAGGAACTGGCCGGTCCCAATCCGTGGGGCGTGGGTGCGACCACCCTGGAATGGACCTTGTCCTCTCCGCCCCCCTTCCATGCCTTCGAGGTCCTGCCGCGGATCAAGTGAAGTCGCTCCCGGCGTCGCGCTTACCGCGCCGCCGGGGGACGAGGGCGAGGCGGGTGAACCGGCTCGCCCCCACCAAGATCGGGGCGGTCCCGGTCCGTCGTCCGATGGTGTAGGATCAGGCGGATGTTATGTCGCATCGGTCGAACGGGGTGCCCCGTCGGGGCGGAGTGAGTTGAATGAGTGACGTGAGTGCCAGCATCGACCAGTCTCAAGGCGCGGCCCTGGCTCCCAACACATCGGGCGGGCTGGCTTCGCCGGGAGACTATGTGGCGCTTCTGAAGCCGCGGGTGATGTCGCTCGTGGTGTTCACCGCGCTGGTCGGCCTCGTTCGGGCGCCGGACCATGTGCATCCGGTGATCGCCTTCACCGCCATTCTGTGTATCGCCGTGGGCGCCGGGGCGGCCGGGGCGCTGAACATGTGGTGGGACGCGGACATTGACGCCGTCATGTCGCGGACCCGCCGGCGGCCCATTCCGGCCGGCAAGGTGACGCCGCAGGAAGCGCTGGCCTTTGGCCTGACGCTCGCCGCCTTTTCCGTCGGCGTTCTCGGCCTGCTGGTCAATGCTCTGGCGGGGGCGCTGCTGGCCTTCACCATCTTCTTCTACGTGGTCATCTACACCATGTGGCTGAAGCGCTCGACGCCCCAGAACATCGTTATCGGCGGGGCCGCCGGCGCCTTCCCGCCCATGGTGGCCTGGGCCGCCGCCTCGGGCTCGGTGAGCCTGGAGAGCCTGCTGCTGGTGGCCATCATCTTCTTCTGGACGCCGCCCCATTTCTGGGCGCTGGCGCTCTATCGGGCGGATGATTACGCGCGGGCCGGCGTGCCCATGCTGCCCGTCACGGCCGGGCCGGATGAAACCCGCCGGCAGATCCTGCTCTACACCCTGTTCCTGGTGCCGCTGGCGCTGTCGCCTGTCGCGCTCGGCTATGCGGGCCTTGCCTATGGGGCGGTGGCGGCGGTCACCGGCGCGGGCATGATCTGGCTGGCCATCGATGTGTTCCGCCGGCGCGCGGGCGCCGAGGCGATCAAGGCGGCCAAGCGGCTGTTCGGCTTTTCCATCCTCTATCTCTTCCTGCTGTTTGCCACCTTGCTGGTGGAAGCGCTCGTGACGAGGATCTGAGGCGTGGCGAAAAAGGAGAAGGAGCCGCCCCGCCAGGACGGGGTGGTGCTGACCGAAGAACAGGCCAAGCGGCGGCGGGCGCGCAACATCGCCATTGCCTCCGTGCTCGGCTTTCTGGTGGTGCTCTTCTATGTGGTCACCATCGTGAAGCTGGGCCCCAATGTTTTGAACCGGCCGCTCTGACGGCAGGCGCGAGGGCAGGACATGTATATGGACGGCGGAAACGGGGCAGGTGGGGGCGCGGAGCGGCGCAAGCCGCGCCATGGTCTCGTCGCGGCCGCCTGCGTCGGCTTCGTGGTCGCCATGATCGCGGCGGCCTATGCGTCCGTGCCGCTTTATTCCATGTTCTGTTCGCTCACCGGCTTCGGCGGCGCCACCCGCGTGGGCGCGGCAGCCCCGGAAACGGTGCTCGACCGCACCATGAAGATCCGCTTCGACGCCAATGTGGCGCCGGGCCTGCCCTGGGACTTCAAGCCCGAACAGCGGGAGGTGGAGGTCAAGGTCGGCGAGACCAAGATGGCCTACTATCTCGCCGCCAACCAGGCGGCTACGCCCACCTATGGCAATGCCACCTACAATGTCACACCGGCCCAGGCCGGGTTCTATTTCGTGAAGATGCAGTGCTTCTGCTTCAACGAGCAGGTGCTTGAGGGCAAGGAAAAGGTCGACATGCCCGTGGTCTTCTTCATCGACCCCGCCATCGAGCAGGATGAAGACCTCAAGAGCGTGAAGGTCATTACGCTGTCCTACACCTTCTTCCCCGCCAAAGCGCCCAGCCAGCCGCTGGCACGCAATTCGGCCGGGCCGGGAGCAGGTGAGGCCGGCAAGGCCATGTGAACGCGCCCGGGCCGGCTGCCGAACGGTGGCCGCGAGAGGCGCGAGCAGACAAGAGGCGCGGCCAGACGGACGACCGGGGAATGTTACCGGTGCCTTCGGGACGCGTCAGGATCGGATGGGACGTTGGGAAAGGGAGGCCGGGCGATATGGCCGAGGGACACGTTAAGCAGCACGACTACCATATGGTGGAGCCGAGCCCGTGGCCCATCATCGGCGCCATCTCGGCCTTCATCCTGACGGCGGGCGCCGTCCTGTGGATGCATGGCGGCACCGCCATTCCCATGGGCATCGGCTTCCTTGGTGTGCTCTACACCATGTTCGGCTGGTGGCGGGACATGGTGCGGGAAGGCCATCAGGGCTTCCACACGCCAGTGGTGGAGATCGCATTCCGCTACGGCATGATCCTGTTCATCGCCTCCGAGGTGATGTTCTTCGTGGCCTGGTTCTGGGCCTTCTTCGATGCCTCCCTCTTCTCGGGCGAAGCGATCAATTATTCGCGCTTCGAGTTCACCGGCGGCGCCTGGCCGCCCAAGGGCATCGAATCTCTCGATCCCTGGCATCTGCCGCTGCTCAACACGCTGATCCTGCTGACGTCCGGCACCACGGTGACCTGGGCGCACCATGCGCTGCTGGAGGATGACCGGCAGGGGCTGAAATGGGGCCTCGTCTGCACCGTCGTGCTCGGCGCCCTGTTCTCGCTGTGCCAAGCCTACGAGTACATGCACGCCCATTTCGACTTCTCGGGCAACATCTATGGCGCCACCTTCTTCATGGCCACCGGCTTCCACGGTTTCCATGTGATCGTCGGCACCCTGTTCCTGCTGGTGTGCCTGCTGCGGGCCCTGGCGGGCGACTTCACCCCCAAGAAGCATTTCGGCTTCGAGGCGGCGGCTTGGTACTGGCATTTCGTGGACGTGGTGTGGCTGTTCCTGTTCACGTTCATCTATGTGTGGGGCGCCGGCTCGGGTGGCGGCCACTGAGTCTGCACGATGGGGCGGAGCCGATCGCGGCCCGCCTTCGTCCTGCCCGACGGTTTGAGGCATCGGCCGCCGGCCCTCGCAGGAGAGGGCCGGCGGTTTTGTTCTGAGGCGGGCCGGCGGCCCATGCGGCGCGCACGTGCAGCGGGAGAGGCCATGTCCACGGGGAATTATTACGCGCCCGTCTCGCCGGTAGCCGCGGGTCTGGCCTGCAAATGCCCGCGCTGTGGACGCGGGAAGCTCTTCAAGGGCTTTTTGGACGTGGCGCCGCGCTGCGAGGCGTGCGGCCTCGACTATAGCTTCATCGACGCGGGGGATGGACCGGCGGTCTTCGTCATCCTCATCGGCGGCTTCATCGTGGTGGCCTTGGCCTTCTGGGTGGAAGCGGCCTATGAGCCTCCCTTGTGGCTGCATGCGGTCTTGTGGATTCCTGCCATCTTGCTGGTGACGCTCGGGCTTTTACGGCCGTTCAAGGCCGTGCTGGTGGCGTTCCAATATCGCAACAAGGCGGCCGAGGGCCGGCTGCGGGACCCCTCCGCCGAATGAGCCGGGCCTCGTTTCTCCTGGCGACCTTGCTGTCGGTGGTCGCGTTCGCCCTGCTGGTGGGGCTCGGCCTGTGGCAATTGGATCGGCTGGCATGGAAAGAAGACCTGCTGGAGACCGTGCGCAGCCGCACGGGGCAGCCGCCGGAGATCCTCCAGAAGGGAAGCTGGGACGAGCTCACCCCCGCGGAGGATGAGTATCGGCCGGTTCAGGCGACGGGCACGTTCGACCATAGCCGCGAAACCCTCCTGTACACGGTCCTGTCCGACGGCAAGGGTCCCCTGCGCGGCCCGGGCTTCTGGGTCATCACGCCTTTGATGCTGCCGACGGGGTCGGCCATCCTGGTCAATCGGGGCTTCGTCCCGCAGGACAATAAGGATGCGGCCACCCGCCAGGCGGGCCAGGTGACCGGACCGGTGACGGTGCGCGGCCTCTTGCGTTTCGCGGAGGAGCCCAGCTGGTTCGTGCCGGACAACCAGCCCGGACGCAATGCCTGGTACCGCCGTGTGCCGGTGCAGATCGCGGCGGCGCGCGGCCTGACCGATGCCGCGCCCTTCGTCATCGATGCCGATGCCACGCCCAATCCCGGCGGCTTGCCTCTGGGGGGGCAGACGCGGGTGGAATTCCCCAACCGGCATCTGGAATATGCGCTCACCTGGTTTGGCCTCGCGGCCACCTTGCTTGGCGTCTATGTGGCGTTCCTCGTCACCTGGCTGCGCCGGCGCTCCGGCTGAGGCGACCGCTTGCTGCCCCCGCGCCATGCGGCAGCGGCAGAGGTGGAGCGTGATGACGTGCAGGGCGCGCGTGCGCCCTCCTGTTCCGCCCCTCCTCCGCCCGACTTAAGATCGGCGCCGACCCAAGGGGGCGGCGATGGCACGGGTGGATTGCGTTGTTCTGGGCGCGGGCATGGTGGGGGTGGGCAGCGCGCTGCATCTCCAGGCGGCCGGGCTTTCGGTGGCGGTGGTGGATCGCCGCGCGCCCGGCGAGGAAACCTCGTTCGGCAATGCGGGGGTGATCGAGGGCAGCGCGCTGTTTCCCGTGTCTTTTCCCCGCGAGCTGAAGGTGCTGGTTCGCCATGCGCTGAAGCTGGCGCCGCAAAGCAATTACCGGCTGGGCGCCCTGCCGGGCCTGCTGCCCTGGCTCCACGCCTATTTCGTTGCCTCGGGCTCGGCCGGCCTTGCCAGGAGCGCGCGCGACTTGCGCCCGCTCATGGCCGCCGCGCGGGCGGATCATCGCCGGTTGGCGGCCGAAGCCGGTGCGGCGCACCTGTTGCGGCCGACTGGCTGGATCAAGATCTATCATTGCGAGGCGGACTTCCGCTCCGCCGCGCCGGAGCGGGAGCTCGCCCGCAGTGTGGGGGTGGCCTGCACGGAACTGGACCTGGAGGGCGTGCGCGCGCTCGAGCCGCATCTCAAGCCGGATGTCCGACGCGGCTCCTTCTGGCCCGAGTGCGACAATTGCGATGATCCCGGCGGCCTGGTGAAGTCCTATGCGCGCCTGTTCGAGCAGCGGGGCGGGCTGGTCTTACGGGGCGATGCCCGCAGCCTGCGGCGCACGGGCGGGCGCTGGCGGGTGGAGACGGCGGAGGGGCCGGTGGATGGGGAGCGGGCGGTGGCCTGCCTTGGCCCGTGGAGCCCCGATCTCCTGCAGCCCCTCGGCCTGCGGGCGCCGTTCGCCGTGAAACGGGGCTACCACATTCATCTGGCGCCGGAGCCCGGCGTCACCTTGTCCCGCGCCGTGGTGGATCGGGCGGGCGGATTCTGTCTCCAATCCACCCGCTATGGCATCCGGGCCACCACCGGCATCGAGTTCGCGCGCCGGGACGATCCCCCCGATCCCCGCCAGGCCAGGGAGGTGGCGCCGCTGGCGCGGCGGCTCCTTCCGCTCGGCACCGTGCGCGAGGCGGAGCCGTGGATCGGCAGCCGGCCGGCCTTCCCCGACTCCAAGCCGGTGCTGGGCGAGATGCCCGGCCAGCCCGGCCTGTGGCTGAATTTCGGCCACAGCCATTGGGGCTTCACGCTGGGGCCCACCACCGGCAAGCTTCTGGCGGAGATGATGACCGGCGCGACGCCCTTCACCGATCCCGCACCCTATGGGTTGGAGCGCTTTACGGCTTAGACACGGCCGGCTTGGCGGGGCCGCGGGAAAAATACCGGCGCGGCCGGTCGCCTTCCCGCAGATAGCCCCAGAAGGCGGCGGCGCCGGCCGTCTGCACGAGGATGCCGGGCAGCAGCGCGGCGAGATCACCCACGGTGAGCCCGTCCACCGCCATGGCATTGCGGATGCCGAACTGGCACAGCGCCGTCACCAGCGCCCAGGTGGCCAGCAGCCAGGGCGAAACGGTGAGCGCATGAACCGAGCGCTGCACCGTCAGGATGACAAAGCTCAGCGACCAGATGAACAGGGCCAGCTGCGGGATGAGCCCCAGCCGCAGGATCTGAGCCGCCATGGAGGGGCCGGACAGGCTGTCCACCACGGCCGAGACCGCTCCCGCCGGTCCGATGGCCGCGATCAGGCTGAAGATCCCGGCCAGGGGCACCGCCGTGATGCCGCAGGCGCACCAGAAGAGGATGGCGAGCATGCCCGATAGGGCTGGCTCATCGGGCCGGCGGCGGCGCGGGGTAAAAATGCGGGGCAGAGAGGCCATGGGTCTTCCTTCAGGCAAAGAGGTCGCGCCACGCCTTTTGAGCCCCGGGGACGGGGAGGGCCGTGGCCTCGTAGATGGCACGCCCGATGGCACGGGCCATCACATGGGCAGCGGTGGCGCCGATGAGTGTTTCGTCCGCCAGCGTGACGGGGACAGCGTTCCGGCCGGTGGCGAGGGCGAAAACGCAATCCCCGTCCTGCGGCGCATGGGCGGGGTGAAGGGCAAGGGCGAAGCCGTCCTGCGCCATCACCGCGAGGCGTCGGGCCTGCGCCACCGACAGGGGCGCATCGGTGGCGATGACGGCGATGGTGGTGTTACCGCGGGGGCCAAGCCCCTTGACGCGCGGCAGGGTCTCGTCCGGCCACGGGACCGGCAGGCCCCGCCCGCCAAATTCGCCATTGCGCTCATAAGGCGCGGCCCGCAGCCAAGGGCCCTCGCCCACCAGGGGATTGCCGAAGGCATTCACCGCCACCAGCGCGCCCACCCTATGGCCCGTGGGGGCACGGGCGGAGGCGGAGCCGAGCCCGCCTTTCACGGTGGAGGTCTGGGCCCCGGTGCCGGCGCCCACCGAGCCAAGCGCGAACGCCCCGTCGGTGGCATTGCCGAGTGCCGCAAGGCCCAGTGCCCGGTAAGGCGGGGTGTCGCCCCAGGCCTTGTCGCCGCCATTGAGGAGATCGAACAGGATGGCGGAGGGCACGATGGGCACGCGGGCTGGCCCCACGGCGAAGCCGCGCCCCGCGCTCGCCAGCGCGGCCATGACCCCGCTCGCCGCGTCCAGGCCGAACGCCGACCCTCCCGACAATACGATGGCGTCCACCTGTTCAACGACGGCGGCGGGCGCCAGCAGGTCGGTCTCGCGGGTGCCCGGGCTGCCGCCCCGCACATCCACGGCGGCGACGGCCGGCGCCTCGGCGAGAATCACGGTGGTGCCGGAGCCGAGGGCGAGGTCCTGGGCATGGCCCACCTTGAGGCCGGCAATGTCGGTGATGAGGTTCAGCATTCCGCTTCCTGTCCCTTCGCCGACCCGCGTTCCGTGCGACGCTGTGCCTCTGTGCACGATCCGGGCAGGGGATTTCAATCGGCCTGTGCGGCTGTCTGCCCCTTCACATCGCGGGGAGGCCGCCAGTGCGGCCTTGCCGTGGTCGGGCTCAGGCGCCATGAAGCCGGATATCGGCACCCCGGGCGGCGGGGTCGGCCGATCATCCTTGCCGGGGGGGCGCCCCCCTGTCCTGCCGCCACCGGGTGTCCATGGCCGACGTTACGCTTCCCGCCGCCTTCTTTGCCGGGCTCGCCAGCTTCCTTTCGCCGTGCGTTCTGCCGCTGGTGCCGCCCTATCTGTGCTTCCTGGCCGGCACCACGCTGGACAATCTCACCTCGTCCGGCCGGCTGGACACGGTGGCCCGGCGCACCCTGTTCGGCTCGCTGCTGTTCGTGGCGGGCTTCAGCCTGGTGTTCGTGGCTTTGGGCGCGGGCGCCTCGGCCATTGGCGACGTGCTGCGGGCCCATATGGACGTGCTGGGCATGCTGGCGGGCATCGCCATCATCATCATGGGGCTGAATTTCCTCGGGGTGTTCCGCATCCACCTGCTCTCGCGCACCGCGCGGCCCGCCGTGGCGCCGCCCACCGGCCTGTGGGGCGCGTTTGTGATGGGGCTCGCCTTTGCCTTTGGCTGGACGCCCTGCCTTGGCCCGGTGCTGGGCGCCATCCTGGCGGTGGCGGGGTCGGAGGCCACCGTCTCCAAGGGCGCGCTGCTGCTCGGGGTCTATTCCGCCGGGCTCGGCGTGCCGTTCCTCCTGGCGGCGGTGATGGTGCGGCCGTTCCTGAAGGCGCTCATCCATATGCGCCGTCTGCTGCCGGTGATGGAGAAGGCCATGGGCGCCTTCCTGGTCATCACCGGCATCGCGTTCATGTCGGGCTGGGTGGCCTCGGTGAGCTATTGGCTGCTGGAGACCTTCCCCGCTTTGTCCAGCATCGGCTGAGGCCGGGCCCCTCAGGTGAGGGGAATGGCGACCGCCTCCAGGAAGGCCGGCCGCGCGCGCAGCCGGTCATACCAGGCGCGCAGATGGGGCAAGTCCGGCCGGCTGATGGCCATTTCGAACCAAGCATAGACGAAGCAGCCCAACGGAATGTCGCCCATGGCGAAGGTCTCGCCGGACAGATAGGGCATGCGCGCCAATTCGGCATCCACGCGCTTGAACAGGGTCGTGCAGGTCTCAAGGCCCTTTTCCGCAGCCGCCATGTCGCGCTCGGCGGGCGCGAGGCGCACCATGTTCCAGAACAGGTCGCGGAAGGGCGCGGCGAGGGACGAGGTGGGCCAGTCCATCCATTTGTCGCCCACCGCGCGCACGGCGGGGTCGGTGTGCCAGAGGGTGCCGACGCCATATTTGGCGCTGAGATAGCGCACGATGGCATTGGATTCCCACAGGATGAAGCCGTCATCCTCGATGCAGGGGACCAGGCCGTTGGGGTTCATGGCGCGATAGGCGGCCTCGTTGACCAGGCCGAAGGCGCCACCGGCCTCGATCCGCTCGAAGGGAAGGCCCAGTTCCCGGGCGCACCACACGACCTTCTTCACATTGGTGGAATTGGCCCGTCCCCAGATCTTGAGCATGTTGCCTCCTTGATGGGCCCTGCCGCGAGAGGTGGGAGTCGCGGCCGATGGGGCCCGTGCAGAAGGTGCTTTTAATCATTCTGCGCCGGGGCAGGCATGAAAAAGGGCCCGCGCGACCGGCGCGGGCCCCTCATAAAACGCGGAACAGGCGGGATCACATCTCGCTGTAGCCGCCATCCTTCCAGACGTAGACCACATAGTCCTTCTTGGTGATGTCGCCCTTCTTGTCGAAGGAGAGCGGGCCAAGCACGGTCTGGAACGTGGCGCCGGAATGCATGTAGTCCGCGATCTTCTTGGGATCGTTGGACTTCACGGCTTCCGCCGCCTGCTTGATGATCTGGGTGGCCGCGTAGGAGTAAAGCACATAGCCTTCGGGATCGACGCCCTTGGCCTTGAACTTCTCCACCACCTCCTTGGCGGCGGGGTTCTTGCGCGGGTCGGGGCCGAAGGTCATCAGCGTGCCAGCGGCGCCGGGACCGGCGATGGTCCAGAACTCCTTGTCGGTGATGCCGTCGCCGGAGAACAGGACGGTGGTGAGGCCCTGGTCGCGCATCTGGCGCACCAGCAGGCCGGCCTCGGGATGCAGGCCGCCGTAATAGACGAGGTCAACGCCCGCCGCCTTCAGCTTGGACACGAGGGCGGAATAGTCCTTCTCACCGGGATTGATGCCCTCATAGAGGACTTCCTTCACGCCGCCCTTGTTCATGGCCTTCTGGGTCTCGTCCGCCAGGCCCTTGCCGTAGGGGGTCTTGTCGTGGACGATGGCGACCTTCTTGCCCTTGAAGTTCTGGACGATGTACTCGCCCGCCACCGCGCCCTGCTGGTCATCGCGGCCGCAGGTGCGGAACGTGTTCCACAGCTTGCGCTCCGTGAACTGCGGATTGGTGGACGCCGGGCTGATCTGCAGCACGCCGGCTTCCTCATAGTCCGTCGAGGTCGGGATCGACACGCCGGAGTTGAAGTGGCCGACCACGTATTTCACGCCGTCGGAGATGAACTTGTTGGCGGCCGACTTGCCCTGCTCGGGCTTGGAGGCGTCGTCGCCCACGTAAAGCTCGATCTTCTGGCCATTGATGCCGCCGGCGGCATTGATGTCGGCGACCGCCTGTTCCACGCCGGTCTTGAGCTGGGCGCCGAAAGCCGCGTTGGCGCCGGTCATCGGGCCGCCGACGCCGAGCTTCACGGGTGCCTGGGCGAAGGCGGGGCTCAAGGCGAGCCCTGCGCCGAGCGCAAGCCCGGCCAGTAGAAGCTTCTTCATCCGGTTCTCCTCTGTCTGACGGTGTCGACCTGTTGCCGGCCCGTCGGGTTGTTCACGTCGGAAGAGCCTGAGCGTGGCCTGCCCCTTCGGGGGCGGGCCTCTCGGAACGGCATTGTGCCAAATTCCCGCCTGCTGTCGATGGCGGGCGCCGCGTCATGGGGTGCTGTCTCCCGCGTCCGCGCGGGTGCGCCAGGCCAGGACGCCGGCCGGCTCATAGAGCCACTCATAGCGCTCGGTCATCTGCCGCCGGCGCACCGAGCGGAAGCCCAGCGCGGCGATGGAGACGATCAGCACGAATTCCACCCCTGCGTGGCTGCCGAGGGCCAGGGTGCCGTGGAACAGCGCGAAGTGGCAGAAGCGCACGGCCGCGGTGAGGAGCAGGCAATAGACCGGAACTTGCCAGAACGGGCTCCAGCCCTTCGCCACCGCCCGGCCGGTGAGCCAGGCGGCGCCGCCGCCGAGGAAAAGCGTCACCAGCATGAAATCGCCGGTGGACACTTCCACCACCAGACCAGGCCGGACCAGGGCAAGCGCCACAACCAGGGCAAGTCCCACCAGGGGCAGGATGACCATGGGCGAGCCGAACCGGCCGGGGTGAGCGGAGGTCGATGCCATGCTCAGGCCCCCCCTTCCAGATAGGCCGCGCGCACTTCCGGGCTTTCCAGCAATTCCCGCCCGGTGCCGGACATGGTGATGGCGCCGTTGACCAGCACATAGCCGCGATGGGCGAGCTTCAAGGCGTGATAGGCGTTCTGCTCCACCAGGAACACAGTGAGCCCCTCGGTCTCGTTGAGGTCGCGGATCACATCGAAGATCTGGCGGACCACCAGAGGCGCAAGGCCGAGGGAGGGCTCGTCCAGAAGCAGCAGGCGCGGGCGACTCATCAGCGCGCGGGCGATGGCCAGCATCTGCTGCTCGCCGCCCGACAATGTGCCGCCGCGCTGATGCAGGCGCTCCCGCAGGCGCGGGAACATCTCGAAAATGCGCTCCAGGTCCTGCTCGAAATGGGCATAGCCATCGATGGCGGCACCCATCTGCAGGTTCTCATAAACCGTCATCCGCGGAAAAATCCGCCGCCCTTCCGGCGATTGAGCGATGCGGCGGCGGGAGATTTCGTGGGTGGGCAGGCGGGTGATGTCCTCGCCCGCGAACCGGATCTCGCCGGTGCTGGCGCGCGGTGCGCCGCACACCGTCATCATGAGCGTGGACTTGCCGGCGCCATTGGCACCGATGATGGTGACGATCTCGCCCTCGTTCACATCAAGGTCGACGCCCTTCAGGGCGATGATCTTGCCGTAATGGGTGCGCACATCGCGGACGGAGAGCAGGGGCTGGCTCATGCGCTCACCTCCGCCTCGACGCTTTCCACCGCATCCTCGTCCACGCCCAGATAGGCGGCGATGACCTTGGGGTCGGAGCGCACCTCCTCGGGCGTGCCGTCGGCGATCTTGCGGCCGTATTCGAGCACGATCACGTGGTCGGAAATCTCCATCACGACGCTCATGTCATGCTCGATGAGCAGCACCGAGGTCTTGTAGTCGTTCCGCAGCGACAGGAGCAGGGAATTGAGCGCCAGAGATTCGCGCGGGTTGAGGCCCGCCGCCGGCTCGTCCAGGCACAACAGCACGGGTTCGGAACACATGGCGCGGGCGATTTCCAGCCGGCGCTGGTCGCCATAGGGCAGGTCGCCGGCGGGATCATCCGCCCGGTGGGTCAGCTGGATGCGCTCCAGCCAGTCCACCGCGCGCGCCACCGCCGCCTTTTCCTGCCGCCGCCAGGAGGGAAGGTTGAGCAGGGCGGCGGGGTTCATGAGGCCGCTCTGGGTCAGGCTCATGTGCTGGGCCACCAGCAGGTTTTCCAGCACCGTCATGCCGGAGAAAAGCCGGATGTTCTGGAAGGTGCGCGCCACCTTGGCGGCGGAGGCCACCTTGTGGTCCGCCAGGCGCTCCAGAAGATAGAGCGCACCGGCCTTGGTGCGGGCCTGCGCGAGGCCATTGCGGGTCAGCTCCGCCAGCTCCTGCGGGCTCGGCGCGCCCCCATGGGCCAGGGCGAGGCGACCCACGGAGGGCTTGTAGAAGCCGGTGATGCAGTTGAACACGGTGGTCTTGCCGGCCCCGTTGGGGCCGATCACCGCCGTCACCTGGCCACGCCCGGCATGGAAGGAGACGTCGCCCACCGCCACCAGGCCGCCGAAGCGCATGGACAGATGGTCGACCGTGAGGATGGGGTCCTGTTCCCAGGGTCTCATCCGTGGCCCTCCTTCACCAGGTCACCGGACACCTTCTTGCGTTCCTTCAGGAAGATGGTGGCCATCCGGCTGGACACCAGCCCGCGCGGCCGCCACACCATCACCGCCACCATGGCAAAGCCGAAGATGAGCATGCGGTAGAGGGTGGGGTCGAAGTCGGGCCCGAACAGCCAGGGGTCCTTCAGGAAGGTGAGGTTGCGCAGCATCTCCATGCCGCCGATGAGCAGAATGGCGGAAACTGCCACCCCCATTTGCGATCCCATGCCGCCGAGCACCACGATGGCCAGGATCACCGCCGATTCCATGAAGGTGAAGGATTCCGGCGATACGAAGCGGATGCGCACCGCGAAGAAGGCGCCGGCAAAGCCGCCGAACATGGCGCCGGTGGCGAAGGCGGTGAGCTTGGTCAAGGTGGTGTTGATGCCGAGCGAGCGGCAGGCGATCTCGTCCTCCCGCAGCGCTTCCCAGGCCCGTCCCACCGGCATGCGGCGCAGGCGCACGGTGGCGATCGCGGTCAGCGCCGCCAGGCCCAGGATGACGAAATAAAGGAAGATGTTGCGCTGCATGGGGTCGAAGGCGAGCCCGAACCGCGCCGCAAATCCCGTGTCGCCCGAGGTGAAGGGTATGCCGAAGAAGGTGATGGGGGGAATGGACGAGATGCCCGCCCCGCCATTGGTCAGATCCACCCAATTGATGAGCACCAGGCGGATGATCTCGCCGAAGGCCAGCGTGACGATGGCCAGATAGTCACCCCGCAGCCGCAGCACGGGGAAGCCGAGGATCACCCCCCACAGGCCCGCCAGCAGGCCCGACACGGGCAGGCAGACCCAGAAGCTCCAGGCCTTCCAGAAGTCCTCTCCCAATGCGCCGGAAAGGAATTCGTTCACCGGAATGCTGGTGGACAGGAGGGCGAACGTATAGGCACCCACCGCATAGAAGGCCACATAGCCAAGGTCGAGGAGGCCGGCGAGGCCCACCACGATGTTCAGCCCCCAGCCCAGCATCACATATGTGAGGATGTAGATGCCGAGGTCGATCCAATAGCGGCTCGGCCCGAGCCCGCCGGAGCCGAGGATGGCCAAGGCGGGATACAGCACCAGGAGAACGAAGAAGGCCGGCTTCAGCAGCGCGCCCAAACGCTCTCCGGCGGCCGCCAGGGCGGGATTGCCGGTGCTTGTGCGTTTCTCCCGGCCCGGACGCCAAAGGGTCAGCAGCAGGATGAACCGCAGCACGGCCACCAGGATGGCGAAGGTCGCGACCATCCCGAACCGGTAGGTGAGGATGAGCGGCCCCTCGGAGGTCTCCGTGGCGCGCATACCCACCAGAGGCAGGAACAGCAGGGCGGTGATCGCCCCGCTGATGAGGGCATCCTTCAAGGCGGACGCAATGGGGGAGGGCGGGGTCTTCGCCGCGGTGGCGAGGGCCATCACACCTTCTCCACTTCGGGCCGTCCGAGCAGGCCCTGCGGCATGAAGATGAGCGTGATGGCGAGGATGGAGAAGGCCGCCACGTCCTTGTATTCAATGGTGAAATAGGCCGACCAGAAGGTCTCGATGAGGCCGATGAGAAGCCCGCCCAGCACCGCGCCGGGCAGCGAGCCGATGCCGCCCAGAACCGCGGCAGTGAAGGCCTTCACCCCCGGCACGAAGCCGTCGGAGAAATTCACCACGCCGTAATACATGAGGTAGAGCACGCCGGCGACCGAGGCGAGCGCGGCGCCGATGACGAAGGTCAGGGAGATCGTGCGGTCCACGTCTACGCCGAGCAGCGCCGCCATCTTGCGGTCCTGCTCGCAGGCCCGCTGCGCGCGCCCCAGCGGGGTCTTCTGCACCAGCCACCAGAAGGCGCCGAGCAGCACGGCGGTGACCACCATGATGAGGATTTGCTTATAGGCCAGCGTCACCTGGTAGGAGCCGGTGTCGTAGATCACCACCACGTCCGGCAGCATGGGCGGGATCGCCTTGTTGCGGGGGCCCTGGGCCACCTGGACGAAGTTGGACAAGAGGATGGACATGCCGATGGCGGAGATCATCGGCGCGAGGCGGAAGGAACCCCGCAGCGGGCGGTAGGCGACCCGCTCGATGGTCCAGCTCACCAGGCCCGTGAACGCCATTCCCAGAATCAAAACAATGGCCAGCGCCACGAAGATGGAGGTGATGCCGAGCACCGTGGTCAGCAACAGGAAAAAGATCAATGCGATGAAGATGGACACCATGAACACGTCGCCATGGGCGAAGTTCACCATGCCGATGATGCCGAACACCATCGTGTAGCCGATGGCGATCAATCCGTAGATTGAACCGAGCGTCAGCCCATTGATGAGCTGCTGGAGGAAGACATCCATTCCGAGACTGCCCCTCTTTCTGGATACGCCTAATCTTTGATCGTGCCTCATGAACGGGCGAGCGTACCATTTGAGTCATAGCGCGGCCTGCGTTTGGACACAAATAGTCGAAGGTCGGTTGTGGATGGCCGCCATCACGTCCCCGTGCTCGGGGTCCTCGCGGCTTCCACCGGGGGTCCATTGAGATCGCCGTGGTATACCTGTATACGTGTATACCAGAGCGAGGCGTCGGCGGCCTCAGGCTGTCGGCGCTCTTCCAATAATATGAAACATGTGGGCCGGCCTCGCCTGATGGGGCCGGAGGAGGAAACGACCGCGGAGCATTTCGTCCTCAGGACTTTTGCCCGTCATGTCGTACAGATTGAAGCTCGATCCTTTTCTGCCGGCGCTTGCGGCCACCGTTGCCCTGGCCCTGGCTTGGCCGTCGCCGGGCCAGACCGGCGGCATCCTGCATGCCGACATGGTCGCCACCTACGGCATCGGTGTCATCTTCTTCCTCTATGGGCTGTCCTTGGCGCCCGAGCATTTGTGGAAGAGCGCCGGCAAATGGCGCGTGCATCTGGTGGTCCAATTGTCCACCTTCGTGCTGTTTCCAGCGGTGGTGGTGGCCGCCCAACCCCTGCTCGGCCTGGTCTTTCCGCCCGAGGTGATGCTGGGCCTGTTCTTCCTGGCCGCCCTGCCGTCCACCGTCTCGTCCTCGGTGGCCATGACGTCCCTGGCGCGGGGCAATGTCCCGGTGGCGATCTTCAACGCCTCCATTTCCAGCCTGATCGGCGTCTTCGTCACGCCGCTGCTGCTGGCCTGGTACCTGCACGCCAACGGCGGCGGCCTGCCGCTGGAAAAGGTCATCCTCAAGCTGGTGGTGATGGTGCTTCTGCCGCTGGGCGTCGGGCAATTGCTGCGTCCGCTGCTGCGTGCGTTCGTGGCGCGGCACAAGGCCGTCATCAAGGTGGCGGACCGGGCGGTCATCCTGATGATCGTCTACAATTCCTTCTGTGATTCTGTTGCCGCTGGCGTCTGGGAGAAGCAGAGCCCGCTGGTGCTGGCGGGCATGGCGGCGGCGGTGATCGCCCTGTTCTTCGTGGTCTATGGCATTGTCGGCGGCATCTGCCGGCTGCTGGGCTTTTCCGTCTCCGACCGCATCGCCACCTTGTTCTGCGCCTCCAAAAAGTCCCTGGCCACCGGGCTCCCCATGGCCGGCGTCATCTTTGGATCAAGCGGGGCGCTGGGAGTGCTGATCGCCCCGACCATGATGTTCCACTTCTTCCAACTGGTCATCGTCAGCTTTCTGGCCGCCGGCTATGCCCGCCGCCCAGAGGACACGGCGAGCCTCGAAACACCGGCCAAGGCCGACGCAAAAGGGCGGGAGGCTGCCTCCCGTCCCGGCCGTCCGGCGCGCGCGGAGGAGATCGAGGCGGTGGGGCGCTGAGCCTCCCGCCCTACCAGCGCGGTGCGGCATTCCACGGGCCGGGCGCGGCATTCCTTTGGCTTGACCGGGAGGAACGCGGGGCGCCACACTGGAACCCATAAAATTCAAAACAGGACGGCGCCTCGTCCGATCGGTTCCGGCCGGACCGGGGCGAGCAGCCCGAATGGGAGGTCGTGCATGACGAAGATTTCGTTGACCGTGAATGGGCGCGCGGTGACCGCCGAGGTCGAGCCGCGCACCCTGCTCGTCCAGTTCCTGCGCGAGAAACTGCTGCTGACCGGCACCCATGTGGGTTGCGACACCAGCCAGTGCGGCGCCTGTGTCGTGCATGTGGACGGCGCCTCGGTGAAGTCCTGCACCATGCTGGCCGTCCAGGCCGACGGCGCCTCCGTCACGACCATTGAGGGCGTCGCCAATGGGGCGGAGCTTCACCCCATGCAGGCCGCCTTCCGCGAGCATCATGGCCTCCAGTGCGGCTTCTGCACGCCCGGCATGATTATGACCGCCCTCGACATCGTGGCCCGCCACGGCACGGCGGTGGACGAGGCCACCATCCGCGAGAACCTCGACGGCAATCTGTGCCGGTGCACGGGCTATCACAATATCGTCAAGGCAATCGAGGCAGGCGCCCGCGCCATGGGCGGCGCGCCCATGACGGTTGCGGCGGAATAAGCGGCCAAAGAGCCGTTATCGCCGCATCGTGACCGCCGGGCACCGCCCGCGCACCTGTGCAACGCATGAAGTGAACGAACGCATTCGTCCTTGAGGGAGGACACCCCCGTGAACGCCAGCACCGTCACACCCATTGGCGCCCCCGTGCGGCGCAAGGAAGACCAGCGCTTCATCACCGGCAAGGGCCGCTATACGGATGATCTGTCCCGCCCCGGCCAGGCCCACGCCTATTTCCTGCGCTCCCCCCATGCCCACGCCAACATCCGCTCCATCGACACCAGCGCGGCGGCGGCCATGCCGGGCGTCGTGGGCGTGCTCACCGGCGCGGACATTGCCGAGGACAAGATCGGCTCGCTCATCTGCGGCTGGATGATCCATTCCAAGGATGGCTCGCCCATGCGCATGGGCCCCCATCCCGCCCTGGCGCTCGACAAGGTGCGCTATGTGGGCGACCACGTGGCCCTGGTGGTGGCGGAGACGCTGAACCAGGCCAAGGACGCCGCCGCCGCCATCGTGGTGGATTACGAAATCCTGCCCGCCGTGGTGGATCTCGCCACCGCCGCCGACGAAGGCGTGGCGCAGGTGCACGAGGTGGCGCCGCGCAACACCGTCTATGAGTGGGAGCTGGGCGACAAGGCCGCCACCGAGGCGGCGTTTGCCCGGGCGGCGCGGGTGACCGCCATCGACATCGTCAACAACCGCCTCGCGCCCAATCCCATGGAGCCCCGCGCCGCCATCGGCGAATATGATGCGGGCGACGATGCCTTCACGCTCTGGACCACCAGCCAGAACCCCCATGTGGCCCGTCTCGTCCTCTCCGCCTTCGTGGGGCTGGCGCCCGAGAACAAGCTGCGCGTGATCGCCCCCGACGTGGGGGGCGGGTTCGGCTCGAAGATTTTCATCTATGCGGAGGAGACCGCCTGCGCCTGGGCCTCCAAGCGCCTGGGCCGGCCGGTGAAATGGACCTCGGACCGCTCGGAGGCCTTTCTCTCCGACGCCCATGGGCGCGACCACATCACCCATGGCGAACTGGCGCTGGATGCCAATGGCAAGATCCTGGGCTTCCGGGTGAAGACCATCGCGAATATGGGCGCTTATCTCTCCACCTTCGCGTCCTGCATTCCCACCTATCTCTACGCCACGCTCCTGTCGGGCCAGTACGACATTCCCGCCATCTATTGCGAGGTGGATGCCCGCTACACCACCACCGCCCCGGTGGATGCCTATCGTGGCGCCGGGCGGCCGGAGGCCACCTTCCTGGTGGAGCGCATCATCGACAAGGCGGCGCGCGAGTTGGGCATTGACCCCGCCGAAATGCGCCGGCGCAACTTCATCACCAGCTTCCCGCACCAGACGCCGGTCATCATGTGCTACGACGCCGGCGACTATGCGGCCTCCATGGACAAGGCGCTGGCGCTCATCGACTATGCGGGCTTCCCGGCGCGCAAGGCCGAGGCGGCCCGGCGCGGCAAGCTGCGGGGCATCGGCCTGTCCAACTATATCGAGGCCTGCGGCATCGCCCCGTCAGCGGCGGTGGGCTCGCTGGGGGCCGGCGTCGGCCTGTGGGAGAGCGCCGAGGTGCGCGTGAACCCCACCGGCAATGTGGAGGTGCTCACCGGCTCCCACAGCCACGGCCAGGGCCACGAGACCACCTTCGCCCAGTTGGTCTCCTCTCGCCTCGGCATCCCCATCGACCAGGTCAGCGTCATCCATGGCGACACCGACAAGGTGCAGTTCGGCATGGGCACTTATGGCTCGCGCTCGGGGGCGGTGGGCATGTCTGCCATCTCCAAGGCGCTGGACAAGGTGGAGGCCAAGGCCAGGAAGATCGCCGCCCATATTCTTGAGGCGAGCGAAGGCGACATCGAGTTCAAGGATGGCCGCTTCACGGTGGCCGGCACCGACCGGGGGCTTGCTTTCGCCGAGGTGGCGCTGAACGCCTATGTGGCGCACAAATTCCCCACCTCCGAGATCGAACCAGGTCTGAAGGAAGGGGCTTTCTACGACCCCACCAACTTCACCTTCCCCGCCGGCTGCCACATCTGCGAGCTGGAGGTGGACCCGGACACGGGGGTGACTGAGATCGTCAATTGGGTGGCGGTGGACGATTTCGGGGTGGTCATCAACCCCATGATCGTCGAGGGCCAGGTCCATGGCGGCATCGCCCAGGGCGTTGGCCAGGCCTTGCACGAGGGCGTGCGCTATGACGAGGACGGCCAGCTCGTGACCGGCTCCTACATGGACTACACCATGCCGCGCGCCGGTGACCTGCCGTCCTTCACGGTGGGACTGACGGAGACGCGCTGCCCCTCCAACCCGCTGGGCATCAAGGGCTGCGGGGAAGCTGGGGCCATCGCGGCGCCGCCCGCCGTCATCAATGCGCTGACCGACGCATTGGGGACGCAGGACATTCACATGCCGGCAACGCCGGCCAAGGTTTGGGCCATCGCGCAGGGCGCCGTTTCGCGCCGCGCGGCCGAGTGAAGGAGACGCGAGCATGTATGCCTTCGACTATCAGCGCCCGGCCGCCGTGGATGCCGCCGTCGCCTTGCTGCGCGAGGGGGCCGAGCCCAAGCTCCTGGCCGGCGGCCAGACGCTCCTGCCCACGCTGAAGCAACGCCTTGCCCAGCCCGGCACGCTGGTGGACCTGTCCGCCATCCCCGACCTCCACGTCATCGAGGCCACCGGCGATGGCGTGAAGATCGGCGCTATGGCGCGCCACGCCAAGGTGGCGGGCTCGGACGTGGTCCGCGCCGCCATCCCCGCGCTGGCGGATCTGGCTGGGCTCATCGGCGACCCCGCGGTGCGCAACCGAGGCACCCTGGGCGGCTCGGTGGCCAATAACGACCCCACTGCCGACTATCCCGCCGCCTGTCTGGCGCTGGGGGCCACCATCCTCACCTCGGCGCGGGAGATCGCGGCGGACGACTTCTTCATCGGCCTGTTCGAGACGGCGCTGGCGGAGGACGAAGTCATCCTGGCCATCTCCTTCCCCAAGCCCGCCCGGGCCGCCTATCGCAAGTTCCGCAATCCCGCCTCCCGCTATGCCATGGCCGGTGCCTTCGTGGCGCAGACGGCGGGCGGCGTGCGGGTGGCGATCACCGGCGTGGGGCAGGGCGGCGTGTTCCGCTGGCGGGAAGCGGAGGCGGCGCTCGCCACCTCCTTCACGCCCCAGGCCCTTGACCCGCTGACGCTCGATCCCTCAGACGTGATGGCGGACCTGCACGGCAGCGCCGAATACCGGGCGCATCTGGCCAAGGTGATGGCCAAGCGCGCGGTGGAGGCCATCAGCGGCTGATCTTTTCAGGATGTGACCCGACCGGCGGGGTGTTGCCCATCCCGCCGGACCGAGGTGCCGCAGCAGGGCCCACATGCCATGAGCCGATTTTCCCGGCCGCGCCTCGACAGCCTCACCGACGGCATCTTCGCCTTCGCAATGACCGTGCTGGTGCTCGACATCCGGCTGCCGCCGGATCTGCCGCTCACCACCTCCGCTGATCTGACGGCCCATCTGGTCAGCCTGTGGCCGCAGACGGTGACCTATGTCATCAGCTTCTTCGTGCTCGGCGCCCATTGGCGGGGCATCGCCGAATGGCGGCCGGGCCGCCGGGCGGCCACCGCGGGGCAAGTGCATCTGCAGCTGATTTATCTGTTCTTCGTGACCCTTGTGCCGTTTTCCTCAAGTCTTGTGGGAAAGTATGGCGGCCTGCCTCCGGCGGTCATGTTCTATGCCGGGAACATGATCGCCCTGGGCCTCTTGTCCATTGCGTTGCGCTATCAGGACATCGCCGAGGGGGCGCACCCCACTTTTTGGCAGGTGGCAGGTGCGCACATGCCGGTCTTCATCGCCTCGGCGGCACTGTCGGCCGGGCTGAGCCTGATGACGCCGCAATATGCCATGCTCGCCTATCTCTTGAACCTGGTCACGCGCTTCCCCGGAGCCGGACGGAGGCATGCGCCAAGCCCGGAAGAGGAGCCCTGAAACGCAAACGGCCGCCCAAGGGGCGGCCGGTTACTGAAGGGCGGAGGCGTCAGCTGAACAGGAAGTCGCTGCCGTCGAACTGGGCCACCGTCATGTTGCGCACCAGCAGCACATCGTCATTGCCGAACACGAAGGCGACATCGTTGCCCCATTGCTGGGCCAGGGCCAGAACCTGAGCGCTGGTGTCGACGTTGAGATCCGCCTTGATCTGGACCTTGTCGATGCCGGCCTCGAAATCGGCGATCTGGTCGAAGCTGTAGCCCTTGCCCATCACGAAGATGTCGGCGCCCTGATTCCCTTCGAGGGTGTCGGTTCCCGCACCGCCGTCCAGCACGTCATTGCCACCGCGTCCGGCCAGATAATCGTTCCCGCCGAAGCCGGAAAGCACATTGGCCCCCTCATTGCCGACGATCAGATTGCCGATGTCGTTGCCGGTCCCGGAGAGGTCCGCGAGGCCGGTGAGGGTGAGGTTCTCCACATTGGCGCCGAGCTTGAAGGAGACCGAGCTTTCCACCGTGTCGATGGAGCCATCGTCGATGGTCTGGCCGAACACCTCGTTCACGATGTCGAGGATGTTGTCGACCTTGTAATAATCGGCGCCTGCGCCACCGCGCATCACATCGGCGCCGGCGCCGCCATCCAGATAGTCGTTGCCGCCGAGGCCCGTGAGGACATTGGCGCCGTCATTGCCGTAGATGTAATTGGATTCGTCGTTGCCGGTGCCGGAGAGGTTCTTGCTGCCCTGGAGCTGAAGCACCTCGATGTGGTCGCCGAGGGTGTAGGACACACCCGCATAGACCACGTCCCAGGCGCCATCATCCGTTCCGGCGTTCTCAATGGCCACGTCGCCCGCGGAATCCACCACGTAATAGTCGGAGCCGGCGCCGCCATACATGTGATCGGAGCCGGCACCGCCGTCCAGATAATCCCGGCCGGCGCCGCCGAACAGCAGGTCGCTGCCGCCGCCGCCGTAGAGGGCATTGTCGCCGTCATTGCCAATGAGCGTGTTGGCAAGGCCGTTGCCGGTGCCGGACAATCCCTCGCTGCCGAGCAAGGTGAGGTTTTCCACCCGGTCGCCGAGGATATAGGAGATGGTGGATATGACGGTGTCGGCCGCCCCGTCCCCGCCCTTCTCGTCCACCACATCGCCCACATTGTCGACGAAATAGACGTCCGAACCGGCGCCGCCCTGCATCACGTCAGCGCCGAGGCCACCATCCAGGAAGTCGGTGCCGGCGCCACCCAGCAAGGTGTCATTACCGAGGCCGCCATAAAGGTGGTCGGCCCCTGCGCCGCCGCCGAGCACGTCATTGCCGTCGCCGCCATAGAGGTTGTCGGCGCCCGCGCCGCCCGACAAAATGTCGTTTCCGGCGCCGCCGAACAACAGATCGGCCCCCAGGCCGCCCACCAGGTGATCGTTTCCGTCGCCGCCAAACAGTGCATCGTCGCCGGCGCGGCCGAAGATCTCGTCATTGCCGGCCCCGCCATAGAGCTCGTTGGCGGCGGCATTGCCGAAAATCACATTGTCGAGGCCGTTGCCGGAGCCGATGAGGGCGCTGCCTACGAGCCGGAGATTTTCCACAAAGTCGGGCAAGGTGAAGTCCACCTTGGAGACGACGGTATCGACGGCGCCGTCATCGACGGCCTGGCCGCTTTCCTCGTCCACCAGATCGCCCGCCGAATCCACGCGATAGAGGTCGCCGCCGGCGCCCCCGATCATCACGTCGTCGCCCTTGCCGCCATTCAGGATGTCGCCTCCGGCGCCGCCCAAAAGCGTATCGTTGCCGGCATGTCCGAGCAGGCGTTCCGCGAGGTCAGTGCCCTCGATCAAGTCGTCATAGGCTGAGCCGCGAAGCGTGACGAAAGTCGAATCCGTAAAGGCCATTTTTTATTCTCGCTGTGGACGCGATCGTGAGCAGTTTGTCCGCCTTTAGCGTAGCCTTGTGGCGATTTGAAGGGAGATAAATCTCCCGTCTTCGTGACATGAACCATAACGTGACGGATTTTTGGCGCGCGATGCATGTTTCATCCTGAATGCCTGTTCATTCCGAGCGCCCTATACGCCGACGCGAAACGGCGGGCGGCGGGCGGATTGCAGGGGCAGGGGGCAGCCTTTATCGTCCGCCAGCGGTTCGCTTTTTCGCCGATCCGCGCCGCGTGTCGGACGCCGGAGGTGGGATGATGGAGCACCCTGCACGTCGAGCATCCATCGACGATACCGCGCATCTGCTGCGGGACGCCGGCTATGTGCCAGACCGTGCGCTGGCGACCGTGGTCCATCTCGCCCTGCGCATGGGCCGCCCGCTGCTCCTGGAAGGGGAAGCGGGGGTAGGCAAGACGGAGGTGGCCCGCACCCTCGCCCGGGCCCTGGGACGGCGCCTCATCCGGCTGCAGTGCTATGAGGGTCTGGACCTGGCGGCTGCGGCCTATGAGTGGAACTATCCCGCCCAGATGATTGCCATCCGGCTTGCGGAAGCGGCCGGCGACGCGGACAAGGCGACCATCGCCTCTGACATCTTCTCCGAACGCTTCCTGTTGCGACGCCCATTGCTGGATGCGCTCAATCCCGATCCCGCCGGTCCGCCGGTGCTGCTGGTGGATGAACTCGACCGCACCGACGAAGCCTTCGAGGCCTTTCTGCTGGAATTGCTGTCGGACTTCCAGATCACCATTCCCGAGCTCGGCACCATCCGCGCGCCGCAGCCGCCCATCGTGATCCTGACCTCCAACCGCACCCGCGAGATCCATGATGCGCTGAAGCGGCGGTGCCTGTTCCATTGGGTGGATTACCCGGACGCGGACCGGGAACGGGCCATCCTGCGTGCGCGCCTGCCCGGTGTGGACGAGACCTTGTCGCGGCAGGTGGTGGCCTTCGTGCAGGCCATCCGCAAGGAGGACCTGTTCAAGGTCCCCGGCGTCGCCGAAACCCTGGATTGGGCCTCGGCCTTGGTGGAGCTGGACGCGGTGGCGCTGGACCCGGCGGTGGTGAAGGACACGCTGGGTGTGCTTCTGAAATATCAGGACGACCTGGCCCGGACCGACGCTCCGCGCATTCAGCGTCTGCTGGAGGATGCGCGCCTCGCCGCCGCGGAAGGCTAGGGCGGTGGCGGACGGCCGGCTGGCGGAGAATGTGCTCTATTTCGGCCGTGCCTTGCGGGCGGCAGGACTGCCCGTGGGGCCGGGGGCCATTCTGGATGCGGTTCAGGCCCTCGCGCTCGCCGGGGTGGGCAGCCGCGAGGATGTTTATTGGACGCTTCACGCCGTGTTCGTGACCCGGCGGGAGCACCATGAGGTGTTCCACCAGGCGTTCGGCCTGTTCTGGCGGCGGCGGGACCGCATGGAGAAGCTCATCGCCCTCCTGTCCCCCGAGGCGGTCGGCGCGGCGCCTAAGGAGAAAGGCCTGCTGCGGCGGGTGGAGGATGCCTTCGCCCCGCCACCGACGACGCGCCCTGCACCCGAGCCGCAGGAGATGGAGTGGGACGCCCGCCTCACCGCCTCCGCACAGGAGGTGCTGCGGGCCAAGGATTTCGCCCAGATGAGCGCGGACGAGGCGCGCAATGCCCGCCAGCGCATCGCGCAGATGCGCATGCCCGACGACCTCGTGCCCACCCGGCGCTTCACGCCGGACCCGCGCGGACGCCGGCCGGACCTGCGGGCCGCGCTGCGGGCCGGATTGGCCACCGGAGGCCAGTATCTGCCGCTCCGGCATCGGGCGCCGCGCTGGCGCGCGCCACCGCTGGTGGCGCTGGTGGATATTTCCGGCTCCATGGCGGACTATTCCCGCCCGGTGCTGCATTTCCTCCACGCCCTCACCGCACAGCGCAAGCGCGTGCACACCTTCCTGTTCAGCACGCGGCTCACCAACGTGACCCGGGCCTTGCGGCACAAGGACCCCGACGAGGCGCTGGCCCAGGTGGCGGCCGCCGCGAAGGATTGGTCGGGGGGCACCCGCATCGCCGTCTCGCTGCGCGCCTTCAACAAGGAGTGGTCGCGCCGGGTGCTGGCGCAAAACCCCGTGGTCCTCCTCGTGACCGATGGGCTGGAGCGCGACGTCGGTGCGGAATTGGAGGACGAGATCGGCCGCCTGCATCGCTCCTGCCGGCGCCTCATCTGGCTCAACCCGCTGCTGCGTTATGCCGGCTTCGAGCCCAAGGCCAAGGGCGTGCGGGCCCTGCTGCCCCACGTGGACGACTTCCGCCCCGTGCATAATCTGGACAGCCTGGACGCGCTGGTGGAGGCCCTCTCGGCGCCGGCGCTCACTGCTCGGCCGGATAGGAATGCAGCCGGCCGTCCCGGTCCCGCACATTGAAGGCGCCGTCGGCGGCGCGCTCCACCGCCGTCTCCAGAGGCGCCTTGCCGTGGCCGCCCGGAATGTCCAGGACATAGGTGGGCATGCAAAGGCCCGATATGCGCCCGCGCAATTGCGCCACCAGCGCCTGGCCTTCCGCAATGGACAGGCGGAAATGGGAGGTCCCCGGCGCCAGATCGGGATGGTGGAGGTAGTAGGGTTTCACCCGATTGGCCACCAGCGCGCGGAAGAGGTCCGCCAGCGTCTCCGCCCGATCGTTCACGCCGCGCAGCAGCACGGTCTGCGCGAGCACGGGAATGCCGGCATCCACGAGCCGGGCGAGGGCGCCGCGCGCCTCCGGCGTCAGCTCCGCCGCATGGTTGATATGAACAGCCACATAGGGGGTGAGCCCCTCCGCCCGCAGGGACGACACCAGATCCGCGCTGACCCGTTCGGGCGCCGCGATGGGCACGCGGGTGTGGAGGCGCATCACGTGAACATGGGAGAGGTCGGCGAGGCGCTCCGCCAGATGCCGCATGCGGCGCGCGGAGAGCATGAAGGGGTCGCCCCCGGTCAGGATGACTTCCCAGATCTCCGGGTGGTCCGCCACATAGGACAGCGCGGCCGCCACCTCGGCCTCGCTCAGGGTGGTTTCCGCGCCGGGTCCGACCATTTCCCGCCGGAAACAGAACCGGCAATAGACCGCGCACACCCCCACCACCTTCAGCAGCACCCTGTCGGGATAGCGATGCACGATGCCCTTGACCGGGGAGAAGGCCTCGTCCCCGATGGGATCGGCCCGCTCAATGGGCCGCACGTCCAGTTCGGCCACGTCCGGGACGAACTGGCTGACAATGGCGGCACTGTCGTGCCCGTCCTTCATCAGGCGCGTGAGCGTCGGTGTGATCGCAACGGCATAACGGGCGGCGATGCGGGCCAGATCGGCGCGGCTGGCTTCGGGCGCGAGGCCGGCGGCGATCAGGTCCTCCGCGGTACGCAAAGTGGTCATTACGGGTCCGAGACGGGGTGACGGGTGCGCTTCAGGCTCGCGGGCGGAGCGCAGGCCTCCTATATATGGAAGGGAATGACGAAGCCATAAGCCCTTCAAGGGAGGCATTGGCCATGCTGGCACGGGATGAGGACGTTCTTGGGGCGGCGCTTCAATGGCGTAGGGAGGGGCGGGGCGTGGCGCTCGCCACGGTCCTGGAGACCTGGGGCTCGGCGCCCCGGCCGGTGGGAAGCCATCTCGCCATTGACGGGGAGGGCAACTTTCTCGGCTCCGTCTCGGGCGGCTGCGTCGAAGGGGCGGTGGTCGGCGAGGCTGCCGAGGTGATCGAGACCGGGACCCCGCGGATCCTGGAATTCGGCGTGGCGGATGAGACCGCCTGGCGCGTGGGCCTGTCCTGCGGCGGCGCGATCCGCGTCTATGTGGAGCGGGTGGACTAGCGGAACTCTGTGTTTCTGACGCCTTTCCCTCCCGCGAACCGATGGCCTCCGCGCGGCGACATGCGCTCGCCGCGGCCGTCATCGGCAGTGCGGTCCTGTCATGTCTTCATTCCGGGTCCCGTCCATGCGCCTTGATGTGCTTGAAACCCTCCATGCGGAACGCGCCATGCGCCGTCCCGTGATTCTCGTGACCGAGCTGGCCGGCGGCGGGCAGCGGATCGTGCGCCCGGCGGACGTGGCGGAGGATCCCCTGGGGCCGGCGCTGCGGGCGGCGTTTCGCACCGGAAAGAGCACGTTGGCGGGGGAGGGGGAGGCGCGGGCCTTCCTCACCGTGCAGGTTCCCCCGCCACGCATGGTGGTGATCGGTGCGGTGCATATTTCCCAGGCTCTCGCCCCCATGGCGAAGCTGACCGACTTTGACCTGACCATCATCGATCCCCGCACCGCCTTTGCGACCGCGGATCGGTTCCCCGATGTGCGCTTGCTGGCGCGTTGGCCCGAAGAGGTGATGGGCGATCTTGCGCTCGACCCTTTCACGGCCCTGGTGGCGCTGACCCACGATCCGAAAATCGACGAGCCCGCCTTGGAGGCCGGGCTGAAGGCCGGCTGCTTCTATGTGGGTGCCCTTGGCTCCCGGCGGACCCATGCCAAGCGCCTGGAGCGCCTCGCCGCCCGGGGCCTGACGCCAGAGGAGACGGGACGCATCCATGCCCCCATCGGGCTCGACATTGGCGCCGTCAGCCCCGCCGAGATCGCGGTGGCGGTTCTTGCCGAGGTGATTGCCAGCCTGCGCAAGGAACAGGATGGGACGCGGGGAGGCGCGGCGTGAAATTCGGACCCGTGCCGCTGGCGCAGGCCCTCGGGCGCATCGCCGGCCATTCGGTGCAGGCGGGCGGGCATGCGTTCCGCAAGGGCACGCGCTTTGAGGAGAGCCACCTGGCTATCCTTCGCGCGGAGGGCCTGAGCACGGTCATCGCCGCCGAACTGGAACCTGGAGACGTGCCGGAGGATGAAGCCGCCGCCCGCCTCGCTGCGGCGCTGGCGGGCCAGGGCCTTGAGGCTGCGCCCGCCTTCACCGGCCGCGCCAATCTTCACGCGGTCCAGGCGGGCCTTCTCCGCCTTGCGCCCGAGGCGGTGGATGCCTTCAACCTGGTGGATGAGAGCATCACGCTGGCCACCTTGCCGCGCTTCAGCCCTGTGATGCCCGGCGACATGGCGGGCACGGTGAAGATCATCCCCTTCGCAGTGCCTGAGCCCGTCGTGTCCGTGGCCTGCGCCCGCGGGCAGGGCCTGCTGGAGGTGGCGCCTTTCCGGCGCCAGCGGGTCGCCCTGGTTTCAACCCTGCTGCCCGGCCTCGCCCCGAAGGTGCTGGACAAGACGCGCCGCGTCACCGCCGAGCGACTCGCCCGGATGGAAGCGCGCCTGGTCTGTGACTTGCGCGTGCCTCACACCTCAGCCGCGCTCGCCGCCGCCCTGGACGAGGCCCGCGGCCTTGGGGCGCAGTGCATCCTGGTTTTCGGGGCTTCCGCCATCGCGGACCGGCGCGATGTCATTCCCGCCGCCTTGGAACGCGCGGGCGGGCGGGTGGAGCGGCTCGGCATGCCGGTGGACCCGGGCAATCTGCTGATGCTGGGCTGGCTCGGTAGCCTTCCGGTGCTCGGCGCGCCCGGCTGCGCCCGCAGCCCGAAAGAAAATGGCTTCGACTGGGTGCTGGGCCGGGTCCTCGCCGACATTCCGGTGACCGGTGCCGACATCGCCCGGCTCGGCGTGGGCGGGCTCCTGACCGAGATCCCCACCCGGCCGCAGCCGCGCGACGAGCCGCCGCCCGACCATCCCCCCGCCATTGCCGCCGTCGTTCTCGCTGCCGGTCGGGGAACCCGCATGGTCGGCGCCAATAAGCTTCTCGAGCCCGTTGGCGGTCGCCCTGTCATCCGGTGCGTGGTGGAGGCGGCGCTGGCCTCCGCAGCCCGCCCCGTCATCGTGGTGACCGGGCATGACGGCCCCCGTATCGAGGCCGCACTGGCCGGCCTGCCGGTGATGTTCGTGCACAATGAACGCTTCTCCGAGGGCATGGCCGGCTCCGTGCGCACCGGCATCGCCGCCGTGCCCCGCGACGCCGGCGGCGCGATCCTGCTCCTGGGCGACATGCCCCTGGTGTCCACTGCTCTCATCGATTCGCAGATCGCAGCCTTCGGCCCGGAGCGGGGCCGTCTCATCGTGGTCCCCGTGCGGGAGGGGCGGCGGGGCAATCCGGTCCTGTGGTCGAGGCGCTTCTTCGCCGACCTGTGCTCGCTCGAAGGCGACGTGGGCGCGCGCCATCTCATCGCCGCCCATGGCGAGGCGGTGTGCGAAGTGGAGGCGGCCGATCTCGGCGCCTTTCTCGATGTGGACACGCCGGACGCCCTTGCCGACGTGCGGCAGGTGGCCGAGGGGCGCATGCTCAAGGCCTAGGCTCCAGACTCAATCAGGCCCACCAGGTGACGATAGCGGCGAGCGAGACGGCGGCAGCGAAGTTCACGGCGAGC
>NZ_JBQUYX010000005.1:0-386592 GCF_056314145.1 Aquabacter sp. DMC10 | reverse complement strand
AGGGCAGTCAATATACGAGCGAGCAGTTCCAGCGACTGATGGCCGACCATGGCATCACCTGTTCGATGAGCCGGTCGGGCAACGTCTGGGACAATGCTGCGATGGAGAGCTTCTTCTCGTCGCTGAAAACCGAGCGGACAGCCCGCAAGGTCTACAGGACGAGGGATGACGCGAGAGCGGACGTGTTCGACTACATCGAACGCTTCTATAATCGCCGACGCAGGCACTCGACACTGGGCTATCTCAGCCCCGTCGAGTTCGAGGAACGAGCTAAATTAGCTTAACCTCGTGTCCACAGAACCGGCAGCAGGCCACAGGCGCATCAGCAACTGAAGGAGGAACTCGGCCTCGATCACTTCGAGGGACGATCATGGAAGGGGCTTCACCGGCATGCACTCATGACCATGATCGCCTATGCCTTCCTCCAATCCCGCCGCCTCACTCAGGCGAAGCGGGAAAAAAAGAAACCAGGGTCCGCCACCCCAGCCCACCCTGCCGGCGATCCGCGCGGCCATCATCGCCAGGCTCGAACAGTCGCCGAAAATACGATGCCCACACTGCCTCAGACCGATCCGATCTAAAAATATGCCAAAGTAGTGCTAAGGGGGGCATTGCCGGACGCCGCGCGGGAGGGGGGGAGCGTGTCCCGTACCCCCGGGGAGCCTCGGCGAGCACGCCATCAAGGTCCGCATTCCAGGCCACAGCTCGAGAGGGCTGCCTCCGCCTCCCCTCGCGGCAGGCCAAGGTTTCTTACATCTATTATTACTCTAAATCATAGCGATTGCGGGTGGGTGTTCGTTTCCCTAAGTATCGTGGGATCCGGAATGATCTGAATTGACCAGATTTCAATGACGCTGGCACCTTCAATGTCCTCTGATCTGATGCTGGCTTACATGCACCAGTGGAGGACCCTGCGCGGGCATCTCAGCCGTCGCACCGGATCACGGGACCTGGCGGAAGAGGCCCTTCAGGAAACCTGGCTGCGCCTTGCCACCATGGCCGAGCAGCCGGCGACCATACAGGACAAGCACGCCTACCTGCTCCGCCTCGCCGGCAACATCGCCATCGACCTCCTGCGGCGGGAGCAGCGCCACGCCTCCCGGTGCCTCAGCGATGAGAGCGTGCTGCGCGAGATCGCCGACCAGACCCCATCCCCGGAAGCCTATGCCCTTCACCGCGACGAGTTGCGCGCGCTGGTGCATGCGCTCATGGCGCTGCCCGCAAAGCCGCGCACCGCGCTGCTGCTCAACCGATGCGACGGCCTCTCCCATTCGGAAATCGCGTCGCGCCTTTGCGTGTCCCAGAGTATGGTGGCGAAGTATTTGGCCCAGGCCCTGCGTCATTGCCGCGACAGCCTGCGGGCGCTCTGAACCATCAAGCTCGTGCCCAATGAGCGTTTCGCGCCACCCACCCCGAGCGGACATCGCCCTGAGCGACCAGGCCATCGACTGGGTGGTGCGCCTGCATTCCGGCGTGGCCGGAACGACCGAGCGCGACGGCTTCCGGGCCTGGCGCGCGCTGAGCCCGGCGCACGAGGCGGCGGCGCAGGAAGCCGAAGCCTTGTGGGATGGGCTGGGCACCGCTGGCGGGCGTGTACGCGCGGAGGGGAGGGCGGGACACGGCCGGACAACCCGCCGCGCCTTTATGGCCGGCGGCGTCATCGCCGCTTTTGGGCTCGCCGCCACGGCGTCCGGTCCGCTGCGCCGGCGCATGATGGCCGACTATTCCACCGGGGTGGGCGAAGCGCGCGAAGTGGTGCTGCCCGACGGCTCGCGGGCCTGGCTGAACTCCAGCACCGGCTTGGCGCTGGACTATTCCGGCCCGCGCCGCGGCATCAGGCTGCTGGAAGGCCAGGCGCTGTTCACGGTGATGCCCGACCCCGCCCGGCCCTTTGTCGTCGCGGCCGCCAATGGCTGGACGCGGGCCGTGGGTACCGTGTTCGACGTGGACATGCGCGCGGAAAGCGTCGCGGTGACCGTGGTGGAAGGCGTCGTGGCGGTGGGCATCGACGGAGGACCACCGGACGGCACGACCATGCGGGCCGACCAGACCGTGCGATACGACCTGGGCGGCATCACCGCCCCCCAAGGCATCGATGCGGGCATGGCGACCGCCTGGCGGCGCGGGAAGCTCATCTTCAATCGGCGCCCCCTGGAAGACGTGGTCAGTGAGCTTCGGCGGCACACGCACACCCAAATCGTGATCGCGGGCCGCAGACTGAAGGCTCTGGAGGTGACCGGCGTGTTCGATCTCAACGACCCGCAATCGGTGCTGGAGACCATCGAGCAGACCCTGCCGGTGCGCGTGCTGCGCTTGCCGCTGCTGAACGTCATCCTCTGACTCGCGCCGCGCGGGAGAAAATTCGTGCCCGACGCTGCAAGTTCCCCGCGCTCGTTTCGTCCTTGCTTCTGAAGCGCATGACGGCTGCCTGCCGCGCGCCGCGGAAGGGAGCTTTGCAGATGGGTGGGGGACGCGCACGGGCGGCGGGACGAATGAACTGGCTGGCATCGGTGGCGATGACCCTTGCCTTGGGTGCCCTGCTGCCGGCGCCGGCCCACGCGCAGGGCACGCCATCGGCCGCCATATCGTTCAACATCCCGCCCCAGGATCTCGGGACGGCGCTCACCGCTTTCGCCGACAAGGCCGGGCTGCGCTTGCTGTTCCCGTCTGACCTCGTGGCCGGGCGCAGGAGCCCCGGCCTGAGCGGCGCCTATACGCCGGACGCGGCCATCGCGCGCCTGCTCCAGGGCACCGGCCTGCTTTATCGCTTCACGCGCAGCAACACGGTGACCATCAGCGCCCCCAATCTGGGCAGTGCGGACGTGGACGGCGCCATCGCGCTTGGGACCATCGATGTCACCGGCGCTGCCGACGACCAGCAGATCGTGGCGCTCGCCACCAGTGCCGGCACCAAGACGAACACGCCCCTCATCGACATTCCCCAGTCGGTGAGCGTGGTGACGCAGGCGGAGATGGTTCAACGCGGCGTCCAGGACTTCAATTCCGCCGTCGCCTACACCCCCGGCGTGCGGGTTGTGGACTATCCCGGCGGTCAGGGCATGCCGGACATCTATATGCGCGGCTTCCGCGCCATCAACCAGGCCGCCTATTATCGCGACGGCCTGCGCGCCGGCTTCAACGCCTATGATTCCGACATCGAGACATATGGCCTTGAACGGATCGATGTGGTGAAGGGACCGTCCTCGGCGCTCTATGGCGCGGGCGTGCCGGGCGGCTTCGTGGATGCCATCACCAAGCGGCCAACCGCCCTTCCCATGCGCGAGATCGAACTGCTCGGCGGCAGCTTCGACCGCCTGCAGGGCGCCTTCGACATCGGCGGTCCGGCGACGGCTGATGGCACCTGGCTCTACCGCTTCACCGGCCTGTTCCGCGACAGCGGCACCCAGATCGATTTTTCGCCGGACAACCGCATCTATTTCGCGCCCGCCGTCACCTGGCAGCCCAATGCCCAGACCAGCCTCACCGTGCTGGCCTCCTACCAGAAGACGGAAAAGGGCGGCTCCGAGCAGAGCCTGCCCATGGCCAACACCATCTTCAACCTCGGTCCGAAGATCTCGCCGAGCCTCTATCTCGGCGCGCCCGGTTTTACTGACTGGAACGTGGAGACCTCCTCCGTCGGCTATGAGTTCAAGCACGAATTCGACAGCGGCTGGCGCTTCCAGCAGAACGCCCGCTATTCCCATTCGGAGGTGGACTACAATTCCGCCTGGGGCTGGGATGCGACGTTGGCGGTGGTCGACGGCCAATACATCAATGTGGGCGTCCAATTGCGCCCGAAGACGGCAGACAGCGTCCTCATCGACAACAGGCTGACCGGGAATTTCGATACCGGCCCTGTCGCCCATGAGCTGCTCTTCGGCGTGGATGGCGGATACTACAACTCCACCGAGACCCGCACCAATTCCACCAATTACAACGCCATCAGCATTTTTGCCCCCAATTACGACTTCCCCTATACGTTCGGCCTGCCCTGGTCGGACACGCAGAGCAAGGTGCTGCAGGTGGGCGTCTATGCGCAGGACCAGATGAAGCTGGGCAACTGGCTGCTCACGCTGAGCGGGCGGCAGGACTGGGTGCGCAACGAGGAATACAATTTCAATTCCCGCACCCTGCTGGCGGACTATGGCTTCACCGATCAAGAGGCCATCGCCAACGACTCCGCCTTCACCTGGCGGGCGGGGCTCGGCTACAAGTTCGACAATGGCCTGATGCCCTATGCCAGCTATTCCACCTCCTTCCTTCCGCAGGCGGGCACGGATTTCGAGGGCAATTCCTTCCAGCCCACCACGGGCGAGCAGTATGAAGCCGGCATCAAGTTCGAGCCGACAGGCTTCCGGGGGCTGTTCACGGCCTCGGTGTTCCAGATCACACAGCAGAATGTGCTGACCAACGACCCGGTCAATTACGGCTATTCCATCCAGGATGGCGAGGTGCGGGTGCGGGGCCTGGAACTGGAGGCCAAGGCGCAGCTCACGGCCAATCTGGACGTGGTCGCCTCCTACACCTATCTCGATGCCGAGGTGACCAAGGACAATCCCAACGAATACGGCGCCTCGAAGGTGGGCACCGTGCCGGCCGGCGTGCCGCAGAATGCCGCCTCGCTCTGGGGCTACTACACCTTCCGCGACGGCCCGCTGAACGGTCTCGGCCTGGGCGCCGGCGTGCGCTATGTGGGCAGTTCCTATGCGGTGATGGAGACCGTCTCCGGCGCGCAGGTGAAAGTGCCCGGCTACACGCTGGTTGATGCGGCGCTGAAATATGACCTTGGCGAACTGGACCGCCGGCTGAAGGGCGCCTCGCTCTCCATCGCCGCCACCAACCTGTTCGACACCGACTATTACACCCCCGGCTTCTACTGGAATTCGGTCATCTACGGCACGCGCCGCACCGTCTACGGCACGCTGGCCTATCGCTGGTGATGCCGGGCTCTCGGCGCGTGCCTGCGAAGAACAGCGCCGCGTCCCCGCCGGCCGGCCGCACCTTCAAGGTGCGGCCCGTGCTGGTGCTGGTGCATCGGTGCATCGGTCTCACCACGGCCCTGTTCCTCACGCTCGCGGGGCTGACGGGCAGCGTGATCGCGTTCAACCGCGAATTGGACGCGCTGCTCAATCCCGCCTTCTACGCCGCGACGGCGAAAGGCCCCGCTCTGTCGCCCGAGGCATTGGCGGCCAAGGTCGAGGCACGCGACCCGCTCCTGTCGGTGTGGTCCGTCAGCCTTGAGCCCATGGCGGGCGGAGCGGTGGAACTTCGCGCCATGGCGCGGGAGGGGGAGCCGTCGGCGGATTGGTTCAGCCTTGATCCCGTGAGCGGGGAGATCCTTGGCGCGCGCGTCTGGGGCGCCTGCTGCTTCTCACGGGCGCATCTCATCCCCTTCCTCTACAACTTCCACCACAGCCTCAGCCTGCCGGGTGCCCTGGGCGTGCTGGTCATGGGCATCGTGGCGCTGTTCTGGCTGGTCGATGGCTTCATCGGCGCGGCGCTGACATTCCCCCTTGGCCGTCCCTTCTTCCGCAAGTGGCGCACCGCCTTCACCATCAAGGGCGGCAGTGCCTTCCGCCTGAATCTCGACTGGCACCGCGCCGCCGGCCTGTGGCTGTTCGCGGTGCTCATGGTGCTGGCCGTGTCCTCCATCGCCATGAACCTGCGCACGCAGGTATTCGAGCCGGTGGTCCAGCTTTTCTCGCCGCTCACGCCGACGCCCTTCGCTGGCCCCCTGTTGCCTCAGCCGCTGCCGCGGAGCCTGTCCTATGACGTGGTGATGGCCCGGGCACAGGTGGAGGGGCGCGCACGCGGCTGGGACATGCCGCCAACCTATGTCTTCTATTCGCCAGCCTTCGGCCTGTTCGGCGTCCGGTTCGGCAGCGGCGAGGATATGATGACGAGCCCCTGGCTCTATCTCGACGGCCGCACCGCCGCGCCCATGGGAGAGGTGGTCCCCGGTGCGGGCACGGCGGGAGACACCTTCCTCCAGCTTCAGTTTCCCGTCCATAGCGGCCGGATCGCCGGCCTGCCGGGGCGCATCCTCATCGCTGTCATGGGGCTCGTGGTGGCCGGCCTGTCGATCACCGGCGTCGGCATATGGTGGCTCAAGCGCGCGGCGCGGCGGAAGCGGCGAAGCTGACCGTTCCGGACGCGGCCTGGCGGTGCCAGAGCGTGAGCACGAGTTCCGTTCCGAGGACAGATGTCGCCCCGCCAAGAATGTGGAGGAGGCGACGGTTCGCACTCCCGCCTGGGTTGGGTCCGCTCGGTCGGCCCCCCCCCGGCAGCACCGGAGGGCCGGCGTTCAGACCGCGAACTGCGTCTGCACCAGCCGTGAATAGAGGCCGCCCGCGGCCATCAGGTCGCGATGGGCCCCCTGTTCTGCGACGCCTTCCCGCGTCACGACAATGATGCGGTCGGCATTTCGCACGGTGGAGAGGCGATGGGCGATCACCAGCGTGGTGCGCCCTTGGGAGAGCGCGGCCAGCGCCTTCTGGATCTCGAATTCCGTCTCGCTATCGAGCGCCGAGGTGGCCTCGTCCAGGATCAGGATGGGCGGGTCCTTCAGAAACATGCGGGCGATGGCGAGCCGCTGCTTCTGGCCGCCGGACAGCTTCACGCCGCGTTCGCCGATGAGGGTGTCGAGCCCCGCCGGTAGGCCGGCGATCATTTCGTCCAGCCGGGCCTTGCGCGCGGCCTCGCGGATGGCTGTCTCATCGGCGTCGAGCCGGCCATAGGCGATGTTCTCGCGGATGGTGCCGGCGAACAGGAACACGTCCTGCTGCACGATGCCGATGCTGCGGCGGAGCGAGGCGAGGGTCACGTCGCGCACGTCGATGCCATCGATGGTGATGCGCCCGGCGGTGGGCTCGTAGAAGCGCGGCAGCAGCGAGCACAGCGTGGTCTTGCCGGCACCCGAGGGGCCGACGAAGGCCACCGTCTCGCCCGCCCGGATGTGGACGGTGAGATGGTTCAGCACCGTCTTGCCGGAGGTGTAGCCGAAGCTCACATCCTCATAGCGGATGTCGCCCCGCACGGCGCCGAGCGGTCGTGCGCCGGGGCGGTCAGCCACGTCCGGCCGGGTGGCGAGGAAGTCCAGATAGGAGCGGAAGCCGGCAATCCCCTTGGGATAGATTTCCACCACGGCGGCGATCTTCTCCAGGGGCCGGAAGAACACGCCCACCAGCAGCAGGAAGCTGACGAAGCCGCCATTGCTGAGATCACCCCGGATAACGAACCAGGTGCCCGCCAGCATCACAACCACCTGCGTCAGGCGCATGCCCAGATAGCTCAGCGCCAGATTGCCGGCCATCAGCTTGTAGGCGGCAAGCTTGGTGGTGCGGTAGAGGCCGTTGTCGGCGGCGAACAATTGGCGCTCATGGTCCTCGTTCGCAAATGCCTGCACCACGCGGATGCCGCCCACATTCTCCTCGATCCGCGCATTGAAGGCGCCGACCCGGCCGAACAGGGTGCGGAAATTCTCCGTCATCTCCCGCCCGTAATGGGTGGTCGCCCACGCCACGACCGGCACGATGGCGCCGGTGACCAGCGCCAGATGCACATTGACCGTCAGCATCAGCACGAAGGCGCCGATGAAGGTCATGACCGCCAGGAACACGTCCTCCGGCCCGTGATGGGCGACCTCGCCGACCTCCTCGAGATTCTTCGTCAGCTTGGCGACCAGATGGCCGGTCTTGTGGTTGTCGAAGAACGAGAAGGACAGCTTCTGCACATGGTCGAAGGCGCGCCGGCGCATCTCGGTCTCAATGTTGATGCCGAGCATGTGCCCCCAATAGGTCACGATGGCCATCAACCCGGTATTGATGAGATAGATCGCCAGCAGGCCGATGGCGGCGGCGACGATGAGCCCCCAGTCCTGCGTGGGCAGAAGGTGGTCCACGAACAGGGCCACCGCCATGGGAAAGCCCAGCTCCAGCAGGCCTGAGAGGATCGCGCAGGAGAAATCCAGCAGGAACAGGCCCCGGTACGGCGCGTAATAGGCGGCGAACTGCTTCAGGATGGTCATGGCTGCTTGCTACGCTGTCTCAGTCCCCGATGTCCACGCCAGCATGGCCGAGGCGCCAGTAGGCGGCGACCATGCGGTGCGCCTTGTCGAAGCCGGCCTCCTTTGTGAGGAAGCGGCGGATTTCCCGGGCCTCGGCCTGCTCGCAGCCGACAAAGGCGCGGGCGGTTGTCAGGTCCGCCGGAAAAGTGAGCCCACGGATTGTCGCCGGCAGCAGGCCCGCGCCCCCCGCCGGGCGGCCGTCGCGGGTAAGATAGCGCAGGTCCAGCCGGGCAGGTGTGGCGAGAACCTGTTGCTCGGCCGCATCCGCAACCTCAATGCGCACCACCGCCAGGCTCTGCGCCGGCAGGTCTTCCAGCAGGCGGGCGATCGCCGGCAGCGCGGTCTCGTCGCCTGCAAACAGGTTCCAGTCCGCCGGCTCGGGCCGGGCACCGCCGGGGCCGAGCAGGCCTACCGCATCGCCCGGTTCCGCCTCCCGCGCCCAGGTGGCGCCGGGGCTTTCGCCCTCGTGGAGCACGGCGTCGATGGCGATGGTGCCGGCCACCGTGTCCACCGCCCGGACCGTATAGACGCGCGGCACCAGCGCGTCTGCGCCCTCCGGAAAGACGATGCGACCGTCCGCCCCCGCATGCGGCCAGACCGGCCTGCGCCCGCGCGGCGGGATCAGCACGCGCACATGCAGGCCGGGCCCGGAAAAGTGCGCCGCGTCGCCGCGCAGGATCACGCGGCGCAGGCGCGGCGTCACAAAGTGGCTCGCCACCACCTCCATGGCGCGGAAGAAGGGCAGGCCCCCATCGGTGCCGTCGCCGGTCCAAACCAGGGCCTCGCAGCCGCGCGGTGCGGTCCGGATGAAGCCCTCGGCCGTGACCATTTTGAGAAACCCGAGCGCGGCGGTGTTTGGGCTCTCGCACGCGGCGATGAAAGTGTCGCCCTGCGCATGCAGCGTAAGGCGGCCGAACTGCGGCGCCTCCACCACCGCCCCCTCTCCGGTTGAACGCACCGCCGCATGGCCTGCGAAATGGAGCTCCAGGGCGCGGATGGTGGCGAGCGGGTCGGGGAGGCGCACCTGCGCGCGGGCCGTGAGGGTGTCAGCCATGGCGTGCGCCTCCACGCTGGAGCAGGAAGATGAGATAGGGGCCGCCGATCAAGGCGGCGAAGAAGCCCACGGGGATCTGATAGGGGAAGGCGACGTTGCGCCCCAGCCAGTCGGCGAGGATGAGCAGGACCGCGCCGAGCAGCACCGAGGCCGCCAGGAAGGGGAGCGGCCGCATGAACCCTAAAAGCCGCGCCAGATGCGGCGCCAGCAGCCCCGCCAGGCTGAGCGGGCCAACGAAGAAGCTGGCAAGCGCGGTCATCAGCGCCGCCAGCAGCGACAGGACGAGCCGGCTCGCGGTGAGCGGCAGGCCCAAGGCGCGGCCGGTCGGCCCGCCCAGCGGGAGAATCTCCAGCCAGCGGGCAAGCAGCGGCAGCGGCGCGAGCAGCACGATGCCGCCACCAGCGAGAATGGCCGCCTCGCTCATGCCCACCCGGTCGGTGCTGCCGGCGAGCCAGGCCAGCAGCAGGAATGTGCTCCAACCGCCGGTGGCAAATACCGCGGAAAGAATGGCGAGGCACATGCAGCCGAGCGCCACCCCGGCGAGCAGCATCCGCTCCGGCCCAAATCCGGTCCAGGCGCCGATGGCGAGGATGAACAGGAGCGCGGCCAGCGCTCCGGCCGCGCTCGCCGCCATGAGCACGCCGATGCCGGGGGCATCCAGCAGCACCAGCGCAAGCGCCATGCCCGCGCCGCCGCCCGCGCTCACGCCCAGCACTTCCGGACCGGCCAGCGGATTGCCGGTGAGGCGCTGAAGCAGGGCGCCGGCCGCGCCCAGCAGCCCGCCCGCCATGGCGGCGGCCACGATGCGCGGCGCGCGGAAGGGAAGGAGGTCGTCGATCAGGGGGCCGGTGGCGAGAAACCAGCCATGCCCGTCGCTGCCGAAGACAAGGGAGAGAGCGCCCAGTCCCACGGTACACGCGCCCAGGAGGAGCAGCGCGCGACCCGGCCGGGCCAGGCGGCGCTGGTCCGCGCCGGACGCCGGTGCGGGCGGCGTGGTGGCCGTCACGCGCGGCAGCAGCCGGAGCAGGACGGGACCGCCGATGAGCCCCACCACCGCGCCGGTGGGCATGGCGTCGCCCGTCGCACCGCCCAGCACCTGCACCAGCCCGTCCGCGATGGACAGCAGCAGGGCGCCGATCAGCGGCGCGCGCAGCAGCATATGTGCGGGGGTGCGCGCGCCCGAGATGCGCGCGAAGGCGGGGGCGGCGAGGCCCACGAAGCCGATGACGCCCACCTGGGAAATCACGGTTGCGGCCAGCGCAACGGCAATCCCGATCACCGCCATCCGCACCGCCAGCAGCGCGACGCCGAGGCTGCGCGCGCCTGCATCGTCAAGGCTGAGGACCGCCAGCGGCCGCGTGAGCAGGGCGGCGAGGGCACCGCCCGCCAGGAGGCTGGCGCCGATGGAGAGCGCGCCCGACCAGTTCTGCTGATGGAGCGACCCCGCCCCCCAGATGAAGACCGAGAGCACATATTCCCCGCGCGCCAGGACGATGGCCGAGGCGGCCGCCGCCGCCATCAGCGAGACCGTCATGCCGGAAATGACCACGGTGACGGGATCGAGCCGCCGCCTCAGGCTCATGGCGAGCACCAGCGAGACGGCGACGGCCCCGCCGGCGAAGGCCACGCCCTCCCGGGACCAGCCGAGCAGCCCGGGCGCGAAGCCGAGGGACAAAGTGAGGGCAAGCTGCGCGCCGGAGGCGATGCCGAGGGTGGAGGGGTCGGCGATGGGATTGCGCAGCACCCGTTGGAGCAGCGCGCCGGACAGGCCCAGCGCCGCGCCCGCCAGCAGCGCGGTCGCGGCACGGGGCAGGAGGCTGTGCCAGATGAGAACATCCGCGAGACGGCGCGCCGTCTCGGTGTCCCCCGGCAGGTCGGGACGGCGCAGGAGGGTGGCGAGGAAGAGGCCCGTCGCGAGCGCGCACAAGCCCGCCCAGACAGGCGCCCCATGACGGGGCGAGCGCGCGCTTGGAAGGCTCATGTCAGCCAAGGCCCGATCCCTCCGGCGCGGCGAGGCTCGCCACTAGCAGGCGGGCGAAGCGCTCCGCCGTCGGCAGGCCGCCGAACGGATTGACTGGCGCCAGCACCCGCACCTGCCGGTCCCGGACGCTGGGCAAGGCCCGCCACAGGGCGCTCTGGGGCAGCACGCGCTGCGCGTCGGGCGGCACCGGGGGCAGGATGACAAGACCCGCATCCGGATAGGCCGCCAGCGCCTCCAGCCCCACGGGGGCGGAGGCGGAATAGGAGGTGTTGCCGGTCCAGGCATTGGCAAGGCCGAGGCGGTCCAGCACCTCGCCGAAGATGCTGTCGCGGCCGAAGACGCGGAAATGGCGGGCATCACCCAGGTTGATGACCAGTAAGGGGCGCCCGGCATGGGGCGCCACCGCGCGTCGGCACGCGTCCAGCCCCTGTTCGGTGCGCGCCACAAGGCCCGGCCCCGCCGCGGGCCGTCCGCAGGCTTCGGCGAGGCGGAGCGCCGCCTGCCGTGCCCGTGCCAGCGGCGCGCCGCCCCGCTCGTAGATGGTGATGGTCTCCACCCGCGCGATCAGGCGCAAATGCGGTTCCGACAGGGCATAGAAGGCGGAGCTGAAGATGAGATCGGGAGCGGCAAGCCGCAGCGCCTCGAAGCTCGGCAGCCCTCGCAGGCCAATGTCCCGCACGCTGTCCGGCACCGGCGGCTCCACCGCCACGGCGCGGAACAGGACCAGCTCCGCCGCCGCCACCGGCACGATGCCCATGGCCAGCAGGGTCTCCAGCAGCGCCCAGTCCAGGGTGGCGACGCGCGGCGCGCTGGCGCGTGCGGGCCCGGCCGCCGCCACGAGGGCGCCGGCGAGCAGCGCGCGGCGGGTCAGGGCGGTCACAGCACGTATCCCAGGGGAGCGCCGGTGACCGGATGCGGCATGACGCCGATCGGCAAGCCATAAATGTCGCGCAGCGTCGCCGGCTCCATGATGTCCCGTGGCGAGCCCTTGGCGATCAGCCGTCCGCCCTTCAGGGCCACCAGCGTGTCGCAGGTGCGCACCGCAAGGTTGATGTCATGCAAGACCACGACCACCGACATGTCGGTGCCCGACCGCGCGAGATCGCGCACGATGGCGAGCACCTCGATCTGGTGGGCGATGTCGAGCGCGGAGGTCGGCTCGTCGAGCAGCAGGCAGCGCGTGCCCTGCGCCAGCATGAGGGCGAGCCAGGCCCGTTGCCGCTCGCCGCCGGAAAGGCTGTCCACCAGGCGATTGGAGAAAGCGAGAAGATCGGTGCGTCGCAGCGCCGCCTCCACCGCCGCCGCATCCTCAGCCCCGAACCGGCCGAGCACGCCGTGCCAGGGATAACGCCCCAGCGCCACCAGTTCGCGCACGGTCATCCCCTCCGCCGCGGGGGTGAATTGCGGCATGTAGGCGACCTTGCGGGCAAAGGCCCGCCCGCCCCACGCGGAGAGCGGGCGCCCCTCGAACCGTACCTCGCCGGCGCTTGGCACCTGCTGGCGGGCCAAGAGCTTCATGAGCGTGCTCTTGCCCGAGCCGTTGGAGCCGAGCAGCCCGTGCACCTGCCCCGCTGCCAGGCTGAGATCCAGCGGGTGGAGGATGTCCCGTCCGCCCGCCCGGAAGGCGAGCCCGGCGGCTTCCCAGAGAGGGGGAGGGGATGGTGCGGTTACCATTTGTAGTTGATCTGCGCCACCACGGTCCGGCCGTCGCCATAAAAGCAGCCGAAGAACCCGCAGCTCGCCACATAGGTTTCATTGGCGATGTTGTTGATGTTGATCTGGGCCTTGAACGGCCCCTTCTGGTAGTGGATGGCGGCATCGAAGAGGGTGTTGGCATCCAGCGCGATGGAATTGTCGTCCATCGCGAAGCGCGAGCCCACATAGCGCACGCCGCCGCCAAAGCCGAAGCCGCTCCACGCGCCGGTCCTGTAGGTGTAGTCCAGCCAGAGGTTGGCCATGTTCTCCGGCACGTTGGCGGGCCGGTTGCCGGCATATTCGCCCTGCGTGATTTCGGCGTTCATGTAGGTATAGCTGGCGATCAGGCTGAGGCCTTCAGCCAGCGTGGCGGTGGCGGAGAGTTCGAGGCCCTTGACCTCCACCTGGCCCAACTGCGTCTCGTAGCTGATGCCGTCGATCAGCTCGGACGACAACACGTTCTTCTGCTTGAGATCGTAGATGGCAGCCGTGAAGAAGCCGTTCCAGCCCACCGGCTGGTACTTCACGCCAAGCTCAACCTGCTCGCCCGTGGAGGGCTGGAAGGCACCGCCCCCAAGGGTGGTCGGCAGGTTGCCGATGACCGGCTCGAACGAGGTCGAGTAGCTGACATAGGGCGCGATGCCATTGTCAAACAGATAGGTCAGGCCGATGCGCCCGGTGGTGGCGGAATCGTCCTGATCCTGTTCCGTGTTGCCGAAATTGGTGATGGTCGTGGAGACGGTTGTCGCCCAGTCGTGCCGGATGCCGGCGGTCAGGCGCCAGTTGCCGAGGCTGACCTGATCCTGCGCATAGAGCCCGGTCTGGCTCACGGTGCCGTTGACCTGAGACAGGTACCAGGGCGTGGCCGAGACATATTGATTGTGGACGGGATAGAGCAGGTTGATGGAGGGCGCGAGGCCGAACTGCGTGAAGTCGTTCTCGTGGTAGCGCCGGTAGTCGAGGCCGAACAGAACCTTGTGGGTGAGCGGACCGGTCTGGAAGTCGCCCTGGACCTGGGTGTCGATGGTGATGGTGTTCTGGTTCTCCTCGTTGAGCGAGGAGCCCCGCAGGGCGACTGCCGGGTTGGAAGCGTCGAGGCCGCTGTAATAGAGGCTGTTATAGTCCCAATCGAGCCAGAGATACCGGGCGTTCTGGCGCACCTGCCAGTTGCTGTTGAGCTTGTGCTCGAACTCGTAGCCGACACTGGCCATGGTGCGGTTGGAGCTGTCATAGGAGGGATCGCCCAGGAACAGGCTGGTCGACAGCAGGTTCTTGATGGGTGTCACGGTGTATTGCACCGGCAGGCCGACAGGCGTTCCCGACCGGTCGTACTGAATATTGGCAAGCACGGTGAAGGAGGTGTCGTTGGTGGGCTTCCAGGTGATGGCCGGCGCGAAGAACAGTCGGTTGTCGTCCACATAATCGGTCTGCGTGCCCGACTGGCGCGCGAGGCCGGTGAAGCGGTAGGCGAAATCCTGGCCCCATACGCCGCCCACATCGAAGGCGCCGCTGTAGCGGTCGAAGGTGCCAATCTCGCCCTGGACTTCGCCGAAGGTGGTGAAGGTCGGCCGCTTGCTGATCATGTCGATGAGGCCGCCCGGATTGCCCTGCCCGTAGAGCACCGATGCCGGTCCGCGCAGCACGTCGATGCGCTCCAGGCCATATTGTTCGATGGAAACTGAGCCCTGGTCGCGGGTGAGCTTCAGGCCGTTGAGATACTGGCTGTTGGCGGTCGAGAAGCCGCGGATGATGGGTGCGTCGAAGCGCGGATCGACGCCGAACGGCTGGCCGAGCACGCCGGGTGTGTATTCCAGCGCCTGTCCCACATTCTGCACCCCGCGGGTATCCATCTGGTCGCGCGTTACCACGGACATGGATTGGGGCACCTCGATGATGGGCGTGTCGGTCTTGGTGCCGGTCAGCGTCTGGTGCGCCACATAGCCATCCACGGGCCCGGTAGGGGATTCGCGCGTGGTTTCCACGTTGATCGGCTCGAGATTGATTTGGTTCGCCTGCTGGGCATAGGCCCCGCCTGTGGAGAGGACCGTTCCAGCCGCCACACCGCCCAATAGCAAAGTGCGAAGTCGCATGCCAGATGTCCCAGTCATTCCTGAACCCCAATGCCGAATACGGTAATTAAGAACAATTCAAAACTGAGTTTCACCGCTGGAAACTCGCGCTTCGGCGTCTCATAGCAACGGGATCTACGCTCGGATTGTCCCTTCCTGTTGCGGTTTGACGGATTTTGTTGCGATAATGCTCCTCATAGCAGAAGTGCATTCGCCAATCAGTGTTTTGGCTACACTTCAAAATGATTCAAAAATTGCCGCTGGCCATTTACGGCACCGGAGCGAGGAGAGACGGCCCAGACCATGACCTTTCACCCCCGCATGGTATCGGCGACCGAGGGCATCCGGGTGCTCGAAGACCTGCGCTGGCGCCAGTGGAACGGCGTGGTGGCGGATGTCTGGCACGTGGACTGCGCCCGCGGCGGCGGCGGCTATTATATTTCGCAGGATGCCCGCCTCTTCGTCGTGCTGGAGGGTGGCAAGCGACATGCCGGCGTCCAGCTCTCCACCCGGTCGGGCGCGGTGGAGGGCGCGCGGGCGCCGCTCCACATGAGCTATGTCCCGGCGGAAATGCCGCTGTGGTCGCGGATCGAGGCCGATGGAGAGCTGCGCCATCTGGACCTGCATTTCAACATCGACGCCCTCTCCGAGCGACTGGGCACCCGGCTGGATGGAGAGCGGCTGGCGACCCCCCGCCTCGCCTTCATGGACGAGCGGCTCTATGCCATCGCGCGCCTCATCGCCGAGGAGTGCCTCGCGCCTGAGGCCCATCATGACCTCTATGGCGACGGGCTCGTGGTGGCGCTGTTCATCGACCTGATGAAACTCGCCCGAACCGAGGCGCCCGCGCGTCGCTCGGCGCTCTCTGCCCGGCAAATCCGGCGGGTCACCGCCTACATCGAGGAAAATTGCCTGCGCAACATCCGCCTCCAGGAACTGGCCGCCTTGACCGACCTGTCCCAATCCTATTTCAGCCATGCCTTCAAGGCGGCGACGGGGGTGCCGCCCTATCAGTGGCACATGCGGGCGCGGATGCGGAGGGTCGAAGCCATGCTGGCGGATGCCGACCTGACGCTGCCGGAGATCGCGGTGGCGGCAGGGTTTGCCGACCAGGCCCATTTCACCCGCGTGTTCCGCCGCTTCGCCGGTGTGACGCCGGCCGCCTGGCGGCGGACCCGGCGCGGCTGAGGTTTCGTCTCGGTCGTGCCGAAGAGGGCACGCTCCAGCCCCCACGGCTCACCCCCCACTCTCATGCCGGACCGGTGGCCCGGTTACTTGCTTCGATCGCCCTGGGGGCTTTGGCTGAGCCGCGTGATCGCCTCCCTTGCTTGACGGGCATAGCGGGTGTCTCCGCCCCCATCTGCCGCCATGCGATAGAATGCGATCGCGCGGCTGCGATCGGGCGTCACGCCTCGTCCCGTTTCCAAGGCAAGCGCGAGGTTGAAGGCGCCCCAGGGATTACGCAGGAAGACCGACCGCTCGAACAACGCGATGGCAGCCGTCGGGTCTACCGAAAGTCCTGCCCGCCCATCGCGATGAAATGTGCCGAGATTGGCCATGGCAAATGCGTTGCGAAGGGCTGCGGCACGCTCGAACCACAGCAGGGCCTCGCGGTCGTCCGGTGCGCCAGCGTAGCCATCGGCCAGCATTTCCCCCAGCAGGTTCATGCTGGCTGCCTCCCCCGCGATCGCGGCCTCCCGCGCCAGCCGCACCGCAGAGGACCTGTCGCTGGAGGTCGTCAGGCCGCGCCGGATGGATGCGGCGAGTTCCCATTTGGCTACCGGATTGTCGCGGGCTGCCGCGAGGTTCAGCAAGCGCTCGGCGCGGGCGAGATCGCGCTCCGCACCGCGTCCGTCCCGCAACACGCGGGCAAGGCCCACCATGTCGCCGACCCATCCAGCGCGAGCGCGAAGGCAGATGCGGACTGCCTCGTTATCCATTCCGTCACAGGAGCCCACAGCCAATAGGGCTTCGCGGTCCAAGAGGAAGCCCTGCTCGCGCAGGATTTGAATGACATCGGCGGTGAGTTGCTCCTTGACCCGCGCATCGCCGCCCACCGTCACAGATGTTCCTGGCATCCGACACTTTTCCCTGGCGAAGGCGTCGATCTCCGGGAAGTGAAGCACGCGTCCGGTTTCACGGTCGACCCAGGTCGCCGCATCCCGCTGGAAAAAGCTGCAGCGCCAACCTTCTGCGTTCACTCGATAGGTGCCGCCGACCCCTTCCATGCTGTGGAAGACCCCAGGGTATACGGCGAGGCGCACATGTCCCCCAGCCATCCGGGTTCGCTCGGCCAGCTCAAGGCAAGGTGCGACCGGTGTGTAGTCGTCTTGCTCGGCCAGCAAGAATACCAGCGGTGCTCCGGTCGTTGCAGGGTCTTCATATTGAGTGGCGCATCCAGGAGTGATCGCCAGATGGACTGCGAAACGATCATGGCCCGCGTCTTGGCGGCGCAGTTCCTCCACATAGGCTGTTCGCATTGCAACGATGCCGCCCTTCGACATGCCGAGTATGGCTATTCGCTCCGGATCGACGCGAGGATCTGCCTTCAGCCATCGCAAACCGGCAATGGCGTCGCCGACCGAAAGGCTGATGGGCAGTTGCGACTGGTCCTCGATGGTATTGCGAATGCCGCGCGGGGTGAAACTATCGACAATTAGAACCACAACACCTTCACGCGCCATGCGGTCGGCCCAGAATACCTCGACATGCGGAGCAATGCCGCCGCTGGATGGCGTGATGACGAGGCCTGGCGCCCGCGTCCCGGGGAGGAGGCCGCGCGGCAGAAACAATTCCGCCGTCACTCGGTCGCGGCGCACTTGCCCGTGGTCCCACGGCACCCGGCCAACCAGTTCAATGCCGGGCGTCACCTCATAAGGAAGGGCGGGGGGACCCTGCCCAAATGCAGCCGCTGCGAAGCCGAAGGCCAGCGCGAACGAGCAGAGGGCGACCATGCCACGCCCGAAGCCGACGGCCGCCGCGATGCTCATGGCTTCTCCGAAGTGTTGGTTGCGCGCGGCCCAAGCTTAGCAATCAGAGCGTGTTTGAGAAGAGCGGACAGCATCCCGGCCAGCGCCCGATGAAGGGGCGGTGGCCACCCGTGACAAGGGCATCGGCGATGGTGGCCGCCGCGCATCCCGCAGCGCTGAGATGCGCAAGGGGAGGGCGGCTTGCCATGCCATTCCTAAGGCGCAGAGCGGGCGACCGCACGGCTAGGCGGCGTCGGGAATCCGGGCGATCACCTTGATCTCGAAGTCGAACCCGGCGAGCCAGTGGACGCCGACCGCCGTCCAGGTGGGAAAGGGCGCTGCCGGAAAGATGTCATTCTTGACGGCCATGATCGTGTCGAACTGATGTTCGGGATCGGTGTGAAAGGTCGTCACGTCGATGACATCATCGAAACCACATCCGCCCGCCTTCAGTGTGGCTTCGAGATTGGCGAATGCCTGACGGACCTGGGCCTCAAAATCCGGCTCGGCAGACCCGTCGGCGCGACTGCCCACCTGACCGGACACGAAGAGAAGTCGGTCAGCCTTCACGGCCGCCGAATAGCCGTGTGCCTGGTAAAGGGCGTGGCGACCGGGCGGGAAGATCGCTTGGCGCTGAGTCATCGGGTGGTCCCTTTCAATTGGAGAGCGGTATGACGTGATGGACAATCCGACGCGGTTTGTGCATTCGCATACATTGCGTATGTGATAGTGCGGCGCGGGCTCGGTGTCAAAATCAGATACGCGACGTATGTGAATGGAGGGAGTGGTGGCGAGGACCCGGCGTGCGGAAACGATGGAAGCAAACCGTTCCCGATTGCTCGCATGCGCGCGCAAGGCCTTTGCCGCGCACGGTTTTGCGGCCGCCTCCATGGACGAGCTCACCGCGGAGGCCGGGCTCACCCGGGGCGCGCTCTATCATGGCTTTGGCGACAAGATGGGCCTGCTGAGCGCCGTGGTCACCCAGGTGGACGGCGAGATGGCGGCCCGCGCGCGACAAGCCGCAGCCGGGAGCGCATCGGCCTGGGAGGGGCTGCTCGCAGAAGGCGCCGCCTATATCGAGATGGCACTTGATCCCGAAATTCGCAGAATCGTGCTGCTCGACGGGCCGGCTTTCCTTGGAGATCCGTCACAATGGCCCAGTCAGAATGCCTGCCTCACCGTGACCAAGCAGACGATCGCGGACCTGATCGAGGACGGCGTGATGAAGCCGGTCGATATGGAAGCCGCCGCCCGCCTGCTGAGCGGGGCGGCCTTCAATGCTGCCCTATGGGTGGCGGCAAGCCAGGAGCCACAGGTTGCGCTGCCCAAGGCGATACAGGCGTTTCGCGTCATGGCCGAAGGTTTCCTGGCAGATCCGGGCAAGCGCGGTTCGTCCAAGCCGGCCGGCGGCGAGGCAAAAGCATAACCGGGCTCCTGGCCGCCTAAGAGCGGCCCGTAGGGAACATCTCTTATCCGTCCCGGCCGTGCGTGCGCTCCAATCCTGGGGAATTGGCTCATGAGATGCGGGGCGAACGGGGGAGTTATTTTACCCGGGTATAATTGACGGGATAATTTTATCCGGGTATTAATCGCGCATTCCACGGAATGAACGCGACATGTCTGATCCCTCCACCAAACCTTGCACGGCTTTCACAGGACAGCGTGTGCTGATGTCCGGCCCGCTGGGGCAAGTTGCCGTTGCGGTTGCGCGGTCCACGGGGTCCGCGGATGCGGTTCTGGTGTTCGACGATGCCACCGGCCAAGTGGTCGATCTCGACCTTCGAGGCAGCGATGCGGAGATTCTTCAGCGGCTCTCCGCCCCTGCCATGCCATCTGTAGGTCGCTATCGCCCACAAGCAGATGCCAGCCCAGAGGGGGAGTCCACAGAGACCGCGGAACGGGGCCGCGGGCGGCCGAAGCTTGGAGTGGTGGCCCGTGAAGTGACGTTGCTGCCCCGGCAATGGGAGTGGCTGTCGGTTCAGCCCGGCGGTGCATCCGTGACACTGAGGCGGCTCGTGGACGCGGCCCGTAAGGTGGAACATCCTCGCCAGCAAAGACGAGCGGCCCAGGAGGCCGCGTACCGCTTCATGCAGGCGATCGCCGGCGACCTGCCCGGCTACGAGGAGGCCACGCGCGCCCTTTTCTCGGACGACCGTGTCGGGCTGGAAAAGCAGATGGACCCTTGGCCGGAGGACATTCGGGCCTATGCCATACGCCTTGCCTTTGGGCCTTCCACGCCCCTCGACCAGGCTCAGCGGATCGAGGGGGGAGATCGATGAACAGGTCGAACCCGATGGCATATATGGCGCCCACGCAGGAAGCGGGGCGGCGGTTCGTGCAGCGCGGCCTTTCCGGGCCGATCGTTATGCTGAATCTGCTGAAGTTCAGGGATGTTGCCGATTACTCGGACCATCCCGAGCTGGCGCCGGACATCCCGATCAGCGGTGCCGAAGCCTTTGATCGCTACGTGCGGCATGCCCTTCCCTTTCTGCGGGAGAGCGGGGGCGATGTCCTGTTCCTCGGCAAGGGCGGGCCCTTTCTGATCGGCCCCGCCGACGAAGAGTGGGACCGGGCGATGCTCATCCGCCAGGCCAGTGTCGCGTCCTTCCTCTCCTTCGCCAGCCACGAAGCATATCTGGCAGGGCTCGGTCATCGCGTGGCGGCAGTGACCGACTCCCGTTTGCTGCCGCTTTCGGACATGCCAATTCCCATGAGCACGGAAGGTGTGCGGCCATGAATATCGTGACCGCAAATGGGGTCGAGCTTGCCTGGGAGAGCTTCGGAGATCCCGCGGCTGAACCGATCCTGCTGATTTCCGGGCTCGGCGCGCAGATGATCCGCTGGAGCCTATCCTTTTGCGAGGCCCTCGCCGCGCAGGGATATCGGGTCGTCCGGTTCGACAATCGGGATGCCGGCCGCTCCACCCATATGAGCGGATCGACTCAGCCGGATTTTGGCGCCTTGGCGTCGGCTCTGATGGCCGGACGTAAGCCCGACGTGCCCTATACGCTTTCCGATATGGCGGGCGACGCGATCGGCCTCCTCGATGCGATCGGCATCGGGCGGGTTCATGTGGTCGGGAGGTCGATGGGCGGCATGATCGCCCAGATTCTGGCGAGTGAACATGGTGACCGGGTGCTGTCTCTCACCTCGATCATGTCGAGCACGGGCAATCCCAGTCTGCCGCAGGCCACGCCGGACGTGATGGCCATGATGATGCGTCCTGCCCCCGATCCCGCTGTCGATCCCGACGGCTATTTGAGCGTGCGCCTGGCCTTCGCGCGCCGCATCGCGGGGACGGCCTATCCCCTCGACGAAGCCGCCTGTCGGGCCCTTCTGCTGGAAGAGGCCCGACACAGTCATGATCCGGCCGGGACTGCGCGTCAGATTGCGGCGATGGCGGTGAGCGGAGATCGGCGCGCGCGTCTGGCGACGATTGCCATGCCTGCGCTCGTCATTCATGGGGCGGATGACCCGCTGATACCGGCCGCCTGCGGGCACGATACGGCAATTTCAATCCCCCATGCCGTCTACCGGCTGATCGAAGGTATGGGCCACGATCTGCCGCCTGAACTCGACGCCGTGGTCATCCGCGCCATTTGCGAGGGCTTTCGTACAGGGTCGCCTCTTCCAAGTCTGTGAAGCTTTGATTGCCCGCGGCGTTCCATGTTTCGCGCCATGGCCGCCACCCGCCCGTCCGATTTTCGGGCGGCACCATGTCTTGGTCATCCGACGTGCTGCCGTCCCTTCCGGGCGCGCCGCGCTTCGGGCGGGCCTCCCGCTTCAGGCGAACTCCGCCTGCTGCATGAGGAATTGGCCGCCGGAGGAGATGTCCTTGCGCATGGCCGCTGCGGCGGCCGGCCCGTCGCCGCGCGAGAGCGCGCGCAGCACCTCGTCGTGGAAATCCAGGTCGAGCACGCCCACGAGGCCGCCGTCGAACCGCCCGGAGAATTGCCGCAGGAACGGCCCCACCTGGAGCCAGAGGGTTTCGATCAGGAAAAGGAGCGAGGCGGAGCGGCTGGCGCGATAGACCTGAAACTTGAACTCATAATTGCAGGCCAGAAACACCGCGATGTCCTGGTTCCGGGCGGCCACCACCAAGGCGTCCTGTTGCGCCTGCAATGCGCGCAACTGCGGCTTGGTGATGAGGTCGGCGGCAATCTCCGTGGCTGCCCCCTCGCAGATCAGCCGCGTGCTCATGAGATCGGCGAACCGGTCGCGGGTCATGGGCGGCAGCGTCAGCGACCCGCTGGGAAGGGCCACAAGGGCCTTGAGCGCCTGAAGCCGCGCCAAGGCGGCGCGCACCGGCATGTCACTGGTGCCCAGCTCCTGGGCGAGCTTGCGGGAGGTCAACTTGCGGCCCGGCTGGATCTGGCCGGCCATGAGGGCGCGCGTCAGGCGCAGGAAGACGATCTCGTGCAAGGGCACCGTCTCCACCGCCTCCAGGCCAATAGGCTGCACCCCTGTCTTCGCCGCGTCCTGCGACGTCCCTTTGCGCGCCATGACGGTCCTCCCGATCGCCATGGTTCACCAAAGCGCCGCGCGGAGCAATTTGGGGAGGATGGATCCTGTAGCGCCGGCCGGCAAGGGTCCGATCCCTTTCGTATACAACTTTGTCGCCGATTCTGGTTTTCCGTTGCACCGGAACGAGCGTCTGCTTTAATGCGATCGCAGATCGCAAAATCGGCATGCGTGACAGGCTGCCATGGGCGCACGGCGAGGCTGCGGGCTCCGCAGCCTCGCCGTCCGCGCCAGCCCTCCCGCACCGATTGCGACCGGCCGCCGCGCGCTGCGGCGGACGCCTTTGCCGCAAGGACCAACCCGATGACCCACCTTCCCAATCTGTCGCTCGAAGACCTGGACAAGGCCGCTCTGTTTCACCCCGCCACATCCATCGCCGACCTGTTGCGTGACGGCCCGTCCATCAACGACACGGCGAAAGGGGTGCGCGTGACCACGCATGGCGGTGACGAGCGCATCGACATGGGCGCCGGCCTGTGGTGCGTGAATGTGGGCTTTGGCCGGGAGGAACTGGCCGAGGCCGGCGCCAAGGCGATGCGCAACCTGAGCTATCAGCATCTGTTCGGGGGCGCCTCCTGCGCGGACACGATCCGGCTGGCAGATCGCCTCCTCACCCTGTTCCGGGAGCAGGCGAAGGCGCCGCACATGGCCCGCGTGTTCTTTGGCACCTCGGGGTCGGACGCCAACGACACCGCCTTCAAGCTGGTGCGCTACTACAACAACCTGCGCGGCAAGCCGCTGAAGAAGAAGATCATCTCGCGCATCGGCGCCTATCATGGGGTGACCCTGGCCTCGGGCAGCCTTACGGGCATCGCCTCCTATCACAAGGCCTTCGACCTGCCGCTGGAGGGGGTGCTGCACACCTCGTGCCCGCATTATTTTGGCTTTGCCGAGCCGGGGGAGAGCGAGGACGCCTTCACCGATCGCCTGGTGGGCGATCTGGAGGCGCTGATCGCGCGGGAAGGGGCGGACACCATCGCCGCCTTCATCGCAGAGCCGGTCATGGGCACGGGCGGGGTGTTCCTGCCGCCGGCGGGCTATTTCGAGAAGGTGCAGGCGGTGCTGGACCGCCACGACATCCTGCTGATCGCCGACGAAGTGATCACGGGCTTCGGCCGCACCGGCTGCTGCTTCGCCAGCGGGCTCTATGGTCTGCGCCCGGACATCGTGTCCTTGGCCAAGGGGCTCACGAGCGCCTATTTCCCCATGTCCGCCTCCATCGTCTCGGAGCGCATCTGGTCGACCCTGGAAGCCACATCGGCCGAGATGGGCGCCTTCATGCACGGCTTCACTTATTCCGGCCACCCGGTGGGCAGTGCCATCGCCCTCGCCAATCTCGATCTGCTCGAAGGGGAGGGGCTGGTGGAGAATGCGGCACGGCTTGGACCCTATCTGGTCGAGCACTTGCGCCACGCGGTGGGCGAGAACCCGTTCGTGGGCGACGTGCGCGGCGTCGGTCTCATGGCAGCGGTGGAATTTGTGGCGGAGAAGGGCAGTCGGCGGGCGTTTCCGGCGGGCTCGGCCCCTCAGCGCCTGGTGGCCAAGCACGCCACCGCGGCGGGCGTGCTGACCCGGGCGCTGCCCTTTGCGGCGGTGAATTCCTTCTCGCCGCCGCTCACCATCACGGCCGCTGACATTGACGAGGCGGTGGAACGCTATGCCAAGGGCCTGTCGGCGGCCATGCCCGCCTTGCACGCGCTCTTGGGCTGAGCCTGCGCCTTTGGGCTAAGGAAGGTGGCCGGCGCAGCGTGCGCCGGCCACCTTTTTTGGCGGTCAGTAGCCGAGGGCGCAGCCGTCCTTGCGCGGATCAGAACCGCCGAACAGCGCACCCTTCTGCCAGTCGATGGCGATGGCCTGCGCCCCGCCGATGGGGCCGGACGGGGCGATTACCTTGAGGCCACGGCGTTCAAAATCGGCCGCGAGCGTGGCGCGCAGGCGCCCCTCCATCTCCACATGGCCATTATCCGGCCGCGGGAAGAGACGCGGCAGCTCCGCCGCCTCCTGCAGGTCGAGCCCGTGATCGAACACCGCCGAGAGGAAATAGGCGTGGCCCATGGCCTGGTAATGGCCGCCCATGACGCCGAAGGTCAGGCAGATCCGACCGTTCTCGGCCGCCATGCCGGGGATGATGGTGTGCAGGGGCCGCTTGCGCGGAGCGACGCAATTGGGATGCCCCTTTTTCAGGGAGAAGCTCTGCGCCCGGTTGTGGAACAATACGCCACTCTTGGGGGCCATCAGGCCGGAGCCAAAGGCGTTAAAGACGGAATTGATGAAGGACACGGTGTTGCGTGCCTTGTCGACCACCGAAATATACACGGTGTCGGCGTGCTCCACTGCGGGTGCCGGGAGGTGGATGTCGCTGGCGCGGTGCATCTTGATCCGCGCGGCGAGCCTGTCGGCCAGCGCGTCGGACAGGAGGTCGTCCACCGGCACCGGCACCTGGGCGGGATCGGCGAGCAGTGCGTCCCGCTCGGCATAAGCCAGGCGACTGGCCTCCGCCTTCAGGAACAGGGTGTCGGGGTGAAGAGCGTCACCCTTCACCTCGAACCGCTTCAGGATGTTCAGGATCAGCAGCACCACCACACCCTGCCCGTTGGGCGGGCATTCATAGATGGTGCGGCCGCGATAGGTGGTCGTGATCGGGGAGACATATTCCCCCCGCGCCTCGGCGAAATCCTCCAGGGTATGGAGGCCGCCCCTTCCGCGCAGATAGTCCACCATGTCGGCGGCGACGGCGCCTTGATAGAAGCCAGCCGCGCCGTCCTGCGCGATGCACTCCAGCGTGTCGGCCAGAAGCGGCTGACGCAGCAGAGCGCCCACGGCGGGGACCTCTCCTGCCACCAGGAATGTGTCCCGGACGGTGGGGTCGCGCCGCAGCAGTTCCAGTTCCCGGCCCATGTCGAAGGCGACACGCGGGGTCACGGCATAACCGTCCCGCGCCATGGCAATGGCCGGGGCGAGGACCTCGCAAAGCGGCATGCGGCCATGGTCGGCATTCAGGCGCGCCCAGGCCTCCACTGCTCCTGGCACGCTTACCGCATGGGGGGAGTGCCGCTCCATGGCTGTGGCATTGCCTGTTGCAAGCGCATCCCATGTGGCGGCGGCGGGCAGGCGGCCGGAACCATTATAGGCCACGACGTCGGTCGAGCCCTCGGGTGCGTAAAGCGCAAAGCAGTCGCCACCGATGCCCGTGGAGCCGGGCTCCACCACGCACTGCACGGCGCAGGCACCAATGGCGGCGTCCATGGCATTGCCGCCGGTCTTCAAAATCTCCACCGCCGCGAGGGTCGCCGCGGGGTGGGACGTGGCGGCCATCCCCGCGCGCCCGACAGCCAGGGAGCGCCCGGTGGTCTCGAAGTTTCTCATCTCATCTGCCTTGTGTTGCCATCTCAGCGTGAAGCCAAAGGGACGTGAGGCGGGGGCGCATCAGGCGCACCGCGAATGTGTGAACAGGATTGTATTTATAATTGTATACGTCAATCGTCCGGCGGTGGCGAGGTGGCGCCCCATTGTTGCGCCGAAGGGGGAGCGCCAGCTAAGGGGCGGGAGATGCGGTGAAAAAGCAGGCGCGCTCGCGTTGCCAATGAGATACATAATTGCATACTTTTCTGCACCGACTGGCGCCGCGTGACGCGTCCGCATCCGGTCGGCGTGGCCCCTGGTGTTGGCGAGGCAGTGTGAATGAGTGAGGCAGCGGCGGATGGGAAGAACAAGCGCCATTCCCTGCGCGAGCAGGCCTACGCAGAACTGAAGGACCTGGTCCTGACGGGACGGCTGCGCCCCGGAGAGCGCCTGTCGGAGACACGACTTGCCGAGCGGCTCGGTGTCAGCCGTACACCGTTGCGCGAAGCGCTGATGAAACTGGAGGAGGAAGGGCTGGTCGTCGGCCGGCGCAACCTTGGCTATGTGGTCGCTGACTTCGACATCAAGACCGCCTGCGACCTGCTGCATGTGCGCGCGGCGCTGGATGCCTGCGCCGCGGAACTGGCGTGCGCCGTGGCCACGGAAGAGGATCTGGTGGCCATCCGCGCGATCATCGATGAGATGATTTCGTTCGAGGATAAGAAGCGGTCGAATACGGCCAATGTCGCCCATAATCTCGATCTCGGCCTCAAGATTCACAAGGTGATCGCGGCTGCGACCCGGAACGACGCCCTGATCCGCATGACCGAGCAGGTCTACCAGCAGTTGCAGATGGCCTTGTGGCTGGAAGTGTTGTTCCAAGATGCCGAGCGCAGCGGGCTGGAACAGCACATCGCCATCGCGGACGCCATCACCGCGCGCAATGCGGAGGCCGCAAGCAAGGCGGCCCGTGCCCATGTCATGGCGCGGCTGGAGAGCATGACGCGGGTGCGTGAGATCTTCCAGGAACGCCACATCGCGCCCAACCTGAGGTCTCTGCGCTGAGACGTGGGGTCCCGCCGCGACGACATTCCATTCCCCGCTCCCCCCGGGATGCGGCCTGCGGTTCTGCCGCCGCTGATCTGGCCGATGTCGGGCAGTCGGGCCGAACGGAAGGTCCGGTGTCCCGGTTGCCCCCGCGACGTCGGGCGCGCACTGCGGCGCGCCCTTGGCTCTCAAGGGGCTTCGATGAGCTTGCGATCGAACTTGTTGATGTCCTCGATCAGGGCGTTGGTGGTGATGGTCTTGGCGTCCACCTGGCCGGAGAGGATGCCGGCCTCGCGCAGCCAGTCCATATAGGCCTGATAGGCGCCAACGTTCACCTCGCCCCACAGGGTCTGCCCCTCGGACAGCTTCCAGGTGAGAATGCGATCGTTCAGGATGGCGAGGTCATAGGTCACCGCTTCCTCGCCATCCATGTTGGAGGGCCGCGTCTGCGGATAGAGCTCATAGGTGATCTTGATCGCTTCGCGCGGATGAGCGATGGCATAGGCGGTGCCCATGGCATAGGCGCGGCTGAAGCCCACCAGATCAGCCCGGCGCTTTTCAATGGTCTCGTCGAGCGCCACCCAGGAATTGCTCGGGAAACGCTCGATCGCCGGGTCGTCCAGCCGCTTCAGCTTCACGCCGGCGCGCTCGATCAGGGTGTAATAGGTGTCATACTGGCTTAGCACCTTCACCTCGCCGCGGCGTACGAGGGCAGCGGTCTGCGCCGGTTCGCCGGTGACCACGAGGCGGATGTCGGTATCTGGATTGAGGCCGGCCGCCTTGGCGAGCGACTTGGCGATCGGCACGCCGACGGAGCCCATGGAGAGCACTCCGATCGTCTGGCCCTTCAGATCCTTGTAGCTTTCGATTCCACTGTCGGCCTTCACGGCGAGGCCGAAAATGTTGCGCCGGTACGCTTCAAAGAAGACCCGCGCCTTGACGCCCTGGAGGGAGAGGATGGCCAGCGGCTCAGGTGCAGCCAGGGTGATGGCGACATCGCCGGTGGCGAGGCTGCGCATGCAGTCGATGGAGCCGGGGAAGGTGACCATCTCCATCTCGACGCCATTGTCCTTGAACCACCCCTTCTTCTGGGCAATGGCGAAGGGGGCGACGGCGGCATTGTAGGTCTTCGCGCACCAGCCGACGCGGATCTTTGTTTCGGCCGTGGCCGGAAGGGCGGCGCAGAGCGCCAGGGCAGTGGCGCCGAGCGCGGTAACGACACGATGGAGCATGGGGCACCTCTGGTTGGAGATTTGAGACGGATGGGCCGGTCAAGGCCGTCGCCGGTGCGCCGCACCGGCGGCAGTGTCACTCGTCGACCGCAAGGTCCTGCGTCGGGCGCTTTTCCCAGTAGATCAGCCGGTGGCGCGCATAGACGATGAGGCGGTTCAAGATCAGGCCGAGGACCACGAGGATAATCAGGACGGAGAAGGAGCCTGCCACGTCCATGGACGAGTTCATGCTCTGCATCAGCATCCCAAGGCCCCGCTCGGCCCCCAGGAATTCCGCCACGATCACGCCGATGACGGCGAAGGTGAGCGCGATCTCAAGTCCGGCCATGATGTAGGTGAGGGCCGACGGCAGGCGCAGCATCCAGAAGACCTGCATGTCGGTGCCGCCCAGGGAGCGGATCAGATCCACACGGTCCTGCTCCACTGCCCGCAGGCCGGCGGCGGTGTTCACCATGACCGCGAAGAAGCAGATCAGCGCGCCCGCGACGATCTTCGACGTGATGCCAAGGCCGAACCACAGCACGATGAGCGGGGCGATGGCGACCTTCGGCATAGACTGGAGAACGATGACATAGGGATACAGGAAGAAGGCCAAGTACCGATTGGTGGCGATCCCGATGCCGATCAGCAAGCCGGCCGAGGCGCCGATGGCAAATCCAGCGAGGATCTCCAGAAGGGTGATCCCGATATGCTCGACATAAAGTCCGCTCGCGACGCCCCGATAGAGGGCGGCGAACATGGCGCTGGGCGCTGGCACGATGAAGGCGGGGACCTGCATCAGGCGGACGGCCAGCTCCCAGGCGCCGAGCAAGCAGGCGAGCAGCAGGAGGCTTAGGGCGATGGTCTTCGGCGTGGAGCGAATGGGCGGGGCGCTGCTCATCAGTCGATCACTCCGACGGAGCCGAAATGGGAGCGAATCCGGGCCACATAGGCGCCGAAGGCGGGCGAGCTCATCATTTCAAGGGGGCGTGGGCGCGGCAGGTCGATGTCCATCACCTCCGCCACCCGGCCCGGGCGCGGCGTCATGACGACGACCCGGTCGGCCAGGAACACCGCTTCCGGGATCGAGTGGGTGATGAAGAGAACGCTCTTGTGGTGCCGGCTCCAGAGCTTTTGCAGCTCAACATTCATGTGTTCGCGTGTCATGGCGTCGAGGGCGCCGAACGGCTCGTCCATGAGCAGGATCGCAGGCTCGTGCAGCAGCGCCCGGGCGATGGCCACGCGCTGCTGCATGCCGCCCGACAATTCGTTGGGGTAGCGGTCCTGGAAGGCGTCCAGCCCCACCAGGGAGAGCAAGGCCTTCGCGCGCGCCTCATGTTCCCGGCGGTTGAGCTTCTGCACGTCGGCGGGAAGCATCACGTTGCTCAGGACGGTGCGCCAGGGAAACAGAAGCGGGGCTTGAAAGACGACGCCGATGTCGCGACGGGGGCCGGAGACCGGCGTGCCGCCGATCTTCACCGCGCCAGCGGTGGGACGCAGCAATCCCGTCAGCATCTTGAGCATGGTCGACTTGCCGCATCCCGACGGCCCGACAATGGCGACGAATTCGCCCTGCCGGACATCGAGGGACACGCCGTCGAGGGCCGTGATGACGCCCGACCCTGTCCTGAAGCGTTTCGTGAGCCCCTCGACCGAGATGGCGGCTTCACCTTGGGCGCGGACGCCGGAAGAGGCGGGCAACGCGAGAGCTAGAGGCATTTTAATGCCTCCAAACGCTTATGCATTTCATGTGACCCCGAACTCTGGAAGCTAAATTATTTTTGCAGATCAATCACATATGATTGAATGCCATTCTGTATACGTAATAGTTCACTCGAATGTATGGCGTGTCAAGCGCGTCCGCTGGGCATCCCGCCCGGGAAAATGGCTGCGGTTTGGGCTGTCATGCCGCATGGGGGCGAGATCAGTGTTCCCGCGCCAACGCGGGCCTCGGGAACAGCACCAAAATTGTGCAGGTCTGCGACGACCGTCGGGCGCATTCCCGCGACGTCTGCAGTGCGGGTCGCTGGCCGTCCGTCTCAATCGTCCCGCTCAATGCGCCGAGCGGGTGGGGCGGGATCGCCCCTGTGGAAACGGCAACGCGTGGTCCGCGCCAAGTCGACGGCCGGTGAGCGGGGGGAGCTTTCGATGAAACCGCCGGCCAGCCGACATCCGCGTATGGGCGGGCGGCGAGACATGCGGGCGCGGGGCTGCGGGCGGCGTGGCCTCACCCGCAAGGAACCGGGGATTGGCACTGTCCGGCCAGATGGTCCCCTCAATTCATCTCGAAGACCGCCATCGGCTCGGTCGGCTTCTCAGTGCTCTCGGGCGAGACCAGCACGAAATGGTCCTCGCTCACGCGGCGATAGCTGCGCGGGGGAGCGATGTAGCCGTTGGGGCGGAAGGCGCTCTTGATGTCGTCCCCCTCGGTGCTGCCGCGCAGGCGGCGCCTGGCCGGATCGGGGACAGGCACCGCAGCCATCAGTCGACGGGTATAGGGGTGTTGCGGGGCCTCGAACACGGCGCGGCGCGGTCCGATCTCAACGATCTCGCCGAGATACATCACCGCCACCCGGTGGCTGACCCGTTCCACGACCGCCATGTCGTGGCTGATGAAGAGATAGGCCAGACCAAGGGTCTCCTGCAACTCCATCAACAGGTTGCAGACCTGGGCCTTGATGGAGACGTCAAGCGCGGACACGGCCTCGTCGGCGATGATGACCTTGGGGTCAAGCATCAAGGCGCGGGCGATGCAGATCCGTTGCCGTTGTCCGCCGGAGAATTCGTGGGGCAGGCGCTTCATCATGTCGGGCGAGAGGCCCACGCGCCGCATGAGCGCCTCCGCCTTGTCCCGGGCCTGCGCCTTGGTGCCCATCTTCTGCTCCAGGAACGGCTCGGCTATGGACAGGCCGATGGGCACCCGGGGATTGAGGCTGGCAAACGGGTCCTGGAACACCATCTGCACCGACCGCCGCGCGCGCTTCAGCCCTGCCTCGTCCCGGGGGGAGACTTCCTGGCCATCGACGATCACGCTGCCGCCGGACGGCACCGCCAGGCCGAGAATGGAGCGGCCGGTGGTGGATTTCCCGCAGCCGGATTCGCCCACCAGAGACAGCGTCTCTCCCGGCTTCAGGGCAAAGGAGACCTTCTCCACGGCGTGGATGGAACCCTTGAGGCGGGAGAAGCCGCCGCCACGCACAGCAAAGCGGGTGGTGAGCTCTTTCACCTCCAGCACCGGCCGGGCGGCCGCCGGCACCGGCGCGGTCTCCCGCTCCGCGCCGACGATGCCGGTGGCGCTGTCGATCAGCCCGAAAGTCGCGGGGCGTCCATAAGCCGCCATGGAGCCCAGCTTCGGCACCGCTGACAGCAGCGCCCGCGTATAGGCATGGCGTCCGCGGCTGAAGATGTCGGCGGTGGGGCCTTCTTCCACCACGTCGCCGCGCAGCATCACCAGCGTCCTGTCCGCGATTTCCGCCACCACCCCCATGTCGTGGGTGATGAACAGGACGGCCATGCCGCTGTCTTCCTGCAACTCCTTTATGAGATCGAGGATCTGCCGCTGAATGGTGACATCGAGCGCGGTGGTGGGCTCGTCTGCGATCAAGAGCTTGGGGCGCGTGGCGAGCGCCATGGCGATCATCACGCGCTGGCGCTGGCCGCCCGAAAGTTTGTGCGGATAGGCGTCGAACCTGTCCTTGGCATTGGGCAGATGAACCTTTTCCAGAAGGCGGATGGTCTCGCGTCGCGCCTCCCGGCCCTGGATGGCCAGGTGGCACCGCATCGCCTCCGCGATCTGGTCGCCCACCGTCATCATGGGATTCAGGGACGTCATGGGCTCCTGGAAAATCATGGAGATGCCGCCGCCCCGCACGCGGCGCATCTCGCGCTCGGGCAGGGACAGAAGATCGCGGCCCTCCAGGCGGACCGTGCCGGTGATCCGGCTGCCACGGGTCGGGAGCAGGCGCATGATGGACAAGGAAGTCACGCTCTTGCCCGAGCCGCTTTCCCCCACAATGGCCAGCGTTTCCCCTTCCGAAATGTCAAACCCCACATTGCGAATGACCGCCGACCACGGCGCGTGGGCCTCGGGCCGGAAGGCCGTGGTCAGGTCGCGAACGGAGAGAACGGGCGTCGTCATGGGGATGTCCTGAACGGCAATCGGTGGGGGCCAAGCGCGCGTGGCGGCCAGCTACATGCCGCGCGCCATGCGGGGATCGAGAAGATCGCGCAGCCCATCGCCCAGCATATTGACACTGAGCACCACGAGGCCGAGCGCGAAGCCGGGCGCAAACACCGTCCAGGGCGCCCGCGGCAGATACATGCGCGATTGGGCGATCATGCTGCCCCAGGTGGGGGTCTCCGGCGGCACGCCGGCGCCGAGGAAGGACAGGGCTGATTCCAGGATGATGGCGGAGGCGCAGATATAGGTCGCCTGCACGATCAAAGGCGCCAGGGTGGACGGCAGGATGTGGCGCAGAAGGATGACATGCAGCCGGGTGCCGCCGATCCGCGCGGCTTCCACATAAGGCGCGTTGCGCACGGACAGAACGACGGCGCGCACCAGCCGCACCACGCGCGGGATTTCCGGGATAATGATGGCGAGGATGACAACACCGATGGAGGCACGCATCACGGCCACCAGGGCGATGGCCAGGAGGATGGCGGGGATGGACATCAGCGCGTCCATCACGCGCATGATGAGCGCGTCAGCCTTGTGAAAATAGCCAGCGATCATGCCCAGCACCGTGCCGAGGAGCAGGGAAGCCAGGGCCACCACGAGGCCCACGGTGAGCGATACCCGTGCGCCATACACCACCCGCGCGAACACATCCCGCCCCAACTGATCGGTGCCGAGCCAATGGCGCTCCGAGGGCGGCAGCAGCCGGGCCGAAGGGGTCATGGTGGTCGGGTCAGGGGCGAAGAGCGGGGCGAAGGCGCCCGCCAGGATCATGAAGGCCAGGAGCGCGCCACCGATCACCATGGTGGGGTGGCGGCGCAGGAAGCGGGGAAGATCCTGCCGGAGGAAAGGCGCGGATGGCGCAGCATTCGTCATGTGCTGTTCCTCGGGTCAGTATCGGATGCGGGGATCGATCAGCGTGTAGGACAGATCGGTGACGAGGTTCACGAGCACATAGATGCCGGAGAAGACCAGGATGACCCCTTGGATGACCGGATAGTCCCGGCGGGCAATGGCATCCACCACAAGACGCCCGACGCCGGGAATGTTGAACACGGTTTCGGTCACCACCACGCCGCCGATCAGAAGGGCGATGCCGATGCCGATGACGGTGGCGATGGGCACGCCGGCATTGCGCAGCGCGTGGCGGATGAGGATGCGCGGCATGGGCACGCCCTTGGCGCGGGCGGTGCGGATGAAATCCTCGGACAGCACGTCCAGCATGGCCGTGCGGGTGATGCGCGCGATCAGAGCCGTATAGGTCATGCCCAATGTTATGGCCGGCAGGACGAGGGACCGCGCCCAGGGAAGAAGCCCTTCGCTGAGCGGGGTAAAGCCTTGCACCGGAAGGAGCTTCCACTGGATGGCGAAGAGCCAGATGAGCACATAGCCGATCACGAAGGCCGGCAGCGAAAAGCCCATCACCGAGAACAGCATCAGCAGGCGATCGATGACGGTGCCGGCCCGGTACGCGGCCAGAACGCCCAAGGTAACGGCGACGGGGATAGCGACCAGAAGGGTGGCAAAGGCCAGGGAGAAGGTCGCTTCCAGGCGCTGTCCGATCAGATGCGCCACAGGTTCCGCGGAATAAATGGAGACGCCGAGGTCTCCTTGAAGGATGTGCCCCGCCCAGCGCAGGAATTGCACCGGCAAGGGGGCATCCAGCCCCAGCATCTGACGCAGCTGCGCGATCTGTTCCGGCGAGGCGTGGTCGCCGGCAATGACGGAGGCGGGATCGCCGGGCGCCAGATGCAGCAGCATGAAGACGATGACGCCCACCAGCGCCATGACGATCAAGGTCGCGCCGAGCCTGCGCAGGATATAGGTAATCACGACGTCATGCCTTTTCCGTCTTGGTCACAGGAGCTGACGCCCTGCCACCGCGGCATCCAGCGGCCAGATCGGCCGGATGACTTTCTTCCAGGGATGGCGGCGATAATCGCTCGGCAAGAGCCCGGTGCCAGTCGCGTAGATCACCTCTTCCGAGATGGGAGCGAAAGCGGCGTAGAAATGCTGGTTGGACTTCACCACCAGCAGGCGTTCGCCGTGGGGATCGATGCCGAGATTGGAGAAGAGGTCGATGCCCATGGCCTGGCACCGCCGGGACACCAGAACCGCACCGACACCTTCCGCCGTGCGGATGCCGACGGCGTCGCCCAGGTCCACCGGCGAACCGGCAAATGTCTGCAGCGCCCCGGGCACGCAGGCGAGCACCTCCACTTCCGCATCGATTGGCTGGCCCGAGGCCCAGCATGCCTTGCCGCCGAAGCGCAGCCGCATGCGGGCGCCGGGTCCGGCATCGAAGGCGAGCCGGACCGCGACAGGATCCCAGATGGGTCCCACCGAGGCGCCGGAGACGCCGCCTTCCTGGAGCAGGCGCAGGAAGACCGTATTGTCGGAAGGGGCGCCGCCGCCGGCATTGTCGGCGGTGTCGGCAATGGTCACCGGCCGGGAGGCTCCGGCCGCGATCTCCAGCGCGCGGGCAAGGGCGGGCTGCGGCTCGAGAAAGCGCTGGGCAGAGGTCTCTTTGAGGGCGGCCATCTCGTCGCCGAAGGCGCGGGCCAAGCGGTCGCCCAGCGGCTTATTGTCGTCGGTGATGACCAGCACCCGCGCGCCATTGTCCGGCACGTCGCCGGACGGGAAGCCATGGCCGAGGGAAATGGAAAGCACCCCGTCCATGCCCTCAAGCGCCATCGCCCTGTCCACGATGCCCCGCATGGGCTGGGTGGTGGTGGGATAGGACGCGATCACCCGCGTGTCCCAGAGCGACTTTACCGGACGGATCTCCTTGCGGATGGTGGCGAGGACCAGGCTGACCACTTCCTCCGCGCGCGCCATGAAGTCGGTGTGAGGATATTCCTTGAACAGCACGATGATGTCGGCGTTTTCGCAGCGCTTCACCGTCAGGTGGCAGTGGGGGTCCAGCTCCACGCCGATCACGGCGTCGGGGCCGGCCATCTGGCGCACGCGGGCGATGAGATCGCCTTCGCAATCGTCGTAGCCGTCGGCCACCATGGCGCCGTGCAGGGTCAGGATGACCCCGTCTACCGGCAAGGCGGCCTCCAATTGGCCGAGGATTTCAGCGCGGATGCGCTCATAGGCGTCGCGCGTGGCGGTGCCGTTGGGGGTCGACCAGTAGCAGGAGCCGGGGATGAAGGTGAAGCCTTCAGAGGCGGCGCGGCGCTGCGCCACGCAAAAGGCGGCCGTCTGCATGCTCGGCTCGGGGCCGGGATTCCCCGGACGCCACGGGTGCTGGTCCAGGAATGTCTGGTAACTGGTCACCATGGGCGAAAACGTGTTGGCTTCGAGGGAAAGGCAGGCGGCAAAGATGCGCATGGTGACGAACCCTGGCTGTAACGCGCAAAGCAAAGCGGGAAGGGCGGGGCGATCGCGCGCCCCGCGAACGGATGTTGCGGCCTAGGTGCGCCTGACATTCCAGAACGGCACCAGATTGGGCAGCTTAATCATGCCCGTAATATCCGAGCGCATGGCGCTCGTGTCGAACCATTGGCCGAGATAGACATGGGGCACGAAGGTCCAGGCATTGTCCTGCATCTGGCGGGCGATCTTCTGGCGCTCGGCCATGGTCGAGGCGGCAGCCCAGGCGTCGCGCAGCTTTTCGTGCGTGTCATCCTGCGGCCAGCCGAACCAACCCTTCTCGCCATTGGCCGCATGGCCGGCGAGGCTGATGGGATTGTCATAGGCGCTGCCGGAGGCGGTGGTGAAGAAGATGCTCCAACCGGCGTCCGTCGGTTTGCCCTTGCTGGCCCGCCGGGCGACGATGCCGGCCCAGTCGAGCGGCACCAGCTCGGCCTTCACGCCCGCCTGGCGCAGCCATTGCGCCACCAGCAAGGCGGCGTTACTGAGCACCGTTGAACTGGTCTGCTGCAGGATCACCACCGGCGTGCCGTCATAGCCGGCCTCCTTGAATAGGGCGGCGGCCTTCGCGATGTCCTGCTTGCCCTTGTACCAGTCCGTGTTGGCGTCGTTCTCCATGGTGGTGCCGCAGGCGAACAGCGAAGCGCAGCCCGTATAGGTTTTGCGGTCGCCGAAGGTCGCCTGCATGATCGCGGCCTGGTCGACGAGATAAAGCATCGCCTGGCGCGCTTTGACGTTGTTGAACGGCGGCTGCAGCGTATTCATGCGCAGCCATCCCATGGTGCCCGTGGTGTTCAAGATCTCCAGCTTGATGGACGTGTTGCCTTCCAACTGGTCCAGAAGTTCGGGAGACACCCGCTCGATGAAGTCGATCTCGCCGGCCAAGAGGGCCGAGACCGCCGTCTGCTCGTCCGGCATGTTCTGGAGGATGATGCGCTGGAACTTGGCGACCTTGCCGCCCGCAAAGCCGGACGGGGGCTCCGTGCGGGGCACATAGTCCGGGTTGCGATCATAGACATATTGCGAACCCGTGCGGGTCTCAGCGCGATTGAACATGAAGGGTCCCGAGCCAATCGCGTCCGTGATGGGCTTTGCCGGGTCTGTCAGGGCATCGCTCTCGCGCATGATGAAGCAGATGGAGGGCGAGGACTTGCCCAGCCAGTCCAGAAGCAGCGGATAGGGCTCCTTCAGCGTGATGGTGAGGGTCTTGTCATCCTTCGCTGCCACTTCGGCCACGCGCTTGAAGAGATGCTGGCCGGCGCCGTCGCGGGCCCCCCAGCGCTTGACGGAAGCCACCGCATCCCGTGCCCGCACCGTCTGGCCGTCATGGAACTTCAGGCCGTCCCGCAGCGTGAACGTATAGACCAACCCGTCGTCGGAGACGGTATAGGCGGAGACCATTTGCGGGCGGGGAACGGACTCCTCGTCGTTGCCGAAGAGCGTGTCGTAGATCAGGGCACCATGATAGCTGGTCATGCTCACGGTGGTTGCGATGGGATCAAGCGAGGCCAGATCCGCATGCATCACGCAGCGCATGGTCGCTGCACGGGAGGGGGCGGCGGCCAAGGTGAGGCGGGGAAACGCCACCATCAGGCCGGAGACGGCGGCGCCCTGCAGGAGCGCGCGGCGGGTCGGTTGCATCTTTTTCCCTCTGGAGTTGGTCCGGTCCACGGTCGATGTATGCCGCGGCTATTGGGAAAAGGATGACAGCACCGCTATCGCTCGAATTTCAAATTCCAGCCACTTTATTTTACTTTTCGACATTTTTGCGCCGGCCACGCATTGGCTCAGCCGTTCGCCCTCAATGGGGCAGCGCGTGAAAGAGAATGGCCGATTTTTACAATCCAGGGGCCGACCGGGCCTGCCAAGGTTGCGCCTCTTCGCTGCGCGCAGGCAATGGCGCCGCCGCTTCTGCCTGTGATACCCCGGAAAGTCCTCCCCATGTCGTGTTCCTTGCCGTCAGGCAAATTCACGCGGCCGCTCGCGCCCGACGCCCCCGTCATCCTGCTGACGCCCGACCTCGCCGAGACGGGAGAACCGACCTATCTGGTGCGGGCCAATTATGCGGAGGCCATCGCGCGGGCCGGTGGCATGGCGCTCATTCTTCCCTTTGAGGCCGCGCGGCTCGAGGCGGCGCTTGAGCGGGCCGACGGCGTCGTGATTGCAGGGGCGATCCCCGGCGCGGATGTCTCCGCCCGCAGGCTGGATTTCGAGCGGGCGCTGGTGGCGGCCGCCTTGGCGCGGGACCTCCCGCTCCTTGGCATTTGCCACGGCATGCAATTGATCGGCGAGGCGCTGGGGGGGACCGTCTTGCGAGACGATCCCGCGCTGCTGGCGGAGGTGACCGCCCATATGCCCGGCGCAGTTGCCGACCGGCTCGCGCATGAGATTACCATCGCGCCGGACAGTCACCTCGCCCGCTGGAGTGGGGCGACACGGGGGCGCGTCAATAGCCTGCACCGCCATCTGCTGACGGAGGGCGGGCGCTTCCGCGTGACGGCGTGGGCCCCGGACGGGGTTGTGGAGGCGATCGAGGGGGAGGGGCCAAGCTTCTGCCTGGGTGTGCAATGGCATCCCGAATATGGGCTGACGGAGCTCGACCATCATCTGTTGGCCGGCTTCATCGCGGCCTGCGCCGCCAGGCGGGGAGCGCGGGTGGAAGGCGACGTTGCGGCGCGGTTCGCCGCGCTCGGGTTGACCCTACCCGAGGCGCCGGTTCCCCCCGGCGGCTTCGTCGGGGCGATCCGCCACGCCAACGCGGTCACCGTCTCGGGCCAGGTACCACTGAAGGAGGGGGTGGTCCTGAAAACCGGCCGGCTCGGGGAGACGGTGTCCATCGAGGAGGGGCAGGAATGCGCCCGCGTGGCCCTCCTCAATGCCCTGGCACAGCTCGGCGAGGTCGCCGGGGGGCTCGATCGGGTGGTCGGCTTCGTGCGCCTTGCCGGCTATGTGGCGGCCACGCCGGATTTCACCCGGCACGGCGCCGTGATTGATGGGGCGTCGGATCTCCTGCGGGCGCTTTTCCCCCATAATGGCACCCATGCCCGGGTGGCCGTGGGCGTATCCTCCTTGCCACGTGGGGTGCCCGTGGAAATTGAGCTGTCCGCGATTCTGGGGTGAGAGGCATTCATGGCGAAAATTGCCGTCATTGGCGCCGGGGTGGTCGGTACGGCCACCGCCTACATGTTGTGCAAGCAGGGCCACGCCGTCACCCTCATCGACAGCCATGGGGGACCGGGGCAAGGGGCCAGCCGGGCCAATGGCGCGCAATTGTCCTACGCCTATAGCGATGCCCTGGCCTCGCCCTCTTTCGTGGCTCACATGCCCGACATCCTCCTGGGGCGGGATCCTGCCTATCGGGTGCGGCTGCAGAGCGATCCGGAATTCCTGATCTGGGGGCTGCGCTTCCTGGTGAACAGCCTGCCGGCGCGCTTCGAGGCCAATACCCGCTATTTGCTCCAGATGGCGCTCGACACGCGGCAGGTGCTCGCCGAACTCCTGCGCGAATTCGACCTCGCCTTCGATTATGCCCCGTCCGGCAAGATGATCCTCTATCCCACCGAGGCCGCCTGCGCCGCCACGGCCCCGGCCCGGCGCCTGAAGCAGTCCTTGGGTGTGCGGCAGGAGGTTCTGGATCGGGCAGAGGCCACCCGCCTGGAACCGGCTCTGGATCTTTATGAGGACCCGATCGCCCGCGTCATCTATAGCGAGGGCGATGCGGCCGGCGCCCCCGACGCCTTCTGCGCCGACCTGATCGAGAGGCTCCGGCGGCACTACGCTTTGACGACCCGGTTCGGGGAGCGGGTGAGGGGACTTCGTAGCCATGCGGGGCAGTTGACGGGGCTGGATTTCGAGGCACGAGAACCGCTCGAATGCGACTTGGCGGTGATTGCCACCGGATATGCGACCGACCTCCTGCCCCGGCGCGATCGCCGGCCGGGGATGGTCTGGCCGGTCCAAGGCTATTCCTTCACCGCCCCCGCCACGGAACGCGCCATGCGCGTGTCCATCACCGATCTGAAGCGCAAGATCGTCTTCGCGCGCCTCGGCGGCAGGGTGCGGGCGGCGGGGCTCGCCGACATCGGGGCGAAGGACGTCCGCTTTGACGCGGCCCGTTTCAAGAGCTTTCAGGGCGAGGCGGTGCAGGCCTTCGGGCGGGCGTTCGCCCATGGCGAGGGGATCGACGACCACCCCTGGTCCGATGCCCGTCCCTGCACCCCGTCCTCCCGCCCCGTCCTTGGCCCTTCAAGCCTGAAAGGGCTTTACCTCAATCTGGGCCATGGCACGCTGGGCTGGACGCTGTGTCTCGGCTCAGCCCGGCGCCTGGCGGGGCTCATCTCAGGCGCCCCCTAGGCGAGGTACCGCTCGGCGCCGGTTTCCCGCAAAATGTGGGAAGACCGCAGCGGAGCGTCGATCAGGAGCCCATTGGTATGGTGGAAGATGGGGCGAATGCGGCCACGGAATATGTCCGCTGGCTCGACAGCCTGTGGGAACAGCGCCTGCTGCCGGCCCGGGACCGCAAGCCTGATCTTTCCGTGGGCATCCTGCTTTGGCCCACATTCCCGCTGATGTCGCTTACGGGTGTGGTCGAGCCGCTGCGGCACGCGGCGGACTTCGGCGACAATTCCCGCCCGTTGCATTGCCGGTGGTCGATCATGGGCAAGCCGGGCGATGCGGCCATCGCCAGTTGCGGCATAAGGGTCCAGGTGGACGCTCCCTATATCAATCCCACCGACTTTGACTATGTGGTGGTCATTGGGGGGCTCTTGCCGCATCTGCGCGCCGCGCCGTCCACGCATCGGGACTATCTCAGGGTGGCCGCCTCCGCCGGCGTGACGGTGGTAGGCATCTGCACCGGGGCCTTCATCCTGGCGGAGGAGGGGCTTCTGGTGGGCCGCAAGGCGGCCATTCATCCCTATCACGGGGACGATTTCCAATCCGCCTTCCCGCGGCACCCCTTCTCGACGCGGGATGACTTCCTCATCGACAACGGGCGCGCCACCGTGCCGGGCGGCATTTCGGTGCTCTCCCTGATGACCGAGCTCATCCGCACCCATTGCGGACCGGATCGCGCCGCCAAGGCGGTGCACCAGCTCTCCCTGACCGACCGGAAGTCTCTCAACACCTTTGACCGCGAGCGCGCATCCTCCTTCCGCCATGTGGGCGACACGCGGGTGCAGCGGGCGATCGTCTTCATCGAGAGCCGCAAGGGCCGCGACGTGTCGCCCGAACTGGTGGCCACGTCCGTGGGGCTGTCGAGCCGCCAGTTCGCGCGGTTGTTTCAGGATCATCTGGGCATGACCCCGAAGCACTTCATCCTGGAAACGCGGCTGCGCTACGTGCGCTTTCTGCTGGAAAACAGCGCGATGCCGATCACGTCCATCGCTTTCGAGACCGGCTTTTCCGACTCCGCTCACCTGGCGACGTCTTTCCGCAAGAAGTACGGCATGTCGCCGAGCCTCTGGCGGCACCGGGGCGGCTGAGCGCCTCCGGTCGCCAGATCAGGCCGACGTCGACCTCTCCAGTTGGGCAGCCCGGCGCCGATCGAGGGCGATGGCCGCGACTTCCGCTAGGGCGGCGAGAGCGCCGATGGGCCAGACGACCCCCAGGCCCACAATGCCGGCGCCCATGGCCGAACCCAGGGAAAAGCCGAGATACATGGTGGATGTGTTGAGTGCGAGGGCCACGGGCGCCGCCGATGCGGGCCCTGCCGAGATCAGGCGCGCCATCTGGGCCGGGAAGAAGGACCAGACGCTGAAGCCCCAGACCCCGATGGCGCCGAAGACCGGAATGAGGGCCTGCGCCGGGGGGAGGAGGGCTGCGAGCGCCAACAGAAGGAAGGAGGCTGCAAGGGCCAGAAGCGAGCCCCGAACCACGCGGTCCGATCCGAGGCGGTCATTCAGCGTTCCGCCGACGGACACGCCAAGGGCGGCCGCCATTCCCCACATGGAGACCGTGGCGCTGATTCCGCCGGGCCCGAGGTCCAGCACGGCAATGAGATAAGGGGCAATGGAGGGATAGGCCGTGAAAGCCCCGATCGCCCAGAACAGGCTGATTCCCAGGAGCCGAACGACGGTGCCTAGCCGCGCCACCTGGAGGCGCTCGGACAAGCTCGGGACAGCAATCCCCGACCCGGCATCCGACCTGACCCCCGAGGCGATGCCGACCATGGCAATGCCCCCCATGACCGCCACGGCCAGGAAGGTTGCCCGCCAGCCGAACGCGTGTCCGGTCACTGCCCCGAGGGGCAGGCCGAAAGCGATGGCAATGGTCATCCCGCCGCTGACAATGGCGAGCGCCCGTCCCCGCTTGTTCGCGGGCACAATGACCCCGGCCAGCGCATTGGCGCCGGGCACATAAAGGCCGGCAGCGACAGCCATCAGGACACGTCCGATCATCAGCGTGGCGAACGAGGCGGAGCAGGCGGCAACCAGGTTGCCGACCGCGAACAGAGCCATGGCCAGCAGGAGGGTGTCCCGGCGGCGCATGCGCGCGGTGAGCACCGTCGACACCGGTGAACTGATCGCCAACAGCAAGGTGAAGACGACAATGAGGGTCGCGGTCGCCGAGATGCTCATCTGCAGGTCCGCCGCGATGGTCGGTAAGAGCGGCGCGATCATGAAACCCTCGGTGCCGATGGCGAATGTGCCGAGGGCGAGAAAGGCTGGCGGCATCAGCGAACCGGATGCCGGAGGCGCGCCGGTAGGGCGGCCGTAAGCCACCGCCTTCCGCGGTCTGGAGGGCAGGCAGTTTTGGATGGTGGACATGTTTTCAACTCCGAGCGGTCTCTCACGCGCGGCGCCGGTCTCCTGCGCCGCGCGACCGGCTGCGCCAGGGAGGAGCCGACACCGGGCCTGCAGGGCAACCGGCGCGCGCCAGGCGGAGGGCCGCCAGCAGGGTTGCGGGGCGAGAGGCGATGTGTGACCAGGCCGTAGGACCTGATCGGTTCAGAGGGAGTGTCCTCCGAAATGCCGATGTCCTGAACGACAAAGAAACGGCGATTCCGGCCATTCCGTTCGCCGCTTTCGGAGCCAGGCGCCCCCGGAAGGAACGCCCCGCTTCCGCCCGGACCGCGTCATCACAAGATGAGAGGTGACGGCCTGCAAAACCCGCCACGCCGTGGGCAAGGCGAGTGATGTGCCGGCAAATCAAACGGTCGGATGGCAGGCCTTTGCCTCATGCGCCGATCCCCCGCGCCGTGAGTGCCGCTCGACTCGATTGCGGCGAACGGCCCGTAATTAACCGGCGGACGCGGCGACAGGCGCGAGGGCGGGCGGCCTTGCGTTCGCCTCATCCTCATCACGGTCCATCTCGGCAAGCCGCAAGCTGCGCCGCACGGTCTGGGGCGGTTGGCCGAAAACCCGCAGGAATGAGCGTCGCATGCGGTCGCGGTCGGCAAAGCCGGTGTCGCGGGCGACGATGTCCATGGAATGCCGCCCGTCCTCCAGCATCGCTTTGGCGGCCTCAAGGCGCAGCCGCTCCACCGCCTTGGCGGGCGATTGCCCGGTTTCCTCCCGGAACACGCGAGTGAACTGGCGCGGGCTGAGGCTGGCAGCCCCGGCCAGCTCCTCCACGGTGAGCGGATTGCGCAAATGCTCCCGAGCATGAACGAGGGCACGCTTGATGCGGTCGGAGCGGGGCTCGAGGTCCAGCAGGGCGGAGAATTGCGATTGGCCGCCGGGACGGCGGTGATAGACGACAAGGCGCCGCGCCACCTCGCGGGCAAGGCCCGCACCATGGTCGTCTTCCACCAGCGCCAACGCAAGATCGATGGCCGAGGACATGCCGGCGGATGTCCAGATGTTCCCGTCGCGAATGAAGATGCGGTCGGCATCCACCCGCACCTCTGGAAAGCGGCTTTGTAGCGCGCGGGCATGGGCCCAATGGGTTGTCGCGGAGCGCCCGTTCAACAGGCCCGCTTCCGCCAGGACAAAGGCGCCGGTGCACACGCCGGCCACCCGGCGCGCTTTATCGCCCGCCGCCGCCACATAGGCCCGGAGGGCGGGGGAGATGGGGCGCGGCTGCAATTCGCCCAGCACCATCAGGGTATCGGGAAAAGCCCCGAGCGGAACGGTGTCGATGGTCACGCCGAGGGTGGAGAGAATGCCGCCACCCCGCTCCGACATGACTGTGAGCGCATAGGCGGGGGTGCCCAGCTGAAGGTTCGCGACCTCGAAGGCCGACAGGGCGGCGAGGCCCATCACCTGGAAGCCGTCTTCCATGATGAATGCGACGGATCTCATGTCCTGTCCCCGGTCAATCCAGATGCGGCGCCTGCTCCACCACAATGGGCTTGCCGTGGGGCGTTGCGCGGGCAGCCTGATCCCAGGCGGCTTGCCAGGACACGAGCGCCTCTGGTGTGGTGACGGCCCGTTCCACCACCAAGCCCTCAAGGGCGGCGAGCCAGGCGTCATAGTCCGTGGCGCCATCGCGGCGTGCTGCCTCTGCCCCCAGCCGCTCGGCCCATTCCGGCCAGGTGAAGAGGCCGGCGGCATGGAGGGAGACCACCATGGCAAACACCTGCGCCTCCCAGGGCGCGGAGAAGACAGGCGCCACCTCCGGTCCGTCCGAGCACAAAGGGGCGGGCATGTCAGGTGACGGGTTCAAGATAGCTCTCCCACGCATCGACGGACACCGAGGTGCCGGGCTCCGCATCCGGCCCCCAAAGCTCCGCGCCGGAAAAGCGAACGGTGAACAGCCATTGGGGCTCCTCGCCCAGGCCATGGGCGCTGGTGTCGGGAAACACGAAGACGCCGTGCACCATCTCCACCACGCCGGTCTTGCCGCGCGCATAGCGGGGCAAGCGGGTGTGGCCGGCGGGGTGGAACACCCGGGTGCGCACACGTTCGCCGACCTTGAAGGGCAGGGCGGCCTCGGTGGGGCGAGAATAATTGGTGCCGGCGGCCAGCCCGCGTGCGATGGCGGCGCCATCCGGGACACGGGGAACAGGACGGGGCGGAGTGGCGATCTCGCCCGTTGCCAGTTCGGTCGGCGTGGCAAGGCCCTTCGCCACCAGCATGGCGGAAAGGCCCTTCATCCAGATCTCGTAATAGGAGGAGCTAAGATACTCCACCGGCGGTAGGCTTTCGCGCAGATAGCGCATGGCATCGATGGTCCAGGCCCCGGTTGCGCCCGCCGCAAGGGTGAGGCCGAACAGGCGCCGTTCCCAGGGGGCGTGAAACAGGGGTTCGTTTTCCTCCTGCACCACCGGGCCGAAACCCATCATGCCGCCCAGATCCGCCGCCCCGTTCATGGCTGCACCGGGCTGATCGCCAGTCCCGTCCCGATCATGGAATTGCGCGTCACCAGGTTCGCCAGCGCCGCCTCGCTGAGGCCCTCCGTTCCTTCCGGCCGCAGGGGCACCACCAGATAGCGCGTCTCCGCGGTGGAATCCCACACCCGCACCTCGACTTCGGGCGGCAGCGTGACGCCGAATTCCGCCAGGACCTCGCGGGGCTTGATTACGACGCGGGAACGATAGGCCGGGCTCTTGTACCAGGTGGGCGGCAGGCCAAGCACCGGCCAGGGGTAGCAGGAGCACAGGGTGCAGACGACGACATTATGGACGGTGGGTGTATTCTCCACCGCCACCATGTGCTCGCCCTGCCGGCCAGTGAAGCCGAACTCGGCAATGGCCGAGGTAGCATCCTTCAACAGCCGCGCACGAAAGTCCGGGTCCGCCCAGGCCCGTGCCACCACCCGCGCGCCGTTGCGCGGCCCGACCTTGGTCTCGTAGGTCTCGATGATGACGTCGAGGGCGGCGGGGTCCACATAACCCTTACCCACCAGGATCGATTCGAGGGCACGCACCCGAAGCTCATTGGGGGACAGCGCGCTGCCATGGTCGTGATCGTGATGATGATCGTGGTCGTGACCGTGATGCGCATGATCCGCGTGGGGATCTTGATGCATGCGTCCTTCTCCAATGGCCCCGTCGGGCATCGCGGCGGCGATCCGCGCCAGGACGCCACCATCGCCCGCCGCCGGCACTTCCGCAATGGAAAGGCGCGTGCGTCAGCCCTGCGTGGCCAATGTCCACACCGTGTCCGCCAGCACCTTCGTCCCGGCGGTGAGATGGTCCGGCTCCGCCCATTCCGCGGGATTGTGCGAAATGCCGTCCCGGCAGGGCACGAAAATCATGCCCGTCGGGCAGACATAATGCAGCTGGCGGGCATCATGCCCAGCAGCCGAATAGACGTCCATGCAGGGGATGCCCAAGGTCTGGGCTGCTTCCGTCAGGACGCTGCGCATGGCCGGTGGGAAGGTCAGGGATGGCGAATGCTGGATCTGGCGCAGCTGCGCCGTGCAGGGGCCCTTATGTTCCTCCACGATCTGGCGGATGGCCGCGTCCATGCGGTCCACCACGGCATTGTCCGGGTGGCGCAGGTCGATGGAAAAGAGCACCGCCTCGGGTACGACGGAAGGCGCGTTGGGCGTCACCTGCATCAGGCCCACGGTCAGCAGCGTGTCGTCGGGGTCAAGGGCCGCATCGTCCATGGCGGCGATCATGCGCACAGCGGCCATCAGGGCGTCGCGGCGATCCCGGCGCAGGGCCGTGCCGGCATGGGCGGCTTCGCCCTTGACGGTGACGCGATAGCGCCGCGTGCCCTGGATGCCGCTGACGATGCCGACCGGGATGCCGGCCTGCTCCAGCTTTGAAGCCTGTTCGATATGGGGTTCCACATAGGCCGCAAGGGGCAGCCCGAAGGGGCGAACGGGAACGTCATCATCGGCGGCCAGGATGGCGTCGATGGCCTTCCCAACGTTCACGCCGTCGGCATCCTGGATGGCGCGCACGTGGTCCAGCGCCTTGGTGCCGGTGAAGAGGTCCGATCCGGTCATGCCCGGCGCAAAACGGGAGCCCTCCTCATTGGTCCAGGCCACCACCTCGATGGGCCGCTGCGGAACCTCACCCTGCTTCACCACCGCCTCCGCCACCTCCAGCGCCGCGAGGACGCCGTAGACGCCGTCGAACTTGCCGCCCGTGGGCTGGGAATCGATGTGGGAGCCGGCGAGGACGGGGGGCAGACTGGCGTCGCGCCCCTCAAGGCGCAGGAACAGGTTCGCCGCCTGGTCCGTATAGGGCTTGAGGCCGATCGCGCGGCCCCAGGCGATGATCTGCGCCCGCGCCTGCGCCTCGGTGGCGGAGAGGGCTGGCCGGTCCACGCCGCCGTCGGGGCGCGCGCCGAAGGCGGCGAGCGCCATCAGCCGTGCCCAGAGGCGATCGCCGTCCACAAGGTCAGAAAGGCGGGGCGCCATGCTCATTCGGTCCGCATGATCTGGGCGGGGTTGGCGCGGGGATCGCGCGGCCCCCAGCGGCCCGCTTCCACCTGGGCGATGAACTCGCCCACCAGGTGATTGAACAAAGCCGGCTCTTCCAGATTGAGCGTGTGGCCGGACTTGGGCAGCACGGCCAGGCCGCAGCGGGGCACCACCTTCTTGAGGAAAACGCCTGGCTGGATGCAGTGGTCGTCTTCGTCACCCGTCATGACCAGGAGCGGCGCCTGCATGGCGCGGAAATCGGCTTCCAGGTCATAGAGCGAGGGCCGCCGCATCTGGACGCCGCGCATGGTGTTGGCAGCACCCTTTGCGTCGTGACGGCCGAGCCGCTCGGCGAACAGCGCCCAGCCGCGCGGGTCCTTGTCCTGGAATTGGACGCGGGAGGCGCCCTCGGCATAGGTGGGGGCGAAGTCCGGAGCGCCGCGGGTCTCGAAGTTATGGGCGACCTGCTCCGAGATGCCCTTGAAATAGTCCTCATGGGCTTTTTCGGCGCCATAGCCCGTGCCGGCCGCCACCAGCGACAGAACGCGGCCGGGATGCCGCAGGCCGGCATGGAGGGTAGCAAAGCCCCCCATGGAGAGGCCCATCACATGGGCCTTCTCGATGCCCGCCGCATTCAGCACGTCGATGATGTCATCGGCTGCGCGCGCCTGCGAATAGGCCTCCACATCCGCGGGAATGTCCGAGGGCGCATAGCCACGCGCCGCAAAGGTGATGCAACGGTGGCGCCGCGCGAAGAAGTTGAGCTGCGGCTCCCAGCTCCAATGACTGCCGCCGAACTCGTGCACGAAGATGATGGGCGTGCCCGAGCCGGTTTCCTCGTAGAACAGCTTGTAGCCGTCGCTGGTGGATGCGAATGCCATGGCGTGTGCCTTCAGATGACCGAGCGGCGGGACGCGATGCCGCCATCGACGGTGAAAATGGTGCCCGACGTGTAGCCGGAGCGGTAGGAGGCCAGGAACACGATGAGGTCCGTGACCTCATGCACATGGGCAGGGCGACCCAGCGGATAGCGGGTCTGCAATTCCTTGTAGCGGTCCGCATCGCCCAGCCAGTCGGCGGCGCGCTTCTTGAGCATGTTGTAGATGCGGTCCGTATCCACCGGGCCCGGATTGACGCCCACCACGCGGATATTGTCGTCGAGCGAATGGCCGCCCATGGCGCGGGTGAAGGCCATCAGGCTGGCATTGCCGGTGGTGCCGGCCACATAAGCGGGGTCGAACACCTCGCCGCCATTGCCGATATTGTTGATGATGACGCCGCCGCCCCGCGCCTTCATGCGGGGATAGATGGCCCGGGTCAGGTTGATATAGCCGAAGACCTTCAGCTCCCAGCCCGCGCGCCACTTGGCCTCGTCCACGTCCCACAGCGAGCCGCTGGGGATGACGCCCGCATTGTTCACGAGGATGTCGATGTCGCCCACGGCCTCCACCAGGCCATCGATGGCGCCGGCCTGAGTCAGGTCGAGGGCGTGCGGGGTGACGGAGACGCCATGGGCGGCGGTGAGCTCCTGCGCCAGCGCCGTCAGGCGGTCGCCGGAGCGGGCCACCACATGCAAATTGCAGCCTTCTTCCGCGAAGGCCCGGGCCAGACCCTCGCCAATCCCCTGGGAGGCGCCGGTGATGAGCACCGTCTTGCCCTTGAGCTTCAGATCCATGTTGGACGTCTTTCCTGAAGGTGTGACCGATGCGCCGGTCAGAACAGTTTCACGGCTTCGTTCTGGCCCCGCACCTGCTCGACGAGAGAGGGGAGCAGATCCACGAATTCTTCCACCCAGGCGGCGGGTACGGTGGTGCTGATCTTGATGAAGCGGTCGCCGAAGGTGGGGGTGTGGTAGGCGCCCTGGCGGATCATGATGTCGTGCTTCTGGAAGGCGGCCACGAGCGCATCGGGGCGGATGCCCGCCGCGCCGCATTCCACCACCACGAAATTCCCGTTGGAGGGGAAGACGGGCATGGAGAGGCCGGGGATGCGGTCCACCGCGTCCTTGATGAGCTTCTGGTTGGCCCGCTGGTTGGCGAGGATGCCGGGGAACCACTCCGCCTTGATGCCGAGGCCCGCGAGCGCGGCGCGCTGGGACAGGATGCTGGAGCCGAGATTGTTGGGCGGGGCATCGGCGAGACGCGCGATGATTTCAGGTGTGGAGACCACCGCGCCCACCCGCATGCCGGCAAGGCCCAGCCACTTGGAGAAGCTGTAGATGGTCAGCGTGCGCTCGGGATAAACCGCCGCTGCCAGATGGTGCTCATAGGCAAAGTGGCGGTAGGTGCAGTCGTGGATGAGGTGGGCGCCAGCCTCCCGTGCCACGGCCGCAATCTCGGCGATCTCCTGCGCGGTGCAGGCCGTGCCGAGCGGGTTGTTGGGATCCACCACATAGATGACCTTGGTCTTCGGGGTGATGGCCGCCTTCAGGCGCTCGGGCGCGAGGCGGTAGCCGTATTCCTCGCCATAAATGGGGATCTGCTTGACGCTGGCGCCCACGGAGCGGGCAAAAGCCATGGGCCAGTTCCAGGTGGGGTCGGTGGTGATGAACTCGTCGCCCGGCGAAAGCAGGGTGTGGCAGATGTGGTAGAGCGAGGCGACGGCGCCGTCCGAAATCAGGGCGCACTGGCCGGCAAGGCCGAGATCATCCACCACGCCCTGGCGCAGCGCCTCGAGGCCAGCCGGCGGCGCATAGATGTGGAATTCCTCATCCCGGATGCACTTTTCCATCGCCGCAATGACGGCGGGATGCGGCGTGCCGTGATTGGTGTTCTGCCCCATCCAGCGCAGGCCTGGCGTGTTCACCAGACGGTCGAAATGGGCGTTCCGGACCTCGAAAGATTGCATATTTGTACACCCCAAAGGACGCTTGGCATAATGAAGCGTGTTTTTTGGCTTTCCAAGCGGGAATTGTGCATAAAAATTCGCCCTGGCAGGACGGAAAAAATGGCAATCTGGTCAAATTGAATTCAAATTTGAGAAATTGGCATACTGGCGCTTGCGCCTGGCATCGAACGCGGGAATGCTGACCCCACTCGGCGAAAGGCCAACCAGAAGGCCACCATAAGAAGGGGACATCGGATGCAGATTTCACGTCGAAGCGCCCTGAAAGGGCTGGGGGCGGCCCTCGCGGCCGGTGCGACCGGCAGTCTGGCCATGCCCGCCATTGCGCAGGGCACGCGGGCGGTTTCCTTCACCACGTCCTGGATTCCGGAAGGACCGAACCTGTTTGCCTACGTGGCCCGCGACAAGGGCTTCTGGAAGAAGCTGGGGCTCGATGTGAGCGTGGCGCGTGGATCGGGCTCGGGCTCGGCCGCCCAGGCTGTCAGCGCCGGAACGTTCGATTTCGGCATGGCGGCGACCCCCACCGTCATCGTCCAGGCGGCCAAGAAGCTGCCCATCACTTGCATCGGCCAGATCAATTACGACGCCCTGATGGGCATCGGCGTGCTCGCGGGTTCGCCCATCAAGACCCCGAAGGAGCTGGAGGGCAAGAAGCTCGGCGCCAGCGTGTCCTCGGGTGAATATCCCTTCCTGCCGCTTTATGCGGAAAAGGCCGGCTTCGACTTGTCCAAGGTCCAGATCGTGCAGGTGGACAGCAAGGTGCGCGAGCGCACTTTGGTGGAAAAGCAGGTGGACGCCATCGCCGCCTTCGCCACCAGCACGGTGCCGTCGCTGGCGTCCCTCGGGACCGACGTGCGCTTCATGCTGTTCTCGCAGGTGGGCATCCAGTTCTATGGCCAGTCGCTGACCACCCAGCCCGCGCGCCTTCAGCAGGACAAGGGCCTTGTTGAGGCGTTCGTTCAAGGCGCCATGGAGGCGATCCGCTTCTCCATGACCAATTTCGACGAAGCCGTGGACATCTTCCTCAAGGCCAATTCGGAAGTGGCCATGTCCTCCACGGGCAAGGAATATGCCCGCATCGGCCTCGGCCTCACCAATCTCACCAACCTGGTGCCAGAGGTGAAGGACAATGGCTTTGGCTGGGCCGATCCGGCGAAGGTCTCCACCATGGCCGATCTGGTGGTGAAGTATGCCGCAGGGGCAGGCGCCGAGAAGCCGGATGTGGCGACGCTGTTCACCAACGACTTCGTTGGCAAGCTGAAGCTCTCGGCCGCGGATCTGGCCGCAGCCGAGAAGAGCGCAGCCCCCTATCGCAAGTATATCGGCGCCTGAGGCGCCCGCACGAGGCCACCCATCGATGCTGAATTCGGGAACACGGGAGCAGGGGGCGGCTCTGGAGCCGCCCATTGTCTCGGCCGTCGACGTCCAGAAGACCTATTTCGCCCGACATACGCCCATCCATGCGGTGGCCTCGGCCTCGCTGGAGGTGGCGCGGGGCGAGTTCGTTTCGCTGCTCGGCCCTTCGGGCTGCGGCAAGTCCACCTTGCTGATGATGATTGCCGGCCTCGAACGCCCCACCGGCGGCTCCATCATGCTGGCGGGCGCGCCCATCTCCGCCCCGCGACGGGACATCGGCATCATCTTCCAGGACGCCACCTTGCTGCCCTGGAAGAGCGTGCTGGACAATGTCCTCTTCCCCATCCGCATCCTCAAGCTGCCCATGGTGCAGTATCGCGAGCGCGCCCACGGCCTCCTGAAAATGGTCGGCTTGAGCGGGTTCGAGCATAAGAAGCCGGGCGAGCTCTCCGGCGGCATGCGCCAGCGCGTGGCCATCTGCCGGGCGCTGATCCATGACCCGGAAATCCTCCTGATGGACGAGCCCTTCAGCGCGCTCGATGCCATCACCCGCGACCAGATGAACGTGGCGCTCTCCGAGATCCTGGAGACCTATCGCAAGACCGTTGTCTTCGTGACCCACTCCATCCGCGAGACGGCCTTCCTCTCGGACAGGGTGGTGGTGATGGGCGGGCGGCCCTCCACCATCATTCTCGACATGAAGATGCCGTTCCCGCGGCCCCGCCGCTTCGACATCGAGGAGACGGCGGAATTCTCCCAGGTCTGCCGGCACCTGCGCCTGACCATCGAGGCCGCCCACGGCCATGGTCCCGCCCCGTCGGCCGTCCCCGCCGGTTCGTCCGGCGCAAGCGTGATTGAGTGAGAGCGAACATGGCAAAGGCAATCGGAACGGAGACCGGCGTCGCCCTTCCCGCGGCGTCCAGCCGCTCGGCGGCGGCCAGCGGGCTCGGCAGCATCGTCCTGCCGCTGGGTCTCGCCTTTTTCGTCCTGGCGCTCTGGCAGGCCTATGTCACCATCTGGCAGGTGCCGGCGGTGATCCTGCCTTCGCCCATCTCCATCGCGCACTATATCTATGAGCGCTATGATCTGCTGTTGATGCATGCGATCCCGACCACGCTGGAATCGGCGGCCGGCTTTCTGCTCGCCCTGATCCTTGGCGTCGCCATCGCCATCCTGCTCACCTATTCGCCGACCGCCCACCAGGCGCTTTATCCCAACCTCATCTTCTTCCAGTTGATCCCGAAGATCGCGCTTGCCCCGCTCTTCATCATCTGGCTCGGGGTCGGCACGCAGTCTCGCATCGCCTTTTCGGTCTTCATCGCCTTCTTCCCCGTTGTGATCGCCACCACGGCCGGCTTTCAGAGCGTGGATCGGGGCATCGTGCGCCTGTGCCGCTCGCTGACCGCCACCGAGTGGCAGATCTTCACCTCGGTGCGCTTTCCCATGGCGCTGCCACACATCTTCAGCGGCATGAAGATCGCCATCACGCTGGCCATCATCGGCGTCATCATCGGCGAGTTCATCACCGCCCAGGCGGGCCTCGGCTATCTTATCATCTTCGCAACCGCACGGGCCGACACGGAGGTGTCCATGGCCGCCATCGTGGTTCTTTGCATCTGCGGCCTGCTCCTGTATGGGCTTGTGGCGCTGGCGGAGATGATCACCAGCAGGTTGTATTCGGTGGAAAGCCGGTGAGGCGCTGATCAGCATGGAGCGTTTGAACGGAGCCCCGCCGAAGGAAGAAACCGGATCGCTTGCGGTGGGCGTGGTCGCCCGGCTGGAGCAGGAGATCCTCAACGGCATCAGAAAGCCGGGGGATCGCCTGGACGAGCGGCAATTGGCCGAGCAGTTCAACATCTCCCGCACGCCGGTGCGCGAAGCGCTGCAGCGCCTTGCGGCCAGCGGGCTGGTGGTGTCCCGCGGACGGCAGGGGCTCCAGGTCTCCCAGCTGTCGCTGGCCGACCTGCTGGATGCCTTTTCCGTGGTCGCCGAGCTGGAGGCGCTCGCCTGCCAGCAGGCAGCCCGGCGGATGCAGCCCGAGCAGCGCGCCCGCATGCAGGCGGCGCAGGACGCTTGCGCCAAGGCTGCCGCGGCGGAGGATGTGGAAGCCTTTTATGCCGCGAACCTCGTCTTTCACGAGGCCATCGCGCTGGCCAGCCACAATTCCATTCTCCAGGAGGAGCTGCGCCGCCTGACGCTGAAGGTCTCGCCCTATCGCCGCACGACCACCTACCAGCCAGGGCGCATGCACGCCTCCATTCCCGAGCACGAGAACGTCATGAACGCCATCATGCGCGGCGACGGTGCTGCGGCGGGGCAATTGATGCGGGCGCATGTGACGCTGCTGGGCGAGGGGCTCTCGGACCTCCTGCATTTCCTGCGCACGTCGGGAAGTGGCTCCCTCATCAAGGACATGGGGTAGGAGACGGCGTTCCGCCTTGACGTGCCTCCGGCCGAAGGGCCTTCTTTGAGCCTGCATTCGAGGAGGAACCGCATGGTCAAAACCGTCACGCTGCCCGGCGGCGAGAAGGTGCCGGCGCTGGGGCAGGGGACCTGGTTCATGGGCGAGACGGCGGCCCGCCGGCGCGAGGAGATCGAGGCCCTGCGGCTCGGCATAGAACTGGGCGCCACCCTCGTCGACACCGCCGAAATGTATGGCGAGGGGCTGACCGAGGATCTGGTGGGCGAGGCGCTGGACGGCTATCGCGATCGCGCCTTCCTGGTGAGCAAGGTGTATCCCCACAATGCCAGCCGCAAAGGCGTGGTTGCGGCCTGCGAGCGTTCCCTGCGCCGCCTGAAGACGGACCGGCTCGACCTCTATCTCCTGCATTGGCGCGGCAGCCATCCCTTCGAGGAGACCATCGCCGGCTTCGAGGCCCTGCAGGCGGCCGGCAAGATCCGGCACTGGGGTGTCAGCAATCTCGACCCGGACGATATGGATGAATTGCTGGCGGCCGGCGGGGCGGCGTGCGCGGTCAATCAGGTCCTTTATAATCCCGGCCGGCGCGGCCCGGAGTTCGACCTGTTCCTCCTCTTGGCCCGCCATCAGATTCCCATCATGGCCTATAGCCCCATCGAGCAGGCGCGCCTGCCGCGATCGGGGGCTTTGGGGCGTGTGGCAGCCCGCCATGGGGTGGACCCGTTCCAGGTGGCTCTTGCCTGGGTCATGCGGCGGCCGGATGTGATTGCCATTCCCAAGGCGAGCCGCGCCGCCCATGTCCGGGCCAATGTCGCCGCGGCGGAGCTGGTTCTGGAGGAACAGGATCTGGCCGAGATCGACGCGGAGTTTCCCCCGCCTACCCGCAAGCGGGCGCTGGAGATGCTGTGACGGCGGTTCAGGTCTTGAATAGCATGTAGGCCAGGGCCAGGAAGAGGGCGATCACCAGCCAGAAGGCAATGGAGGTCAGCGTCTCCCGGCCGCGCCCGCGGGCCATGCGCAGGACGCCGGACCCGATCACCACCGCCAGGGCCCCAAGCGACAGGAGACTTGCAAACGACTCCAGTCGCATGCCGGCAATGGTGCCTTCGTCGTGCCGCAGCATCAGCGCGACAAGGCCGACGGCCAGTCCGATCAAGATCGCTTGAAGAAGGCGGGACCGGCTCACGTCAATCTCCCAGGGCATTTCCAAGCGAAGTGGGACCCGGTTCGCGCAAGGGAAATGCGCAAAGGGAATGAGATGAAGTGCTCGAGTGTTTCCATGAAACGCTGAAAGCCTTCCAAGCGGAAACGCGGCGGCAAGCCGCGGCTTGGGCGCACGCCCGTCAATGCTCGAAGGCGTCCGGGCGTTCCCGGCGCAGGCGCTCCAGGCGGCCGGGGAGGATCGCCATCACTGCGCTGCGCCTTTGAGGGGACATTCCGGTCCAGGCGCCGATTTCCTGCAAGGTGCGCCCGCACCCGATGCAAAGGCCGCTCAATGGGTCCACCACGCAGACCCGGATGCAGGGCGTATCGATCGGCATGTCCGGCTCAGCCATGGGCCCCTCAGCGGAACGAAGCGAACATGATGAGGCCCAGCAGGATGGCGATTTCCGCCACTTGCTGCGTGGCCCCCGCCACGTCGCCGGTCTGGCCGCCGATCTTGGACTGGGACAGGCGCGACATCACGAATACGGCAGCAATGGGCGCGAACAGCCCCACAAAGGTTGCGCGAATCCCAAGCGTCGGCACCAGCAGGAGCGCCACCAGGAGGGCGCCTGACAGGACGGCTGCCAAAAGTCCCTCGGGCCCCGGGCGCCCAGCCGCGGCCGAAGCCCCATCCGGCCGGGCAGGCTCCAGGATCGCCAGGAGCGCGATGCCCGCCGCACGGGACGCGGCGCCTGCGGCGGCCAGGATCGCGATGGTCCGCCACGGGCCGGCGAGCGGAATCAGCGCATCAATGGCGCTGACCCTCAGGAGGAGCGACAGGACGAGCGCAGCACCCCCGAAGGTACCGATTCGGCTGTCCCGCATGATCTCCAGGCGGTGGGCGCGGTCCCGCCCGCCGCCGAATCCATCGGCCGTGTCGGCCAGGCCATCCTCGTGAAACGCGCCGGTCATCAGCACCATGGCGGTGACCGCAAGGACGGCGGCGGGAAGCGCCGGCAGCTTCAGGAGGAGGCCCAGCGCGAGGACGATGCCGCCAAGACCACCGATCACCGCCCCGGCAAGAGGCACCGCATAGGCCATGCGTTTGAGCGAGGGCGCGGCATGGGGGTCCACTTCCCGCGCCAGCACAGGCAGGGGAAGGCGCGTATAGAAGCGAAGGGCGACCAGAAGGTCCTGGAGGATGCCGTGCTTCGTCATGCGCCTCGTTCCCGGTTCAGCCGCCCGCGTGATGCCTTGGGACCCTCATTTGCGCCGAAGGTCAAGCGGGTGGGGAGAGGGCACAGCCTTTGTTTGCATTCCCCGGCTGCGCCAGTATAGTCCGGCCGCCTCGGTGCCCCCGGCTGACCTGCGGGGAGGCGCCTTACTCCAAGACGAACGAGGATGCACATGTTCATTACGCCCGCTTATGCCCAGGGCGCTGCGGCCGCCGGCGGCGGGACCGACATGCTCATTCAGCTCGCCCCCTTCCTGCTGATCTTCGTGGTCATGTACTTCCTGATTCTGCGCCCGCAGCAGAAGCGTGCCAAGGCGCACCAGGAGATGGTCAATTCGCTCCGTCGGGGCGATGTGGTCGTGACCACCGGTGGTCTCGTCGGCAAGGTGGCCCGCGTCGTGGACGAGGCCGAGGTCGAGCTGCAGATCGCTGAGAATGTGAAGGTCCGCCAGCTTCGCTCGCAGATTTCCCTGGTCCGCTCGAAGGCCGAACCCGCCAAGGAAGAGACGCCCGCCTGAGGCGTTGAGATCGCAAGACGATGCTGCACTTTTCCCGGCTCAAGACGGTTCTGATCCTCGCGGTCACGGCCCTTGGCATCCTGTTCGCCCTGCCGAACGTCCTCCCCCCCTCCGTTCTGGCGGTGCTGCCCCATTGGCTGGCGTCGAGCCGTGTCACGCTCGGCCTCGACCTTCAGGGCGGCTCGCACATCCTCCTGGAGGTGGATGGGGCGGCGCTTCGCAAGGAGCGGGCCGAGCAGGTGCGGGATGAAGTCCGCAAAGTCCTGCGCGAGCAGAAGATCGGCTACACCGGCCTCGTGATCCGCGACAACATCGTGCAGCTGCGGCTGCGCGATCCGGCGGATTCGGACAAGGCGGTGGCCGAGCTGCGCAAGCTCGCCGCCCCGGTGAGCAACGCCCTCATGGGTGGCAATACCGGCGAGATGGACCTCACGGTCTCCAGCTCCGCCGACGCCATCATCGTGTCGCTGACCGATGCGGGCATCAATGCCCGCATCCGCTCGGCGGTCGACCAGTCCATCGAGATCATCCGCCGTCGTATCGACCAGCTCGGAACGGTGGAGCCCAACATCCAGCGCCAGGGCGCAGATCGCATCCTGGTGCAGGTGCCCGGCCTGCAGGATCCCCAGCGCCTGAAGGCGCTGCTCGGCCAGACCGCCAAGCTCTCGTTCCGCATGGTGGATCAGTCCATGCCGGCGCAGATGGCTCTGGAAGGCCGCCCGCCGCCGGATTCGGAAGTGCTGCGCGGCCCGGATGGGACGCCTTATCTGATCGAGAAGCAGGTGCGCGTGTCCGGTGAGGACCTGGTGGATGCCCAGCCGGGCTTTGACCAGAATTCGCACCAGCCCATCGTCACCTTCCGCTTCAATTCCAACGGCGCCCGGCGCTTTGCCGCCACCACCCAGGACGCGGTGGGTAGGCCGTTCGCCATTGTGCTCGACAATCAGGTGATTTCTGCTCCGGTGATCCGCGAACCCATCCTGGGCGGATCGGGCCAGATTTCCGGCAACTTCACGGTCCAGCAGGCCAATGACCTCGCCATTCTGCTGCGGGCCGGCGCGCTGCCTGCGCCGCTGAAGGTGGTTGAAGAGCGCACCGTTGGCCCGAGCCTCGGCGCGGACTCCATTCAGTCCGGCAAGGTGGCCGCCTTCGTCGCCGCTGGGCTTGTCACCGTCTTCATGCTGGCGGTGTACGGCCTGTTCGGTCTGTTCGCCCTGGTGGCCCTGGCTGTGCACATCACCTTGATGTTCGCCCTGCAATCCATCCTTGGGGCGACGCTGACCTTGCCCGGTATTGCCGGCGTGGTGCTGACCATCGGCATGGCCGTGGACTCAAACGTCGTGATCTTCGAGCGCATCCGCGACGAGGCGCGCGAAGGCCGCTCCGCCATCGCCGCCATCGACAAGGGCTTTGTGCACGCCTTGGGCACCATCCTCGATGCCAACATCACGTCGCTCGCCACCGGCGCGATCCTGTTCCTTCTGGGCGGATCGGGTCCCGTGCGCGGCTTCGCCGTCACCTATATTCTCGGCCTCCTGACCACCGTGTTCACCGCCTATACCCTGACGCGCCTGATGATCGCGTGGTGGGTGAGGTGGCAGCGCCCGGCCAAGCTGCCCATCTGAGGCGCCGCCCATGCCCTTGATCGACTATATCCCGGCGCAGACCAACATCCACTTCATGCGCCTGCGCCACATGACGTTCCCGTTCTCGGCGGGAATCATGGTGCTGGCCGTCTTGTGCTTTGCTGTCTTCGGCTTCAACCTCGGCATCGACTTCCGCGGCGGCACGCTGGTGGAAGCGCAGACCCGGCAGCAGGCGGCCGACCTTGGCAGCCTGCGCGAATATCTGGGCGACCTGGATTTCGGCGATGTCCAGATCCAGGAATTCGGCTCTCCCCGTGACGTGCTGATCCGCGTCGGCCAGACCGGGGCGGACGATGCCGCCCAGCAAGCCATCGTGGCGAAGATTTCCGGCGCCCTCGGCTCCGACTACACCATCCGCCGCGTGGAGACGGTGGGACCGAGCGTGTCCGGTGAGCTGGTGCGCCAGTCCGTTATCGCGCTGCTCCTCGGCGCGGTGGCCGTTCTGATCTATCTGTGGTTCCGCTTCGAATGGCAGTTTGCGGTGGGCGCCATCGCCACCACCGCGCACGACGTGTTCGTGACGCTGATGGTCTATTCGTTCCTGGGGATCGATTTTGACCTGACGTCCATCGCGGCCATCCTCACGATCATGGGCTATTCGCTCAATGACACCGTGGTGGTGTATGACCGCATCCGCGAAATGCTGCGGCGCTACAAGAAGATGCCGCTGCCGGAGATGCTCGACATCGCGGTGAACGCCACCTTCTCGCGTACCATCATCGTCTCGCTGACCACCTTCTTCGCCTGCCTTGCGCTCTATTGCTTCGGTGGCGAAGTGCTGCGCGGCTTCTCGCTGGCCATGACGGTGGGTGTGGTGATCGGCACCTATTCCACCATTTTCGTGGCCGCGCCCATGCTCATCCATCTGGGCCTGCGCTCCTCGACGGTGGTGCCCGATGCGGATAAGGCGGCGGCTCCTGCACCGGCCGCGGACGCTGCCACCGGTGTGGAGGAAGCGGAAATCGTCCCGCCGGAAGCGCCCGCCGAGGGCACGCCTGCAGCGCCCGGGAACCCCGCCCCCACGCCCCGGCGTTCCAGCAAGGGACGCCAGCGTCCGCGCCCCAAGGGCTGAGGAGAGGTTCCATGGTCGAGCGGCCGGACACGCCATTTCTGCCCCGGCAGGTGACGATCGACGGCTATGCAAACCGCTTCTTCCACTTCGCTGGCATGTCGCATGCGGGATCCATCACCGCGCTGCCGTCGGGCGTGAGGGCCTGGCGCCCGGAGCGGTTCGCGGACGTCGGGGTGGACGACCTGGCCGTGGTGGTTGCGGAAGGCGCCGCCGTTGAGCTGCTTCTGATCGGCACGGGACGGGACCCGGCCCATCTGAAGGAGCCACTGAAGCAGGTGTTGCGGGACGCGGGCGTGCGCTTCGAGCTGATGCCCACGCCGGCCGCGGCCTCCACTTATAATGTTCTGCTCGATGAAGGCCGGCGCGTGGGCGCGGCCTTGATCGCGGTGTAGCGGCCAGCCATGGCCGAGCCCGATGCCGCAGCGCCTCTGACCCTGGACGCAGCCTACGCCCATTGCGGCGAATTGCTGCGCGCCCAGGACCGGGATCGATTCCTGGCCAGCCTGTTCGTGCCCGAGGGCGAGCGCTCTCACATCTGGGCGCTTTATGCTTTCAGCCTCGAGATCGCCCGCGTGCGCGAGGTGGTGCGCGAAGCGCTGCCGGGCGAAATGCGGCTGCAATGGTGGCGCGAGGTCATCGAAGGGCTGGGCCGGGGCGATGTGTCCGGCCATCCGGTGGCGCTCGCCATCAGCGCGACGCTGGAGGCCAAATCCCTGCCGCGCGGGGCTCTGCTCAATCTGATCGATGCGCGGACCTTCGATCTTTACGACGATCCCATGCCGACCCTGAACGACCTGGAGGGTTATGCGGGAGAGACCGCATCAATTCTCATCCAGCTGGGCGCTCAGATTCTCACCGGCAGCGCGCAGCCGGCCGTGGCGGAGGCGGCCGGGCATGCGGGGGTGGCCATTGCGCTCACCGGGCTGATGCGGGCGTTCCCCTTCCATGCAGCGCGCGGCCAGTGCTACCTGCCGTCGGACATGCTGCGTGCGCACGGCATCGGCCGGGACGAGGCTGTTGGCGGAGCGCCCTCGGCAGCGTTGGACGAGGTGTTGACGGAGCTGCGCGCGGTCGCGGCTCGTCATGTGAGGTCCGCAGCTGAGTGCCTCGGCTCCGTGCCGCGTGATGCGCTTCCGGTGTTTCTGCCGCTCGCCCTGGTTCCGGGGGACCTGAAGGCTCTTGGCCGGGTGCGCGACCCCTTCAAGACCGTGGCGGGAGCCGCGCCGCTGATGCGCCTGTGGACCATTTGGCGCGCAGCACGGCGCGCCCGAGCTGGTCGCCCTCTGGTCAGGCCGCCGGCCGCGTGATGCGGTCAGTCAGGTTCAGGCGTCCGCGGGCGATGTCGGCCACCATTTCCTGAACGGCCGGACTTCCCGCCAAAGCATCCAGCATTTCGATCTGGTTGCGGGCCACCAGCAGGAGAAGGTCGTCGCGCACTGTGCCGTCGACGGCACGCGGCAGGCGCTTGACCACCTGGAGATGGTCGAGATGCGGCCGGTCCGGCAAGGCTTGGGCCAGATGGGCGCGCAGCGCCTCCCCGCTCACCGGGCCGTCCGCTTCCACGAAAGCATAGAGGCCGACCTTCCCGCCCAGGGTCTGGAAGTCGGACATATGGACCTCGGAGACGCCGGGATAGGTGGCCAGTGCCGCCGCGATGCGCGGTCCGACCTGTGTCACGCGGGGGCCGCGCCCTTCCGTATCCGAATAGGACATCAGGCGCCGGGTGACGAAGCGATAGACCTTCTTGCCGGTGGCCATCCAGATGCGGGCAAAAATGCTCTTGTGCGCCAGCACTTTGCGCTCGCGCGGCGTGAGCGCATCGGGGCAGTAGGTGCGCTTGTGCTTGAGGAGATGACGCACATCCTCATAGGCCAGCACCCGCCCCAGACGCCAGCGGCGGCTGATGCCCAAGGCAAGCTGGAAGTCCATGAGCCAGGCTTCGCCATCCGCACCCCGCAACCAGTTCTGCTGCTTGGCAAGGTCGTTATGGGCGAAGCCGGCGCGATGCAGGGTCCGCAGCGCCGCCTTGGCGGACCGGAAATAGTGCAGGTCGCCGTGCGGGCGGGCGATCTGGAGCGGCACGCCCTCGATCCAGCCTCGAACCAGGAAGCGCTCGCCCACCGCCAGGAGTGGCGTGGTGACCCCCGTGCGCGTCACGCGCTCCAGCGCCTTGATCTCACCGGAGGCAAGACGACGGGCGATGAGGATAAACCACGGCGACACGGTATCCCAGCGCCGGCGCACGGCTTCGTGGGGGGTGCCGGACGCGTCGATCCAGGTGCCACGCTCCACCGTCGAAAAGACGTCGCGCTTCAACACCGTGTCCACGGTGAAGCGGGACGGATCGGCGTGGCGCTCGAGTGGCGGAACGGGACGGGACTGACGGGACATGACGCGCCTCTTAAGCTGCCGCCGCGTGCATGTCGAGCCATGCACTCCAATGGGCCAGCGCCCGAGCCGCCAGCGCCTTTTTCTTGGCGAGCGTCTTCTCCGATCCGCGCAGGCGCTTGCCGCCTTCGCCCTTGGGGGCCTGCTCCAAGGGAGGGAAGAGGCCGAAATTGACATTCATGGGCTGGAAGGAGCGGGGGCCTGCATCGATGGTCTCGATATGGCCGCCGGTGATGTGGGCGAGCAGGGCGCCGTGGGCCGTGGTGTTGGGCGGCAAGGTGGGCGTTTCGCCAAGGCGCTGTTGGGCGGCAAGGCGTCCCGCTAGCAGGCCCACGGCGGCGCTTTCCACATAGCCCTCGCAACCGGTGATCTGCCCGGCGAAGCGCAGGCGCGGGGCCGCTTTCAGGCGCAAGGTTTCGTCCAGCAGCCGCGGGGAGTTCAGATAGGTGTTGCGGTGCAGGCCGCCCAGCCGCGCAAATTCGGCGCCTTCCAGGCCGGGAATGGTACGGAAGATGCGCACCTGCTCGCCGTGGCGCAGCTTCGTCTGGAAGCCCACCATATTGTAGAGCGTGCCCAGCTTGTTGTCCTGGCGCAGCTGGATGACGGCATAAGGCCGCACGTCCGGTGCATGGGGATTGGTGAGGCCCACCGGCTTCATGGGGCCGAACCGCAGCGTCTCGCGTCCGCGCTCGGCCATCACCTCAATGGGCAGGCAGCCGTCGAAGTAAGGAGTCTTGGCCTCGAAGTCTCGCAGCGGCGCCTTGTCGCCCGCCTGCAGGGCATCAATGAAGGCGTTGTACTGGTCCTGGTCCAGCGGGCAGTTAATGTAGTCCGCCCCTGTGCCGCCAGGGCCAGCCTTGTCATAGCGGGACTGAAACCAGGCCCGGCTCATGTCGATGCTATCGAAATGGATGATGGGCGCGATGGCATCGAAGAAGGCCAGCGACTCTTCCCCGGTCAGGGCTAGGATCGCCTCGGCCAGCGGCGCGGAGGTGAGGGGGCCGGTGGCAATGATGACATTGTCCCAGTCTTCCGGCGGCAGCCCGGCCATCTCCTCGCGGCGCACCTCCACCAGGGGATGGGTGGCAAGGGCATGGGTCACGGCCTGGGAAAAGCCGTCCCGATCCACCGCCAGCGCGCCACCGGCGGGTACCTGGTTGGCGTCGGCGCAGCGCAGGATCAGCGAGCCGGCGCGCCGCATCTCCGCATGGAGCACGCCCACGGCATTGCCCTCGGGATCATCGGAGCGGAAGGAATTGGAGCAGACCAATTCCGCCAAGCCGTCGGTGTGATGGGCATCCGTGGACCGCACGGGGCGCATCTCATGGAGCACCACGGGCACGCCACGGCTCGCAATTTGCCAGCAAGCCTCCGAGCCTGCCAGGCCGCCACCAATGACGTGGACCGGCTGGGCGTGGGCCACCGTGGGCTGTGTCATTCCCGTCCTCACTTCCGAAACGGCGGGCCGTGCGGGGCCAATGGAGCCCGATCAGCCTCTGCAGAATGGATCGGACGGCACGCGCCTGCGTTCGGGGGGTGTGCCCCAAGCGCGCTCACAGTTCAAGAACCGATATTCTTGCAGTGCAAACGAAAATGGCCCCCGCAGGGGCCATGATCCGTCAAGCGCAACGATAGTTGTCAGACGACATGCAGGGTGGCGCGCCGGGCAACAGCGCGGATCTCACTACGCATGACGTTGATGTCGCCGAGTGTACGATCGTCCAGCTGAGACAGCTCAGCCACAGTCCGATTGTAAGCGTGCCAGCGGCGAATCTGGCGAGCCAGAAAGCCCCAGAGCAACATGATGATTCTCCTTTCGAGGGCGCTCCTGAAGCGCCGCGTTTCTTCGACAAGGAGATAGGCCATCCCGACAACATGACAAATAGGTAAGCTTGCAGTGCAGCAATGCGCCGCGCGCATGCAGTCAGTCACCGGCATGTCGTCGCAACCGGGGTGGACGGAACAACTTCAATGGGTCCCGCACTGTGCTGCCGAAACTGCGGGCCTGCCCTCGAAAAGAGCGGCCCATTATATTGTCCTGCCTATGCGATAGGCTTGATAAACGGTGAATTGCCGGGCGCTGCTGAAACCAGTGGCAAAGCGAGGGCGGATCGCGTCAGCCCTTTGGGCTGTAGATTTCGCGGGTCAGCTGGAGCCAGGCGCGGGCGGCGTCGGAAAGATAGGCACCGCGCCGCCAGATCACGGCCATGCTCCAGTCCGTGCCCGGCTCATCCAGCAGGACGCGGGCGACCGCGGCATGCGCACGTTGCTCGGCAATCATCCGTGGCAGAAAGCCCACCCCCAGCCCCGCCGCGACCAGGGCGACGATGAAGTCGATCTGTGCGCTGCGTGCGATGATGTCTGGCACCACGCCCTGGCGGTCGCAGGCATCCAGGATGATGGCATTGAGCGCGAAGCCGCTCTCGAACAGGATGAAGGGGGAGGCCGCCAACTCGTTCAGGCGCACGCTATGGGCATTGCGGTTGGGGTGGCCGGGCGGCAGCAGGGCAACCAGGGGTTCGCTGCGCACCGGCTCCGCCTCAAAGACGTCGGACACCGGCAGGAGGGACGCGGCGAAGTCCATCTCGCCGGCCAGCAGCACTTCTTCCAGCCGCTTGGAGCCATGCTCGGCCAGCCGGATCTCTATGCCCGGATAGCGGCTGCGGTAGGTGGCGAACAGAGGCGCAAACAGCGTGCTTGAGCCGAGCGGCGGCAAGCCCAGCCGCAGCACGCCGCGCTTCAGGCCGCGCAATTCATCCAGCTCCGCCACCAGGTCGTCGCGCTCGGCCAGCATGGACAAGGCCCGGCGATAGACGATTTCACCGGCGGCGGTGAGCGTGCTGCGATGGCCGACGCGATCCAGCAGCGTGACGCCCAGCTCGTCCTCCAGGTGCTTGACCGCTTTGGAGATGGTGGACTGGGTGGCGAACACCACCTTGGCCGCCTGGGAGAATCCCCCCTGGCGGACCACTTCCACGAAGGCGCGCAAGGTCCTGAGTTCCATTCTATTCCAATTGCGACTGAAGTGAATTCTGTCAATTCATTTTACGCATATCGCAATGCAGCGTAGATTTGACGGCAAGTAAGGAGCGGCTGGGTCCGCTCCCCGGATTTCAGCCATGATCCCCGTCGCCTTGCATGCTCGGGCCGTGCTTCGCCGCACGCGCTCGCTCCAGATTGTCGTTCTCGCCGCCGTGTGGCTTTCCGCCGATACGCTCGTGCGCCTCACCGGCCTGCCCCTTCCGGGTGGCGTGGTGGGCATGGCGCTTCTCCTGATGCTGCTCGCATTCGGCTGGGTGAAGCCGGCCTCCGTCCGTCTCGGCGCATATTGGCTTCTGGCCGAGATGCTCTTGTTCTTCGTCCCCGCTGCCATTGCCGTCATCGACCATGGCGAGTTTCTGAGCGCCCTTGGCCTGAAGATCGCCCTGGTGATTTTCGTCGGCACCATGATGGTCATGGCGGGGACCGCGGCCACCGTCGAGCTTCTCTATCGCTGGCGGGTGCGCCATGCGGTGGGATGACGCGACGCTCCAGCTCATCTTCTGGCCGCTGGCCACCATCGCGCTCTATCGTCTGGCGCGCGCCATCAACAAGCGCTGGCCGCGCTGGTGGACTGGGCCGCTGCTCCTCACGCCCGTGATGGTGGCGGCGCTGACGCTGACCCTGAAGACGGACTACCACGCCTATATGAGCGGCGCCCATTGGCTGCTTCTCATGATGGGACCCGCGACGGTTGCCTTCGCCCTGCCCATCTATGAGCAGCGCGCGGTCATCCGGCGCCACTGGCCCATCCTCATCGTGGGGGTGCTGGCGGGCAGCACCATTGCCATGGGGTCGGCCTGGGCGCTTGCCCATGTGCTCGGCGTGCCAGATGAACTGGGGCGTAGCCTCATGCCCCGGTCCACGACGACGCCCTTCGCCATGGCCGTATCGGGCGAGATCGGCGGCCTGCCGGACCTCACCGCCGTCTTCGTGATCCTCACCGGCGTCTGCGGGGCCGCCATGGGCGAGGTGATGCTGAAATGGCTTCCGCTGCGCTCCGCGCTGGCGCGGGGCGCCCTGTTCGGCATGGGCGCCCATGGGGCGGGCGTTGCCAAGGCCAATCAGCTCGGCCGCGAGGAAGGTTCCATCGCCGGCTTGGTGATGGTCCTTGCGGGGCTGGTGAATCTGCTCGCCGCCCCGCTGGTCATGCTCGCGCTGAACTGAGCCGCACCGTCCCGGCCTGCGGCACCGCGGACCGGGACAGGTCGCAGGCATGCACAGTGGCGGCAATCAGGACGATTGTCGCCCCGAACTGATGGGCCAAGGCCAGGTCGAGCGGCACCACGAACAGCAGCGTCAGGATGCCGAGCAGAGCCTGGGCGCTGACCAGGGCAAAGAGTCCCCACGCCTGCCGCGCCGCCCATCCGCCGGTGCGCATGGCATGGAGCGCATGCAGCAGCGCGCTCAGCCAAAGCGCATAGGCGATCATGCGGTGGGTAAATTGAACGGTGAGCACGTTTTCGAACAGGTTGCGCCAGCCCGGGGAGAGCAAGGCGAGCTTGTCGGCGGCGGGAATGAGAGCGCCGTCCATCAGCGGCCATGTGTTGAAGCTCATGCCGGCATCCAGCCCCGCCACCACGCCGCCCGCGAAGATCTGCACCACCACCAGGCCGACGAGAGCGAAGGCCCCCGCCCGCAGGGCGGGTGGCAGGGCCTGGAGGCGGGCGGCGGTGAGGCTGCGGCCCACATAGACCACCGCAGCGAGGATGATGCAGGCCATGGTCAGGTGCACTGCCAGCCGATATTGGCTCACCGAGGTGCGCTCGGTCAGCCCGGAGGCCACCATCCACCAGCCAATGGCTCCCTGCATGCCGCCGAGCAGGAACAGGACGAGGCACTTGCCGAGCAGGGCGCCCCGGATGAGGCCACGCATCGCGAAATAAAGGAAAGGCAGAAGGAAGACGAAGCCGATCACCCGCCCCAGCAGCCGGTGGGCCCACTCCCACCAGAAGATGGTCTTGAAGCTCTCAAGCCCCATGCCCTTGTTGAGGATCTCATACTGGGGAATGGTCTTGTACTTGTCGAACTCGGCCTGCCACTGGGCTTCGCTGAGGGGCGGCAGGACGCCGGTCACCGGCTTCCACTCGGTGATGGACAGGCCGGATTCGGTGAGGCGCGTGGCGCCGCCCACCACCACCATGGCGACGATCATGGCCGCCACCACATAGAGCCAGATGCGCACCTGCCGCATGGAGGCGTCCATCGGTTCGAGCGTGCCTGCTGCCATGGGTCTCGTGTCCTTTTCCGCGCCGGGTGTGGCCCTCCCCCGGGATCCGTTATAGAGCGGAGAGGGGCCGCGCAACACCGGCCCTCGTCCGCTTCGGGCAATGCCGGGGACCTGTGTTCCGCCTACGGTGACGTCGGCCGCGCGGTTCAGCGGTGGTGCGGGAAAGGTGAAGAATGCCGCAGCGACTGCGCAAGCTCATTGGAACGGTGCTGCTTCTGGCGCTGATGGTGATCTGGGCGCTGGTCGCCATGGCCCTCGCCCAAGGGCGGGTGACAGAGCTGCACTGGGCGCTCCAGACGGTCAGCTACATCATTCTCGGTGTGGCCTGGGTCATCCCCGCCGCGTTCCTGATTCGCTGGATGGAGCGGCCCGACCGCAAGGCCTGACATTCGCGTTGCCGCCCAAGGTTTTGAATACCTGCGGCATTCCCTCACGCTGCGCTGGCTGAGAGGCTCGGCACGGGCAGGCTGTCCTGCGCGGGAATGGCCGCGTCCGCAGGGGGCGCCGAGAGGCGCAGCATCACCACATTGCGGAAGCCCCGGCCAGCCAGCGCCTCGAACGTATCAATGCCACCGCCCCGGGCGCAGTCCTCCTCGATGCACACAATGAGCGGATCGAGCGTGGACAATTGCACCGCGCCCCCGGCCCCGGCAAAGGCCGGCGCTGCCACCACCACGAAATCGTAGGTCTGCGACAAGGCGTTCAGGATGAGGCTCAGCCGCTCGGCCTTCACCACGCCGGCGCCGCCCCGGGCATGGCGGCCCGGGGGGATCACATGGGCGCGAGACTTGGTGTCGCGATGGATGGTCTCGCCGAAACCGGCGACGCCGAACAGCATCTCGCTCATCCCGGGCGCCCAGGGGTCCGACACCAGGGCGGCCAACTCCCCCGAATCACCATCCAGCGCCACCAAGGCAACGCGGCTGTCGCCCTCCGCCAGGCGACGGGCAAGGGCCACGGCAACGGGGGCAGAGCGATCCTCCGGCTGCTCGGAGGTGACCACCACCAGTCGAGCGCGGGCTGTCCCTGTTCCGTCGGTGAGGCGGCGTGCGAGCAGGTTGGCGGCCTCGACGGTGCCAAGACCTCCCGCCGAGCCGGCTTCGATCCAGGACACGCGGGGCAGCGCCGTGCTTTCCCGCGGCAGGGACCGGGGCGGCACGGGGCCGCGGGGCACCGGGCGGCGGCCGAGGCAGAGGGTGAAGAGACCCATGGCCAGGGAGAGGACGGCCAGGGCAGCCATCTGTGCGGGGGAGGGGGGCACAGGAACGTTGGACGCGGTGGGCGACCGCTCAAGCCGCAAGGCCGGCGCCGCTTCGATGGCGGCGGGGTTGCCGGCCCGCGCGCGCACCGCGGCGTCAAGACTGGCATAGGCCGCTGCATAGGCGCTGGCGGCCCGCGCCGCCAAGGCGGGGCGCTCGGCCGTGACCGTCAACTCAATGGCGCGCCCGCCATTCACGGGCATGGCGCGAACGCTGGAGGATAGAATGGCGGCCGCCCGATCCTTCTGCGTCCAGTCCGATGCACTGCCCATGAGCCGTGACACCCACTTGGGAAGACTTGCATGGGCAAAAGTGGCCACGTCCCGCTCGGACAGGAGCCCGAGTGCCTCGCCCGCCAGTTCCCGAGATTGCAGCAGCTGAATGACGCCGCTCACGCTCGCCGCCGGCGGCTGGGCGGCCACATCGAATCCAAATCGGGCAGAGGCACTAAAGCGGGGCGGCAGAAGCAGCGCCAGCACCAGGAGGCCGAACGCCAGCCACGCGAACGCCAGCGACACACGTCCCACGCCGCCGCGGTCCGCGGCGGTGCCTTCCTGGTTGGTCTCGACGGCAGCTTGCTGATCCATGGATCGGCGCCTCCACTGCTCGGCAACACGTCCCGAGCAGACACCAGAAGGCACGCGTCATGGTTTATGTTCGGTAAACGGCCGGTATCGTCCCGCGGGATGCTCAGCGGTCCTCCCAGATCGGATGGCGCTTGCCGATCACGGCTCCGATCCCTTCATCGGCATCCCGAGCCAGGAGATTGGTGGTCATGACATCCGCTGCGAACACATAGGCATCGTCGAGGGTCATTTCGGCCTGGGCGTAGAACGCCGCCTTGCCCAGCTTCACCGGCACCTTGGACTTGGAGGCAATCCGCTCCGCCAGCGTGGTGGCGGCGGCAACCGCTTCGCCTTCGGCCACCACCCGGTTCACGAGCCCCATGCGATACGCATCGTCCGCTTCCACCCAGTCGCCGAGAATCAGCATCTCCATGGCGTGCTTGCGCGAGACGGCCCGCGACAGGGCCACCATGGGCGTGTGGCAGAACAGGCCGATGTTCACCCCCGGCGTGCAGAAGCGTGCGGCCTGGCCGGCGACCGCGAGGTCGCAGCTCGCCACAAGCTGGCAACCGGCGGCGGTGGCCATGCCTTCCACGGCGGCGATCACGGGCTGGGGTAGGCGGACAATGGCCGTCATCACCGCCGAGCAGCGCTTCAGCACCTGCTCGTAATAGGCCCGGCCCTTGTCCGGGTCAGCGCGGTGGGCCTGGATTTCCTTAAGGTCATGACCGGCCGAGAAGACCGGCCCCTGCGCGCTCAGCACCACCACGCGGACGCTTTCGTCGACGGCGATGTCCGTCAAGGTCTCCGCCAGGGCTTCCAGCATCGCCTCGGACAGGGAGTTGCGGCTGGAGGGACGGGCCAGCGTCAAGGTGGCGATGCCGCCGGAATCGGAGCGCAGAAGCGGCGGCTGTGCGGTCTCCTGGTGGGCCGGGACGGTGGCAGTGGTGGACGCAGGGGACATGACGGCCTCGTCGTTCGACGCTTTGCGCAAAGGCACGTCTATTTTAAGCAAGGCTTCAACGAGAAGCGAGATGGGTGGACAGCGTCATGGGCAGGCACGGACTGGAAACAGTGGTCAGCATGGAAGACCTCTCAGGCTTCCTGGCGGTGGAGTTTCCCCAGGCCTTTGGCGCCGGCCGGCCCTTCACGGCCGTGGCGCTGGGACGTCGCACCGCGACGGTGCGGCTGGACGCGGGCGAGGAGCATTTACGGCCCGGCGGCACCATTTCTGGCCCGGCCATGATGGCGCTGGCGGATGTGGCGGTTTACGTGGCGCTGCTGGGGCAGATCGGCCTCGTCCCGCTGGCCGTTACCACCAACCTGTCCATCAATTTCCTGCGCAAGCCCCCGCCGGGCGCGCTCTTTGCCGATGCCCGCCTCATCAAGCTTGGCAAGCGCCTGGCGGTGGGGGACGTGGGCATCCGCGGTGAGGGGAGCGAGGATCTGGTGGCCCATTGCGTGGCCACCTATTCCATTCCCGATCGGTGAGAGGCGGGTGAGGGTGATCCGTTCGGGCGGGTGTTCTGACTTCGATCAATGCTCCTGCCGAGCGGCTGGGGGAGGGTTCGAGGCGGAGGCTCTCCATGGGTAAATCCATCCTCATCATCCAGGGTCACCCGGACCCCAATGGCCGCCACCTGTGTCACGCCCTTGCGGATGCCTATGCGCAAGGGGCTGTGGAGGCGGGCCATCGTGTCACGCGGGTGGAGGTGGCGAGCCTGGATTTTCCCTTGATGCGGACACAGGCGGATTTTGAAACCGGCGGCATGCCGCCCGCCCTGTTTCCGGCGCGCGATGCGCTGCTGGAGGCCAACCACGTGGTCCTGCTGTTTCCCTTGTGGCTCGGCACCATGCCGGCGCTTGTGAAAGCCTTTCTTGAGCAATTGATGCGGCCAGGCTTTGCCTTCGTCTACTCCGGCCCCGGCTTTCCGCAGACCCTGATGCAGGGGCGGTCGGCGCGGGTGGTGGTGACCATGGGCATGCCCGCCACCATCTATCGCTGGTATTATTTCGCCCACGGTATTCTGGGGCTGGAGCGCAACATTCTCGGCTTTGTCGGCATGAGTCCGGTGCGACACACCCTGTTCGGAATGGTGGATGCCACTCCTCCCGCGCAGCGTCAGAAGTGGCTGGACGCCATGCGCAGCCTGGGGCAGCGGGGGAAGTGAGGCCGAAGGTCGCCTTTGGACCGGAAAAGTAGGTCTTATTTGATGGTGTTATTGCACCATTTTTATAAGCTATTGTTTTTTCGATATAAAAGTCGGTGACGTTTGGTTGACGGTGTGGCGGGCCTGGGTTAGAAGCCTCGCCCATTGCCGCTGTTGCCTGCTCCTGGCCGGCACGGCGGCTTCCTCATTCGGAAACCGATCCATGAAGACGTATTCGGCCAAGCCCGCCGAAATCGAAAAGAAGTGGGTGGTGATCGATGCGACGGGGCTCGTCGTCGGACGCCTCGCCACCATCATCGCCATGCGCCTCAAGGGCAAGCACTTGCCCATCTACACCCCCCACGTGGACTGCGGCGACAATGTCGTCGTGGTGAATGCCGAGAAGGTGGTCTTCACCGGTCGCAAGCGCGACCAGAAGGTCTATCACCACCACACCGGCTTCCCGGGCGGCATCAAGGACCGCAGCGCCAAGTTCATTCTCGAGGGGCGCTTCCCCGAGCGCGTGATCGAGAAGGCCGTGGAGCGCATGCTCGCCCGTGGCCCGCTGGGTCGCAAGATCATGGGCAACCTGCGCGTTTATAAGGGCGCGAGCCACCCCCACGAGGCTCAGCAGCCGGTGGCGCTCGATGTGGCGAGCCTCAACCGCAAGAATGTGAGGAACTGAACATGGCCGAGGTTCTTCAGTCCCTCGATTCCCTGAACACCCGCCAGGTTGAAGTGCAGGACGCCCCCGTCCATGTGCAGAAGCTGGACAAGTTCGGCCGCGCCTATGCCACCGGCAAGCGCAAGGACGCCGTGGCCCGCGTGTGGGTGCGTCCCGGCACGGGCAAGATCACGGTCAATGACCGTGAGGTCGAAGTGTACTTCGCCCGTCCGGTGCTGCGCCTGATGATCAACCAGCCGTTCCAGGTCGCCGGCCGCGAAGGCCAGTATGACGTGGTGTGCACGGTCTCCGGCGGCGGCCTCTCCGGCCAGGCCGGCGCGCTGCGCCACGGCATCTCCCGCGCCCTGACCTTCTATGAGCCTGAGCTGCGCTCCCCGCTCAAGAAGGGCGGCTTCCTGACCCGCGATAGCCGCGTGGTCGAGCGCAAGAAGTACGGCCGCGCCAAGGCTCGCCGCAGCTTCCAGTTCTCGAAGCGCTGATCTTTCCGGTTCATCCGGTTTGCGAACGGCGGGGCCTTGGGCTCCGCCGTTTTCTTTTGGGGGGCGCATGCGGCGAGGGGACACAGCCAGCCCGCGAATGGCGGCCAGGCGCCCGGAGGTCCCCCCCAAAAAAAGCCCCGGCGCCAGAGGCGGCCGGGGCCTTTTTGTTCAGAAGCTCGGCGTGTCGCCCGGCAGGGGGCTCCACTGGCCATCGGCCGTGGGATCGCCGGGCGGCGAGCCGCCCATGAAGCCGTCGAGATTGGGCGGGAAGACATAATCTTCGTTCCGGTCGTCGCCATCCTTCACGTCGGGCCGGATGGGCGCACCGGGGCCGGGATCCAGATAATTGCCCTGGGGAATCACCGGCAGCTGGATCACGTTGGGATTGTGAGGGTGGATATCCACCTTCGGAATGTTCGAGCCGCTCGAACTCTGGGCCAAGGCGACCTCGGGCGCGGATGCGGCGAGGGCGAGGCCGAAGGCCCAAAACGCCGTGCTTCCGAGCAAGAACTTCATCTTCACCATCCGATCCCCCGGAACGTCGCCCCTCTTCGCATAGGCGAGGCTGCGGGGCTTGGCAAGCGAGCCGGCGAACGCGGGCCCGAAAGCGCGATGTGCGGACCTTCACCTCGGCCAGGGCAGGACTTATGCTCGCTCGGCATGGGGGGAGCGTCGGCCCCTGCCTGACGTCGGGGGCGCCTGGGCGATTCCCCGATGCCTGAGAACGCCGGCGGGGCAAAGGAGCGTCCCACGTGTTTCGTCTTGGTCTCGCGTGCCTTGCTTTTGTGTGTTCCGCCCTCGTGCCGGCTCTTGGCGAGGCGGCCCCGTCACGCATCATCCTGCTGCGGCACGCCGAGAAGAAGAATGATTATCAGCTCTGCGAGACCGGACTGGAGCGGGCCCGTGCCATTGCCCATCAATATCTTGGCGCGAACGCCACGGAGCCGTTGCTGGCACCGGGAGAAACGCCGGCGGCGGTGTTCGCGGTGACCTTGCACGTGCTGGAAACGGCGGCGCCGACAGCCGTGTCCTGGCAGCAACCGGTGGTGCTGTACGCCGTGCTGCCGGAGGAGGTGAAGGGGTTCACCAATTGGCACGCCGGCTTTCCCACCGCCATTGCCGATCGCAATGTGTGGCTGACACGCTCCCTCATGGAAGACCCCCGCTGGACCGGCAAGACCGTGATCGTCTTCTGGGAGCACCAGGCGATCGCCGATGAGGCGATGGAAAAGGCCAATCCTGGCCGGCGGATGACTTTGCGCCAGACCTTGCACCTCGACCGCCTGCCGGATGTGCCGCGCACCTGGCCGGAAAACACGTACGATTATTTCTGGCTGATCGACCTGGCGCCCGACGGCACGCCGGTGAAGCTCACCACCAAGAAGCAGGAATTCAAGGGGCGCTATGCCAATCTTCCTGCCAATGACTGGGACACGCCGGACGGCCTCGACCCTGCGAAAACGGGCTGTCAGCCCTGATCTGGACCCGGGCGGGCGTCTGCAATCTTTGCGATGATGGAATCATCCGCGCAACTTTTGCATGATACGTGCCCGCCTTAGGAGACGCAAGGCGCCGGCATAGGACGCCACGGCGGGGCCAAACTGCGCACCGGAGCCTGAGTAAGACCAATTCCCCCCTTGTTCCTCTCCACGTCGTCGGTTCACTCTAGGGTTCTGTGACGGGCGGGGGCGACGTCCGAGAACGCGGGGCCACGGGTCCCATCAGGGTGCTGTTCGGACGGAGTTCCAGTCTGTGCGGAGGCAGGAACGATGAGCGCGGCCTTCGGCTGAAGCTGGGGCGCGTCAAGGTCGTGTCTTGAAGGCAATAACCCGGCGGTCGGGAAGGGGGTGGTGCGCCACCCAGCTGGGCCGCTGAACGACCAGGCACGATGAAACTCGATCTGTTTACGGTCTATATTTTTATCGTCTTCCTAGGCGGCGCGTTTTCCGTCGCCTGGTTGGTGGTGTGGCGCTCCTACGCCACGGTCCGCGGTCCCGGAACGTGGCTTGCCGCCAGCCTGAGCGGAGGCGTTGGGGCCGCAGGCATCGCCTACAATTACGCCCACCCCAGTTTTGCCATTGCCACGGCTGCCCACATTTTGATCGCGGTTGGGGCAGCTTTGCTGTGGGTCGGCTTGCGCCAGTTCTACAATCGCACCGTGCCCTGGTGGGGCATTGGCGCAGGGGTGGCCGCCATCGCCCTGGGCCTTGCGCTGTTTCCCGACAACCCGGTGGCGCTGCGTTTTTTCCACACGCTGTCAGGAACGGTGCCTTTTCTCCTTATGGTGCGGGACCTGACACGGGACCCGGCGGCCACACCCGCCTCTCGCCTGTGCGCCATCGCGTTGGGGGTCGGGGCGTTTGGCGATGTGATGACATTCTTGACCGTCGTGGCGTTCGCGGTTCGGATTTTGCCGGAGCAGGTGTCGCATCCCGTCGCCATCGTCAGCGTGCTGCTCACGGTGTTCGGCTGCGTTTCCGCCTGCTTCGGCTTCATCCTCGCAACCATGGAGAAGGTGCGCTCCGACCTTTCCGCCCTCGTGGATGCGGATGACCTCACCGGGGTCGGGAGCCGGCGCTACTTCCTCGAACGCCTTCAGGCGGACGTTTTTCATGCCAAACGGATGGGTGGCGTCTTCTGTCTGCTCATGGTTGATCTCGACCGGTTCAAGGAGATCAATGACGCCTATGGCCATGCAGCGGGAGATCAGTGCCTGCGCCATTTCGCCCGGGTGGCGTCCGAGCGGATCCGGCGGACGGATCTGCTGGCGCGCACTGGCGGCGACGAATTCTGCCTGATCCTCCCCGATACCACCATCGGCGAGGGCATGAGGGTGGTGGATGCGTTGCTGCAGTCGCTGCGGCAGGACGTGATGGTCTTTGACGGGGTCGCTCTGCCGTTCACGGCCAGCATCGGCATCGTGCAATGGGACCCGGCGCATCCTCAGAGCGTCGAGGAACTGCGGGCCGATGTGGATCAGGCCCTTTACCGGGCAAAGCAAGGCGGCCGAGACAGGGGGGCGCTGAAAAGCGCCACCTGACCCGGCCGCCTTCTGTCATGCGGTTGCGCGGATGGCGTCGGAAAGGGTCTGGGCGATCTGGCCGATCTGCTCGGCGCTGACGATCAGCGGCGGGGAGAGGGCGATCACGTCGCCGGTGACCCGGGCCATCAGGCCCTTGTTGAAGCATTCCACGAACACGTCATAGCCGCGGCTGCCCACTGCGCCGGGACGGGCCTCCAGCTCCACGCCGGCGACGAGCCCGATGGTGCGGACGTCGATCACCTTGCCGGTGTCGCGCAGGCCGTGAAGCGTGTCCGCCCAAAGGGTTGCCAGCTCCGCCCCGCGGGTGAGCAGGCCCTCGCTCTCATAGATGTCGAGGGTGGCAAGGCCGGCGGCGCAGGCGGCGGGGTGGCCGGAATAGGTGTAGCCGTGGAACAGCTCTATGGCATTCTCCGGGCCCTGCATCATGGCATCGTGGACCTTGCGGCTGGCGAACACCGCGCCCATGGGAATGGAGCCGTTGGTGATGCCCTTGGCGGTGGTCACGAGGTCCGGCACCACGCCGAAATAGTCGGTGGCAAACGGCGCGCCGAGGCGACCGAAACCAGTGATAACCTCATCGAAAATCAGCAGAATGCCGTGGCGAGTGCAGATCTCGCGCAGCTTCTCCAGATAGCCCTTCGGCGGAATGAGAACGCCCGTGGAGCCGGCCATGGGCTCGACGATGACGGCGGCGATGGTTTCGGCGCCATGGAGGGCGACGAGGCGCTCCAGGTCCTCTGCCAGTTCCGCGCCATGCTCCGGCTGGCCCTTGGAAAAGGCATTGCGGGCAAGGTCATGGGTGTGGCGCAGATGGTCCACGCCGGGAAGCTGGGGGGCGAAGGCGCGGCGGTTGTTGACGATGCCGCCCACCGAGATGCCGCCAAAGCCCACCCCATGATAGCCGCGCTCCCGGCCGATGAGCCGGGTGCGGGTGGACTGGCCGATGGCGCGCTGATAGGCGAGGGCGATTTTCAGCGCCGTATCAACACTTTCCGAGCCGGAGCCGGTGAAGAACACGCGGTCGAGGCCGCCGGCTTCCCCGCCCGGGGCGATGGCGGCGAGGCGGTGGGCGAACTCGAAAGCCAGCGGATGGCCCATCTGGAAGGAAGGAGCATAGTCCATTTCCAGGAGCTGGGCCTGGACCGCGTCGGCGATGGTCTTGCGGCCATGGCCGGCATTCACGCACCACAGACCCGCGCAGCCGTCCAGGATCTGACGTCCGTCCACGGAGGTATAGTACATGCCCTGAGCGCCGCTGAGGAGGCGCGGAGCAGCCTTGAACTGGCGGTTCGCGGTGAACGGCATCCAATAGGCATCAAGCGGGGCATTGTGGCCGCGTAGGGCGGCGGGGGTGGCGATGTTCATGGGGTGGGGCTCCTTCTCGGCCAAGGGAAGCCCTGTTCGCGAGGCGCAACAAGTCCTTTTCTTCTGAAGCATAACCCATTGAAAAACAGGAGATGTGGCGCATAGTGGTGCGGATCTGAAACACCTGGAACGGCCCCTCATGAGCCTCGACATCGGTGCCCGCCTGCGCTTCGTGCGGATGAAGCACGGGCTCTCCCAGAGGGCTCTGGCCAAGCGGGCGGGGGTGACCAACTCTTCTGTGTCGCTGATCGAGTCCAACACGGTGAACCCGTCGGTGGGGGCCCTCAAACGCATCCTGGACGGCATACCCATTGGATTATCAGAGTTTTTCGCTTTGGAGCCGGACGCACCCCGCAAGGTCTTCTTCGCCGCGGAGGAACTGGTGGAGATCGGCAAGGGCCCCATCTCGTTCCGCCAGGTGGGCGAGAGCATGTTCGGCAAGTCCTTGCAAATCCTCAAAGAACGCTACGAGCCGGGAGCCGATACCGGCCGTGTGCCGCTGGTTCACGAGGGGGAGGAGGGGGGCATCGTGCTTTCGGGCCGGCTGGAGGTGACCGTGGACGAGGAGCGGCGCATCCTGGGCCCGGGGGATGCCTATTATTTCGAGAGCCGGCGGCCCCACCGATTCCGGTGCGTGGGGCCGGTGGCGTGTGAGGTCATCAGCGCCTGCACGCCGCCCACGTTTTGAGCGAGAAACGCGCTTGGCGCGGGCGGAGGAGGGCGGAGGAAGGCCGGTTCTCGGCTTAGCGGACGCCCTCCTCCGGCCCGTGGGTGGCGCGACACGTGCGAGAGAAGGATGGAGGTATTAAAATACCCTACGCGCCGCCGCTCACCACGGTGCGGATCGCGAAGGAGGACTGGATGCGCGACACGCCCGGTAGGCGGGAGAGCACCTCCTTATGAAGCCGCTCATAGTCGGCGGCATTCTTGACCTCGATCTTCAGCAGATAGTCCGCAAGGCCGGTCATCAGGTAGCAGTCGGTGATTTCCGGGCAGCGGCGCACGGCGGCCTCGAAGCGGTTGAGATAGTCCTCCGTCTGCCGGTCGAGGGTGATCTGGGTCAGCACCACCAGCCCCTCGTCGACCGCCGTGGATTGGATGAGGGCCGTATAGCCCCGGATGACCCCCCGCTTTTCCAGAAGCCGCAGCCGCCGCAGGCAGGCGGAGGGGGAGAGGCCGACGGCGGTGGCGAGGTCCGCATTGGGGATGCGCCCGTCCACCCGCAACACCTGGATCATCTTCAGATCGATGTCGTCCAGGACGGGCCGTGGTGGATTATGCGGAACCTCGAAATTCTCATCCATGATCCGCTTCTCCACGCAACATCCTGCGCCTGATTGGCGAGAAATTCGCACGATGTTGCGCCTATAGTAAAGCCATAACAAACCTCCCAGCTTCTGGCGGTCCCCATGGCTTTCATCGCAATGGATTCCCGCTCCATCCCGCAGGCATTGGGCGCCGAAATGGGCGCCGGACGGGCCGGGGCACTTCTCACCATCGATCTGGCGGCCCTTGCCGCCAATTACCGGCGCCTCGCCGCCACCGCCTCGGGCGCGCTCTGCGCCGGCGTGGTGAAGGCGGATGCCTATGGGCTGGGCGCTGCCGCCGTCGCGCCGGTCCTTGCGGATGCCGGATGCCGCCACTTCTTCGTGGCCCATCTGGAAGAGGGCATGGACCTGCGCCGCCATGTGCCGGCCGAAGCCACCATCGCGGTCCTGAACGGCAGCCCCGAAGGGGTGGAGGGCGACTTCCTGGCCCATGACCTTCTGCCGGTGCTCAACAGCCTGGAGCAGATCGAGGGCTGGCAGAAAGTAGCGCGCGCCGCCGGCCGGCGCCTGCCCGCGATCCTGCAGGTGGATACGGGCATGGCCCGCTTCGGCCTTGCGGCGGAGGAGCTGGACGCGCTGCTGGTGGACCCCGAGGGCCTTGCCGGCCTCGATCTGCGCCTCGTCATGAGTCATCTGGCCTGTGCCGATGATCCCGCCCACCCCGCCAATGCCGCCCAGCGCGTGGCCTTCGAGGCGGCGCGGGCGCGCTTTCCCGGCGTGCGGGCGAGCCTTGCGGCCTCCTCGGGCATCTTCCTCGGCGCCGACTATCATTTCGACCTCGTGCGCCCCGGCGCGGCGCTCTATGGCATCGCGCCCCAGGCGGGCGCGGTAAACCCCATGCGCCCCGTGGTGCGCCTCCAGGGCCGTGTGGTGCAGGTGCGCCATGTGCCCGCCGCCACCCCGGTGGGCTATGGCCACACCGCCCGCGTGCCCGGCCCGGCCCGCTTGGCCACCGTGGCAGTGGGCTATGCCGACGGCCTCTTGCGTAGCGCCTCCAACCAGGGGGCCGCGTGGCTCGGCGATGTCCGCCTGCCGCTGGTGGGCCGGGTGTCCATGGACAGCATCGTGCTCGATGCCAGCGCCCTGCCGGAAGGCGCCATCGCCGCCGGCACGCTGGTGGACCTCATCGGCCCCCACCAGGACGTGGACGCCGCCGCCCGTGCCGCCGGCACCATTGGTTATGAACTTCTGACTGGCCTCGGCTCCCGCTTCTGCCGTCGCTACCTGCCCGCCTGAAGGAGGCTCCCATGCGTGTCGTCGTTCTCGGCAGCGGAGTCGTCGGTGTGACCTCCGCTTTCTATCTGGCCAAGTCCGGCCATGAGGTGGTGGTGCTGGACCGCCAGGAGGGCGCGGGGCTCGAAACCTCGTTCGCCAATGCCGGCCAGGTCTCGCCCGGCTATTCCGCCCCCTGGGCCGGCCCGGGCATTCCGGTCAAGGCCATCAAGTGGCTGATGATGCAGCACTCTCCGCTGGTGGTGCGGCCGGGCCTCGATCCCAAGCTCTATGTGTGGCTGGCCAAGATGCTGGCCAATTGCACCCACGAGGCCTACCAGCGCAACAAGGCGCGCATGGTGCGGGTGGCCGAGTTCAGCCGCGATGCCCTCAAAGCCCTGCGGCAGGAAACCGGCATCCATTATGACGAGCGGGAGATGGGCACGCTGCAGCTCTTCCGCACTCAGAAGCAGCTGGACCATGTGGGCGAGGACACCTCGGTGTTGGATGCCTATGGGGTGCCCTATGAGGTGCTGGACGGCGCGGGCTGCATTGCGGCCGAGCCGGCGCTGGCCCGCGTCAGGGACAAGTTCGTGGGCGGCCTGCGCCTGCCGGGGGATGAGACCGGCGATGCCTTCCTCTTCACCCAGCGCCTCGCCGCCATCTGCGCCGGGCGCGGCGTCACCTTCCGCCATGGCGTCACCGTGGCGGGGCTGGAGACGCAGGGCGGCCGCATCACCGGCGTGCGTCTCGCCACCGGCGAGGTGGTGACTGGCGATGCCTATGTGGCGGCCATGGGCAGCTACACTCCGGCCTTGCTGTCTCCGCTGGGCATCGACCTGCCCATCTATCCGGTGAAGGGCTATTCCATCACCGTTCCGCTCACCCATGCGGAGGCCGCCCCCGTCTCCACCGTCATGGACGAGACCTACAAGGTGGCCATCACGCGCCTCGGCGATCGCATCCGGGTGGGGGGCACGGCGGAACTGGCGGGCTTCGACCTGAACCTGCGCGAAGCCCGGCGGCAGACCCTCGCTTATTCCGTGGGCGACCTGTTCCCCGAAGGCGGCGACATTTCCCGCGCCACCTTCTGGACCGGCCTGCGGCCCATGACGCCCGATGGCACGCCCATTATCGGCGCCACCCGCTATGCCAACCTCTTCACCAATACCGGCCACGGAACCCTGGGCTGGACCATGGCTTGCGGCTCCGGCCGCGTGCTGGCGGATCTGGTGAGCGGCCGTCAGGCGGAAATCGACACCGCCGACCTCTCCGTGGACCGCTACGCGGCGGCCGCCTGAAGACTGGGCCTGAGGAACGAGACGGCGGGGCGCCCGGCGCCCCGTTTTCTGCGGGGCGGGATCTGGCCGGCAAGTTCAGGGCGGACGTGAGAATTGGCGTTCAACCGATTGACTTGACGCCATTAAAAGCCTGTTGGGGTGGTGACGCTCATTCCTCCAGCCGCCCCACATAGGGCGTGTGCGGCGCCTCCCATTGGGCGGGCACCAGGCTGCGGCGGCGGGAGCGGCGGCTGCGGTCCAGGAACAGGGCCTCCCGGTCCATCACCAGCCGCGTCGGCGGTTCGGCGATGCCGCGCAGCAGGCGGGCCGACAAGGCGGTGTCTACGATCTGGAGATCGGTGGTCTGGAAGTCGGGGCGCACGCTCATGGCCGTGGCCCTTGGCACGCGGCGCCGGCGCGGCGCCGGGCCTTTCCTGCGGTCCCATGCGGGCGGACCGCCGCCCGAGGCGCGATCTGATCCATCACGACATGTCCCCTGACCTTGGATGGTCGGACATCTCGCATGTATCAAGGCGACCCTGCGCGGGGCTGTGCTCCCGGCGCCTGCATTCCAAACTCCGCCGGACCCCTCCTCTTCCTCACACGGACAGGATGAACCACGCCGCCACGGCGGTGAGCAGGAAGGCGAGACACGCCAAGGTAATATAGGCCAGCGGCGACATTGCGTTTGATCCCGGTGCCGGGTTAAACGATCAAAGTGGCCTTCTGGATCAGATCGCACGTGAAGAGCTCATATATGCCGCACACGTGGCGCGTGTCGCCTCAGCCCGGCTCAGCTCCGGTCCGCCGCATAAATGCGGCAGACGCCCTCCTCCGCAATCAGGCGACGATCGGCGAGGAATTCCTGCTGAAGCGAATATTCAACCGGCGAAAGCCGGCAGGCCACGATCGCCCCCAGTGGGAAATCCCCTAGAAATGCGTTGGGGTTGGCCTCGATCCGCTTGAAAAGTTGTGTAGGGGTCCAGAATGGAACCGCAATTCCTTTACGTTCAGCGTAGTAATTGATCGCCGATGACCAGTCATCTCCGAACACCATAATGCTCTGGTCTGGCCTTGTGTTTTGTTTGGCTAGCATCGCGATGCGGTAAAACGCACCATTGCTTTGGTCCATCGTAACGAGTGATTTGTAATTCTGGTTGAAGAAGTAAGCTTGGCCTCCGACCAATATGAGGAGGAGCGCTAAGGCCGCGCGGGGGTGTCCCCTCTCGAAAGTGGCCCCCAGGCAAAGCCCTACGGCAATCAGGATGAACAGGCCATTAGCCACCTGATAGTAGCCGTGGACCATATGAATATTGGTGAAGACCACGAACGGGAACAGAAAGGCCAGCATGGCCAGTGCCGCAAACATCAGCGTCCGGCGGGACCTCACCGCGAACAGCAGGGGGATCAGTGCCATGAAATAAAGCGAGCCCAGGATGTCCGGAATCGCACGGCCGAGGATCACATCCTTCCACAACTGCAGGCTAAGCTTCTGATCAAGCGTGCCAAAGTTCCATTCGGCGAGCGCGGGGGAGGTGATCAGCTTGCCGAACTCGTTGGCAGATTTGACGGCGTCCGAATACGCCACCCAGGCCAAGCCCACAACCAAGGGAATAACCGCCGCGCCAAGGGCGCCGCCTGCGACGAGGGCCAGGGGGCGCAGCCCGTCGCCTGCACGCAGACCTCGGATCAGGATCCCGACGGTTCCAAGGCCCCCAAGCATCAGGAAGGCCGGAAATGTCGTCGATTTCGAGAGAACAGCGAGGCTGCCCGCGCCGATCGCCAAAAGCAGTTGGAGCAAGCGCGGATGTTTCAGGTAGCTGGCCATAAGTGCAAGCCATGATACGCCGAAGAACAGTGCGCAATTTTCAATGAGAAACGTCCGGCTCCAGTAAACATACAAAGGGGAGAATAAAAACAACGTCGCAATAATGAGGAAAGTCGACGTTTTTAATTTAAGCGTCCGAGTCAGAGACCGAAGAGGCCAAAGGGTCAGAACAAAGAAAGCATAGTTTACCACCCGCCCGGCCACATCGAGCTGGATGGATGCCTTGGAAAGGGCTGCGACAATCAACTGATAGAGCGGGAACTCAAAGGGAATGGCCCATGGCGCCCCAAGCACCGGCGTCTGATAGGCAAACCAAGGGCCGCCCCGAGCGATCCAATACGCTGAGATGGCTGTCTGGGTCTGACGGAAATACAGATTGTCCAAAATCGGATTTTGGAGGCCAATCACCAGCACGGCAAAAGAGAACGCTAACCCTAGCAGTAAAAGACAGGCCAGAAGGTATGTTGCCCATGTCGGGGAGCGATGTGAAGGGGAGGGCAGTGTCATCTGATCCGTCACCTGACTGGGGATTGGGAGTGTGTCGTCATGTACAGGCAGGGTTTGGGTGTCCAGTCGTCTGTGCTATCCCTTCAAGAGCCGCGTCACGTGCCGCACGGCATGATGTCCCGCGCCATTTTCCGTCCGAGCCGGATGCTCTCCGCAATGCCGCGATCCTCGGGATAGTAATAGCAGGTGTCCGCCACCTGCAGTCCGGAAATAGCCGTCTGGACAGGGGGGATCATCTGCTCGAAATGCGGCTCGCACACCGGCTGGGCGTGGCGCAGCCGGCCGGCGCGCGCGTCCAGTAGGTCGTCGTCGGTGAGCGACGGGTTGATCTGCTTGATGTAACCGAAGGCCTCTGCGATGAGCGCTGCGTCCGGCAGCGCCCATTTCGGCTGCGTCACCGGCATGTAATAGGGCACATACACCACCGTCTGCGGGAGTGGACGCAGGTTGGAGAATTCTATGATGCCCGGAATCTCGATGTTGGGCTCGACGATGTTGACCCAGAAATGCGGCGTCACGGACCGCTTCAGCTTGAACAGCAGGCACACCACGCCGATGTTCGGGATGGCGTCGTATTTCGCCTTGTCGGCGTCCGGCAGGTCCGGCACCAGCTTGCTCACCAGCGGCGTCGGCACCGTTGAGATGACCGCATCCGCTGCAAACTCCCGCCCGCCTGCTCGAACGCCGGTCACCTTGCCCTCCTGTACCAGCACCTGCTCGGCCGGGGTCGACAGGTGGAGGCGCCCTCCGCGGGCGGTGAAGTCACGCACCAGCGCGTCCACCAGGGTTTGGGATCCCCCCTCGATATAGCCGAGCTGTTCCTGAAAGAGGTTGCGCCGGGATCGGCCGATGCGCCGCACGCGCGTGGCGATCCAGGAGGCCGACACCCGATCGGCATATTCATAGAATTTTAGTTCCTGCAGGCGCTGCCAGAGCTTGGCATAGACACTCCTGCCGGACCCTCGCTCGATCCATTGCCGCGACGTGAGATGCTCGATGGCGGCAAAATCCTGCGCCCGGGTGGCGCTAAACATCTGCAACCCCGTGCGGATCTTCTCAACCAAACTAAGATGGGGAAAGCCCAGCAGCGCGAGAGGCGCGCCCCATTTGTGCAGCGCGCCTCCCATGCGATAGGCCATGGTGGTGTCCCGCCAGCGCATGGCGTCGGCGATGCCCAGCTCCGCCATCAGCGCAAAGGTGGGATCATCGGTCTTGCAGACGAAATGATAGAAGCGCTCGATGGACAGGCCGCCAAAGTCGAAATGGGCCGCCATCCCTCCGGCCACGGCGTCCGCCTCGATCACGTCCACCGCATGCCCGAGCCGCACCGCCTGCCAAGCCGCCGCCAATCCCATGGCGCCGGCCCCGATCACAACCACCTGTGCCATGGCGCCGCGCCCCCTCAAAAGGCAAGCGCGACCCGGCCATAGACCGGGTCCAGATAGGTTTCAGCCAGCGCGCGGCGCAACGGGGTTCGCGTGACACCAAAGGTGCCCGGCCAATCGGTGACGGGAAATTCCTCGGGAATGACCAGGGCCTCCAACTGGCTGGTGGTAAAGGGCGGGTTCCGGTCGAAGCGGGCATAAAGCCAGAGCAGGCCCCAGAACAGGGCGTAGGGGATGTGCACCAGGCGCGCGCGCGGCTTCACCGTCTGGTGGATGAGGGCAATGAGGTCGCCATAGGTGATCTTTTCGTGCCCGGATATGTCGTGCACGCCGCTGGCGCGGGTGCGCAGGCTGGCATCGATGATGGAAACGAAATCCCCCACATAGAGCGGCTGGCGCAGATAGCGCCCGTCTCCGGGGATGGGAAAGACCGGCGTCCGGTCCATGAAGCGGCGCAGCCAGCCCAGATGCTTGCGGTCGAACCAGCCGAACATCAAGGTGGGGCGCAGCACCACATGGTCGATGCCGCTGGTGCGATAGATCTCTTCCTGGGCGGTCTTGGAGCGGGTGTAGAAATCATCGGCCCGGGAATTCACCACCGAGGAGGAGATGCCGACGAAATAACCCACCCCATGGGCCGCCATCGCCGCAAGGATGTGGCGGGTGGCGACCACATTGTTCGCGATGAAGTCCTGCTCCACGAGGCCGCCGATCTGCGCCTGGTTGATGACCACCGCATCCGCCCCGGCGAAGGCCGCCTCCCAATCGCCGGGCCGGGCAAGGTCCGCCTCGATGAGGGGCACGTCCGGGAAGATCTGGCGGAACAGCGCCGCATTGGCGGCGTGCTTGTCGATGCCGACGAGCGTCAGGTCCGCGCGGTCTTTCAGCCGCGCCACCAGGTTCAGTCCCACCAGGCCGGCGGCGCCGGTCACGACAATCTTGCGCATTCAGACTTTCAACATGTTGACAATGGCCGACCAAGCGAGCCAGGGGGCCAAGTGAGGCGAAAGATCAAGCGAGCAGGGCGCCCAAGGGAAGGGGCCACCTGCGGCCGCGTGCAAGATGGCTTGGCCACCGGAAGCGTCCCTAGGCGACATTCCCTTCCTTGCATCCTGCCCATTGGTAAGACGTCCGTGTATTCCACACTCGCGTACGGCGGGCAAAGGGGAATTTGCGCGCCGAAACGGCACGGGTTGGCCCGCGTTGCAACCTGGGCACTGGCTTCGCAGAAGGGCGGAATGGTGAGCCCGTCGGGATTCGAACCCGAGACCCCATGATTAAAAGTCACGTGCTCTACCGGCTGAGCTACGGGCTCACTCAGGGCGCGTGGTACGTGGACGGTGCGCCAGGGTCAAGAGGGGGCGCGGGGAGAAGTGGGGATGGGCAATCCTGTGTGCGCTGCGGCAGGACCGCCCGGAGGGCATTGACCCGCATGGGCCGGGGCGCGCACCATGGTGCCGTGAGCGTGCGCCGGCCTGCGGGCCGGGGCGGGGGCTGCGGCGGGGGCGGTCGCGACACGGGCAGGGCGGGGGGCGCCGGCACCGCCGCCCGGACGGGTCGGATCGCCACCGATGCCCCCCCGGCGCGCGGTGTCGTCGCGCGAGCCGGTGTCCACGTCGCGCGGGAATGGCCTAAGGAGTTGTTGAATGCCCGTCATCAATCGCCTCGCCGACACCGCGGAGGAATTGGCCACCTGGCGCCGCTACCTGCACGCCCATCCCGAACTGCTCTACGATCTGCCGCAGACCACGGCCTTCGTCGCCGAGAAGCTCCGGGAATTCGGCTGCGACGAGGTGGTGGAGGGCATCGGCCGTTCGGGAATCGTGGCGGTCATTCGCGGGCAGGGCGAGGGGGATCGCGTCATCGGCCTGCGTGCCGACATGGACGCGCTGCCGGTGACCGAGGTGACGGGCCTTCCCTATGCCTCCCTAACCCCCGGCCGCATGCATGCCTGCGGCCATGACGGGCACACCACCATGCTCTTGGGCGCGGCGCGGCATCTGGCCGAGACCCGCGCCTTTTCCGGCACCGCCATCCTGGTGTTCCAGCCGGCGGAAGAGGGCGGCGGCGGCGGCAAGGCCATGATCGAGGACGGCCTCATGGAGCGCTTCGGCATCCAGGAGGTCTATGGCATGCACAATCTGCCGGGCCTCCCCGTGGGCCGCTTCGCCATGCGCCCCGGCCCCATCATGGCCTCGGCGGATTATCTCTACATCACCGTGGACGGGCGCGGCGCCCATGCGGCCAAGCCCAATGAGGGCGTGGACGTGGTGCTCACGGGATCGGCCATCGTGAATGCCGTGCAGCAGGTGGTGGCGCGCAATCTCGATCCGCTCGCCTCGGGCGTGGTGTCCATCACCAAGTTCCATGCGGGCGAGGCGGACAATGTGCTGCCGCCCGCCGCGGAGCTCGCCGGGACGCTGCGCAGCCTCGGCGCCGACACCCGCCAGATGCTGCGGGAGCGCGTCACCGAGGTCGCCACGGCCGTCGGCACCGCCTTCGGCGCCAAGGTGACGGTGCGGATCAAAGAGGGCTACCCCACCACCATGAACCATCCCGCCCAGACGGTGTTCGCCCAGGACGTCGCCACCGACGTGGCCGGCGAGATGCAGGTGGACCCGGCCGCCCCCCCGCTCATGGCGGCGGAGGACTTCGCCTATATGCTGGAGAAGCGCCCCGGCGCCTATATTTTCATCGGCAATGGGCCGAGCGCGGGCCTGCACCATCCCGGCTATAATTTCGCCGACGAGGCGCTGCCCCACGGCGCCTCCTATTGGGTGCGGCTGGTGGAAAAGGCCATGCCGCTCACCTGAGAGCGGTGTGCCGAGAGGTCCCGCTCACCTGAGAGCGGATGACGTGAGGCCCCCGCTCATCTAAGGGCGGCTCGCCCAAGGGGCCCGCTCATCTGAGGGCGCTGCGCGCCGGCCGGGGCGCCCGCCCCGCATGGGCGGCATGGAACCCCGCCTCCGCCTGCATGGTCCAGGCTGGCCAAGGCCGCGTACTTGCTCCTATAAGCGCCGAACCGGGCGGGCCGTGGGCTCGCCGGTCCGGCATTTGCCGGGGCAACCCGCGCCAGCATGAGGCTTCACATGACGGGAACGGTGAAATCCAGCGCAGGGCTCGACGTGCGCCGCCGGCGTATCCTCTTTCGCGCCTGGCATCGCGGCACGCGGGAAATGGACCTCCTCATGGGCCGCTTTGCGGACGCCGAGATCGAGGGCCTGACCGAAGAAGAAGTGGAAGCGTTCGAGGAGCTCATCGAGGTGCAGGACCCCGATCTCTTCTCCTGGATCAGCGGCTCCAGCCCCACCCCGGCAGACTTCGATACGCCCATCTTCAACAAGCTCAAGGCCTTCCATCTGGCCAATGGCGGCGTCTTCGAGTGAGGCGCGGGCGCGCCTTGGATGCGCGCCCCTTGCCGCCGGCCTGAAGGCCGGCCCGCCTGAGACTGAACAAAGATCGAACAGGACCCCTCCGTGAAGCGTCCCCGTCTCCTTGCCGCCGACATCGCCCAAGGCACCACCTTGACCCTTTCCCGCGTGCCCGATGGCATGGAGGGGCTGGTGGTGGCGGATCTCGCCCGGCAGATGGCGGCGCTCAAGGATGCGCCCTGGCCTGCGCTCACCGTGGTGTGCCGTGACGGGCAGCGCATGGCGGCGCTGGAGCGGGGCCTGGCCTTCTTCGCGCCGGAGCTGGAAATCCTCTCCTTCCCGTCCTGGGATTGCCTGCCCTATGACCGGGCCTCGCCCAATGGTGCCATCGTCGCCCGGCGCATGACCACGCTGGCGCGCCTTGCCCGCGTCAAGGGTGGGCCGCCCGCGGTGCTGCTCACCACGGTGAATGCCACGGTGCAGCGCGTGCCCTCCCGCGATCTCGTCTCGCGCCAGTCGCTCTCCGCCGCGCCGGGCAATGCCATCGCGCTGGAAGGCGTGGTGGAATGGGCCGAGCGCAACGGCTATCTGCGCACACCCACCGTGCGCGACACCGGCGAATATGCGGTGCGCGGCGGCCTCATCGACCTGTTCCCGCCCGGCGTACCCCAGCCCATTCGCCTCGATTTCTTCGGCGACACGCTGGAAAGCATCCGCTCCTTCGACCCGGAAACCCAGCGCACCTCCGGCCAGTTGCGGGCGCTGGAGTTCGTGCCCATGGCCGAATTCCAGCTCACCACCGACACCATGCGGCGCTTCCGCATGGCCTATCTCGCCGAGTTCGGCGCCAACACCAAGGGCGACACCCTCTATGAGGCGGTGAGCGAAGGCCGGCGCCATGCGGGCATGGAGCATTGGCTGCCGCTGTTCCATGAGGGCCTCGACACCCTCTTCGATTATCTCGACGACACGCCCTTGGTGGTGGACCCGCTGACCGAGGAAGCGGCCGGCGAGCGCATCGCCCAGATCACCGATTATTACGCCGCCCGCCGCGACCAACTCGCCATGGGTGGCAACCAGCCAGGCTCCGGCGGGCTCTACAAGCCCCTGCCGCCGGACCGGCTCTATCTCACCGGCTCGGAATGGACGGGCCGTCTGAAAGCGGCGCCGTTGGTGCGCGTCTCGCCCTTCGCGCTGCCCCCCGCCGGGCGCACCATCGATCTTGGCGGCGTGCAGGGGCGCTCCTTTGCCGCCGAGCGGGCCGATCCCGACGCCAATGTGTTCGATGCCGCCATCGCCTATGTGCGCGAGCTGCAGAAGGCCAAGAAGGTGGTGCTGGCCGCCTGGTCGGAAGGCTCGCGCGACCGCCTCGCGACCGTGCTGGCCGACCACGGCCTGAAGGACACCACCCCCATTTCCCGCTTCGATCTCCTGGCGGCCTTGCCGAAGAACAAGGCGGCGCTGGCGGTCTATGGGCTGGAGACGGGCTTCGAGACCGACGACTTCGCCATTATCGGCGAGCAGGACATCCTCGGCGATCGCCTGGTGCGCCCCAAGCGCAAGGCGCGCCGGCCGCAGGATGTGCTCTCGGAGCTGACCGCGCTCACCGCCGGCGACCTCGTGGTGCATGTCGACCACGGCATCGGCCGGTTCGTGGGGCTGAAAGCCATCGAGGCCATGGGCGCGCCCCATGACTGCCTGGAGATCCATTATTCCGGCGGCGACAAGCTGTTCCTGCCGGTGGAGAATCTGGAACTCCTGAGCCGCTACGGTTCGGAGGAGACCGAGGCGCAGCTGGACAAGCTGGGCGGCACCGGCTGGCAGACGCGCAAGGCGCGCATGAAGAAGCGCATCCGCGAAATGGCGGGTGAGCTCATCAAGATCGCCGCCGCCCGCCAGCTCTCCGAGGCGCCGCGCCTCGTGCCCACCACGGGCCTCTACGACGAATTCCGCGCCCGCTTCCCCTATGAGGAGACGGACGACCAGGAAGCCGCCATCGAATCGGTGCTGGACGACCTCGCCTCCGGCCGGCCCATGGATCGGCTGGTGTGCGGCGACGTGGGCTTCGGCAAGACGGAAGTGGCGCTGCGCGCCGCCTTCGCGGTGGCCCTTTCCGGCAAGCAGGTGGCGGTGGTGGTGCCCACCACCTTGCTGGCCCGCCAGCATTTCCGCACCTTCTCCGAGCGCTTCAAGGGCCTGCCGGTGAACGTGGCCCAGGCCTCGCGCATGGTCACCACCAAGGAGATGTCGGCGGTCAAGGCCGGCATTTCCGACGGCACCATCGACATCGTGGTGGGCACCCATGCGCTCTTGGGCAAGGGCATCCATTTCCGCGATCTCGGCCTCGTCATCGTGGACGAGGAGCAGCATTTCGGCGTCGCCCACAAGGAGCGTCTGAAGGCGCTGCGGGCCGAGGTGCACGTCCTGACCCTCACCGCCACGCCCATCCCGCGCACCCTGCAACTGGCCATGACCGGGGTGCGGGAACTCTCCATCATCGCCACCCCGCCGGTGGACCGCCTCGCCGTGCGCTCCTTCGTGACGCCGTTCGATCCTTTGATCGTGCGCGAGGCCCTCCTGCGCGAGCGCTATCGCGGCGGCCAGAGCTTCTATGTGGTGCCGCGCATCGAGGACCTCGCCGAGGTGCGCGAGTTCCTTGAGAAGCAGGTTCCCGAGGTGAAGGTGGCGGTGGCCCATGGCCAATTGTCCGCCACCGCGCTGGAAGACATCATGTCGGCCTTCTATGACGGCCAGTATGACGTGCTGCTCTCCACCACCATCGTGGAAAGCGGGCTCGACGTGCCCAATGCCAATACGCTGATCGTCCATCGGGCCGACATGTTCGGCCTCGCCCAGATGTACCAATTGCGGGGCCGGGTGGGGCGCGCCAAGGCGCGCGCCTATGCCATCTTCACCATTCCCGCCGCCAAGCCCATCACCGCCCAGGCGGAGCGCCGCCTCAAGGTGCTGCAATCCCTGGAGACGCTGGGCGCCGGCTTCCAATTGGCCAGCCACGATTTGGACATTCGCGGCGCCGGCAACCTGCTCGGCGACGAGCAGTCCGGCCATATCAAGGAAGTGGGCTACGAGCTTTACCAGGAGATGCTGGAGGAGGCGATCGCGCACCTGAAAGCCGGCATCACCGACATTGCCGACGACAAGTGGTCGCCCAACATCACCATCGGCACGCCTGTCCTCATTCCCGAGGATTATGTGGCGGACCTGCATGTGCGCCTCGCCCTCTATCGCCGCCTCGCGGACATCGACCAGGAAAGCGAGCTGGACGCCTTCGGCGCCGAGCTGGTGGACCGCTTCGGTCCCGCGCCCGAGGAGGTGGGACACCTGTTGCGCCTCGCCCAGATCAAGGCCTTTGCCCGCCGCGCCAATGTGGAGAAGGTGGATGCCGGCCCCAAGGGCGTGGTGCTGACCTTCCGCGAGAACCAGTTCGCCGATCCGTCGGGCCTCGTCGCCATGATCCATGCGGAGGGTCCGCAGGCCAAGGTGCGGCCCGACTTCAAGGTGGTTTTCCTGCGCGAATGGCCGAGCGCCGAGGCGCGCCTCAAGGGCACGCTCACCATTCTGCGCAAGCTGGCGGCCCTGGTGGACAAGAAAAAGGTGGCGTAGGGCACGGGCGGATCGCCGGAATTTTACCCAGCGTCGTACCTTGCGTGCCCTGAAGCTCCTGCTTGCATTCAGGCGTGAAACGTTGTGACAGTTCGATTGCGCTCGGCGCGAGCCGGTCTTAAATCAATTCGACGTGACCAGGGTAGGGTGCGGCGCCATCACGCCCCCTGAGCAGGCGTATGGGGGCGGGGACATCCATGAAAGATCAGGCGAAGCGCTCGGACACGCGGCTTGCGCAGGGATATGTGATCCTGATCGCGGTGTTCTATCTGGGTTTCGCCGCCCTTCATTATGTCGAGGCCCGCGAGACCGCCCTGGGCGAGGTGCAGCGCCAGGCGGAAGGCGTCATTCGCTGGCTGGACCGCAACCTGGCCTTTTCGCGGCAGGCGCTGCGGGTGGTCGCGGAGCAATCGGAAGCCACCTGCGCCGGCGCGGACCTCGGCCCGCAGCTGGACGCCATGCTGCGCTCCGTGGCGGTGGAGCAGGTGGAGATCGGGCGCGGCAGCCGGACCTTGTGCGCCTGGAGCTCCAAGCCGGTGCAGACCGACGCCGCCCTGAGCGCGTGCCATGCGGAAGCCGGCCGGTCCGGCGTGGTGCGGATCGCCACCCAGGGGCCGGGTGATCTGTGGGCGCATGCCACCCTCGACACCGCCTGCCTTGTCACCCCTCTTATCGTGAGCCTGCAGGGCTCGGGAACCATCCGCGTGATCCACCGGGAGGGGGGCGGCCCGCCCCCCGTCCATGCCTCGCTCTTTCCCGGTTCGGTGCTGTCGGTGCCCTCCTCCGAGGGGCCGCTGGCGCTGGAGGTGGCGGTGTCGGAATGGGCCATCGCCCGCACCTGGGCGGGTCAGGTGGCGCTCTTCGCCGCGCTGTTCGCCGCCTTCGGGGCGGTGGGCTGGTTCGGCCCGCTCGCCCATTTGCGCAACCGTCTGTCGGTGGAAGGCCAGGTCCAGGCGGCCCTGAAGCGGGGTGACTTTTCCCTTGTCTATCTGCCCACCGTGGACATCGCCACGGGCGAATGGATCGGGGTGGAGGCGCTGCTGCGCTGGAACCACCCCGCCCATGGCCAGCTCCAACCGGCCTCCTTCATCCCCTGGATCGAGAAGAGCCCGCTGATTTTCGAGACCACGCGCTGGGTCATGGCGCGCGCCGCCCAGGATCTGGACCGGTTCCAGCGGGTGAAGGGCGCGCTGGACGTGTCCATCAATGTGCCACCGAGCCAGCTGGGCGACCCGCGCATGGTGACCATGGCCACCGAGGCCTTTGGCGATGCCCCTCAGTCCCTGCGCTGCGTCATCATCGAACTGACCGAACGGGAAATCACCGACTATTCGTCCGACGTGGTGCAGGGCGTGGTCAATGAGCTGAGGGGTCGCGGCGCCCAGTTCGCGCTGGATGATTTCGGCGTCGGCTTCTCCAATTTCGCCTGCCTGCATTACATCAAGGTGGACTATATCAAGGTCGACAAGTCCTTCCTCCAGGAGACCGAGGGCCGCTCCTTCGAGGCCAGCGCCATGGGCTCCATCGTGCATCTGGCGCGGGAGTTCGGCGTGTCGGTCATCGCCGAGGGGGTGGAGACCGAGCGCCAGGTGCAGCGTCTCAAGCACTATGGCATCGACAAGGCCCAGGGCTTTCTGTTCTCCCGCCCGCTGGATGCCGACACGGTGCTGGACAAGCTCGGCCGCGAGAACACGCTGGAGCCGGCCTGACGGGGCTCAGCGGGCGTTCGTCCACCAGGTTTCCGGCAAGGTGCCATAAAGCGAGGTGGTGCCCGGCCGCAGGATGGTGCGCCAGCGGGCGAGCCATTGGCCCGGCGCGTAAAACAGCGGCACGTCATAGGTGCCGGAGATCAGCACCCGGTCGAGGGCGCGGGCGGCCGCCACCAGTTGCGCCCGGTCGTCCGCCGCCACCAAGGCGGCGGTCAGCGCGTCGGCGGCGGGGCTGCGCATGCCCATGTAATTGCGGCTGCCCGCATGGTCGGCGGCGGCGCTGCCGAAATAGAAGCCCTGCTCGCTGCCGGGCGAGAGCGACTGGCCCCAGCTGAAGGGCACCATGTCGAAATCGAACGCATTGCGGCGGGCGTCGAACTGCACGGCATCCACGATCCGCACCCGCGCCTCCATGCCGGCGCGGGCCAACTGGCTGGCGAAGGCGATGCACAGGCGCTCCTGCTCGCGGGTATTGACCATGATCTCGAACCGGAAGGGCCGGTCCTGCCCGTCCACCAGCCGCCCGTCCCGCAGCCGCCAGCCGGCGTCCTCCAGAAGCGCCAGCGCGGCTTTCAGGCGCGCCCGGTCGCGGCCCGATCCGTCGGCGGGAGGCCCGGCATAGGTGCCGTCCAGCACGTCGGGGCGCACCGCATCGGGGAAGGGGGCGAGCAGCCGGCGCTCGGCGGCATTGGCCGGCACCCCCACGGCGGAGAGGTCCGAGCCGTCGAAATAGCCCACCGCGCGCACATAGAGGCCGTGATAGAACGTGCGGTCGAGCCAGGGAAAATCGAACAGTTCGAGGATCGCCCGGCGCACCCGCACATCGGCGAAGAGAGGCCTGCGGGTGTTGAAGACCAGCGCGAAATGGGGCTTGGGCAGGCCGGTGGGGATGACCTCCTTGACCACCTCGCCGGAACGGACGGCGGAAAAATCGTATCCCGTTTCCCAGCGGGTGGGATCGCTCTCGAAGCGGGCATCCACCAGATGGCGGCGGAAGGCCTCGAACTCCGTATTGGCGTCGCGGAAATAGTCGATGCGGATCTGGTCGAAATTATAGAGCCCCGTATTGGCGGGCAGGTCCGCTCCCCAATAGGCGGGGTTGCGGGCCAGCGTGATGCTGGCCCCCGGCGCCACGCTCTCCACCCGGTAGGGGCCCGACCCCAGGGGCGGCGAAAGGCCGCCCTCGCCGAATGTGTCGGGGTCGGTGGCATGGCGCGGCAGCACGGGCATGAGGCCCATGATGAGCGGCAATTCCCGGTCGGGGGCCTCGAACACGAAGCGGATCTGGTCGGCCGCCGGCATCTCCACCCGCGCCACCTTGCCATAATAGAGGCGGTGGTTGGGGCGGCCCTTGCTTCTCAGGAGATCGAAGGAAAAGGCCACGTCGGCGGTGGTGACGGGCGTGCCGTCGGAAAACCGCGCCCGGGGATCGAGGCGGAAAGTGACGAAGGAGCGGGCCGCATCGGTACCTACCGCGGCGGCGAGGAGGGGATAGAGGGTGAAAGGCTCGTCATAGCCCCGCGCCATCAAGGTCTCCACCACATAGGTGCGAATCACCGGGGTGGGGGAGCCGCGCACCACAAAGGGATTGAGGCTGTCGAAGGTGCCCGGGGCCGACAAGGTGAGGCGCCCGCCCTTGGGGGCGGCAGGATTTACATAGGAAAAATGCGTAAATCCCGCCGGATAGGCCGGTTCGCCATGCATGGCGATGGCATGGCTCTCGCCTGCCTCCTCAAGCTGGGGCGGGGCGATCGGAGGCGCGTCGCCGGCCCCGGCCGGGGGCGTCAGGAAAGCCAGAAAAAGGATGCCCGCCAAGGCGGTGCGCCGACCCATGCCCTGCCTCGGCCCTCCCATGTGTTTCCCGTACGATTGCGGCTCCGCTGTCCCGCGATGGCCGCATTTGCGCGCAATGTAGCACGTGGCGCGCCTGCGGCGGCGCTGGTCCGGGGCCGGGCCACCGTCTTGCCTCATTTGACACCGAGACAGCCGGCGTTATGAGGGTGCAGCCACGCCGTTGCGCCTCGTATCTGCTCCGGCGAGATGCACCACGGGGAAAGTTTCTGGAATGACAAAAGCCCTTACCTTGAGCCGCGCGGGCGGCATTGCTGCCGTGGTGCTCGCGCTCGGCGTCACGGGCGCCCATGCTCAGGCGCAGAACCAGTCCAAGCCGCCGGCCAAGCCCGCCGCCCCCGCCCAGGCCGCGCCCGCCGCGCCCGCTCCCCAGCAGGCCCAGCAGCAGCAGGCCCCCGCCTCCGTCGTGGTTCCCGGCATCAATACGCCCTGGACCAAGGTCTGCGGCACCGAGCAGACGGTCAACAAGCAGATCTGCATGACCTCGCAGGACTTCACCGCCGAGACCGGGCAGCCGCTCGCCTCCGCCGCCATCCGCGAGCTGCAGGACGACCCGAACAAGAAGTTCATCGTCTCGGTTCCGATCGGCATGCTGGTGCAGCCCGGCACCCGCGTGGTCATCGACCAGCAGCCCCCGATCGCGCTGAAGTACGAGATCTGCTTCCCGAACGGCTGCTTCGCCAGCATGGACGTGAATGCGGACTTCGTGACCAAGCTCAAGAAGGCCCAGATGATCACCATCCAGGCGCTGCAGATGGGCGGTCGTACGCTGAACTTCCAGATCCCCGCCAAGGACTTCGCCAAGGCCTATGACGGCCCGGCCTCCGACCCGCAGGTGGTCGCCGCCGAGCGTCAGAAGCTGGCCGACGAGCTCCAGAAGCTCGCCCAGAAGAAGATGGAAGAGCGCGCTGCCCAGGGCGGCCAGCCGGGCGCCGCGCCCGCCGCTGCTCCCGCCGCGCCCGCCGGCAAGTGAGGCCTGGCATCTGAATGGCCCCGGTCCCCTGCGGGATCGGGCGTACAGAACGAGAAAAGCCGGAGGCGGCCTTGCCCCTCCGGCTTTTTTGCGTTTTGGGGCCATCGCCTGCACCAAAAGAAAAGGCGGACGCGGCTTGCGCCAGCGTCCGCCAGTTTGTCCCGGAGGGGACCCTCAGGTCCGGTCGACCCTCACAGGAAGACGAGGGAGAACCAGGGCACGAAGGTGAGGACCAGGAGGCCCACGAACAGGGCGCCCAGATAGATCCAGATCCGCCGCATGCCCGCTTCCGGCGCCACCTGCCCGATGATGCAGGCGGCGTAATAGCAAAGGCCGAAGGGCGGGGCGAAGAGGCCAAGGCCCATGGCCAGGATCACGATCATCGAATAGTGCACTTCATGGATGCCGAACTGCCGGGCGATGGGGAACAGAAGCGGCCCGAACAGAACGATGGCGGGAATGCCTTCCAGCAGGCTGCCCAGCACCATGAAGGCGATCAGCGAGATGATCAGGAAGCCCGCCTGTCCGCCCGGCACCCCCGCCATGGCGCTCGCCAAGGCATGGGAGAAGCCGGACTGGGTGAGCGCCCAGGCCATGGCGCTGGCCGCGCCGACGATGAACAGGATGGCCCCCGACAGCGAGGCGGTGCGCGCCAGCATGGGGATGAGCCCCCGCCAGGAGAGCCCGCCGCGATAGACGATCACCCCCAAGAGCAGCGAATAGGCGATGCCGATGGTGGAGACCTCGGTGGCGGTGGCAAAGCCTTCCACCACGGCGGTGCGGATGAGGAAGGGCAGGAGGATGGCGGGGAAGGCCACCGCCAGCGTCTTCAGGACCACGGCGCGGGAGGCGCGGGGCGGCAGGGCCTGGTCTTCCTCGCGGCCGGCCCGATAGCGGGCGACGACCGCCAGAACCAGCGCCAGCACCAGGGCCGGCAGGATGCCGGCGGTGAACAGGGCCGCGATGGACACGCCCGTCACCGAGGCGATGGCGATGAGCACGATGGAAGGCGGGATGGTCTCGCTCATGGCGCCGGAAGCGGCGAGCAGCGAGAGCAGTTCGCCATCCTTCATGCCGCGCTTGCGCATTTCCGGGAATAGCACCGGGGCCACCGCCGCCATGTCCGCCGTCTTGGAGCCGGATATGCCGGACACCAGCAGCATGGCGCCCAGCAGCACATAGGACATGCCCGCCTTCACATGGCCGAGCAGCGAGGCGAGGAAGCTCACCATCACCTTCGCCATGCCGGTGACATCCACCAACTGGCCGAGCAGGATGAAGAGCGGCACGGCCAGCAGGATGAGACCGCTCATGCCCTCGTCCACGCGGCCCACGACGACGGTCAGCGGCGTCGACGTGGTGGTGAGCAGATAGGCGGTGGTGGCCAGCGCGAAGGAGAAGGCGATGGGCACGCCGGACAGCACGCACACGCCGAGCAGGCCGATGAAGAACACCACCAGCGCCCAATTGCCCATGGCGGTGAGCATGGGAACGGCCAGATGGAAGGCCACGGCGACGGCGCCCAGCACCAGGATGACGCCGGCCACGTCCTGCCAGCTGTGCCGCAGGAGCTTCAGGGCGCAGGAGGCGAGCGCCAGGATGAAGGCGACCGGCACCGCCAGCGCCCGCACGCTGCCCGGCCAGCCCAAGGCCGGCATTTCCACGAATTCCTGGTCTTCGTGATAATCGAAGGCGGCGTGCAGCAGCAGCGCGAACAGGATGAAGACGGCGCCGATGGCCAGTGTCTCGCACCAGGCGCGGGCACGCGGGGGCAGGCCGCCCACCACGAAGGTGAGGCGCATATGCTCGCCCCGCTGCACCGCCACCACCGCGCCGAGCATGCCGAGCCAGAGGAAGAGGATGGAGGCCAGTTCGTCCGACCAGATGATGGGACGATGGAAGGTGCGGGCGCAGATGCCCGCGAACAGGATCACCACCTCGGCGGCGACGAGGAGCGCGGCGGGGATTTCAACCAGGTGCCGGAGCCAGCGCTCGGCCTCCCGCACCCAACCCGCCCCCGCATGGGGGGCGGCCGGGACCGCATGGGTGTCGAGCACCGCGCTCATGACAATTCCCCGGTGACCGCTTCCAGGGCCTTCCAGGCTTCGGGGCCGAACTTGTCCTTCCAGGTCTTGTAGAAGCCGGCCTGGGTGAGGGCCGTGCGGAAGGCCGGCTTGTCGGCCGCCTCGAAGACGAGGCCGCGGGCGGTGAGCTGGTCCTTCAGCGAGCCGGTGAGGCGCAGCACGTCGGCCCGCTGCTCCATGGAGGCGCGGTCGAACTCGCGGCGCACGATCTCCTGGAGGTCCGGCGGCAGCTTGGCCATGGCGCGGCGATTGGCCACCAGCCAGAAGGGGTCCCAGATGTGGTTGGTCTCGGCCACGTATTTCTGCACTTCATACAGCTTGCCGGCCTCGATGGCGACGAGGCCGTTCTCCTGGCCGTCCACCAGCTTGGTCTGGAGGGCGGTGTAGAGCTCGTTGAAATTGATGGAGGTGGGGCTGGCGCCCAGCGCGGTGAAGAGCGAGGTGAAGATGGGCGAGACCGGCACGCGGATGCGGTAGTCCTTCAGGTCCGCCGGAGTGCGGATGGGCTTGGAGGCGGAGGTGATCTGCCGGAAGGAATTGTCGGACGCCTTGGCGGCGATGACGAGGCCGGCCTTCTCCACCTGGGCCTTCACATAGTCGCCCACCGGGCCGTCGACGCCGCGCCAGACATGGTCATAGTCGGCGAAGGCGAAGCCCACATTGGTGATGGCCGCGCCGGGCGCCACGGTGGAGATCACCGAGCCGGCGATGTTCAGGAATTCGATGCCGCCCGAGCGCACCTGGGTGATGAGGTCGGTGTCGGAGCCCAACTGGCTTGCGGGGAAGAATTTCAGCTCCATCCGGCCGCCGGAGGCCTCCTGGATGCGGGCGCAGGCCTGTTCCAGGCGCGCATTGATGGGCTGGGTCAGCGACTGGCCGGTGGCCACCTTGAAGCTGAACTCGGCCGCATGGGCGGGGCGGGTGCGGATGGCTACCAGCGGCACGGCGGCGGCCGCCGCAGCGGCGCCCAGCAGCAGGGACCGGCGCGAAACGCCGGACAGGGACGCGGATTTGTCGGTGATGCTCATCTTGTCCTCCCCAGTGCCTTCACGGGCATGGCCGCCGGCACAATACCTTTGGGACCGGGCGCGGGAATCCCGCGCTGCGCGTCGTGTGAAAAAGGGGAGGGGTCGTGGCCGCGACGGCGCGGCACGCTCTCCTTGTTTCCGTTTCCTCATGCGCGCCGGTTTTCCCGGTCACTTTGCTTGATGGGGAGACACTAGGTAGCTTGTTCGTGTAGGACAATGCAGATTGCTTGCGTGTCCCTTTAGCTGAGCTAAACGAAAAATCATGCACCTTCCCCTGCGTGCCATTGGTGTCTTCCATGCGGTCGCCCGGGCCGGCAGCGTCACCCGCGCCGCCGAGGAATTGGGCGTGACCCCCTCCGCCGTCAGCCAGCAGGTGCAGGCGCTGGAGATCAGCCTCGGCACCGCGCTCATCGGCAAGGCCGGGCGCAATGTGGTGCTGACCGAAGCGGGCGAGCGCTATTTCGAGATGATCCGGGGCGAGATGGAGCAGATATCGGAGGCCACCCAGCGCATCCGGGGCTTCCGCTCCATCACCACGCTGACCGTGCGGGCAACCCCGAGCCTTGCCACCAAATGGCTCCTGCCGCGCCTCGCCTCCTTCATCGACGCCCATCCGGACATCGAATTGCGCCTCGACGGCACCAACGAGCCCACCGCCTTCCAGAAGGAAAACGTGGACATCGAGATCCGCCACGGCACCGGCCAATGGCCGGGCCTGTTCGCGGAAGGGCTGGCGGAGGAGCGATTCTATCCGGTCTGCGCGCCGGAACTGGCGGCGGCGAGCTCCCTGAAGCCCACGGAGCTGACCCAGTACCGGCTCATCCATTCCGTGAAGTCGCAGATGCAATGGACGCGCTGGTTCGGCCATGCGGGGGTGCTTCCCGCCGAGCGGCCGCGCCGCCTGCTGTTCGACCGCACCCACATGGCCATCGACGCGGCGGCCGGTGGGTTGGGCATCGCGCTCGAAAGCGATCTCATGATGTGGCGGGAATGGAGCACGGGGCGCCTGGTGTGCCCGGTGGCCTCGCCGCCGGAGGTCTCCCTCGTCACCCAATGGGCCACCTGCCCGCCAGACCATCTGCGCCATTCCAAGGTGAAGCTCTTCTTCGACTGGCTGCGGCGGGAGCGGGATGCCTGGCGGGTCGAGCGGGAGGCCTGGACCGCCGCCCAGGCTGCATCCTTGTAGAGAAGCTAAACGATCCTGTCGGATTTCTAGATGGTGCTTCACAAAGCCCCCTCCTAGCGTGGCGGTCATCGCGGTGGCGCCCGGCGCCCTAACCGACCGCGCAACGTCGCAGGCGCTTCACGCCCGCTGATTGTCTTGGGAGGACCCTCATGAATCTTCACACTCTGCTGGCCCAGCGGGCCGCTGGCGGAAAGCCCGTGCGCGTGGGCCTCATCGGCGCCGGCAAGTTCGGCTCCATGGTGCTGGCCCAGGCCCAGCGCATTGAGGGCCTGCATGTGGTGGGTGTGGCCGACCTCAATGTGAGCCGCGCCCGCGCCTCCCTGGAACGGGTGGGCTGGCCGGAAGAGCGCTATGCCGCCACCTCCCTGGCCGATGCCTACAAGACCGGCCTGACCTGCGTGCTCGACGATGCCGCCGCGCTGTGCGCCTTCGAGGGCGTCGAGTGCATCATCGAGGCCACCGGCCACCCCATCGCGGGCATCCGTCATGCGCTCGCCGCCATCGAGGCCGGCAAGCATGTGGTGATGGTGAACGTGGAAGCCGACGTGCTGTGCGGCCCCCTTCTGGCCGAGAAGGCCCGCAAGCGCGGCGTGGTTTATTCCATGGCCTATGGCGACCAGCCGGCCATCATCTGCGAACTGGTGGACTGGGCGCGCTCCTGCGGCTTCGAGATCACCTCCGCCGGCAAGGGCATGAATTTCGAGCCGCGCTATCGCTATTCCACCCCGGACACGGTGTGGGGCTATTTCGGCTGGACCGAGGAAGAGGTCGCCAAGGGCGATTTCAACCCCAAGATGTACAATTCCTTCACCGACGGCACCAAGGCGGCCATTGAGATGGCGGCGGTGGCCAATGGCACCGGCCTCGATTGCCCCGATGACGGCCTCGCCTTCCCGCCCACGGGCCTGCATGACCTCGCCCGCGTCTTCCGCCCCGTGGCCGATGGCGGCCGCCTCGCCCGTTCCGGCCTCGTGGACATCGCCGCCAGCCAGGAGCCGGACGGCCGCGAGGTGTTCAACAACATTCGCTATGGCGTGTTCGTGACCTTCAAGGCGACGAGCGAATATACCCGCGCCTGCTTCAAGCAATATGGCCTGCTCACCGATCCCTCGGGCTGGTACGGCTCCATGTGGCGTCCCTTCCACATGATCGGCCTGGAGACCTCCATCTCCGTGCTGTCGGCGGTGCTGCGCAACGAGCCCACCGGCTGCTCCAAGGAGTTCCGGGGCGATGCGGTGGCCACCGCCAAGCGCGACCTGAAGCCGGGCGAATTGCTGGACGGCGAGGGCGGCTATGCGGTGTGGGCCAATGCCATTCCCGCCAGCCGCAGCCTCGGCCTGCGGGCTTTGCCCATCGGCCTTGCCCATAATGTGAAGCTGAAACGCCCGGTCGCCCGCGACCAAATCGTCAGCTTCGACGATGTGGAGATCGAGAACGATCTCGACGTGGTGGCCCTGCGCCGCGCCATGGAAGATGCCACCCGCCCCGTGGCGTCCCGCTCGGCCGCCTGAGGCCGTCCGGCGCTCCATATCTGCCGCCGGCCGTTCGTGCGGCCGGCGGCTTTTCTTTTGGCCCGGTCAAGAGGTCGCAATCATGAGCGAAACGAAACGCCCCTTCGTGGTCATCGCCGAATTCAAGGTGAAGCTTGAACATCTCGACGCCTTCCTGGCGCTGGCGGCGGATGATGCCACCTGCTCGGTCGCGCACGAGCCGGGATGCAGCACCTTCGATGTGTGCGTGTCGCCGGACGATCCCGGCACCGTCCTCTTCTATGAGGTCTACGAGAACCACGCCGCCTTCGACGCCCATCTGGAGACGCCCCATCTCGCCCGCTTCCGCGCCGGCTTTCCCGCGCTGATCGAGGCCGAGCGGCCGGTGCGCTTCCTGGAACGCGCGTGCCGTGGCGCGGGTGGGGCGTGAGATGGCGCGCATCGGATTCATCGGCACCGGCATCATGGGCGGCCCCATGGCCGCCAACCTCGCCTCTGCCGGCCATGAGGTGACCGCCTGGAACCGCTCGCCCGAAAAGGCCGCCCGCCTGCCCGGCGTGCGGGTGGCGGGCACGGCGGGCGGGGCGGCGCGGGGCGCCGACATGGTCATCGTCATGCTCTCCTCCGGCCCGGTCTGCGATGCGGTGCTGCTGGACGAAGGGGGCGTGCTCGCCTCCATGGTGGCGGGATCGAGCCTCGTGGTCATGAGCTCCATCCCGGTGGAAACCGCCCAGGGCCAGGCCCGTGCCGCCGAGGCGCGGGGCATCTTCTATGTGGATGCGCCGGTCTCCGGCGGCGAGAAGGGCGCGAAGGCCGCGAGCCTTGCCATCATGGCGGGGGGCACGGCGGAGGCCTTTGCCCGCGTGGCCCCGGTGCTGGCGGCCATGGGCCGGCCGGTGCATGTGGGGCCGGCGGGGGCGGGGCAATTGTGCAAGCTCATCAACCAGTCCATCGTCGCCTCCACGCTGGTGGCGGTGGCCGAGGCGCTGGTTCTGGCCCGGCAGGGCGGGGCGGACCCGCTGAAGGTGCGCGAGGCCTTGCTGGGCGGCTTTGCCGATTCCACCATCCTCAAGCAGCACGCCTTGCGCATGGCCACCGACGATTTCGTGCCCGGCGGCCCGGCCAAGTACCAGGTGAAGGACACGTCCACGGCGCTCGCCCATGCGGCGACGTTGGGGCTGGACCTGCCCATGCTCAAGCTCACCGATTCCCTCTTCGCCGCCATGGTGGACAAGGGGGAGGGCGACCTCGACCATTCCGGCATCATCCGGGAAGTGGCCCGCGTGAGCGGCGCGCAAGTGGCGGCCTGATCGGGCGGCGCGGGGGCTGGCGCGCGCCGGCCACCGAAACCTGCGGGGGAGGTGGGGGCGAGGGGCGTCCCCGCCTCGACGCCGCCGCCGTGAGGGCCTATGTGAAGGGCCACCGCATCAAGGTTGCCCATGCTCGTCGACAGTCATTGCCATCTGGACTTCCCCGATTTTGCCGCCGAGCGCGACGCCATCGTCGCGCGGGCCGCGGAGGCGGGGGTCTCGCATCTGCTCACCATTTCCACCCGCGTGCGGCGGTTCGACGAGATCCGCGCCATCGCCGAGCGCTATGACAACGTCTTCTGCTCCGTGGGCACCCATCCCCACCAGGCGGCGGAAGAGCCGGATGTGACCGCGCAGGACCTGATCGCCCTGTCCGCCCATCCCAAGGTGGTGGCCATCGGCGAAGTCGGGCTCGACTATCACTACGACACCAGCCCCCGCGCGGCGCAGGCCCACGGCTTCCACACCCATATCGCCGCCTCCCGCGATACCGGCCTGCCGCTCATCATCCATGCCCGCGAGGCGGATGACGACGTGGCGGACATTCTGGAACAGGAAACCGCCAAGGGCGCCTTTCCCTTCGTGCTCCATTGCTTCACGGCGGGGCCGGATCTGGCCCGGCGGGCGCTGGCGCTCGGCGGCTACATCTCCTTTTCGGGGGTCGTGACCTTCAAGAACAGCACCGCCCTGCGGGAGATCGCCGCGAGCGTGCCGGAAGATCGCATGCTGGTGGAGACGGACGCGCCGTTCCTTGCGCCCATCCCCCACCGGGGCAAGCGCAACGAGCCGTCGTTCGTGCGCGAGACCGCCAAGGTGCTGGCCGCCACGCGCGGCGTGAGCCTGGAAGAGCTGGCGGCCCGCACCACGGACAATTTCTTCACTTTGTTCAGCAAGGCGCGCCGCGCCTGACAGGAGGAGGGCGTCATGAATCACGACCGCTATGACGACCGCTATATCCGCGACATCCTCTCGCAGGTGAAGACCGTGGCCGTGGTGGGCGCGAGCCCCAATCCCAGCCGGCCCTCCTTCTTCGTGACCAAGTATCTGGCGGAGCGGGGCTTCGAGGTCTATCCGGTCAATCCCGGCCAGGCGGGCAAGGCCATTGCCGGGCGTACCGTTTATGCGACGCTCGCCGACGTGCCGGTGGCCATCGACATGGTGGACGTGTTCCGCGCGCCGGACCACGTGCCGGCGGTGCTGGACGAGGCCCTGGCCCTCTCGCCTTTGCCCAAGGTGTTCTGGATGCAGCAGGGCGTGCGGCATGACGAAGCCGCCGCCAAGGCCGAGGCGGCGGGGCTGAAGGTGGTGATGGATCGCTGCCCGAAGATTGAATATGGCCGCCTCTCCGGCGAGATTGGCTGGACCGGGGTGAACAGCCGCACCATCTCCGCCAAGCGCCCGCAGCGCCTGGGCGCTGGCGTGCAGCGCCTCTCCCTGAACCGCACGCCGGTGAAGCCGCAATAGCCAAGCGGGGCTTTCGGCGGCGACATCTCCGTGAAATTACGTAATGCACACTTAATCGATGTGTTGACTGGAATTTAACCCCGGCACGGTGCATGATGCCGGGGAACAGGAGGACGTTTCATGACCGACCGCCATCCCGGCTTCGCCACGCTCGCCGTCCATGCGGGCGCCCAGCCCGATCCCACCACCGGCGCCCGCGCGACCCCCATCTACCAGACCACGTCCTTCGTGTTCGACGACGTGGACCACGCGGCCGCCCTGTTCGGCCTCCAGACCTTCGGCAACATCTATACCCGCCTCGGAAACCCCACGAACGCCGTGCTCGAAGAGCGCGTCGCCGCGCTTGAGGGCGGCACGGCGGCGCTGGCGGTGGCCTCGGGCCATGCGGCCCAGCACCTGGTCTTTCACACGCTGCTGACGCCCGGCGACGAGTTCGTCGCCTCCCGCAAGCTCTATGGCGGCTCCATCAACCAGTTCACCCACGCCTTCAAGAGCTTCGGCTGGAACGTGGTGTGGGCCGATCCCGATGACATCGCCAGCTTCGAGCGCGCCATCAGCCCGAAGACCAAGGCCATCTTCGTGGAGAGCATCGCCAATCCCGGCGGCGTGGTCACCGACATCGCGGCCATCTCCAAGGTGGCGAAGGCGGCTGGCGTGCCGCTGATCGTCGACAACACCTTGGCCTCGCCCTATCTGTGGCGGCCCATCGAGCATGGCGCGGACATCGTCATCCATTCCGCCACCAAGTTCCTGGGCGGCCACGGCAATTCCATCGGCGGCGTGATTGTGGACGCGGGCACCTTCAACTGGTCCGCCACCGATCGCTATCCCTTCCTCTCGAAGCCCCGGCCCGAATATCAGGGCATCGTGCTGCACGAGACCTTCGGCAATTTCGCCTTCGCCATTGCCGCCCGGGTGCTCGGCCTGCGCGACCTCGGCCCGGCGCTCTCGCCCTTCAACGCCTTCCTGATCCTCACCGGCATCGAGACCTTGGCCCTGCGCATGAAGCAGCACAGCGCCAATGCGCTGGCCGTGGCGCGCTATCTCTCTACCCATCCGGCGGTGGAATGGGTGAGCTATCCCGGCCTTGAGGGCGACCGCTACCATGCGCTCGCCCAGAAATACCTGCCCAACGGCGCCGGCGCGGTCTTCACCTTCGGCCTGAAGGGCGGCTATGAGGCGGGCGTGAACCTGGTGTCGAAGGTGGAGCTGTTCTCCCACCTCGCCAATATCGGCGACACCCGCTCCCTCATCATCCACCCGGCGTCCACCACCCATCGCCAGCTGACCGACGAGGCCAAGGTCGCCGCCGGTGCCGGCCCGCAGGTGGTGCGCATTTCGGTGGGCATCGAGGATGTGGCCGACATCATCGCCGACCTGGAGCAGGCGCTGGCCTGAGCAGGTCCGGGCGCCCGCTTTCGGGCGGGCGCTGTTTGGTGGTGTTCCGAAGGATTTCGAGGGCGCGGACAGCAACCGCGCCCTTCCCCCCTCACGCCGCAGTGCCCGGGCTTGTCCCGGGCATTTTCATTGGGCGCGTGCCCATGTTGAGCCCTTCCCGGACATTCCCCGTGGATGGCCGGGACAAGCCCGGCCATCCACGGGGAGGGCCCTCTCAGAGACGAACGGCAGAGCCGGTTATTCTGCCGCCGTGCGGCGGGTGCGGCGGGTGGCGCCGCGCGTGGGGGTGTCTTCGGCGGCCTCATCCTCTTCAGCCGCGGGTGCGGCGGGTTTAACCATCGGCTTTGCGGTGGATTTGGCCGTCGACTTGGCCGTGGGCTGACCCCCAGCCACCTTCCGCCGCCCACCCCGAGCGACGGGGGCCACCTCATCCGCATCCGACGCCACCGCCGGCTTGTGCGGCCGGCGGGCCAGCACCTCGGCGAGGAAACGCCCGGTATGGGAGCGGGGATTGGCGGCAATCTCTTCCGGCGTGCCGCAGGCGACGATCTCGCCGCCGCCATCTCCGCCCTCAGGGCCGAGGTCCACCACCCAGTCGGCGGTCTTGATGACATCGAGATTGTGCTCGATGACCGCGATGGTGTTCCCCTGCTCCACCAGTTCGTGCAGCACTTCCAAGAGCTTGGACACGTCGTGGAAGTGCAGGCCGGTGGTGGGCTCGTCCAGGATATAGAGCGTGCGGCCGGTGGCGCGCTTGGAGAGTTCCTTGGCGAGCTTCACCCGCTGCGCCTCGCCGCCGGACAGGGTGGTGGCCTGCTGGCCGACCTTGATATAGCCGAGCCCCACCCGCGCCAGCGTCTCCAGCTTCTCGCGCACGGAAGGCACCGCCTTGAAGAAGGCCGCGCCCTCATCCACCGTCATGTCCAGCACATCGGCGATGGACTTGTCCTTGAAGGTGACTTCCAGCGTCTCGCGATTGTAGCGCTTGCCCTTGCAGACATCGCAGGTGACGTAGACATCCGGCAGGAAGTGCATCTCGATCTTGATGACGCCGTCGCCCTGGCAGGCCTCGCACCGCCCGCCCTTCACATTGAAGGAGAAGCGCCCGGCCCCATAGCCCCGCGCCTTCGCCTCGGGGAGCCCGGCGAACCATTCCCGAATGGGGGTGAAGGCCCCCGTATAGGTGGCGGGGTTGGAGCGCGGGGTGCGGCCGATGGGCGATTGGTCGATGTCGATCACCTTGTCCAGGTGCTCCAGCCCTTCCAGGCGGTCGAAGGGGGCGGGGGCCTCGGAGGCATTGTTCAGCCGCCGCGCCACCGCCTTGTAGAGCGTGTCGATGAGCAGCGTGGACTTGCCGCCGCCCGACACGCCGGTGACGCAGGTGAACAGGCCGAGTGGCACCTCGGCGGTGACGTTCTTCAAATTGTTGCCCCGCGCGCCGACGAGCTTCAATTGCCGCTTGGGGTTCGGCTTGCGCCGCGCCGGCACGCCCACGGCGAGGGCGCCGGTGAGATACTTGCCCGTCAGCGAGGCCGGGTCCGCCATGATCTCCGCCGGCGTGCCCTTGGACACGATCTTTCCGCCATGGATGCCGGCGCCGGGGCCCACATCCACCACATAATCGGCGGCGAGGATGGCATCCTCGTCATGCTCCACCACGATGACGGTATTGCCGAGGTCCCGCAGGCGCTTGAGCGTTTCGAGCAGCCGCACATTGTCCCGCTGGTGCAGGCCGATGGAGGGCTCGTCCAGCACATAGAGCACGCCCGACAGGCCAGAGCCGATCTGCGAGGCCAGCCGAATGCGCTGGCTCTCGCCGCCGGACAGGGTGCCGGAGGAGCGGGCCAAGGTGAGATATTCCAGCCCCACATCCATGAGGAAGCGCAGCCGCTCGCGGATCTCCTTGAGGATGCGCACCGCGATTTCGTTCTGCTTGGCATTGAGCGCGGCGGGCAGGGCCTCGAACCAATCGTGCGCCGCCTTCACGGAGAGCACGCCCACTTCGCCAATATGCCGATGGCCCACCTTCACCGCCAGCGCCTCGGGCTTGAGGCGATAGCCGGTGCAGACGGCGCAGGGGACGGTGGAGAAATATTTGGAGATTTCCTCCCGCGCCCAGTCGCTGTCGGTCTCCTTCCAGCGCCGGTCCAGGTTGCGCACGATGCCCTCGAAGGTCTTCGAGGTCTCATAAGCGCGCAGGCCGTCATCATAGCGGAAGGTGATGTGCTCCTCGCCGGAGCCATAGAGGATGACGTCCCTGGCCTTTTCCGGCAGCTCGGCAAAGGGCGTGGTGAGCTTGAAGCCGTAATGCTTGGCGAGCGCGTCCAGGGTCTGCCCATAATAGGGCGAGGTGCTCTTGGCCCAGGGGGCGATGGCGCCCTGCTTCAGGGAGCGGGCCTTGTCCGGGACCACGAGATCGGGATCGATGGTCTGCTCCACGCCGAGGCCGTCGCAGGCCGGGCAGGCGCCGAAGGGGTTGTTGAAGGAGAAGAGCCGCGGCTCGATCTCGGGAATGGTGAAGCCGGAGACCGGGCAGGCGAATTTTTCCGAAAACAGGATGCGCCGGGGCGACCCGTCGGCGTCCTTCTCATCGGCAAACTCCAGCACCGCGATGCCATCGGCAAGGCCAAGCGCCGTCTCGAAGCTGTCGGCAAGGCGGGTGGCGATGTCCGGGCGTACCACCACACGGTCCACCACCACGTCGATGTCGTGCTTGAATTTCTTGTCGAGGGCCGGGGCTTCGGCGATCTCGTGGAAGGTGCCGTCGATCTTGACCCGCTGGAAGCCCTTCTTGAGGAACTCCGCCAGTTCCTTGCGATACTCGCCCTTGCGCCCGCGCACCACGGGCGCCAGCAGATAGAGCCGCGTGCCCTCGGGCAAGGCGAGCGTGCGGTCCACCATCTGCGAGACGGTCTGGCTCTCGATGGGCAGGCCCGTGGCGGGGGAATAGGGGATGCCGGTGCGCGCCCAGAGGAGGCGCATATAGTCATAGATCTCGGTGACCGTGCCCACCGTGGAGCGCGGATTCTTGGAGGTGGTCTTCTGCTCGATGGAGATGGCGGGGGACAGGCCGTCGATCTGGTCCACGTCCGGCTTCTGCATCATCTCCAGGAACTGGCGGGCATATGCCGAAAGGCTCTCCACATAGCGCCTTTGGCCTTCCGCATAGATGGTGTCGAAGGCGAGCGATGACTTGCCCGAGCCGGACAGGCCCGTGAACACGACGAGGCTGTCGCGCGGCACGTCCAGGTCCACGTTCTTCAGATTGTGCTCCCGCGCCCCGCGCACGGACAGCATCCGCGCATCGCGACGCTCCCGCGACGCGGGCAGGGAGGAGGGGGAAGCGGAAGCAGGATCGGTCATGGATGCGGGCTCGGACTTGTGGCGCAGGCCGGGCGCCGGACCGGGGGGAGACAGAGCAGGCCGACGACCGCGCCGCGCCCCATTACGCGCCCCAACCCGGCGGAGATCACCGGGGGGAGGGGCCGGACGGGCACGGGAAGGCGCAGCGACATGGCTCGCATGTCCTATCTAAGAGCAAGCGCTTCGGGAACAAGGGTGCAGTGCGAAAGGAAGCCTCCCTAGAGCGCGATCCGATGAATCGATCCGATCGGTGAATCGCCCTGCTCACCCCTTTGATCGAGAAAGCGCGGCGGACGATCCGATCAAAAGACACCCGGCGCCCTGCGACTCTCCCCTTGCAACGCGGTTCGGCGAACTATAGAACATATAGAGAACGCAGAGGGAAGGGGCCGGCGGCCTTTTTGGTGGACAAAGGCTTTGCGCGCCTTCCCCGGCGGGTTTTGCGCTGTAGGGTGCATGCGCGTCCGCGAAGGCGGGCCTCGCGCCCGGCGCGTGCGGATGCAATCGGGAACGGACGGCGGAGGAAAAAGATGGCCGGCAGCGTCAACAAGGTGATCCTGGTCGGCAATCTCGGCCGCGACCCGGAGGTGCGCGCCTTCCAGAATGGCGGGCGGGTGTGCAATCTGCGCATCGCCACGTCGGAAACCTGGCGCGACAAGGCGTCGGGCGAGCGGCGCGAGCGCACGGAATGGCACTCGGTGGCCATTTTCAACGAGAATCTGGTGGGCGTGGCCGAGCGGTTCCTGAAGAAGGGCTCCAAAGTCTATATCGAGGGCCAGCTGGAGACCCGCAAGGCCACCGACAATCAGGGCCAGGAGCGCTATTTCACCGAAGTGGTGCTGCGCCCCTATCGCGGCGAACTCACCCTTCTGGACGGCCGCAGCGGCGGCGGGTCCGAGGGCGGCGATGATTATGGCGGCGGTTCTGACTTCGGCGCCTCTGGCCCCATGAGCGGCGGCGGTGGTAGCGGATTTGGCGGCGGCGGGGGTGGCGGCAGCTTTGGCGGCGGCGGTGGCAGCGGGGGTGGCTTCGGCGGCGGCGGTGGAGCGCGCCGTGGCGGCGGCTCCTCCGGTGGCGGGTCCGGTGGGGGCGGCTTTGGTGGCGGTGGTCGGCCCTCCGACGACATGGACGACGAAATCCCGTTCTGAGAAGGCAGCACGCATCGGTGTGCGCGGGGAGGGGAAATGACGCTGGAGCCACTCCTGTCCGCCTCCCCAGCCATCCAGGTGCATGCCTTCGCCGCGCTGGCGGCGTTGGGGCTCGGCGCGGTGCAGCTGAGCCTGTCCAAGGGCGATCCGCGCCACCGCCTCATGGGCTGGGCCTGGGTCGCGCTCATGGGGGTGGTGGCGGGTTCCTCCCTGCTGATCCACGAATTGCGGGTCTGGGGGCCCTGGAGCCCCATTCATCTGCTCTCGGTCTGGGTGCTCGTCGCGCTGCCCCTGGCGGTGCTTGCGGCGCGGCGGCACCAGGTGAGCCGGCACGGGCGCACAATGCGCCATCTCTTCCTGTTCGCGCTGGTGGCGGCGGGGCTCTTCACCTTCTGGCCGGGCCGCATCATGCATGCGGTGGTCTTCGGCACCTGACCGCGCGGACGGCGTGCGGCGGTGTCCCGGCGCTCCTGTGCCCGGCATATGCGGGCGAGGCCGCTTCCCGCCGGACCGCGCCTCGGGAAGCCTCGCCTCGCCAGCATGACCTCGGCGAGCCTAACCCCGCCCGCTTCACCGCCCCTCGCCTTCCTTGCCTTGCCTCCCCTTGCCTCCCCTTGTCTGAGCAGGTTTGGCGTGCGATCCGCTCGCCGCGAAGCCCTCGAAGCCCTCGAAGCCCTCGAAGCCCTCGAAGCCCTCGGAGTGGAGGACAGGGCGCCTTCACTCTGCGGCCACGCGCAAGCACCGAGCCCATGGCCCGGGAGGCCGCTCCCTGGGCCCGGAGCCGGTGCCAGGCCGGTCCGCCCTGAGCGGGCCGTCGCGATCTGACCCGTCTGCCCGCCCCAGAACATTCCCGACCCTCCCGACCCTCCCGGAACCGTACCGCGGCCCGCTCTGCGGCCCGAACTTTCCGCCCGCAAACGGTGCTGCGCGCGGGGCGGCCAAGCCCGTCTCCGCGTGGCCTGGCGCATCGGGACAAGCCGTTCCGCCACCGTCCTGTCGCACCACGCGCACCGGCCCGTCGGGTCGGTTGGCGCGGCCGGAGGGGCAGCTTGCCGCAATGTCGCCCGAAAGCGCCGGATCGGCGCGGCTAATCTATTGAAATATCAAGATAAAATAACCGCGAAAGGCGCCGGTTTCGCTGGAGTTTCACGGCTGAATCAGGTAAAAGCTGCAACAGCTGTGCATCATGTGAGATTTGTCTCTTGGCTGAAAACGAGACTCCGAAGCAGGGCGGTGATCTGCCCTCGGACATCCGGCCCGTATCCATTACCGAAGAACTGTCGCGGTCTTATCTCGACTACGCGATGAGCGTGATCGTCGCGCGCGCTCTTCCGGACGTGCGGGACGGACTGAAGCCGGTGCATCGCCGCATCCTGTTCTCCATGCATGAGAACGGATACGAGTGGAACAAGTCCTATCGTAAGTCGGCCCGCGTGGTCGGCGACGTCATCGGTAAATACCATCCCCACGGCGACCAGTCGGTCTATGAGGCCCTGGTGCGCATGGCGCAGCCCTTCTCCATGCGGGTGCCGCTGGTGGATGGCCAAGGCAATTTCGGCTCGGTGGACGGCGACCCGCCGGCGGCCATGCGCTACACCGAGGTGCGCCTGGAAAAAGTCACCCAGTCGCTGCTGGACGATTTGGACAAGGAAACCGTCGACTACCAGGACAATTACGACGGCAGCGAGCACGAGCCCGTCGTCCTGCCGGCCAAGTTCCCGAACCTGCTGGTGAATGGCGCCGGCGGCATTGCGGTGGGCATGGCCACCAACATCCCGCCGCACAATCTGGGCGAGGTGATCGACGGGGCGGTGGCGCTCATCGACGACCCGACCTTGCTGCCGGAAGCGCTCATCGAGCATATTCCCGGCCCCGATTTCCCCACCGGCGGCCTCATTCTCGGCCGCGCCGGCATCCGCCAGGCCTATCTGACCGGCCGCGGCTCCATGGTGGTGCGGGCCAAGGTGACGATCGAGACGATCCGCAAGGAGCGCGAGGCGATCATCATCACCGAGATCCCCTACCAGGTGAACAAGGCCTCGATGATCGAGAAGATCGCCGAGCTGGTGCGCGACAAGCGCCTGGAGGGGATCGCCGAGATCCGCGACGAATCCGACCGCGAAGGCATGCGGGTGGTGATCGAGGTGAAGCGCGACGCCCAGGCGGACGTGGTGCTCAACAACCTCTATCGCATGACGCCGCTCCAGTCGTCCTTCGGCGCCAATATGGTGGCGCTGTCCGGCGGGAAGCCGGCGGTGATGACCATCCATGACATGCTCACCGCCTTCATCGCCTTCCGGGAAGAGGTGGTGAGCCGGCGAACTAAATTCCTCCTGCGCAAGGCGCGCGACCGCGCCCATGTGCTGGTGGGCCTTGCCATCGCCGTGGCGAACATCGATGAAATCATTCGCCTTATTCGTACCGCGCCCGACCCGGCCGCGGCGCGCGAGGCGCTCATGTCGCGCGATTGGCCGGCTAAGGATGTCGAGTCGCTGATCGCTCTCATCGCCGATCCCCGCCATGTGGTCTCGGCGGACGGCACCTATCGCCTGTCCAACGAGCAGGCCCGCGCCATCCTGGACCTGCGCCTCCAGCGCCTCACCGCCCTGGGTCGCGACGAGATTGCCGACGAGTTGGACAAGCTGGCGGTGGAAATCGCCAATTACCTTGAAATCCTGGCGAGCCGCGCCCGCATCCAGGCCATCGTTCGTGAGGAGCTGCTGGCTATCAAGGCCGAGTTCGGCACCCCCCGCCGCACCGAGCTGGTGGAAGGCTATGGCGACCTCGACGACGAGGACCTGATCCAGCGCGAGGAGATGGTGGTCACCGTCTCCCATGCGGGCTACGTGAAGCGCGTGCCGCTCTCCACCTACCGGGCACAGCGCCGGGGCGGCAAGGGCCGCTCGGCCATGCAGACCCGCGAGGAGGATTTCGTCACCCGCCTGTTCGTGGCCTCCACCCACGCCCCGGTGCTGTTCTTCTCGTCCAAGGGGCAGGTCTACAAGCTCAAGGTTTATCGCCTGCCCGCCGCCGCCCCCCAGGCCCGCGGCAAGGCGCTCATCAACATCCTGCCGCTGGATCCGGACGAGCGCATCACCTCCATCGTCCCGCTGCCGGAGGATGCGGAGGAGCATGCCCGCTGGCAGATCCTGTTCGCCACCACGGGCGGCACGGTGCGGCGGAACGAATTGGCCGATTTCAGCCAGGTGAACCGCAACGGCAAGATCGCCATGAAGCTGGAGGAGGGCGAGTCCATCGCCTCGGTCCAGCTGTGCACCGAGAATGACGATGTGCTGCTGACCACGGCGGAAGGCGCCTGCATCCGCTTCCCGGTCACCGATGTGCGCGTCTTCAAGGGCCGCGATTCCGTCGGCGTACGCGGCATCCGGCTAGAGGAGGGCGACACCGTCATCTCCATGGCCGTCATCGGCCATTCCGACGCCAGCGCCGAGGAGCGCTCCTCTTATCTGAAGGCCGCCAATGCGGTGCGCCGGGGCGGCGAGGATGTCTCCGGCGAGAGCGACGGCGAGGAAGTGGTGGCCGATGCCGCCCTCTCCACCGAGCGCTATGCGGAAATGAGCGCCCGCGAGCAGTTCATCCTGACCCTGTCGGAGAACGGCTACGGCAAGCGCACCTCGTCCTACGAGTATCGCGTCACCGGCCGTGGCGGTAAGGGCATCGTTGCCATGGCGGTGAACGAGCGCAATGGCCGGCTGGTGGCCTCCTTCCCGGTGGAGGACACGGACCAGATCATGCTGGTCACCAATGGCGGTCAGCTCATCCGCTGCCCGGTGGATGGCATCCGCGTGGTGGGCCGCGCCAGCCAAGGCGTCATCGTCTTCAACACCGCGTCGGGTGAGCGGGTGGTCTCCGTTGAGCATATCAGCGAGGACAGCGCCGCCGAGGAGGGAGATCTGGGCGGCGAGGCGGGCGAGGGAGACGCCGAGGCATGATCTCCGCCGAGAGCCTCGCGATCTTCGTGCTGGCCTGCCTGGCGCTGGGCGCGACGCCGGGGCCCAATGTGGCCCTCATCGTCGGCACCAGCCTCAAGCACGGCCGGCGCGCGGGGCTTCTCACCGCCACCGGGGTGAATGTGGGGCTGGTGCTCCAGCTCGCCTTCGTGGCGGCGGGGCTGGCTTGGGTGGTGGAGGTCTTCTCCCGTCATTTCGACCTGGTGCGCTATATGGGCGCGGCCTATCTCATCTGGCTTGCCATCGCCCAGTGGCGGGCGGCGGGGCAGGAGCGGGCGGAAGCCGTGCCCACGGGCCGCGCCGCCTTCTCGCGCGGGCTGGCGGTGGCCTTCGCCAATCCCAAGACGCTGCTGTTCCACGCGGCCTTCCTGCCGCAATTTGTCACCAACCCCACCGATCCGGTGCCGCAGATCGCGCTGCTGGCCGCCATCTTCGCGGTGATCGCCCTGGTGGGTGACATGCTGTGGGCGGTGGTGGCGGATCGCGCCCGCACCGCGCTCACCGGCCGCTTCACGGCGATGGCAGACCGGGTGTCGGCGGTGATCCTGGCGGGAGGCGCCGCGCTCCTGCTGGCGGCCGGACGCCGCTGAAATCCTCCATGTGCGGACGGGTGGTTAGGTCCCGGCCGGGCGGGGCGCCGAACAGGCGGGCATAGTCGCGGGTGAAGTGGGACACGCTCTCATAGCCCACGTCGAACGCGGCCTCGGCAATGGCGAGGCCCTCCCCATGCAGCCGCCGCCGCGCCTCCACCAGGCGCAGCCGCTTCTGGAACTGGAGCGGCGAAAGCGAGGTCACCGCCTTGAAGTGGGCGTGGAAGGACGACACGCTCATACCCGCCACCTCGGCCAGCTCGTCCACCGGCAAGGTCCGGGCATAGTCCGCGCGCAGCACGGCCACCGCACGGGAAATGCGCGCCGCATGGCTGTCCGGCAGGCTCAATTGGCTGAGCATGGCGCCGTGGGGGCCACGCAGCAGCCAATAATGGAGTTCGCGCAGGATGGAGGGGCGCAGCACCGCGAGGGCATCGGGCGTCTCGATGAGGCGCACCAGCCGGGCGACGCAGTCCTGCACGGCGGCTTGTGTCTGCGCCACCGCCACCCGCGCCGTCCGCTGCGCCGCCGGCACCGCCGCCATCTCGCCCATCAGGTCCTTGAGCAGGGCAAGATCGATGCCGAGGGCCACCGCCAGATAGGGCTCGGTCGGGCTCGCCTGCCGCACCCGGCCGGAGACGGCAAGGTCCGTGCCCACGATCAGCGTCTCCCCGGCCTTGAAGGACCAGGTGTCCATGCCCGAGGTCACGTCCTTCGCCCCTTGGAGAACCAGGCAAAGCAGGGGACGATAGAGGGCGTGCACATAGGGGGTGGGCGAGCGGGCGCAGGCAAAGCCGATGCCCTCCACATCCGCCAGATGCAGCCCCTCGGGCGCCGGCAGGCCGGCGGTATATCGGGTTGCGGCGGCGCGCAGATCGTCACTCATGGCGGCAGTCTCCTCCGGCGGACCGAGGGTCTGGCCGGGCAGGGGAAACCATAACCCATCGCGCGCAGGGGGGAAGCGGGTTTGGAGAAATGGGCAAGACTTCGCCAGCATCCGGCAAGAGCGGCTGGGGGCTGGGCGTTACATTTGTCTCATCGCTGAAGGAGAGACCCACATGACGAATTCAACGCGCTCTTCCGCCCCCATCGCCCTCGTCACCGGCGGCAGCCGGGGCCTTGGCCGCAACACGGTTCTCGCCCTGGCGGCGCGGGGCGTGGATGTGATCTTTACCTATCATTCCCGCGCCGATGAGGCGGAAGCGGTGCGCGCCGAGATTGCCGCGCTCGGCCGCACCGGCCATGCCCTCCAGCTGGATGTGGGCCGGGCCGCCACCTTCCCCGCCTTCGCCGAGGCGGTGCGCGGCGCGCTGGCCGAAACATTCGGCGCCGAGCGGTTTAACTATCTGGTGAACAATGCCGGCATCGGCATCTACGCCCCCTTCATGGAGACGACAGAAGCCATGTTCGACCAATTGGTCGACATCCACCTGAAGGGCACCTTCTTCCTCACCCAGGCGCTGGTGCCGCTGCTGGCCGATGGCGGTTCCATCATCAATCTGTCGAGCGGCCTTGCCCGTTTCTCCATGCCGGGCTTTGCCGCCTATGCGGCCATGAAGGGCGGCATCGAGGTGCTTACCCGCTATATGGCCAAGGAGCTGGGGGCACGGGGCATCCGCGTCAACACCGTGGCACCCGGCGCCATCGAGACCGATTTCGGCGGCGGCATGGTGCGCGACAATGCAGCCGTGAACCAGGTCATCGCCGGCGAGACGGCGCTGGGCCGGGTGGGCGTGGCCGATGACATCGGGCCGATGATCGCGACCCTCCTGGGCGAGGCGAATCGCTGGGTGAACGGCCAGCGCATCGAGGTGTCCGGCGGCATCCATCTGTGAAATTGCCGATGCTTTGACCGGAAGGGGCGGTGCCGCGCGGCGCCGCCCCATTGCGCGTGGGCGCGGGGCGCGATAACGCTTTCGCCCCATGAGCGACGCCAACACCACGCCCCACGCGCCCCGCATCGCCATCTATGCGGGCTCGTTCGATCCGCCCACCAATGGGCACCTGGACGTGGTGCGCTCGGCGTGCCGCCTGGCCGACAAATTGGTTCTGGCCGTGGGCATCCATCCCGGCAAGACGCCCGTCTTCTCGCCCGCCGAGCGGCTCGACATGCTCCGCGACGTCTGCGGCCCCGTCGCCGCCGAGGAAGGGGCGACCCTTGAAGTGGTCACCTTCGACAAGCTGGTGGTCACCACCGCGCTGGAAGTGGGCGCCACGCTGCTCATTCGCGGCCTGCGCGATGGCACCGACCTGGATTACGAGATGCAGATGGCCGGCATGAACGGCACGCTCTCGCCCACCATCCAGACGGTTTTCCTGCCCGCTTCCCCCCGCGTGCGCCCCATCACCGCCACCTTGGTCCGGCAGATCGCTGCCATGGGCGGTGACGTGTCCGCCTTCGTTCCCGAGGCCGTGCTCGCGCGGCTGAAGGTGAAATTCTCCCGCGCCTGAGGCGTGGGGGACGCCATCCGAGGAGACTTCTCCATGACCGCTTCCACCGGTGCCCGCCTCGCGCGCCGCTCCGTTCTCGGCCTCGCGCTCGCGGCTGCCGTCGCAGGTCCGGCCCTTGCCCAGTCGAAGCCCAAGCTCGACCCGGAGAACACGCTCTATCTGGACACGACCTATGGCCGGGTGGTCATCGCGCTGCGCCCGGACATCGCCCCCAAGCATGCCGAGCGCCTGAAGCTGCTGGCGCGCGAGGGCTATTACAACAACGTGCCGTTCCACCGGGTCATCGACGGCTTCATGGCCCAGACGGGCGATGGCCAGTATGGCAACGGCACGGGCGGCTCCAAGTATCCGAACCTCCCGGCCGAATTCTCCAACGTGCCGTTCAAGCGCGGCACCGTGGGCATGGCCCGTTCCTCCTCGCCGGACAGCGCCAATTCCCAGTTCTTCATCTGCTTCGACGCCGCCCCCTTCCTCGATGGCAAGTACACGGTCGTGGGCGAGGTGGTCTCGGGCATGGAGTTCGTCGACAAGATCAAGAAGGGGTCGCAGGCCAATAATGGCGCCGTCGCCACCCCCGACCGGATCGTGAAGATGCAGGTGGCGGCGGACGCCAAGTAAGCGGCCCGCCTCGCCTCTCACACCCCTTTCGAGCCGCACAAGGAGACATCCATGGCCGAAGACGTAATCATCCTGGAAACCACCAAGGGCGACGTGACCATCGGACTGCGCCCCGACCTCGCCCCGGGCCATGTGGCCCGCATCAAGGAGCTGGTCTCCGAGGGCTTCTATAACGGCGTGCCGTTCCACCGCGTCATCGAGGGCTTCATGGCCCAGACCGGCGACCCCACCGGCACCGGCATGGGCGGCTCGGGCAAGAAGCTGAAGGCCGAGTTCAACCGCCAGCCCCACACCCGTGGCACGGTCTCCATGGCCCGCGCGGCCAACCCGGATTCCGGCGACAGCCAGTTCTTCATCTGCTTCGGCGATGCCCGCTTCCTGGACGGCCAGTATACCGTGTGGGGCGAGGTCATCTCCGGCATGGAGAATGTGGACCAGATCAAGCGCGGCGAGCCGGTGAAGGACCCCGACAAGATCGTCACCGCGCGCCTGGCGCCCAAGCCTGAGTGAGGCGTTCGGGTCTTCGCGGCCCGGGTTCAAGATGCGATGGCCGGGCTCTTGCCCGGCCATTTGCTTTTGGGGCTCAGGTCGCGTCGGCCCCCGCGAAGACGGACCCCTCGAACCGCCGCCGCTCACGGCGGAACAGGTCCGCCAGGAATTGGGCCACCAGCTCCACCGCCGGTTCGTCTTCCGGCCGGCGCAGCAGCCAGAGTTCGCGCGATGGCGGGGCCACTTTCAAGTCGATGGGCACCAGCTCGGGATCAAAGGCGCCGATGAAGCGCGGCAGCAACGCAATGCCGCAGCCCGAGCGGGCGGCCTGGGCGAGCGCCGCTTCGCTGTTGGAGCGGAACACGGCGCGGGCGCCGGGAAAGCTGCGCGCCAGCCAGAGCGGTTCCGGCAGATGGGCGCCGCCCTCGTCGAAGGTGACGAAGCAGGGCGGCGCGCCGGCGGCGAGACGCTCCAGCCAGACGGGTCGCGCATAAAAGCCGAAGGCCAGCCCCGTCAGGCGCCGCGCCAGCAAATCGCCTTCCTTCGGGCGGGCGAGGCGCAGCGCAATGTCCGCCTCCCGCCGGGCGAGGCTGATGGCGCGCCGATCCGCGATGAGATCGAGATCGAGCCCCGGATGAACCGCGAGCAAGCCGGTCAGGCGCTCCAGCAGGAAACATTCCGACAGGCTCGGCGTCGCCGTGACCCGCACCCTGCCGAGCCGCGGCACTTCGGCGGCGGGGGCGCTCGCCCCGAGGCCGGAGGCCGCCCGCTCCATGGCGGCGGCGGCGGCCAGCGTGTTCCGGCCGGCGGCGGTCAGGGCATAGCCCTCCGCCGTGCGCTCGAACAGCGGCGCTTCCAATTGCCCCTCCAGTGCTGCGATGCGGCGGGAGACGGTGGCATGGTTGACGCCAAGGCTGCGTGCGGCGGCAGAGAGCGAGCCGTGGCGGGAGAGCGCCATGAAATAGCGCAGGTCGTCCCAGTCGAGGCTTGTGCGATTTCGATCAGTCATTGTGAGAACTTGGCGAATTCCCGCTCAGGCCGCCAGGGCCTATCCCGCTTATCACATGCTTGCGGGAGGCCCTCATGGCAGATGACATCACCTTTACCCTCATCGGCGGTCCCACGGTTCTGGTGGAACTGGGGGGCCTGCGCTTCCTCACCGACCCCACTTTCGACGCGCCGCAGGCCTATCCGGGCGCCGTGACCCTGGAAAAGCGCACCAGCCCGGCGATCTCGGCCGATGCGCTGGGGGCTCTGGACGCGGTGCTGCTCAGCCACGACCAGCACAAGGACAATCTGGACCTGACGGGCCGCGCCCTGCTCGACCAGGTGCCTTTGACCCTCACCACACAGGTGGCCGAGGGACGGCTGGGGCTGCCCACCGGCCGCGCCGTGGGCCTCGCGCCCTGGCAGAGCCATGAGGTGCGCACGCCCGAAGGTGGCCGTGTGATCGTCACCGCCACGCCGGCACGCCATGGCCCCGTGGGCATCGAGCCCATCGCCGGCGATGTGGTGGGCTTCGCGCTGGGTCGGGAGCGGGAGGGTGACGCGGTCTATGTGAGCGGCGACACGGTCTGGTACGAGGGTGTCGCCGAGGTGGCGCGGCGCTTTGATCCCAAGGTGGTGGTGCTGTTCACCGGCTCGGCCAAGACGCGCGGCTCGTTCCACCTGACCATGGACACGAACGATGCCATCGAGGCGGCCCACGCCTTCCCGCGCGCCCGCATCATCGCCGTGCACAATGAGGGCTGGGCGCACTTCACCGAGACCGAGGATGATCTCGCCCGTGCCTTCACGGCGCTGGGCCTTGGCGACCGGCTGGAGCGCCTCGCGCCCGGCGTGCCGCTCACGCTGTCCCTGGCCTGAGGTCAGCCAGGCCCGTCGACGGCGCGCGGCGGCGCGCCGTCAGCGGCAGAGCGGATCGTCGGCCTTCAGCGGCGTGATCTGCCAGAAGCTCTCGCGGCGTGGCTTCATGAGCGGCGACCACCACTTGGCCCACACGTCGATGGCGGTGCCTTCCATGCGCGGCGGGGCGAGGGCGCCCGAGCCGTTCACCACGCCGGTCACCTGCCCGCAGCCCGTGGCGGGGCGGGGCGGGGGGCGGTAGCCGGGCTCGGTGACGATGACCACGCGGGCCTCCGGCACGGCGGCGCGCAGACGTCCGGCGGAGAGGCGGTCGGCGGCCACCAGGGTCGGCTGATTGCCCAATTGCGCCAGCACCACCGGGCGGATCTTGCCCAGCGGCTCGGCCGCCACGCACCGCCCGCACAGGCGCGGGTCCGGCCACAGGGTCACTGCCGCCCGCGCGACGCCGACCCCGATGGCCACCAGGAAGAGAATGGTGAGATAGATCTTTACCCGGTCCTGCCAGCCGCCCAGCCGCTCCGCCTCGGCGAAGACATAGACGGTGGAGAACAGGAAGAAGACGTGGAAATAGCGGTCGCGGATGCTGTCGGAGCCAGCGGCCGTCACCGCGATGGCCGTGCCCACCGTGCCGATCAGGAACAGGGAGCGCAGCACATGCCGCAGCGCCCGCTGCTCCGGGCTCGGGATGCGCGCGCCCTCACCCCGGTTGAAGGGCAGGAAGACGAGGCAGGCCACCGCCAAGAAGGGCAGGAGATAGCCGATCCAGGCGCCGGCGAAGGTGTCCAGCACCTTCATCCAGTCGGGCTTGGCATTGGCGGCGACCACATCGGCCGTTGCCGCCACCACGTCCTGCTTCAGGACGATCAGCACGCCGGCATAGAAGGCCAGTGGTACGGCGGCCACCAGCAGCGCCAGGCCCATGCGCCAGTCCAGGAGGACCCGGCGATAGCTCTTTTCCAGCAGGCAGGAGACCACCAGTACGCCGAAAAAGGCGAGGTAGCCGAACTTGCCGAGGATGCCCACCGCGATCCAGGCGCCGAGCAGCGCGTAAAGGCCCGTGCGCTTCTCGCTGGCCAGCGCCGCCACCGTCAGCATGGTGCCGGCGATGGCCAGGATCATCACGTTGGAATGGGTGAGGATGCGGTGGCTGTGATAGCCCACCACCCACAGAAGGGAGAGGGAATAGACCGCCAGCGCCTGCAGGCGCGGATCGAAAATGGCCCGCCGCGCCACCCGGTACACCACCAGCGCCGTGGCCACCAGCAGCACATAGCGCAGGATGGCGAACGACAGCAGGCCGGGTCCCGTCACCCTCTGGATGGCATAGAGCAGCCAGTCGAACAGGGGCGGGTTGCGCGGCACATAGGAGAATTGGAGCGACTGGACGAGATAGCTCTCGACCGCGTCATCCACATTGATCGCCGTCTCCATGAAGACCGCGATGGCGGCATGGACGAGGCCCCACACCAAGAGCACCAGCGTCACGCCCCAAGGCTCCGCCCACCAGGGCGGGGTCGGGGGGACTTCCCGGTGGGCATAGCCTCCGGGGGGAAGTTGGAAGCGGAGCGAACCCGTCTCCGCCGATGCGCTCGGTGGCACAAGGCACTCCGCAAGCTGGCGTCACATGCGAGCTATAAACGGGCCATGCGCCGCAGGCCATGCCTGCGGGTCCCCCAGCGGCATTCCGGCGGCGAGCGTAACATCCTTGCTACAGTTGCCGGCAGGGGAGACGCCTCCCACCTGCCCGCAGGAGTGCCCCATGTCCTTGAAGGGACAGGCATTCCCCCCGCTCAGCGAGGCCGGCTAGAGCGTGGGCAGAACCACGAACCGGCCGGCTCCGCCACCCGCCGCGAGCGCCGCTTCGGAGGCGTCGTGGGCCAGGATGTCATCCACGCGGGCGCCCGGCGGGCCGGAGCGGCAGGCCTGCGCCATGGCCGTCACCGCTGCCTCGGGGCCGGCGAACACGGCCTCCACGGCCCCGCTGGCGCGGTTGCGCACCCAGCCGGACAGGCCGCGCTCCTCCGCTTCCCGCGCGCACCAGGCGCGATAGCCGACGCCCTGGACGCGCCCGCGAATGGTCAGATGAAGATGACGCATCCCTGCCTCCTAGCGGGGGCAGGGCGCGGCGGCGGGGAGTGCCTCGAAATTGGACATGACGCCCCGCAGCACGAACTCGCCATAATCAATGCTCACCCGGCCGATCACTCCATTGTCGTAGAGCGTGATGGTCATGGTGTATTCGGGCGTCGAATCGCCGCTCTCCTCGTCGAAATAGGAAATGGTGACGGGATAATAGGTCACGCCCGCCAGCGCCGTGCCGGCCGCCTGGGGCAGGTCCTTGGCGTCCTTGGCGGGCCGGCCGATGACGGCGAGCGTCGAGAAGACCCGCTGGCCGTCCTCCGAGCCGTCAAACACCCGGGCCTCATAGAGGGCTTCCCCGGCCTGCGCGGCGGCGATCACCTTTTCCACATGCTCGGTGGGCATGAGGATGGCGCCCTTCAGGTCCACCGTCTCGGCCTTGGGCTTGGTCAATTGCACGGTGGCCCCGGTGGCGGTGCGGTTGACGATGCCGTCCACGTCCGACTTCACCTCGCCGCCCACCCGGTTCACGGTCTTGAAGCGATAGGCCTCGCCCTTGCCGTCTTCCCAGGTGGTGGAGGCCATGTCGGAGCGCACCGGGCTGCCTTCGCCCGGCTCCAGCAGATTGGACTGGCGCATATTGACGCTGTAGCCCTCGCACGCATTGCCCTTGATCTCATAGTCCAAGCGGCCGTTGGCGCTCTCCAATTGCTGGGAGGAGCGGGAGGCATCGAGGGAGAGGGCATAGCCCACCCGATGGGGCAGCAAGGCTCCAGCGTCCGCAAAGGCGGGATGCGCGAGTGCGATCACCGCCGCCATACCGGCGCCGGCTGGGGTCAAGCGGGCAAAAAACGTCATGCCGGACCGTCCTTCTGCGGGGCGCGGCGCCCGCACAGGCGCGCCGGCCAGCCCCAATCTTGCCGCTTGCGCGGCCTACCCACGGATGCCTCCCGCCCCGAGGGGCGGGCGGCGACTTGGCAATGTGACCCAGGCCGCTTGCGCGGCCACCGCCCTTCGGCCAAGAGAGGGCGGCAATTTGAGGGCGTATCCTACGCTCAGGTGTGGCTGGAGGCGAGAATGTCGCAAACCGTCGAGCAGAAGCTGGCTGAACTCGGGATCACCTTGCCCACCCCGGTGGCGCCGCTTGCCAATTACGTGCCGGTGGTGCGCACCGGCAACCTGCTCATGGTGTCCGGCCAGGTCTCCATCGACGGCAGCGGCAAGCTGATGACCGGCAAGCTCGGCGGCGGCGTCGATATCGAGACCGGACGGGCCGCCGCGCGCCTGTGCGCCATCAACATTCTCGCCCAGGTGAAGGCCGTCATCGGCGACCTCGACAAGGTGGCGCGGGTGGTGAAGCTGGTGGGCTTTGTGAATTCCACACCCGACTTCGTCGACCAGCCCAAGGTGGTGAACGGCTGCTCGGACTTTTTCGTCGAAGTGTTCGGCGACAAGGGGCGCCACGCCCGCTCGGCGGTCGGCATTGCCGCGCTGCCGTTCGATGCGGCGGTCGAGGTCGAAGCCATCATCGAAGTGGCCTGAGCCCCAAAGGCAGTCCCATGGTCGACCTGACCTTCCTGACCCGCCGCCCGGTGGCCCATCGCGGGCTTCACGACCGTTCGGCGGGTCTGATCGAGAACACGGCCTCGGCCATCGATGCCGCCATCGATGCCGATTATGCGGTGGAGGTGGATGTCCAGCTCAGCCGCGACTCGGAGGCGATGGTCTTCCATGACCCTACCCTTGAGCGGCTGACGGTGGCGGAGGGGGCGCTTGACCAGTTCAACAGCAACGCGCTCCGCCGCATTCCGTTCAAGGATACCACCGACCGGATGATGTCCCTGCCGGAATTGCTCGGCCGGGTGAACGGGCGCACGCCCGTCATCATCGAGATCAAGAGCGACTTTTCCGGCGACCTGCGGCTGGCTCGGCGGGCGGCGCGCCTGGCGTCCACCTATCGTGGCGCCTGCGCGCTCATGTCGTTCGACCCCAAGGTGGTGGCGGCGCTGGCGGAGTTCGCCCCCGGCGTGCCCCGCGGCATCGTCGCCCAGCGCGCCGCGCTCAAGGAAGAGGGCGCGCCCACCGCCTTGAAGGACCGCCTCGCCCAGGCGCTGCTTCTGCACTGGCGCGCCTCCCGTTTTCAGTTCGTGGCCTATCGGGTGGGGGACCTGCCGGCCTTGCCGGTGCGCCTCGCCCGCGCCTTGTCCGTGCCCGTGCTGGCCTGGACGGTCCGCACCCCCGCCGAGCGCACGGTGGCCGGCAAGCATGCGGACCAGATGATTTTCGAGGGTTTCCGGCCCTAGGCGGGAGGGGCAGGGCGCGCGCATTGCCCCAGCGATATGTGCTAAAACGCGGTCAGGCCTTCGGTTGGCCGCTCGTCCCCCCGGGGCGATGGGCGGCCTCCTCACCTGACGCGAGACCTCCATGCGCCGCGCCCTCCTGTCCTCCGGCTTTGCTTTCCTGCTGGCACTGTCCGGCGCCGCCCGCGCCAACGACACCACCGCAGCCCTGGAGGCGGGCGGGCTTGTCTTCGTGCCCAACGACCAGGTGGAGATGCGCTCCGAGGACCTGTTCATCTCCGAAAAGGAGGTGCGCGTCTCCTACGTCTTCCATTCCAATGCGGACAAGGACACGACCGTCCTCGTGGCCTTTCCCATGCCGGACATCACCCAGGTCGAACAGGACGTGGCGGTGCCCAACCCCGCTTCGCCCAATTTTCTCGATTTCGTCACCACGGTGGACGGCAAGCCGGTGGACACCAAGGTGGAATTGCGCGCCACCGCCTTTGGCCTCGATCGCACGCAATTGCTCACCGAGCTGAATGTGCCGCTCAATCCGCTCGGGCCGGAAACCCAAAAGGCGCTCGACGCCCTGCCGCAGGACAAGCAGCAGCAATTGCTGGAGCTGGGCCTGGTACGGCGGGACGACTATGACGTGGGCAAGGGCATGGAGCGCCACCTGGCGCCGCTCTGGACGCTCCGCACCACTTTCTACTGGATGCAGACCTTTCCAGCCCAGAAGGACCTGAAGGTGGAGCACCGCTACAAGCCGAGCGTTGGCATGTCGGTGGGCACCATCCTGGGCTCCGAGATCAAGGGCGAGCCGGACTTCGTGAACCTCATCAAGGCCCAGCGGGAGAAGTATTGCGTCGAACCGCAGCTGACCGCCCTTCTCCAGAAGGCCGCCCGCGAGGCGCAGAAGCGCGACGCCATGGCCTATTCGGAGGCCTTCATCGGCTATGTGCTGAAGACCGGCGCCAATTGGTACGGCCCCATCCAGGACTTCACCCTGACCATCGACAAGGGCGCGCCGGAGAACCTCGTGAGCTTCTGCGCCACCGGGGCCAAGAAGATCGGGCCCACCACCTTCCAGGTGAAGGCCAAGGATTTCTGGCCCCAGAGCGACCTGGAGATCCTGATCCTGAAGCCCTACCCGAAGAAGTGAGCGGGCGCCCCGTTTCCGAACGCTGCACTGCACGCTAAGGATGGGGCTCCGCTCACGGGGCGCCAGATCCAAGACCTCCCGGCCCAAAACCTGCACGTTCAAGCCCGCACGTCCGAGACCGCATGTCCGAGACCCGCTTGCGCATCCTTTCCTCGCTGGCCCAGATCGCCCCCGACGCCTGGGACGCCTGCGCCGCCGGCGGGGCCGCCGCGCCGGAGCCCTTTATCTCCTACGCCTTCCTTCAGGCACTGGAGGAGTCCGGCAGCGCCTCCGCGCGCACGGGCTGGGCGCCGCAGCATCTGGTTCTGGATGGCCCGCAAGGCGTGCGGGCGGTGGCGCCGGCCTATTTGAAGTCCCATTCGCGCGGGGAATATGTCTTCGACCAGGGGTGGGCCGAGGCCTATGAGCAGGCGGGCGGGCGCTATTATCCCAAGCTCCAGGTGGCCGTCCCCTTCACGCCCGTCACCGGCCGCCGCCTGCTGGTCCGGGATGCGGCGGACGCAGAGGAGGCGGGCACGCTGCTCGCCGCCGGCCTGGTGGAACTGACCCGCCAGCACCGCGCCTCGTCCGCCCATGTGACCTTCGCCACCAAGGGGGAATGGGAGCACCTGGCGCGCCTCGGCTTCCTCCAGCGCATGGACCAGCAATTCCACTGGACCAACAAGGGTTACGGCTCCTACGAGGATTTCTTGGGTGAGCTGGCCTCCCGCAAGCGCAAGGCGCTGCGTCGGGAGCGGCGGGAGGCGCTTTCGGCCGGCATCACCATCGAATGGCTGACCGGGCGCGACATCACAGAAGCCGCTTGGGACGCCTTCTTCGCCTTCTACATGGACACCGGCTCCCGCAAATGGGGGCGCCCCTATCTCAACCGCCGCTTCTTCTCGCTCTTGGGGGAGCGCATGGCGCACCAGGTGCTGCTGGTGATGGCGAAGCGGGAGGGCCGCTACATCGCCGGCGCGCTCAATCTCATCGGCGCCAGCACCCTTTATGGGCGCTATTGGGGTGCGGTGGAGGAGCATCCCTTCCTCCATTTCGAGGTCTGCTACCACCAGGCGGTGGACTATGCCATCGCCCACCGCCTCGCGGTGGTGGAAGCGGGCGCGCAGGGGGAACACAAGCTGGCGCGCGGCTATCTGCCCACCCCCACCTATTCGGCGCACTATATTGCCGATCCCGCCTTGCGGCGGGGCGTCGCGCAGTATCTGGAGCGCGAGCGCGCCTATGTGGAGGAGGCGGGCGCCGATCTTACGGAGCTGGGTCCCTTCCGGCGCGGCGCGGTGCCAGAGGGCGATTGAGCCTACGCCAGCGGGAGCGTTGCCGCGGCGCGACACTTCGCCGGGCACGAAAATCATATTCCCCTCACGGGCTCCGGCGCATTGCGGGGGCCCGCCAAGGCTGGCTATAAGTCCGTCGAGGCGAGGGAAGACAATGACATATTGTTGCGGGGTTCTGGTTCGGGAAGGTCTGGTCATGGTCGCGGATACCCGCACCAATGCGGGCCTCGACAACATCTCCACCTTCCGCAAGCTCCATGTCTTCGAGGAGGCGGGGCACTATGTGATGGCGCTCGCCTCCGCCGGCAATCTGTCGGTGTCCCAGTCGGTGCTGAGCCTGCTCCATGAAGGGGTTGAGGATCACGAGGCCGGCGAGCGGCAGATGCTGCGTGATGCCCGCACCATGTTCCAGGCGGCCCAATTGGTGGGCCGGGCCATCCGCCAGGTGCATTCGCTGGATGGCGGGGCGCTGGAACAGAGCAATGTGAGCTTCGATGTGTCCTTCCTCCTGGGCGGACAGATCGCCGGCGGGCCGCTGCGGCTTTTCATGGTCTATTCGGCGGGCAATTTCATCGAATGCACCACCGACACGCCTTTCCTCCAGATCGGCGAGCACAAATACGGCAAGCCCGTGCTCGACCGCGCCGTGACCTATGACATGGACATCGCCGACGCCTTGAAGTCGAGCCTGATCTCCATGGATTCTACCATGCGCTCGAATCTGGGCGTCGGGCTGCCCATCGACGTGCTGGTGCTGTGCCCCGACGCGCTGGAAGCCGAGCTGCGCTACCGCATCGAGCCGGGCGAGCCCTATTTCCACGATCTGCGCGAGCGCTGGTCGGCGGCGTTGCGGGCGGCCCATTCGTCCATCCCTCGCCCACCTTATCTGAAGAACCGGCGCACGGCGGTGCCCGTCGACCAGGGCTGAGCCTTTTCCCGCTTCGCATGTTCTGCGGCGGCCTTCGGGCCGCCGTTTTCGTTTGTGCCGCCCAAACAAAAAGGGCGCCGCTCGCGCGACGCCCTTTCCGAATTCAGACCCTGCAATGACCCAGCCAGCGCTGCCGGCTGGGCACTCAAAGCCTTGGTTGGCATGGACTTCCTCAGAAGTCCATGCCGCCACCCAGCCGGCGCTGCCGGCTGGGTACTCAAAGCCTTGGTCGGCTTGGATTTCCTCAGAAATCCATGCCGCCCATGCCGCCGCCGGGCATGGCGGGGGCCGCTGCGCCGCCCTTCTTGGGCAGGTCGGCGACGAGGGCTTCGGTGGTCACGATGAGGGCCGCGATGGAGGCCGCATCCTGGAGCGCGGTGCGCACCACCTTGGTGGGGTCGATGATGCCGGCCTTCACCATGTCCACATACGTGCCGGACTGGGCGTCGTAGCCGAACGCGTAGTCGGCGTTCTCGAGGATCTTGCCGACCACCACCGAGCCGTCATCGCCGGCATTGCTGGCGATCTGGCGGGCGGGGGACTGGATGGCGCGGCGGACGATCTCGATGCCGGTCTTCTGGTCCGAGTTGGTGCCGGTGAGGCCTTCCAGCGCCTTGATGGAGCGCAGCAGGGCCACGCCGCCGCCGGGCAGCACGCCTTCTTCCACCGCAGCGCGGGTGGCGTGCAGGGCGTCGTCCACGCGGTCCTTCTTCTCCTTGACCTCGACCTCGGTCGCGCCGCCGACGCGGATCACCGCGACGCCGCCCGCGAGCTTGGCGAGACGCTCCTGGAGCTTCTCACGGTCGTAGTCGGAGGTGGTCTCTTCGATCTGGGCCTTGATCTGGGCGACGCGGGCCTCGATGTCGGCCTTCTCGCCGGCACCGTCGACGATCGTGGTGTTCTCCTTCTCGATCACGACCTTGCGGGCGCGGCCGAGCATGGTGAGGTTCACGTTCTCGAGCTTGATGCCGAGGTCCTCGGAGATGGCCTGGCCGCCGGTCAGGATCGCGATGTCCTGCAGCATGGCCTTGCGGCGATCGCCGAAGCCGGGAGCCTTCACGGCCGCGACCTTCAGGCCACCGCGCAGCTTGTTGACCACGAGGGTGGCCAGAGCCTCGCCTTCCACGTCCTCGGCGATGATGACCAGCGCCTTGCCGGACTGCACCACGGCCTCGAGAACGGGCAGCAGCTCCTGGAGGGCGCCGAGCTTCTTCTCGTGGATGAGGATGTAGGGGTCCTCGAACTCAACGCGCATCTTCTCGGCGTTGGTCACGAAATAGGGGGAGAGGTAGCCGCGGTCGAACTGCATGCCCTCGACGACGTCCAGCTCGGTGACGGCGGTCTTGGCTTCCTCGACGGTGATGACACCCTCGTTGCCGACCTTCTGCATGGCCTCGGCGAGGAACTTGCCCACCTCGCTATCGCCATTGGCGGAGATGGTGCCGACCTGGGCGATCTCCTCGTTGGAGGTCACCTTCTTGGACTTGGCGGCCAGGTCCTTGACGATGGCTTCCACCGCGAGGTCGATGCCGCGCTTCAGGTCCATCGGGTTCATGCCGGCGGCAACCGCCTTGGCGCCTTCCTTCACGATCGCCTGGGCGAGCACGGTGGCGGTGGTGGTGCCGTCGCCGGCCAGGTCATTGGTCTTGGAAGCGACTTCGCGAACCAGCTGGGCGCCGAGATTCTCGAAGCGATCCTCGAGCTCGATCTCCTTGGCGACGGATACGCCGTCCTTGGTGATGCGCGGGGCGCCGAACGACTTCTCGATCACCACGTTGCGGCCCTTGGGGCCCAGCGTGACCTTCACCGCATTGGCGAGGATGTCGACGCCGCGCAGCAGCTTCTCACGGGCATCGCCGGAAAATTTCACGTCCTTGGCAGCCATGTGCCTGCTCCTTCAGCTTGGGACGATGGAAAGGGTGAAAAAGCGGCTCACGCCGCCTTCTTGGCGGAAGCGGAGACCTCGACGACGCCGAGGATGTCGCTTTCCTTCATGATGAGCAGGTCCTGACCGTCGATCTTGACCTCGGTGCCGGACCACTTGCCGAACAGGACGCGGTCGCCAGCCTTCACGTCGAGCGCGACCAGTTCGCCCTTCTCGTTGCGCACGCCCGGACCCACGGCGACCACCTCGCCCTCCTGGGGCTTTTCCTTGGCGGTGTCGGGGATGATGATGCCGCCGGCAGTCTTCTGCTCAGCTTCGATGCGCTTCACGACCACGCGGTCGTGCAGAGGACGGAAACCCATCGGGGAACCTCCAATTGGCTTGGACACGTTGATTGCACTTCATTCCGGCCGCGCCAACGTTCGAGCGCAGCCTGGCCGCCATCTAAGTGGGCCGGCGGGAGGGTTCAAGGGGGGCGGGGAGATTTTTTGGCACTCGGGGGATGGGAGTGCTAGCAGGGCCTTGCCCCCGCTGTCCGTCCGGCCTCGCGCACCGGCGCAGGACGCTACGAAGCTGTTGTCAGCAGTCTCGATCAATCGCTGCTAACGCCTTGTTTTTGCACGCGTAAACCATTTTTTGGTCTGGCTCGCGCAAGATTGTCAGCCGACAATGGATCCGTTCCCGCCACATGGCATTGCTGAGGCGGCGGGGTTTCCGGCGTGCATGGAGGTGTCGAACATGGTTTGCGGCGACTTCGTGAAGCAGATTTCCGGCTATGGGCTCGTGACGGCCGAGATCCTCTACCACCTGCCTGACCATCCCGCGTTCCTTCAATCCTATATCTGGCAGGATTACGACCTCTCCCCCAAATTCCCGGAACTCAACAAGTTCCTTGCCTTCTGGCGCCGCGAATTGGACGGGCCGCTGCATTCGGTGAAAGTCGCCCATTGTGAGCTCATCAAGCCAGCCGAGCTGCGGGCAGTGGGGGGATTATACCTCCTGAATTGACCCTGGGGCAGGGCGAGGGGGCCTCTTATCGCCTCCCGCCCTGACACCGCCGCTTTCAAGGTGCTATGAGTGGGCCTCAATCGATCGAGGCACCTGTGGATCACCGTACGCCGCGGACTTCCGAACTGCTCGCCGCCGTCCTGGCTTCCCAGGAGGGCGAGAAGGTGGCGATTGGCGATCTGGTGAATGCGCTGCGCAACCGCGCCTTCGGCATCATCTTCCTGCTGTTCGGCATTCCCAACTGCATTCCCATGCCGCCTGGCATCCCCGTCATCTGCGGCATCGTGCTCGGCCTCATCGGCCTCCAGATGGCCATGGGCCGGCAGGAGTTGTGGCTGCCTGAACGGGTGTCGCGGCAGACCTTCTCGCGCTCCATGCTGGAAGCCATTGTCACCCGTTCGCGCCCCTACATCATGTGGTTCGAGCGTTGGTCACGGCCGCGCATGGAAACCTTTGCCGGTCCCACCGCCCGCCGCATCGTGGGCGCCACAGTGGTGCTGCTGGGCTTCATCCTGCTGCTGCCGATTCCCTTCCTCGGCAACCTGCCGCCGGGCTTCGCGGTCTGCGTGTTCGGCCTTGGCCTGGTGGAGCGGGATGGCGGCGTGATCCTCGCTGGTTTCTTCGCGACCTTGCTCGGCCTACTAATTACCGCCGCCATGAGCTGGGCCATCTGGCAGGGCGCCGTCGCCATTTTCTGACCGGTGGCCCCATCTGTCGCGCGTCTGGGCTATGAAGAGCCTCAGCCCTTGGCCATCAAGGGCGGAACGCGGAGGGGCGGACATGTGCCAGGACTGTGCGGGGAGCATTTCGCGGCGCGGCCTCATGTTCGGGGCGGCCGCCCTGGCGGGAGCGGGTCTGCTGCGCCCGGCCCTGGCGGCCGAGGACCTGCCCGCCGGGCAGAAGGCGCCCAACGACATTCCCGGCGGCGAGGCGCTGGACCGGCTGATGGCCGGGAATGCCCGCTATGTCGCCGACACCACCGAAAACAGGGACTTCTCCGCCCGCCGGCAGATGCTCGCCAAGGGCCAGTATCCCATTGCGGCCGTGCTCGGCTGCTCCGATTCGCGGGTCTCGCCTGAACTGTGCTTCGACCAGGAGCCGGGCGAGCTCTTCGTCGTGCGCCTGGCCGGGAACGTGGTGGATAATGACGGGCTCGCGAGCCTTGAATATGCGGTTGCCTATCTGGGCGTGCCGCTTTTGCTGGTGCTCGGCCACACCGGCTGTGGGGCGGTGGCCGCAGCGGTGAAGGCCGCCACCCAGAAGGCGCTGTTTCCCGGCCACTTGCCCGGCCTCATCGACAATATCCTGCCCGCCGTGGCCGCCGCCCAGGGGCAAGGGGGCGACCTGGTGGAAGCCGCGGTGGTCACCAATGCCCTCCAGACCGCCAGGCAGGTGGCAGGCAAGAGCCAGATCATCGGAGCGGCCATTGCCTCCGGCAAGGTGAAGCTGGCGACGGGCATCTATGAGCTGGGCACGGGGCGGGTGAGGCTGATCTGAGACGCACCGGGCGCCCGCAACCGGACCACAGGCACCACGATCGACGGGGTTTGCGTTGCCAGCCCCTCGGCCCGTGCTCTAGGAAGGCGCTCCGTTGCGCCGGCCCGACTGCCGCGCGTCCTGGATGAAAGCCTGATGCGCGTCGACGCCTTCGATTTCGATTTGCCTCCCGAGCTGATCGCCTTGCGCCCCGCCACGCCGCGCGAGAGCGCGCGGCTTCTGGTGGTGCGTCCCGGCGCGGAGGCCGAGCTGACGGACGCGCACATCGCCGACCTGCCTTCCCTCCTGCGTCCCGGCGATGCCGTGGTGGTGAACGACACCAAGGTCATTCCCGCCCGCCTCGACGGCACCCGCACGCGGGCGGGCGGCTCCACCGTCCACATCGAGGCGACCCTGGTGAAGCGCCTCGACGAAGCCCGCTGGGCCGCTTTCGCGCGCCCCGCCAAGCGCCTTGTGGCAGGCGACCGCATCATCTTCACCCATCCCGATGCGTCGCGGGAGCTGGTCGCCGAGGTCACAGGCCGCGGCACGGAAGGGGAGGTGCTGCTGGCCTTCGATGTGGCGGGCGCCGACCTCGACGCCGCGCTCCAAGAGGTCGGGCACATGCCGCTGCCGCCTTATATCGCCGCCAAGCGGGCGGAGGATGCCCGCGACCGCACGGACTATCAGCCGGTCTTCGCCCGCAATGAGGGCTCGGTGGCCGCGCCCACCGCAAGCCTCCATTTCACCCCTGCGCTCATGGACCAGATCCGGGCGGCGGGCGCGGCCTTTCATCATGTGACGCTGCATGTGGGCCCCGGTACCTTCCTGCCGGTGAAGGCGGAAGACACGTCCGCCCATCACATGCATTCGGAATGGGGCGAGGTGAGCGCTGAGGTCGCCGAAACGCTGAACGGCGTTCGGGCGGCGGGCGGACGCATCCTGGCGGTGGGGTCCACGGCGACCCGGCTCCTGGAAAGCGCGGCGGCGCCGGACGGCACGCTTCATCCCTATAGGGGCGAGACCGACATTTTCATCACCCCCGGCTATGGCTTCCGCGCCGTGGACATGATGATGACCAACTTTCATTTGCCGCGCTCCACCCTCGTCATGCTGGTGGCGGCCTTCGTGGGCCACGAGACGCAGAAGCGTGCCTATGCCCATGCCATCGAAACCGGCTATCGCTTCTATTCCTATGGCGATGCTAGCCTGCTCTTTCCCGATCGCGCGCCGGCGCGCTGAGTGGCCATGACCGAGATCCAGACCCAGACTCCCGCCGAGGGCCGCTTCGCCTTCACTCTGAACGCCACCGACGGCACCGCGCGCACCGGCGTCATTTCCACGCCGCGCGGCGAGATCGCGACCCCGGCCTTCATGCCGGTGGGGACGGTCGCCACCGTCAAGGGCCTCTATCCCGAGCAGGTGCGGGCGACCGGGGCCGACATCCTGTTGGGCAACACCTACCATTTGATGCTGCGCCCCGGCGCCGAGCGGGTGGCGGAATTGGGGGGGCTGCATCGCTTCATGCGCTGGGACCGGCCGATCCTCACCGATTCCGGTGGCTTCCAGGTCATGTCCCTGTCCGCCCTGCGCAAATTGGACGAGAGCGGCGTCACCTTCCGCTCCCATGTGGATGGCGCGGTCCACCAGCTCACCCCCGAGCGGGCGGTGGAGATCCAGGGGCTCCTGTGCGCCGACATCCAGATGCAGCTGGATGAATGCGTGCGCCTGCCCTGCACCGACGAGGAGGCCGCCCGCGCCATGCGGCTGTCGCTGCGCTGGGCGGAGCGCAGCAAGCGCGCCTTCGAGAGCCAGCCCAAGGGGCGGGCATTGTTCGGCATCGTCCAGGGCGGGGCGGTCAAGGCGCTGCGGGTGGAATCGGCGCAGGCGCTGGCCGGCATGGACTTTCCCGGCTATTCCATCGGCGGCCTTGCCGTGGGCGAGCCGCAGGAGATCATGCTGGACATGATCGAGACGGTGGAGCCCCATCTGCCCACCCACAAGCCGCGCTATCTCATGGGGGTCGGCACGCCGGACGACCTCCTGGAGGCGGTGGCGCGGGGCATCGACATGTTCGATTGCGTGATGCCGACCCGTTCAGGCCGCCATGCCTTGGCTTTCACGCGCTTCGGTCGCATCAATCTCAAGAATGCCCGCCACGCCTCCGATCCGCGCCCGCTGGACGAGGAAAGCGATTGCCCGGCGCTCAGGGACTATTCGCGCGCCTATCTCCATCACCTCGTGCGGTGCGGGGAGATGCTGGGCGGCATGCTGCTCTCCTGGGCCAATCTCCATTATTACCAGGATCTTATGCGCGGCGCCCGGCAGGCCATCGCGGAAGGGCGGTACGGGGACTACAAGGCGCAGGTGAAGGCGGGCTGGGCGGCCGGTGATATTCCACCCCGCGGATAAAAGTTTTCTCTTTACGAAAACAATCTTCGCTCTAAGAATGCGCTTCCAACAGGTCAGGGACGCGGCGGCGGGGCTTGCCAGGGCAGGCGCCGCAGGCCAGAAGTCCGCCGTGAACCTCATGTGCGTTTCATTCTTGCGGGGACAGTCGTGATCGAGACCAAAGCCATCGACGGCAAGGCATTCGCGGCCGGCCTGCGCGGCCGCATCGCGGTGGAAGTGGAAGGCCTCGTCTCCCAGACCGGCCAGAAGCCCGGCCTCGCCGTGGTGCTGGTGGGCGAGGACCCCGCGAGCCACGTCTATGTCCGCAACAAGGCGGCGCAGACCGTGGAAGTGGGCATGCGCTCCTTCGAGCATCGCCTTCCCGCCGAGACCGCCGAGGCGGACCTGCTGGCTTTGGTCGAGCGTCTGAACGCCGATCCGGAGGTCAATGGCATCCTGGTGCAGTTGCCGCTGCCCGGCCATATCGACACCAACAAGGTGCTCGCCGCCATCGACCCCGCCAAGGATGTGGACGGCTTCCATGTGGTCAATGCCGGCCGCCTGGCGGTGGGCCTTGATGCCCTCGTGCCCTGTACGCCGCTCGGCTGCGTGATGCTGCTGAAGCATCATCTGGGCAATCTGGCCGGCCTGAAGGCCGTGGTGGTGGGCCGCTCCAACATTGTCGGCAAGCCCGCCGCCCAGCTTCTGCTGCGGGAGGATTGCACCGTCACCATCGCCCATTCCCGCACCCGCGACCTGCCGGGCGAGTGCCGCACCGCCGACATCCTGGTGGCGGCGGTGGGCCGGCCGGAAATGGTGCGCGGCGACTGGATCAAGCCCGGCGCGACCGTCATCGACGTGGGCATCAACCGCGTGCCCAAGGGCGACGGCAAGACCCGCCTCGTGGGCGACGTGGCCTATGAGGAAGCGCAAGGCATTGCCGGCCTCATCACCCCCGTGCCCGGCGGCGTCGGCCCAATGACCATCGCCTGCCTGCTGCAGAACACGCTGACCGCCTTCAAGCGGCAGAAGGGCCTGTAAGGCCTGACACTTTTCGCACGCCCTCGGGCGTGTTAGCTCTTGTTGAAACAACAGACGCATGGCCCGGCGGCCTTCAGGGCGCCGGAGCACTGCAACGACAAGCGGGCAACCGCCGCGGCGTCTTGATCGGACTTCCACCACCGGAGGCACGTCGCATGGCCGTGGACCGCAAAGCCACATTTTCGTCGGAAGAGATCGAAGCGCACCTGTCCGCGCACCTGCCCCATTGGCGCTATGAGGACGGCTGGATCCGCCGCACCTATCGCACCAACAGCTGGAAGGGCACGCTGATGGTCATCAATGCGGTCGGCCACCTGGCCGAGGCCGCCTGGCACCATCCCGATCTCACTGCCTCCTATGCCTGGGTGGAGGTGCGCCTCATGTCCCACGACGCCAAGGGCATCACCGTCCGCGACTTCGCGCTCGCCGCCAAGATCGAGGAGGTCGTGCAATGGCAGCCGGGCCTGGTGGCGGACGCTCCGCTGGAAGGCACGCCGCAGAGCGACCTGCGCTTTTCCTATGTGAAATATGACTGAGGCGGGCAAGGCCATGCCGGCGCAGGCACCGCGCATCGTCAGCGATCTCGCCTGCGGCTTTTGCGGGCTCGGCTGCGATGATCTGGAAGTGGCGGTCATGGGCCGCGAGGTGCGCGCCCGCCGCGCTTGTCCCGAGGCAGTGCGTCTGCTGCGGCGCGGCCCCGGCCTGCCGGGCGGTCCGCGCGTCGGCGGGCGGGAGGTGTCGCTGGCCGAGGCCGCCGCCGCCGCCGCCGCCCATCTGAAAGCCAGCCGCGCCGCCGCCTTTTCCGGCCTTGGCGCGGATGTGGCGGGGCTGCGGGGCCTGGGCGATCTCGCCGTGGCCTTCGGCGCCAGCCTCGACCATTCGGCCTCCGAGGGCCTGTTCCGCAATCTCGATACCCTCCAGCGGGTGGGGTGGGTGGCGTGCACCCTCGCTGAACTGCGCAATCGCTGCGACGTGCTGGTGGTTGTGGGCGCCGATCCCACGGGCCTTTTTTCCCGCTTCTTCGAGCGGGCGGTTCCCGCGCCGCGGAGCGATGGCACCGGCCCGCTCTTCCTGCCGCAGGGGCGCACCATCGTGTTCCTGGGCCACGGGCCGGAGGCGGCGACCCGCAACCTCCTGGCGGGGCAGGACGTGCGCGAGGTGGCGGTGCCGGACGGGCTTCTGGCCGAGGCGCTGGCGGCGCTCGGCGCCTTCGTGGCCGGCCGTTCGCTCACTGATCTGGGCGGCGCCTTCACCGGCGCGCTGGGCGCGGCGCTTCTGGAGGTGGCGGAGCTTCTCAAGGCGGCCCGCTATGGCGTCCTCACCTGGAATGCGGCCACCCTCCAGTCTGGCGAGGCCGGGCTGGTGGTGAGCCGGGCGGCGGACATTGTCGCCACCCTCAACGCCACCACCCGCGCCGCCGTCTTCCCCTTGGGCGGGCGGGACAATTGTATGGGGGCACACCAGGTGATGCTGTGGCGCTTCGGCTATCCGCTGCGCACCCTGGTGGGCAGCGGGGAGGCGCGCCACGCGCCCAGCCTTTATGCCACCGCCGCCGCGCTGGAGGATGCCGACCTGCTCCTGCACACCAGCGCCTTCCGCCCTGATCCCCCGCCCGCCTTCGACCGGGGACCGGTGATCGCGCTCGCCCATCCCGAAACCGAGTTTGCCCGCGAGCCGGAGGTCTTCATCCCCGTGGGCACGCCCGGCGTCGACCATGGCGGCCAGGTGTTCCGCATGGATGGCGTCGTCTGCCTGCCCCTGGAAGGCCTGCGCGCGGCGGGCCTTGCCTCGGTGGCCGGAGCGGCGGCGGCCATTCTCCAGGCGGGGAGGGCGCCATGAGGGTGCGTGTCTCTGGCGGGCGCGTGTTCGATCCCACCAGCGGGGTCGTGGACGTGGTGCGCGACGTGGTGATCGAGGACGGCCGCGTGGTGGCCGATGATCCCACCTTGCCGTCCCATCAGGTCCATGACGCCCGTGGCTGCGTGGTCATGGCTGGCGGCATCGACCTGCACAGCCACATTGCCGGCGGCAAGGTGAACCTCGCCCGCCTGCTCATGACCAATGACCGCGCCGCTTTTCCCGAGCCCTTCGGCGATTTCTGCGGCTGCGGCGGCGGGCAGGCGGCACCCACCACCCACCTGACCGGATGCCGCTACTCGCAGATGGGCTATACCGCCGTATTCGAGCCGGCGGTGGTGGGCGCCAATGCGCGCCATGCCCATCTGGAAATGGCGGATATTCCCAATATCGACACCGGCGGCTTCCTTGTGCTGGGCAATGACGACGCCCTGCTGCGCCTGATCGCGCAGGGCGAAGGGCAGGGGGCGGTGAACGATTATGTGGCCTGGATGCTGCGGGCCACCCAGTGCTGCGCCATCAAGATCGTCAATCCCGGCGGCATCTCGGCCTTCAAGTTCAATGGCCGGTCGCTGGACCTGGACGAGCAGGGCCCCTTCTATGGCCTCACCCCCCGGCGCATCCTCACCACCCTCCAGCGGGCGGTGACGGAACTGGGCGTGCCCCATCCCATCCATCTGCACGGCTGCAACCTGGGCATTCCCGGCAACATCGCCACCACCCTTGCCACCATCGGCGCCACCGACGGCTTCCCGCTCCACCTCACCCATGTGCAGTTCCATTCCTATGGCACGGCGGGGGATCGCAAATTCTCCTCCGGCGCGGCGGAGCTGGCGGCGGCGGTGAATGCCAATCCGCACATTTCCGTGGATGTGGGGCAGGTGATGTTTGGCCAGACGGTGACGGCCTCCGCCGACCTGATGGCGCAATATCGCAATCATGGCATCGCCGATCCGAAGAAGTGGATCGGCATGGATATTGAGTGCGACGCGGCCTGCGGCGTGGTGCCCTTCGCCTATCGGGACAAGTCCTTCGTCAATGCCCTGCAATGGGCCATCGGGCTGGAACTGTTCCTGCTCATCGAGGACCCCTGGCGGGTGTTCCTGACCACCGACCATCCCAATGGCGGGCCGTTCACCTCCTATCCCCACCTCATCCGGCTTTTGATGGACCGGGATTTCCGCAACGCCCAGCTCGCCCGCCTGCACAAGGCGGCGCGCGCTCATACCAACCTGGACAGCCTCACGCGCGAATACACGCTGGAGGAGATCGCCATCGTCACCCGCGCCGCGCCGGCCCGCACGCTCGGCCTCAAGGATCGCGGCCACCTGGCGCCCGGCGCGGTGGGCGACGTGGTGCTCTATGCGGATGGCGCCGACCGCGAGGCCATGTTCACCGCGCCCCGCCTCGTGCTCAAGGATGGGCGGGAGATTGTGCGCAATGGCGAGGTGGTGGCGCTGGTGGAAGGGCGCACCTTTGCGGTGAAGCCCGATTATGATCCGCTCATGGACAAGCGCATGGACCGCTGGTTCGACGAGGCCATCGGGCTGAAGGCCAAGCATTTCCGCATTGCCGACGGTGAGATCCGGGACGGGCAGGGGCCAAGCTGCGTGGAGTGCGCGCCATGAGCAATGGCGGCTCGGTGTTCCGCAACGGCGTGGAAATCCGCGACGGCTTCGCCGAGGCCTTCCCCATGGCGGGCACGCGGCTCATCATCACCGCTGATACGGCCCGCTGGGCGCGCATCGCGGCGCACACCATGACCGGCTTTGCCACCTCCGTCATCGGCTGCGGCTGCGAGGCAGGGATCGAGGCGGACTTGCCCCCCGACGAGACGCCGGACGGGCGGCCGGGCGTCTCCGTGCTCATCTTCTCCATGTCGCTGAAGGATTTGAAGAAGATCGTGCCCAGTCGGGTCGGTCAATGCGTGCTCACCTGCCCGACCACCGCCTGCTATGCCGGGCTCACCGGTGGCGCATCGGTGCCGGTGGGCCGGGCGCTGCGCTATTTCGGCGACGGGCACCAGGTGTCGAAGCGCCTGGGGGACGAGCGCATCTGGCGCATTCCGGTGATGGAAGGCGAGTTCGTGTGCGACGATGTCACGGGATCGGTGACGGATGGCGTCGGCGGGGGCAATTTCCTGATCCTCGCCCGCTCCCGCGCGGCGGCGCTCCATGCGGCCGAATATGCGGTGGAGGCCATGGGACAGGTGCGCGGCGCCATCCTGCCCTTCCCCGGTGGTGTGGTGCGGTCGGGCTCCAAGGTCGGGTCCAAATATCCCGGCCTCATCGCCTCCACCAATGGCGCCTATTGCCCGACCTTGCGGGCGCAGGTGCCATCGGCCCTGCCGCCGGATGTGGGCAGCGTGCTGGAGATCGTCATTGACGGGCTCAGCGCGGCCGATGTGGCGGCCAGCATGAAGGCGGGCATCGCGGCGGTCTGCGCGCTGGGCGAGGAGGCGGGCATCCTTGCCATCGATGCGGGCAATTATGGCGGCAACCTCGGGCCGTTCCACTTCCACCTGCGGGAGCTTCTGGCATGAGCGGCGCCGGCTTTCGCCTCGCCCTTAAGGCGGCCCCGCCCGCGCGGGTGGACATGACCGGCATCACGCCCGATCGCCTCGCCGGCCTCGATGCCGGGGCGGTGGCGCGGCTCGCGGTGTTCGTGGGTGCCAGCGCGGTGGCGCTGGGGGACGTCTTCGCCCTCTCCGCCGGACCGGGCGGCACCTTGACCCTGGAGGGCAATGCCCGCCTCGACAATGTGGGCGCCGGCATGGCCGGAGGCCATCTGGTGGTGGAGGGCCCCGTTGGCGCGCTGGCCGGGGCCGGCATGAGCGCGGGGCACCTCAAGATCCTGGGCGATGCGGGCGATGATCTCGGAGCCGGCCTTGCCGGTGGGCGTATCGATCTCGGCGGGAGCGCGGGTGCGCGCCTCGCCGGTGCCCTGCCCGGCGAGCGACGGGGCATGACCGGTGGGACGGTGCGGGTGACGGGGCATGTGGGCCCTCAGGCCTGCGAACGCATGCGGGGCGGGCTGGTGCTCATCGCCGGGTCGGCCGGTGCGGGCGCCGCCCAGCGCATGATCGCCGGCACGCTGGCGGTCAAAGGCGCGCTTGGCCCGGAGGCGGGCGTGGGCATGAAGCGCGGCACGCTCATACTTGAGCAGCCGCCGGAGCTTCTTTCCGCCGGCTTCGGGGATGCCGGGGAGCACGACCTGGTTTTCCTGGCCCTCCTCGCCCGCCGGATGCCGGAGGTGGCGGACCTTTTCGGCGGACCGCTCAGTGGCCGCGCCCGGCGCCTCGTCGGTGACCGGCTGGCGGGGGGGCAAGGGGAGATGTTGGTTCTATTGTGAAGAAAGTCGTTTAAGAATTGGTGGTAAGTCTCTGTTTTTAAGGAAAAATCAGCCTCATTTGCAGTCGGGCTTTGCGGCCATTGCCGCAGACGTCGGGGTGGCGCCTCACCCACTCACCAACTGGCGGCTACACCTTTGAATCAAAAAGGCCGGGCAATGCCCGACCTTTGGCTTTCGTTCGTCTGCGGAATCGACGTGTGGCTCAGCTCGCCTTCACCCGCACCGGGCGCAGGAGGAAGGCGGGGAGGTGGGACATGTCGGCGGGCTCGTTGTCCTGCCGGTTCTCGCGGCGGGGGCGCTTGTTGCCCTCGGAGCGGTCGCGGGTCTCGTTGCGATCCCGGGTTTCCGCGCGCTCGCGCGGCTCGGGACGCTCGCGGGTCTCGTTGCGCTCACGGGGCTCGCTGCGGGGGCGCGGGGCTTCCCGCTCGTCCGCTTCGCGAACCGGACGCTCGCGGGTCCGCTCGCGGGCGGGGGTGGGTGAGGCCGCAACTTCCGCTTCCTCGCGGCGGGGCGGACGGGCCTCGTCCCGGGGCTTGTCACGGCTGCTGCGCTTGGTGCGCTCGGTCCGTTCACCCCGTTCCCCGTCCTTGCGGCGGTCCTTGTCCCGGCCGCGCTTGTCGCCGCGACGCTCGCGCGGGGGCGCCTCGCCGAGCGGCTCGCCCTGCCAGGGGATGGGATTGCCGATCAGCTTCTCGATGGCCGCCAATGATTTGGCGTCGTCGTGGGTGACGATGGCGATGGTCGTGCCGGTGCGGCCGGCGCGGCCGGTGCGGCCGATGCGGTGCACATAGTCTTCCGAATGGTGGGGCACGTCATAATTGAAGACGTGGCTCACCGCCGGAATGTCGAGGCCGCGAGCGGCCACGTCGGAGGCCACCAGGAGCGTCGCCTCGCCGCTGCGGAACTGGTCGAGGGCCTGGGTGCGGGCATGCTGGTCCATGTCGCCATGGAGGCAGACCACGTTGAAGCCGTGCTTTTGCAGCGAACGGTGCACCACCGCCACGTCGCGCTTGCGGTTGCAGAAGACGATGCCGTTCTGGAGTCCTTCCGCGTTGCGGATGAGCTCGCGCAGCGTCTCGCGCTTCTCGTAATCCTCGCTGCCCGAGGCGACCAGGAGCTGGGTCACCGTGGTGGCGGTGGAGGCGGGCTTGGACACCTCGACCCGCACCGGGTTGGACAGGAATTGCGACACCAGACGCTGGATTTCCGGCGGCATGGTGGCGGAGAAGAACAGCGTCTGCCGGGTGAAGGGCACCAGCTTGCAGATGCGCTCGATGTCCGGGATGAAGCCCATGTCGAGCATGCGGTCGGCTTCGTCGATCACCAGGATCTCGATGCCCGAGAGCAGCAGGCGCCCCCGCTCCACATGGTCCAGCAGGCGGCCGGGGGTGGCAATCAGCACATCCACGCCGCGAACCAGCTTGGTGTCCTGGTCACCGAACGAGACGCCGCCGATCAGCAGGGCCACGTTCAGCTTGTGGTTGGAACCGTAGCGGACGAAATTTTCCTCCACCTGCGCCGCGAGTTCGCGCGTCGGTTCGAGGATGAGGGTGCGCGGCATGCGGGCACGCGCACGACCCTGCTCCAGCAGGGTGAGCATGGGCAGCGTGAAGGCGGCCGTCTTGCCGGTGCCGGTCTGCGCAAGGCCCAGGACATCGCGGCGCGCGAGCACATGGGGAATGGCCTGCGCCTGGATGGGCGTCGGTTGCGTGTAGCCGGTTTCCTTTACGGCCGCGAGGACCTTTTCGCTCAGGCCGAGTTCGGTAAATGACATTGCATCTCTAGGATGCGGCGGCACGCCGGTAATCGCGCGTCCCGTGCCGTACGGGCTGGGCGAGGGGTCGTCGTTCGGCGCGCTTGGACTCGAAAAAGCTCGGACGACAGCTTGCAAAGTATGAATTTTGTGCGCTGTGTCAATGATTACCGCGCGCCGAGCCATGCGGTGGGCGCTGACGCCGCGGTTCGGCCATGTGCCTGGCTGCCTTGACCCCTGGCGGCGGGCATCGGAAACGGGGTCTTCCCCCGGCGCGATCCCCGGCGCATCCCCATGCCTTTCCTGCTTATTCTCGGCCTTGCGGGCTTTTCCAGCGCGGTCTCCATGCGGGCCATGGACCCCATGCTGACGCTGGTGGCCGCCGATCTGCAGGTGACGTTGCAGCGCGCCGCCCTGCTCGCCACGGCCTTCACCTTGCCCTATGCGGCGACGCAACTGGTGTTCGGTCCGGCCGGCGACGCCTTCGGGCGGGTGCGCCTCATCCGCATCACCTTGGCCATGCTGACGCTGTCGCTGATGCTGTGCGCCCTCGCCCCTAGCCATGAGGTGCTTCTGGTGGGGCGCATCGTGGCGGGCGGCTGGGCCGGTGGCGTGATCCCGGTGGCGCTCGCCACGGTGGGGGACCGGGTGAGCTATGCGGAGCGCCCCATCGCGCTCGGCCGTCTCCTGTCCGCCATCGTGCTCGGCCAATTGGCCGGCGCCGTGGTCTCCGGCATGATTGCCAGCGCCTTGGGCTGGCGGGCGGTGTTCTGGTCGTGCGCCGCGGTCACCGGCACGGCCGCGCTGGGCGCCACCTTGTTCCTGGCCGAGGCCAAGGCGCGCGAGCCCTTGTCCTTCATGGGCGCCCTCAAGGGCTATCTGGTGGTGTTCTCCAATCCCCTGTCCATCCGCCTGTTTGCCGTGGCGGCCATCGAGGGCGGGTTCATCTTCGGCTGCTTCCCCTTCGTGGCCGCGCACCTCATCGCCTATGATCTCGGCCATGCGGTGGAGGCGGGCTTTGCCATCGGCGCCTTCGGGCTCGGCGGCGTGCTCTACACGCTGGTGGTGCGGGTGCTGGTGAACCGGCTCGGCCTGTCGGGCATGGCGGGCACCGGGGCGGTTGTGGCCGGGTTGTGCCTCATGGCCGCGGTGCTGGTGCCGAACCTGCCCTTGGTGATCGCGGTGTTCCTGCTGCTGGGCTTCGGCTTCTACATGCTGCACAACACCATCCAGATCATGGCGACCGAGCTGGTGCCCACCGCGCGCGGGGCGGGGGTGGCGCTTTACGCCACCTGCTTTTTCGCCGGGCAGGCCACGGGTGCTTTCATCGCCGCGCAGGTGATCGGCATCGTGGGATCGGTGGGCCTGTTTGTGGGATCGGGCATCGGCCTGATCCTGCTGGCCTGGCCCGCCTCCCGGCTGCCCTTGCGGGTGCGCCCCGCGCCGTGAGGGCGCGCGGCGCGCGGGCTCAGATGTCCAGCAATTCCTCGCCGGCGAAGGCGGCATGCTCGGAAATGAAGGCGAAGCGCGCCTCGGGCTTGTTGCCCATGAGGCGCTCCACCAAGTCGGCGGTGGCGGCGGCGGCGGCTTCCTCGATATTCACCTGCAGCAGCGTGCGGGTGCGCGGGTCCATGGTGGTTTCCTTCAACTGCGCCGGCATCATCTCGCCGAGGCCCTTGAAGCGGCCGATCTCCACCTTGCCGCGGCTTGAGAATTCCTTCTTGAGCAACTGGTCCTTGTGGCCGTCATCCCGCGCATAGAGCGTCTTGGCGCCCTGCGTGATGCGATAGAGCGGCGGCACTGCCAGGAAGAGATGGCCCTGCTCGACGAGCTTGGGGATCTGGCGGAAGAAGAAGGTGACCAGGAGCGAGGCGATATGGGCGCCGTCCACGTCCGCGTCGGTCATGATGATGACCTTCTCGTAGCGCAGGTCCGCCTCGCGATAATGGGAGAGCGTGCCGCAGCCGAGCGCCTGGAGCAGGTCGGCCAATTGCTGGTTCTGGGCCAGCTTGTCGCGGCCCGCGCTCGCCACGTTCAGGATCTTGCCGCGCAAGGGCAGCACCGCCTGGGTGCGGCGGTCGCGGGCCTGCTTGGCGGAGCCGCCGGCCGAGTCGCCCTCCACGATGAAGAGTTCCGAGCCCGCCGCCTCGGTATTGGAGCAATCCGCCAGCTTGCCCGGCAGGCGCAGCTTGCGCACGGCGGTCTTGCGGGAGATTTCCTTCTCCTGCTTGCGCCGCAGCCGCTCCTCGCCCCGCTCGATCACATGGTCGAGGAGGCGGGTGGCCTGCACCGGATTGGCGGCCAGCCAATGGTCGAAGGGGTCGCGGATCGCCTGCTCGACGATGCGGGCGGCCTCGGCTGTGGCGAGGCGGTCCTTGGTCTGGCCCTGGAATTCGGGCTCGCGCACGAAGACCGAGAGCATGGCGGCGCAGCCGGAGGTGACGTCGTCCGCGATCAGGATGGCGGCGCGCTTGCCCTGGCCGGTGCGCTCCGCATGGTCCTTCAGGCCCTTTAGGAGCGTGACCTTGAGACCATTCTCATGGGTGCCGCCATCAGGCGTCGGGATGGTGTTGCAATAAGAGGAGAAGCCGCCGTCGGCATCGGCTACCCAGGCCACCGCCCATTCCACGGCCCCATGGCCGCCGGTCTTCTGGGTGCGGCCCGAGAAGATGTCGGAATGGACCAGCGTCTGGCCTTCAAGGTCGGCCGCCAGATAGTCCCGAAGGCCGCCCGGGAAGCGGAAGCTGGTCTTCTCCGGCACGCCGGTGACGCCCACGAGAAGTGCGGCATCGCACGACCAGCGGATTTCCACGCCGCCGAAGAGATAGGCCTTGGACCGGGCCATGCGGAACACGCGGGCGGGCTCGAAGGTGGCGCCGGCGCCGAAAATCTCCGGGTCCGGGTGGAATTTCACCCGCGTGCCGCGCCGGTTGGGCGCGCGGCCCACTTCCTTCAGCGGGCCCTGCGGCAGGCCGCGCGAAAATGTCTGGCGATAGAGCACCTGGTTGCGCGCCACCTCCACTTCCAGGAGGTCGGACAGGGCGTTGACCACGGAAACGCCGACGCCATGGAGGCCGCCGGAGGTCTCATAGACCTTGCTGTCGAACTTTCCGCCCGCATGGAGCGTGGTCATGATGACCTCGACGGTGGACTTCTTGGGGAATTTCGGGTGCGGCTCCACGGGAATGCCGCGGCCATTGTCGGAGACGGTCAGCGTGCCGTCGGCGGACAGCTGCACCTCGATGAAGGTGGCATGCCCGGCCACCGCCTCATCCATGGAATTGTCGATCACCTCGGCGAACAGGTGGTGCAGCGCCTTGGCATCGGTGCCGCCGATATACATGCCGGGCCGGCGCCGGACCGGCTCCAGGCCTTCCAGCACCTCGATATGGGCGGCGGTATAATCGCTCGCCATGGCCGGGACCACGGTGGTCTTGGCGCGGCCGGAGGCGGGCGCCTTGGCGGCGCCGGCGGGACGGGAGGCGAAGAGATCGTCGCTGTCGGACATGGCACTCTTTGATTACAGGCGAATCGCCCCGTCCATCATGAACGATACGCGGGCAAGGGGGAACAGACCGGAAACGGGCCGGCTGTCGTCTCCTGTCTTTCGCCTGTAACGGCTTCGGTGTACAGACCTTCCCCGCATTCGTGCCGGCGCACTATCGAAGCCGCGCCGGCCGGGGATGCGGTGCCGGGAGGGGAAGCCCTTCCCGCAGCACACCTTTTCTCGACGGGAGAAGATCATGTCGGACGCTGGCAAGGCAAGGATCGCAGTACTGGGCGCCTCGGGCTATACGGGCTCCGAGCTGGTCCGACTGCTGCTGCGCCATCCCCGCGTCGAGATCGTTGCCCTAACGGCGGACCGCAAAGCCGGCCAGTCCATGGCCGATGTCTTCCCGCAATTCGCGCCCTTCGCCCTGCCCAAGCTCGTGACCATTGACGAGGTGGATTTCTCCTCCGTCGACCTGGTCTTCTGCGCGCTGCCGCACGCCACCACGCAAGAAGTCATCAAGAAGGTGTTCGACCAGGCGCCGGGCGTGAAGGTGGTGGACCTGTCCGCCGACTTCCGGCTCCAGGACCCGGGCATGTACGAGAAGTGGTATGGCCACCCCCATTCCGCCCTCGACCTCCAGAAGGAGGCGGTGTTCGGCCTCGTGGAGATCTATCGCGACGACATCCGCAAGGCGCGGCTGGTGGCCAATCCCGGCTGCCACACCACCACGGCCATCCTGCCGGCGGTGCCGCTGCTGGAGGCCTCCGCCATCGATCCCGACACCATCGTGATCGACAGCAAGACCGGCATGTCCGGCGCCGGCCGCGCCGCCAAGGAGAACATGCTGTTCTCTGAAGTCTCCGAGGGCATCCATGCCTATTCGGTGGGCGCGCACCGGCATATGGGCGAGCTGGACCAGGAATATTCCAAGGCCGCCGGCCGCCCGGTGGCGCCCATGTTCGTGCCGCATCTGGTGCCCATGAACCGGGGCATCTATGCCACGCTCTATGTGCGCACCACCGGCGCCAAGCCCGCCGACCTGCATGCTCTGCTGGCGGACTATTACAAGGGCGAGCCCTTCGTCCATGTGCTCCCCTTCGGCCAGGTGCCGCAGTCGCGCCACGTGCGCGGCTCCAACATGGCCTTTATCGGCGTGGTGGCGGATCGGGCCAATGGCCGGGCCGTGGTGCTCTCCACCACCGACAATCTGGTGAAGGGCGCCTCGGGCCAGGCAATCCAGAATATGAACCTGGTGCTCGGCTATCCCGAGACGCTGGGCCTGGAACAGATCGCCCTGATGCCGTGATGACTAGAAGTGGGTGGGGGCGGGCCGCTTGGCTCGCCCCCCTCCCGGTCATTTCGCCACGAAGGGACAGCCGCCGGCATTGAGCGGACGAATGACGTCATCCGCCTTCAGGCGTGTGCTGATCTTGTAGAAGTCCCAGGGGCCCTTGGACTGGGCCGGCGTCTTCACCTCCGCCAGGAACAGATCGTTCATCAGCCGCCCATCGGCCCGCACCCGCGCGCCCTCGGCGAAGAAATCGTCCACCGGCAAGGCGCGGATCTTATCGGCCACTGCCTTGCCCTCGTCGGTGCCTGCCGCCGCCACAGCCTTGAGATAGGCCAGCGTCGCCGAATACATGCCGGCCTGGACCTGGGAGGGCATGCGCCCGCCGCTGCGTTCGCCAAAGCGCTTGGCGAAGGCGCGGGAGGCGTCGGTGCGGTCCCAATAGAAGGTGGTGACGAACTTCAGGCCCTGCGCGGCCTCCAGGCCCAGGGCCTGGATGGTTTGAAGATAGATCACCGTGCCCACCAGCGACTGGCCGCTTTTGTCGAGCCCGAACTCCCGGGCTTGCTTGATGGCATTGGCGGTGTCGTCGCCGGTATTGAGGAGGGCGATGTTCCGCGCGCCTGAGGCCTGGGCCTGGAGCAAATAGGAGGAGAAGTCGGGGGCGCCGACCGGATGCTTCACCGCGCCGAGAATGCGTCCGCCGCTGGCCTGGATGACCGGCCCCAGCTGCGCCTCCATGGCCTTGGCGAAGGCTGTGTCCGAGGCGATGAAGAACCAGGTTCCCGCGGGTCCCCCCGACAGCGCGAGGCCCATGCCGCGGGCGAAGGAATAGGTGTCATAGACCCATAAAAAACCGGTGGGCGAGCAGTCCGCGCCATAGAGGCGGTCAGTGCCCCCGCCCACATGCAGGATCACCTTGCCCCGCTCCCGGCCGAGCCCCTGCACGGCAAGCGCGATGGTGGAGGAGGTCAGGTCGGTGATGACGTCGACCCCCTTGGCGTCGAACCATTCCCGCGCCGTGGTCACCGCGATGTCGGGGGAATTGCGGTGGTCCGCCACCACCACCTCAATGGGAACGCCGTTCACGGTGCCGCCGAAATCCTCCACCGCCATGCGCGCGGCGATGACCGATCCCGGCCCTGAATAGCCCGACAGGGGGCCGGACTGGTCGTTCAGGACGCCGATGCGGACCACATTGTCCGACATTTGCGCCCCGGCGGGCGCGACCGTGAGGCCGGTCAGCGCGCCGGCCATGAAGAGACCTTTCAGCGCGGCGGCCAGGCCGCGCCTCCCTGTGACGTCCATGTTTTCCTCCCGGTGGGCTTCTGGTTCTTGGTGTTTGGTTCTTGGTGTTTGGTTCTTCGTGTTTGGATCTTGGCGTCGAAACTGAAGTTCCGGGGCGCGCTGGCAGGCGCGGCGCGCTTTGCCGTCAGGCGACGAACAGGTCCTTGGTCAGCGCCTCGCCGGGCACCACCGCATAGGGGGTGAAGTCCGTAATCCCGTCATCCGCCAACGCTTCCTCATCCAGGAAGAAACGTCCGGTCGCGATGCGGGCGTCGCGGGTCAGGATGGCGTGGGCGGCGTCCGCCATGATGTCCGGCGTCCGACATCCGCCGCCGGAGACGCCGATCATCTTGGTGGCGGCGGTATCGATCATGGTGGCCGGCCACAAGGCGTTGACGGCGATGCCCGCCGCCCGGAACTCCTCCGCCATGCCCAGCACGCACATGCTCATGCCATACTTGGACATGGTGTAGGCGCAATGGTCCGCGAACCAGGCGGGGATGAGATTGAGCGGCGGGGAGAGCACCAGGACGTGCGGGTTGCGCGCTTGGCTGAGATAGGGGTGGCACGCCTGGGTGGTGGCGAAGGTGCCGCGCACATTGACCTGATGCATCAGGTCGAAGCGCTTCATGGGCGTGTCCGGCGTGCGGGCCAGATAAAGGGCGCTGGCATTGTTGACGAGAATGTCGATGCCGCCGAAATGGTCCGCCGCGCGCTTCACGGCGCTGGCGATCTCCTCCTCGTTGCGCACATCCATTTCCAGCGGCAAGGCCCGGCCGCCAGCCGCCTCGATCTCCTCGGCCACGGAGAAGATGGTGCCGGGAAGGCGGGGATGGGGATCAGCGGTCTTGGAGGCGATGGCGACGTTGGCGCCGTCGCGGGCGGCCCGCAGGGCGATGGCCCGGCCGATGCCGCGGCTCGCCCCGGTGATGAACAGCGTCTGTCCCTTGAGCGATCTGGTCACTGAACCGTTTCCTTTTCCTTCAGCACTTGCTCGCGCAGCGCGAATTTCTGGATCTTCCCCGAAGCGGTCTGGGGAAAGGCCGCCACCACCCGCCAGATGCGGGGCACCTTGAAGGGGGCGAGGTGCGCGCGGCAGAAGGCGGCCAGTTCGTCCGTGGCGATCGGCACCCCCGCGCGGGGCTGGATGAAGGCGGCCACCTGCTCGCCCCATTCGGCATCCGGCACCCCCACCACGCTCACATTGGCGATGCCGGGATGGGTAAAGAGGACGTCCTCGATCTCGCGCGGATAGATGTTCTCGCCGCCGCGAATGATCATGTCCTTCAGGCGCCCCTGGATGCGGCAGTAGCCCTGCGCATCCAGGCTGCCGAGATCGCCCGTGTGCAGCCAGCCCTCGGCATCCAGCGCCTGAGCGGTGGCGCCGGGGTTGTCGAAATAGCCCGCCATCACCCCGCAGCCCCGGGCGCAGATTTCCCCGACCACGCCGAGCGGCACGGTCTCGCCGGACGCCGGGTCGATCACCTTCACCTCGGTCTGGGGCAGGGGGCGCCCGACCGTTTCGATCCAGTCGGGATTGGGGTCGTCCGGCACGGTGTGGGTGATGTAGGGGGACGCCTCGGTCTGGCCGAAGCCGATGGTGACCTTGAGGCCCACCTCGTCGGCCGCGCGGCGGGCCAGTTCCGGCGGCACGGGTGCCCCGCCCAGCGCGGAGAGACGCCAGGAGGTCAGGTCGCGGGTGCGGGCATCGGGATGGTCCAGCAGGCGGATGAGCATGGTGGGCACGGACAGCATCACCGTGCCCCGCTCGGCCTCGAAGAGGGCGAGCAGAAGGGCGGGGTCGAAAGCCGGAGGGAGGACGTGCACACCGCCGGTTTGGAGCGCGCCGAGGGTCACGAGCCCGCACCCGGCGGTGTGGAACATGGGCATGGGATTGACCCACACGTCCTCTGGCCCCGCCCCGATGGCCCGGGCGAACAGGGCGCCATTATTGGCGAGCCCGCGATGGGTGAGGCACGCCCCCTTGGGAAACCCCGTGGTGCCCGACGTGTATTGGATCTGCGCAATATCCAGCGGCGCCACATCTGGCAGCACCGTGTCCGGTGCGCCGGAGGCGAGGAAAGCGGACCAGCCGTCGAGGGAAATCACCTCCCGCAGGTGCGGCAGGCCGGACCTCGCCTCGGCCACGACAGCCAGGAGGTCGCGGCCGCGATATTCGGGCTGGACCACCACGCCGCTGGCCCGGGATTGGCCGAGCACATAGGCCACTTCCTGCGCCAGGAAGGCGGGGTTGACGGTCACGAGGGTCAGGCCTGCCAGGGCGGCGCCCATTTCCAGCAGCACCCATTCCGGGCTGTTGGCGGCAAAGACCGCCACATGCTCGCCCGGCCGAAAGCGTCGCAGGAGCGCGCGCGCCACCTGTTCGGCATCGGCCAGGAGCTGGGCGTAGGTCCAGCGCCGGCGGGGGCCCTCCACGCCTTCGATCAAGGCCGCGCGGGCGCCGTGGCTGGCCGCCGCCGCCCGTAGCGCATCGCCGATGCTGCGCTCAAGCACCGGGACGCCGCAATCCGCCGGCCGGTAGGACAGCGCCGTTTCGGGCGTGCGATTTTCGCCGCTCATGCCATACCCTCCCCCGTGCCATCCTCTCTGGATGGTCTCGTTTCTATGGTCCAAATAGTATGGTATGAATCGGACTATGTCAAAGCATGCTGCCCCCGGCGATGCCGCCGCCATCCGCCTGAGCCCCGTTTCCTATCTGGTGATGGGCCTGATCGGCCTGCGCGGTCCCTCCACCCCCTATGAGCTGAAGCGGGCGGCGGGCCGGTCCGTAAACTATTTCTGGCCCTTCCCCCATTCCCAGCTCTATGGCGAGCCGGAGCGCCTCGCGGCATTCGGCTTGCTGGCGCAGGAACAGGAGGAGGGGGGGCGGCATCGCAAGATGTATTCCCTCACCGAGACCGGTCGGAAAGCGCTGGACGACTGGTTCCTGTCGCCCCCTGGCGAAGTCTTCGAGATGCGGGACATGGCCGTCCTGCAACTCTTCTTCTCCGAATTCATGAGCCGCGAGCAACTGGTGCGCCTCGCCACCGATCAGATGCGCTTATATGGCGAGCGGCTCGCGGTGTTGGAGGCGATCGCCGCCCAGAATGTGGAACGCCAGGGCACCCGGCGCATGGCGCCCCTGGACCTGGGCCTGCGGATGGCGCGGACCTGCCAGGAATTCTGGAGCGATATGGCGGCCCATCCCCCTGAAGGCTGAGGGGGGAATGACGGGAATGTCACTTCCATTGCGGATGCAATGCGTTCCTATTCGCCCCGTTTCGTAGCGAATTGGAACTAAAGGTATGGAGCGTCTGGAGTGTGACCGCATGTTCGTGGCGGTGCTGGACGCCGGCAGCTTTGCCGGCGGCGCGCGGCGCCTGGGCACCAGCAGCGGGCAGGCCTCGAAGCTGGTGTCGAAGCTGGAAGCCGACCTCAACGTGCAGCTCATCAAGCGCACCACACGCGCCTTGTCGCCCACGGAGGTGGGGCAGGCCTATTATGAGCGCGTCAAGGCCCTGCTGGAGGAGTTCGACGCGCTCGATGCCTCGGTGCGGCAGGCCTCGGGCACGCCCTCGGGCCGCTTGCGGATCACCGCGCCCATGTCGTTCGGCACCATCCAGCTTGCCCCCGTGCTGCTGGATTTCGCCCGCGCCTTTCCCGCCATCCAGCTGGACGTGTCCTTCTCCGACCGGGTGGTGAACCTGGTGGACGAGGGGTTCGATGCCGCCATCCGCATCGGCTCGCCCGGCGACAGCAGCCTCATCGCCCGCAAGCTGTGCGATGCCCGCGTGGTGCTGGTGGCTGCGCCCGCCTATCTCGCCGCCCATGGCACGCCGGAGGAGCCGTCTCAGCTTGCGGCCCACGAATGCCTCATCGATACCAATTTCGCCGACCCGTTCACCTGGCTCTTCAAGGGGCGGGACGGCGGTCTCACCACCATCGGGGTCGCCGGGCGGCTGCGGTTCTCCAATGGGGAAGCTTGCCTTGCCGCCGCGGAAGGGGGATTCGGCATCGCCAATGTGCCAAGCTTCATCGCCGGCCCCAGCCTTCGGGCGGGGCGTGTGCAGCGCCTCCTCGCGCCCTTCGAGCGGGACGCCCATGGCCTTTATGCGCTCTATCCGCCCGGCCGCCATCTCGCCCTGAAAGTGCGCGTCCTGGTGGATTTCCTGGCCAATTGCTTCCGGGGAAAGCCGGCTTGGGATCAAGGCTGGTGAGGGGTCCCACGTCCGCCGAGGGCTGTTTTCCATTGAACATGAAGGGCCGGCGCCTCTGGTCCCGTTGGAGGTCCGATGCCGTTATTCCTTCCAGATCGGAAGGAAACCCACCCAAGCTGCGCGGATAATCATTGGACCAGCGGGAGGGCATGTTCCGGCCATCGCTTTCTCTCCTCAGGACGCACCGATGACCGATCCCCGCACCGCTCCCTATGCCGCCCTTCTGCTTCGCCTCATTCTGGGCCTCCTGTTTCTGGCCCATGCGGGTCTGAAGATCTTCGTCTTCACCCCCGCCGGCACCGCCGCCTTCTTCGGCTCGCTGGGGCTTCCCGGCTGGCTGGCTTACGTCACCATCGCCTGGGAAGTGCTGGGCGGCCTCGCGCTCATTCTCGGCATCTGGCCGCGCCTTGTGGCCCTTGCGGTGATCCCGGTCCTGCTGGGCGCCCTCTTCACCGTGCACATTTATGCCGGCTTCTTTTTCACCAATCCCAAGGGGGGGTGGGAATTCCTGGCGCTGTGGATCGCCGGCCTCCTCGCCCTGGCCTTGGTGGGCGATGGCGCCCTGGCGCTGAAGCCCACCCCGTTCGGATCGCGCGCCCGCTGATCCCTTTCACCCGCCCGCGCCTTCCGGCCGAACCATGCTAGGGTCCGGCCGGAAGACCGGGAAAGGCCGCAGCCATGATGATCCCTGTGATCGGCGCCGGCCAGGAGGACCTGTCCATGCCCAACGCCTCTGACACCCTGTCCACGGCGCCGTCCCTGTCCAAGGCGCCCTCCCTGTCCATGGGCCGCGTCATCCTCACCGTGAATGATCAGGATGCCGTGGCCGGTTTCTACCGCAGCGTGCTCGGCCTTGAGCTTCTGCGGTCCGACGGCACGGTGGCGGAACTGGGCGCTGGCTCCGACGTGCTACTGGAACTGCGTCAGGACCGCGCTGCCCGACGGGCCGGGCCGCGGGAGGCGGGGCTTTTTCACACCGCCTTCCTCCTGCCCACACGGGGCGATCTCGCCCGCTGGGTGAAGCATGCGGCCGCCACCCGCGCCCCGGTGGTGGGGGCGTCCGACCATCTGGTGAGCGAGGCCATCTATCTCTCCGACCCGGAAGGCAATGGCGTCGAAATCTATGCGGACCGTCCGCGCGACGCCTGGCACTGGGACGGCGCCACAGTGCGCATGGCGACCGAGCCGCTGGACCTGGAAGACCTCGTCAGCGTGGCCGGCACGGCGGCGTGGCGGGGCGCACCGCAGGGCGCCAAGGTCGGCCATGTGCATCTGAAGGTGGGTGCGCTCCCGCCGGCCGAGGATTTCTACGCCACCACCCTGGGCTTTGATGTCACCTGCCACTATCCCGGCGGAACCTTCTATGCCCGCGATGGCTATCACCACCACCTGGCCACCAATGTGTGGAACAGCCGGGGGGCGGGGGGGCGCGATTTTCCCGTGACGGGACTGGCAGGGTTCGAGATGCGCCTGGCGCCGCAGCCTCTGGCGGCCATTGCAGAACGGGTGGGGCAGGGGGCGTCTGGCACGCTGGACCTCACCGATCCCTGGGGCACGCCGGTGCGGCTGTTGGCAGCGCAGGCGTAAGGCGCGACTGCGCGCACGTAAAAAGGAGGGCGCCCGCATGTTGGTGGATGGCAAATGGACCACCGATTGGCAGCCGGTTCAGGCCACCGACGAGAAAGGCGGTTTCGTCCGCCAGGTCTCCGGCTTCCGCCATTGGGTCACGCCCGATGGCGCTCCGGGGCCAACCGGGGATGGGGGCTTTGCCGCCGAAGCCGGGCGCTACCACCTCTATGTGGCCTATATCTGCCCCTGGGCGTCCCGCACGCTCATGGCCCGCAAGCTGAAAGGCCTGGAGGAGGTGGTCTCGGTGTCGGTGGTGGAGCCGGCGCTCACCGACCAGGGCTGGCGCTTCGGCGATTATCCCGGCGCCGATCGCGACACGCTGAACGGCGCCACCTACATGCACGAGCTCTATAGCCGGGCCGATCCCCATTACACCGGCCGCGCCACGGTTCCCGTGCTCTGGGACAAGGCGCGGGGCACCATCGTCAACAACGAATCCGAGGACATCGTCCGCATGCTCAATGCGGGGTTCGGTGCGCTCGCCCGGTCCGATCTCGATCTTTACCTCGCCGATCTTCAGGGCGAGATCGACGCCCTCAACGGGGCCATCTATCCGGCCCTCAACAATGGCGTCTACCGCGCCGGCTTCGCCACCACGCAAGGCGCCTATGCGGAGGCCTTCTGGGAGGTCTTCGGCATGCTGGACCGCCTGGAAGCGCGGCTTACCGGCCAGGGGCCCTTCCTTTTCGGAACGCGTTTCACCGAGACCGACATTCGCCTGTTCGTGACTTTGGTGCGCTTCGATGCGGCCTATCACGGTCTCTTCAAGTGCAACCTGCGGCGCCTGAAGGACTACCCCGCGCTTTCCGCCTATCTCCTTGCTGTCCTGGACGTTCCCGGTGTGCGCGAGACGGTGAACATCGACCACATCAAGCGCGGCTATTATTCCATCAAGGCGCTCAACCCCGGCGGCATTGTGCCGGTGGGCCCGGATCTGCCGGGGCTCGACCCGGTGGGCTGAAACGCCCAGCCGAATCAAAACGCCCGGGCTTGCGGCCCGGGCGTTTCCTTTGGGAGGCGTCGCGGCCTATTCGCCCGCCGCCAGACGCAACTGCTTGTTGGAGCGCAGCGCCAGCAAGGTGCAGACCGCGCCGGACAGCAGGTAGGCGCCGGACGCCATGATGCCGAAATTGGACGACAGCAGCAGCGCCGCCAGCGGCGCGAAGCCGGCGCCGAACAGCCAGGCCAGGTCATTGGTGATGGCCGAGGCCGTGTAGCGATAGGTGCGCGTGAAATTGGACGCCACCACGCCAGACGACTGGCCGAACGAAATGCCCAGCAGGATGAAGCCGGTCACCATGAACAGGGCCTCGCCGGCAAAACCGGCGTCCAGGAGATGGGGCGCGAACCCGCTGAACACTGCGATGGCCACCGCAGAGCCACCCAGCAGGGTGCGCCGGCCCACCTGGTCGGCGATTCGGCCGGACGCGATCACCGCCAGGAGGCCAAAGCCCGCCGCCACGCATTCGATGAGCAGGAAGCGGGTGGGGCGCTCGGCTGCGAACAGATAGACCCAGGAGAGCGGGAACACCGTCACCATGTGGAACAGGGCGAAGGTGGCGAGCGGGGCAAACGCCCCCACCGCGATCTTGCGGCCTTCCGACCTGATGGTCTCCGCCACCGGCGCGGCACTGAGATCGCCGCGGGCGAACAGCTCCTGATATTCCGGCGTCACCACCATGCGCAGGCGGGCGAACAGCGCCACCACATTGATGGCGAAGGCCACGAAGAAGGGGAAGCGCCAGCCCCAGGTGTAGAAATCCTCGGCCTGCAGATTGCCGGTGAAATAGGCGAACAGGCCCGCGGCAACGATAAGGCCGATGGGCGCACCAAGCTGCGGCAGCATGGCATACCAGCCCTTGCGATCCTCCGGCGCGTTCACGGCGAGAAGCGAGGCAAGGCCATCCCAAGCGCCGCCCCAGGCGAGGCCCTGGCCGATGCGGAACGCAGCCAACAGCCACACGGACAAAGCGCCCACCTGATCCCGGCTGGGAAGGAAGGCGATGGCCACCGTGGACACGCCGAGCAAGAACATCGCGGATGTCAGCTTGGCACCGCGCCCGTATTTGCGGTCCACCGCCATGAACAACGTGGTGCCGAAGGGCCGCGCAATGAAGGCGAGGGCGAATATGGCGAAGGAATAGAGTGTCCCGGTGAGGGGGTCCACATTGGAGAAGACCAGGCGCGGGAACACGATGACTGAAGCGATGCCGAACACGAAGAAGTCAAAGAACTCCGACGTGCGTCCGATAACGACGCCAATGGCAATCTCGCCGGGATCAACACGGCCATGCCCACTGGTCTGAGCGGGAAAGCCTTCTCTTCCCAAGGTGCCTGCGGAGTGAGCCATTTTTTCCGCCTCGCTGTCTAGAGCCGATGGCCAACAGTCTAGATCAGAGTCGGTTCCATAGTCCCGTTTAATTTTGATCTAGATCATAGCCGGCAGGAACGACCCTTACGGCAAAGCCTTAGAAACGTTTTTTCATCTTGGTCAATACTGCAATGCAACATTGTTGCAACATATTACCGCCGCGGAAAGGCCCGCTCCCTTAACGGGATTGGACAAATTGTCCAATGTCCTGTTTGTTGCGGTGCATCTAGCGGTGCTGCGAAACGGCAACGTTCCTGCCTGATGGTCCGAAGACAGGTGAAATGGTGAGACGCTTCCGATTTATCGCTTTGCTCCCGATTGTTGCGCTTCTGTGCGGGTGCAACTTTGTCGTGCTCGATCCGTCGGGCGACATCGCCATTCAGCAGCGTGACCTCATCATCGTGTCGACGGTGCTGATGCTCCTCATCATCATACCGGTGATGGTGCTGACCGTGCTGTTCGCCTGGCGCTACCGCCAGCAGAACACCAGCGCTCCCTATGACCCGGACTGGAACCACTCCACCAAGCTGGAACTGGTGATCTGGGGCGCGCCGCTCCTCATCATCATCTGCCTGGGCTCTCTGACCTGGCTCGCCACCCATCTGCTCGACCCCTATCGCCCGCTGGCGCGCATCGCCCCGGACAAGCCCATTCCGGCCGGCACCAAGCCGCTGGAGGTGCAGGTGGTGGCGCTCGATTGGAAGTGGCTGTTCATCTATCCCGAGCAGGGGGTCGCCTCGGTCAATGAGCTGGTGGCGCCGGTGGACCGGCCCATCACCTTCCGCATCAGCGCCTCCTCGGTGATGAACTCCTTCTACGTGCCCGCGCTCGCCGGCCAGATCTACGCCATGCCGGCGATGGAATCGAAGCTGCACGCGGTCATCAACGAGGCCGGCACCTATCGCGGCTTCTCGGCCAATTATTCCGGCGCCGGCTTCTCCGGCATGCATTTCGCCTTCAAGGGCCTGCCCCAGGCCGATTTCGATACCTGGGTGGCGGCTGCCAAGGCTGGCGGCGGTGACTTGACCCGCGAGGCCTATCTGGCGCTGGAGCGGCCGAGCGAGAATGTCCCGGTCCAGCACTTCGCCAAGGTGGACCCCGGCCTCTTCAACGCCATCGTCAATCTGTGCGTCGAAGCGGGCAAGATGTGCATGGCCGACATGATGGCCATCGACGCCAAGGGTGGCCTCGGCATGGCCGGCATCAACAATGTGGTGCCGGTCACCTACGACAAATATGCCCGCCGCGGCACCGTGCTCGGCGGCGAGAAGAACAGCTTCGTCGTGGGCATCTGCGCCCCCGAGGACCTGACCGGCCCGTCCGCCACCGTGTCCACCGCCGCCGGACTTGCCGCCGGTGCCAAGCAGAGCTTCACGCCCTTCAACGCATCGTCGGATGACATCCTTCCGATGCTGCGCAAGCCGTCCAACTCCTGAGACCGCGCCTCCATGTCTGTGTCCCACATCGAAACGAGCCCGATCTTCGGGCGGCTCACGTTGGAGAGCCTGCCGTTCCACGAGCCGATCCTGGTCGCCACCTTCGCCGTGGTGGCGCTCGGGGGCATCGCCGTGCTCGGTGCACTCACTTATTTCCGCCTCTGGGGCTACCTGTGGCGGGAGTGGTTCACCAGCGTCGATCATAAGAAGATCGGCGTGATGTACATCGTGCTCGGCGTCATCATGCTGCTGCGCGGCTTCGCCGACGCAATCATGATGCGCCTCCAGCAGGCTCTGGCCTTTGGTGGGTATGACGGCTATCTGCCGGCCCACCATTACGACCAGGTCTTCACCGCCCACGGCGTCATCATGATCTTCTTCGTCGCCATGCCTCTGGTGACGGGCTTCATGAACTATGTGGTGCCGCTGCAGATCGGCGCCCGCGACGTGTCCTTCCCGTTCCTGAACAATTTCAGCTTCTGGATGACGGCGGGTGGCGCGATCCTGGTGATGATGTCGCTGTTCATCGGCGAGTTCGCCAAGACCGGCTGGCTCGCCTATCCGCCGCTGTCGGGCATCGCCTACAGCCCGGATGTGGGCGTCGACTATTACATCTGGGCGCTGCAGGTGGCGGGCGTGGGAACCACCCTGTCCGGCATCAATCTCATATGTACCATCATCAAGATGCGCGCCCCCGGCATGACGCTGATGAAGATGCCGGTCTTCACCTGGACCTCGCTGTGCACCAACGTGCTCATCGTGGCGACCTTCCCGGTCCTGACCGCCGTCCTGGCGCTGCTGTCCCTTGACCGCTATTTCGGCATGAACTTCTTCACGAACGACTTCGGCGGCAGCCCGATGTTGTACGTGAACCTGATCTGGATCTGGGGCCACCCGGAGGTCTACATCCTGATCCTGCCGGCCTTCGGCATCTTCTCGGAAGTCACCTCCACCTTCTGCGGCAAGCGCCTGTTCGGCTATACGTCGATGGTGTACGCCACGGTGGTCATCACCATCCTGTCCTACCTGGTGTGGCTGCACCACTTCTTCACCATGGGCTCCGGCGCCAGCGTGAATTCCTTCTTCGGAATCACGACCATGATCATCTCCATCCCGACGGGTGCGAAGATGTTCAACTGGCTGTTCACCATGTATCGCGGGCGCATCCGGTTCGAGGTGCCCATGATGTACACGGTGGCCTTCATGCTCACCTTCGTCATCGGCGGCATGACGGGCGTTCTGCTCGCGGTGCCCCCGGCCGACTTCGTGCTGCACAACTCCCTGTTCCTGATCGCGCACTTCCACAACGTCATCATCGGCGGCGTGGTGTTCGGCATGTTCGCCGGCATCTACTTCTGGTTCCCCAAGGCCTTCGGCTTCAAGCTCGATCCGTTCTGGGGCAAGATGTCGTTCTGGTTCTGGGTGGTGGGCTTCTACTTCGCTTTCATGCCGCTCTACGTGCTCGGCCTGATGGGCGTGACGCGCCGCCTGCGGGTGTTCGACGACCCCTCGCTGCACATCTGGTTCATCATCGCCGCCTTCGGCGCCTTCCTGATCGCGCTCGGCATCCTGTGCTTCCTGATCCAGATCGGCGTCTCGATCCTGAAGCGCGAGCAGCTGCGCGACCTGACGGGTGATCCCTGGAACGGGCGCACCCTGGAATGGGCGACCTCGTCTCCGCCCCCGGACTACAACTTCGCGTTCACCCCGGTCATCCATGACAGCGATGCCTGGTGGGACATGAAGGCGAGGGGGTACAAGCGGCCGCTCACGGGCTTCAAGCCCATCCACATGCCCTCCAACACGCCCGCCGGCATCCTGCTCGCCGCGTGCAGCGTGGCCCTCGGCTTCGGCCTCATCTGGTACATGTGGTGGCTGGCCGCGCTGAGCTTCGTTGCTCTGCTGGCCATCGCCATCGGCCATACCTTCAACTACCACCGTGATTTCTACATTCCGGCGGAACAGGTGACGCGGACCGAAGAGCAGCGGACCCGCGAGCTTGCCGGGCAGGTGACCCCATGAGCCAGACCTCGACCGCGACCACGGCCGAAGCCCCGGTCTTCTACGAAGTCGACGAGCACGCCCATCCCGAAGGCCACAGCACCGCGCTGGGCTTCTGGATCTATCTGATGAGCGACTGCCTCATCTTCGCGATGCTCTTTGCCACCTACGCGGTGCTCGGCGGCAATTATGCCGCCGGGCCCTCCCCGAAGGATCTGTTCGACCTCAAGCTGGTGGCGCTGAACACCACAATGCTGCTGCTGTCGTCCATCACCTACGGCTTTGCCATGCTCGCCATGGCCAAAGACAAGGTGAAGGAGGTGCAGTTCTGGCTGCTGGTGACGGGCCTGTTCGGCCTCGCCTTCCTCGGCATCGAGCTGTTCGAGTTCCACCACATGATCCATGAAGGCGCCACGCCCCAGCGCAGCGCCTTCCTCTCGGCCTTCTTCACCCTGGTGGGCACCCACGGCCTTCACGTCACCTTCGGCATCATCTGGCTGGTGACGCTGATGGTGCAGGTGTCGCGCAAGGGCCTGATTACGGCCAACAAGCGCCGCCTGAGCTGCCTCAGCATGTTCTGGCACTTCCTGGACGTGATCTGGATCGGCGTCTTCACCTTTGTCTATCTCATGGGGGTGCTGAGATGAGCGCCGACACGCACAGCCACGATGCCCACGGGCACGACGCCCACGGCCACGAGGATCACGCGCACGGAACGTTCGGCAGCTACATGACCGGCTTTGTCCTGTCGGTCATCCTCACCGCCATTCCGTTCTGGCTGGTGATGGGCGAGGTCCTGTCCGACAAGACCCTGACCGCCATCGTCATCATGGGCTTCGCCGTGGTGCAGATCGTGGTTCATATGGTGTTCTTCCTCCATATGACCCCGAAGGCAGAAGGCGGCTGGTCCTTCACGGCCCTGATCTTCACGGTGATCGTGGTGGTGATCGCCCTCAGCGGTTCGCTTTGGGTCATGTATCACCTCAACACGAACATGATGCCGACGCACGAGATGAGCCAGCCGCGTTGAGCGGACCAGCTTCGTCAGGACCGGGGGCGGGCGAGCCTGCCCCCGTCCATCTCTCTCCCAAGCGCCGGCCCGTCGCATTCTGTGTCTTCCTGCTGGTGGCGGCGGCCCTCTTCACCGCCCTCGGCCTGTGGCAGGTGGAGCGGCGGACCTGGAAGCATGATCTCATCGCCCGGGTGGATGCCCGCATCCATGCCCCCGCGATCCCCGCGCCCGGGCCGCAGGCCTGGCCGGACATTTCGCCCGACACCTCCGAATATCTGCGCGTGACCGCCTCTGGCCACTTCGTGCCGGGCAAGGCGGCCCTGGTGCAGGCGGTGACGGCGCTCGGCCCAGGCTTCTGGTATGTGGCGCCGTTCGAGACCGACCAGGGCTTCACCCTTCTCGTCAATCGCGGCTATGTGCCCGGGGATTGGAAGGATCCGGCCGCCCGCACCGATTCCGCGCCCCCAAGCGCGGGGACGGTAACCGGCCTGTTGCGCCTCACCGAGCCCGGCGGCGGTTTCCTGCGCTCCAACGATCCGGCCGGCGACCGCTGGTTCTCCCGCGACGTGGCCGCCATCGCCGCCGCGCGCGGCCTTGGCACGGTCGCGCCCTATTTTATTGATGCCGACGCCTCCGCTCCCGCAGGGCGCTATCCGGTGGGCGGGTTGACGGTGGTGTCCTTCCCCGACAACCACCTGGTCTATGCCCTGACCTGGTTCGCCATGGCCGTCCTGTCCGCCGGCGCGGCCGCCGCCTTGTGGCGGCGGCGGATCTGAGCCGGCCAACACGTTCTTCCAGCGGCGCCCCAAACCGCCGCATCCGGTCTATAAGGGCTGACGCCTCCCGCCTGATCCTTCCCCGCAACGCCGCGTGTCCGCCCAATGCCCCTTTCCAATCCCGACATGGAGGGCAAGAAGAACCTGCTGCTGCTGATCCAATTGCGCTGGATCGCGGCGGCCGGGCAGGTGGTGACCATCCTGGTGGCGGAACTGTGGTTCCGCATTCACCTGCCGCTCCTGGAAATGGCCTCCGTGCTGGGGTTCCTGGCGGCGCTCAACCTGGTGAGCGTGTGGCGCCACCAGCGCCAGGGCGTGGTGACGAACATGGAGCTTCTGGTGGAGCTGCTCCTGGATGTGACCGCGCTGACCATCCAGCTTTATCTCAGCGGCGGGATCACCAACCCGTTCATTTCCCTTTTCCTGCTCCAGGTGGGGCTCGGCGCGGTTCTGCTGGAGGCCTGGTCGGCCTGGCTGCTGGCGACGGTTGCGGCGGGCTGCTTCGTGTGGCTCACGCGGGCCTTCATGCCGCTGGTGATACCGGAGGGGCTCGGGGAGAGCCTTCTGCAGCTCCAGGTGCAGGGCATGTTCGTGTGCTTCGTGCTCACGGCGGCCTTGCTGGTGCTGTTTCTGAACCAGATCAGCCGCAACCTGCGCGACCGCGACGCGCATCTGGCGGACCTGCGGCAGCGCTCCTCCGAGGAGGACCATATCGTCCGGCTCGGCCTTCTGGCCTCCGGGGCCGCCCACGAGCTGGGCACGCCGCTCTCCACCATCTCCGTCATTCTCAATGATTGGCGGCGGATGCCGGTGATTGCCAGGAACCCGGACCTTGCCGAGGAAATTGCCGAGATGCAGAGCCAGATCGGCCGCTGCAAGGCCATCGTCTCCGGCATCCTCCTGTCCTCCGGCGAGGCGCGCGGGGAGGGCACCCAGCGCACCACCGCATCCGGCTTCATCGACGAGGTGGTGGCGGAATGGCGCGACAGCCGCTCTCCCCCGCTGCTGGATTTCCAGAACCGGGTGCGCAACGCCGAGCCCATCATCTCCGACACCGCGTTGAAGCAGGTCATCTTCAACGTGTTCGACAATGCCCTGGAGGCCTCTCCCGATTGGGTGAGCGTGACGGCGGAGGAGGATGGCGGCAATCTGGTGGTGACGGTGCGCGATGCCGGCCCCGGCTTTGCGCCGGACATGCTGGAAGAGATCGGCAAGCCCTATCGGTCCACCAAGAATCGAACCGGAGGTGGTCTGGGACTGTTCCTGGTGGTGAATGTGATCCGCAAGCTCGGGGGGCGCGTTACCGTACGGAATGAGCTAAACGGGGCCTGCGTCTCGCTCGCCTTCCCCCTCTCCGCCTTGTCGCCCCGAGGTGCCCATGGACACTAACGGCCTGCTCCTGATCGTGGAGGACGACGAAACCCTCGCCAAGGCCCTGCGGCGCTCGTTCGAGCGGCGGGACTATGAGGTGAGGGCTTGCGATACCCTTGAAGGGGTGCGCGATCTCGTGGAGACCGTCAGCCCCGACTTTGCCGTGGTGGACCTGAAGTTGGCCAACGGCTCGGGCCTGGAATGCGTTAAATTGCTGCACGGGCGCAATCCCGCCTGCCGCATCGTGGTGCTCACTGGCTTTGCCAGCATCGCAACGGCGGTGGAGGCGATCAAGCTCGGCGCCTGCCATTACCTCGCCAAGCCCGCCAACACGGACGACATCGAAGCCGCCTTCGGGCGGGGAGACGGCGACGAGACCATTGCGGTGACGGCCCGGCCCACGTCGCTGAAGAATCTGGAATGGGAGCGCATCCACCAGACGCTGGCGGAGACCGACTTCAACATTTCCGAGACCGCACGGCGCCTCGGCATGCACCGGCGCACCCTGGCGCGAAAACTGGAAAAGAAGCGCGTGCCGTGAGGGCGCCGGCCGGGCGTGACCCGGCCGGCGCGTCGCTCAGAAGTTGACGGTGACCCGCGTGTTGATGGACCGGCCGGGACCGGCCACGGGATAGCCCCAGGCGGCCGAGGCGCCCATCATGGACGTGACCTGGTAGTTCACCAGGTTGGCGCCGCCGAGCGGTAGATCGTATTGGGTATCGAGGATGTTATCGATGCCAAAGGCGATGTTCACCTGGTTCCACTGATAGCTGGTGCGGAAGTTGAGCAGGGCATAGGACGAGGTTTCCACCTCGTTGCGCACTTGGCTGACTTGGGTCTTAGACGCCACCAATTGCACCTCGAAGCTCGAGCTCCAGTTGCCGAGGGTATGATCGAGCGCCAGCGTCGCGTTGACCGGCATCATGTGATAGAGGTTCACCCCGTCGGTGCGCTGCCCGCGCACGAAGTTCAAGGCGCCCCGGAAGGTGCCCTGGCCATAGGTGCGGTCGTCCCACAGGGCGAGCTTTCCATCGATGTTCACGCCATAAAGCCAGGCGTCGAAATTGGCGAATTGCAGGAACACGAAGGTGTTCTGCGCCGTCAGATTGTTCGGCAGGCTGGAGAGGCAGCCGGGCAGGGCGCAGCGCTGCACGTCGATATAGTCCTGCACATAGCTGTAATAGGGCGAGACGCGCAACTGCCACACCTTGTTGGCGGGGTCGTGCCAGTCGGCGGTGAAGCTCACCGTGTGGGCCTTTTCCGGCACGAGGTCGATATTGCCCACATAGCCGTTGCCGTCGCCGAACCAGCCGATCATGTCCATGGCCATGGCATTGGTGGACCAGGCATAGCGTTCGTACAGATTGGGCGAGCGCGTCTTGCGGGCAAGGCCGAACTCGTAGAGCGAGAAGGCATTGGCCTCGTAGCGGACGATGGCGGAGCCATCGATGTTGAAGTCGGTGCGCTGGTGGTTCTGGGCATTGAAGGCGGCGGCATTGGCGCCGTACATCATCTCATTGTAGCCCTGGACATCGCCCGTATTCATCCAGACGATGTCGTTGCGCACACCGATGATGGTGGACCATTGCGCGTTCACCTGCCGCTGCCATTCGGCATAATAGCCGAACCGCAGCCGCTGGCCATTATTGATGTTCATGAAGGTGTTGGGCCCCATCATCATGGAGCCGTCGACCGGCGGCCACCAGTCGTCGAGCGTGTTGTAGAAGAGGTCGTTGCCCACACGCACCACGTCGATGGCGCTGGCCGCGATGGTGCCCTTCACCGTATAGCCCATGTCGGTGCTGCGGGTGTCCATGGGCATGTCGCCGGTCTTGTCCGGCTGGATGAAGCCCATGGTGTGGCGGACATTGTTGGCGAAGGCGGTGACATCCAGCCGGCCCCAGTCGAAATAGCCCTCATAGGCGCCATTCACGAACATGGACTTGTTGTCCACCATGTCCATGTATTGGTTCACATAGCCCTGGTAGGGGATGAACTGTCCGCCCACCTGGACGGTCAGGATGCCGTTGTCCGCCAGCTTCTTGGAGATGCTGAGCGCATGGTTCTGCGTCTCATACATGGTGGACTTGATGACGGTGCCGTTGCCCGACGTATAGTCGCTGGCCCGCACCCAGCCGCCCGTATAGGTGACGCTGGTGTCTTCGTTGGAGGCTGTGGCGGTCACGTCGACGCCGTAGGAATTGCCATTCCCCCGATAGAAGCCGGAGACGCTGCCGGACACCTTCACCGCTTGTCCGGGTGTGAAGGTGGGCGGGGCGAGCGAGACGTCCACCCGCGCGCCCGTATAGTCGCCGCCCGCGCTCACCGGCGCCGTGGCGGTATAGACCTTCACCTTCGAGATCATGGCCGGGTTCACAAAGGACAGCGGCGGGTTCATCTCGTTCGGGCAGGCCGGCGAAAAGATCATGCTGTTGATGGCGATCTGGACCCGGTCCGCGCCCATGCCATTGACCATGGGCAGGCTGGAAACCCCGCCCGCGCCCCAGGCCGCCCCGCCCGGGATCATAGTGATGAGAGAACCGGAATCGCTGGTGAACAGGGTGGCGCGGGCCGCCTCGTCGGCGGTGATGGTTGCCGTATCCGCCGGTGTGAAGGCCGGAAGGCCGGCGCCGCGCGCGCCGCTACCGCCCGTGCTGACGGCGGTAACGGTGACCGTCGGCAGCTCGGGCTGCGCCGCGGTTCCGCCCGCCGTCTGGGCATGGGCGGCGCCGGAGGCCAGGTGCAGCAGCGCCAGCGCCGCGACGGAGGCCACGAGCGCGGGCGAGACGAGGGCCGTGCTTCGGCACAAGCCGCGCCGCAGGGCGGGGAGGGAGAAAGCAGTCATGGCAAACCACAAAGTCTAGGCGCGGCGTCGGCGGGCCGGACGGCTCGGGGCCGCCGCGTCCGCGCACCGGCGCGAAGGGAAGGGAGGGCGCGCAGATCCGGTCCGCGCGCGGGAGGGTGCGATGGGGAAGGGTCTGGCGGTCCGCTCGGCCGCCCATGCCAGGCGCGGCCTCAATCCGGCCAGCCTTCAGATGGGCAATGTCAGGCCGCGTGCGCGGGGGGATCGCGGGGCCGATAGGGTGGGCGATCCGCCGGGCGTTGGATGGGACGGGGCGCGCCGACCTCGAAGAAAAGTATGACCGCCAGCCGTTCGACCACGGGCGAGGGCGGGGGCGGAGGCAAAATGACCGCGTCCGTACGGGAGAGGCAGAGGGGGCAATGGACGATGCTGGCGTCCGGTCCGTGCCGGTCGGCGCCACCATCGGTGTCACCTGGAGCGTTGAGGCAGAGGCTCGACGGATCGAAGGTGCCAGCCGCCCGCGCGGCCATCAGGCCGCTGGCCAGGACCACCTGGAACACCAGCGCATAGGCCAGGAGCAGTGGCAGAAAAACGGTGACGGCGCGCGCGACGGCGCGGGCGCACCCGCCCGCCGTCCTTGCCGTCCTCGTGCCGCTGTCAGCCATCATCCGCCCCCGGACGCCATCCTCTCCTTCGACGGAGCGAACAAAAAGGAAGCGTCATCCCGCAGATATAATGGCAGAAGATTGACTAAAGGGCATCGATTCTATTTTCAAATCTCAACAAAAATATGATTTCATAAAATATATCGGGCACGATCGGGCGTTCTCTGAATCGACTGATTCAGAGTGTGTTGCAAAGGCGTCGAAGCCGTTACTTGGTGAGGATGAGTGTATTCTTGCTCGTCAGCGTCAGCGTATAAATCTGATCTCCATGGGCGATGCGGACGCGCCGATCGCCTTGAAAAAGATCCGTGCTCTCGATGCAGCCACTCACCACCGGGACAGCCCGGATGGGGCGCGGCTGCGCTGGGATGGGGTCCAGGCGAATGACACGCATGCAGTCTCCCCCACGTGGTGAAAGGGTTCGGCCCAGGGCAGGGCCGGTGTCGCGGGGCACGGCAGTTCCGTGCCCCCGGCGCGCGCCGTTATGCGCGGATCATGGCGGGCAGGATGAACCGCCCGAGCACCGCCAGCTGCCCGAAAATGAAGGCCGTGGCGGCAAGGTCGCGCAGGTCCAGCCCATCGCCCTTCAGGTCCAGGACAGACAGGGCTGGCGCCAGCCCCAGGCCCTGCGCGCCGGCTGCAAACAGCAGTCCCGCGGCCGCTCCCGACACGAAGGTGAAGGCGAGGTCTGTCAAGGCGGCGCGCGCGGCAGCCTTCATGAGGGGCCTCCGGGCTTGGCCAAAAGGTCCCGCAGCTTGCGATCGCGGGTGGCCTCGTCGTCCTTGTAGGCGATGAAGCCGGAATAGGCCCCGTTGGCGTCCATCAGATAGATAAGCGCCGTATGGTCCATGGTGTAGTCGCCATCGGACGTGGGCACCTTGCGCCAATAGACGCGATAGGCTTTCGCCACCGCCTCCATCTCCTTCTGGGAGCCGGACAGGCCGATGATGCGCGGATCGAAGGACTGCAGATAGCGCGCCAGCATTTCCGGCGTGTCGCGCTCGGGGTCCACGGTCACGAACAGGACCTTCAGCTTGTCCGCCTCCGGTCCCAGTCGCTTGAGCGATTCGGACATTTCCCACAGGCTGGTGGGACAGATTTCCGGGCAGTGGGTGAAGCCGAAGAAGATGGCGAAGGGCGCGCCCTTCATGTCCTGGTCCGTCAGCACGCCCCCCTTGGAGGAGGCGAGCTTGAAGGGACCGCCAATGGCGGCCGGGGCCGCGACCGCCGTCCCCGAGGGGGACAGGGGTCCGAAGCCGGAGGCGAGGCGCGGCACGGCAAAGCCGGCGCCCAGCATGAGGAGGGCACCCACCGAGGCGGCGAGAGCCAGCCCCGGGGCTTTGAGCTTGGCCATGGTGCTACTTGCCCGTGGCCGGCATGCTGCCGTGATCGTGCCCGCTGTTCTGGGTGGCGACGGCCTCCACCACATATTGCACCTGGACGGTGCCCGCCTTCTCGAAGGTGAGGGTGCCGTTGACCTTGGTCCCCTGCTTCAGGGGCTGGGCCAGGCCGATGAACATCACATGGTAGGAGCCGGGCTTCAAAGCGGCGGTGCCGGCGGCGGGAATCTCCAGCCCGCCGGGCACGGGGCGCATGGTCATGACGCCGTCGGTCATGGCCATTTCGTGGATTTCCACCTTCTGCACCCCGTCGAGCGTGCCCGACACCAGGCGATCGGGCGTCGTGCCCGAATTCTTCAGCACCATGTAGCCGGCGGCCACATTGGCGCCGTCGGGCGTGGCGCGGGTCCAGGGATGGTCGATCTCGATGGCGCCGATCTTGAACTCGTGCGCCAGCAAAGCCTGGGCCGAGAAGGTCACCAGGAAGGCGGCGAAAGCGAGGGCGGCCACCACCTCTTCCACATAAAGGCGCTTCAGAAGGCGCGCGAGCGGGGCGGGCAGGTGGGACAAAGGCGCGGCGCGGCGCGCGCGAGCAACAAGGCTCATGGGACATCTCCTTGGCCGCCGGGCAGAGGGCGGGCGGCACGTCCTTAAGGTCTGGAATGGCGAAAGCGGTCAGACCAGGGACGGAGGGGCCCGGGCGCGGGAGGCGGAGGAGCCAAGGCCCTCGCCCAGGATCAGGGCGGTGCCCCGGAGCGGGGCGACGCCCCAGACCCGGCCGGGCAGCACGACGGCCAGATGCGGTGGCGGCGCCACCGACGGACCGAACATGGGACAGCCGAGGACGCAGCAATCGGCCGAGGCGGTGCCCGAGGGGGATTGGGACCCGTCCGAATCGGCGGTCGCGGCGCTCTGGCAGAGGATGCCGGCCGATTCGAGCGCGAAAGCGGGCGTCGCCAGCCCGACCACGAGCATCTGCAGGACAAGCAGATAGGCCGCTGCCACAGCGGTCCATGCTCTCCAGGCTGGATGCATCGTCTTCAAGGCCGAATGTCCCGCGCACCATGCGCAACGCGAGTATGACACGGAAAGCCCGGCTTCCGTAAAGGTCCCGCCCGATGCGTCACGGTGCCTCGCATGCCGTCGCTGCGGCCGGCGGCCCCCTGCTGTCGCGAAAGTTTTGCACAGGGAGGGAAACCTCCGCGAGCGGCGCGGCTTGACTTGCTCCTTAGGCGGCCTTATCGAAGCGCCACACCGACGCGGCGCCGCAAACGCACCGTCGCTTCGGGGGTGTAGCTCAGTTGGTTAGAGCGCCGGCCTGTCACGCCGGAGGTCGCGGGTTCGAGCCCCGTCACTCCCGCCACTTCCTCTCCCGATCTCATCATCCTCGCATCGAACAGCCGGCCTGTTCGGCTCTTGCGCATTTGCCTGGTCTCAAGCGCTGCGGGCGCCGGCATTGATGATGGGCGACCCAGCCGATAGGTTCACGGCCTCGCCCCCATTGCCGAGTTGACCCTTTGTCATGAACAAGAGTGCCGCGCCCTCGCGGGCGGAGCTTTTCCATACGTTGTCGCAGCTTGCCGCCGCCGGCGCGACCGATATCTCCGCGCAATTCTACGATCTGTTTCTCGACGATTCGCAGGCGCAGGTTTTCCTCAGCTCGGACATGGTGGAGAGCCGGCTCAAGCATTCGCTCCATCACTGGATCTCCACCCTGTTTGCCGAGCCTGAACTGGATGTGGCGGCCCAGCGCCAGATCGGCGAGGTCCATGCCCGCATCAAGATTCCGCCCTCGCTGGTGGTGCGGGGAGCGAGCCTCATCAAGGCCGAGCTGCTGCGGCGCCTGGAGGCCGAGCCGGTGGACCTGCCCCGGTTCGTGGCCCTCATTCATGCGCTGAATCAGCGGGTGGACGCCGCCATCGCGGTGATGACCGACGCCTATATGGCCCGCTCCGTGCAACGCGCGCAGATGGACGAAGCCTATCGCCTGTTCGAGCTTGGCCAGGACATCACGCTGGAGCACGAGCGCCAGCGGGCGGAACTGATGGAGTGGAGCCAGGGCCTGCTGTTCGCGCTTTTGGAGCCGACCCTGCGGGCGCCGCTGCGCCGCATCTCGGCGGCGCCCTTCGGGCTGTGGGTGGTGCATCGTGCGGGCCTGCTGTTCGACGGCCGCAAGGGGCTCGACGATCTGGTGGCGGGCCTGCGCAAGATCGATCTTCAGATGCTGCCCCGCATCGAGGCCGCCAAGACGCAGGGCAAGGGCGACCTCCAGCCCCTGGTGGCGCAGCTCCAGCGCATTGTGGAGGAGTTGAAGTTCCTGCTGAACGAGATGTTCCAGTCCATCGCGGCCGTGGAATCAGGACGCGATCCGCTGACGCGTGCGCTCAATCGCCGGTTCATGCCGACCATTCTGGGGCGGGAAATCTCGATTGCCGCCAAGTCCAGCCATCCCTTTTCCGTGCTGATGCTGGACGTGGACAATTTCAAGGCCATCAATGATCGCTACGGCCATGGGGTGGGCGATCTGGTGCTGCGGCATGTGGCCGAGCATGTGCTTTATTGCGTGCGGGCCAGTGACTTCGTGTTCCGCTACGGCGGCGAGGAGTTTCTGATCGCCCTTGTGGAGACCGGGGCCGAGGAGGCCTTCAGCGCGGCCGAGCGCATCCGCACCACGCTCGAAGAGGCGTCCCTGCGCCTGCCCGACCAGAGCGAAGCGCGGGTCACCGTCTCCGTGGGCATTGCCGTCTATGGCGGTCACCCCGACTATGCGGTGCTGGTGGACGCGGCAGACCGCGCCCTTTATGCGGCCAAGGAGGCGGGACGCAACCGGTCGGTCCTCGCCCCCTGACCGGACGCGGGCTCAGCGCTTGTCGTGGGAGTGGATCTCCAGGGCTTCCAGGAAGCGCGACACCATGTTGTAGGCGCCGATGGTGGCGGTCAGTTCCACCATCTCCCGGTCGCCGAAATGGGCCCGCACCGCGGCGAACACGTCCTGCGGCACCTGGATCTGCCGGGTCATGGCCTCCACATAGGCCAGAACCGCCCGCTCCTTGGGCGAGAAGAGGGGGCTGTCCCGCCAGCCCGCGAGGGCGTCGAGCTGTGCCTGGGGCACGCCTTCCTTCAGCGCGATGGGTACATGCTGGTCCGCCTCATAGGGCGCATTGTTGAGCTGGGCGATGCGGATGATGATGATCTCGCGCAGTCCCCCGGGCAGGACGCCCTTCTGCCGGATGGCGGTGAGGAGATTGAGCCAGCCCTCCGCCACCGGTCCGCTATGAATCAGCATCTGGTAGAGGTGAAGCAGATTGCCGCGTTCGGCGACGATCCGGTCCACCAGCGGCTTGACCTCGGGGGCTTGCGGGTCGCCATAGGGTATGCGGGCCATGATGCGGGTCCTTGGGCGTGGCTGTCGGGGGCCTTGATGCGGCACGGCCGACGGGCAGGGGGCGGGGGCATGGGCGCCGCCGCGATCAGCGGAACGCAGCCATGCCGCGCGTCTCTAAAGGGCACCGGCGCTGAAGAAAAGCCGGGCCGGGCTCACACGCCCAGCAGATTGCGGCGCACCGTGAGCAGATGCGCGGAAATGGCCGCTTCCGCCGCCGCAACGTCCCTGGCGCGCAGGGCCGCGACCATGGCGCCGTGTTCCACAGAATAGACCGCGCGCCGTTCCGCCGTGATGGTGCGCCGCTTCAGGTCGCCCCATTCGGTTCGGTCGCGCGCCTGGGTGATGGTGCCGTAGATGTCGATGATGAGCGGGTTGCGGGTGGCCTGGGCGATGGCCTCGTGCAGCGCGGCATCCCAATGCTCGAACGTCTCGAAATCCTCCGCCTGGTCGGCAGCGCGGTTGCATTGGTCGATCTTCTCCAGGTCCGCGCCGGTGGCGTTGGTGACCACCAGCGCCGCAAGCCGGGGCTCCACCACCAGGCGGGCCGCCATGATGTCCGCCGGGCTCACATCCTGGCCGGCCTGAGGGTTTATGGGTGCAGGCGCGGCCTTGGCTAAATCCGCCACATAGGTGCCGCTACCGACAATGCGCACCACCTGGCCGCGCGCTTCGAGCACCGACAGGCCGTCGCGCACCGCACTGCGGGGCACGCCCAGTTGCTCGGACAAGGCACGTTCCGTGGGCAGCTTCGCGCCCGGGGCGAAATTTCCGCCGCGAATGGCCGCGGCCAGAAAGTCATGCACCCGCGCCGACTGCTTGGCGGCGCCCTGGGGCGGGCTTATCCGTGAATGGTCAACCAATATCGCGACCCTCTGGGGAATGGTTGCTCGATTTTAGCTCTGTACAAGCAGTTCTGTCTTCATATAGTCAACCAATCCATCAATGTCCATAAATTGGTTGACCAAAGAAGCCGATCCATGAAACTGGCCACTTTTGAATATGAGGGACGCACCCAGGTGGGCGTCGTGGATGCGCAGGCCGGCACCGTTCGCCCGGTAAAGGCCGGCGGCATGCTGGAGCTGATCGCCGGCTGGGAGGTGCACCAGGAGGCGCTCGCCACCGCCGGCGCGCCCGTCGCCCTCTCGCAGGTCCACCTGCTCGCCCCGATTCCGCGCCCGAGCCGCAACATCATCTGCGTCGGCAAGAATTACCGCGAGCATGCCAAGGAGTTTGCCCAGTCCGGCTTCGAGGCGGGCGCGGTGGCGGGGGCCGAGATCGATCCCTATCCGGCCGTCTTCAGCAAGCCGCCGGCGACGGTCGTGGGCCCTGGCGCGACGGTGGAGACCCATCCCGGCGTCACCGATGCCATCGATTACGAGGTCGAACTGGCGCTCATCATCGGCAAGGGCGGGCGCAACATCGCCAAGGAGAACGCCTTCGACCACATCTTCGGCTACACCATCGTCAACGATGTGACCGCCCGCGACCGCCAGAAGAATCACAAGCAGTGGTACCTGGGCAAGGCGCTCGACACCTTCTGCCCCATGGGCCCCTGGATCACCACGGCCGACGAGGTGGACGCCACCAATCTCCAGGTCCAGTCCTGGGTGAACGGCGAATTGCGCCAGGACGCCAACACGTCCGATCTCATCTTCGACATCCCGACCCTGATCGCATTCATCTCCGGGGGTTCCACCCTGGAGCCCGGCGACATCATCGCCACCGGCACCCCCCAGGGCGTCGGGATCGGCTTCAAGCCGCCGAAATTCCTGAAGTCGGGCGACGTGGTGCGCCTTGCCATCACCGGCCTCGGCACGCTGGAAAATCCCTTCCACTGACAGGAGCGGGCGCGGCGGTCTCCCCGCCGTGCCCGCCTCTGCATCCAACGCTTCAAGAACATGCGGCCGCAAAGGCTGCGATCCCTCAGGGAGGTCCCCATGTTGAGACGCCTTGCTTGCAGCATTGCTGTCCTGTCCGCCTTCGCCCTCGCCACGCCCGCCTCGGCGCAGAATGCGGCGGCGTCCTATCCGTCTCGCGCGGTGAAGATCATCGTGCCCTTCGGCCCCGGCGGCCCGGCCGACCTTTATGCCCGTCTTGTGGGCCAGCGTCTCCAGGAGGTGTTCAACCAGCCCTTCGTGGTGGAAAACCGCCCCGGCGCCGGCTCGGTGATCGGCACGGCGGAAGCCGCCAAGTCGCCCTCGGACGGCTACACGCTGCTGATGATGTCCAACACCCAGACGGCCAATGAATCGCTCATCCGCAAGAAGCCCTATGAGCTGATGCGCGACTTCGTGGGCGTCTCGCCGGTGAATTATTCCGACCTTGTGATCGTGGTGAATCCGCAGGTGGAGGCGCGCACGCTCAAGGACTTCATCGCCTACGCCAAGGCCAATCCCGGCAAGATCAATTATGCGTCCTCCGGCCAGGGCACGCCCTACCACATGGCCACCGAGCTGTTCCGCGCCATGAGCGGCACGGACATGATCCACATCGCCCACAAGAACAGCGGCGATGCCCGCAACAATGTCATCGGCGGGCACGTGCAGATGATGATGGACGCGGTGACCACCATGGCGCCCATGGTGCAGGCGGGGAAGGTGATCGCCCTTGCCACCACCGGCCCCACGAGGTCCACCGTGCTGCCCAACGTGCCCACCGCCGAGGAGGCCGGCCTGCCCGGCTACCAGGCGTCCATCTGGCTCGGGTTCATGGCCCCCGCCGGCACGCCCCGCGAGATCGTGGACAAGCTGAATGCCGAGATCGTCAAATATCTCAGCAATCCCGACCTCAAGATCGACTGGGGCAAGTCGGGCGCCGTGCCGATGATTATGACGCCCACCCAGTTCGACGACTATCTGAAGGCGGACATCGCCCGGTGGCGGGGCGTGGTCGAGAAGTTCAACATCACGGCCGAATGAAACCGATGGCCGCGCACGTCCTCCATGTGAATGGCGCGGATCGGCCCGTGGAGGCCGATCCGCAGGCCACCTTGCTCAGCGTGCTGCGGGGCGCGCTGGGGCTGTCCGGTCCCCGCTTCGGCTGCGGTGAGGGGGAGTGCGGAGCCTGCCGCGTGCTGGTGGACGGCGCGTGCGTCACCTCCTGCGACACCCCGCTCTGGGCGGTGGAGCGCAAGGCGATCACCACCCTGGAAGGGCTGGGCGATGAACGGACCCCCCATCCGCTCCAATCCGCCTTTCTGGCCGGGCAGGCCATGCAATGCGGCTATTGCGTCTCTGGTATCATCATGACGGCCGCGGCGCTGCTGTCGTCCAATCCCGATCCCACCGAAGACGAGGTGCGCCAGGCCCTCGCCCGCAATCTGTGTCGGTGCGGGGCCCATAACCGCATGGTGCGGGCGATCCTGACGGCGGCGGTGGAGATGCGTCCATGACCGGCCCGACGCTGCCCGGAAGCCTGCGCACCAATCCCACCCTTGGCCGCTGGCTGCGCCTGACCGAAAAGGGCGAAGTGCACGTGAGCCCCGGCAAGGTGGAGATTGGCCAGGGCATCCTGACCGCGCTCGCCACCATCGCCGCCGATGCGCTGGAGGTGGATCGCGCCCGCATCCGCATGGTGCCGCCGAGCACTGCCCACAGTCCCGACGAAGGCGTGACCTCCGGCAGCCTGTCGGTGCAGGACAGTGGCCGCGCCTTGCGTCATGTGGGCCGTGAGGTGCGCCATCTTCTGGTGGAGAAGGCGGCCGCGCGCATGGGCGTGCCGCCCGAGGCATGCCGGGTGGAGGACGGCATCGTCCGGGGGCCGGGCAATGCCCATGTGAGCTATTTCGAGCTGGCTGCCGATCTTTCCCTCGACCGGCCGGCGACCCCCGACGGCGGTGGTCCTTCGCCCGAGACTGCGCACGCAAACGGGGACCTGCCGCGCCTCGACATCCCCGACAAAGTCTTCGGCCACGCCCGCTTCATCCACGACCTCCGCCTGCCCGGCATGCGCCATGGCCGTGTGGTTCGCCCTTTGCGGTCCGGCGCCCGGCTGCTGGACGTGCCAGACCTCGGCAATCTTTCGTCGGACGTTCAGATCGTCCGCGATGGCAATTTCCTGGGTGTTGTGGGGGGCACCGAGGAGCGCGTCGATCGCGCCGCCGCTCGGCTGAAGGCGCGGGCCGTCTGGGAAGGGGGCATCGACCTTCCCGACGAGAACGACCTGGACGGCTGGCTGCGTTCCGCCCCCTGCGAGACCCTGCTGGTGGACCAGCGGGAAGGTCCCCCCGGAGCTGATGTGGCGCGGACGCTGACGCGCCGCTTTTCCCGCCCCTTCATCGCCCATGCCTCCATCGCGCCCTGTTGCGCGCTGGCGCGCTGGGACGGGGACCGGCTGGAGGTGTGGAGCCACAGTCAGGGCATCTTCATGCTCCGCGCCGATCTCGCCCGCACTTTTTCATTGGCGCCGGACCAAGTCGTAGTGAACCATGCGGAGGGCGCGGGTTGCTACGGCCATAACGGTGCCGACGACGTGGCGCTCGACGCCGCGCTTCTCGCGCGGGCCTGCCCTGGCGCTCCGGTGCGCGTGCAGTGGGCGCGGGAGGACGAACTGGCCAACGCCCCGTTCGGTGCGGCGATGGCGGTTGAGATCGGCGTCGACCTTGATGCGGACGGCGAGGTCGTCTCCTGGCGCCATGATGTCTGGAGCAATGGCCACAGCTTGCGGCCGGGCCGGGCGGCGACGCCCACCTTGCTGGCGGCGAGCGAGATGGCGGCAGGCTTTCCCCGGCTGGTCTCCATCAACATGCCGCTGTCCACCGGCGGCGGCGCCGACCGCAACGCCGTGCCGCTCTATGATTTCCCCGATTGGCGCATCACCAATCATCGGCTCTTGACCATGCCGGTGCGCACTTCGGCGCTGCGGGCGCTGGGGGCGTTCGCCAATGTCTTTGCCATCGAGCAGGTGATGGATGAACTGGCCGGCGCGCGCGGCGAAGACCCGCTGGCCTTCCGCTTGCGCCACCTGAAGGACCCCCGCGCCCGCGCCGTGCTGCACGCGGTGGCGCGTCGCTCGGGCTGGCCTACGGGCCAGGGCGCGGGAGACGGCACGGGGCGCGGCCTGGCCTTTGCCCGCTACAAAAATACGGGCGCCTATTGCGCCGTGGTGGCGGATGTCCAGTGCGAGGAGGAGGTGCGCGTGCGGCGCCTGACCATCGCGGTGGACGTGGGCGAGGTCGTCAGCCGCGACGGCGTCCTCAACCAGATCGAGGGCGGCGCGGTCCAGGCCACCAGCTGGGCCTTGAAGGAAGCGGTGCGGTTCGATCGCGAGGCGATCACCTCCCGCGCCTGGGCGAGCTATCCCATCCTCACCTTTGCCGAGGTTCCGGCGGTCGACATTGAGATCTGCGCCACAGCCGGCACGCCGTCCCTCGGGGCGGGCGAGGCCTCGCAGGGGCCGACGGCGGCCGCCATCGCCAATGCCGTGTTCGATGCCATCGGCGTGCGAGTGCGACACATGCCCATCACGCGCGATGCCATCCTTTCAGCCATGGAGTGATCCCGTGTCGAGTTTGCGCGTTTTGAGCGGCGGTGCCGCCCATGGGTTGGTGAAGCGCCTCGCCCCTGCCTTCCAGGAAAAGACCGGGCTGTCCGTGGATGGGGAATTCGGCGCCGTGGGAGGCATGGCCACGCGCTTCCGCGAGGGCGATCCGGCCGACTTCCTGATCCTCACCCGCGCCCTCATCGAGGCGCTCGCCGCCGAGGGCCGTGTCGTGGCCGCCAGCATCACCGATGTGGGGCGCGTCGCCACCTGCGTCGCCGTGCCCGCTGGCCAGTCCCACCCCGATGTCCACACGCCCGAGGCCCTGAAGGCCGCCTGGCAGGGCGCGGAAAGCCTCTATGTGCCGGACATGGTGAAGTCCACCGCCGGCCAGCACGTGGCCAAGGTGCTGTCCCTGCTGGGTCTGGCCGAGGAGATGGCGCCCCGCATCCGCGAGTTCCCCAATGGCGCCACCGCCATGGCCGCCCTAGCGGCCGCCGGGACACCGGGCGCCTTCGGCTGCACCCAGGCCACCGAAATCCTCGCCACCGACGGCCTCGACGTGATCGGCGAACTGCCCGGGCCGCTGGCGCTGACCTCCATGTATACGGCGGCGGTGGCGCTCGCGAGCCCCCGCGGCGCCGAGGCGGCCGACTTCATCGCCACTTTGGCCAGCGCCTCCATCCGGGAAGACTTGGGCTTCTCGGTGTGAGCGGCCGGGCCGGTGCGTGCGGGGCGCACCGGCCCGTTTTCGCCGGTCAGCCCGGCCCGACGGGACCGAGGGGGGCGTCGATGAGGCTGCGGGTGCGCTCGCGCCGCTCCACGACCTGGAAGTAGGCCAGCTTCACCACGTCCATGATGAGCGTCCAGGCGAGGCAATAGACCCACACCACGCCGATGAGCAGCCAGGGCAGGGCCGGCATGAAGAGGCCGTAGGCGCACATGAGGATGGCGAAGACCTGCGTGCCGAAGATCGCCGCCAGCACCGGCCAGCTGGGATACGGCGGCTTGAACAGCGTGCCTTGCACCCGCGACACGAAGAAGAGGAGATGCCCCCCGGCGGCCAACTGAAGGAACAGCATGGTCTGCACATGGGGCAGGTCCATGGGCAGGATGGCGGTCAGCTCCGGGCTGCGCATCCAGAACATGCCGAGCATGACGATGCCGAAGCTCTGCACCAGCGCCATCAGCCCCATGATGGAGGAGAAGGAGATGATCCGGTGCATGTTCCAGCGCACCGGCCGGTCCTGAACCTTCACATTGTCATAGGCGATGGTCATGATCGGGATGTCGTCCAGCAGAGCCTGGAACACGATCATGATCGCGGTGAGCGGCATGAAGTCGTAGACGAGATAGACCAGCACCACCACCAGCATGATGTTGATGGTCATGGCGATGCGGTAATAGATATAGCTGGTGATGCGCTCGAAGATCGCGCGCGCTTCCATGATGGCATGGATGATGGTGGACAGGCCGGGGGCGGTGAGGATCAGCGCCGCGGCTCCGCGCGCCGCGTCGGTGGCCCCGCTCACCGCCACGCCGCAATCGGCCTGCTTGAGGGCGGGCGCATCGTTCACGCCGTCGCCGGTCATGGCGACGATGTGGCCACGCTCCTGCAAGGCCTTCACGATGGCGAACTTGTGCTCGGGGAAGACGCGGCCGAAGCCATCGGCCACCTCCACCGCGCGGGCGGTGTCGATGGCGATATGCTCGGGGCTCTCGTCCCGCCCGAATACGTCGCTGGCCACCAGAAGCCGGTCGCCAAGCCCCAATTGCCTGGAAATCTCGCCACCAATGGCCACGTCGTCGCCGGTGACCATCTTTACGGTCACGCCCAGTTCCTTCGCCCGCGCGATGGTGGCGGCCGCATCGGGACGGGGCGGGTCCAGCATGGGCAGGAGGCCGAGCAAGGTCCAATGGGTGCCGTCGCTGGAACGCGCGACACCGAGCGCGCGGGTTCCCGCCCGCGCGAGGCGCTCCACCGTGCCGAAATAGTCGCCGGCCGTGTCGCCCTCGGCGAGGCCGCACAAGACGGCGATGGCCTGAGGGGCGCCCTTGGCCACATGGATCAACTGGCCGTCGGGCCCCTTGTGGGTGGCGGTGGTCTTCTTATTGACCGGGTCGAAGGGGGTGAAATCCACCGGCGCGTAGCCCGCCAGCGCCTTGGCATCCACCACCGCAAGCACCGCCTTGTCGATGGCGTCCTCGCTCTGGCGCTGGGAGGCAAGGGCGGCGGCGAGCACCAGATCCTCCGGCTTGGCGTCGCCGAAGGGAACGGCCGGCTGGAGCGTCAATTGGTTCAGCGTCAGCGTGCCCGTTTTGTCCGAGCACAGGATGTCCACGCCCGCCAGTTCCTCGATGGCGGACAGGCGTGAGACGATGGCCTTCTGCTTGGACAAGGCGAGCGCGCCCAGCGCCATGGTCACCGACATAACGGCGGGGGTGGCCACCGGCACCGAGGCCACCAGCAGCACCAGCACCAATTGCACGATGGAGCCCGCATGGCTCCACTCCCAATGGCCGTCCGTCCCGATGTCCCGCCACACCTGCGCGAACACCAGCACCAGGGCCAGCGCAGCGGACAGGATGATGAGGAAGTCCCCCATCTGGATGACCGCCTTCTCCGCATGGGACTTGGCCCCCGCGCTCGCCACGAGGCGGGCGGTGCGGCCGAAGAAGGTGGCGTTGCCAGTGGCGGTGACAAGGCCCGTCATCGTGCCCTGGCGCACGATGGAGCCCGAATAGGCGCTGTCGCCCACCGCCTTGGAGACGGGGAGGGATTCGCCCGTCAGGGCCGCCTGGTCGACGGAGAGATACTTGCCTTCCACCAGCAGGAGGTCCGCCGGCAGCGTCTCGCCGCCCGCCACGCTCACCACGTCGCCGGGCACGAGGTCTGCCGTGTCGATGGTCACCCACGCCCCGTCGCGCAGCGCCCGCGCCTTCAGGGCGAGGCTCTGCTTGAGCGCGGCGAGCGCGCTGGCGGCCTTGCTGTCCTGCCAGAAGCCGACCACGGCGTTGTAGAGGAGGAGGCCCATCACCACCGCGAAGTCGGGCCAGTCGAAGCGGATGAGGGAGAGCAGGGCGGCGGCCTCGATCATCCAGGGGATCGGCCCCCAGAAATAGCCGACCAGCTTCTCCCACCGGCTCTCTTCCTTGGCCGCGATGGCGTTGGGACCGTATTTCTCCTGCCGGGTCTTCACCTGCGCGCCGGACAGTCCGGCGGGCGCGCTTTCAAGCTCCCGGAACTTGGCCGCGATGGCGGCCGCGTCGAGCCGGCTGGCATCGTGGGAGGTGGCCGCGGGCTTTGGACCTTGAGCGGCTCCCCCGCTTGCCTGGTCGCCTGGCGCCGTCAGTGTCTGTGACATGTCCGCCTCTCTTTCCCGCCGCCGCACGGCCAAGCTCGGGCATGCTCGCCCATGCCGCATGCGGTTGAATTGACGTCGCGCAACCCTCTTTGCCCGACGCGACACCCGGCTTCCGCCGCGCCGAGGCGCACGCCCTCGCCACGTCCGCGCGCGGCGGGCCTGCCGTCAGGCATGGCCGCCGGCTGGGGTGAGCGGACGGTATTGGGGGGCGGCCTATTCCGCCGCGCTGGTCAGCGCCGGCGTCCGGGCGGGCGTGGGAGCGGACCTCTCGGCGGGGACGGGGACGCCGAGGAGGTCCGCGAGGGCCTTGATGTGCTGGCGCTCCGCCACGGTCAGCGGTCCGGCGGCCTCGGCGATGACCTGGGTCTTTTCCAGGAGCAGCGCGCGGTTGGCCTGGTCCGGAACCAGGATGGTGATTGCCTTGATGGCCGCATCATATTCCAGCAGCAGAATATAGAATTGTTCCCGCACCAGTTGCTTGAAGTCGGCGAGGGGCATCTGCATCAGGTCTTCGCGCACCTCATTGACCACCCAAGCGCTGCGATCATCCAGCGACTGTTCGGCGGACATGACGAACAGGGCGGCCCGCACGAGCGCTTCGTTGAAGCCCCCCACCGGCACGCGCGCCCGGAACTCGGCGATCTTGCGCTCCCGGAAGGCCTTCTTTTCCGGCGACAGGGCAGGATATTCGCGCAGCTTCTCGCGGGGATCGATCCCCAGCGCCGCTTGCACCACCGGCGAGCCATAGATGGAGAAGAAGGCCGCCTCCACCCAGCGGTCGCGCAGGTCCCGCCAGGTGTCCAATGTGGCGATGATCTGCCCCGACACGTGCCGCTCGGCCGCCCGGAAGGGGCTGTCGTCGGCCACCGCCTTGCGGTTCGCCCGCACCTCTTCCGCCGCCGGACCCAGCGGCTTCATGAAGGGGTTGCTGTCGGCGAACATCCGGTAGCTCATGCGCAGCGGATTGGAATTGAACAGAAGGTCCGACATTTGCGGGGTGGCCAGCGCCCGCACGGCCGGCTGCAGGAAGGTGCGGTAGAGGGACAGATTGATCTGCGACAGGCGCCGCACGGCCTCGAACGCGCGGTCATCCTCAGCGCTGTTGCGGCCGTAGGCGCGGATGTCGTCCAGCGAACGGGTCTCGAAGCGGCTCTGCCAGACATGGCCGCCCGCCGCCACCTCCTCGGCACTGGCCGGCGAAATGACCAGCTCATAGAGGCCGGGGGGCAGGCAATCGATCAGGTCCACGAGCCGCACCATCTCCGCGTCTTCCTTGGCCCCCACCTTAGAGGACACGAAGATGGCGAGATGGCCGACCTTCTGGTTCATGCAATAGACGATGGTGCGGCCCTCGGCCCGGATGTCGTCCACGTCCTTGTAGAGGTCCAGGATCCAGCCGAGTGTCTGTGGCGGCGGGCTGATGTTGTCGCCCAGGGACGTGAAGACAATGATCGGCGAGGATATGTGGCGCAGGTCGAAGGAAGACCCGTCGGTGGCGCGGAGCGTGCCGCGGGTCAGCTTGTCGCCGATGAACATCTCGTCCACCAGGAACTGGATCTCCTCGCCGTTCAGGATGATGAAGTCGCCCCACCATTTCTCGAACGACAGATAGCGCGGCCCCTCCGTGTCGATGGCCGCGTACACGTCATATTGCTTGCCCCAGAGCCAGTTGGCCGGGTTCAGATTGTCGAAGTTCAGGATCAGCCAGGTGCCGTCGAACAGGCCCTTGCCCACGTCGCTGGTGAGCGCCGTCAGCCAGCTGCCGCCGAGTAGGCCGCCGGAATAGCGCATGGGATTCTTGCCATGCTCGCCCTGCCAGTAGGAGATGGGCGAGCCGGCCACCATGCAGGGACCGAAGAGGTCCGGCCGCAGCATGGCGACCATGAGCGTCTGGTAGCCCGCCTGGCAATTGCCGATGGCAAAGGGCGGGGGAACGTCCGGGTGGAGAGCCGCCACCTTCTCGAAGAAGGCGACCTGGCCTTCCACCACGTCGAGAAACGTCTGGCCCGGCTCGGGCTCGGCGGAAAAGGCGATGAAATAGACCGGATGCCCGTTGGCGAGCGCCTCACCGATCTCGCTCTCGGTCTTGAAGCCGCCGATGCCGGGGCCTTGCCCCGCGCGCGGGTCCACCACCACCACCGGGCGCCGGGTAGGGTCCACCGCCACGCCGGGCGGGGGGATGATGCGGGTGAGGGAGTAATTGATGGGGCGCGGCAAAGCATGCCCGCTGGCGATTACCTCATGATCGAAGCTGAGCACGGTCGCGGTGGGGCGGGAGGTGATTTCCTCCTGCTGGTTGCCCCGCTGGCGCATGAGATCGGCAAACAGAATGCTGCGCTGCCAAGCGTCCTGGAGATAGTCGGTGAATTGATCGCCGGGCACGCGCGGCAGAGCGGCGGCCGGAAGCGCGAAGGTCGGTGCCGCCCCTTGGGGCTTGGTCCAGGCCTCGACGAACGACTTGAAGGCGGGCAGGGCCTTCGCGGTTGGGAACCATGCGGCCGGATCAAAGGGAGAGGTGGGGGCCGAAGGGGTGTGCTGCTCGCCCATGGATCGCTCCTTGCTGGCCGGCTGCACCTGAGGCGCAGGCCAGGTTCCAAGAGGGCGACCGCGGGGCAGCGTCCGCGATGCATCAAGCCTTTCCGCGCCTGACGGGGCGAAGAAACGGCTCCATGCTCCCGTCGGCTACAAGCCTCCATCGGCCGCTCGACGGGCGGACATTAGGTGTGCTGGAACTTGGCTGCAATTACGCAGAAATACGGCAACCGCCATGCTGCAATGCATTGCCATCGAATACAGGTGGTGTCCGGCATGGACATTGTCGCCGCAGGCCGGAAACACCAGACCTGCTCATCCATTTGCATCGAAAGACGAATGTCGGCTCCGTGACGGTTTGCCGACGATGCGTTGCACCAAGACTCGGCCGTCGCACTCGGCCGGTGCGTCCGGCGCCCCGCCTGAGGGGATGGCGCGTCGGGAAAAGGGGCGGGGCGATGGGCCCGCGCCCGTCAAATGGCGGCTCAGCGGGAGGGCGGGTCCACCTTCACGCCGTTCGGCCCCACTTCGATCTGGAGCGAGCGCTCATCCTTCTCGTGCTCCTGGTAGGTCTGGTAAGCAAAATATCCGCCAGCAACCACCAGGACGGCGATGATGGCATAAAGACCGTTGCGGCTCATGGCGGAGTCTCCGTTTGTTTCGCCTTAGCAACGCACGGCCAAGCATCCGGTTCCGCGGAAAATGGCCAAGCTAAACATCATGGTGAAGGCGGCCATAAGATGCCGCGATCCACCTGCGCCAGCGTGGTGCGTCCGGTCAGGGCCATCGCCACTTCCAGTTCCGCGCGCAGGAGGTGAAGCACATGGGCCACGCCCGGTGCGCCGGCCGCTGCCAACCCGTGCAGGCAGGGACGGCCGATAAGCACCGCCCGCGCCCCGAGCGCGAGGGCCTTGAGAATGTCGGTGCCCCGGCGGATGCCGCCATCCATGAGAACGGGCACCGCCCCCGCCACGGCCTCGGCCACATAGGGCAGGGCGTCGATGGCCGCGGGCACCGTGTCCAGGATCCGGCCGCCATGATTGGAGACGATGACGCCATCCATCCCCATGTCCACCGACCGGCGGGCATCGGCGGGATGAAGAATGCCCTTCAGCACAATCGGCAGCCGGCAGACGTCCCGCAGCCACTGAAGATCGGCCCAGCCCGGCAGGGCGTCCAGCGGGCCATTGAAGACGGGCACCTCGCCCATGGCGGCGGGGGCCGGCGTGGGCAAGGGGGGCAGGCCCCTCAGATGCACCGCTTCCACGCCGGCGGGCAGACGAAATCCGGCCCTTTGCTCGCGATTGCGCAGGCTTACCGGGGCATCCACCGTCACCACCAATGCGCGGCAGCCGGCCGCCACGGCCCGCTCCACCAGATGCCGCGTGACCCTCCGGTCGGGATGCATGTAGAGCTGGAACCAGAGCGGGGCGGTCGCAGCGGCGGCGATCTCCTCCACCGTCACGCTGGCCTGGGTGCTCACCACCATGACGGCTCCCACCGCGGCTGCGCCCTGCACCGTGGCGCGCTCCCCCTCGGGATGAGCAAGGCGATGATAGGCGGTGGGCGCCACCAGGATCGGGTGGGGCAGATCGAGCCCCAGCAGGGAGAGGCGGGTATTTGCCCCCTTCACATCCGGCAGAATGCGGGGGGTAAGGCGCAGCCGGTTGAAGGCGGCGCGGTTTTCCCGCAGGGTGATCTCATCGGCGGCCCCGCCTTCCACATAGGCGCGCGTCGGGGCATCAAAGCGCTCGTGGGCGAGGCGCTCATAGTCCGCAAGGCTGACGGGAAGGACGGGCGCGCCGGCCATGGCTAAGGCCGGATGTCGCCTGTCCCGGATCGGGACGGGACCGGTGCCACCTGGAACATCGGGGGCACAAAGGGAGGGCGAATCGCAGGCGCTGCGCGGTTCATGCTTCGGTCCGGCGCACCGCCTGCTGCGCCAGGAAATCCAGAGCGCCCTGCAGGATGAAGGCCGCGGCGTGCTGATCGATCACCGCCGCCCGCTTCGCCCGGCTCACGTCGGCCTGGATCAGCACTCGCTCCACCGCGGCGGTGGACAGCCGCTCGTCCCACAGCGCGATGGGGCAAGAGGTGAGGCGGGCGAAGTTGCGGGCAAAGGCGCGGCTCGCCTGGGCGCGGGGGCCTTCCGTGCCGTCCATGTTGAGCGGCAGGCCCAGCACGAAGGCGACGACTTTACGATCCGCAGCCAGGGCGAGGAGGCGCTGGGCATCGGCCGTGAACTTGGTGCGCTTGACCGTTTCCACCACGGTGGCCAGGCGCCGATCGGGATCGCACGCGGCGACGCCAATGGTCTTGGTGCCGAGATCAAGGCCGATCAGGCTGCCGCGCGGGTCAAGAAGGGGCGCGAGGTCCGCGAGCGGGACGACGGGGGCCGGTGGCGCGGAGGGCGGCGGAACATTCTGATCGGACATAGCCTTGGCTAGCATGGATGGCGCACACCCGCCACCGGGCGAGATCCGTTGCGCCGCCGCCAACCTTTCGGCATGCTCCGGCCGCCGTTCACCACCGAAAGAGGCACCTCATGAAAATTACCTGGTTCGGCCACGCCGCGTTCCGCCTGGATTTCGCGGACAAGGTGGTGCTCTTCGACCCCTTCTTCACCGGCAATCCGGCCTTCGTGAGCGACAAGGCCAAGGCCGCCGAGGGCGTGACCCACATCCTGCTCACCCACGGCCATGGCGACCATATCGGCGACACGGTGGCCATCGTGAAGGCGGCCGAGGCGGAAGGACGCAAGGTGAAGGTGGTGGCCAATCCCGAAGTGTGCGCCCATCTGGGCGGGGAAGGCCTCAGCGCGTTCGAGATGATGAACACCGGCGGCACGGTGGATATGGGCGGCTTCACCGCGACGTTCGTACGCGCGGATCATTCCTCGGGCGGCGGCGGCGCCAATCCCACCTATCTCGGCAATCCCAACGGCATCCTCGTCAAGGCGCCGGGGGAGCCCACCGTCTGGCACCTGGGCGATACCGATCTCTTCTCCGACATGGCGCTCATCAGCGAAATCCATGCCCCTGACGTGGCCTTCGTGCCCATCGGCGATCGCTTCACCATGGGGCCGGCCACTGCGGCCCTGGCGGTGAAGCGCTTCATCACCGCCAAGACGGTGGTCCCCTGCCATTATGCGACCTTCGGCTTGCTGATCCAGGACCCCGCCCCCTTCGTGGAGGCGCTCAAGGACAGTCCGGTCAAGGTGGTGATCCCGCCAAAAGGCGAAGCCTTCACCGCCTGACGGCGGCGGACCACGGCCGGCCGGCGCATGCGCCGGCCCTCACCGCAGGGCTTCCCGCAGCCGCTCGGCCAAGGCCTGCGAGGGCAGCGTGCGGTCGTCAATGGCCTGCACCGACCGGATGCCGAGGCTGGAGGTGAGGAAGGCCTCCTCGGCCTTCATCAGGTCCGCCGGGGTCAAGGGCCGTTCGCGCCCGCCCGCCGCCAGCACCTCTTGCCGGAGGATGCCGGGCAGGGCGCCCTCCACCACGGGGGGCGTCACCAGATGGCCGTCAAGCATGACGAACAGATTGGCATAGGTGCCTTCCGCCACGCGCTGCTGCGTGTTCAGCAGCAGAGCATCGTCATAGCCGCGCTCCGCCGCCTCCTGGCGCGCCAGGATGTTATCCAGATAGTTCAAAGACTTGATCCGCGACAGCGGAGACAGCTCGTTGCGGCGCGTGCCCTGGCACACGCACAGCCTTGCGGGCGGCAAGGGCGCGGGGCGCGGCGCGGCGGTTATGACCAGGGTGGGATGGACATCCGCGGGGGGCAGGATGCCCCGAGGGCCCGTTCCCCGGCTGACCGTCAGGCGCACCACCGCCTCCGACAGGCCGTTGGCGTCCAACAGGGCCGCGATGGCGGCGCCCATGTCCAGGTCCGGCAAGTGCAGCCTCAGCACCCGCGCGCCCTCCCTGAGCCGGGCGAGATGCCCGTCCAGGCGCAGCACGCTTCCTCCGCTCACCTTCATGGTCTCGAACAGCCCGTCGCCCAAGGTGAAGCCGCGATCCTGGGGCGAGATGGCAGCGGCGCTAGCGTCCGCCAGTGTCCCGTTCAGCCAGATCTTCATGGATCACCCTCCAGGGGCGGGGCCGGCGACGGCGCGCAGGAGAGGGGCGATCTTGACCATGCTCTCCTCATATTCGGCCGCCGGATCGGAATCGGCGACGATGCCGCCGCCGGCCTGGGCGATCACCGTGTCGCCGAGGCGCACGAGGGTGCGGATGACGATGGACGAATCCATGGCCCCGTCAAACCCGATCCAGCCGATGGCACCGCAATAGGTGCCGCGCGGCGCCGGCTCCAGTTCGTGGATGATTTCCATGGCCCGGATCTTGGGCGCGCCGGTGATGGACCCGCCCGGGAATGTTGCCCGCAGCAGGTCAACGGGCCCCAGCCCGGGCCTGAGGCGCGCCCGCACCACAGACACCAGATGATGGACGGAGGCGAAGGTTTCCAGCCCGTTGAGCACGGGCACGTCCACGCTGCCCAATTCCGCCACCCGCCCCAGATCATTGCGCATGAGATCAACAATCATCAGGTTTTCCGCCCGATCCTTTGGGCTGGCGAACAGGTCCGCCGCCAGGGCGGCGTCCTGCTCTGGATCGGCATGGCGAGGCCGCGTCCCCTTGATGGGCCGTGTCTCCACCCAGCGGTCGGCGGACAGGGACAGGAAGCGCTCCGGCGATGCGCTTGCCACCGCCATGGTGCGCCCGCAGGTGAGCAGGGCGGCAAACGGGGCCGGCGAGAGCGCCCGCAGGCGGGCGTAGAGGCCGCGATCGGACAGGCCACCGGGCATGGGCGCGGTGAAGCGCTGGGTGATATTGGCCTGGAAGATGTCGCCAGCGCGGATATAGGCGATGGTGCGGGCGATCCGCTCTTCCATGGCGGCCCGGTCCAGGTCCGCCTGCCAGATGCTTTGCGGACCCCAGTCCGGCGGCGAGGGGGTCTCGCTGGCGCCCGACATGCGGTGCAGGAAGCCGTGGGCACGCATGGCGGCACGGCGGGCGCGGGCCATGGGGTCGGTTTCCGGCGCTCCGCTGGAAATCACATAGGCCTTCTCGTCCAGATGGTCGAAGGCGATCACGGTGTCATAGAGCCCCATGACCATTTCCGGCTGGCCGGGCCCGAGAAGGCGCGGAACCGGCAAGCGCTCCAAGTGGCGGCCCAGTTCATAGCCGAGGAAGCCCACCGCCCCGGTTCGGAAGGGCACGGGGCAAGGCCCCTCCGGGGCGGGCACGGCAGCCAGCTCCCGTTCCAGCACGGTGAACGGGTCCCCCTTTACCGGCTGGCCATCCACCACCACCCCGCGGGCGCCGGCGACGATCAGGCGGTAGGGCTCGGCGGCGATGTAGGAATAGCGCCCGCGCGGCCCGTCCGGCGCGCAGCTCTGCAGCAGGGCCGCGACCGGCTCATCCGCGAAGGCCTCAAAGGCCGCGGCAGGATCCATGTAGGCGATGGGAACGACGCGCACGTGTCAAAACTTTTTCCCGAGAAGGAGACTTGGTTCTAAAATGCCGGACGGCGCGGGGGAAGCGCTTTCGGCATCGGCCGGGGCGCCAAGCGCGGGCCTGCGATGTCGGCATGAGGTCGGGTAAAGCCCTGCGCCTCCCGGAGGTTCAGCCCCGGTGCGGACGATGCTAGCTTGCGCGCGAAACGTCATTTCGAGACCTCGACCGTGACCATTGCCCAGCCGCCGGTATCCGGCGACCCGGCCGGATCCGTGATGCCGGCAACGCGCGGGGCCTTCTGGTGGTTCGTGCACGGCGCGCGCCAAGCCATTTCCGTGCCGGGCATCGTCCTGTTCGCCGGCTATGTGGGCTATGGCGGCCTGCTCCATGGGGTCGGCTTTCCGCTCTTCGCCGGGGTGCTGTCCACCTTCTTCATCTGGGCCTTGCCCGGCCAGGTCATCATGATCGGCGGCCTTGTCACCGCCACCGCCTTGCCGGCGGTGGCGCTCGCCGTCGGGCTGTCCTCCATCCGTCTGCTGCCCATGGTGGTTTCCATCGCGCCCCTGATGCGCGGACCCCGGCGGAGCGTGTGGAAGGACCTCCTGTGCGCCCATTTCGTCGCGATGACGCTCTGGGTGGAAGGCCAGCGGCTCCTGCCCCATGTTCCGGTGACGGGACGGACGCCCTTCGTGCTGGGCTTTGGCTCCTTGCTTCTCGCCGTGAGCATGACCGGCACGGCAAGCGGCTTTGTGCTGGCCGGTGAGCTGCCGGCGCCGATGGCGGCGGCGCTTCTCTTCATGACCCCCATGTCGTTCACGCTGATGCTGATTCGCGGCGCACGCGACACCACCGACTGGCTGGCCCTGGGGCTAGGCACGCTTACAGCGCCCTTCGTGGTGGGCATGAGTGGCGGGGCGGACCTGATGATTACCGGCTTCGGCGGCGGCACCCTTGCCTATCTGGTGGGCCGGTGGTGGAGGGGGCGGCGGTGAGCTATCCCTTTAGCAACGAATGGACCGCCATTCTGGTGATGCTCCTGGTTGGGTTCCTGCCCACCGAGATCTGGCGTTCCCTGGCGGTCATCGCCGGCCGTCGGGTGCAGGAAGGCAGCGAAATCTTCATCTGGGTGAAGGCCGTTGCGACGGCCCTGCTGGCGGCGGTGATCGCCCGCCTTATTTTGATACCGACAGGCGCCCTGGCGGATATTCCGCTGGCTCTGCGCCTGGGCTGTGTCCTGGCTGGAATCGCCTGCTTCCTGGTCTTTCGCCGGTCCATTCTGGCGGGGGTGGTGGCAGGGGAGGCCGTGCTGATCGGCGGGGCGGTCTGGCTCACCCACCAGGGCGTGTGAGCGGCCCGGCACTCCAGATTGCCCGTGGCCGCACAGGCGCCCATGCCGCGTGGGGCGCAATGATGGCGCCCCCCACCCCAAACTGACCTCCATCACCTGAAACGGGCGGATGGACATTCCGTCCCTGGCCGAACCGCGCCCGCGACGTGCTGGCTTCGGCCTATGCTGCAGTGCCGCAGTATTGATTGGTGCAGCGCACGCGCCATGATCGTGCTTGACATCTGGTGGCAATAAAAATCATGTAATCGCAGACATAAGCGGTATTAAATATGCCGCTGCGTCATGTATTGGCCGTCGCGCGAATCTATTAAAAACATACCTGATGTTGACCTGACGTTATTACCCTGCGGAATACGCTTGGTAAGCTAATGTTTGGGGTAGTGTTGTTGCGATGGGCCGTTTCAGGTCGCCAAAAATAAGAAAAAACGGCAATTCGGGAAGGAAGCGTAATCCATGTCGACCCCAATCATTGGGCCTAAGGACGGGAAGGGGTCTGCGCATGCAGAGCAGACCGATCCTCGTGCCGATGCCGTCATCCGGCATTTTCTCACCTGGCGGGATCTTTATGGCGGCGTGCTGCTGCTGTTGATGGGGATCGGCGCCGTGGTTGAGGGATTCTCCCACCCGGTGGGCAACCTCTTCCGCATGGGAACGGGCTATTTCCCCATCATCCTGGGCGTCGCCCTCGCCGCCATTGGGGCGGCCATCGCCATCGGCACCGTGCTGAAGGGCGGCGGCTCCACGGAGATGGAGCCGGGCGAGCATTTCCACTTGCCGGATGTCCGGGGGTTCGTGGCCATCGTCGGCGGCATCCTGGCCTTCATCGGCTTTGCCGAATTCGTGGGATTTGCGCCGGCGACCTTCGCCTTGGTGTTCATCTCGGCCATGGGCGACCGCACCATGACGGTCAAGGCCGCCCTGGTCCTGGCAAGCATCATGACGGGCGTGCTGATCGGGCTGTTCTGGTACGCCCTTCAGATCCCCCTCAAGCTGTGGTGAGGGCGGACCATGTTCACGGCTCTGACTGATCTCTACCACGGCTTCGGCGTCGCGCTTCAGCCGGAAAACCTGCTCTGGTGCTTTGTTGGCGTGCTGTTTGGCAACGTGGTCGGCGTGCTGCCGGGCATGGGCGTCATGGCGGCCATCTCGGTGCTGCTTCCGCTCACCTTCGCCATGAAGCCGGTTGCGGCCATCCTCATGCTGGCCGGCATCTATTACGGCGCCCAATATGGCGGCGCCATCTGCTCCATCCTTTTGAACCTGCCGTGCCATCCCCCGCATGCGGTCACCTGTCTCGACGGCTATCCGTTGACCAAGCAGGGCCGGGGCGGCGTGGCGCTGGGCGTGACCATGATCTCGTCCTTCGTGGGGGCCTCCTTCGGCATCATCGAGATGATCTTCTTCGCGCCCTTCCTGGTGGGGGTGGCGTTGAAGTTCGGGCCGGCGGACATCTGCTCCCTGATGCTGCTCGGCTTGCTGGCGGGGGCGACCCTGGCCAAGAGCTCGCCCCTGAAGGGCGTGGCCATGACGGTGCTCGGCCTGCTGCTGGGCATTGCCGGCACGGACGTGAATACGGGCGAGCCCCGCTTCACCTTCGGCATCACCGAAATGATGGACGGCATCGAGATCGTGGCGCTGGCGCTGGGCATCTTTGGCGTCGCCGAATTCCTGAAGAGCGTCAATCGCGTCGCCAAGGTCTCCACCAAGGACAGCAAGATCAGCCTGTCCGATATGCGCCCCACCAAGGAGGACATGAAGCTGGCCTTCCCGGCCATGATTCGCGGCACGCTGATCGGTGCCTTGTGCTCTCTCATCCCCGGCACCGGGCCGACCATCGCCTCCTTCGTGTCCTATTCCACGGAAAAGAAGATCTCGAAGACCCCGCACCGCTTCGGCCACGGGGCCATCGAGGGCGTGGCCTGCCCGGAGGCGTCCACCCACTCTTCCGTGCAGGGCGACTTCATCCCCACCATGAGCCTGGGCATTCCCGGCGATGCTGTCATGGCGCTGATCCTCGGGGCGCTCATCATCCAGGGCATCACGCCGGGGCCGCAGCTCATCTCCGATCACCCGGACATTTTCTGGGGCCTCGTCGCCAGCTTCTGGATCGGCAACATCCTGCTGGTGATCCTCAACGTGCCCATGATCGGCATCTGGGTGAAGCTGCTGTCCATCCCCTACAAGTATCTCTATCCCAGCGCGCTGTTCTTCATCTGCATCGGTGTCTACAGCGCCCAGAACGATCTGTTCGCGGTGGTGGAGACGCTGGCGATCGGCCTTGGCGGCTATGTGCTGCTCCAGCTCGGCTTCCATCCCGCGCCGATCATGCTCGGCTTCGTGCTGGGGCCGCGCTTCGAGGAGACCTTCCGTCGGGCCATGCTGATCTCGCGCGGCGATCTCATGACCTTCGTGGAGCGTCCCATCAGCGCCGCCTTCCTGCTGCTGGCGGTGATCCTGATCGGTGCCCAGGTCTATTTCCGCCTGCGCAAGACGGAACGGCCGCTGCTGACCTCGCCGCAGCCGCGGCCCTATGGCGAGATGCTGGAATAATCCCGTCCCATCCCCGGACGCCTGCGCGGCCCCGCTTCGACAACGAGGCGGGGCCGTTTGCTTTCGGGCCGAGAACAGCCCGTGGAAAGAAAAAGGCCCGCGCCTGAGGGCGCGGGCCTATGCCTTCCGCGATGCCGATCTGTCTCAGATCGGGGTGTGCATGAAGAATTGGGCAATCAGGGCCGCGCCGATGAAGGTGCCCGCATTGGCCATCAGGGACACCACCACGATCCGCCAGCCCAGGCGCCGGAACAGCGGCACATCCTTGGCGATGGACAGGCCCGCAAAGGCCAGTATGGGGGTGGCCAGCGCCAGGAAGTTGATCTTGCCGGTGAGCGCGGCGATGTCGGCCGCCCATGGATTGGCCGGATAGGTCAGCGCCATGCCGATCACCGACACCCACACCACCGCCGGCAGCTTGCGGGCGGTCGCCAGATAAAGCCCCCAGCCCGCCAGCACGACCCCCAGAATGATGGCCATGCCGGCAATCACCTGCCCGTCCACCGGCGTCTTGTAGGTGATCCAGTTGCCGATGAGGCCATAGGCGCCGATCAGCACCCAGCCGGCCAGGATGGCGAGGAGACCCAGGCGCACCTCGCCATGCGGGGCCTCGGTGGGGGCTGCCGCCTCCGGCGCCGAGGCGATGCTGCGGCCGCGCCCGAGGATCGGTTCCAGCTTGCCATAGGCCCAGATGGTGAAGGGCAGCGAAAGGAACAGGGTGAAATAGGTGCCGATGGTGGTGGTGATGAGGTTGCTCGCCGCCGCGAAGGTGGCGACATCCTTGGCCATTTCCGGGGTCTGCTGAGCGGCGATGGCGCCGGCCGCCGCGGCCATCATGCTGCCCGAGCCGACGCCCGCACCCATGGCCAGCGCCAGGGGATTGAAGATGTTCAGGCTGGCCACCAGGCTCGCCAGGATGGCGATGAAGACCGCGCCGAACACGGTGCCGGTGATGTATTCCGCCAGCACCCCGCGCCCTTCCGGGCTGTCCATGCCGAAGCGCTCGCCGATGATGGCGAGGCTCGGCTCGCGGCCCACCGAGAAGGTGGCGCCGATGGCTTCCCGCTTGATGCCCAGAAGCAGCGCCACCGGCAGGCCGAACACCATGGTGCCGAAGAAATGGCCGAATTCCTGGAACACGAGGGACCAGCCCGCCGACAGGATCTTGGGAACAGAGCCGCCCACAAGCAGGCCCAGCTTGGCGATGAAGAGCATCAGGGCCGGCTGGAGGAAGGCCGAGGCGAGGCGCTGCTCCGCCAGCGACACCTTCAGCGCACCCGGCAGGCGCGGGGCGGCAAGGCCGATGGCGGCGCCCGCCAGCAGCGCCCAGAGCAGCGGCAGCAGCACGATCTTGCTGGAGCCGAGCGGGATGGTGACATTGCCGATGCCCTCGGCAATCAGCACTGCCGCCAGCGCGAACAGGAACAGGCGCACGCGCCCGCTCATGCCCGCGGGCGCCTCCATGTCATCCAATGCCAGTCCTGGTGGCGACACGTTTCGTGCCTCGACCGATGCTCCGCTCATGATGCTGCTCCCCTGAAGATCGAGTGTCCATGCTGGAAGGCGAAGCCCCGGTGCACCCCGGGGCTGTTTTTTGAAGGCGTCCCGACGTCAGCCCACGTATCCGAAGGCGACGCCGGGCTTTTCGGCGGTCTCCACCCACACGCTCTTGGTCTGGGTGTAGGCCATGAGCGCCTCGCGGCCCGACGAGCGGCCAAAGCCCGAGCGGCCAAAGCCGCCGAAGGGGGAGGCGACGTTGATGGTCTTGTAGCCATTGATCCAGAAGGTGCCGGCGCGCACCTGCGCGGCCACCCGGTGGGCGCGGCCCACATCCTGCGTCCACACCGCGCCGGCAAGGCCATAGGGCGTGGCATTGGCGAGCGCGACGGCTTCCGCCTCGTCCTCGAACGGCAGCACGGTCAGCACCGGGCCAAACACTTCCTCGCGGGCGATGGCGGCCTCGCGGGTGACGCCGTCGACGATCGTGGGGGCGTAGAAGAAGCCCCCCGTCGCCTTCAGCTCATCCGGGCAGGCGCCGCCCGCCGCCAGATGCCCGCCGGCCGCCACCGCCGCGTCCACCATGCCCGAGATCTTGTCGAGCTGCCGGCGGTTGTTGATGGGGCCGATCTGGGTGGCCGGATCGGTGGGAAGGCCGGTGGGGATGCGCTTGGCGGCGGCGGCGAGCCGCCCCACGAACTCGCCATGGATGGAGGCGTGCACCAGGAGGCGCGAGCCGGCGACGCAGCTCTGGCCGGCGCCGCCGAAAATGGCCGCTTGCGCGCCGAGGATGGCGCGGGAGAGGTCGGCATCGGCAAACACGATATTGGCCGACTTGCCGCCCAGCTCCAGCACCGAGGGCACGATGGCCCGCGCGGCGGCAGCGGCAATCTGCGCCCCCGCCTCGGCCGAGCCCACGAACACCACGAGGCGGGTCTCGGGGTGGGCGACGGCAGCGGCGCCCGTGGTGGGGCCGGCGCCGGCCAGCACATTGACGAGGCCGGCCGGGACGCCCTCGGCACGGGCGCAGAGCATGCCCAGCGCCAGAGAGGTGAGGGGAGTCAGCTCGGAGGGCTTCAGCACCACCGCATTGCCGGCGCAGATGGCGGGCGCGATCTGCCAGCCGGCGGTGAAGATGGGGGCGTTCCAGGGGGTGATCTGCACCACCGTGCCGAAGGGCTCGGCGCGGGTGTAATTCAGGTGCGAGGTGGGGACGGGAATGACCTCGCCGTGGAGCTTGTCGCACCAGCCGGCATAATATTCGAACATCTCCGCCACCTTGGCCACCTCGCCGCGGGTGTCGCGGATGGGCTTGCCGGCGGAGAGCGTCTCAAGCTCGGCCAGCGCCTCGGCATTCTGGCGGACCAGTCGGGCGATCTCCCACATGGCCCGGCCCCGCGCGGCGGCGGTCATGCCCCACCAGGCGGCCTGGCCCTTGCGGGCAGCGTCCATGGCGGCGTCGACCACCGGGGCGCCGGCATCGGCGAAGCCGGCGAAGACGCGGCCATCGGCGGGGTTGGTCAGGTCGAGGGCGGCGCCGGTACCGGCGAGCACCTCGCCCGCCACCACCGAGCCGATGCGCCCTTCGGGAAGGAAGCCGGCGAGGATGGCGAGGGCGCGGCGCGCCCCTTCGGAGTGATGAACCTCAAGCATCAGGCGGCATCCTTGGCGCGATAATCGGCCATGCGGGTGAAATCGGCGGTGTCGGGAATGGAGGTGCGGGTGGCGCCCCAGATTTCGCCCGCATGGGCGCACAGGGGCAGGCTCACGCCGGTCTCGGCGGCCAACTCAAGGGCCAGGCGCACATCCTTGCGCATGAGGCCGGCGGAAAAGCCGCTGTCGAAGGTGTTGGGCAGCACCCAGCGGGGGAACATGACCTCGCTGACCGCGCTGCGGCCGCTGGCCGTGTTCACCACCGCAATGGCCTCCTGGGCGGAGAGGCCGGCTGCCTCCGACAGGCGCATGGCCTCGCCCATGGCCACCAGATGGGCGGCCACCAGCATGTTGTTGACGAGCTTGGCCACATTGCCCGCGCCCGAGGGGCCCACATGGATGGCCTTGGCGGACAGAGCGGAGAGCACCGGCTCGGCCAGCGCGAAATCCTCAGCCGCGCCGCCCACCATCATGGTGAGGGTGCCCTGCGCCGCGCCGGAGGGGCCGCCGCTGACCGGGGCGTCGAGGAGCGCATGGCCGGCCGTAGCGAGGCGGGCCGCAAGACGGCGGGTGGTGGCGGGATCGGAGGTGGAGGTGTCGATGACCACAACCTTCCGGTCGCGGCGTTCCAGAAGATCGCCGTCGGTGGTGAGCACCTGCTCCACGTCGCGGGCGAGGGGGAGGGAGCAGACGATGGCGTCGGCGGACGACAGGATGTCGGAAAGGGTGGTCGTGAAGCGAATGCCGGCCGCCTCGGCGGGCGCCCGCCGGGTCTCGCTGATGTCGAAGCCGATGACCGTGAAGCCCTTGCCCGCCAGGGTGGCGGCCATGCCGAGGCCCATATTGCCGAGGCCGATGACCCCGATCTGTTCCATGTTCATGAGAAGGTCCGTCGTTTGCCTGATCGACGGATCTCAAGAATCAACCGTTGCAACAAGAATGACTTTTCGCACTCGTTGTGCGGATTTTGGCAACACGCTTGGCTCAGACCACGCCCTGGAACGCAATCATGTGTTCCGCCAGATGGTTGGCCAGGCGCCGGGCCGCTTCTGGCAGGCGGCGGCCGGCGCGCAGCAAGAGGTGCGTGCGCGCCTCGGCGAGCAGCGGATCGCGCAAGGCTATGAGCCGCATGGCGCCCGCCCTCACATCCTCCTCCACCACGAAGCGCGGCAGGAAGCCCACGCCGAGCCCGCCGGCAATGAAGCGCCGGTGCAGTTCAAAGGAGGTGGTCTCCAGCCGGCTGATGAGGCGAAATCCATGGTCCGCCTCCACACGGCCGAGCATCTGGCGGATGCCGTGGTCCGGCGGGCAGAGGGCGGCGGGCTCAGCCGCGAAGGTGCTCAGGGGCACCGGGCCGGCGCTGCTCTTCAGGGGATGGTCGTGCGGCACCACGGCGAACAGCGGCTGGCGGGCGGTGACGATGCTGCGCACATCCCCATGGCCGGGCGGATTATAGGCCATGCCGATGTCCGCATCCCCCTGCGCGATGGCGGCGAGGATGCCGTCGGTGGTGCTGAGCGTCACCTTGAAGCTCACCCCGCCATAGGTCTGGGCGAAGCGGGCGAGGCCCTGCTCCATGAAATCCACCAGGAAGCCGCCGCCGCAACACAGGCGGACCGTGCCCTGCTCGACGCCCTGGAGGCGGCGCAGCCGGTCTTCCAGGAGGCCCCGCTCGTCGGCCTCCCGCTGGGCATGCTCAGCCACGATGCGGCCCGCCTCCGTCGGCACGACGCCCCGCGGCAGCCGCTCCAGCAGTGGCTGGCCCACCTCGATTTCCAGGTCGATGATCTGCCGGCTCACCGCCGACGCCGCCACATTCAGCACCTCCGCCGCCGCGCGGACGGAGCCGGTGCGCACCACTGCGAGGAGATATTTCAGGGCGCGATCATGCATGGAGTGGCTGGGGCGAGTGGCCAAGGTGAAGATGAGGTGAGACTGGGCCGGATCGCGCGGGAAGTATAGGGCGCGCCGTGCTGCCTCGAAATGCCATGCGCCCTCAACGCCTTAACGGGGCATCTTAAATCCCTGTGCAAGCATCGTCCGTGCGGGGGCGGGCCAGGGGCCGAACTGAAAAAGGCGCCCGAAGGGGCGCCTTTTGCGAAATCAATAACGCGCGGTGGTCAGTTCAGCATATCGCGCCGCATGCGCCAGCCGCCTTCGCCATCCTCGCTCAGCGCCTCCGCCACCTTTGGGTGGCGCACCGGCTCGTCGGAGGTGTCGCGCTCCAGATTCTGCTCGGAGACATAGGCCACATATTCGCTGTCCGCATTCTCGGCCAGCAGGTGGTAGAAAGGCTGGTCCTTGTGCGGCCGGATCTCCTCGGGAATGGCCTGGTACCATTCCTCGGTATTGTCGAAGACCGGGTCCACGTCGAACACCACGCCCCGGAAGGGGAAGTGCTTGTGACGCACCACCTCGCCAATCCTGAACTTCGCCTGGCGCATTTCTCGATCCCGTTCGTCGGGAGATGCCGGCGCGAACGCCGGCTCGCCCGTCCACGAGGCGTTGCTTATGCGCACAGCAGCGCGGCCGGTGCTCCGGGCCTTATCGTCCTGCGGCATGTTCCACCTCCTTGACCTTGGGCGGGACTCACGTCCCGCCGTTCATAAACCGTACACCTTCGCGAGCTCGGCGTCCTTGGCAGCTACGATCCGCGCCAGGTCGACGATCACTTTCGCCTGCTTCCAGGTGGCGTCATCCTGCATCTTGCCGTCGATCATCACCGCGCCCGTGCCGTCGGGCATGGCCTCCAGGATCTTGACCGCGAAGGCCACTTCCGCCGGATCGGGACTGAAGACGCGCTTGGCGATCTCGATCTGGCTCGGGTGCAGCGACCACGCGCCCACGCAGCCCTGAAGGAAGGCGTTGCGGAACTGGCTCTCGCAGGCGGCGGAATCGGAGAAGTCGCCGAACGGCCCGTAGAAGGGCTTGATGCCGTTGGCGGCGCAGGCGTCCACCATCTTGCCCACCGTATAGTGCCAAAGATCCTGCTGGAAGCCTGTGCGGGGCTTGTCGCCATCGGGATCGGCCAGAACCATGTAATCGGGATGGCCGCCGCCCACGCGCGTGGTCTTCATGGCGCGGGAGGCCGCAAGGTCGGCAGGACCAAGGCTCATGCCGTGCATGCGCGGGGAGGCGGCGGCGATCTCCTCCACATTCTTCACGCCCTCGGCGGTCTCCAGGATGGCGTGGATGAGGATGGGCTTGCCCACGGAATGCCGGGCCTCAAGCTGGGCCAGAAGCTGGTCGAGATAGGCGATGTCCCACGGGCCATCCACCTTGGGCAGCATGATGACGTCGAGCTTGGCGCCGATGGCGCCCACGATGTCGATCACATCATCCAGCGCCCAGGGGCTGTTGAGCGCGTTGATACGGGTCCACAGGCCGGTGGAGCCGAAATCCGTGCTCTTGGCCATTTCGATGAAGCCGGCGCGGGCCGCGCCCTTGGCGTCGATCGGGATCGCGTCTTCCAGATTGCCCAGCACCACGTCCACCTGCTTGGCCAGGTCCGGCACCTTGGCGCGCAGCTTCTCCAGGTGCGGGGGCACGAAATGAATCATGCGCTCCAGCCGCACCGGAAGCTCGCGATAGGGCGCGGGCGCCCCGATGGCGAGCGGCTTGAAGAAGTTACGCGGCAATTTCATTGGGATCCCCTCTAGACTGAGGCCAGAATGGGACAGGCACCGGCTTCCGGCAAGAGGTTAGTTGCAGTGCAACATTCGCGCATCCTCCCTTCCCGGTCGGACGAGATGTCGCAGCCTTCCGGGGCCGCTTCCGCCCCCTCTCTTGGCCGGCGCGGGGATGCCCAGCCATCCGGCGCGCGCGGGATCGAGCCCGGTTCAACGGGCGTTCGCCAGCCCGCTGTTTTTGCGTATGTTCCTGACGTGGACCGGAGCCCGATGCGGGCGCGGATGCCCGTGGGAGAGGGAAGCCGCATCGCCGGTGGAGGCGGCAGGGAGGGAGCATGACACGCCTGACACGCCGCGCTTTGCTGGGCGCCACAGCGGGGCTGGCCTTGGTCGGCCGTTCGCCGGCATGGGCCGAGAATTTCTGGGGCCGGCGCCCGTCGGACGGACCCAAGGACTTCATCTTCGGCTATGGCTCGCTCATCAACACGCCCTCCCGCGAGGCCACCGGGCGCGGGCGCATCGATGCGGTGTCGGCGCGGGTCTCGCCTGATTTCGGCTATGTGCGCTCCTGGGTGGCGCGCTCCTCCTCCGGCTTCACGGCGCTGGGCCTGCGCCCCGCCAAGTCCGGTGAAGAACCGAGCAGCATCAATGGCGTGGTCTTCCCCGTGGATGCCGAGAGCCTGCCGCGCTTCGACCGGCGCGAAAGCGGCTATGACCGGGTGGCGGTGCCGCGCGAGGTGATCGAGGGCGTCTCCTGGCAGGGCCTGCCGCCCGACGGCGTCATCTGGGCCTATGTGCCCAAATCCATCACCGCCGCCAGCGCGCCACCGCTCTTGCCCGACGCCGACCATCCCATCGTCCAGTCCTATGTGGACCTGGTGCTGGAGGGGGCGCTGGAATATGGCGCCGAGTTCGCGCGCGAACTGGTGGCCACCACTTTTGATTGGGGGCGCTTCTGGTTGAACGACCGAACCACGGCCCGCCGGCCCTGGATCGCCCTGCCGGAGGCCGGGCGCATTGACGAGATCTTGGCCCGTACCCAGCCCGCCGCGGCGGCCTTCCCGAACCGCCTCTATAGCGAGGACTATGCCGCCCGCATCCTGCGCGCGCCGGCGGCCGAGGGCGTCAAATAGCCCCGGGACTCAGCTTTCCACGAACCCTCAGCTCTCTTCAAAAACCTGCGCGAGGCGGGTCATGAAGGGCTCGTCGGTCTGGTCGATGCGCAGCGGGGTGACGGAGATGCGGCCCTCATCCAGCGCCCGCAGGTCCGAGCCAGGCACGGTGTCGAACACCCGCCGCTCGAAGGCGATCCAGAAATAGGGATTGCCCCGCCCGTCGCGCCGCTCGTCGATGCGCATGAGCTTCTGGTCGCGCTTGCCCTGGGCGGTGACGGCAATGCCGGTCACCTCGTCCACCGGGCGGTCGGGGAAGTTCACATTCATCACGATGCCGGCGGGGATGCCCTCCTCCAGCAGGGTGCGGATGACCTTGGGGGCATGGGCCTCGGCGGTGCCGTAGCTGGGGTTTTCCCGCGTCTTCAGGCCGAAGGCCTGGGACAAAGCGATGGACGGGATGCCGAGGATGGTGCCCTCGATGGCGCCCGCCACCGTGCCGGAATAGCTCACATCCTCGGCGATGTTCTGGCCCCGGTTGACGCCCGAGAGCACCAGGTCAGGCGGCTGGTCGGCGAGCAGATGCCGCACGGCCATGATGACGCAGTCGGTGGGCGTGCCCTTCACGGCAAAGCGCCGCTCGGCCACCTGCCGCAGGCGCAGCGGGTCGCTCAGGGAGAGGGAATGGGCGACGCCCGACTGGTCGAATTCGGGCGCCACCACCCATACGTCGTCGGACAAGGCGGCGGCGATGCGGGCGCAGGCATCGAGCCCCGGCGCATGGATGCCGTCGTCATTGGTCACCAGGATCCGCATGGCCTCTTCCTTGTCTGTGCCGCCTTCGGGGGAGGCGCCTTACTTCACCTTTTCCAGCTTGGTCACGCCGCCCATATAGGGCAGCAGCGCGTCGGGAACGGCGACCGAGCCGTCCTCCTGCTGGTAGGTTTCCAGCACCGCCACCAGCGCCCGGCCCACCGCCACGCCCGAGCCGTTGAGCGTGTGGACGAAGCGCGGGGCCTTGCCGTCCTTGGCCCGAAAGCGGGCATTCATGCGCCGGGCCTGGAAATCGCCGCAGACGGAGCAGGACGAGATTTCCCGGAAGGCGTTCTGGCCGGGCAGCCAGACCTCGATGTCGTAGGTCTTCTGGGAGGCAAAGCCCATGTCGCCGGTGCAGAGCGTCACCACGCGATAATGCAGGTCCAGCTTCTTCAGCACCGCCTCGGCGCAGGCCAGCATGCGCTCATGCTCTTCCTGCGACTTTTCCGGCGTGGTGATGGAGACCAGCTCCACCTTGGTGAACTGGTGCTGGCGGATCATGCCACGCGTGTCGCGCCCCGCCGCGCCCGCTTCCGCCCGGAAGCACGGGGTGCAGGCGGTCAGGCGCATCGGCAGCTCGTCCTCGGAGAGGATGGCCTCGCGGACGAGATTGGTGAGCGGGACTTCGGCGGTGGGGATGAGCCAGAGCCCTTCGGTGGAGAGACGCTCCTTTTCGAGAGCATTTTCGAGCTGTTCGTCTGTGCCGCGAAGGACAGAGGACATGATCTCCGCGGACCCCTCATTGGAGAGCCACCGGGTAGCGAAGAACTGATCGTCCTTGAACTTGGGCAACTGTGCCGTGCCGAACATCACCTCGTCGCGCACCAGCAGCGGCGGGTTGACCTCGGTATAGCCATGCTCGCCGGTGTGCACGTCCAGGAAGAACTGGCCGAGCGCCCGCTCCAGGCGCGCCAGCGACCCCTTATTGACCACGAACCGCGCGCCGGAGAGCTTGGAGGCGGTCTCGAAATCCATCAGCCCGAGGCCTTCACCCACCTCGAAATGCTGCTTGGGCGTGAAGGCATAGGCGCGCTTTTCGCCCACCACGCGCAATTCCACATTGTCGTGCTCGTCCTTGCCCTCCGGCACGCTGGCGAGCGGCACGTTGGGGATGGCGGCAAGCTCGGCGGTGAGGCTCGCCTCAATGGCCTTCACCTCGGCCTCCAGCGCCGGCACGTCTTCCTTGATCCTGGCCACCTCGGCCATGAGGGATGCGGCCTTGGCCTCGTCCTTGGCGGCCTTGGCGGCGCCGATCTCCTTGGAGGCGGCGTTGCGGCGGGCGAGCAGGCCCTCCAGCGTGGTCAGGCGGGCGCGGCGGTCCTCGTCGAGGCCGATGAGCCGGTCGCGCAGCGCCACCGCTTCCGCCTGCGGCACCTGCCGGCGCACCAGCGCCTCAACCAGGCCCTCGGGCGCCTCGCGAATCCACTTGATGTCGTGCATGGGACCGAACTCCGGGACCGAAAGCCGGGCGCCGGCCCTCAACTGGCAAGGCCGCGCGCGCAAAGCCGCGCGGCCGGGGAGGGGGCCGTCGCCCGAGGACGAAAAGGGCGAAGGCCGCGTGCCGTCAGCTGGCCGAGGAGGCCTCGCGTGCCGCCTCTTCCGCCGCCCGGCGCTTCTCGACCAAGCGCACCAGATAGACGGAGACCTCGTAGAGAAGCAGCGTCGGGATCGCAAGGGCGAGCTGCGAGACCACGTCCGGCGGGGTCAGCACGGCGGCGAGGATGAACACGCCGACGATGGCATAGCGCCGCGCCTTCTTGAGCTGGTCGGACGTGAGAATGCCGATGCGCGCCAGAAGGGTGAGAATCACCGGCAGCTGGAAGCACACGCCGAAGGCCAGGATCAGCGTGGTGATGAGCGAGAGATATTCGCTCACCTTGGGCAGCAGCGAGATTTCCGCGCGCCCGTCTCCCCCCGCCTGCTGCATGGACAGGAAGTAGGTCATGGCCAGCGGCATGGCGACGAAATAGACGAACATCGCGCCCAGCAGGAAGCAGATGGGGGTCGCGATCAGATAGGGCCGGAAGGCCGCTTTCTCATGCTTGTAGAGCCCCGGCGCCATGAACATGTAGACCTGCGTCGCCACCACCGGGAAGGAGATGAAGGCGGCGCCGAACATGCCCAGCTTGATCTGGGTGAACAGGAATTCCTGGGGCGCGGTGTAGATCAGCTTCACGCCCGGCGCGAAGCCCGAGGCGAACTCATAGGGCCACAGCAGGATGTTGTAGATCTGCTTGGCGAACATGAAGCAGGCGAAGAAGGCCACCAGGAAGGCTATGATCGACTTGATGAGCCGCGAACGCAGTTCAATCAAATGCTCGATCAGCGGCGCCTTCGAGGCGTCGATGTCATCCTCCTCGCTCATGCGGAGTGTCCGGGTCTTTGAGAGAGAGGATCATCCGCCTCGGGCGTGGACGCCGGGTCGGACGGAAGAGACGGATCCACGGGCACCGTTGCGCCCTCTGCCGGCGCCTCAAGGGCAGCGGTCGAGAGGGGCGCCGGCTCTGCGGGCACCGCCTCGGGGAAATCGAACACCGGCTCGGCCGGCGGCTCGGGCAGGGGCAGGATAAGGTCCGTCAACGGCGCAGCGACCGGCGCGGCGCGGGCGATGGCGGGGTTCACGCCCTTCTCGACGGCGGCGCGAATCTCGTCGCGCACCGCCTGGAGCGGATCGGGCAGGGGCGCCGGCTCCACGGGAAGGGTGGGCGCGGCCTCCACGGTTGCGGGAGTTGCCGTCGCGGCGGGAGCGGCGATGCCGGTCACCGTCGAGCGGATTTCCTCGCGAATGGAGCGCAGGGGATCGAACACCTCGGTGCCGGGGAAGGTCTTGCGGGCGCCTTCCGCGATGTCGCCGATTTCCTTCCGGACTTCGGACAGCTCTGCTTCCCTAAGGGCATCCTGGAATTGGCCCTGGAACTCGCCCGCCATGCGGCGGACCTTGGTAACCGTCCGCCCCACCGTGCGCAGCACGGAGGGCAGCTCCTTGGGGCCGATGACGATCAGCGCAACAACGCCAATCAGCATCAGCTCAGACCAGCCGATGTCGAACATAGGAGGCTACCCGCCGGCGGCGCTCAGGCCGCCCTCCCTGCCTTGGTGACGCAAACCGCGATCAGACCGGCTTCTTCTCACCCTCGGGCGCAGTGGTGGTCTGGTGCGGAATGTTCCGCGGCGCCTCGGGGGCGGCCGGGGTCTGGCTGGGCGGCGTGGTGTCGTCCTCCGCCATGCCCTTCTTGAACGACTTGATGCCCTTGGCCACGTCGCCCATGAGGTCGGAAATCTTGCCGCGCCCGAACAGCAGGAGCACCACGACCAGCACCACGATCCAGTGCCAGATGCTCATCGAACCCATCACTCACCCTCCGTGAGAACTCTTATGATTGGAGGCGGCGGCGCCGGCTCTCCCGTTTCGAACGGCGACACTAGGACCCGGAAGAGGCGAAAACAAGGACTTCCCCCGGATCCACCGCGATGCCCACATCCTGGCCTGGCCTTGCGTCACCCGCCTGGCGCAGGCGGATCACCAGGGGGCGGTCCAGATCGGCGAAAGATACCTCCACCAGTTCCAGCTCGCCCAGGAACCGCCGGTCGCGCACCCGTCCCGTCGGCCCCTCTCCCGCCGGGCGCAGCGAAAGCCCTTGCGGGCGCACGGCCACCACCGCCCGCCCATCGGCGAGATCGGGCGCCGCGAACACGCCGAGCGGGCTTTCCACCCGGCCACCGCGCACCACCCCCGGCACCTCGTTGAGCTCGCAAAAGAAACGGGCAACCCCAAGGTCCGCCGGCGTGCGGTAAAGCGCCTCCGGCCGGTCCATCTGCACCAGTTCGCCGTCCCGCACCAAGGCGATGCGGTCGGCGAGGCGCATGGCTTCCTCGGGATCGTGGGTGACGATCATGCAGGTGGCGCGCGCCTCCCGCAGCACCCCCAGCGTCTGCGCCCGCACCTGATCGCGCAGGCGCCGATCGAGGCCGGAAAAGGGCTCGTCCAGCAACAGGATGCCCGGGCGGGGGGCAAGGGCGCGGGCGAGCGCGATGCGTTGCTGCTGGCCGCCGGACAATTCATGGGGATAGGCCGCGGCCGCATCGGCCAGCCCCACACGCTCCAGCGCCCGGCGCGCCTCGCCTTCTGCCTCCGCGCGGCCGAGGCGGGCAAGGCCGAACATCACATTCTGGAGATTGGTCATGTGCGGGAAGAGGGCATAGTCCTGGAACACCAGCCCGACGCCCCGCTGCTCCGGCGGCACGAAGACGGAGGGGCCGGCCATTTCCTGCCCATCAATGCGCACGCTGCCCGATTGCGGCCGCTCGATGCCGGCGGCCAGGCGCAGCAGCGAAGTCTTGCCGCAGCCCGATTGCCCGAGCAGGCACATGACCTCGCCCGGCAGCAAATGCAGGCTCACTCCGCGCACGGCTTCCTTCGCGCCATAGGACAGGCGCACCGCCTCGAAGGCGAGGTCCTTGGCGATGGAGGCGGGCGTACGCTGGCGCAGGGCCATGGCATGGGCTCCCAAATTCGGTCCGTCCCGCTCTAGCCTACCTTGCGCAGGTGGAAGGTCAGCACGCCCTCGGTCACCTCCCGGCCTTCGACCCGATTTCCGGTCTCGTGCATGAGGTGGGGTATGTCGATGGCCGACATGGGGTCGGTGCACAGCACGGTCAGCCGCGCGCCGGCGGGAAGGCCCGCAAAGGCCTTGCGGGTGCGCAGGACGGGCAGGGGGCATTTCAGCCCCCGAAGGTCGAGCACCGGGGCCGGTTCGGCCAAGTCGGCCGGTTCCGCTGCCCCGCTCCCGCTCACGCCGCCTGGTCCTTCAGCCGGCCGAGGCTCTCTTCGCGGCCGAGCACGGTGAGCACGTCGAAGATGGGCGGCGAGGTGGTGCGTCCCGTGAGGGCGGCTCGCAGCGGCTGGGCGACGGCGCCGAGCTTGACGCCGGCCTCCTGGGCATAGGCACGCACCACGCCTTCGGTCGCGGCGGCGGTCCATTCGGACGCCTCCAGCGCCGGGAGCAGCTTGGCGAGATGCCCGCGCGCCTCGTCGGTGAGGAGCGCGGCGGCCTTCTCCTCGATGGGCAAGGGCCGCTCGGCGAACAGGAATTCCGCGCTGTCCAGAAGTTCCACCAGGGTCTTGGCCCGCTCCTTCAAGCCCGGCATGGCCGCCAGCAACTGCGCCCGGCGCTCCGGCGTCATGCGGGCCAGGCGCACCTTCGCGTCCGGCAGATGGGGCAGCAGGGCCTCCACCGCCTCCAGCAATTCCGCGTCCGGGGTGGCGCGCATATACTGGCCGTTGAGGTTTTCGAGCTTGGCGAAGTCGAAGCGGGCGGCCGAGCGGCCGACCTTGTCGAGATCAAAATGCTCCACCATCTCGGCGGTCGAGAAGACCTCCTGGTCGCCATGGCTCCAGCCCAGGCGCACCAGATAGTTGCGCAGCGCCGCCGGCAGATAGCCCATGTCGCGATAGGCATCGACGCCCAGCGCCCCATGGCGCTTGGAAAGCTTGGCGCCGTCCGGCCCGTGGATCAGGGGAATGTGCGCCATGGCCGGCACGTCCCAGCCGAGCGCGCGATAGATCTGGGTCTGGCGGGCCGCATTGGTGAGGTGATCGTCGCCCCGGATGATGTGGGTGACGCCCATGTCATGGTCATCAACCACCACCGCCAGCATATAAGTGGGGGTGCCATCGGAGCGCAGCAGGACCAAGTCGTCCAGGTCCTTGTTGGGGAAGGTGACGGTGCCCTGCACCATGTCCTCGATCACCGTCTCGCCCTCGCGGGGGGGCTTGAGGCGGATCACGGGCTTGCGGTCGGTCGGGAATTCGGAGGGATCACGATCGCGCCAGCGGCCGTCATAGCGCGGCGGACGGCCCTCCTTTCGGGCGGTCTCGCGCATCTCGTCCAGCTCTTCCGGGGTGGCGAAGCAGGGATAGGCATTGCCGCGCGCCAGCATCTCCGCCACCGCCGCCTGGTGCCGCTCGGCCCGCGCGAACTGGTAGATGACCTCGCCGTCCCAATCGATGCCCATCCAGCGCAGGCCGTCGATGATGGCGTCGATGGCTTCCGTGGTGGAGCGCTGGCGGTCCGTATCCTCGATGCGCAGCAGCATCCGGCCGCCCTTGGCCTTGGCATAGAGCCAGTTGAACAGCGCCGTGCGGGCGCCGCCGATATGCAGGAAGCCGGTGGGGGAGGGGGCAAAACGGGTGACGATATCGGACATCAGGCTCGGCCGCGGGAGGGTTCCAGGGCGCGCCGACCGCCGTCGGTCAGGGACGGCTGGCGCAGGATCGGCGCCCATGTAGCATAGGCGCACACCCGAAGGAACGCGCCGCATGGATCGGGGGGCGGACGAGGGCAGGGACAGGAACCGGACGGGCCGGGCGCCGCCGCGCGCCGGCGCCGCCGTGGGGGTCCTTGCGCCCGAGCTCAGCCTCGCCTTGCCCGGCGCCACCCTTCTGGAGCGCCTGCGGGCGCGCCTTCTGGCCGATCTGTGGGCTGAGGTCGGGTCCGGGCGCCTGATCTTGTGGCTGCCCGTGGCCTTTGTGTGCGGGATCCTGGCCTATTTCGGCGCCGACCGCGAGCCCTCCCTTTGGGCGGCGGGCGGGGCGCTTCTCGCCGCGATGAGCTTCGCGGCTCTTGCCCGCGCCCGCCCGCTCTCCTTTGCCCTCCTTTGTGGCACCGCCGCCTTTTTCTGCGGCTTCTTCATCGCGACCGCCCAGACGGCCCGCATCGCCCATCCGGTCATCGCTCCGCCCGAGGGTCCCGTGCGCTTCACGGGCTATGTGGAAGCCCGCGAGCGCCGTGCCACGGCGGACCGGGTCGTGCTTTATGTGGTCCGTGCGGAGGGGCGTGGGCTTGCCGAGGTGCCCCAACGGGTGCGCCTCTCTCTTCTACGTGGGTCGGCCCCGCCGGAGGGGAGTCCCATCAGCCAATTGGCGCGCCTTCTGCCGCCTTTCGGCCCGGCCATGCCGGGCGCGCACGACTTCGGCCGCATGCCCTGGTTCGACGGCATCGGCGCCGTGGGGTTCGGCCTCGGGCGGCCTCGGGTTGCGCGCATCGACACGCCCCCGCCCCTTTCCGTGAAGGGAGCGGCGGCGCTGGCTGACGTGCGGCGCGCACTCGCGACGCGCATCCGCGCCGTCCTCACCGGCCCGCCGGCCGACATTGCCGTCGCCCTGGTCACGGGCGAACGCGCCTCCATCGCGCCGGAGGTGGAGGAAAGCATGCGCCAGTCCGGCCTCACCCATGTGCTGTCCATCTCCGGGCTGCATATGGCCATGGTGGCCGGCACGCTCTTCGCCCTGGTGCGGGCCGGCCTTGCCCTGTTTCCCCCTTTGGCCTTGTCCTTCCCGGTGAAGTCCGTGGCCGCGGGCGCGGCGCTGCTGGGAAGCGCGGGCTATCTGGCTTTGTCGGGCAATGACGAGCCGGCACAGCGCTCCTTCATCATGGCGGCAGTGGTGCTGCTGGGCATTCTGGTGGGCCGGGCGGCCTTGAACCTGCGGACCGTCGCGGTGGCCGGCGTCCTGGTGCTGGCGGTCTCGCCAGTGTCCGTGCTCGATCCCGGTACCCAGATGTCGTTTGCCGCAACCCTGGCCCTGGTGGCGGCCTATGAGCGGGGACGCCCCCTCTTCGCCCGGCGCCCGGTGGAGGGGCTGCCGGCCCGACTGGCGATGAAGGCGCTGGCCTTTTTCGGCGCGCTCGCCTTCACCTCCCTGGTGGCGGGCCTGGCCACCGCGCCGTTCGGCGCCATGCATTTCCAGCGGCTGGCCCCCTATGGGCTGCTCGCCAATCTGATCGCCATGCCCGCAGTGTCGGTCCTCGTCATGCCGTTCGGCCTGCTGGGTGTGCTGCTGTTGCCCTTCGGATGGGACAGCCTCGCCTGGCCCGCCATGGGGCTCGGCATCGAGGTGATGCTGTCCGTCTCAGACCATGTGGCGGCGTTGCCGGGCGCTTCCCTCCACACCCAGGTGGTGGGGGCGGGGTCGGCAGGGCTGGCCGCCCTTGCGCTCGCCACGGCCTGCCTCCTGCGGGGCAGCCTCACCTGGTTCGCCCTGCTGCCGGCGGGGTGTGCCCTTCTGCTTGCGGGGCCGCCGCAACGGTTCGATGTGCTGGTGGCGCCAGACGCCCGGACCCTGGCCGTGCGGACGTCGGATGGACTGCTCTCCATCGCCGGTGCGGGCAGCAATCGGTTCCTCGCCGAACAATGGTTGAACAGGGAGGGGGATGCCCGAAAAGCCAGTGACAAGGGCCTCGCTGCAGCCTTCCGTTGCACCCGGGCCGTGTGTACGGCGCTTATGCCGGGCGGGGGGACCATCGCCCTGGTGCGACGGGGCGAGGCGTTGGCCTCCGCCTGCGCCACGGCCGAGATGGTGGTGACCCCGGTGCGCCCCGCCAGCCCATGCGCAGCGCGCCTCTTCACGCCGCAGAACCTCGCGGCGGGCGGAACGCTCGGCCTCGTGCGTGCTCCGAACGGGAGCTGGCGCGAGGTTTCGAGCCGCCCCGCGCGCACCCAAAGGCCCTGGATGCCCCGGCGCCCGGAGGGGGAGGCAACGCCATCAGAGGCGCCCGCCGACAGTTCGGTGGCCGCCCAGGAGGATGCCGCCAGCGCCGGCCGTTAGGCCCCCGGGCGCCGTTCAAGCCCGCTGTCGTCAAGGGCAGGCGCGGCACCGCAGCCGGTGCATCTCAGCGGTCCCTTGAACCTCGGACATGCACCGCCTTGGGCGAACCTGCTCTCCCCAAACGATCGCGCGCGATCCCGGCGGTCAGGCCGAGCGGGCCACGCGCTCCGCGGCGCGGGCGGCGCGCTCGGTCAAGGCGCGCGCGAGCACTTTGGGCAATTGCCGGCGGGATTTCACGCGCGGCAAGTCCAGTTCCACCGCGGGACGGGTTCTGCCGGGGAAGTCGGCCGCATTGTCGAAGGTCTCGCGCTCGAGATTGTCGATGAAGGTCTCGGCGGGAAGGGCTTCGGCATAGATCAGGTCGTGGTCCTGAAGCTCCACATGGTAATAGGTGAAGGTCTCCGGCAGGTCCCGGTGCCGGGTGATGGTGACGCCATTCACCAGCGCGCCCGCCTGGATCAGCATGCCGCCGATGAAGAAGGCGTGGTCGGGGGAGACGAAGAGGTCGCGCGCCGGCAGGCCACGGCCCAAGGCGTCCGGCCGGATGTGGATGGGCAGGGCGGTGAGGGGATGGGCGAGGCGGGTCTCAACCGCGCGCCGTCCAAGCCACAGCACGGGCTTGGCCTCCCCCGTCGTGGTCAGAACAAGGTCGCCGGCCTTCAGCGTCTCCACCGGCACTTCGCCCGAGGGCGTGCGGATCAGTGTGCCCTGGAGGAAGCACGCCAATTCGTCATAGGTGTATTTATCATACCTGCCTTCGCTATTCTTGAAATAAAAATACTCGACATTGGTCGTTATGACATCCTGCTTACCCTCCATGTAGAAGGTCATGACATGGCCGGATGAATAGAAATCTACGGTGTATGAGCTGAGAGCATTCTCGAAATAGACAGAGTCTGTTCCCGTATCTCCTTCAACGTACATTTTATTTGCATTTTCGGCAAAAAAATTGTCCTCACCTCCGCCGCCCGAGAAGTTCAGGGTCCCTTGGTAGCTGCCCCCGTAAAAGCTGTCGTCTGCTGTCCCGCCATATGCGGCCAGGGTTGAGGCGCCGCTTCCTCCCTCGCCCGCGAGGAAAGCGTTGTACCCCTCTCCGCCGTAGAAATTGACGTTACCGGTGGCGAAATCGCCGGAGAAATATTCGTCCCCGTCACCGCCGAAGAAATTCACCGTCCCCGTAGCGCTGCCACCAAAAAAGGCGTTGTTCCCGTCGTCGCCGTAGAAGGTCGCGTCTTTCGACTCCTCGGCGTACAACTCGTCATCGCCATCGCCGCCGTAAAACACAGTGCCCTGGGACTGTTCGGCATGCAGCACATCCTGACCGGCGTCGCCATAGACCGTGGAGGATGACGTGCCCGCGGCCCACATCTCGTCATTGCCGCCATTGCCATGGAGCGTCAGATCGTTGAAATTGATCGATTGCGAGTAGGTCGCGTTGATATTGTCGGCCCCTGAAGAGCCTTGGACGGTTTCACCGTTATAGGACGCAAAATAGTTGGACGTTCCATGCGCCGCAATGGCGAGCTGGTCATACGTGTATTCTTCGTAACGGCCAATGCTATTCTTAAAGTAAAACGTTTCCACATCCACTGCCGTGACGCTTTGCTGCCCCTCGATCGTGAGCGTCACAGAGTGCGTTGATGTATCAAAGGTTATGGCATAGGCGCCAAGCAGAGAGTCAAAGACCACGACATCTTCACCCTCTCCTCCATCCGCCACCATGTGGTCGGCTGTGCGGGCAACAAACAGGTCATCACTGCCTCCGCCATAGAATTCCAGCGTACCTTGATGGCTGCCACCGTAGAAGGTGTCGCCATCGCCACCACCATAGGCATAGACGCTTGTCGAGGTGTCCGGTGCCCCACCCGCGAAGAAGGCATTGGCGCCATCGCCACCATAGAACGAGAAATTGCCCGATCCCGTCCCGGCGTAGAACGTATCGTCCTCGCCCTCGCCATAAACGGAGATGTTTCCTTGGCCGTTGTCTCCGTAGAAGCTGTTATGCCCGCTGCCGCCGTAGAATGTTCCTTCGTCCGAATTGTCGGCATGCAGAATGTCGTTTCCATCGCCCCCGTAAAAGTCCGTCTTATAGGACGAGGCGGCATGGAGCGTATCGTCACCCGCATCACCATAAATGGTGGAGAGGGATGTCTGGGCGGCGTCGATCTGGTCGTCTCCGCCGTTACCGTTAATCGTCAGATTGTTGAAGCTCTCCAGCGACCTGTTGGTCGCGGTGATGTTGTCGTCCTCTTCGGTTCCAGTGACGACTTGGTTGTTTTCCGACGTATAGATATCAGCCATCCCCATCCCCCACTCGGCGAACGATTTCGCCCCTCATGATTTTTGGAAAACTGGAGCCCGATGGCGCTTGGGCGCGCCGCCGCATCAGCGGCGCCCAAGGATGAAGGCCCCCATCTTCGACGCAGGCATTGGCGCCCTCTTCGGGACGCCACATCGGCATCCACAGCCGGTGTTCGATGTCTTGCGAGCCTCGCATGCCCGCACCCGCGACGCGGCGGGCATGGGTTCGGCAGAACGCCCGGGTCGCGTGATCCGGGCGTGTACAGGGCACTTGCGGGGCACCCCTGCGCCTCTCCCTTGTGACGGGGAGAGGCTGCTTTCTGGCTGCGCCTTATCCCGCCAGGGCGCGATCTTGTCCGCCGAGCGCACGCATGCCCTCGGCCATGCGTGCGCTTCGCACCGCTAGCGCCCGCGCCAGCACCTTGGGCATCTGGCGGCGGGATTTTACGCGCGGGAGGTCCAGTTCAACGGCGGGGCGCGTGCGGCCGGGGAAGTCGGCCGCATTGTCGAAAGTCTCGCGCTCGAGATTGTCGATGAAGGTCTCGGCCGGGAGGCCTTCCGCATAGATCAGATCGTGGTCCTGAAGTTCCACGTGGTAGTAAGTGAAGGTCTCCGGCAAGTCGCGATGGCGCGTGACTGTGACGCCATTCACCAGCGCGCCCGCCTGGATCAGCATGCCGCCGATGAAGAAGGCATGGTCCGGCGAGACGAAGAGGTCGCGCGCCGGCAGGCCACGGCCCAGCGCATCCGGCCGGATATGGATGGGCAGAGCGGTGAGGGGATGGGCGAGGCGGGTCTCAACCGCGCGCCGCCCGAGCCACAGCACGGGGCGGGCCTCGCCCGTGGTGGTCAGCACCAGGTCGCCGGCCTTCAGCGCTTCCACCGGCACTGCTCCGTCCGGCGTGCGGATGCGCGTGCCCTCGAGGAAGCAGGCGAGTTCATCATAGGTGTAGTGCGTGTACGTGCCGTCGCCGTTGCTGAAATAGAAGTCCTCGACGCCTTGCGCATAGACGTTCTGGTTTCCACCAGAGTCGTCCATGTTGACCGCCTGAATATCCTTGTCGAAAGTGAAGTCGTAGCGGCTGTAGCTGTAGTCGAGATAGAGGGTGTCCGTTCCCCCGCTGTCGACGATGCTCACATTGTTGGCGCCGTCGGCGTGGTAGATGTCGGACCCCTCGCCGCCATAGAAGTTGACACTGCCCAATGCGCCCTGGGCATTGAACAGGTCGGAGCCGCTGCCGCCATAGGCGTTCAGCGTGGTGTCGGCTCCGATCTGGCTGGCATTGATGATGTCGCCCTGGTCGCCGCCATAATAGGTGACGGAGCCCACAGCCATGCCGGCGTCGAAGGTGTTGCTTCCCGCGTCGCCATAGAAGGAGCCGTTTTCCGAGGAGCTCGCATAAATCTGGTCGAGGCCATCACCTCCATAGAAGGTGTTGTTGACGCCCCCGCCGACGAGCACGTCGTCGCCTGTGCCGCCATAGAAGACGGACTGGTAGGAAGAGGCTCCGCTCATATAGTCGTCGCCCGCCCCACCATAGGCGGTGGAGTTGCCCATCAGGCCGCCATAGATGCTGTCATTGTCGCCCTGCCCATAAAGGGTCAGGCCGGTATATTGGCCGCTATAGTCCTGGTTGGTGCCATGGATCTCGTCGGGATCGGACGTGCCGATGATGGTCTCGTTGTTGCCTGATGCATAGAATTCGTGGGAGGACAATTCCTCGTAGGTGTATTGAACGTAACCGCCATGGCCGTCGCTGAAGTAGAAATTCTCAACCCCCTGTGCGTAGACGACCTGTGTATCGCCCGCCGTATTGAGGGACACGGCATTGTTGTTGGAGGCGTCGAACTCGAACGTGTAGGTGCCTTCGCCGCTGCTGAGATAGAGGCTGTCCGTGCCGCCACTGTCGCTGACGGTCACATTGGCGGCGCTCTCCACATAATAAGTGTCGTTGCCCGACCCGCCGTAGAAATTGATAAAGCCCTGCGCACTGTCGCCGTGGAACTCATCCGCGCCAGTGCCGCCATAGGCATTCAGCGTCGCGCCGCGGGCGATCTCATCGGCATGGACCGTATTGCCGGCATTGCCACCATAGAATTGAACGGAACCCGTGGCGCTGTCGCCGTAGAACGTGCTGATGCCGGCACCGCCATAAAAGGCGCCGTTATTGGATGTTTCGGCATGGAAGGTGTCGGTGACGCCGTCACCGTAGAAACTGGCATAAGTTGAAGAATCGGCGTGAAATTCGTCGTTACCTACCCCGCCATAATAGCTGGAGTGACTGGACGTTCCCGCATAGAGAACGTCGTTGTTCGCATTGCCGTAGGCACTGGAGGCGGTCATGTTGCCGCCATAGATGGTGTCGTTGCCACCGGCGGCGTTGATGATCAGGTTCGAATACTGTGCGGTCCCATCCTCATTGGTGCCGTAGAGGGTCTCGGTGGCGCTGGTGCCCTGGACCGTTTCGCCATCTGCGGACGCATAGAACACGTGGGTCGAGAGTTCCTCATCGGTATAGCCGATGTAGCCGCCGTTGCCGTCGCTGAAGTAGATATTCTCTACTCCCTGCATCGTCACAGTCTGGCCTGCCGTTGATATGGTCAGCGTGTCACCAGAGGCGGACGTCGTGTATTGGTTGGGTGTCCCGTCAAAAAAGACGCTATCGGACCCGGAACTATCGGTGATGACCACATTGGCGGCGTTATTGACGTAATAGACGTCGTCTCCCCCGCCACCCGCGAAGGTCACTTCGCCCTGGGCGGTGTTGCCCAAGAAGGTATCCGCTCCCGTCCCGCCATTGGCATGCAGCGTGGAGCCAGCCTCAAGCGCACCGGCATAGACCGTGTCGCCATCATTGCCGGCCGTATAGGTGATGGTGCCTGACGCGTTGTCGCCGAAATAGGTATTGGCCCCGCCGCCGCCATAGACGGTGGCATTTACAGAGCTCCCGCCATAGAAGCTGTCGATGCCGGCGTCGCCGTAGAACGTATTATTCTGCGAGGAGTCGCCGTAGAGGATGTCCTCGCCAATGCCACCGTAAAACGAGGAATTGCTGGATGTCCCGGCGTAAAGGACGTCGTCCCCCGCATTCCCATAGGCGGTGGAGGCGATCATATTGACGCCGTAGATGGTGTCCTCGGCACCCGCCCCTTTAATCGTCAGGCCGCTATATTGCGCCGTCTGAGCTTCATTGGTGCCATAGAGAATATTAAACCCGCTATCGCCCTGAACGATAGCACCGTCCCCCGTCGCATAGACAACTGTAGTCGCCACCCCCGCCTCCCCACATGCGGCGTATAGATGGCTCTACTGTCTAGCTTACCGCCTTACATTCAAGGCGTTCCAGAAAGGAATCTGGCGCGGCGGGCAATGTGGTCAAAAAGTTTCACGAACCGACAGGGAGAATTTCCCGGCAGGCGTGTTCACTCGAACGAATGTATCACTGGTTGCAAGCTTGCGGCCCCCACTCAGTAACGACGCATCAAGCCCACAAGCCGCCCCTGGATCCGAACCCGGTCCGGCCCGAAGATTCGGGTCTCATAAGAGGGATTGGCCGCCTCGAGGGCAATGGAGGCGCCCTTCTTGCGCAGGCGCTTTAAGGTGGCTTCCTCGTCATCCACCAGGGCGACCACGATGTCCCCGGTATCGGCGGTGTCGCACTTGCGGATCAGCACGGTGTCGCCATCCAGGATGCCGGCCTCGATCATGCTGTCGCCGCGCACTTCCAGGGCAAAATGCTCCCCCACGCCCAGCATGTCGGGCGGCAGGTTGAGGGTGTGGCTGCGGCTCTGGATGGCCGAAATGGGCGTGCCGGCCGCGATGCGGCCCATCACCGGCACGGCGACAGTGGTGGCCACATCCTCTTCGTCATCCACCGGCGGCCGCACCCGGCCGAGGCTGCCCTCGATCACGGAGGGCGAGAAGCCCTTGGCGCGGCTCGTGCCCAGGGCCGGCGCAACGCTGTCCGGCAGGCGCACCACCTCCAGCGCGCGGGCCCGGTTGGGCAGGCGACGAATGAAGCCGCGTTCTTCCAGCGCCGTGATGAGGCGATGGATGCCCGACTTCGACCGCAGGTCCAGCGCCTCCTTCATCTCGTCGAAGGAGGGAGGCACCCCCGTCTCCTTCAGGCGTTCATGAATGAAGCGCAGCAGGTCATATTGCTTGCGTGTCAGCATCGCAGATCCCGTCCCAGCCGGCAGCCCCGACGCGTCCGTGCCCCGGACAGGCCAGTCCACCCAATTGCGGCCCCTCTCGCACGGATGGGTCCAACGGCGCCGGGACACACCCGGCTCAGGCCGCGGCGCACCCGGTCCTTATCCGGCGCCGATCCGTCCGCTCGCCTTCGACCCTCCGTAAAAAGGCGAAGGAAAGCGAAACAAATCGAGAACAATTCTCTACATGTTCCTTTTGTGTTCCACAAGAGTGAACATGAGGTAAAAGCGCGGATGAGAGGGTGAGCTTTGTCGCGGACGCAGATCAGTCCGCCAGGCGGATGATCTCGCACGCCTCGCCCGGCGCGCCCTCCGGGGCGAAGGCGGGGCGCACCAGCAGGCAATCGGCCAGCGCCAGGGCGGAGATCATGCCGCTGTCCTGGAGGGGCAGGGGGGTGACCTCCGGCACGCCGTCCACTCCGGGCCGGCTGGTGCAGCGCATGAAGTCGAGCCGAATGTCATTGGCCTTCACGGGCGCCGCCAGGCGGGCGGGCACCCGGGGTGTCTCCAATTCCGCCATGCCTTGGAGCGCTTTCACAAGCGGCGCCAGGAAGAGGAAGGCGCAGACATAGGACGAGACGGGATTGCCGGGCAGGCCCAGAACGCGCATGTCGCCGCCGCGGCCATACATGAGCGGCTTGCCGGGCCGCAGCGCGATCTTATGGACGGTGAGGGCGATCCCCTCGGCGCGCAGGGCCGGCGCCATAAGGTCGTGCTCACCCACCGAGGCGCCGCCGGATGTCACCAGCACGTCGAAGCCCTCCGCGCGGGCGCGGGCGATGGCGGCGCGGGTCCCCTCCAGCGTGTCTTCCACCTTGCCAAGGTCGCTCACCTCGGCGCCTGCCGCCCGCGCGAGGGCGGTGAGGCCAAACACGTTGGACATGACCACATCCGAGGCAGCCCGGGCTTCGCCGGGGCGCACCAATTCATCCCCCGTCTGAAGGATGCCGACGCGCGGCCGGCGGCGGACCATCAGGGTGGAATGGTTGGCGGCGGCGGCGAGCATGACGTCGCGGGCATTGAGCCGCTGGCCGGCCTTCAGAATCACCGTGCCTTCGGCAAAATCAAAGCCCTTGCGGCGGATGTTGCGGCCGGGCGCCGTCTCTTTCTCCACCACCACGTCATCGCCATCGCGGCGCGTGTTTTCCTGGATCACCACCGTGTCGGCGCCCTCCGGCACCAGCGCGCCGGTGAAGATGCGCGCGGCGGTGCCGGGCGCGAGCGGCGCGCCGAGGGGGCGGCCAGCGGCCGATTCGCCCCGCACGGGCAGGCGGACGGGGAGGGCGGCAATGTCGGCGGCGCGCACCGCATAGCCATCCATGGCCGACATATCGGCCACCGGCTGGCTCCGACGGGCCACAAGATCTTCGGCCAGCACGCGGCCCACGGCCTCGCCCACCGGCACGGTCTCCGCCGGAAGCGGGACGAGGTCGGACAGGACGAGGGAGAGGGCGGCGTCGACCGGCATCAGGGACATGGGATGATCCTCGCGCGGCCGGTCAGGGTTCGGCCCGCCAGTGGCCGGAACGGCCGCCGGCCTTTTCCATCAGGCGGATGCCGCCGATGCGCATGCCCCGGTCTGCCGCCTTGGCCATGTCATAGATGGTCAGGCAGGCGACGGAGACGGCGGTGAGCGCCTCCATCTCCACGCCGGTCTGGCCCGTGGTCTTCACCCGCGCGGTCACCCGCAGGCCGGGGAGGGCATCGTCCGGCTCCACCTCCAGCTCCACCTTGGCGAGCATGAGGGGGTGGCAGAGCGGAATGAGCTCATGCGTGCGCTTGGCGGCCATGATTCCCGCAATGCGCGCGATGCCCAGCACGTCGCCCTTCTTGGCATTGCCGGAGCGGATGAGGGCCAGCGTCTCCGCCGCCATGGCCACCTCTCCCACGGCAACCGCCTCGCGCGCGGTCGCCGCCTTTTCGGAGACGTCGACCATACGCGCGGCGCCGGAGGAATCCAGATGGGTCAGGCCGGACATGAGGGGCGTCCTATTTCAGGCGGGTCCAGGTCTGGGTCTCGCAGAAGACCATGACGCAGCCCTTCACCTGGAGGGTGTTGTCGCCCTTCAGTTCGAGCGTGGAAGAATAGGTCTTGCCGTCGTCGGGATTATAGATCTTGCCACCGGTCCAGGAGCCGCCCTTGCCGGTGAAGCCCTGGAGCATCAGGAGCCCCTTGAGCGGGCGGCTGCGCTGCGCGGCATCCGTGTTCTTGGAATCGGTGAGGTTGGGATTGGCCTTGATGTCCGAGGACGACACGAGGCGCCCGCACACCGAACTGCCGCAGGCGGTGATCTCCACGACGCCGTCGTCGGTGGGGGTCTGCCAGGTTCCGGTCACGTCGGCCGCAAGGGCCGGGCCGGCCAAGCCGGTCAGGATCGCAAGGGCCAGAAGCCGCGCGCGCATTGTCGCTTCTCCTCATGCCGGAGGCGGCAGGCGCGCCGCCCCGGTGATGCCGTTCCATGCACGGGAGAATCTCCCGCACGTCGGCGGCGACTATTGCAGAGCGGGCGGCAGGCGTCACCCGTCGCGCGGTACCCACGCTGTGCCCGGGTCCTTGGGCTCAGCGCGCGCGCGTCCAGCTTTGCGTCTTGCACAGCGGCACGAACACGCAGCCCTTCACCTTCAGCGTGTCATCGCCATCGAGGGTGAGGGTGGCCGAATAGGTCTTGCCGTCCTCGGCATTATAGATGGTGCCGTCGCTCCAATTGCCGCCCGAACCCTTGAAGCCCTGGAGGATGACGAGGCTCTTCAGCGCGCGGCCGCGCTGGGCGGGATCGGTGTTGTTCACGTCCTTCAGCGTCGGATCGGCCTTCAGGCCGTCGGACGAGACCAGGCGCCCGCAGACAGAGGCGCCGCATTTGTAGATTTCCACCACGCCGTTGCGGCTGGGCGTGAGCCACGTGCCGGTCACGTCGGCGGCGAGGGCGCCGAAGGCGAACAGCGGAGAGAGGGCAACGGACAGCGCCAGCGCGCCGGGAGACAGACGAACCATGGGCATCCTCCATGCTCCGCCTCATTGAAGGCGGCCGTGCATGGCCGCCCGGGCGGAGCTGGGGGCATGATCGTTCAGGTTGACCTATACGGCAAGTCTAGTCCGCAAGGAGCGCCCGTGTGGCTGAAGCGACATCGTCCTGCCGCATCAGGCTCTCGCCCACCAGGATGGAGCGGATGCCCACTTCGCGCAGCAGGGCCACGTCGGCGGGCGTGAAGATGCCGCTCTCGCCGATGCAGACCCGGTCCGCCGGCACGCGGGGGGCGAGGTGCTGGGAGTTGGCCAGCGTCACATCGAAGGTGCGCAGGTCGCGATTGTTGATGCCCACCAGCGGCGCGCCCAGCGCCAAGGCGCGGTCGAGCTCGGCGTCGTCATGGACCTCGATGATGGCGTCCATGCCGTAATGCAGGGCGGCGGCGTAGAGGTCGGCGGCGAGCGCGTCGTCCACCGAGGCCATGATGATGAGGATGCAGTCCGCCCCCCAGGAGCGGGCCTCCGCCACCTGATAGGTGTCGTGCATGAAGTCCTTGCGCAGCACCGGCAGGGAACAGGCGGCGCGGGCGGCCACCAGGAATTCCGGTGCCCCCTGAAAGGAGGGCGTGTCGGTGAGCACGGAGAGGCAGGACGCCCCGCCGGCCTCATAGGCGGCGGCCAGCGAAGGCGGATCGAAATCCGGGCGGATGAGGCCCTTGGACGGGCTTGCCTTCTTGATCTCGGCGATCAGCGCCGTGCGGTTGGCGGCGATGGCGGAGCTCAGCGCGCCGCCGAAGGGGCGCACGGTCGGGGCGGCCTTCGCGGCCGCTTCCACCTCGGCCAGCGGACGAACAGCCTTGGCGGCGGCGATCTCTTCGAGCTTGTAGGTCTCGATCTTGCGCAGGATGTTGGGCTTGGTCATGCCGCCGCCTTGTTGGACGTCTCGATCAGGGCGTCGAGCCGCGCCTTGGCGGCGCCGCTATCGAGGCTCTGTTGCGCGAGGGCGACGCCCTCTTCAAGGGTTTCGGCCCGGCCGGCCACATGGAGCGCGGCGGCGGCGTTGAGGACGGCCACATCGCGATAGGCATTGCGGGCGCCTTCCAGCACCGCCCGCAGGGCGGTCGCGTTATGGGCGGCATCGCCCCCCTTCACCGCCTCGGGGGCGGCGCGTTCGAGGCCGAACTGCTCGGGCCAGATCTCGAAGGTGCGGATGCGCCCGTCGGCAAGCTCGGCAATGTCAGTGGGGCCGCAAATGGTGATCTCGTCCAGCCCGTCCGAGCCGTGCACCACGAAGGCGCGCTCGGAGTCGAGCGTGCGGAGCACTTCCGCGAGCGGGGCAATCCAGGACTTGGCGAACACGCCCACCATCTGGCGCTTCACCCCCGCCGGATTGGAGAGCGGGCCCAGCAGGTTGAAGATGGTGCGCGTACCCAGCTCCACGCGGGTGGGGCCCACATGCTTCATGGCCGGGTGGTGGCTCGGCGCGAACATGAAGCCGATGCCTGTCTCGGCGATACAGCGGGAAATGCCGGCGGGCGGCAGGTCGATCTTGATGCCCAGTGCCATCAGCACGTCGGCGGCGCCCGACTTGGAGGAGAGCGCCCGGTTGCCGTGCTTGGCCACCGGCACGCCGGCGCCCGCCACGATGAAGGAGGCGCAGGTGGAGATGTTGTAGGAGCCGGAGGCATCGCCCCCGGTGCCCACCACGTCCACAGCGCCCGAGGGGGCAGTGACGGGCAGCATCTTCTCGCGCATGACGGAGACGGCGCCGGCAATCTCCTCCACCGTCTCGCCGCGCACGCGCAGGCCCATGAGCAGCGCGCCCATCTGGGAGGGGGTGGCCTCGCCCGACATCATCTTGTCGAACACATAGGCCGATTCTTCGCGCGTGAGCGCGGCGCCGCTGGCGACCTTCGCCAGGAGGGGGCGGAACAATTCCATGGCGTCAGCTCCCCTGCCTCTTGCCCGCATTGAAGGCGGTGGCGATCTCCAGGAAGTTGCGGATGAGGGCATGGCCATTTTCCGAGGCGATGCTCTCGGGATGGAACTGCACCCCATGCACCGGATGGGTGCGATGGGCGAGGCCCATGATGAGGCCGTCTTCCGTGTGGGCGGTGACTTCCAGGGCCGCGGGCAAGGTGCCGCGATCCACGATCAGCGAATGATAGCGCGTTGCCTGGAACGCCCGGTTGAGGCCGCGGAACACCGAGCGCCCGTCGTGATGGATCTCGGACATCTTGCCGTGCATGGGGATGGGCGCGCGGATCACGTCGCCGCCGAACACCTGGCCGATGGCCTGGTGCCCGAGGCAGACGCCGAACAGCGGCACCTCGCCGGCGGCGCGGGCGATGAGGTCGAGGCAGATGCCCGCCTCGCTCGGCGTGCACGGCCCGGGAGAGATGACGATGGCGTCCGGCTTCTCGGCCAGCACCGCCTCCACGTCCTTCGCATCGTTGCGATGGACGGTGACGGTGGCCCCCAGCTCTCCGAGATAGTGCCAGAGATTGTAGGTGAAGCTGTCGTAATTATCGATCAGCGTAACGGCGGTCATCGGAACTCCAGGCCCGGCGGATCCGGGCAGGCGGCTCGCGCTCCTGATGGCAGCAAGCCCGCCCCGAGTTAATGCGTGGGGTGGCGGCAGGGTCAAGCGCCGCGCCATCGTTCCTTCAGGAAGAGCCGCCGGCCGGTCATTGCCCGCGCCCCGCACGCGCGGCGAAGCGCACAGCCTCCTCGCCCGCCCGGAACAGGGCCTTGGCCTTGTTGATGCATTCCTGGTGCTCGCTCAGCGGCACGGAATCATAGACGAGGCCGGCGCCCGCCTGCACATACATGCGCCCGTCCTTCACGATGGCGGTGCGCAGCACGATGCAGGTGTCCATCTCGCCATTGGCGCCGAAATAGCCGATGGCGCCGGCATAGATGCCGCGCTTGTCCTTCTCCAGCCCGTCGATGATCTCCATGGCGCGCACCTTGGGCGCGCCGGAGACCGTGCCGGCGGGAAAGCCCGCCGCCAAGGCGTCGAGGGCGTCGAACCTAGGGTCCACCGTGCCTTCCACGTTGGAGACGATGTGCATCACCTGGCTGTAGCGCTCGATGAAGAAGCTGTCGGTGACCTCAACCGTGCCGATCTTGGAGACACGGCCCACATCGTTGCGGCCGAGGTCCAGGAGCATGAGATGCTCGGCCCGCTCCTTGGGGTCGGCCAGAAGCTCGGTGGCCAGGGCCTCGTCCTCGCCGTGGGTGGCGCCGCGCTTACGGGTGCCGGCGATGGGGCGGATAGTGACCTTGCCGTCCCGCAGCCGCACCAGGATTTCCGGGCTGGAGCACACCACCGAGAAGCCGGCGAAGTTCAGATAGACCAGGAAGGGCGCCGGATTGACCCGCCGCAGCGCTCGGTAGAGGGCGAAGGGCGGCAAGGTGAAGGGGCTCTCGAAGCGCTGGGACAGCACCACCTGAAAGATGTCGCCGGCGCGGATGAATTCCTTCGCCTTCTCCACCATGGCGCAGAACTCGGCCTCCGAAGTGTTGGAGACCTGGTCCACATGGCCATGGAAGGGTTCGGGCGCGGGATGGGAGATGGAGCGTTCCAGGGCCGCCACCACCTGGTCGAGCCGCTCCAGCGCCGCCTCGAACGCCGCCTTGGCGGAGACGCCGTCCACCGGACGCACGGGGGTGACGGCGGTCAGCTCGTCCTTCACCGCGTCGAACACCACCATCAAGGTGGGGCGGATGAGGAGCGCCTCGGGCACGCCGATGGGATCGGGCTTGGCGGGAGCGAGCCGCTCCATCTGCCGCACCATGTCATAGCCGAGATAGCCGAACACGCCCGCCGCCATGGGCGGGGCGCCCTCGGGCAAGGCGATGGCCGATTCGGCCAGCAGGGCGCGCAGCGCCTTGAGCGGCGGCTCGGCGCAGGGCGCGAAGGCGTCGGGGTCGGTGAGGGCGGTGCGGTTGATCTCCGCCTTTTCCCCATTGGCGCGCCAGATCACGTCGGGCGCATAACCGATCATGGAATAGCGCCCGCGCGTCTCCCCGCCCTCCACCGATTCCAGGAGGAAGGCGTTGGGCAGGTCGCCGGCGATCTTCAGGAAGGCCGAGACGGGGGTCTCCAGGTCCGCCACCAGCGTGGTGGAGACGACCTGCGCCTCGCCCCGGGCATAGCGCCGGGAAAAGGCCTCGAAATCGGTGGGAGCATTCATGGCTGGGCTCAATTCGCGCTGCCGCCGCCGATGGCCAGCATGTAGGAGCGCTCGTTGATCGACACGCCGATCTCCTTGCGCAGCTGGACCACATACTGATTAAGGATGTCGCCCTCCAATTGCTGGCCAAGCTGAGCCTCAAGCCGGGCGTCGAGGGCGGTGTCGGCCGGCACGGTTTCCTTGGTCACCTGGAACAGGATGCGCTCCGCCGGCACGGTGCCGGAGGTAACCCCGGCCTCGTTCACCTTGGCGTTGAACACCGCCTGCACGGCCGCGGCGCCGAAGTCCCCGGCCGTGCGGCCGCGCTGGAGGCCGTCCTGGGTCTTGAGGTCGAGGCCCGCGGTGGACGCCACGTCCGCCAACGACTTGCCGCCTTTGACCTCGGCCAGCAAGGCGTCCGCCTTGGCGTTGACGGCCTTTACGGTCTCGTCCTCGGTCCAGCGGGCCTTCACCTGGTCTTTCACCTCGTCGAATGGGCGTTCGCGGGCGGGCGTCACCTCTTTGACCTCGTACCAGACATAGCCGCCGTTCTGGGGCAGCTGCACCGCATCGGTCTCGACCCCCGGCTGGGCCGAGAAGGCACCGGACACCACATCCGCGCGGCCGGGAATGTCATTGATCTCAGCGCCGGACGGATCGCGGCCCGAGCGGTCCACGCCATCCACCGTCTCCAGGGGAAGGCCGAGCTTCTGCGAGACTTCCGCGAGCGTCGAGCCGGACGCGCGCTCGTCCTCAATGGCATCGTGCTTGTCGAGCAGTTCCTTGCGGGCGCGGTCGAGGGCGATCTCCTGGTGGATCTGCCCGGCGACCTGCTCCAGGGGCTGCTGGGCACCGGGCTCCACCTTCACCACATGCACGAGGGCGGTGCCGAACGCGCCTTGAATGGGCGCGCTGGTGCCGCCTTCCGGCAGGTTGAATGCGGCGTCCGCCACTTTGGGGTCGATGAGGTCCGCCTTCGCCACCGTGCCGAGGCTGATGTCCTTGTCGCTGAGCTTGCGGGCCTCCGCGATGTCGGCAAACGAGGCGCCGGCCTTCACCTTCTGCGATGCCGAGTCCGCATCCTCGGCGGAGGGGAAGACGATCTGCTGGAGCGTGCGCTTTTCCGGCGTGCCGAATCGGCCGGGATTGGCGTCATAGGCCGCCTTGACGTCGGCGTCCGACACCTGGATCCAGGGGGCCAGCGTCGCGGGGGTCAGGGCCAGGTAGGAGATGGCCCGGTATTCCGGCGCGCGGAAGGTGATCTTGTGCGCGTCATAGAAGGCCTTGAGCTGGTCTTCGGTCGGCTCGTGCAGGGCGCCGGCGGCGGCAGGTCCCACGGCCACGTAGGACACGTCCCGTTGCTGGGTCTCGTAGCGATGGATCAGGTCCCGCAGCACGGCGGGGGCAGTGACATTGCCGCCGAAGGATTCCACCAGCTGCTCGCGGATCTTGCGCTGGCGCTCCATGCCGATGAAGCGTTCCTCGGTCAGACCGTTGGCGCGCAGGAGCTGGCCGAAATAGGCCGGATCGAAGGCCGTGGCGCCCTGGGGCCGGAAGGCGGGATTGTCGCGGATCTCGCGGGCGATCTCGTCGTCGGAGAGGGCAAGGCCGAGGCGCTTGGCCTGGTCGTCGAGGGCGGTCTCGGCGATCATCTGGTCGAGGATCTGCCGGTCGAGCCCGAAGGCGCGGGCCTGCTCGGGGGTGATGACCCGGCCGGCCTGGCGGCTGATCCGCTGCAATTGGTTCAGATACTGCTGCCGGAAGGCATCCATGGAAATCTCGGTGCCGCCCACCTTGGCCACCGCATTGGCACCATAGGTGCGGAAGACGTCGGCGACGCCCCAGACCACGAAGCTCAGGGTGAGGATGGCGAGAAATCCCTTGGCGATGAAGCCCGAGGCGCCTTTGCGGAGTGTCTGAAGTACCATCGTCCCGACTGACTTGAGATGGGCGACCGGAGGCCCGGCGCGGAAGGCGCGCATCATAGGGAGGGGGCTTCCTCCCCGCAACGGCGCAGAACGGCGTGTTTGCAGTGCCTTTCGACCTCTGCTAACCGCACGGAAAGACGACATGAAACCGGAGATGCCGATGCCCGCCGCCCGCCGCCCGCTCGTTGCCGGAAACTGGAAGATGAACGGTTTGAAGCATTCCGGCGCCGAACTGCTCGCCATGGCGGACGGCTATGATGCGGCCCTGAAGGACAAGGTCGACCTGCTCATCTGCCCGCCCGCCACGCTCGTGGCGCTCCTGGCGGGGGAAGCGGCGGGCTCCGGCATCGCCATTGGCGGCCAGGATTGCCATGCCAAGGCCTCCGGTGCCCATACCGGGGACATCGCGGCGGAAATGCTGAAGGATGCGGGCGCGAGCTTCGTCATCGTGGGCCATAGCGAGCGCCGCACCGACCACGGGGAGAGCGATGCGGCCGTGCGCGCCAAGGCCGAGGCGGCCTGGCGTGCGGGCCTGACGGCCATCATATGCGTCGGCGAGACGCGCCAGGAGCGCGAGGCCGGATCGGCGCTGTCGGTGGTGGCCGGGCAGGTGCGCGGCTCCGTGCCGGCGGGCGCCACCGGGCAAAACATGGTGGTGGCCTACGAGCCCGTCTGGGCCATCGGCACCGGCCTCGTCCCGACCGTTGCGGATGTGGAGGAAATGCACGGGGCGATTCGCACGGTGCTTGCCGAGGCGCTGGGCGCGGAGGCCGGCAAGGTGCGCATTCTTTATGGCGGCTCGGTCAAGCCGGAGAACGCCGTCGCTTTGCTTCATGCCGCGGACGTGGATGGCGCTCTGGTGGGAGGTGCCAGCCTGAAGGCGAGTGATTTCCTCGCCATCGCAAAGGCTTACGCCTCAGTCTGAAAGCCCGGCCTCGGCGGGTGTCGGGCGGGGCGTGGGACGGCCGGGTTCCCCCGGCCGTCGTTCCGGCTGTTACTGGGTGGCCATGGGGCTGAAATTCGTCGCCTGGAGCAGCTGCTTCAGGATCGACAGCTCGGCGCCGGAGGTGGGCGTGGTCTGGCTGACGAAGTCGAAGACCTTGCCGTCCTGCAGGCCGTAATTGGCGATGCGGGTGACCCGGCGGTTCTTGTCGAAATACACCGCCAGCACCTTCTGCTCGATGATCTCGGGCTTCAGGAATGCCACTTTCTGCTGCACCTGGGAGATGTAGTAGAACACGTCGCCATTCACCACCGAGACGGTGGACGGCGATCCCAGCACCAGCAGCACCTGCTCCTGGCTCGATCCCACGGGGACCTGTTCCAGCGCGCCCTCCGAGAGCACATAGCCGCGGTGATAGGTGCGCACCACGCCGGACAGCGTGGTCCCGGAGCCGGTGGTCAGTCCTGGCGCGCCGCTGCAGGCGGTCAGGAAGGTGGAGGCAGCGGCGGCGCCGATGAGGGCTCCGGTGCGCAGAAGGCTACGCCTGCGGGAGGACGAAGTGTCGGGTGCACCGATCTTCAACTGCATTGACGCCACGCCATGTCCCTCGTTCGAGGCGAAAGCCCGGCCGCCGGCCGCGCCTTCCGCGCTCCCATTGTTTCCCATCCGGCCCCGCGCGTTCGACGCGCCGCCGCCGATCCGTCACCAGCCCGGGTGCCCCCACCCCGCAGCCATTCCCGCCCTTGCCACGCGGGACCGGGCGCGCTACGCCCGAAAAAAGGGTTCGAGCAGGCGCATTACCGTGCGCCTCGCCCCACGCCAAGATCCCCCGCAGGACGTAATGCTCAAGCTGTTCCGCCGAAACAAGACCCAAGACACCATCGAGCGGCTGTATGGCGCGATCGTGGCACAGGCGCGGCAGCCAGCCTTCTATATGGAGTTGGGCGTCCCCGATACGGTGGAAGGGCGGTTCGAGCTTCTCCTTCTGCACACCTTCCTGGTCTGCCATCGCCTGAAGGGCGAGGGGGAGGTTGGGCAGGACATGTCCCAGAAGGTGTTCGACGCCTTCCTGGACGACATGGATCGCACCTTGCGCGAGATGGGAATCGGCGACCTGTCCGTGCCCAAGCGCATGAAGAAGATCGGCCAGGCCTTCTATGGCCGCACGGCCGCCTATGACGTGGCGCTGGCCAGCGGCCCGCAGGCGCTGCACGAGGCCCTGGCACGGAACGTGTTCGAGGCCGATGCGTCACATGCCCCCGCCGGCGCCCTTGCCGCTTATGTCAGCGCGGCGCGCGACGCGCTGGCCGCCCAGCCGCTCGACCGTTTTTCCAGCGGCGAGGCCGCCTTCCCGCCATTCTCGCCGGATAAAGTTGAAGTCCATGTCTGACCAGCCTTTGACCCATAAAGTTCGCATCGCCGAACTCTCGCCCACGGGCACGACCGTGCGCCTCGTGCCGAACGCGCAGGAGCGCGCCGCCCTGGCCCGCTATGTGGACGTGCTGGACGTGTCCGATTTCACCCTGGAGGCCAATATCGTGCCCCGCCGCGAGGGGGCGGTGGTGACGGGGCGGCTGAGGGCGACCGTGCGGGTGACCTCCGTGGTCTCCCTGGAGCCGTTCGACGACACGGTGGACGAGACGTTCGAGGTGGAGTTCGCTCCGCCGGAGGAGGTGGCGGCGCTTGAGGCGGCGCAGGAGGAAGACCCCGAGGCCGAGGTTCTGCGCGATCCGCCGGACGCACTGGTGGATGGCGCGGTGGACATTGGCGCCCTGGCTGCGGAATTTCTGTCGCTTGGCCTTGACCCCTATCCCCGCCGTCCGGGAGAGGTGTTCGAGACCCATGAGGAGGGGCCGGCGGTCGAATCGCCTTTCGCCGCGCTCGCCCAGTTGAAGGGGAAAACGTGACCCTCGGCGTGGCTCTCTGCGAGCACCCGCGCGGCGGCAGTTGCGGCCCGAATTTCACACGTTATTGTCCGCCCGCCATGCGGCATGCCCGCGCCGCGCAGGATCGACTGGAACCCTCGACGAAATGACTGCCCCGGTTCGCATAGCCATCGACGCCATGGGCGGCGATCACGGCCCTGAGGTCGTGATCCCGGGCGTTGCCATCGCCCAGAGCCGGCACCCGGACATGCGACTCATCCTGTTCGGGAACGAGGCGCGGGTGAAGGCGGTTCTGGCGCGCTATCCGGCGCTCGCGGCGGTGGCCCAGGTGGTCCACACCGAGGTGGTGGTGGGCATGGACGACAAGCCGAGCCAGGCCCTGCGGGCCGGCCGCTATCGCTCGTCCATGTGGCGCGCCATTGATGCGGTGAAGACCGGGGACGCGGATGCCGCCGTCTCGGCCGGCAACACCGGCGCCCTCATGGCCATGGCCAAGGTCAACCTGCGCACCATGCCCGGCATTGGCCGGCCTGCCATCGCGGCCATCTGGCCGACGCTGAAGGGCGAGAGCATCGTGCTCGACATGGGCGCCTCCATCGGCGCCACCGCCCAGAGCCTGGTGGAAATGGCCATCATGGGCTCGGCCATGGCGCGCACCGTGCTCAACATCGCCCGGCCGACCGTGGGCCTGCTCAACGTGGGCGTCGAGGAGATCAAGGGCGTCGAGGAAGTCAAGGAAGCTGGCCGGATCCTCAAGGAGGACACCCAGCCGGACATGGCCTATCACGGCTTCGTCGAAGGCAACGACATCGGCGCCGGCACGGTGGACGTGGTGGTCACCGAGGGCTTCTCGGGCAACATCGCGCTGAAGACCGCCGAGGGCACGGCCAAGCAATTGGCCTCCTATCTGCGCTCGGCCATGAGCCGCACCTGGCGCGCTCGCATCGGTTATCTGCTGGCCCGCGATGCCTTCCGGGCCCTGCGCGAGAAGATGGACCCCCGCCGCTCCAATGGCGGCGTGTTCCTGGGATTGAACGGCGTCGTCATCAAGAGCCACGGTGGCACCGATGCGGAAGGCTTCGCCGCCGCGGTGGATGTGGGCTACGACATGATCCGCCACCAATTGCTGACCCGGATCGAAACGAGCCTGCTTAGCCGCCGCCCGCCCGCATCGGGCGCGGTGTGTGTCGAGACGGCCGAAACGGAAGAACAATCGTGACCTTGAAGACTTCCTTGGTGCAGGGCGTCGGTTCCTACTTGCCCGAGACGGTCCTGACCAATGCGGATCTGGCGCAGCGGGTGGACACGTCTGACGAGTGGATCGTCCAGCGCACGGGCATCCGCCAGCGTTACGTGGCCGCCGAGGGGGAATACACGTCCGACCTCGCCCGCAAGGCGGCCGAGCGTGCCATGGCCGATGCCGGCGTGACCGCCGCCGATATCGATCTGGTGATCCTGGCCACCTCCACGCCGGACCAGACCTTTCCCGCCACCGCCGCCACGGTGCAGGCCCAGCTCGGCATCCTCAACGGCGCCGCCTTCGACCTTCAGGCGGTGTGCTCCGGCTTCGTGTTCGCGCTCGCCACCGCCGATGCGCATCTGCGCACCGGTGCCTTCCGCCGCGCGCTGGTGATCGGCGCCGAGACCTTCTCGCGCATTCTGGACTGGGAAGACCGCGGCACTTGCGTCCTATTCGGCGATGGCGCCGGCGCGGTGGTCCTGGAAGCGGTGGACGCGGACAAGAGCGAGGGCAGGGGGATCCTGACCTCCCACCTGCGCTGTGACGGCCGTCATCGGTCCAAGCTCTATGTGGACGGCGGTCCTTCCACCACCGGGACCGTGGGTCATCTGCGCATGGAAGGCCGTGAGGTCTTCAAGCATGCGGTGGGCATGATTACCGACGTGATCGTAGACGCCTTCGCCGCCACCGGCGAGAGCGCGGAGAGCATCGACTGGTTCGTGCCCCATCAGGCCAATCGACGCATCATTGACGCCAGCGCCCAGAAGCTCGGCATTGCCCCTGAAAAGGTGGTGACGACGGTTGATCGGCATGGTAATACCTCTGCGGCATCCATTCCGCTGGCGCTGGACACCGCCTGCAAGGATGGACGCATCCAAAGGGGCGATCTCGTCCTTCTGGAGGCGATGGGCGGGGGCTTCACCTGGGGCTCGGTGCTGGTACGCTGGTGAAAAGGCGTGGTAAATGCGCCATTAAGCCCGTTGACCGCGCTTGCAGAAAGTCGATAGGGTCGTTCCAACATAACTCTCTTGGGGCCGGGGAGACACATGGCTGGTCGGACCGTCACGCGTGCTGATCTTTGCGAGGCCGTGTACCAGCAGGTTGGGTTGTCCCGAACCGAGTCTGCGGCACTCGTGGAGTCCGTCCTCAAGGAGATCGCCGACTGCCTTGCGCGCGGCGAGACGGTAAAACTGTCATCCTTCGGCTCCTTTGTCGTCCGCTCCAAGGGGCAGCGGATCGGCCGCAACCCGAAGACCGGCGAGGAAGTGCCCATCGAGCCGCGCCGGGTCATGGTCTTCAAGCCGTCCAGTATCTTGAAGAATCGCATAAACGGGCGCACATCGGACGATAAGGACATCGACTGATCGGGAACGGGCGCGACGTGCCGGACGCAAGGACAGCCGACAAATCGCCTGACGCCTTCCGCACCATCAGCGAAGTGGCGGAGGAGCTTGGCCTTCCCCAGCACGTGCTGCGCTTCTGGGAAACCAAGTTCACCCAGATCCGTCCGGTCAAGCGGGCCGGCGGCCGCCGTTTCTACCGCCCCGACGATATCGTTCTGCTGCGCGGCATCCAGCATCTGCTGTATGGCGAAGGTTACACCATTAAAGGTGTGCAGAAGATTCTGAAAGACCAGGGCGTTCGCCACGTCCAGGGCATCGGGGTCGAGGCCGACGGCGCGCCCATTCATTCATCTGAGCCCGAGGATTCTGCGCCCCGCAAGCCGCGCGGCAGCATGGTGGGCGGTCTCCTGGGCCTTATCCCCGGCCGCAAGGCCCCGGCCCCGCAGCCGGATTACGATCCCCTGGAAGAGCCGCCGCTCCCGTTCATGGAGGACGGCTTTCGCGCCGCGCCCCGAAGGGAGCCGGGCCTTGAAGCCTCTCGGGCGGAGGATCGCTCCCCGTCCCGGACCGGCCCCGGCCATGGGGCGCCCTATGGCGCGGAGGAGGGCGAGGAGACCTATTATCGGGCGCACGAGGCCTATGACCCACCTGCACCCCCGGCGCCCAGGGACGGCGGGGCAGGGGCGCGCATGGCGCATCGCGCGGCTCCCGTTTCGGCGGCGCCCCGCGTCGAACCCCGGTTCGAGCCGGACCCGCCCGAACAGTTTCGCTTTACCCGGCCCCAGGACGAGGCCCCGTATGGCCACGCCGAGTATGGCCATGCTGAGTATGGCCATACCGACCTCCCCGACATGGGGGAGGATGCAACCTATGACGAGCCGGACTTCACGCCCCTTCCGCCGGCGCCGACCGCGCCCCCGCTTCGCGAGACCAGCATCCCCACTCCCCGCCGCCCCAGTCGCGGGCCCGCCGCCCGCATCCCCGAGGCCCCGCCCGCTCCGGAGTTGGAGGACCCGCTCCTGCCCTTCTTCGACGACGAGCCACTGGCGCCTCCCGCCGAGCAGATTTCCGAGCCCCTGGAGGCGCGGATCCGGCGCATGAAGGAGCGCGAGGAACCGGTCTTCGCGCCGCCGCCCCCGGTAAGCCCGTCCTATCCCGCCGAATATCCGGTGCATGAGCCCCGCCAGGGCGAAGGCTGGGGAGGGGCGGAGGCCGCGCGCCCGGTGCATCGGGGGCCGCTGCGGGCGCCGCCGGAAGAGGTGCAGGACGACCGCATGGCGGAGTATGAGGAAACCCGCGACACCTACGCGCCCGATGGCACGCGCGTTTCGCGGGCAGATCCGCGCCGGGGGCCGCCCGAGCAGTATCTGCCGCCGCATCTGCGTTCCGATCCCCGCCTTTCCGCGGCGGGGGCGGTGCCGGTGCTCTCCCGGGAGGATGTGACGCGGCTTCAGGGCGCTCTGCACGAACTGGGGGAATGCCGCCGGCTGCTCGACCAGGTTCTGGACCCGGAGACAACGCGCCGCTCTTGACGCCACCATGTACGCTCTATCGGCGACTGGGAGGGGGCGTCCAGCTGCCGCTCTCGCGGCTGAAAAGAGAGGGGCGACCGAAACAGGGGTTCCGGTCGCCCTCTGGAAGATGGACCGCCCCACAGGAGGGGAGACGGTCGGGGAGGTCAGGGACGGAGGGGCCGGCGGGAGGGGAGTAAAGGCCCCTTGACCGGCAGGCTCACCCGGCGCTGGACGATCGAAGGATCAATCGGGGCGGGCATCCGCCGAAGCGGTCCGCTGCGCCTTGCTGTCCTTCTGCGAGGTCGCTGCCCCGCCGAAGAAATTGAAGGCGGGCGCTTCGTCCCGCACCACGGCAACCTTGACCTTGGTCAGGCCGTGGCCGGTGAAGCCCAGTTCACTCGCCGCGGCACGCGTCACGTCGATGATGCGGCCTCGGACGAAGGGACCTCGGTCATTGATGCGAACGACGACCGACTTCCCGTTTTTCAGATTGGTGACACGGACCTTTGTGTTGAATGGCAGGGAACGGTGGGCTGCAGTCAGGGCACCCGAATTGAACCGCTCTCCGCTCGCGGTGGCCCGCCCTTCCGAGTAGTAAGACGCGATTCCCGTTTGTTCGGAATCGGCCTTGGCAGGGTGGGCAACGGCGCTCACGGCAATGGCGAACGATCCGAGCAAAAACCCCTTCCGTAACTCCATACCCTCGACCTCCGTGTTGTTGCAGGAGATCGTCGAATGGCCGTCCAATGCGGCAGCATTGTCACGCGGGTGAAGCAAAATAATGGCATATTGTTCGTTTGACCCGAAGTGAAGCCATTCTTCTGGGCTTACGATAGGTCTGTTGCCGCAATATCACACGATAAGTTAACGGGGGTCGCGATTACATTTTAGGAAGCTTATTTTTTCTTTGCTTATACTTCTCATGACGAATTTTGTACTCGCGTGGTCAGCAATTCGCCCCCGCGCTCAAGAACGGGATAAGCAGTGCCAGAGACCAGGTGCGCATTGATTCGCTTCAGGTCCCGAACCACGTCAAGCTGCATGCCCATGGCTTCGGCCGTGTCGGTGTGCCCGGCCCGCAAACGCGCCAGATGCTCTTGATTTGCCTTGCTTTCCAGGTCCCGGAAGATGGTCTTTTCCGCGGCCAACAAACGGGCCGCGCGGGGGTCGTCGGTCACGAACAAGGCGGCAGCCGTGCGCAGGTTGCCGGTTAACCGATCGAAGACCTGGGTGAGATCGCTGCGGGCTTCGGCGGAAAAGGCAAGGCCGCGCTTCAGCCGCTTGGAGGCGAGGGTGAGCAGGCTGGTGTCAATCACATCGCCCGCCTGTTCCATATTGGTGACGAAAGCCAGGATCTCCTCCACCCGGCGCTGGTCGGCGTCGCTCAGGGTCTCCGGGTCCAGCGAGACCAGATAGGTGCGGATGGCGCTCGTCAAATTGTCCAGCACGTCATCCAGTCGCCGTGCCTCCTCCAGGCGGCTGCCATTGTCCTTTTCCAAGGCCAGGCGGGCGCACTGGATCATGGTTTCCAGAATGTCGGCCAGCCGTAGGGCCTCGCGCGCCGCATTGCCCAGGGCCACCACCGGCGTCTCGATTGCCGCCGGGTTGAGATAGAGCGGCTGGGAGGGGTCCGCTTCCGCGCCCTTGTTGGGGAACAATTGCTTCAGGAGCCGCGCGAACGGCTTCAGGAAGGGCAGGAAGGCCACCGCCAGCACCAGATTGAACAAGGTGTGGAAATCGGCCACGCCACGGGCGGTGTCCGCCTGATAGATCACGAACGCCCGCGATATGGGATCAAGCAACGCCAGGACCAGGGCGACGCCCACGAGGCGATTGATCAGATTGCCCATGGGCATGCGCCGCGACGAAGGGTCGAGGCCGCTGGAGGCCTCCAGGACCGGATTGAGCGCGCTGCCCAGATTGGCCCCGAGCACCATGGCGAAGGCCGCCTCGGGCGGCACCACGCCCTTGGAGGCCAGCGACATGGCCAGGAGCACGATGGCCACCGACGAATGCGCCACCCAGGTGAGCAGGGCCGCCGCCAGCATGGCCACGAAGGGCTGGGTGGAGATGGCGCCCATCAGCAGCCGCAGGCTCGGCGCATCCTCATAGGGGGTGATGAGTTCGATGAGTCGATGCAGAGACATCAGCATCAAGCCGAGGCCCACCAGGACCTTGCCCACGTCGCGCGGTGTGCCCGACGCGGCGCGACGATAGAGCACCACGCCGGCCAGGATGAGCGCCGGAGCCACCGCCGCCACGTCGAAGGAGAGCACCTGCACCACCAGGGTCGTGCCCACATTGGCGCCCAGCATGACGGCCAGGGCGGGAACGAGGTCCACCATGCCGGTGGCCGCAAATCCCGCCACCATCAGGCCGGTGGCGGTGCTGCTCTGGAGGATGGCGGTCACTCCGAGCCCGGCCATGAAGGCGTGGACGCGGGTCTTCAGCGCTCCCGCGAGCACGGTGCGCAGGCGCGGACCAAAGGCACGCATGACGCCGCTCTGCACCATGTGGGTGCCCCACAGGAGCAGCGCGATGCAGCCGGCCAGATCGAGGAGGGTGACGGGAAAAGGCATGGCCTCGCTCGGTGCTCCGCGTGAGCAGGGACAATTGCATGCGCCGCAGCAAGGTCAAGCCGCGAAGGCGGGGCGACGGCTCCAGCGGGTGGCGGTTGTGCACAGGTGATTGGGACGAAGTGGGCCGAGGGGCTTGTCGTGTCCCCGATCATGGTCTAATACCCGCCTCCACGTCGGAGCGTAGCGCAGCCCGGTTAGCGCACTAGTCTGGGGGACTAGGGGTCGGAGGTTCAAATCCTCTCGCTCCGACCATTCAAATCTTCTCTGCAGAGATACGAGCTGAAGAGCAACGAAGCGCCGCAAGGCGCTTTTCGTGTTTCTGGGGGAGGGCGATGCCCCATTTATCCCCGAGACTGTTCGCAGCGACTGGTTTGTCTTCGGGCTGAGTCACCCTAGAGTGGCGTCCGGCAGGGGGGCAGGCGGGAGACCCGGCGGCGGGTATCGGCTGGGTCCGCTCGGTGATCGCGCCTGCGAACGCCAGGCAGGTTGGGAACCGCAAAAAAAAGGACCCCGGCCGCCGGCAGCGCGTCGTCCCGCGCGGGGACCGCCGGCTTGACCTAGAGGTGAGCGAGCGCAGGCATGACGTTGGATTTTACGATTCTCGGCTGCGGGTCCTCGGGCGGTGTGCCGCGGGTAGGGCAGGGATGGGGGGCATGCGACCCCACCAATCCGCGTAATCGCCGGCGCCGCTGCTCCCTCCTGGTTCGCCGCCGCGGCGCAGGGGGCGTCACCACGGTCCTGGTCGACACTTCGCCGGACCTGCGCGAGCAATTGTTGGATGCGGGCGTGACCCAGCTCGACGGCGTGCTCTTCACCCACGAGCACGCGGACCACACCCACGGCATCGACGACCTGCGCCCGCTGGCCATCATGCATCGCCGCCGCCTCGACGTGTATGTGGACGAGGAAACCTCGAAGGCCTTGCACCACAGGTTTGGCTATTGCTTCGAGACGCCGCCCGGCGGGGTCTACCCGCCCATTCTCGCCGAACACCGGTTTCACGAAGGACGGCCCATCCAGGTGGATGGGGCAGGGGGACCGATCACCGCCCTGCCGTTCCGCCAGCGGCACGGCGAAATCGATTCCTTCGGGTTCCGCTTCGGGGACGTCGCCTATTCCAGCGATGTGAACGCCTTTCCCGACAACAGCCTGCCGCATCTCGCCGGCCTTGATGTGTGGATCATCGATGCCCTGCGCGAGCAGCCCCACCCCAGCCACTTCACCTTGGGCGAGGCGCTGGACCACGTGGCGCGGTTGAAGCCGCGGCGTGCCATCCTGACCAATCTCCATACCGATCTGGATTACACGGCCGTCGCCACAGCGGTGCCCGGCCACGTGGAGCCGGCCTACGACATGATGACCTTCTCGTCGCCGGCTCCCTGAGGGGCCGGGAGAGAATCCGGCAACGGCTGCGGCCGCACGGCCTGCACCGTGCAGGACCTGCCCATCCGCCCGACGTCACAAGCCGGGCAGCCCCGGACGCCGCCGCCCGGCAAGACCTGTAGCACCGCCGCTCACGGAGCGCGCGGGGCACTCTGGGAAGCTGTGTCCAATTGGCGACGAACCGCCTCCCGGCGACAGCCTGAGAGCCGGCGGGGGCAGGGCCATCTGCCACGACCGATAGGACAGGGCAGCGGCCTCACTCCTCACGTTGCTGGGCTTTCCGTATCGAAGATGCGCAGAAGAGATATTATGGAACACATTTCTCCACCTCCTCCAGAGGGGATGGGGGGCATTTCGATGTGGCCGCAGCTCTGGCCGCCACCTGCCGCCAAGCCGCCCCTCGCGGCGGCCGGAACATTCGTGCGAGGCTCCGTTTGGTGGCAACGACACGCGCTTGCGGCCAGGATGGCTCTGGCGCGCCAAAGGAGCGGACGCGCTGGCGTCCAGGCCGGTTATGCGCTTCGTCGCCGGACGGCTTCCAGGGCGCCTGGCGCGCCGTCGGGCGGGTCTGCGGGCGGCTGAAGCACGGGCGCGGACGGGGGTGAGATTTTTGCGGTTTTCAGGCCCGGCGTCGGGCGCATATGCGGCCACGGGGGTGCGTTTGCGCGTGAGGCGCAAAAAAAGGCTCCCGTCCATGAGACGGGAGCCTGAGGGCTAAGGGGCGGGCGATAGCGCCCTGCCCGGCTTACTCCGCAGCGGTCAACGCGGAGGTCGCATTCTTGTCGCCGGTGGGACGGCCGACGCTTTCATAGATGAAGCCGGCCTTTTCCATTTCGTCCGGGCGATAGATGTTGCGCAGGTCGATGATGATCGGGTGGTTCAAGGTGGACTTCAGAATGTCCAGGTCGAGGGCGCGGAACGCATCCCATTCGGTGACGATGACCAGGCAGTCGGCGCCATCCGCGATTTCGTAGGGACCGGTGCCATACTCAACGCCCGCGGGGAGCACCTTGCGGGCCTCGTCCATGCCTTCCGGGTCGTAGGCGCGTACCTTCATGCCCCGGTCCATCAGCGCATTGATGATGGAGATGGCCGGGCTGTCGCGCATGTCATCCGTGTTGGGCTTGAAGGTCAGGCCCAGGATGGCGGCGGTCTTGCCGCGCACGTCGCCACCCAGAGCGGACACCACCTTCCGGCTCATGGCCATTTTGCGGACTTCATTGACGGTCACCACCGTCTCGATGATCCGCAGCGGGGTACCGGCCTGCTGCGCGGTGCGGGTAAGCGCCAGCGTGTCCTTCGGGAAGCACGAGCCGCCATAGCCGGGGCCCGCATGCAGGAACTTGGAGCCGATTCGATTGTCGAGGCCGATGCCGCGCGCCACTTCCTGGACATTGGCGCCCACCTGCTCGCAAAGGTCAGCCATTTCGTTGATGAAGGTGATCTTCATCGCCAGGAAGGCATTGCCGGCATACTTGATGAGCTCGGAGGTGCGGCGGCTGGTGAAGAGGATCGGCAGATTGTTCAGCGACAGCGGGCGATAGAGGCCGGCCATCACTTCCTTCGCCCGAGGCTCCTCGGTGCCCACCACCACGCGGTCGGGGCGCTTGAAGTCCTCGATGGCGGCACCTTCGCGCAGGAATTCGGGGTTGGAGACCACCGAGATATCAGCGTCCGGCCGCGTCTCGCGGATGATGCGCTCCACTTCGTCGCCGGTCCCGACGGGCACGGTCGACTTGGTGACGACCACCGTATAGCCCTCGGCCACGCTCGCGATCTCGCGGGCGGCGGCATAGACATAGGACAGGTCCGCATGGCCGTCGCCGCGGCGCGACGGGGTGCCGACGGCGATAAAGACCGCGTCGGCTTCCTTCACCGCCTCGGTCAGGTCGATGGCGAACTTGAGGCGGCCGGCGGCCACATTGCGGTGCACAAGCTCATCAAGGCCGGGCTCGAAAATCGGGATCTTGCCCTCTTCGAGCATGGCGATCTTGCGGGCATCCTTGTCGATGCAGGTAACATGGTGGCCGAAATCGGCAAAGCACGCGCCGGAAACCAGTCCCACGTACCCCGTCCCAATCATCGCAACGCGCATGGTAGATCCATCGTCCTTGATCGCTGTCAGGTGTGGGACACCTTATACTCGTTTTGGTCGCCTGGGCACCAACGTCTTGATGCAGTGCAAGATGAAAATATCTGGCCGAAGATTTCAGGCCGTCAACGGACCCGCATGACCTGGCGTTCCATTCCCCTGCGGCAGACGTGGGTGTCAGAACCCTTCAATCCGCCCTTTGGGGAAGAGGGGCAGACCGGCGACTATGAAGGCCACGGCCCTCGCCTGCCGCGCGACCTGCTGGTTCAACCGTCCGGCGGCATCGCGGAAGCGGCGTGCGAGCGCGTTGTCGGGAACGATGCCCAGCCCCACTTCATTGGCCACCACCACGGTCGGGGCCGCTCTGGCCGCGAGAGCGCGCAGCAGGCCCCTCCCCTGATGTTCCAGATCATGATCTGCCAGCAAGTGATTGGAAAGCCACAAGGTCAGGCAATCGACGAGCGCCGGCTGGCCGACGGGGAGGCGATCCAGCGCGCCGGCGAGGTCGAGGGGGGCATCATAGGTCGTCCAGGCGTCCGAACGGTCCGCGCGGTGCCGGGCGATGCGCTCTTCCATCTCGGCGTCATAGGCCTCGGCGGTGGCCAGGAAGGCGTAGGGGCCGGGCAGGCGCTCGATCAGGCCTTGGGCAAAGGCGCTCTTGCCCGACCGGGCTCCGCCCAGCACGAAGATCAGATGCGGGTTCTCGCGCTCCGTCATGCGTCCCTCACGTCTTGAACATTCACCTTAGGGACGGGAACGGCGTCCCACGTCCACAAAAAAGGCAGGCGGCCCAAAGACATGGGCGCGAGGACTCGCGCGTGGTCGCAAGCGGCGCGCCGCTCGTTTCCGCAGGACCCGCCCGGGGTCAGCTGCGGGCCTTCGCCACCAGGGCAGAGGTGGAGCGTCCCGCCACCAGATCCGCCAGCACCAGCCGTCCGCCCGCGGCGATCACGTCCTTGGCGCCAACCACATCCTCCGGGCGATAATCCGCGCCTTTCACCAGGACATCGGGCATCAAGGCGAGGATGGTCTCCAGGGGGGTGTCCTCCTCGAAGACCACCACCAGGTCGACGCACCGCATGGCGCCCATGACCCGAGCCCGTGCGGCCTCGTCCTGGACGGGGCGGGTGGGCCCCTTCAGGCGCTGCACCGACGCATCGGAATTCAGCCCCACCACCAGGCGGTCGCCCTCCCGTGCCGCCGCCTCGAGCAGCGCCACATGGCCGGGGTGCAAAAGGTCGAAGCAGCCATTGGTAAAGACGACGCTGGCCCCGCTCGCCTTCCAGCGCGCGACGATTTCCCTGGCCTCGGCGCGGGTCACGCAGGCGCCGGGCGTCACGGCGGTTTCCAGGGATTGCTCCAGCGCCTGCGCCAACTCGGCGCGGGTCACGACAGCCGTGCCGAGCTTGGCCACCGCAAGGGCGGCGGCGGCGTTGGCGATGCGCACCGCCACCTCCAGCGGCTGGCCGCAGGCCAGCGACATGCCCAGCGCCGCCAGCACCGTATCGCCGGCGCCGGAGACATCGAACACCTCCCGCGCCTGGGCGGGAATGTGGAGCACGGTGCCCGACCGGCGCCACAGCGTCATGCCCTTTTCCGCGCGGGTCACCAGCACGTCGCCGCCAAATTGCGCCGCCGCCGCCGCTGCGGCCTGCGCCGCCTGGGCATCGGTGTCGTCAGCAAGGCCGGTCGCTTCGCTTAATTCGCGCCGATTGGGCGTGACGAGATGGGCGCCGCGATAGGCCTCGAAGGTCCGGCGCTTCGGATCGACGATCACCGGAACGCCGCGCGCCTGCGCCGCCGCCATGGCGGCTGCAATCACCGTATCGCTCAAGACGCCCTTGGCATAGTCGGAGAGGATCACCACGGCGGCCTTCGCAATGGCCGCCTCCGCCGCCGCGATCAGGGTGGCCACCACGCTCGCATCGGGGGTGCGGGTGTCCTCGGCGTCGATGCGCACGATCTGCTGGCGGCCACTCATCACGCGGGTCTTGGTGATGGTGGGACGGGCGGCATCGGCGACGAGGCCGGACAGATCGATGGTCGGATGACGGGCGAGGGCGGTGCGCAGGTCCCCTGCCCGGCTGTCCGCGCCCACGAGGCCCACCAGATGCACCGGCGCGCCCAAGGCCGCCGCGTTCGCCGCCACATTGGCGGCCCCGCCAGGCACGATGCGCTCGACGCCGTGCACCAGCACCGGCACGGGAGCCTCCGGCGAGATGCGGGAGACCGAGCCGGAAATATAATGGTCCACCATGACATCGCCGATGATGGCGACGGGTCCCGGCGGGTTTTGCGTCAGCATGAGCGAGCCTTCAGATGGATCGCGCCGTCAGGCGTTGCGGCCGCGCAGATATTCGGTGACATAGCGCCGGACCCCTTCCTCCAGCGAGGTGAAGGGCCGATCGTAGCCGGCGGCACGCAGCTTGGTCATGTCCGCCTCCGTAAAATACTGGTAGGCGTTCCGAATGCTCTCCGGCATGTCCACATAGTCAATGCGCGCCGTCTGGCCCACGGCTGAGAACACCGCCCGCGCCAAGTCGGCGAAGCTGCGCGCGGCGCCCGTGCCAACATTGAAGATGCCGGAGACGGAGGGCGTCTCGAACAGCCAGCGCACCACGTCCACGCAGTCGCCCACATAGACGAAGTCGCGCAGCTGCCCGCCATCCTCATATTGGGGCACATGGGACTTGAAGAGCGTCACCGCCCCGCCGTCCCGCGCGGTGGGATAGATCTTGTTGATGACCGAGCGCATGTCGCCCTTATGATCCTCGCGGGGACCATAGACATTGAAGAAGCGCAGGCCCGCCCATTGGGGCGGCGTCGGCCGGCCCGCTTCTGCATCCGCCACGAAGCGGCGGTCCGCCATCAGCTTGCTCCAGCCATAGGCGTTGAGCGGGGCCTGGGCGGCGAGGGCGGCCGGGCTCTGGTCGTCGGTGAAGCCGCCCGCGCCGTCGCCATAAGTGGCGGCGGAGGAGGCATAGATGAAGCGCAGGCCCTTGCGCGCGCACATGTCCCACAGATCCAGCGTCGGACGGATATTGCGGGCGACGATGCGGTCCCCGTCCCGCTCGGTGGTGGCGGAGATGGCGCCCATATGGACCACAAGGGCCACCCGGCCCGCTTCCCGCTCCAGAAAGTCCAGCGTGGCCTCGGGGCGGATCACGTCATCCAGCAGGATGTCGGCGATGTTGCGCCATTTGGGGCCGTCCTCCAGCCAGTCCGCCACCACCACGCGCCAGCCTTCGCCGGCGAAGGCGCGGGCGATGTTGGCGCCGATGAACCCCGCCCCGCCGGTGACGAGGACGGTGTCGCGGACGAGGGGACGGGACATGAGGTGGCTCCCGGAAACGAAGGCGGACCCTGTGCCACGCGGCGGCTAGGCTTGTCCAGAGCGGGAGGGATGCGGCGCGCTGCGGTCCGCGTGGCCGAGCCGCAGCACATTGAGCGCCCGCCAGGCATCCTGGGCCGTGTGGTCGGCCAGGCAGGGCGGGCCTTCCACCGTTTCCGGCGCGATGCGGCAGCGCGCCTTCTCACACGGGGCGCAGGATCGGAAGGAGCGCAATTCCAGGACTTTGGGGCCGTAAAGTCCGGTCAGGCGCGTGTCGGTCGGACCATAAAGCCCCACGGTGGGCAGGCCGAGCGCCGCCGACATATGGCCGAGGCCCGAATCCACGCTCACCACCCCCGCCGCGCCGGCAAGCACGGGCACCAGCTGGTCGAGGGAGCCGGGCGGCACGATCTGGACGGTGGATAGGCCCTCGGCGATGGCGGCGGCACGGCGGCTCTCCGCCTCGCCCTGGGCGAAGAGCCGGCAATCAAACCCGGCCTTGTCCGCGAAGACGGCCAGGGCGCGCCAGTGGGCGACCGTCCAGGTCTTGGTGGGCCAGGTGGTGCCGTGGAGCAGCATCACATAGGGACGCGGGGCGGCCAAAGGGGGCACTGCGAGGCCAGCATCAATGGGCAGGCCATCAAGATCATAGGACAGGGCGGCGGCGAACAGGCGGCGGATGCGCAGCGCCATGTGCTCCACCTCGGGAATCCCATAGGTCCGGTCATAGAGCAGGCTGGCGATGCCCTCCCGGGCGCTGGCGCGGTCGAACCCGTGGCGCGGACCGCGCGCCCGGCGGGCCACCAGCACGCTCTTCACCAGCCCCTGGGCATCGATGACCGCGTCATAGGGCTCGTCCGAAAGGGCGGCGCCAAGGCGCGCCCACTCACCGGTCTTCCACGCCGTAAGGGGCGCCTTGCGCAGGCGGCGGAGCGGCACGGGAATGGCGCGGCGCACGGCCGGGTGCAGCTTGACCAGGGGGACGAACGCCTCTTCCACTGCCCAGTCCACCACCAGGTCGGGGATGCGGCGGCGGGCATCGGTGAGCGCCGGGAAGGTGTGCACCACGTCCCCGAGGGAGGACAGCTTCACCACCAGGATTTTCATCGGCCTCAGCCCTGCACGCGCTCGGCGGCGGCCATGACCTCGGCCGGCGTGATGGCCTCGAAACAGGCCAGCGTACCGAGGGGGCATTCGCGCTTGAAGCAGGGCCGGCACGGCAGATCATGGGAGACCACCAGCGCCTTGGGGGCGGTGGGGGGCGTCATCTTCTCGGAGCTGGAGCCGTAGAGCACCACCAGCGGGCGGTCGAGGGCACCAGCCACATGCATGAGCCCGGAATCGTTGGAGACCACCACATCGGCGCCGGCCAAGAGCGCGGCGACCTCGATCAGGCTCGTGCGGCCCACCAGATTGTCCACCGGCACGTTCGCGACGCGGGCAATCTCGTCCGCGATGGCCGCATCCTTGGGGCCGCCGAACAGGCGCACCCGATAGCCGGCCGCGACTGCGGTGGCGGCAAGCCGGCCGAACTTTTCCGCCGGCCAGCGCTTGGCCGGGCCATATTCGGCGCCGGGACAAAGCGCCAGGATCGGTCCCTGCCCTGCCAGGGGAAACCGCCCCTCCGCCGCCTCGCGGGCCCCATCGGGCAGCATGAGGCGGGGCCGCGGCGCGGTCATCTGGTCGCCACGGGGGGCGCCAAGGGCCACGAAACGGTCAATGGTGCGCGCGGTCTTGCGGGCGCTGTCGTCCCGCGCCTCGGTCAAAAGCAGGCTGCGCCCTTCGGCGGCATAGCCGATGCGCTCGGGAATGCGGGCGGCAAAGGGCACGATGGCGGCCTTGAAGGCCCGCGGCAGGATGATGGCGGTGCCATAACCCTCGCCGCGCAGCGCCTTTCCGGCGCGCCAGCGGGCCATGAGGCCCAGCTCCCCATGGCCAAGGCCCAGAGGAATGGTGCGGCGCACGCCCCGGATGAGGCGGGCGATGGGTAGGGCCGCGGGCGGGGCGATGACATCGATGGGGCGCCCGGGCTCGCGGGTCCGCAGGCTCTCGATCAGGCTCGCGGCCATCACCATGTCGCCAACCCAGGACGGGCCGACGAGCAGGATGGGCGATACGGAACCGAATGCGCGCATGGGGATCTTGACCCGAATTCCCGGAGGCCGCCGCGGCGCGACGCCACCCCCTTCAGGCCCCTTCCTCGCCCTCTTGGCAAGGGGACGGCCCGCCGTCAAGGCACGCCCGCGGCCCGGCCGGGCCAGCCATGCGCGAATGATGGAGCATGAAGGACGAGAGGAGTAAGGCAGGGGCGGCGGTTGACGCGGCCGGCGGCGGAGCATCCGGGGGCCGGACGCGGCACGGCAACCTCAACGGAAGGCGGCCCCCAAACGAAGAAGGGCACCGGCCTGCGCCAGTGCCCTTCAGAAAACAGCGCCGAGAAGCGAAGGCGTCAGGCAGCCTTGTTGAAGGTCTTTTCCACGGTGGCCTTGATCGGCTCGGAGCTTTCCGTGGCGATCTTCTGGGCCAGGGTGGAGAGTTCCTTGGCCTGGGCCTGGAGGCTCTCATACTGGGTGCGCAGGTGCGTGGTGGACAGCTCAACCGCTTCGGCGGTGGACTTGGCACCCAGCACGGAGGCAAAGAAGTCGAACGCCGAATTCACATTCGTGCGCAGGATCTCGAGCGACTTCACATTATATTCCGCCACGCCCTTGGTGGCGCTGGAATACGTGCCCTCGAGGGCCTCGGTGGTCTGCTCGGCGGCGGACTTGAACTTTTCGTAATTGCCGCGGGCGGCGACCACGCTCTTTTCCGCGAAATCACGGAAGGGCGCGGGAACCTCGAACTTGCTGAAGGCGCCGCTGGCGGCCGCAAGCTGATCCTGGAACGCTTTGGTGAATTCGTTCATGGCTTCCTCGGTGCGGTAACAAACCCTGACTGCGATCCGCATGTCCGAACTCGCCGGCGGGACGCATCCCGGGCGAGCGGAACCCGATCGACAACCTCTATGGCATCATATCGCACCAAGTGTGCGGCACAAAATGATTTTTGCGTCGCACAATCGTTTTGATCGCACCTGCGGCAAAAGATGCCGCGCGCGGCCGCACTCAGTAGGTCTGGTCGGACCCGGACGGCGGCGTGGTGGCCTTTTCGGCCGCGTCCTTGGCGGTCTTGAAGGCGGCGGCCTGGAACTCCTCGGCGGCGCTCTTGGCCTGCTGGGCCGCGGCGGTGCCGAGCGCCTGAACCCGTTCGGCCAGCGCACGGGCATGCTCGTCGAGGGTGCGGGCGGTGGATTCGCCCAGCGAGCGGGCGTCATTGCCCAGCGAGGCGGCCTGGGTGGCCACCGCTTCAACCTGCTTCTTCAGGAATTCGGCCTGGAGGGTGAATACCTCCTGCGGGCTCTTGGCCTGGACGAGCTTGCCCAGGAAATCGAAGGAGGCGGTGACATTGGCCTCCACAAGGCCGAGCGTCTTCTGGCGCAGTTCCTTCACGCCGGTGCGCACTTCTTCCAGACGGCCCTCCGATTCTCCCACCGCCGTGCGCGCGGTGTCGAACAGCGTGTCGAAGGCCTGGCGGGCCTGGGCCACATTCTTTTCGGCAAGGGCCCGCAACTCGGGCGGCAGTTCGAGGTCGGGACCGAATTTCGCAGTCATCGTCGTCACTCCTCGGGCATTGGGGCAGCCAGCGGGGAAGGGCCACTCCGGCGCAATTTTAGTCATGCCACACGGGGCGCTCGCAATGAGAAAGATTGCATCGGCGCTCGCCACATTTGCCGCGATGTTAAGAAATGGCTGTCACAACCTGAAGCTGGGATGCTGAAAAGCTCCCGTCGCGCAAGGGGAAATGGCTTGAGGGGCACGGAACGTGCAATAGACGAGGTGATGAACGATCCTTCCGCCCGCACGCTGCCGCTGAACGATCCGGTGTTTGCCCCCCTGCGCCGGGAGGATTTGCCGTCCTTCGTGGCCGCTTTTCCCGCTGCCGAAGTGGTGGCGGCAACCCTTGCTGCTGCTCGGCTGGGGCTCCCGCCCGGCGCCCCCCTGCCCGAGGCGGCGGAGGATGTGGCGCGCCGTATCGCCGCACTGGACGCTGAGGCGGCTACCGAGGCGCGGATTCTCCTCCCCTTTGCGGCGCAGCCGCAGCTATTCTCATGTCGCGCGATTCTCACACCGGCCGGCCAGTTCGTGATGTTTGCAGATCCTCGCAGCCTGAGTTCCTCTGCGGCCGCCGATGGCGGTGCCGCGGCGTCCTCACGGCTGGATGCAGGAGGCCCGTCCGCCCGTCCGGTGCGCTTCACCTGGGAGGTGGATGCGGCGGGGCGTTTGACGCAGCTTTCGGAGGCCTTTGCCACCTCCCTGCCCGCCGAGGGATGGCTCGGCCGTCCTCTGCTCGATGTCCTGGCGGACTTGGGCTTTTCCGGCGGTGAGGGGCTCGCTTCCGCCCTCGCTGCCGTCGGCAGTTTCTCGGGCATTGCCCTGGAGGGCGAGCGCGGGCGGATCGTCATGGGCGGTGTGACCCGCCCTGCCCCGCCGGGGCACGGCTTGGCCACGCAGGGCAACTTGGGTGCGCAAGGCTGCGTGGGCGCGCGCGGCTTCGGCCAGATCTGGCTCCAGGCCACCGTCGCGCCAGCCGGGGCGCCAAGGGCGGCGGAGGCACCCAGCAGCCCGCCGCAGGTCGACCGCCCAGCGCCCATTCCGGCCCAAGGGGGCGGGACGGACGTCCCCCATTCCGGCAATGTGGTGCCGCTGCGCGGGGGGACTCTTACCCCACGGGAGCGCACGGCGTTTCATGAGATCGCCCGCACTCTGCACGACGCCATCGATTCCTGGCAGAAGCCCGGAGAGGATGCGGCGCCCGCCGAGACGGAGGATGCCGACCGATCCGACCGCGAGGGCGCATTCCCCCCCCATTCTCCCGAGGCCGAAGCCGAGGATGGGGTGCTGGATCGGCTGCCGCTCGGGGTCATGGTCCAGCAGCATGGGGAATTGGTTCGGGTCAACCGCACCTTGCTGTCCTGGTGCGGCGATGGGGATATGGAGGCCTTCCTTGCCGCGGGCGGCCTCCCTGCCCGCCTGTCCCGCCCCGATTCCCTCAAGCCCCTGTCGCTGCGGATGGAAAGCGGGGCGGAGGTACCTGTGGAAGTGCGGGTGGTGTCCGCCACCTGGGGCGGACGCCCGGCCTTGGTGCATGTGGTGCGCCGGCTCGACGAGGCCGCGGGCCCGGGCGGCGAGGCGGCGGCCGGCCTTTCCGCCCTTCAGAAAACCCTGGACCTCATCCCCGTCGGCGTCGTGCTCCTCGATCGCGCCGGGGCCATTGAAGAGAGCAACGAAACCCTGGTGCGCTATTCCGGGTTTGCGCGGGGCGACCTGCGGGGCGAGCCGTTCACGGCCCTGTTCGCGCCCCACAGCAAGAGTCGCGCGGTGCTTCTGCTCGATGAAGCCGCCCTTCAGGCGGCCCCAGGGCCGTCCACCACGTTGCTCACGGTGCGCGGACGCAAGGGGGCGGACGTGGAAATGGTCGGCAGCCTTGCCCGGGTGGAGAGCGATGCCCAGCGCTTCTGCCTGGTGCTCCGACCTGCGGACGAGAGCGAGAGCGCCCGTGCCGCCGCCGTTCGCGCCGCCGGAGGGCCGCGCGCTGACGCCCTGGACATGCCGCAGGCCCGTGCCGCCGTGGATGCCTTGGCGCGCCGCATGTCCCATGCCGTCCGCACGCCCTTGACGTCCATCCTCGGCTTTGTGGATGCGGTGCGCTCCGCCACCTTCGGCCCGGTGGGCAATGCCCGCTATGCCAAGCATGCGGAAGCCGCCCAGATGGCCGGGCAGAATCTGCTCGCGCTGCTGGAGGACGTGGAACACCTCTTCCCACCCGCGCCGGCCACCGAACCCGACCGGGTGGACCTTTCGCTCACGGTTGCGTCGGCCATCGGCCACCTGGACGACATGGTCAAGCGTCGCCGCATCCTGGTGCGGCGGGACATGCAGGAGACCATGGCCGGCCGCGTCCGTCCGGCTGCGGCGGAACATGTGGTGCGCCTGCTCCTGGAAGAGGCGCTGCGTGCCACCCCGGTCGGCGGACAGGTGGTGGTGTCCCTCCGCCAGGAGGAGGACCAGGTGGTGCTGCGGGTGCGGGACGAGGGCCCTGCCCTCTCGGAGGTGGAGATCGCCCAGGCGCTCGACGCCCTTGCCACTGCGCCCGTCAGCGACCGGTTTTCCGCCGCCGGCCGTCCGTTCCGCTTCGCACGGCTGTCCGCCTTGGTGCGCGCGGAAGGGGGAAGCCTTGCCCTTCGGCGCGGCGTGGGCGGGGGCCTGTTGGCGGAACTCAGCTTTCCCGCCTGATTCACCCACCGCTGAGCCGCCGCGCGCCGAGCGTGAAAGCGGCCGGGCGTTGCCGCGCGCATTGGGGACGCCGTATGGGCGGGGACCGCGCCCTCCCCTCTACGTATTCCTACGAGGGGTCTAGAGTAGAACAATTAGAATGTAGCGGTTTCCGCCTCGAAATGCCTCCGTTTCATCCCCATGTGGCATGGCGTGCCATTGACGATGCGCCGCAGTTTCTGCGTAAATGATCGTCGAAGATGTTGTTTAGAAGACATCTAAACATCGGTGAGCCTGGACTGCGATGATCGTCTGTTCGTGCAACGTATTCTCCGACCATCAGGTCCGCGACGCGCTCGCGACCACGGAAGGCGTGCGTTCCCCCGGAGAGGTCTATCGCTGCCTGGGCTGCGCGCCCCAATGCGGGCGCTGCGCGCGCACCATTCGCGCCATCCTGGATCAGGTCCAGGGTTCCTGCGCCGCCTGCCCCGTGGAATGCCCCGCCGCCAATCTGTCCACCCGCATGCTCGCAGCCGAGTGAGGGGAAGCGCCGGCGGGAGACAGCTCATCGTCTTGCATTTACATTAGAATTGCTCTAACTCTGTTTCCAGACAAGCCGGGGGCCTTGAGGGTCCGTAAAAGGAGTCGGCGATCATGAAGGGTGATGCGAAGGTCATCGAATATCTCAATCGGGGCCTGCGTTCCGAGCTGACCGCGATCAACCAGTATTGGCTGCACTACCGCATGCTCGACAATTGGGGCTACAAGGCGCTCGCCAAGAAGTGGCGCGCCGAGTCCATTGAGGAGATGGTGCACGCCGACAAGTTCGTCGACCGCATCCTGTTCCTCGACGGTTTCCCCAACATGCAGGTTCTGGACCCGCTGCGCATCGGCCAGGACATCAAGGAAATCCTGGAAGCCGACCTCGCCGCCGAGGAAGGCGCCCGCGCCCTCTATCAGGAGGCCGCCGCCTATTGCCAGACGGTGAAGGACTTCCCCAGCCGCGACCTGTTCGAGGAGCTGATGACGGACGAGGAAGGTCACATCGACTTCCTCGAGACCCAGCTCGACCTGGTGGCCAAGCTCGGCGTGCAGCTTTATGCCCAGCACCACATTGGTGAGCTGGACGAGGATTGATCCCCGGGCGCTTGCCGCGCCTGTCAGAACAGCCGATCCCTTGAGCCCGGGCCGAAAGGCCCGGGCTTTTTCGTTGCCGCTGCCTTTCGGTTCTGCCTCGTCTCGATGGGACACCGTTGACGGGGCGGCGAGCCCCTGCCCCGCCAACGGAGGCGCCCAACCGGCCCGACGTGCGGTTCGCCATCCTGCCCCGCCAGCGGCGCGGGTTGCCGCCGCGATCAGGATACAGTGTTTTAGAGATGCTCTAAGATATTGAGCGTCTTCGCATTTTATTTGACGGCCGGCGTCTCGGCGGGTTAGCCGATCCTCCCAGCTAAAATCCCGCAATGTGTAGAAACACGCGGGTCGCGGAGGACCTTATGCTGAAGCCGCTCCTGCTGAGCTCTGTTCTTGCCGCCGGCGTTTCCCTCGGCGCCTTTGTCGCTCCTTCCTTTGCGGAAGATGTGGTGAATGTCTACACCACCCGCGAACCCGCGCTCGCCGCGCCGCTGTTCGAGGCCTTCACCAAGGAAACCGGCATCAAGGTCAACAGCGTCTTCGTGAAGGACGGTCTCGCTGAGCGCGTGAAGGCGGAAGGCGCGGCCTCGCCCGCCGACGTGCTGATGACCGTGGACGTGGGCAATCTGCTCGACGTGGTGGAAGCCGGTGTCACCCAGCCGGTCACCACCCCCGTGCTGACCGCCGCCGTGCCCGCCAATCTGCGGGACCCGCAGGGCCAGTGGTATGCCCTCTCCATGCGCGCGCGCCTCATCTATGAGACCAAGGATGAGCCGAAGCTGGTGGACTTCCATTATGAAGATCTGGCCGACCCGAAGTGGAAGGGCAAGATCTGCATCCGCTCCGGCCAGCATCCTTATAATGTGGCGCTGACCGCCGCCTATCTGGTCCATTACGGCGAGGCGAAGACCGAGGCCTGGTTGCGCGGCCTCAAGGCCAATCTGGCCCGCAAGGCCACCGGCGGCGACCGCGAAGGAGCCCGCGACATTCTCGGCGGCATCTGCGACCTGGCCGTGGGCAATTCCTATTATGTGGCGCTGATGCGCTCCGGTAAGGGCGGCTCGGACCAGAAGAAGTGGGGCGATGCCATCACCGTGGTCATGCCCACCTTCGAGGGCGGCGGCACCCATGTGAACGTGTCCGGCGCCGCCGTTGCCGCTCACGCGCCCAACAAGGCCAATGCCGTCAAGCTGCTGGAGTTCGCCGTTTCGCCCCAGATGCAGGCGCTCTATGCCAAGCAGAATTACGAATATCCGGTGCTGCAGGGGGCCGAGCTTGACCCGCTGATCGCCGACCTTGGCCCCCTCAAGGTGGACCCCATCTCCCTGGTGGACATCGCCAAGGCGCGCAAGAAGGCCAGCGAGCTGATCGACAAGGTCGGCTTCGACAGCTGACACGTGCGCGCACGGTGAGCATCACGACCACCTCCGGTCGCAGCCGGTTCGCCAGATCCCGCCCGGGGCGGCCCAATGGGCTCGTCCTCGCGGCGGGGGGGGTGGCGGCCGTGGTGGTTCTGCCGGTGGCCGCCCTGGTGGCCATCGCCGCCCGCGGGTCCGGCGATCTGTGGCCCCATCTCATCACCAATGTGCTGCCGGAGGCCTTGCTCCAGACCGGCGTCCTTCTGGTGGGGGTCGGGCTGCTGACGGTCCTGGTGGCGGTGCCGTGTGCCTGGCTGGTGTCCGCCTGCGACTTTCCCGGACGGCGGGTGTTCGACTGGGCGCTGCTGCTGCCGCTGGCTGTGCCCGGCTATATCGTCGCCTATTCCTACCTGGACATTCTTCATCCCCTGGGTCCGGTCCAGGGTGCAATCCGTTGGTTGCTCGGCATTTCCAGCCCCCGGGGGTTGCGCCTGCCGGACTTGCGGTCGGCGGGGGGCTGCATCTTCGTGCTGTCCTGCGTCCTTTATCCCTATGTCTATCTGTCTGCCCGCGCGAGCTTCATGGTGCAGTCGGCGGCGGTGCTGGAAGTGGCGCGCACCCTGGGTGCGGGCCCGTGGCGCACCGCCTTGCGCGTCGCCCTGCCCCTGGCGCGGCCGGCCATCGTGGCGGGGGTGACCCTGGCGCTGCTGGAAGTGCTGGGCGACATCGGCGCCTCCGAATTCCTGGGCATGCGCACCCTCACCGTGTCCATCTATGCCACCTGGGTGAACCGCTCCAACCTGCCCGGTGCCGCGCAGATCGCCCTGGTGATGCTGGCGGTGGTGCTGGCCCTCATCGCCGCCGAGCGGGTGGCACGCAAGCGCGCCCGCTACGTGGGCTCGGGGTCCACCCGCAGCCGTCCGGCCCTCCTCCTGTCGGGCTGGCGCGCCGCGGCGGCGGTGCTGGCCTGCCTGGTGCCTCTGACACTCGGTTTCCTGGTGCCCGTTGTTCATCTGGGGCTTGCTGTGGCCCAGCGGATCGGTACCAACGGCATTCCGCCCACCCTGTTTGCGGAGGCGCGCAACAGCGCGCTCCTGGCTGGAGGGGGCACGCTGGTCGCCCTGGGCCTCGGCGCGGTTGTGGCGGTGGCGCTGCGCCTGTCGCGGGGGCCGCTGGTTCCCGCCCTGGCGCGCCTGGCAGGGACGGGTTATGCGATCCCCGGCACGGTGCTGGCCATCGGCCTGCTCACCCCCCTGGCCGGCTTCGATAATCTCGTCAACGGCCTGATGGTGCAGATGACCGGCACCGGCACCGGCCTCCTGCTGTCTGGCTCCGGAGCGGCGCTGGTGATTGCCTATGCCATCCGCTTCCTATCGATTCCCATCGGCGGGCTTGAAGCCGGCTATGCCAAGATGTCGGTGCATCTGGACATGGCGGCGCGCAGCCTCGGCTCCACCCGCACCCGCGTCATCGAGCGCATCCATCTGCCGCTTCTGCGCCCCGCCGCGGCCACCGCCGCGCTGATCGTGTTCGTGGACGGCATGAAGGAATTGCCGGCGACGCTGCTGCTGCGTCCCCTGGGGGTGGAGACGCTGGCGACCCACATCTATGGGGAGGCCGCGCGCGGGACCTATGAGGATGGGGCGCTGGCCGCCCTTGCCATCATTCTGGTGGGGCTCGGGCCCGTCCTGCTGCTCGCGCGGCTCTCCCGGCGCCCCGAGCCAGGTGAGGCTTCCATGCAACAGAGCGCCGGCAGCGTATGAGGATGCGCCCGCTCACGGCATGCCAGCCTTGAAACCGACACAGACCGCCGGGAAGTTCAGGCCTAACGCGGGAAACCACTCAGGCAAACGGGGGCGAGTCGTTGGCTGAGCGTGGTCCCGTTTGACCGAAGACCGGAAGATCTGGTGGTGACATTCCATGACACGGCTCGCCGCGCCCTGGCCCTTTCGGCTGCGGTGATCGGCGGCCTCGCGCTCGCTGTCCTTGCTGCCATGGCCTTCGTGCCCATGCTGGTGTCCAAGAGCGACCTGCGTCGCCTCTCCACGGACGCCATCATGCAGGCCACCGGGCAGTTGGCGGCGATCGACGGAGAGGCCGAGTTCAAGCTCTTCCCCCTGCCCCAGGTGCATCTCACCCGGGTGGAATTCCCATTGCCCGGCGGCGGCACGCTGGATGCCGAAGGGGCGGTGGCCAACCTGCGGCTCATGCCGCTGCTGGTGGGCCGCATCGAGGTGGCGGACGTGGCGCTGGAGCGCCCCACCTTCATCTTGACCTCCACCGCATCCGCCCCTCCCGTGGCCGTGGCCGCGCTGGTGGTGGCGCCCGACGCCCCCGAACTGCGCGTTGAGAAGGGCACCGTGGTGCTCCGCTCCCAGGACGGCCTGACGCGGGAAATCATCAATGGCATCGATGCCCGCCTGGTGCGCACTGCCGGTGGCGCCGGGGCCTCGTTCACGGGCGTCTTCACCTGGCGCGACGTGGAGTGCGAGGCGCGCGTTTCCATTGCCAATGTCCTGGACTTTCTCACCGGAAAGGCCGTGGACACGCGGGTGGAACTGGCCACCGGCGGCTCCTGGGCGCGCTTCCGTGGCACCGCCTCCGGCGGCCGCAAGCCGGGCGCCACAGGCGATGTGTCGGGGGATACGCCATCCCTGCGCGGCCTGCTGACCTGGATCGGCATCGAGCCGCCCACCGCCGGCGGCCTCAAGCATTTCGCCTTCAACGGCAAGGTGCAGGCCAGCGGCGACCAGGCCGCTTTCACAGCCGTGACTCTGAAGCTGGACGCCAACCAGAGCGAGGGCGCCCTCAGCGCCAAGCTGGATGGGGGGCGCCCCACCATCCAGGGCACCTTCGCCTCGGACAAGCTGGACGTGACGCCCTATGGGCGGATGAACCTCACGGACAGCGCGACCAATGTCTGGGACCGCACGCCGCTCAACCTGAAGGCCCTGTCCCGCCTCGATCTGGATCTGCGCTTCTCGGCGGCCGCGGTGAGCGCGGAGGAGAGCACGTTCGAGCGGGTGGCCACCAGCGCCATGGTCCGCTCGGGCCGCCTCACGGTGGCGGTGGGCACAGCCCATGCGTGGGGAGGCGACGTGCGCGCCTCCCTGTCGGTGGGGCCTGCCCCAGGGGGCCAGGGCGCCACCATTCGCGCCGAGGCGGAAGGCAATAAGGTGGCTCTGCTGCCGGCCCTCGACGACCTGCTGGGGGTGCGTCGTCTCGACGGCACCGGTGACCTGGAGGTGCAATTGGAAGGCTCGGGCGCGAGCATTCTCGATATTGCCCAGTCCCTGACCGGCCATATCGAAGTGAGCGGCACCGACGGCGCCGTACTCGGGGTGGACGTGGCGCAGGTGCTCAACCGCATCGAGCGCCGCCCCCTCTCCGGCGGCGGCGACCTGCGCGGCGGGAAGACCGCCTATGACACGCTGGCCGCCAAGGTTCTGATCGACGGCGGCACGGCCACCATCGAGGAGGCCAGCATCCAGGGCAAGCAGGTCAGCCTGTCCTTGACCGGGAATGTCTCCGTGGCCCGTCGCGAGATCGACCTGAAGGGCGAAGCTGTCCTGCTCTCCCCGGCCACGCCGGGGGCGGAGCGGCCCAAGCCGGACTTTGACCTGCCCTTCATGGTCCAGGGTCCCTGGAGCGGCGCTTTCGTGGTGCTGGACCCGCAGATCCTGATCCGCCGGTCCGGGGCGGCCCAGCCCTTGCTGGAGGCGGTGCGTAACCGCACCAATGGGGAAGCGGCGGTACGCTCCGTCATTGAGCAGCTGGCCAAGCCCTCCGCCTTGCCCCCCGTGCCCGCCAAGGCCAACGGCAACTGACGGTCACCGCCCCCGCCACCGGTCTTGCCAGTTCAGGTGAGATGGAGACTGAAGAGCATTTCAGCGGACGGCCACGTGAAATTCTTTTGATATTCCAAGGACTTGAGTGGTGTTCCTGATCCGCTTTCGAGGCATCGGTCTCATCCGTTCGGAGAGGCGTGCGCCCCTCACTGGGCGGGCTGAGAGCGCCGCGCGCGGGTCGCCTGAGGCAGCGCCTCCGGGATGGGGTCGGTGGCCAAGCGCGCGAACAGCAAGTGATCCTCCCAGGTGCCGTTGATGCACAGATATTGCCGCGCATAGCCCTCGCGGCTGAAGCCGAGGCGTTGCAGCAGGTGGATGGAGGCGGCGTTATTGACCATGCAGGCCGCCTCGATCCGCCGCAGACGCAGCGCCTCATAGGCCACCGGCAGGACCGCGCTCACCGCCGCCCGCATATAGCCCTTGCCGGCATAAGGCGCGCCCATCCAATAGCCAAGACTCGCCGCCTGGCACACGCCCCGGCGCACATTGGACAAGGTGAGGCCACCGAGTAGCACATGTTCCCGCTCATGGAAGATGAAGAGCGGATAGGCCTCGTCGGACATCATGTCCCGCGCATAGCGGCGCAGGCGGTGGCGGAAGGCGGTGCGGGTGAGGTCATCCGCCGGCCACAGCGGCTCCCACGGGGTGAGGAAGGCGCGGCTTTCTTCCCGCAGGTCCCGCCAGGCCGGATAGTCCTGAATCTGCGGCACCCGCAGATAGACCCCGCGACCGGGGATCACGGGGAGCACTTCATTGCCGAAGACGGTTCTCAGGAACCACATGGACGGGGCTCGTGCCAGCGACTTTGAGCGAGGCGCCCGCCGGACGCGCCCCGAAGGACACGCCTGACCGTAGCGTCTCACTCATGAACCGGGCCGGCCTCGGGCGCTCCGGTGCCGGCTATGCTCTCAGACGTTCCACCACGCGGGCCGCCGGTTCAAGCCCCTCGCCCGGACCAATCGCCGCGAGGGTGGGCCGGCCGGAGGCCACCAGATCGCGCGCCGCCTGCCGCACACCCTCCACGGTGACCGCCTCCACCTTGGCGACGATCTCCTCCAGAGGGATCACCCGGTCGAAGCCGAGGATCTGGCGGGCCAGCTGCTCGGCCCGCGCGCCGGAGCTTTCCAGTGCCGCGAGCAGGCCCACCTTCATCTGCGCCTTGGCGCGGGCGACCTCCGTCTCCGTGACGGTCTCGCCGGCAGCAATGATCTGGTCGATGACCACATTGGTCAGTTCGCCCACATCTCCTACGTCGGTGCCCGCATAGACGCCGAACAGGCCGGTGTCCGCATAGGACCAGTGGAAGGCATAGATGGAATAGCACAGGCCCCGTTCCTCGCGGACCTCCTGGAAGAGACGCGAGGACATGCCGCCGCCCAGCACATTGGTGAGCACCTGCAGGGCGTGATAGCCGGGGTCCTTGTAGGTCCGCCCCTCCAGGCCCAGCACCACATGCACCTGTTCCAGGTCGCGCGGGGTGAGCAAGGTGCCGCCGCCATAGCGGGCATCGGGCGTGATCGGCTTCTGGGCGGACGCAACGGATTTCAGGCGATGCGTCGCCTCTTCCACCAGATGGTCATGGTCCACCGCGCCCGCGGCGGACACCACCATGCGCGGCCCCCGATAGGTGCGCCCGAGATAGGCGCCCAGCGCCTGCGGGTCGAACGAGCGCACCGTCTCGGGCGTGCCGAGAATGGAGCGGCCCACCGCCTGGCCGGGAAAGGCGGTCTCCTGGAACAGGTCAAACACCAGGTCGTCAGGCGTGTCCTGGACGGCGCCGATCTCCTGGACGATGACATTCTTCTCCCGCGCCAGCTCGTCGGGAGCAAACGCCGGCTCGGTGAGGATGTCGGAGAGAATGTCGAGGCCGAGCCCCACATCCTCGCCCAGCACCCGCACATTGTAGGAGGTCTGCTCCACCGAGGTGGCGGCATTGATGTCGCCGCCCACCTGCTCGATCTCCTCCGCGATGCGGCGGGCGGAGCGGCGGCGGGTGCCCTTGAAGGCCATGTGCTCCAGCAGGTGGGAGATGCCGTGCTCCCCCTCCTCCTCGTCGCGGGCCCCAGCCCCCACCCAGATGCCGAGCGAGGCCGTGCCCAGGTGCGGCATGGCGTCGGAAATGACGGTGATGCCGTTCTCCAGCGTGGTGCGCTTCACGCTCATGCGTGCGCCCTCGCCGAGATGCGGGCATGGGCGGTGATGAAGGCTTCGATGGCACCGATGTCGTTGGGGAGCACGGTGGTGCGCTCCTTGCGCGTCATCAGGTCCGCCATATGGGGCGGCAGCGCCGGGCGCTTGCCGGTGGCGGCTTCCACCGCGTCGGGGAACTTGGCCGGATGGGCGGTGGAGAGCACCACCTGCGGCACGCGGGCGGCATGCTCCACTTTCCCCGCCACCGCCATGGCCACGGCCGTGTGGGGATCGAGAATATAGCCGGTGTCCTGATAGACCTTGCGAATGGTGGCGGCGGTCTCCGGCTCGTCGGCCCGGTCGGCGGAGAAGTCGCCGGCGATGGCCTCCAGCGCTGGGCGCGGCAGGGTGAAGCTGCCGGACTGGCTGAGCTGGGCCATCAGCGTGCGCACGGTGGCCGCATCCCGGTCCACCGCCTCGAAGATCAGCCGCTCGAAATTGGACGAGACCTGGATGTCCATGGATGGCGAGGTGGAGGGCTGCACGCCCTTCACCTCATAGCGCCCGGTTTCCAGGGTGCGGGCGAGGATGTCGTTCACATTGGTGGCGATGGTCAGGTCGCGCACCGGCAGGCCCATGCGCTTGGCCACCCAGCCGGCGAGGATGTCGCCGAAATTGCCGGTGGGCACCACGAAGGAGACCTCCCGGCTGGGCGCGCCGAGCGCGGTCGCGGCATAGAAATAATAGACCACCTGGGCGACGATGCGCGCCCAGTTGATGGAATTGACCCCCGCCAGCGCCATCCGGTCGCGGAAGGCGTGGTGGTTGAACATGGCCTTCACATGGGCCTGGCAATCGTCAAACGTGCCTTCCACCGCGATGGCATGGACATTGGCCCCGCCCACCGTGGTCATCTGGCGCCGCTGCACCTCCGACACGCGCTTGTGCGGGTAGAGGATGAACACATCCACCGCGTCAGACTGGCGGAAGGCCTCGATGGCAGCGCTGCCCGTGTCGCCCGAGGTGGCGCCCACGATGGTGGCCCGCCCGCCCCGCTGGGCCAGCACATGATCCATCATGCGCGCCAGCAATTGCATGGCCACATCCTTGAACGCCAGGGTCGGGCCGTGGAACAGCTCCAGAATGAAGCGGTTGGGCGCGATCTGGACCAGAGGCGTCGTGGCCGTGTGGCGGAAGGTGCGATAGGCGTCCGCGATCATCACGTCGAGCGCGGCGGAGGGAATGGCCCCATCCACGAACGGGGTGATGATGCGGCGCGCCACCTCCGCATAGGACTTGCCGGCCAACGCCGCGATCTCGTCCGGTTTCAGCGTCGGCCAGTCCTGCGGCACATAAAGTCCACCATCGCGCGCAAGCCCGGCGAGCAGGGCATCGGCGAATGACAAAGGCGGCGCCTCGCCGCGGGTGGAGACGTAAAGCAAGACCTCGAACTCCGAACGATGCACGAAGACCAACGCGCGACCGCGCGTCGCGAACCTGCGGCAAACTAGACAAGTTGGGGCGTCGGGGAAAGCGGCGGCTTACTCGCCGAACACCGACCAGCGCATGGCCTTGGCCAATTCCTCCAGCGCCTGGGTGCCCAGCACCGAATTGCCCTGGGCGTCGAGGCCTGGCGACCACACGCAGATGGACGCCTTATTGGGCGCCACCAGGAGAATGCCGCCGCCCACCCCGCTCTTGCCCGGCAGGCCGACGCGGAAGGCGAAGTCGCCGGAGCCGTCATAATGGCCGCAGGTGAGCATCAGCGCATTGATGCGACGCGCCCGCTCGGCGGAAATGACACGGATGCCCGAGCCCGGCAGGCGGCCGGAAAAGGCGAGGTAGCGACCCGCCATGGCCATCTGGCGGCAGGACATGGCGATGGAGCAATGGTGGAAATAGACGCCCAGTGCATGGTCCACCGGGTTTTCCAGCACCCCGAATGCCCGCATGTAATTGGCAAGCGCCGTGTTGAGAAAGCCGGTCTGCTTCTCCGAGCGCGCCACATGCTGGTCCATGGCGATGCTGTCGTCCTCGGAGACGAAGCGGATGAAGCGCAGGATCTCGCCCAGCACCTCGCGCGGCTGGTGGCCGGCCAAAAGCACGTCGGTGACCGCGATGGCGCCTGCATTGATGAAGGGATTGCGCGGCTTGCCCTTCTCATATTCCAGCTGGACGATGGAGTTGAACGGATGGCCCGAGGGCTCCCGCCCCACCTTGTTCCACAGCGCGTCGCCCACCTTGCCCAGCGCCAGGGTCAGGGTGAAGACCTTGGAGATGGACTGGATGGAGAAATGGGTGTCGGCATCCCCGCCCACATGCATCTCGCCTTCCGCCGTCACCACCGCGATGCCGAACTGGTCCGGGGAGACCTTGGCCAGCTCGGGGATATAGCTCGCCACCTTGCCGCGCTCCTTGCGGAGCGACATGCGGGCGGCGATGTCCTGGACGACGGTTCCGATGTCGGGCAAAGCAATCCTCGGAAAGTTGGCGCGGAAGACGGGATCATAGCCGGATTAGCGTCCCGCACGAGCCCAATGGCGCAGCACTGATCCGCCCGCCTTGCATATGCGTTAATCGCCCACCGCGACCGCGCCTGGCGGTCCCGGCCTGCGAGGTGTCATGCCGTCTCCCGCTTTGCATTGGTTCCGCACGGATCTCCGCCTCTCCGACAATCCCGCCTTGACCGAGGCCGCCCGCGCGGGACGGCCAATGGTGGGGCTGTTCGTGCTGGATGAGGACAGCGCCGGCCTTCGGCCGCTTGGGGGCGCCGCCCGCTGGTGGCTCGCCCGATCGCTGCGGGCGCTGGCGGCGGACCTTGCCGCGCGCGGTGTCCCCCTGGTGCTGCGCCGGGGGCGGGCGGGCGAAGTGGTGCCAGCGGTGATGGCGGAACTGCAGGCCGAGGCGCTCACCTTCAACGCCCGTCCCGGCGCGGCGGAGCATGCCATCGACACCAGGGTGGCCGAGGTGGTTCGAGCCCATGGCGCCGAGGTGAAGGTGTTCAATGCCCACCTGCTTCATCCGCCGGGCACGGTGACGACTCAGGCCGGCACCTTGCCGCGCACCTTTTCCGCGTTCCAACGGGCGGCCTTGAAAGAGCGGCGGCTGCGGGAGCCGCTTCCCATTCCCGCGCCGCTGACGGGGTGGGCCGGGGAGATCAAGGGCGACGCATTGGAGGAGTGGGGGCTTGAACCCGGCAAGCCGGATTGGGCCGGGGGACTTCGCGGCGCCTGGACCTGCGGAGAAGCGGCCGCGCAAGCGCGCCTCAACGCCTTCGTCTTGGACGGGCTGAAAGGCTATGCGGACGGCCGCGACGTGCCCTCGGCCGCCCATGTGTCCCGCCTCTCGCCCGCCCTGCGCTTCGGGGAGATCTCGCCCCGCCAGGTTCGCGCAGTGGCGCGCCATGCGGCGGAGCTGGGGGCAGTGTCCGTGCGGGACGGCGACAAATTCGAATCGGAACTCTATTGGCGCGAATTCGCCCATCATCTGCTCGCGGCCGAGCCCGACATGGCCCACCGCAACCTCCAGGCTGCCTTCGATGATTTCCCCTGGCGCGATGGCCTTGAGGATCTCGTCGCCTGGCAGAAGGGGCTGACCGGCTATCCCATCGTGGACGCCGGCATGCGCCAACTCTGGCAGACGGGCTGGATGCACAACCGCGTGCGCATGGTGGTGGCCTCCTTCCTGTCGAAGCACCTGCTCATCCACTGGCGGCACGGCGAAGAATGGTTCTGGGACACGCTGGTGGATGCCTGCCCCGCCAACAATCCCGCCAGCTGGCAATGGGTGGCGGGCTCCGGCGTCGATGCCGCGCCCTATTTCCGGGTCTTCAACCCGGTGCTCCAGGGCGAGAAGTTCGACCCCGACGGCACCTATGTGCGCACCTATGTGCCGGAACTGGCCCGCCTGCCCGCGGCCGTCCTCCACAAGCCCTGGACGGCGGATTGCGCCACCCTGGAGCGGGCCGGGGTGAAGCTGGGCCTCACCTATCCCCAGCCGATGGTGGACCATACGGCCGCCCGGGACCGGGCGCTCGCGGCCTTTGAGCGCATCAAGCGTGGCTCCAGCTGAAATCACAGACGAAAGTTGTTATTAATTAAAATGCGCCGGTCGAATCTGTTGGATTACACCTTTCTTCACGCGCATCATGGGGCTAATGAGCAAGGACGGCAGATGCCCTTACCCGGCCGGCAGGTCGGCGCGGCATGGCAATGACGTCCGGTGTGCGAGAGGTTGGTCCCATGAGCATTCGCAACGGTCTGGTGGAGTCCATTGGCAACACCCCCCTGATCCGCCTCAAGCGGGCCTCCGAGGAGACCGGCTGCGAGATCCTAGGCAAGGCGGAATTCCTCAATCCCGGGCAGTCGGTGAAGGATCGCGCGGCGCTGGGCATCATCCGCGACGCCATCGCCAAGGGCACGCTGGAGCCCGGCGGCGTCATCGTGGAAGGCACGGCCGGCAATACGGGCATCGGCCTTGCCCTGGTGGCGGCGCCCTTCGGCTTCAAGACCGTCATCGTCATTCCCGAGACCCAGTCCCAGGAAAAGAAGGACATGCTGAAGCTCGCCGGCGCCACGCTGGTGGAGGTGCCGGCCGTCGCCTATGCCAACCCGAACAATTATGTGAAGGTCTCCGGCCGCCTCGCCGAGGCGCTGGCCAAGACCGAGCCCCACGGCGCCATCTGGGCCAACCAGTTCGACAATGTGGCCAACCGGCAGGCCCATATCGACACCACCGGCCCGGAAATCTGGGAGCAGACTGACGGCAAGGTGGACGGCTTCGTCTGCGCCGTCGGCACGGGCGGTACCTTTGCCGGCATCGGCATGGCTCTGAAGGCGCGCAACGCCAATGTGAAGATCGCCCTCGCCGACCCCATGGGCGCGGCGCTTTATTCCTATTACACGACGGGCGAACTGAAGGCCGAGGGCTCCTCCATCACGGAAGGCATCGGCCAGGGCCGCATCACCGCCAACCTCGAAGGCGCGCCGGTGGATTTCGCCTACCAGATCCCAGACGAGGAGGCCGTTCCGATCGTTTTCGACCTGTTGGAGCATGAGGGCCTGTGCCTCGGCGGTTCGTCCGGCATCAATGTGGCCGGAGCCATCCGCCTCGCGCGGGAACTGGGGCCGGGGCATACTATCGTCACCATTCTCTGTGACTTCGGCACGCGCTATCAATCGAAGCTGTTCAACCCGGACTTCCTGCGGTCCAAGGCTTTGCCGGTGCCCGGCTGGCTGGAGCGCAAGGCTGAAGTCCCCAACGTCCTCGTCTGAAGGACGCGTCCAAACGCCCGATTGAGAAGGCCCATCATGTCGATCTTCGTCACCACCGAATGGCTCGCGGACAATCTGAACGCCCCCGATCTCGTCATCGTGGATGCGTCCTGGTACCTGCCCAACGCGCAGCGCGACGGCAAGGCCGAGTTCCTGGAGCGTCACATTCCCGGCGCCGTCTTCTTCGACCTGGATGGCATTTCCGACCACAGCACCGATCTGCCCCACATGCTGCCCGAGCCGCGCGACTTCGCCACGGCGGTGGGCGCGCTGGGCATCGGCGACGGCGTGCGCATCGTGGTCTATGACACCGTGGGCCTGTTCTCCGCGCCCCGCGTGTGGTGGACCTTCCGGGCCTTCGGCGCGCAGGATGTGAAAATCCTGGAAGGCGGCCTCACCAAGTGGATCGCCGAGGATCGCCCCCTTGACCACGGCCCCGCCACCCGCAAGCCGGCGGTCTTCACCTCGCGGCTCGACCGCTCGGTGGTGGCCGATATCGCCCATATCGAGAAGGCCATCGGTACCTCCACCCAGATCCTGGATGCCCGCGCCGCCGGCCGCTTCACCGGCGAGGCGCCGGAGCCGCGGCCGAACCTGTCCTCCGGCCACATTCCCGGCAGCCTCAATCTGCCCTCCTCCAACCTCGTGCAGGATGGCAAGCTGGTTTCGCCGGACGTGGTGCGCAAGGAACTGGAAGCGGCGGGCGTCGACCTGTCCCGCCCGGTCATCACCTCGTGCGGTTCGGGCGTGTCGGCGGCAATCCTCTGGATCGCCCTGGAGAGCGTCGGCAAGCGTCCGCAGGCGCTCTATGACGGCTCCTGGACCGAATGGGCTTCCAGCGGCAAGCCGATCGAAAAGAGCGCCTGACGGCGGCAGGAGAAGGGGTGGCGCCACGCGCCGCCCCGGCCTTCCTCACAACAGGCCGAGCGACCGCAATTCCTTCTGCAGCGCCTCTGGCAGGTCCGGCGCGCTGCGGGCGTCATCCAGATCGGCCGGCGCGTCGGCCGCTTTCAGATAGCGCCAGCCCTGGAACGGCCGGGACGGCCGGGGCACCACGCGCACCACCTCCGGGTCCAGGACCAGCCGGCAGCGGCGGATGCCCTCCCCGTCCACGAATGGACGGATGTCCAGGAGCGCCTGCCGGCACAGCACCTCGCCCTTGATGACCCAATAAAGCGAACCGCCTGCCTTCAGCTCATCGGGCCGGGACGGCACCATGCGCGTGGTGTGATACTGCTCCACCGGCTCGCCCCGCGCCGCCTTCTCGGCGAGGCGCTCGGCGATCCAGTCCGTGAGGTCCTCCACGGATTCGGCGCCCACGCACAATTTGATGAGATGGAGCGGACCGCTCATGCCTGGGGTACCTGCGGCGCCGGGAAGCGCTTGACGAGAGGCCAGTCCACCTCGTCCGCCGGCACGGACCAGGTCTCCGCCAGCGCGGCATCCCGCCAGGCGACGAAGTGGGGATAGGCGTGGATGGCGGCCACATAGTCCGCCACCTCCGGCGCCATGGGTACGTCATAGGTGCGCAAGCGCGTGGCGAGCGGGGCGAACATGGCATCGGCGGCGCTGAAGCGGCCGAAAAGGAACGGCCCGTCCTGCCCGAATCGCGCCCGCGCCGTGGTCCAGATGGCCGTGATGCGGGCGAGATCCTTCTCGACGCCTTCGGTCAGGGCACGCGGCTCCGGCGGACGCCACAGATTCATGGGCAGATGGCCGCGCAGGTGCGTGAAGCCCGCATGCATCTCGGCGGCGATCGACCGGGCCATGGCGCGGGCTGAACGGTCCGTGGGCCAGAAGGTGCGGTCGGGATAGCGTTCGGCCAGATGCTCGATGATGGCGATCGATTCCCAGACCCTGTCTTCGCCGTCGATCAGCACCGGCACGCGCCCGGCCGCGCCGAGGCCGGGCACGGTCTCGCGAAACAGGTCGCTGTCCAGCGGCAGGAGCGTCTCCTCGAAGTCCAGGTCCACGGCCTTCATGGCCAGCCAGGGCCGCATGGACCAGGAGGAGTAGTTCTTGCTGCCGATGATCAAAGTGAGCGTCACATGGCCCTCCCCACGATCCCTCGCGCGCCGCTCGCGCACCCCCACCTTACAGCAGGGTGCGCGTGCGACTCATACGATCGGCGCGCCGCCCACAGGCGATCCGCCGGCCGGTCAGCACCCAGGGTGCGGTATCAGGAAAATGGGGCGCCGCGCAGGCCTTACCGGCCTGCGACGAGGGTCGGCTCGAAGCCGCCGAACAGATAGACGAGGCAGATGGCCACGAGGAAAACGGCGATCATCCGACGTGCGAAGCACCAGCAGGAGCGATCGGTCGAGACTGTCATGATGACAAGAATACCCTGGGTCTTGGTCTGGGTGCGGGGCCATGGTCCGGCTCCCGCATCGCAAGGCGCATGATGCGCTGCGTAACCGTGTTAGTTAATGAATCGTTCATAAAACCGCAATGGGGATCGGTGTGCGATGCACAGCCTCTTGCAAGCCTCACCCGCGCCACATCCGATTCGTGCCATTCGTTGGGGCCGCCTCTCGCCCGGTTTCGCCGGCGTGCGCCTTGCTTGTCTTGTCCAGCCGGTGGCTCGCCTCACCCGGCCAGGGGCTTGCGCGCCGCCGCGGGCGATGCCAGAGGGGGAGCATGAGCCAGCCTGATGCCGAAAGCGCCCGCGCCGCCCTTCCCGCCGAGGATGAGGTGAGCCGCACCCTGCTCGCACTTGCCGCGGAAAGCGGGGAGACGGGCACCATATCGCCCACCCAGGTCGCCCAGGCCCTGCTGCCGCCCGACCAGTGGCAGCGCGCCTTGCCTCTGGTGCGCCGGGTGGCGGTGGGCCTCGCCCGGGAAGGCCGGCTCATGATCTTCCGAAAGGGCAAGCCCGTGGACCCCGAGGCGTTTCGCGGCGTCTATCGGCTCGGCCTTCCCCGCAACGATTGAGCGCGGCGCCTCACGGCGCGGGAAACAGCACGTTGATCCGCCCGGTGAGGTAATAGGCCGTCAGCCCCACCCATTCCTTCGCCGCGATGTCGGTGAGGTCCAGCCCCTCGGACGCCCGCAGGAACGGCGTGGCGAGGCCCTCGGGGCCAGTGGTCCGATAGTCCACAGGCACGGCGATGACGGGAAATCCCGCCGCGCGAAAGGCGCCCATCGCCCGCGGCATGTGGAAGGCCGACGTCACCAGGAGCCAGCGCGCCCCGGGCTTGGGGTCGATCTTGGCCCGCACGAAGCGTGCATTCTCGGCGGTGTTGCGCGAGCGGTCCTCATAGAGGACCCGCTCGGGATCGATGCCCACGTCCTTGAACACCTCACGCACCGCCCGCCCTTCCATGGGCGCGTCATCGCCCAGGCTGCCCGACCCGCCGGAAAAGACGAGCTGCGCCTCGGGATAGGTCCGGGCCAAAGCGCTGAACACGATCACCCGCTCGCCGGCATCATTGATCGCGGGCACATTGCGCGTGATGGCGATGTCGGGGACCTCCGAGCCGCCCAGCAGGATGATGCCGTCGACGGGCCGGGAGTCGGGAACGAACGGGGGAAAGCGCTCCTCAAGGGGCGAGACGAGGTAATTGGCGAGCGGCGAGAAGCCGGCAATGACGAGGCCCCCAATTCCCAACAGCAGGGCCAGGATCGCCGGGCGCCACACCCCCACCAGCACCATGGTAACGCCGAGGGTCGCGAGGAGGATGAGGAGGTTTGAAGGGACAACCAGCGTCCAAAAAATCTTCGATAACGTGAAGAAATCGTCCACGCGCATCTCCCCTGCCCCGCGCCTTCGATAGACATTGGAGAGAGGATGGGGAAGAGGAAGACGCAGGCTTGCGAAGGTGTCGCCCTGCTACATTTTGGCCGCGGCGGCCGTCATCCATGGCCGCCGCGCAAGAGTGGTATAGTGGTCAGGCAGTCTTGTCGAAGAGTTCTCGGCCGATGAGCATGCGGCGAATCTCGCTGGTGCCCGCGCCGATCTCATAGAGCTTGGCGTCGCGCAGCAGGCGGCCGGTGGGATAGTCGTTGATATAGCCGTTGCCGCCCAGGGTCTGGATGGCCTCCAGGGCCATCCAGGTGGCCTTTTCGGCCGCGAACAGGATGGCGCCAGCGGCGTCCTCTCGGGTGGTGGCGCCCCGGTCGCAGGCGCGCGCCACCGCATACACATAGGCGCGCACCGCGTTCATGGTCACATACATGTCGGCGATCTTGCCCTGCATCAGCTGAAAGGTGCCGATGGGCTGGCCGAACTGCTTGCGCTCATGAACATAGGGCAGCACCACATCCATGCAGGCCTGCATGATGCCCACCGGGCCCGCGGCGAGCACGGCCCGCTCATAATCGAGGCCGGACATGAGCACGTTGACGCCCCGGCCCACCTCGCCGAGCACGTTCTCCTCCGGCACCTCGCAATCCTCGAACACCAGTTCGCCGGTGTCGGAGCCGCGCATGCCGAGCTTGTCCAGCTTCTGCGCCGTGGAGAAGCCCTTAAAGCCCTTCTCGATCAGGAAGGCGGTCATGCCGCGCGGGCCGGCATTGGGATCGGTCTTGGCATAGACCACCAGGGTCTCGGCGATGGGACCGTTGGTGATCCACATCTTGGAGCCGTTGAGGATGTAGCGGTCGCCCTTCTTCTCGGCGCGGGTGCGCATGGACACCACGTCGGACCCGGCGCCCGGCTCCGACATGGCAAGCGCGCCCACATGCTCGCCGGTAATCAGCTTGGGCAGGTAGCGGGCCTTCTGGTCGGCCGAGCCGTTGCGGCGGATCTGGTTCACGCACAGGTTGGAATGGGCGCCATAGGACAGGCCCACCGAGGCGGAGGCGCGGCTGATCTCCTCCATGGCGATGACATGCTCGAGATAGCCGAGGCCCGAGCCGCCATATTCCTCTTCCACCGTGATGCCCAGGAGCCCCAGCTCGCCCAGCTGCGGCCACAGGTCGCGCGGGAACTGGTTGGTCTTGTCGATCTCGTCGGCCCGCGGGGCGATCTTGTCGTCGGCGAAGGCGCGCACCGTGTCGCGCAGCATGTCGGCGGTTTCGCCGAGATCGAAGTCGAAGCCACGATGGGAGTTGGACAACATGAGCGATCTCCTCCAGCCCCTCGACCATTTTGCGCGGCGACGCCTGCGGCGGGTTCCACTGCCCGGGGCCGGACAAAAATAAAACGAATGGCCGTTTATTCAACCTGAATGTGCGACGCAGGCCAGCCTGGGGCTCTTAGAAGGAAATGTCATCCTCGACGGAGGGATCGGGCAGCCGGCGTTGGCTGTCCCTGGGCCGCAGCTTGGCATCCTGCGCCGCCAGCATGGCACGGGCGACGCCGATCGCCAGCGCGGGCGCGAACAGATAGCCCTGGGCCTGCTGGGCGCCGAACGCCCGCAGGAAGCGCAGCTGCTCGCGCGTCTCCACCCCCTCGGCGGTCAACACAATGCCCAGCGCACGGCCGAGACGGACCACATATTCCACGATGGACGCCGCATCCCGGTCGACACCCAGATTGGCGATGAAGGAGCGGTCGATCTTGATCTTGGTGACCGGCAGGTGGCGCACGTGAATGAGCGACCCATGTCCGGTGCCGAAATCGTCGAGGGCGATCCGCACGCCGGCATCGCGCAACCGCTGCAGCGCCGCGCCCGCATGGCCCGTGGCGTGGAACAGCGCGCTTTCGGTGATCTCGACCTCCAGCCGTGTCGGATCGAACGCCTCTTCCTGAAGGATGTCGAGGATGCGCTCGGCGAGGTCCGCCTGACGCAGGCTGACGGCGGACATGTTGACCGAAATGGAGACATGGCCGAGGTCCCGGCCCAGGCGGCAGGCTTCCCGCAGCACCCAGCGGTCGAGGCTGGGCATTAGTCGGGAGCGCTCGGCGATGGGCACGAAGGCGCCCGGCAGCAGCAGGCCGCGTACCGGATGCTGCCAGCGCACCAGCGCCTCGAAGCCGACAATGCGCTCGCTCTCCACATCCACCAGCGGCTGAAACATCAGGAACAACTGGTTGTGCGCAATCGCACTTTCCAGTTCCTGCTCGACGCTCCGGCGGGCGCGGACCTCCACGTCCAACTGCGCCTCGAACACGCGGGAAATGCCGCGCCCTTCTTCCTTGGCCCGGTAGAGAGCGATGTCGGCGAGGCGCATCAATTCCCGTGCCTCACTGGCATGTTCGGGCGCAAACGCCATGCCGATGGAGGCGCCCACGGTCAGGCCATGGCCTTCCGTATCAAAGGGAATCTGCACCGCCTCCAGCAGCTTGGGCGCCAGTTCATGGGCCATGCGCACGCCGTCGGGATAAAGATAGATCACGAACTCGTCGCCGCCGAACCGCGCCGCAAGGCCCGCCGTGCCCAGTCGATCGCTGATCCGCTCGGCCACATGGCGCAGCAGGTCGTCGCCCACCCCGTGACCCAGGGTGTCGTTGATGTCCTTGAAGCCATCAAGGTCGATGAACAGCAGGGCGAGGCTCTCTCCGGCCTTGAGACCATCCACGGTGCGGGAGAGTTCGCCGATGAAATGGCCGCGATTATAGAGGCCGGTGAGATAGTCCCGCGAGGCAAGGGCGCGGGCGCGGGCTTCGCTCGCGGCCAGCGCTCGGCCGTCGCGGCGAGCGCGCATCAGCAGGTTGACGCAGATGGCTAGGAGCAGGGAGGACAGGAGCGCCACCACCGGGGTGACGCGCTCCAGCGACATCCAGTCGGACCGCTCCGATTTCCAGGCCAGAAGCAGGTCGGCGGTTGCATCGGTGCGCACCGGCGCCAGGGCGATGCCATTGTCGTGGCTCGCGGCGGCCGAGGCGGCGGTCAGGCGCAGATTGTGCACACCGGTGCGATCTTCGATCTGGCCCAGCAGGTCCCGGTCCAGCAGGTCCACCGCCACCAGATAGACGCCGCGCGGGTTTGCCTCGCTCTCCGGCGCCATGCGCCGCACGGAGGCCAGGCCCACCACGTTGCCATCCACCAAAATCCCTTCGCTCCCCCCTTCCGAGAGGGTGGACGGCTGGGAAATCAGGCGCCGAAAGGTGCCGCGCAGGGCGTTGAAACTCTCCGGGTCGGAGACGGAATCGCCGTCCGAGGCGGCGTAGAGCACCGTGCCGTCGCCATCCACCAGATAGGTGCGCTCATAGGAAAAGCGGTGGAAGAGCGGGGCCGCCAGGCGTTCCTGGAGCTCGCGCCAAGCCTCGCGCCGGCCCACCGCGAAGGGGCCGGCCTCTTCCGCCAGCAAGGCCAGGGTGCGGTTCATCACCTCCGCATGCTGATGAAGCGCCGCCCGCACCTCCCGCTGTTCGATGCGGCTGGCATGACGGTCGCGTTCCACCATCACCAGGACGACCAGCGCCAGGATGCAGACCAGCACGACCGACACGGCCGCCGCTGTGGCGAAGGTAAAGGTCTGGGCTACGGCGCCCGAACGCCTGCGAATTTCAGCCTCCGTAGCGCCGTCGCAGGCTTGAGCCTGGAATTCTTGTCTGACGGCGGGCCCTTATTTGGAGGACCTGCAGCGAATGCGCAAGGGCAACTTGATCCAGCTTGCGAATATTAACCTTTTGCGAACCAGAGCGAAGCAAAGCCGAGAAAGGTAAAGAAACCAACGCTGTCCGTTACGGTTGTGACGAATACGCCGGATGCAACCGCAGGATCGAGCTTCAGGCGCTGGATGGTGAGGGGCACCAGGATGCCGAACAGGCCTGCGGCCAGCATGTTCACCACCAGCGCCGCCCCGATGACGCCGCCGAGCTGGAGATTGCCGAACCAGGCCGCCGCGATCAGCCCCAGGAGCACGGCAAGGAGCGCGCCGTTCAGCAGGCCCACCAGGACCTCGCGGGTGACGACGCGGCGGGCATTGTGGCTGCCGAGGTCCTTGGTGGCGAGCGCGCGCACGGCCACCGTCATGGTCTGGTTGGCCGCATTGCCGCCCATGGAGGCGACGATGGGCATGAGAATGGCGAGGGCCACCATCTTCTCGATGGTGTCGGAGAACAGACCGATGATGAAGGCCGACAGGAAGGCGGTGCCGAGGTTGATGACCAGCCAGGGCAGGCGGCCGCGGGCGGTATAGGGCACCGTGTCGGACAATTCCTCGTCGCTGCCGACGCCGGCCATGGCGCGCAGGTCCTCGTCCGCCTCTTCCTGGATCACGTCCACCACGTCGTCGATGGTTATGACGCCCACCAGGCGCCCGGCATCATCCACCACGGGGGCCGAGACCAGATTGTAGTGCTCGAACATGCGCGCGACGTCTTCCTGGTCGTCGTTCGCCTTCACCACATGACGCTGTTCGTTCTTCACCGCCGTGAGCAAGGTCGGCCGGCGGGTGCGCAGCAGGCGGTCCAGCGAGACCGCCCCGACGAGGCGATAGGCCGGGTCCACCACAAACACTTCGTAGAAGGTCTCCGGCAGATCGGTGGTATCGCGCAGATAGTCGATGGTGCGCCCCACCGTCCAGAAGGGCGGGACGGCGATGAACTCGGTCTGCATGCGCCGGCCGGCGCTTTCCTCGGGATAGTCGAGGGAGCGCTGGAGGGCCACCCGCTCCGGCGCGGGGATGTGCTGGAGGATGTCGGCCTTTTCGTCTTCCTCGAGGTCTTCGAGGATATAGACCGCATCGTCCGAATCCAGGTCGCGGATGCCTTGCGCCACCGTCCAGGGCTTCAGCGCCTGGAGGATCTGCACGCGCATGGTCTCGTCGAGTTCGGTCAGCGCGGTGAAGTCGAAATCCCGGCCAAGGAGCTCGATGAGCTGGGGACGCTCCTCGGCATCGAGCGCCTCGATCAGGTCGCCGAGATCGGCCTCGTGGAGTCCGGCGAGGTCCTGCCGGAGGGTGCCCACATCCATCTCGGCGATGGCGGTGGAGACCTTCTCGATGAAATCGGGCAGGAGCATCCCCTCCTCATCGCGGACGGCGGGGGCGACCTTGTCGTCGATGGCGGGATCGTGCTCGCGCATCCCCTCCCCTTTCCGCGCTGGAACTCGGAACGCTTCGCAATTGAACCGCCTTAGTAGTGCGCCACGCTCCCCGAGGGAAGCGCCAAGCGCAGGCCGTGGCGACGCCCCACAAGGACCGTGGCGCGGGCGCATGGGCTGGGCCGCAAACGATCCCGCCCCGTCCAAGGTTCCCGCCGACGGGGCGCCCCGTGTGCGATGGCTCATCGCCGGCCACGCCGGCCGCTTTTCGGCCCTGCTCACAGGTTCTAAGAAGGGCCATGTCTCAGACGCCCCCGCTCACCCTCCTCTCTCGACGCCGCCTTTACGTGCCGGCGCTGGCCGCATTCTGCCTGGCCGTCATGGCCGGTGCCGCTGCCGCCGCCGAATGCGGTCCCGACGCACTGGGCACGTCCCATGTCCTCGAGGTGCCGGCGGGGGTGCGGGTGGGCACCAAGTCCTTCCCCCAGACATTACCGCTGGCGCCCAAGGAGGTGGTGCTCACCTTCGATGACGGTCCCTGGCCGGGCACCACCGCCGCCGTCCTCGACGCGCTGAAGGCGGAGTGCGTGCGCGCCACCTTCTTTCTGATCGGCGAGAATGCGCAGGCCCGGCCTGCCCTGGCGCGACGGATCGTCGCCGAGGGCCACACCCTCGCCCACCACACCATGACCCATCCGGCGGCGACGCTGGCCCATATCCCCTATGAGGCGGCGGTGGCGGAGATCGAGAAGGGCATCGCCGCCGACGAGAAGGCCGCCTATGGCGCGGCGGGCGCGACGCCCCGCGTACCCTTCTTCCGCTTTCCCGGCTTCGCCTCCACCCCGCAATTGCTGGCCTATCTGGAAAAACGGGGCATCTCGGTGTTCGGAGCGGACCTGTGGGCCAGCGACTGGAATGTCATGACGCCCGAGCAGGAATTGGACCTGGTGCTGAAGCGCCTGGAAGCCGCGCAAGGCGGGATCGTGCTCTTCCACGACACCAAGACCTATACCGCAGCCATGATTCCGTCGTTCTTGAGGGCTTTACGAAAGCTTGGTTATCACATTGTCCATGTGGTCCCAGTCGGACAGACATCCGCCGGTCACTGAGTTCGCCTCTCTTTGAGCCGCCGCCGGGCGCCTGCGGCTCGGGGCCTTCATGGAAGGGCCCTTCAGGGGGCGAAATGGAGTGACGGGCATGCGTTCCCTTCTTCTGGCCAGCGTCATGGCGCTGGCGGCCGGTGGCGCGCTGGCGGCGGAAAGCTGCCCCAACCCCGATGCCCTCGGCACGTCCCGGGTGGTCACCGTCGATCCCAAGGCCATGCCGTTCCTGGGCTCGCTGCAATATAAGCAGACCATTCCGCTCCAGAAGGGCGAGGTGATCCTCACCTTCGACGACGGCCCGCTGCCGCCCTACACCACGCGGGTGCTGGACACGCTGAAGGCGGAGTGCGTGAAGGCCACCTTCTTCATCGTGGGCACCATGGCCCACGCCCATCCCGCCTTGCTTCAGCGCGAGGTGCAGGAGGGCCATTCCATCGGCACCCACAGCCAGACCCACCCCCTGATCTTCCCCAAGCTCACCCAAGAGGCGGGCCTCCAGGAAATCCAGAAGGGCTTTGCCTCCACGGACGCGGCGCTGGCCCCCATCGGTGCCCATGCGGGCCCCTTCTTCCGCTTTCCCGGGCTGGGCCGGACCAAATTCTACGACGCCTATCTCCAGCAGAACGGCGTCGCCGTCTTCAGCGTCGACCTGGTGGCCGATGACTGGATGCACCTGAAGCCCGACGAGGTGATGAAGCGCGCCCTCGACCGCCTGGAGGCGCGGGGCTCGGGCATCCTGCTGCTGCACGACATCCAGCCCTCCACGGCGGTCATGCTGCCGACCCTGCTGAAGGAGCTGAAGGCGCGCGGCTTCAAGGTGGTGCATGTGGAGCCGGCGACCACCACTCCGGTGGCGCTTTCGCCCGGCAAGCCCGCCTTGCCCGCCAGCGCGGCCACGACCGCCCCGGTGCATCCCGCCTCCGCTCCGGCGGGCACTGCGGTGACCGCGCCGGCTGCGAGCGGCACTCCGGCCGCCGCAGCGGGGACGGTGACCGCCGTGACCGTGAGCCCGGCCAAGCCGGCCAGCGTGCCCCGTCCGGTGCCCTCGCCCGTGCCCCAGGCGCAGCCGCAGCCGGTGGCGGCGGCCCCGGCCGAATCGGACGCGCCGGCGAAGAATCCGGTGGAGACCTTCTTCAACCAGCTCTGGCCGCGCATCCTGCCCGATCTGACGCCCAAGGCCGAGGGCCATGCCGCCGGATCGGGAACGCCGCAGGAATGAAGAAGCGGCCATCCGGCGGCGCCGGGTGGCCGTCCCACCGGGGCCTTGGGGGTCGAAAGCCCGTGCAGAAACGAAAAGGGCGCCCCGAGAGGCGCCCTTTTCGTTTCCCTTTGCACCGGGCGGGAAGGCCCTGCCAATCTGGTGCGGACGAGAGGACTCGAACCTCCACGGGTCTCCCCACTAGCACCTCAAGCTAGCGCGTCTACCAATTCCGCCACGACCGCATTCAGATCAGGCTCGGCGCCGTTTCCCGTTAGGGTCCCGTCCGCCGGGGGCCATCGTCTAACAGATCGACTCCGGCGCTACAAGGCCTCAACAGCGACGATCGCAACATCTATATGAAGCCTGTGGACGAGTGCGGCCCGCCGCCGCGTCGAAACCTTGGCAGCCCAATGATCGCATCTGTTTCCAGCCGTTCCTCCCTTGATGGCCGCCTCCTGCCGGCCGATGCCGCCGCCCCGCCCGTGGAGTGGATCGTGGCCGATTCCCTCGTGCCTTATCCCGAGGCGGTGCGACTCATGGAGGCCCGCGTCGCCGACATTGCCGCGGGGCAGGCCGCCGAGGCGGTATGGCTGGTGGAACATCCGCCTCTCTATACCGCCGGCACCAGCGCCCGGCGGGAGGATCTGCTGGATGAGCGATTCCCGGTGTTCGAGACCGGGCGCGGCGGTCAGTTCACCTATCACGGGCCCGGCCAGCGGGTGGCCTATGTGATGGTGGACCTGAAGCGCCGGGCGCCGGACCTGCGCCGCTATGTGGCGGGGCTGGAGGACTGGCTGATCGGCACGCTCTCCGCCTTCAACGTGACCGGAGAGCGCCGCGAGGACCGTGTGGGCGTCTGGGTGCCCCGCGCCGGTGGAGAGGACAAGATCGCCGCCATCGGCATCCGCGTGCGCCACTGGGTGACGTTCCACGGCATTTCTTTGAACGTGGACCCGGACCTCGACCATTTCTCCGGCATCGTGCCCTGCGGGGTGCGCGAGCACGGGGTGACGAGCCTCGTGGCCCTCGGCCATCTGGTGGGCATGGCCGAGGTGGATGCGGTGCTGAAAGTGGCGTTCGAGGAGATTTTCGGGCCCACCGTGCGGGCGGAGACGCTGGCCGTCAAATAAGTTGTCACTAAACAAAACAGTTTGAACTTGATTGCAATGTGCAACTGCGCCCCACTTCACCGGAGCGGGTTTTTAAGGTGGCAGCAGTGACTGCGAAATCGGAAGCATCAAAGGGTCACGACTACTCGGCCCAGGATTTCGGGAAGCTGTTCCTGAAGGAAAGCGCGAAGGACATCATAAAAAATTCGGATCGTCGCGACTTCTTCCATAACCTGGTTAAGTCAGGCACCGCCCACGCCCTGCGCGGGGGATTGGTGAAAGTCGGTCTGCAGGACCACTTGGCCCAAGGCATAGCAGATCATTACACAATTGCTTACGAGCTTCTGAAAAAGAACGCGTCGCTCACAGGGCGGGATCTCACCGCCTTCCTGCTGAAGAAGGGGATCGCCATCGCGCGGATGGGAAATGTTGACGACAAGCTGACGTGCGGCATCTCGGTGGCGGTGCTTGCCGTGAGCATCGTGAAGGCCACCGGCACGCTTCTGGCGACGGCTCCCACCGGCGGGACCACAACGCCGGTCCTTCTCCTTCAGGTGTCCGAAGTGGTGATGGATGCCTACAGCATGAATGCAGATTGTAAGATCACGGAAACCATCGAGCGGAAGGTGAACGAAACGGCACAGCCCGTCTATATGTGGTTCCATAACGGCATAACCGAGTGGATGGGAGCTCCCAGGTTCTAGGCTATTCGTTCCCGTCATTCGCCTGATGGGGAGGCGTGAGGAGGCCGCCAAGGCGACATCGGCGGAAAAGGGAGAGCAAGCAAGGCGCGGCGATCTGCCCAGGGCAACAGCGCCCCTGACGTGCGGGAGCTTCCGCGCTCTGCGGTGCCCACGCCCCTCCCGTGACGCCAGCACGGTGTGGTGCGCAGGGGGGGGCGATCTTCCGCCTATTTCGCCGCAGCTGGCGCGCGCTTGTACACCGTGCAGGACGTGGCGATGTAGTTGGGGATCAGGTCGACCCAGCACAATTCCATGCTGTCGCCGTTCAATTCGCCCGAGCCGGCGCTGAAATCGGTGGCGATGACCAGGCGCTTGCCATCCAGGCGCAAGGTGCCAAGCAAAGTCTGCTCCTTGCCGCCCTTGGAGATCAGCGCACCGGCCATGGCGCGGCCGTCCTGGGCGTCGATGCGCACGTCCCATGATTCGCCGCTCGGTCGGCTGGCGAGGGCAGAGGGCTCCACCGGCTTGCTCATCTGGTCCATGGGCGTGACGACGACCGATGAGCCCGACGTCTCCATCGCCACCCAGCGCCCCACCAGATTGGGCGCCTCCGCCGCAACCGCTGGCGCGACCGCCACGAGGTTCACCGCGGCCAGAAGGCCCGCCAGGATACCCTTCACCATCATCCCCTCCCCACGGCCCCGGCCGCTCCCGGCCGGATGGACCGATCAGATGCCCAGCTTGCTCTTCAGGAGGTCGTTGACCGCCTGCGGATTGGCCTTGCCGCCCGATGCCTTCATCACCTGGCCCACGAACCAGCCGAGCATGGTGGGCTTGGCCTGCACCTGGGCCACCTTGTCGGGATTGCCGGCGATGATCTCGTCCACCACCTTCTCGATGGCGGAGAGGTCTGTCACCTGCTTCAGCCCGCGCGCCTCCACCAGCTCGCGCGGATGGGCGGTGGACTTCTCTTCCAGGATGATGACCAGCACATCCTTGGCGATCTTGCCGGAAATGGTGCCGTCCGAGATGAGGTCGACAATACCGGCCACCTGCTCGGCCGAGACGACACCACGCGGGATGGACAGGCCCGCCGCATTGGCGGCGGCGGCCACGTCGCCCATGACCCAGTTGGCCACCAGCTTGGCATTGCGGGCGACGCCGCCCGCCTGCACCGCCGCCTCGAAATAATCGGCGGTCTCCTTCTCGGCCACCAGGATGGAGGCGTCATAGGGGGTGAGCCCGTAATCGGCGATGAAGCGGGCCTTCTTGGCGTCGGGCAATTCCGGCAGGTCCGCCTCAAGCTCGGTGACAAAGCCCGGCTCCAGCACCAGGGGCAGCAGGTCAGGATCGGGGAAGTAGCGGTAGTCGTGCGCCTCTTCCTTGGAGCGCATGGAGCGCGTCTCGCCCCGCACGGGGTCGAACAGGCGCGTCTCCTGGTCGATCACGCCACCATCCTCGATGATCTCGATCTGGCGCCGCGCCTCGGTCTCCACCGCCTGGCCGATGAAGCGGATGGAATTGACGTTCTTGATCTCGCAGCGGGTGCCGAAGGGCTCGCCGGGGCGGCGCACGGAAACGTTCACGTCGGCGCGCAGGTTGCCCTTCTCCATGTCGCCGTCGCAGGTGCCGAGATAGCGCAGGATGGAGCGCAGCTTGGTCACATAGGCGCGGGCCTCGTCCGCCGAGCGCAGATCGGGGCGGGACACGATCTCCATCAGCGCCACGCCGGAGCGGTTGAGATCGACGAAGCTCAGGGAGGGGGAGAGGTCGTGGATGGACTTGCCCGCGTCCTGCTCCAGGTGCAGCCGCTCGATGCCGACCACGATGCTCTCGCCGTCGGCGAGGTCGACGATCACCTCGCCCTCGCCCACGATGGGGCTTTTGTACTGGCTGATCTGGTAGCCCTGGGGCAGGTCCGGGTAGAAATAGTTCTTCCGGTCGAACACCGAGCGCAGGTTGATCTGCGCCTTGAGCCCAAGGCCCGTGCGCACCGCCTGGGCGACGCATTCCCCGTTGATGACCGGCAGCATGCCCGGCATGGCCGCATCCACCAGCGACACATGGTCGTTGGGCGGGCCGCCAAAGGCGGTGGAGGCGCCGGAAAACAGCTTCGCGTTGGAGGAGACCTGGGCGTGCACCTCCATGCCGATCACCACCTCCCAGTCGCCGGTGGCTCCGCGGATGAGCTTCTTGGCGTCGGCGGGTCGCGTATGAGCGGTCATGTCTGTCCCTGCAACTGGCGCGCGGCGGGGCCGCGTTTATCAAACTCTGTCCCTACTCGAAGGCTTGGCTCTCTGGCAACCGCCTCGCCCACCTGTGCTATAGGCTGCGACGCTTTCGGCCGGCCGGAGGCGGTGAGAAACGGGACGGGATATGCGGCTTGCCACAGTGACCCTGGCGCGGGACGAAGCGGACATTATCGAACGCTTCGTCCGCCACAACCTGCATTTCGTGGACCGCCTCTATGTGGTGGATGACGGCAGCACCGATGCGACGCCGGAAATCCTGCGCCTCCTTGCGGCGGAAGGCGTCCCGCTCGTGGTGGTCACCGACGGCGTCCATGGCGCCTATCACCAGGGCGTGCGCACCACCGCCCTCATGCACCGGGCCATGGCGGATGAGGCGTTCGACTTCATCCTGCCGCTGGATGCGGACGAATTCATCGCCCTCCCCGACCGCGCCGCACTGGAGGCGGAGCTGTCCGCCCTCCCCGCCGGGGCGGTCGGTGCCTTTTCCATGACGCATTACATTCCGCAGCCGCGCGATGACCTCACCGAGGCCGATCCGCTGGCGCGGCTCACTTATGTGCTCGACATTCCCCGGCAGGTGAACAAGGTGGTGGTGCCCCGGGCGCTGGCCGCCCACCCGGAGACGCTGATCTCGGACGGCAATCACGGGGTGAGCCACTGGCACAAGGATGTGGCGCCGGTGCTCCTGCCCAATGCGGACCTCGCCCATTTCCCCGTGCGCTCCACCGACCAATTGGTGGCGAAATGCCTCGCGAGCTACGTGCGCTGGCGGGCGCGACCGGATTATCAGGCCACCACCGCCATCCGCCACATGGACGGCGCCCGGCTGCTCGCCGCCGAGCCGGCGCTTGCGGTGAGCGATCCGGCGGCCCTGCTGGCCGCCTATATCCCTGAATCCGTCGGCCCGCTCCGCTGTCAGCCTTTCCATGAGCGGCGCGGCGCCGTGCGCTATCCGCACCTGGCGCAGGCTTTCCCCTATCGCCGCATCATGTCGGCGCTGGACACGCTGGTGGAGACAGGACGGGCGGGCGCGCGGGAGCTGGAAGTGGCGCGGCGGACGCTCGAAAAACGCAACGCGCCTTTCCGCGAGGCGCTCGCCGCGCGCCTGCGCAAGCTCAAGCGCTCCTTCATGAAGCGCATGCCAGGATAAAAAAAACGGCGCCTCAGGTGGAGGCGCCGGGAGCTCCCGTCTCGGGGAGATGGGCATTTTCGTAGCGGATGGTCCAGGCGATGATTTCCCGCCACAGGGTCTCCGGCAGGTCCTCCGGCAGACCCAGGGCGCGGGCGCGGGCGCAGACGCGCTCCACCACCTCTTCCACCCGGTCCGGCAGCAAGGCGGGGATGCCTGCCCCCGCCTTGATGGCCACCACCTGCTCCACCACCTTCAGCCGCCGCACGAGCAGATCGACCATCGCATCGTCGATGGCGTCGATCTCCACCCGCGCGGCGCGAAGGCCTTCGGGGACGGGGCTCAATCTGCCCACCAGAGGTCTTCCACCGGGAAGCGGCCGGCCGATTCCTCGATCACCTGGCCCAGCGAGAACAGGGTCTCTTCCTCGAACGGGCGGCCGATGAGCTGGAGGCCCAGCGGCAAGCCGTCAGCGGAAAAGCCCGCCGGCAGGGACAGGCCCGGCAGGCCGGCGAGATTCACCGTCACGGTGAAGACGTCGTTGAGATACATCTCCACCGGATCGGCGCTCACCTTTTCGGCGATGCCGAAGGCGGGCGAGGGGGTCGCGGGGGTGAGAACGGCGTCCACGCCCTGCGCGAATACGTCGTCGAAGTCGCGCTTGATGAGGGTGCGGACCTTCTGCGCCTTCACATAATAGGCGTCGTAATAGCCGGCGGAGAGCACATAGGTGCCGATCATGATGCGCCGGCGCACCTCGGCGCCGAAGCCGGCGGCGCGGGTGCGCTCATACATCTCCACCACGTCGCGGCCGGGCTCCCGCAGGCCATAGCGCACGCCGTCATAGCGGGCGAGGTTGGAGGAGGCCTCCGCCAGCGCCACGATATAATAGGCCGGGAGGGCGTATTTGGTGTGCGGCAGGGAGATGTCGACGATCTCGGCGCCGGCGTCGCGCAGCATGGCCGTGCCCTGGTCCCAGAGCTCGACGATCTCCTGCGACATGCCGTCCACGCGATATTCGCGGGGAATGCCGATGCGCTTGCCGCGCACGGACTGGCCCACCGCATCCTCATAGTCCGGCACCCGCAGATTCACCGAGGTGGAATCCTTCGGGTCATAGCCGGCCATGGACTTCAGCAGGATAGCGGCGTCGTTCACCGTGCGGGCGAAGGGGCCGGCCTGGTCGAGCGAGGAGGCATAGGCCACGATGCCCCAGCGCGAGCAGCGGCCATAGGTGGGCTTGATGCCGACCGTGCCGGTGAAGGCCGCCGGCTGGCGGATGGAGCCGCCCGTATCGGTGCCGGTGGCACCGGCGCACAGGAAGCCGGCCACCGCCGCCGCCGAACCGCCGGACGAGCCGCCGGGCACCAGCGGCGCGCTGGACCCATCCCGCCGCCAGGGCGAGACGGTGGGGCCGAAGGCCGAGGTCTCGTTGGACGAACCCATGGCGAACTCGTCATTGTTGAGCTTGCCCAGCATCACCGCGCCGGCCTTCCAGAGCTGGCTCGTCACGGTGGACTCATACTGCGGCACGAACCCCTTCAGGATGTTCGAGCAGGCGGTGGTCTCCACTCCCTCGGTGCAGAACATGTCCTTGACGCCGATGGGCAGGCCCTCCAGCGGGCCGGCATCGCCGGAGGCGATCCGTTCGTCGCTGGCCTTGGCCATGTCGCGCGCCTTGTCGGCGGTCTCCAGCACATAGGCGTTGAGATCGCGCCCCTGCTCCATGGCGGAGAGATAGGCGTCGGTCAGTTCGACGGCGGTGAATTCGCGCTGAGCGAGGCCTTCGCGGGCCTGGGTCAGGGTGAGCTGGTTGAGCGCGGTCATTCCACCACCTTCGGAACCGTGAAGAAGCCGCCCTCGGCCTCGGGGGCATTGGCGAGGATCTTTTCGGGATAATGGCCGTCGGAGACCACATCCTCGCGCATGGGCAGGTTCTGCGGCACCACGCCGGTCATGGGCTCGACGCCCGACACGTCGAGGGCGGAGAGCTGCTCCACGAACTGGAGGATGGCGTTCAGCTCGCCCTGGAGCGCGGAAAGTTCCTCTTCGCGCACGGCGATGCGCGCCAGATGCGCCACCCTCCGTACGGTCGCCTGATCGACGGACATGTCTTGCTCCCTGGACCGCCCCGATCCGCACGGCACCGGCGGCTTGGTCCTCTACCTGATCCATGGACGGCGCGCCTCGGGCGCGCCACCGGAAAAGTCCTCGTTGGCCTATAGCAAGGGGGGAATTGGGGAGGCAATGGCGCTCACCACCCGTCCCCGTTCAACGCCCCTCCCCCGCCTCCCGCACCACGGCCAGGAACTGGGCGCCATAGCGCTCGAGCTTGGCCTCGCCCACCCCGGAAATATCGCCGAAGGCCGCCAGCGACCGGGGCCGGGCGTGCGCGATGTCCAACAGCGTGGTGTCGTGGAAAATCACATAAGGCGGCACGCCCTGGGCGCGCGCCAGCTCCAGGCGCAACGCCCTCAGCTTCTGGTAGAGCGCCTCGTCGCGCGGATCGGTGGGGCCGGCGCGCGGCACGCGGGCGCCGCCTTGGGTGCGGGCCGGGCGGGTGCGCTTTTCCACTTTCAGCTCGACGCGCCGCTCGCCGCGCAGCACCGGCCGGCAGGCGGCGGTGAGGGACAAGCCCCCATGGCCTTCCACATCCACCGCCACGAGCCCCAGCGCCACCACCTGCCGCAGGATGGCCCGCCACTCGTCCCGGCTCACATCCTTGCCGATGCCGAACGTGCTCAAGGTCTCATGGCCGAACTTGTGCACCTTGTCGGTGGCGGTGCCGGTGAGCACGTCGATCACGTGGCCCGCTCCGAACATTTCCTTGGTGCGATAGATGCAGGAGAGCAGCTTCTGCACCGCCTCGGTGCCGTCATAGGTGCGCACCGGCTCAAGGCAGGTGTCGCAATTGCCGCACGGCTCGTGCAGCTCTTCCTCGAAATAGGCGAGCAGCACCTGGCGGCGACAACTGGCCGTTTCGCACAGGCCCAGCAGCGCATCGAGCTTCTGCCGCTCCACCCTTTTGCGCGCCTCGGAGGCGTCGGAGGCATCCACGAACTGGATGAGCTTGGCCACGTCCTCCATGCCATAGAGGAGCAGCGCCTCGGAGGGCAGGCCGTCGCGGCCGGCGCGGCCGGTCTCCTGGTAATAGGCCTCGATGCTCTTGGGCAGATCGAGATGGACGACGAAGCGCACGTCCGGCTTGTCGATGCCCATGCCGAAGGCGATGGTGGCCACCATCACCACCCCTTCCTCCTTCAGGAAGCGGTCCTGGTTGCGGGCGCGCACCTGGGGATCAAGGCCCGCATGATAGGGCAGCGCCACCCGCCCCTCGTCGGCCAGCGCCTCGGCGGTGGCCTCCACCTTCGCCCGGCTCATGCAATAGATGATGCCCGCTTCGCCCTCATGGGCATCCAGCAGCGCCCGGAGCTGGGCCTTGGGATTGTTCTTGGGCTGGATGCGATAGCGGATATTGGGCCGGTCGAAGGAGGAGAGGAACACCTCCCCGTCCTCCAGCCCGAGGCGTTCCACGATCTCCCGCCGGGTCGGGCCGTCCGCCGTGGCGGTCAACGCGATGCGCGGCACCGAGGGGAAGCGCTCGTGCAGAATGGTCAGCTGGCGATATTCGGGGCGAAAATCGTGCCCCCACTGGGAGACGCAGTGCGCCTCGTCGATGGCGAAGAGCGCGATGCGCGCGCCCTGGAGCAGGGTCAGGAAGCCGTCGGTCAGCAGCCGCTCGGGCGCCACATAGAGGAGGTCCAGCTCGCCCATGGCCAGGTCCCGCTCCACCTGCCGGGCCTCGGCCGGGGAAAGGGAGGAATTGAGCATGGCCGCCTTCACGCCCAATTGGCGCAGCGCCTGCACCTGGTCGTGCATCAAGGCGATGAGGGGGGAGATGACGATACCCGTGCCCGCCCGCGCCAGAGCCGGCACCTGGTAGCACAGCGACTTGCCGCCACCGGTGGGCATCAGCACCAGGGCATCGCCGCCGTTCACCACATGGTCGACGATCTCCGCCTGCCGTCCCCGGAACGCCTCATAGCCGAAGACGTGGCGCAGGATGTCCCTGGGCTCGCGCGACGGGACGGGCGTTGAGGGGGAGAACGACTCGGCGGAAGAAGGGGCCATCATGGGACCCTATATAGCGCGTCCCGCCGCAAATCCGGCGCGCCCTCCCACAGGAAAGGCGCCTCAATCCTCGTCCTTCGCGCCAGAGGTGAGCGTGAAGTCCAGCGGAGTGTCTTCCAGCGGCTCCTCGTCGTCGCGCAAGGCATCGTCGTCGCTGGGGAGCGGAATGGCGAAACCGGGCGGGATACGGCCGTCAAGCAGGCCGGCGCCCTTCAGTTCGTCGAGGCCCGGCAAATCCTGCACCGCATCCAGGCCGAAATGGATGAGGAAGGCGGACGTGGTGCCATAGGTCACCGGTCGCCCGGGCGCCTTGCGCCGACCCCGCAGGCGGATCCAGCCGCTTTCCAGCAGCACGTCCAACGTGCCCTTGGAGGTGGTGACCCCGCGGATTTCCTCGATCTCGGCCCGGGTGACCGGCTGGTGATAGGCAATGATGGCCAGGACCTCGGTGGCGGCGCGCGAGAGCTTGCGCGGCTCAGGCCCGGCACCGGCGCGCAGATGGGCAAGGTCCGGCGCGGTGCGCAGCATCCAGCCGCCGGCGACCTTGATGATGTTGACGCCCCTTCGGGCATAGTCGGCGGTCAAAACGTCCATGAGCGCGCCGATGTCCGCCTCTCGGGTCAGATGAGGCGCCATCTCACGCGCCGTCACCGGGGTGGTAGCGGTGAACAGCAAGGCTTCGATGACCCGAATGTCGCGGGCGAGCGCCTCTTCGCGCGCATCGAGGGGACGCTCGTCGAACAGGTCAATGCGAGGCGCAGAACGGCTCGCCGGCGTTTTGGGCGGGCTCATGAACCGCCCTCCCCGCCTTTGTCGTCCGCACGCGGCCGCAGCCAGAGCGGGGCGAAATGGGCGTCCTGGCGGATGTCGAGCAAGCCCTCCTTCACCAATTCCAGGCTGGCGGTGAAGCTGGAGGCGATGGCGGTGGCCCGCTGGTCGGGCTCGGTGAGATATTCGATCAGGAACTGGTCGAGCCGGATCCAATCTCCCGTCATGCCCACCAGCCGTTCCAGCCGCGCGCGGGCATCGGCCAGCGACCAGACCGCCCGGGTCTTCAACGTCACATAGGACAGCGCCTTCTTCTGGCGCTGGGCGGCATAGGCGGAAAGGAGGTCATAGAGGGTGGCGGTATAGGTGACCTTGCCCTCCACCTCCGGCGCCTCCACCTGGGCGCGGGGGAAGACGTCGATGCCGAGACGCTTGCGCGCCATCAGCTTCTCCGCGGCCTGCCGGATGCGCTCCAGATGCCGCAGGCGCCGGGCGAAGGCGTCCGCCAGCTCTTCCGCGCTCGGCCCGTCCTCGCGGGGTGGGGGCGGCAGGAGCAGGCGGGATTTCAGGTAGGCAAGCCACGCCGCCATCACCAGATAGTCGGCCGCCAGTTCCAGGCGCACCTTCCGCGCCGCCTCGATGAAGGCGAGATACTGGTTGGCCAAAGCCAGGATGGACAGGCGGGTGAGGTCCACCTTCTGGGTGCGCGCCAAGGCGAGCAGCAGGTCGAGCGGCCCCTCGAACCCGTCAATATCCACGACGAAGGCCCCGTCCGCCGCCTCCGAGGGCAGCACGTCCTCGGCAAAATCGGGGGAGACGGGCGCGGTGGTCATGGCCTCAATCGGTCAGGCGCAGGAGCCGGTCGCGCTCGGCGCGGGCGGCATCCGCATCGAAGGGCGCAGGCGCAACCCGCGCGGCCAGCGCCCGCTCCGCCCGCTCCAGCGCGACGCCCGAGAGCGCCGGTGTGACGGCGGCGATGGGCTCCATTTCGTCCAGGCGGCCATTGCAATGGAGCAGCATGTCGCATCCGGCGGCGAGCGCGGCCTCGGCCCGCGTCGCAACCGTGCCGGAGAGCGCGCCCATGGACAGGTCATCGCTCATCACGAGGCCGGAAAAGCCGATGAAGCCGCGCACCACCTCTTCCATCACCACGGGCGAGGTGGTGGCAGGGCGATCCGCGTCGAGGTCCGCATAGACCACATGGGCGGTCATGCCGAGCGGCAGGTCGGCGAGCGGGCGGAAGGCCGCAAAATCCGTGCGCTCAAGTTCGGCGCGGGCGGCATGGACCACCGGCAGGCGCTCATGGCTGTCCACGGGCGCGCGGCCATGGCCGGGAATATGCTTCACCACGGGCAGGACGCCCCCCTCAAGCAGCCCCTCGGCGGCGGCGCGGGCGAGCGCGGCGACGGACACCGGCTCCTCCCCATAGGCGCGATTGCCGATGATGCCGTGGCCCTCGGGCAGGCGCAGGTCTGCCACTGGCAAGCAGTCCACATCGATGCCGAGGGCATGAAGGTCGGCCGCAAGGAGGCGGGAGTTCAGCCGCACCGCCTCAAGGCCGGCGGCCGGATCGTGGCGATAGAGGGCGCCGAAGGCCGCGCCGGCGGGATATTCTGGCCAATGAGGCGGCCGCAGGCGCTGCACCCGTCCGCCCTCCTGGTCGATCAGAACCGGCGCCCGCCAGCCAAGGGCCGATCGTGCTTCATCCACTAGCCTACGGACCTGATCCGGCGTCTCCACATTGCGCGCGAACAGGATGAGGCCCCAGGGCGATTGTGCCGCGAGGAACGCCCGTTCGGACGCTGTGAGAACCGGCCCCGAAAGGCCGACGATGAAGGCTTTTGACGTCATGGATCGGGCGTATCCGGGGCGGGCGGGGCCGTCAAGCGGGGCCGGGCCCGGGGGGGCGCTGAAAGGAAGGTGGCCGGCGGCGGACGGTCGGGGAGGCCACCCGATGTCGCCCGCACGCCGGCCGAACCCCACGGACCCAGGAGATGCGGCGGACCTGAGCACCCCGCAGGGCTATGGCATCGGACATCGCTTGTGGCGGTTGCCCGAGAGGCAGTGCCTTCATCTTAAAAGGTAGCGGAAAGCAGCAGGAAATCAACGCGGGAGAATCGCCCGCGTCTTAGCCGCCTGAATACTGTTTGACCGTTTCCAGGAACTTAGCCACCGAAATGGGCTTGGAGAGATAGGCCTCGCAGCCCCCCGAGCGGATGCGCTCCTCGTCGCCCTTCATGGCGAAGGCGGTCACCGCGACCACGGGAATGGATTTCAGCTCGGGGTCGGCCTTCAACCACTTTGTCACTTCAAGACCGGAGACCTCCGGCAATTGAATGTCCATGAGGATGAGGTCGGGCATGTGCTGGCGGGCCAGACCCATGGCCTCGATACCGTTGCGCGTCTGCACCGTGCGGTAGCCGTGCGCCTCCAGCAAATCGTGGAAGAGCTTCATGTTGAGCTCGTTGTCTTCCACGATCATCACGGTCTTCGGCATACCCGATCTTCCCCGCCAGCTGTCGATCCGCTTCGCAGGGGCGTGCGGATCGTCCATCATGGGCATAGCTAGAGACCAATCGTTGCGGAAGCGCAAATGCCCATCAAGGATCGCCCCGGTTTCACCTCGCGCTCGCCCAAGGAGGTCCGCGCCGCCGCCCAGGAGCTGGCGGTGACCGCTTTGTCCTTCCTGGCCAAGGATGTGGAGCGCATCGGCGGCTTCCTCGCCGCCACCGGCATGGGGCCGGCGGACCTGCGCGCCGCCGCCTCCCAACCGGAATTCGGTGCTGGCGTGCTCGGCTTCATCCTGTCCGACGAGCCCCTCTTGCTGGCCTTCTGCGCCGATGCGGGCTTCCGGCCGGAGGATGTGATTCGCGCCCATGCGGTGCTCGATCCCCCCTTCGACCCCGATTCCCCGGTCCGCCGGGGATGAGCGAAGGGACCCGCCCTGCCCCCGGCTTCTGCCGCGACTGCCTGGCGGAGGCGGGGGATGGGCCGCGCTGCCGGGCCTGCGGCAGTCCGAGGCTGGTGCGGCATCCCAAGATCCACACGCTCTCCATCGCCCATGTGGATTGTGACGCCTTCTATGCGGCCGTGGAGAAGCGGGACAATCCCGCCCTGCGCGACGTGCCCGTCATCATCGGCGGCGGCGTGCGCGGCGTGGTGTCCACGGCCTGCTATATCGCCCGCATCCATGGGGTGCGCTCCGCCATGCCCATGTTCAAGGCCAAGGCGCTCTGCCCGCAGGCGGTGATCGTGAAGCCGGACATGCGCAAGTATGCCGCCGTGGGCCGGCAGGTGCGGACGATGATGCAGGAGCTGACGCCGCTGGTGGAGCCGCTCTCCATCGACGAAGCCTTCCTGGACCTTTCGGGCACCGAGAAGCTGCATGGCCTCTCCCCCGCCCGCACCCTGGCGCGATTTGCCGGGCAGGTGGAGCGGGAGATCGGGATTACCGTCTCCGTGGGCCTGGCTGCCAACAAGTTCCTGGCCAAGACCGCCTCGGACCTCGACAAGCCGCGCGGCTTCTCCGTGCTGGGCCTTGAGGAAGCAGCGGAATTTCTCGCCGGTCGGCCGGTCACCTTCATCTGGGGCGTCGGGCCGGCGTTTGGCGCGCGGCTCGCCAAGGATGGCTTTTCCCGCATCGGGGACATTCAGCGGGCGGAGGACTCAAAGCTCGGGCGGCTCTATGGCGCCGAGGGCTTGCGCCTCTGGCGGCTGGCGCGGGGGCTCGATGCACGCACCGTCGAGCCCTCCCGCGAGGCAAAGAGCGTCTCGGCCGAAACCACCTTCGACAACGACATCGCCGACCTGCGCCCGCTGGAGCAGACCCTCTACGCCTTGTGCGAGGAGGTGTGCGGCCGCCTGAAACGCAAGGCGATCGCCGGGCGCACCGTCACGGTGAAGCTGAAGACCGCCGACTTCCGTCTGCGCACCCGCTCGCGGACACTGGAAAGCCCAACGATCCTGGCCGCACGCCTGTACGAGGCGGCGCATGACCTCCTGGTGAAGGAAGTGGACGGCACGCGCTTTCGCCTCGTGGGCGTCGGCCTCTCCGATCTCGGGCCGGCCGACGAGGCGGACCCCACCGATCTCATCGACACCCGCACGCCCCGCATCAAGGCGGCGGAAGCGGCCATGGACAAGCTGAAAGCCAAGTTCGGGGACGCGGCGGTCGAGCGCGGCATCCTTCTGGGCACCGGCAAGCGCGGCAAGCGGCAGCGGGACGGGTAAGGCGCCTCAGGCAGGCTCGGCCACGTCCCGCACCCGCAGGCTGACCCGGGCTTCGCCCTGCCAGTGCTCCACATCCAGCGTTCCCGCCACATGGAGGATGCGGCCCCGGCCCCCCAGCAAGGCGCGGCCGATGGGCTCCTCGGCGACGCGAAAGGCCACGGCCTTCACGCTGGTGCCGTCGGCGGCGGTCAGGCGGGCGCGCACATGGCCGGCGCCGAAGGCTTCCGCATAGGTGACCTTGTGATTGGGGAAGGCGAAGACCGGCTCCGAGCAGCCGGCGCCGAACGGGCCGGCGCGGGAGATCATCTCCACCAGGTTCGGGGTGGCGCCCGAGGCGGTCAGGGCACCATCAATGGAAAGGGCGTCCTGGCCCCGCGCCTTGAGCACAGAGGCGGCCAGGGCCTGCTCGATGAAGAGCCGCAGGTCACCCAGCCGATGCCGTTCCACCGTCAGCCCCGCCGCCATGGCGTGCCCGCCGCCCTTCACCAGAAGCCCCGCCTCCACCGCCGCGCGCACCGCCTTGCCGAGGTCCACGCCGGGAATGGAACGGGCCGAGCCGGTGCCGGTTTCGCCATTGAAAGCAATGGCAAAGGCCGGCTTATTAAACTTCTCCTTGAGGCGCGAGGCCACAAGGCCGACCACGCCCGGGTGCCAGCCATCGCCGCTCACCACCACCGCCGCCCCGGCATCATCCAGCCCATGGGCGGCGAAGGCCTCCGCCTCGGCGGCGGCGAGGATGGCCCTCTCCACCTCCTGGCGCTCGGTGTTCAGGCGATCCAGCTCGGCCGCGATGGCGCGAGCCTCCATGCCGTCCTGCGTGAGCAGCAGGCGCGTGCCCAGCGTGGCATCGCCGATGCGCCCGCCCGCATTGATGCGGGGGCCGAGGAGGAAGCCCAGGTGCCAGGGGCGCGGGGGGCCATCCAGGCGCGCCGCATCCATCAGGGCGGTCAGCCCCGCCCGCTCCCGGCGCCGCAGGGCGACGAGCCCCTTGGTGACGAAGGCGCGGTTGAGGCCGATGAGCGGCACCACGTCGGCCACCGTGCCCAGCGCCACCAGGTCGAGGCTTGAAAGCAGGTCCGGCGCGGGGCGCTCCGTGGTCCAGTGCCCCTCCTCCCGCAGCCGGCGGACGAGGCCGACGCAGGTCAGGAAGACGACGCCCGCCGCGCACAGATGACCGAGGCCCGACAGGTCGTCTTCCCGGTTGGGATTGACGATGGCGGTGGCCGTGGGCAAGCGCTCGCCCGCCTGATGGTGGTCGAGCACGATCACATCAAGGCCAAGCCGCTGGGCGGCGGCGAGCGGTTCCATGGAGGTGGTGCCGCAATCCACCGTCACCAGAAGCGTGACCCCACGCGCCGCCAATTGCTCAATGGCGCCCACATTGGGGCCATAGCCCTCGAAGATGCGGTCGGGAATGTGGAACAGCGGATCAAGCCCGCCGGCCCGCAGCGTGCTCACCAGCAAAGCGGTGGCCGTGGCGCCGTCCACGTCATAATCGCCGAAGACCGCGACACTCTCCTGCGTGCACACCGCCTCGGCGAGCCGCTCCACTGCCGCATCCATGTCGGTGAGGATGCTGGGATCAGGCAGCAGGGCCCGGATGGTGGGGTCGAGATGGCCGGGGACATCTTCAATTTCCACCCCGCGCCCGGCCAGCACGCGGGCGAGGATGTCCGGTACCCGATGGCGCTGGGCAATGGCGAGCGCCGCCTGCGAGGCCCGCACATCCAGCCGGTCACGCCAGGACCGCCCGGTCACCGAGGCCGAGACGTTCAGGAACGGGCGATTCGTCAGCTGCATGTTCACGCGTGCATGAAGCCAGAGGTGGTGCGCGCCGTCCATGACAGGCGGCACATGGCTTGTGCGCGGGATAAGCGCAACGCCCGGCCGGCAGTGGTACCGGATGTCATTAGCCGCCTCCTGACAGCGCAACTCATTAATAAAGCGTTAAATCTTCAACTTGGCGTCGCAGAAAAAGTTTGCCGGCAATTCTGCGCAGGCGACACCCCCTCGCCAGTTTCCCCGGACGCCAGGCGCGCAGGGCCGGGGGCGTCCGCTGTCAGGGCCAGGGTGAGTCGGGTGGTCGGCCGCCCCGTCCCGCGCCCCTGACGGCGCGGCAAGGCGTCAGGATACGGCCTCTTCCGGCAGGCTGAACTTTCGGAGGTCGCGATGGTCGGTGGCGATGCGGCGCACCGTGCCGGTAGCGGCCCGCATGAGCAAGGTGTCGGTGCCGATCACATCGCCCGAGAACCGCACGCCCTGGAGCAGCGGCCCGTCGGTGACGCCGGTGACGGCCACCAGGCAGTCGCCGCGCACCATGTCGTCCAGCTTGTAGACGCGTCCGAAGTCGCGGATGCCCAGGGCTTTCGCCTGCTCGCGCTTCTTCTCGCTGTCCAGCACCAGCCGGCCCTCCATCTGGCCGCCGATGCAGCGCAGGGCCGCCGCTGCCAGCACCCCTTCCGCCGCGCCACCAATGCCGAGATAGATGTCGACGCCGCTCTCGGTGGGATTGGTGGTGTGGATGACGCCCGCCACGTCGCCGTCCGTGATGAGCTTCACGGCCGCGCCAGTGGAGCGCACCGCTTCGATGAGCTTGGCATGGCGCGGGCGATCCAGCACCAGGGCGGTGATCTGGGAGGTGGGCACGCCCCGCGCCTCGGCAAGGGCGGTGATATTGTCCTGCGGGCTGGCCGCCAGGGACACGATGCCGTCGGGATAGCCGGGGCCGATGGCCACCTTCTCCATATAGACCGGCGGCGCGTTCAGCAGCGAGCCGGGGGCCGCCAGCACCACCACCGAGATGGAGCCGGCCATGTCCTTGGCGCACAAGGTGGCGCCCTCCAGCGGGTCCACCGCCAGGTCCACCGCGTCGCCACCGGCGCCCACTTCCTCGCCGAGGAAGAGATGGGGCACCTCGCCCTCCAGGCCTTCGCCGATCACCACGCGGCCCTTGATGGCCATGCCCGCGAGCACGACGTGGGCCGCCTGGAGCGCGGCCTCGTCGGCGGCCTGCTCGTCGCCGCGGCCGCGAAAGCGGGCGGCGACCACCGCCGCGCGTTCCGTGACCCGCGCAAGCTCCAAAGCGAGACGGCGGTCGAGCACCTGGGGAACGCGGGTGTGGGGCATGCCTCAATCCTTCTCGATGCGGATCACCTGCGGCCGCGAGGCCAGGACACCGTCCGCGTCGATGGAGGCGACCGCGCGCCGCACGGCCTCCTCTGTCGTCGCGTAGGTAATCAGGATCACCGTTGCGGGATCATTTGCACTGGTGGAGCTGGGGCGACGCTGGACGATGGATTCGAGGGAGATGCCCTCGTCGGCCATGCGCCGGGCAATGGTAGCGGCCGTGCCGGGACGGTTCACGGCGGCAAGGCGGATATAATAGCCGCCCTCATGATGCTGCATGGGCGCGCGCTCGGCCCGGACCAGGGCGGCGGCGGGAATGCCGAAGGCAAAGCCGCCTTTGCCTTGCGCCACGTCGGCGAGGTCGCCCACCACCGCGGAGGCCGTGGCCGCGCCGCCCGCGCCGGGGCCAACCAGAGTGAGCGCCACAGCGTCGCCATCCACGGCCACCGCATTGGTGACGCCGGAAACCTGGGCGATGGGCCAGTGCTTGGGCACCATGGTGGGATGGACGCGCTGCTCGATGCCCTGGTCGGTGCGCACGGCGACGCCCAGCAGCTTGACCTTGTAGCCGAGGTCATCGGCGGCCTCGAGATCGGCCAGGGTCAGGGAGCGGATGCCTTCCAGATAGATGGCGTCCGCATCCACCTGCGTGCCGAAGGCCAGCGAGGTCAGGATCGACAGCTTGTGGGCGGTGTCGTGCCCGTCAATGTCAAAGGTGGGGTCGGCTTCCGCATAGCCCAGGCGCTGGGCCTCCGCGAGGCAGGTCTCGAAGGAGAGCTTCTCGTCCGCCATGCGGGTGAGGATGTAGTTGCAGGTGCCGTTGAGAATGCCGGACACGCGGGCGATGCGGTTGCCGGCCAGCGCCTCGCGGAGCGTCTTCACGATGGGGATGCCGCCGGCCACCGCGGCCTCGAAATGCAGTCCAGCGCCAGCGGCTTCCGATGTCCGGGCAAGGTCCAGACCGCATTTGGCCAGCAGCGCCTTGTTGGCGGTGACCACCGGGGTGCCGGCTTCCAGCGCCGCGGTCACCGCCGCCTTGGCCGGATCGCCCTCCCCGCCCATCAATTCCACGAACACGTCGATGTCCGGGTCGCGCGCCAGCGCCACCGGATCGTCGAACCAGCGTACGCCGGCAAGGTCCAGCCCGCGATCCTTGCCGCGATTGCGGGCGCTGACCGCCACCACCTCAATCTGGCGGCCCGTGCGGGCGGCGAGATCCGCCTTGCGGGCTTCGAGCATGCGGATGACCGCCGCGCCGACGGTGCCGAGGCCCGCAAGCCCCACTCTCAACTGGCTCATGGATCGAACCGAATGTCCCTGTGTCCTGGAGTGCGATCCACCGACACCGCCGCACCAATGGGCTTCGGTGTAGGTGGCAAAACGCCTTCCATCAATGCTGCGGAGACTGATTCCCCGGCCAGGCTGGTTCACCCGGCCGCATCAGGCTCCCGGTCCTGGAAGCCGCGCCGGCTGGATCCCTGAAGATCCGGCCGGCGCATCGCTTCCGCTCGTCTCAAGCGGCCGCAGGGCCGTTCCGCTCAGCGCGCGGCGGTGAGCGGCACCACATTGTGGAGCGTGACGCCGGCGGTGTCGAAGAAGCGGCGAATGTTGCGCGCGGCCTGGCGGATGCGCTGCTCGTTCTCCACCACGGCGATGCGCACATAGTCATCGCCATGCTCGCCGAAGCCGACGCCGGGGGCCACCGCCACCTCTGCCTTCTCGATGAGCAGCTTGGAGAATTCCACGCTGCCCATGGCGCGGAAGGGCTCGGGAATGGGCGCCCAGGCGAACATGGAGGCGGACGGCACCGGAATGGTCCAGCCGGCGCGGCCGAAGCTGTCCACCATGGCGTCGCGGCGGCGCTTATAGGTCTCGCGCATCTCGCCGATATAGTCCTGCGGGCCGTTTAGCGCCGCGGTGGCCGCCACCTGGATGGGGGTGTAGGCGCCATAGTCCAGGTAGGACTTCACGCGCGAGAGGGCCGCGATGAGGCGCTCATTGCCCACCGCAAAGCCCATGCGCCAGCCGGCCATGGAATAGGTCTTGGACATGGAGGTGAATTCCACCGTCACGTCCACGGCGCCGGGCACCTGCAGCACGGAGGGCGGCGGATTGCCGTCGAAATAGAGCTCCGCATAGGCAAGGTCGGACAGGATGATGAGGTCGTTCTTCTTCGCGAACGCCACCACGTCCTTGTAGAAATCCAGGCTCGCCACCGTGGCGGTGGGGTTGGAGGGATAGCACAGCACCACCGCGATGGGCTTGGGGATGGAGTGCTGGACCGCCCGCTCCATGGCATGGAAGAAGCCCGGACCGGGCTCCACCGGCACCGAGCGGATGACGCCGCCCGCCATCAGGAAGCCGAAGGCGTGGATGGGATAGGACGGGTTGGGGGTGAGGATCACATCGCCCGGCGCGGTGATGGCCTGCGCCATATTGGCGAAGCCTTCCTTCGAGCCCAGCGTCGCCACCACCTGGGTGTCGGGGTTCACCTTCACGCCGAACCGGCGCTCATAATAGGCCGCCTGCGCGCGCCGCAGGCCGGGAATGCCCTTGGAGGCGGAATAGCGGTCCGTGCGCGGCTTGCCGATGGTTTCCTTCAGCTTTTCCAGCACATGGGCGGGCGCGTCGAGGTCCGGGTTGCCCATGCCGAGATCGATGATGTCGACGCCGTTGTTTCGGGCGGCGGCCTTCACGCGGTTCACCTGCTCGAACACATAGGGCGGCAGCCGGCGAATACGGTGAAAATCGGTCATCTCACTCAAGCTCCAAAGGCCGCGCAAAGCTCCATGGGCGCGGCGAACGAGCTTTCTATCACTGTTCGCTGAAGGAAAAAGCACCGATTGAATGCTGCGGTTGCGAGATGCGCGCCGCCAGCGCCTCCTCCACCTTCTCCACCGCGATCTGGTCCACGCTGATCTGGCCGGCGGGGGGGCGCAAGGGCAGCACATTTTCATTGCGCGGGCCGGAGACCTCCGCCGTCGTGGGCCCGAACAGCCCGACGCTGGGGGTGCCGATGGCCCCGGCCAGATGCAGCATGCCGGAATCATTGCCCACGAACAGGGCGGCGGAGCGGATCTGGAGTACCGCTTCTTCCAGCGGCGTGCCGGTGAAGTCGCGCACCGGGGCCTCGGCCGCGATGTCCCGCGCCGCCTCCCGCTCCTGCGGGCCGCCCAGCACCCACACATCCCAGCCCTGGGCGGCAAAGCGCTTGGCAAGATCGGCGAAATGGCCGGCGGGCCACAGGCGATGGGGATTATAGGCCCCCGGCGCAAGCGCCAGCACCGGCGCGCGGGGGGCGCCGCCCAGCACCCGCTGCTGCCAGTCCTGCAATTCGCCGGGCGTCACCACCAGGCGCGGGGTCAGGCAGGTGCCGGTCTTGAAGCCGGCCAGGCCGCAAATCTTCTCGGTCTCGCCGGGATAGGTGCGCTCGCCAGTGCGGATGCGGTTGATGAGAAAGGCGCGCCCTTCCCCGAACCAGCCCACCCGCTCGGGAATGCCGGCCAGGAAAGGCACCACCGCCGCCTTCATGGTGCGGCTGACCACATAGACCCGGCGATAATTCTCGCGCCGCAGGCGGGCGGCGAGGCGCAGCTTTTCCTTCAGCCCGAACCGGCCGTGGGGCGTGTCGTCCACGAAGGCCTTGCGCAGTTCCGGCACGAAGCGGACGATTCGGTCCGTGGGGCTGCGGCACAGAAAATCGATGGGCGCGCCGGGATGGGCCGCCGCCACATGCCGCACCAGCGCGAAGCACCGCACATGGTCGCCGATGCCGCCATAGCCGGCCACCAGGATCGCGCCTTCGCGATCCGATTTCTCCCCCGCTTCCGGGGCGACGAACGACATGACCTTCAATCCCGCTTGACGGGCCTTCATCTCTCCGGGGAAGACCCGTCGTCAAGCGGGATGATGTTACTGCTGGGTGTCGTCCTTCGCGGCTTCATCGCCGCGCTGACGGGTCTGCTTGGCCAGGGACTCCAATTCGGTCTCCTTGGCGGCCTGTCCGCCCGCGTCGAGAACCGGAGGCCGGGCCACGGGCTTGACGGCGAATCCGGGGAAGTCGTTGGTGGGGGCCACCTTGGGCACATCCGGGTCCTTGCCGAACCAAGCGAAGGGGCCGCCGTCCCCGGCGCAGCCGCCGACCGCCCCTGACAGGCCCATCAACACGACGAAAGCGGCCACGCGCGGCACGGCCTTGGCCGGGCGGGGACGGGAAGCGTGCTTCTGGCTCATGAGATTCCTGTTTATGTGAACCGTTCCTTCCGCCGCAGGTCGCGCCCCTCGCCCACTGCGCAATGCACCGTTAGTATGCCTGAAGCTAAAATTGTGAAACAGGGGTTGCGTGCCTGTCGCTGCGGGAGCCTATCCTGCAAAGAAAGGCCGCGGTCAGGGAACGCCAAATGTCGGAAAAGAGGGACGTCACGCAAGCCCAGTTCCAGCCCAAGCTGGACATGGACGCCTTCGCCAACAATCTCGCCCGGCTGGTGGAAGAGGGCGGGAAGGCCCTCGCCGCCTATATCCGCCCGCGCGAGGACGGCAAGAAGGACGAACTGGCGGACGAAGTGGCCGATGCGGTGAAAACCATCGGCAATGTCGCCGAATATTGGATGGCCGATCCGCAGCGGACGGTGGAGGCGCAGAGCCGCCTCATGTCCGGCTATCTGTCGGTCTGGACCGCAGCGCTCAAGAAAATGTCCGGCGAGCCGGCCGAGCCGGTGGTCGCGCCCGATCCGCGCGATGCCCGCTTCCGCGATCCCGAATGGCAGGCCAACCCCTTCTTCGATGCCTTGAAGCAGACCTATCTGGTCACCAGCACCTGGGCCGAATCGATGGTGACCGAGGCCGAGACCCTCGACCCGCATCTCAAGCACAAGGCCGAGTTCCTGGTCCGCCAGATCTCCAACGCCATCTCGCCGTCCAACTTCATCCTCACCAACCCGGAATTGCTGCGCGAGACATTCAACTCCTCCGGCGAGAATCTGGTGCGCGGCATGCGCCACCTGACCGAGGACCTGATCGAGGGCAAGGGCGACCTGCGCATCCGCCAGACCGACATGTCCGCCTTCGAGGTGGGCCGCAATCTGGCGCTCACCCCCGGCAAGGTCATCTACCAGACCGACCTGATGCAGCTCATCCAGTATGAGCCGTCGACGCCCAGCGTGAAGAAGATGCCGGTCCTGGTGGTGCCGCCCTGGATCAACAAGTTCTACATTCTCGATCTGACGCCCGAGAAGTCCTACATCAAGTGGATGGTGGACCAGGGCTTCACCGTGTTCGTGATCTCCTGGGTCAATCCCGATGCCCGCCTCGCGGCCAAGGGGTTTGACGACTATATGCGCGAAGGCATTTTCGCAGCGCTGGAGGCGGTGCAGAAGGTCACCGGCGAGCCGCAGGCCCATACCATCGGCTATTGCGTCGGCGGCACCCTTTTGGCGGTGACCCTGGCCTATATGGCGGCCACCGGCGACAACCGGGTGGCCAGCGCCACCTTCCTGACCACCCAGATCGACTTCACCCATGCGGGCGACCTGAAGGTGTTCGTGGACGAGGAGCAGCTGGCGGTGCTGGAGCGCCGCATGAAGGAGCTGGGCTATCTGGAGGGGTCCAAGATGGCCAGCGCCTTCAACATGCTGCGCTCCAACGACCTGATCTGGCCCTACGTGGTGAACAATTACATGAAGGGCAAGGCGCCCTTCCCCTTCGACCTGCTGTATTGGAACGCCGATTCCACCCGCATGCCGGCGGCCAACCACTCCTATTACCTGCGCAATTGCTACCTGGAGAACAACATCGCCAAGGGCAAGGCGGAGCTGGCCGGCGTGCGCATCGACATGGGCAAGGTGACCATTCCCGTCTATTGCCTGGCCACCAAGGAAGACCACATCGCCCCGGCCAAGTCCGCCTATATCGGCATGGGCCTCCTGAACGGGCCGGTGCGCTATGTGCTGGCGGGGTCTGGGCACATTGCCGGCGTGGTCAATCCGCCGGCCAAGAAGAAGTATCAGTATTGGACCGGTGGGCCGGTGAGCGGGGACTATTCCGACTGGTTGCAGCACACCCAGGAGCATGCCGGGTCCTGGTGGCCGGATTGGGCGGAATGGCTCACCGCCCTTCACCCCGGCGAAGTGCCCGCCCGCCCGGTGGGCGGCGAGGCCTTCAATCCGATCGAGGATGCGCCCGGCTCCTATGTCCGGGCCCGGTCCTGAGGGGGGAACTCACGGCACCAGGCCGTGGGCGTCCCATTGGTCGCGCGGGATCACGTCGCCGAGCACATAGGTGAGGGCTTCGATGCCGAGGCCTTCGTTCTTGGTCACGCAGTGATAGGACAGGTGATACCAGTGCCCGCCGCTGCGCACCGCCGCGCCGGGGGCCGTCACCTGCTCGTCAACGATGCGGGTCTCGGCGAAGGCATAGGCCACCAGTTCGTCGGGATGCAGGCCGGGATGCTGGCGGCCCACCTCCCCCATGGCGCGGGCGTTGCAGCGCTGTTCCATCCGCTCGGTGGGCTCCAGCAGCAGCATGGCCTTGTCGGGGCTGGAGGCGAGCGCCGGGCCGGTGGCCAGAAAGCTGGCCATAAGGCTGGCGAGGCACGGCAGAAGAACGACGCCGTCCATGCGTCGGCGTCTATGGGATCGCAGGCGAATCATCCGGTCCTTGGGCTCACGGCATGACGGGACGCGCGCCGGCACCGGCGCGCGTGGCCTCACCCATGGACCCGAGCGGACCGCCTGACAAGATCCGCAGGGGAAGGCGAAGGCGCGCGGAACCGCTCAGGCCGGCACCCGCCAGCGCTCCACTTCCGCCCGCTCGGCCGCGAAATGCTCCTCGATGATGCGCGCCGCCCCCAGGTGCAGCGTGCCCGTGGCGCCGTCGAGGGCAAGGAGGTCGCCTTCCGCCAGATCCGTCTCGCCGAGGCGAGCGCGCCGGGCGGCGGGGTCCACATGGAGTGCGGCGCAGCCGACAATGCAGGGCTTGCCCATCTGGCGGGCCACCAGGGCCGCATGGGCGGTGCGCCCGCCCGCCGCCGTCACAATGCCATCGGAGAGCGCGAAGCCCTCCACGTCCGCCGTATTGGTGTCGGGGCGCACCAGGATGACCGCGGCGCCGGTGGCCGCGAGGCGGCGGGCCGCCTCGGTGTCGAAGGCCACACGGCCCACCGCCACGCCGGCGGAGGCGGGCGTGCCGGAGCCCACCACGGGACCCACGTCGGCCAGGGTGCGCCGGCTGAGGCCTTGAAGGTCCATGCCCTCCAGGCGACGCAGGCCTTCGGAGGGGGCAATCAGCTTTTCATTCACCAGATCGATGGCGATGCGCAGGGCCGCCTGCGGCGTGCGCTTGGCGGAGCGGGTCTGGAGGATGAACAGGCGCCCGTCCTCGATGGTGAATTCCACGTCCTGCACGTCGGCAAAGCCCTGCTCCAGCTGGCGCAGGATGGCGCGCAGCCCGTCGGCGGCGTCCGGCACCCGGCGGTCGAGCGCCGCCTCCCCCACCGGATTGCGCACGCCGGACACCACGTCCTCGCCCTGGGCCTCGAACAGCACGTCGATGACGGGCCGGTTGGCGCCGGTGGACGGATCACGGGAGAAGGCCACGCCCGAGCCGGAGGTGAGGCTGCGGTTGCCAAACACCATGGCCTGCACCGTCACGGCAGTCCCGGCCAGGTGCTCCAGCTTTTCCAGCTTGCGATAGGTGCGGGCGCGCGGGCTGTCCCAGGAGCGGTAGACGGCGGCGGCGGCGGCCTCCAATTGCGCGCGGGGGGCCTCCGGCACCAGGTCGTCCGCCTCGTCGATGACTTCCTGATAGAGGGCGCACAGTCGCTCCAGGGCCTCGCCGTCGAGGGCGGCGGCATCCGCCACCCCCTCGGAACGGGCCAGGGACGCGGCCACATCGGCGAAGGCGGCTGCATCGATGCCCAGCACCACCGCGCCGAAGCTCTCCAGGAAGCGACGGCGGCAGTCCCAGGCGAAGCGCGGATTACCGCTGAGGCGCACGAGGCCGCGGACGGCGGCCGGGGTGCAGCCCACATCCAGCACCGTCTCCAGCATGCCGGGCATAGAGCGCGCGGCGCCGGAGCGCACGGAGACCAGGAGCGGGCGGCGGGCATCGCCGAAGGCGCGGCCGGTGGCCTGTTCCAGGAACGCCATGCCTTCTTCCAGCGCGGCGGCGACCTTGCGCTCGGCACCGGGCTCGCCGCGGGTGACGGCGCCGCACAGGGCGATGGGCAGGACGAAGGCGGGCGGCACCGGCAGGCCGAGCGCGGCCATGCGGGCGAGATTGGCGGCCTTGGCGCCGATTTCGTCGGCGGGCGGGGTCTGGGTGCTGCCGGAGCCGATGGTGACGGGGCGCATGCGCGGCCTCCTCTCAGGTGGACAGGTCGGCGAGCACATGCCCGCGCAGAAGATGGCCGAAGCCGGCCAGGCGGTCGGTGGCCCGCTCCAGGGCCCGGGCAAATTCGAGGGCGGCAATGCCCGCCCGCAGGTCCACCGGCCCGGTGAGCACGGCGGCGGTGACCGCCCGCTCGGCCTCATCGGCCGCATGCTCGATCTCGGCGAGGCGGCCGCAGGCCCGCAGCGCGTCCTCGAAGTCCAGCTTGTGCCCGGCGGGCACTTCGATGGCAGCCACCGCGCCGCAGGCGGCCGCCTCGGCGCCGTCCACGGCCGCGCGGCACAGCCGGCCGATGGGTTCGGCCAGATCGGGCGAGAGGGCCCCGGGGGCGAGGGAGGCGACAAAGGCCGCCTGCTCCAATTCGTCGATGGCGTCTTCCATCTGGTTCACCAGGGCCACCAGAACCCCATCCGTGCCGGCGCGGGCGCCCCGCTCGCGGGCCGCCACCGCCATGCGGTCCGCCTTCTGTTCGATGCGCCGGGACTGGGCGGCCAGACGCTCGGTTTCGGCGGCGGTGTCCCCCGGCTCCGACAAGGCGCCGGCGATCCCAGCCGCCACCTCGCGGGCCAGGCCCGCCTGACGCACCACCACCGCCAGCAGGTCATCATCCACGCGCTGGAGATGGCGCATCAGTTCCGCCTCGATGCGGTCGCGGGCGAGGCGCAGCGAATGGCCCTCCTTGAGGGCCTCGGTGGAGATCCGCAGCACGGCCCGCAGGAAGTCGCAGGCGCCCTCCCGGCCCAGCGCGGTGTCGAGGCGCTCGCCGAAGCCGATGCGCCCGCCGGCCGCATGCTGCACGGCGGCGGCCAAAAGCTCCGCCCCGCCCAATTCCAGGAAGCCCCGCTGGCCGATGGCATTGCGGGCGGCAAAGTCCAGCAGCATCAGGGCATCGGCCTTGGAGACCCAGGTCCGCAGCAGCTTGCGGGCCTTGTTCCAGTCGATAAGGAAGACAAGGTTGCGGCCGAGCGCCTCCAGCACGGCGAGCCGGGTGGCGAGATCCGCCTCGCACGTTCCGGTGACCAGGTAGAAGGCGCCATCCTCCGCCAGCCCCTTGGCCGTGTGCTGGTCAAGGCCGCTCCAGCGCACCGGCAGGTCGCGGAACAGGCCGGTGAAGAAGCGCGCCCGGGCCCGGTGCACGTCCGTATAGGTCACGGTGACCGTGGTGTCGGTGACGCCGATGACCACCACATGGGCATCGGTCTCGCCAATGTCGTTCTGGATGCTCAGCCCGGCGGGCGTGCGGGCGGCGGTGGTGGACAGGCCGGGATGGTCGAACTTCAGCCCCGCCGTGGCATTCAGCCCGCGCATGAAGGCTTCCACCGCCGGCCGGTCCTGCGGCAGGAGGCCGAAGGCATGGGCGCCGGCGATCTGCTCTTCCGCATGGGTGGCGGACAGGCGGTTCAGCGCCTTGTGCAGTTCCATCACCAATTGGTGCAGGCTCGGTCCGTCGCCCTCCCCGATGCCGGTGTGGCGCTTGATCTCGGCCTCGCGCAGCGCATCGGCACGGCCGAGCGTGCTTTCGGCGCGGATGGCATCGATGCGGGCGCGGGCCGCGGCGCCGGCCGGGTCCTGCCCCGCCTCCACCGCCTTCGCCATGGCGTCGAGATCCTCCCACACCCCGGCGCCGAGGGCAGCAAGGCCGGGCGCGGCGATTTCCCGGCGGGCCTCGTCCTCCCCGCCGCCGGCGGTGGCTTGGCGCACCAGATCTTCCAGCGGCAGGGGGTCAAGGCCGGCGGCCTTGCATTCCTCGCGCAGGTCGAAGGGGGCGTTCAGCGGATCATGGGCGTGGCGGACCGCGGCCTGGAGCACGCCGAACCGCACCTTCACCCGGTCATTGGCGCGCAGGCCCTCGCCGATGAGGGCCGGCAGGAGCACGCCGGTCTGGCCCAGATGGGCGACGATGTCGGACTTCATGGGCTTTCCCCTCACGGCCATTGCGCGACGGGGCGGATGTAAGCATGCCGGCACGACGGCCGGATTGCGCAGGATCAGTCATCAAGCCGTCACATGCGGCCGCCTCAAGCTTGGCCGCAAGTCATTCCAAAGGCTGCATTCCGTTGTCATAGCCGCGCCTTTATTGTGCGCTCGCGAAGATTCTTTTCGCGACGCGGGAGGGGTGGCCCGCGTCCCTCATCTCAGGCACGGAATTCCCATGAGCCTACTCATTTGTATCGGGGCGCTCGCCTTCCTGATGTTCGTCGCGTATCGCGGCTTTTCCGTCATCCTGTTCGCGCCGGTGGCCGCCCTCGGCGCCGTGCTGCTGACCGATCCCGCCGCGGTGCCCGTGATCTATTCGGGCCTGTTCATGGACAAAATGGTGGGCTTCGTGAAGCTCTACTTCCCGCTGTTCCTCCTGGGGGCGGTGTTCGGGAAGGTGATCGAGCTGTCGGGCTTCTCACGCTCCATCGTCTCGGCCATGATCCGCATCCTCGGCCCGAGCCAGGCGATCCTGGCCATCGTTCTGGTGGGCGCGGTGCTCACCTATGGCGGCGTCTCGCTGTTCGTGGTGGTGTTCGCGGTCTATCCGTTCGGCGCGGAGCTGTTCCGCCAGGTGGGCATCCCCAAGCGCCTGCTGCCGGCCGCCATCGCGCTCGGGGCCTTCTCCTTCACCATGGACACGCTGCCGGGCACGCCGCAGATCCAGAACATCATCCCCACCACCTTCTTCAAGACCACGGCCTATGCCGCGCCCCTGCTGGGCTTCATCGGCACCGCCTTCATCCTGGTGGTGGGCATCGGCTATCTGGAGTTCCGGCGCCGCCAGGCGGCGCGCGCGGGCGAGACCTATGGCACCGGCCACACCAATGAGCCGGCCGCGGCCGAAGGCGGTGCCACCGTGCACCCGCTGGTGGCCATCCTGCCGCTGATCGTGGTGGGCGTCGGCAATCTCATCCTGGGCCGCCTGATCCCCGACTTCTATGGCCCCACCGCCGCCGCGACCCTGACCCAGGGCGGCGCGACGGTCAGCATGGCCACCTCCTCGGTGACCGCCATCTGGGCGGTGGCGGGCGCCCTGCTGCTGGGCATCCTCACCGTGTTCCTGTTCGCGTTCCGCCAAGTGGCGGCAAAGTTCGCCGAGGGCTCCAAGTCGGCGGTGGGCGGCGCGCTGCTGGCGGGCCTCAACACCGCCTCCGAATATGGCTTCGGCGCCGTCATCGCCGCCTTGCCCGGCTTCCTGGCCATCAAGGCGGCCCTCATGGCCATCCCGAACCCGCTGGTGAACGAGGCCATCTCCATCACCACGCTGGCGGGTATCACGGGCTCGGCCTCCGGCGGCCTGTCCATCGCGCTCGCCGCCATGTCCGATCAGTTCATCGCCTCCGCCAATGCGGCCGGCATTCCCCTGGAGGTGATGCACCGCGTGGCCGCCATGGCCTCCGGCGGCATGGACACCTTGCCCCATAATGGCGCGGTCATCACGCTGCTGGCGGTGTGCGGCCTGACCCATCGCCAGTCCTATGGCGACATTTTCGCCATCACGCTGGTGAAGACGGCGGCGGTGTTCTTCGTGATCGCGGTCTATCTGCTCACGGGCATCGTCTGAGACCGGGCGGCGGGGCCTCAGACGGCTCCGCCGCCAACCCTCACGGGGAGACGGCCACGGCCGTGGAACCGCGCGCGGCGCGGGGGCCAGACGGCCCAGGCTTCTGCGCGCCAGTGTTGGATATGAGAAATGCGGGCGCCAGATGCACCGGAGCGCAGGCAGGCGCGTCCCGCATGCATTCGGTCGAAGCGTTGGTTTTTTTGAAGCTGGGAGGGGCCGGGCGGGACGGGGCCGCAGGCTGACTGGGCAAGGCGCGGATCGCGCGGCCGGGTCAAAGAAACGAGGGTTTGACCGAAGGCGCCGCAGACGACGCTTTGCGCGGGGCCAGGGTCCGGTCCCCCTGCCGGAACCCCTTCAGATCACCACCCCGGGGGCGCTGCGCCGGCACAGGCCGGCGGCGCCCAACCGGGAAATGGGGATCAGCCGTTGACGGCTTCCTTCAAGCCCTTGCCGGGCGTGAACTTCGGAGCCTTGGAGGCGTCGATCTTCACGGGCTTGCCGGTGCGCGGGTTACGGCCTTCGCGCGCAGCGCGGGTCACCACGGAGAAGCTGCCGAAGCCGATCAGCTTGACTTCCTCACCCTTCTGCAGGGCCTTGGTGATGATGTCGAACGTCGCGTCCACCGCGGCCGCCGCAGCCGCCTTCGTCAGCTTGGCCTCGTCGGCCACCGCGGCGATCAGTTCGTTCTTGGTGGTCATGTGACCGTTCCTTCCATGTTGGTCTTCGACTCGTCCGGCGCAGGCGCCCACGACGATGGGGCGGAAAATTTACGGAAAATGCGGCTTTTGCAAGCGTCATCCGCGTCAAACCCGCATCAATGCACGATTTCTCATGCCGCAAGGCCACATGAAAACGGGCGGCACGCTCTCGCATGCCGCCCGCCTCACGATCTAACGCATTGAAAAGATAAGATATTCTGTCTGGCGGACCCGGCATTTCCCCGCGTCAGACGGGAAGGGGCGAGGACCTTGTCCAAACAGGGGAAAACCCGCCCGGACGCTTGATCCGGGCGGGATTTTTCAGTGGGCGACGACGCCCGTTCCCTCTTCCTCGGGCATCACGGACTCGACCGGACGCTCGGTCCACTCGATCGGCACGGGCGCCCGCACCAAAGCGTGGGCCAGCACCTCGTCCATCCGGGACACCGGGACGATCTCCAGCGCGTTCTTCACGTTGGAGGGGATGTCCGCCAAGTCCTTGGCATTCTCCTCGGGGATCAGCACCTTCTTGATGCCGCCCCGCAGGGCCGCCAGGAGCTTCTCCTTGAGGCCGCCAATGGGCAGCACCCGACCGCGCAGCGTGATCTCGCCGGTCATCGCCACGTCGCGGCGCACCGGAATGCCGGTGAGCACCGAGACAATGGTGGTGGCCATGGCCGTGCCGGCCGAGGGGCCGTCCTTGGGGGTCGCGCCCTCAGGGACGTGGACATGGATGTCCCGCTTCTCGAACAGCGGCGGCTCGATGCCGAAGTCCACGGCGCGCGAGCGCACATAGGAGGCGGCGGCCGAGATGCTTTCCTTCATCACGTCGCGCAGGTTGCCGGTGACGGTCATCTTGCCCTTGCCGGGCATCATGACGCCTTCGATGGTCAGCAGCTCGCCGCCCACTTCCGTCCACGCCAGGCCGGTGACGACGCCCACCTGATCTTCCGCATCGATCTCGCCATAGCGGAAGCGGGGCGCGCCGAGGAAGGTCTCGAGATTCTTCTCGGTCACCTTCACCGACTTCTTCTTGGAGATGACGAGTTCCTTCACCGCCTTGCGGACGAGGTTGGAGATCTCGCGCTCCAGGTTGCGGACGCCCGCTTCCCGGGTATAGCGCCGGATGACGGTCAGGAGGGCCGCGTCGTCGATCGCCCACTCCTTGCCCTTGAGGCCGTGCTTTTGCACCGCATTGGGGATGAGGTGCTTGCGCGCGATCTCCGCCTTCTCGTCCTCGGTGTATCCGGCGATGCGGATCACTTCCATGCGGTCGAGCAGCGCCGGCGGGATGTTGAGCGTGTTGGCCGTGGTCACGAACATCACGTTGGACAGGTCATAATCGACCTCCAGGTAATGGTCGTTGAACGTCCCGTTCTGCTCGGGGTCCAGCACCTCCAGCAAGGCCGCCGACGGATCGCCGCGGAAATCGGCGCCCATCTTGTCGATCTCGTCCAGGAGGAAGAGCGGGTTCGACTTCTTGGCCTTGCGCATGGACTGGATGACCTTGCCCGGCATGGAGCCGATATAGGTCCGCCGGTGGCCACGGATCTCCGCCTCGTCACGCACGCCGCCGAGCGCCACGCGCACGAACTCACGGCCCGTCGCCTTGGCGATGGACTTGCCGAGCGAGGTCTTGCCGACGCCGGGAGGACCGACAAGGCACAGGATCGGCCCGGTCAGCTTGTTGGCGCGGCTCTGCACGGCCAGATACTCGACGATGCGCTCCTTGACCTTGTCGAGGCCGTAATGGTCGCTGTCGAGGATGGACTGGGCAAAGCCGAGGTCCTTCTTCACGCGGCTCTTCACGCCCCACGGGATGGACAGGAGCCAGTCCAGATAATTGCGCACCACGGTGGCTTCCGCCGACATGGGCGACATCTGGCGCAGCTTCTTCAACTCGTGCGTGGCCTTCTCGCGCGCTTCCTTGGTCAGCCTGGTGCGCTTGATGCGGTCTTCCAGCTCCTGAAGGTCGTCCCGGCCCTCTTCGTCGCCGAGCTCCTTCTGGATCGCCTTCATCTGCTCGTTGAGATAATACTCGCGCTGGGTCTTCTCCATCTGGCGCTTCACCCGCGTGCGGATGCGCTTCTCCACCTGGAGCACGGAGATTTCGCTCTCCATGAGGCCCAGCACCTTTTCCAGCCGCTCGGCGACCTTCAAGGTCTCAAGCACCCCCTGCTTCTCGGGGATCTTGACCGCCAGGTGCGAGGCGATGGTGTCGGCGAGCTTCGAGTGGTCCTCGATCTGCCCGACAACGCCCACCACTTCCGGCGAGACCTTCTTGTTGAGCTTCACATAATTCTCGAACTCGTTGATCACCGAGCGGGCAAGCGCCTCCGCCTCGACGCGATCGCCGTCTTCGTCGGCGATGGCGACGGCCTCGGCCTCATAGAGGTCGGCGCGGTCGGTATAGCGCTTCACCTGGGCGCGGGTGACGCCCTCCACCAGCACCTTCACCGTGCCGTCGGGCAGCTTCAGCAGCTGCAGGACGGTGGCGAGGGTGCCGACCTTGTAAATGGCGTCCGCCGCCGGATCATCGTCCGAGGCGTTCTCCTGCGTGGCCAGCAGGATGTAGGTATCGCCGCGCATCACCTCCTCGAGGGCGCGGATGGACTTCTCGCGACCCACGAACAGGGGAACAATCATATGCGGGAACACCACGATGTCCCGGAGCGGCAGCACCGGATACGTCTGGCTGACGCCGGGAACAAGCGGGGGGCGCGGCTTCTGGCTCGTCATGACCCAATCCTTTCTTGTGGCGCCAACGCAAGCGGACGCGTGTCCGCCTGCGCAGCGCAGCCGGGACGGGAGCGGGATTTCAATGCAGGAGCGGCAAGAGGGCCGCGAGAGGCACGATAACCGAGCCCGGGGACCGGATTTTTCCCAACTGAAATGGAGAGCGGCGCCCGGAGTTTCAAGATGGGGCGCGACAAGGGCCGAAGGGTTCGCCGGACGACCGCCGCTCGCGAGGCACAGACACGTTCAATCAACGCCCCCGCGCGCAAGGCGCGGGGGATAAAGCCGGAGTGGAAGGCCTCACGCACTGGCGCCGGCATCGCCGACGCGGTCGGCGTAGATGTAGAGCGGACGGGCATTCTGCTCGACCACTTCCTTGCTGATGACCACCTCTTCGACCCCTTCCAGACCCGGAAGATCGAACATGGTGTCCAGCAGGATGCCTTCCATGATGGAGCGCAGGCCACGGGCGCCAGTCTTGCGCTCGATGGCGCGCCGGGCGATGGCGCCCAGGGCCTCCTCATGGATGGTCAGGTCCACATTCTCCATCTCGAACAGGCGCTGGTACTGCTTCACCAGGGCGTTCTTGGGCTCGGCCAGGATCTGCTTGAGCGCCGCCTCGTCCAGGTCACCGAGCGTCGCCAGCACGGGCAGGCGGCCGATGAACTCGGGGATGAGGCCGTACTTCAGCAGGTCCTCGGGCTCCACCTCGCGGAACAGCTCGCCGGGACGACGCTCCTCCACCGGAGCGACCTTGGCGCCGAAGCCGATGGAGGTGCCGCCCTTGGAACGGCCCGAGATGATCTTGTCCAGCCCGGCGAAGGCGCCGCCGCAGATGAACAGGATGTTGGTGGTGTCCACCTGCAGGAATTCCTGCTGGGGATGCTTGCGCCCGCCCTGGGGCGGCACGGAGGCGACCGTGCCTTCCATGATCTTCAGCAGCGCCTGCTGGACGCCCTCGCCCGACACGTCGCGGGTGATGGAGGGATTGTCGGACTTGCGACTGATCTTGTCGATTTCGTCGATGTAGACGATTCCGCGCTGCGCCCGCTCGACATTGTAGTCGGCCGCCTGGAGCAGCTTGAGGATGATGTTCTCCACGTCCTCGCCCACATAGCCCGCTTCCGTGAGCGTGGTGGCGTCGGCCATGGTGAAGGGCACGTCCAGGATGCGCGCGAGCGTCTGGGCCAGCAACGTCTTGCCCGAGCCCGTGGGGCCGATGAGCATGATGTTGGACTTGGCCAGTTCAACGTCGCCATGCTTGGTGGCGTGGTTGAGGCGCTTGTAGTGGTTGTGCACCGCCACCGAGAGGACCTTCTTCGCATGGTCCTGGCCGATGACATAGTCATCGAGAACCTTGCGGATCTCCTTCGGGGTGGGGATACCGTCCCGCGACTTCACCAGCGAGGACTTGGATTCCTCGCGAATGATGTCCATGCACAGTTCGACACACTCGTCGCAAATGAAGACCGTAGGCCCTGCGATGAGCTTGCGGACCTCGTGCTGGCTTTTGCCGCAGAACGAGCAGTAGAGCGTGTTCTTGCTGTCGCTGCCGCCGGTCTTGCTCATCTTCATCTCCGTCTGGCCCCCTTTCCGCGCACCCGACGTGCCCGGATCAGAGACCGTGTTCAGGAGCACAGACGGATGTCCCGCCTCCGCTCCCGGGTCCAGCCGCCGGGCCAGACCTCAGCCAATCATCCTCGAGCGATACGTTCAAGGCATATGCACAGATTATGCCTAAGCCGGCATGCCCGAGGGTTGCACCGTCACCGACGCACGTGGCGCCGGCGGTGGTCCGCCCCCCACTCGGCCTGACAGAGACAGACTGCAGGTCGAGCCCCCGCTTGTGGTCAGGATGTCCGCGCCGGAGGACCTTCAAGGGTTCCCGGGCGGGCGCCATGACACGGGCGGGCAGGAGCCGGCTCACCACCGCATGCAAGCGCGATCTTGCACTGCACGCAAGTGCCGGAAACCACCCATACCCGAAAATGAACGGCGCCGATGCCCGAAACCGAGCGCCAAGGCCGCGCGCCGAACCTGTCGGACGGGCGGCGGGCGACCCGCGGAGCGTGCCGCGGGCCACCACGTCAGAACGGCATCAGGCCTTGGCCGGCTCGTCCGCGGGGCGCTGCTCGATCACGGAATCGATGAGGCCGAAGTCCTTGGCGGCGCCGGCCGTCATGAAGTTGTCGCGCTCGAGGGCGTTCTCGATTTCCTCAAAGGTGCGGCCCGTGTGCTTCACGTAGATTTCATTCAGCCGCTTCTTGAGGCTGAGGATTTCCTGGGCGTGCAGCATGATGTCCGTCACCTGGCCCTGGAAGCCGCCGGACGGCTGGTGGACCATGATTCGGGCATTCGGCAGGGCAAAGCGCAGGCCCTTCTCGCCGGCGGTCAGCAGCAGGGAGCCCATGGAGGCGGCCTGGCCGATGCACAGCGTGGAGACGGGCGGGCGGATGAACTGCATGGTGTCGTAGATGGCGAGGCCCGACGTCACCACTCCCCCGGGGGAGTTGATGTACATCGAGATTTCCTTCTTCGGATTCTCGGCTTCCAGGAACAGCAGCTGCGCCACCGCCAGGGTCGACATGCCGTCTTCCACGGGGCCGGTGAGGAAGATGATGCGCTCCTTCAGGAGGCGCGAATAAATGTCATAGGCCCGCTCGCCACGGTTGGTCTGCTCGACCACCATGGGAACGAGGTAATTCATGTAAGTATCAATGGGGTCGCGCATCTGAGATCCTCGGGCGCGGCCGCCCGGATGGGCCGGCCGCGCGCTATCGTCGCAGTGGAGAAACAGCGCCCCGTCAGGCCGCCTTTTCCTCATCCTCCTTGTAGAGCTCCTCGCGCGTGACTTCCTTTTCGGTCACGTTTGCAAGCTCCAGGAGGAAGTCGACGACCTTTTCCTCGAACAGGGGCGCACGCACGGACGCCATCGCCTGCGGATTGCGGCGATAATAGTCCCACACTTGCTGCTCCTGACCGGGGAATTGGCGCGCACGCTCCACCACCGCGCGCGTCACTTCGTCGTCGCTGACCTGAATATTGTTACGCTCGCCGATTTCCGCAAGCACCAGGCCGAGACGCACGCGCCGCTCGGCGATGCGCTGATAGTCGGCCTTGGCCTCGTCCTCGGAGGTGCCTTCGTCGGCGAAGGTGCGGCCCTGGGCGGTGAGGTCCTGCTGGACCTGGGCCCACACGCCGTCGAACTCCTGCGACACCAGGGTCGGCGGCACGTCGAACTTGTGCAGGCCGTCAAGGGCGTCGAGCAGGGCGCGCTTCACCTTCTGGCGGGCGACGCCGGCATGCTCGCGGGCGATGCGCTCGCGCACCTGGGTCTTCAGGGCGTCGAGGCCCTCAAGGCCCAGCGACTTGGCGAACTCGTCGTCGATGGTCAGGGCGCCCGGGGCTTCCACGGCCTTGGCGGTGACCTCGAACGAGGCGGCCTTGCCGGCCAGCTCGCGGGCCGCATAGGCCTCGGGGAAGGTCACGGAGATGGTGCGGTTCTCGCCGGCGGAAATGCCTTCGATCTGCTCTTCGAAGCCGGGGATGAAGCTCTTGGAGCCCAGCACCACCTGGATGTCCTGGCCCGCGCCGCCCTCGAACGGCACGCCGTCGATGGAGCCTACGAAGTCCACGGTCACGCGGTCGCCTGACGCAGCCGGGCCGTCCTTGGCCTCATAGGGGCGGTTGGCGTCGGCGAGGCGGTTGATGGTCTCGTCCACCTCGGCGTCGGACACCGACACCACCGGCTTCTCGATGGAGATGTCCTTGAAATTGCCGAGCTCGATCTTCGGCAGGATCTCCAGCTCCACCGTGTAGGACAGGTCCTGCCCGCCCTCGATGACGCCCTTCACCTCGGCCTCGTCGCTCGGCAGCTCGACGCGCGGCTGCAGCGCCAGGCGGAAGCCGTGCTCCTCGACGATCTTGCCATTGGCTTCGGTCACGGCGGCCTCGATCACTTCGGCCATCACGGACTTGCCATACACCTTCTTCAGATGCGCGACCGGCACCTTGCCGGGGCGGAATCCGTTGATGCGCACGCGGTCTTTCAGCTCGGAAAGCCGGGTGCTGGCCTTCGCGTCCAGATCCGCGGCGGGGAGGACCACGCGGAACGCGCGCTTGAGGCCGTCGGCCTGGGTTTCGGTCACCTGCATCGTCTTGCCTTCGTTCACTGTCCGCCTGCGGGGCGGCTCTTCTCTTAAAAAGGGTCGCGTCCACCGGAAGGGGCATCGTTCCGCTGCGACGGCATGGTGCGGGCGGAGGGTTTCGAACCCCCACGACTTTCGTCACGGGAACCTAAATCCCGCGCGTCTACCAGTTCCGCCACGCCCGCGGCCTCCACGAAACCGACCCTGCGACACCGCCGGGGAATGTCATTTCCGGCGCATGCCGCGGGAACGCCTGCTGTCGCTCGGGTCCACGCTTCCGGCACGGCTCAGCGGGTGCGTGATCCCTTGAATCGCGCACCGACCGAGCGGGCGCTTATATCATGGGGAAATCGGCGTGCAGCAAGAAAAAGCGCCCGTCCCCGGCCGTCCCGTGCTTTTGCCATCGTGCCCCGGTCTCCGGGCCGCCAGCGCAAGCTCGGCCGTTCTGGCGGGGTGGGGCAATTGCATCTTGCCCTTTGGGCGGCGAAAAGAGATGGTCCGCGCGTGGGCATCGCATCCCCGGGGGTTTGTTCATGTTGCGGTATCATGGTCCTTCTCGCCGTTCGGTCCTGGCGGGCGCCGCGGCGCTCGCCGTGAGCGGAGCCCTGCCGCGCTTGGCGAGGGCCCAGACCTCGGGCGGACCGGTGCGCCTGAAGGCCGCCAGCGTGGAGCGCATTGAGCTTGGCGGCTCCAAGCCCCTCGAACTGTTCCAGAACCTCCTGCCCGGCCCGGTGCTGCGCGTGAAGCGGGGCGCCACCCTCGCCGCCCTTGTGGACAATGCCCTCTCGGCGCCGCTGTCGGTGGTATTTCCCGGCGTGCGGTCGGTCGAGGCCGCCGCCGGCATCCAGGGTCTGACGGGCGAGGCCGTGGCGCCCACCGGCAGCCGCGACATCAGCTTCATTCCGCCGGACGCCGGCTCCTATTTCTACCGCGCCTTCGCGCCGGAGCAGGCCCTGCGCGGCCTGGTGGGGGCGCTGATCGTGGAAGAGGCCGACCCCTCCCCCTTCGCCAGCGACCAGGCGCTGGTGATCCAGTCCTTCTCGCCCGATCCCACCATGAAGGTGCCGCTGCTCACGGTGAATGGCGCGGTGTCGCCCACCCTGGAGGCGCCGGCGGGCGGGCGCTCGCGGGTGCGGCTCCTGAATGCCTCGCCCCATTTCCTGCGCGTCCATGTGACGGCGGCCGCGCCCTGCTACGTGCTGGCGGTGGACGGCCAGCCCACCGAGCCCTTCGTGATGAAGGACGGCCGCGCCCAGATCACGCCCGGCGGCCGGCTCGACATCACCGTGGACATGGGCACCGCCAATCCGGTGGTGCTGGAGGTGGAAACCAGCCAGTTGCCGGTGCAGCTCGCCATTCTCGTCCCGGTGGGCCCCGGCACCGCCACGGGCGCCCAGGCCAGCTTGCCCGCGCCCACGGCCCTGCCCTCCAATGGTCTGCCGGCCACCATCCCGCTGGACAATGCCACGCGCTATCAGGTGGACCTGGGCGGCCCCGCCCAATTGCAGTCCCTGCCGAGCCTCGGCACGGTGGAAAAGGGCTCCACCGTGGTGCTGGCCCTGGATAATCCCCACGACGTGCCGGTGGCCGTGCAGCTGTTCGGCGCCCCCGCCCGCATTCTCGACGGGGTGGATGACGGCTGGAAGCCCTGGTGGCACGACGCCATCGCGGTGCCGCCCAAGTCCACGGTGCGCGCGGCCCTCGCCGCTACCCTGCCCGGCAAATGGCCGATCCTCGCCCAGCGTGCGGGCGACGGCGTGTTGGTGGCGGCGCGCTCGTTCGAGGTCAAGTGACGCCCTCGCATGGCGCGCGAGAATCGCGGGCCATGCCTTTGTTCTGATGCGATAAATGGCTTGTGTGGTCGGGCGGCGCCCAGGCGTGGGCTGCCGTCACCGTCCGCCCGTCACCGTCCGCCCGGCGGGGTCAGCTCGGCGAACAGGCGGGCATAGATTTTCGGCAGGGCTTCCGGCAGATCGTCCGCGATCAGGCCGGGGCCGGCCTCCCGCGCGGCCTCGCCGTGGAGCCACACCGCCGCGGCGGCTGCCTCGAAGGCCGGCATGCCCTGGCTCAGCAGGCCGCAGATGAAGCCGGCCAGCACGTCGCCGGCGCCTGCCGTGGCCAGATAGGGGGGCGCATTCTCGGCAATGGCGGCCCGGCCGTCGGGGGACGCCACCACCGTGTCGGGACCCTTCAGGATGATCACCGCGCCGAGGTGATGCGCGGCGGCGCGGGCATGGGCGAGCTTTGAGGCGCCAGGCGCGATGATGTCCGCTTCCCCTGAGAACAGGCGGGAAAACTCGCCGTCATGGGGGGTAAGGACCGTCTCCCGCGCCTGGCCAATCAAGCCCGCGAGAGTCGCGGAGGCGCCCGCAAAGCTCGTGATGGCGTCCGCATCCACCACCAGCGCCCGATGGGGCGCGGCGGCCACGGCGAGCTTTTCCCGCGTCGCCTCCCCCACCCCTAGGCCCGGGCCAAGCAGCACCGCGCCGAAGCGCGAATCGGCGAGCATCGCGCGCAGCTCGTCCGCCGTGTCCACCGGGCGTGCCATCAAGGCGGCATAAGAGGCGGCATGGACCTCCCGCGCGTCGCGGGGGCAGGCGACCGTCACCAGGCCCGCCCCGGCGCGCAGGGTGCCCCGGGCGGCGAGCCGCGCGGCGCCCGCGGTCCAGGCCCCGCCGCTCACCACCACCCCGTGGCCGCGCCCATATTTGTGGCCCTCCGGCCGGGGCACCGGGAAGTGGTGCGACCAGATTTCGGGGCGATTGGCGAAGGTGCGCGGCGCAATGGGGCCCAGCACGGTGTCGGAAATGCCGATGTCCGCCACCCGCACCCGCCCGCACAGGAGGCGGCCGGGCATCAAGAGGTGGCCGGGCTTGCGGCGGAAGAAGGTGACGGTTTCCACCGCCTGCGCCGCCGCTCCCCGGATCTGCCCGGTGGCGCCGTCGAGCCCGGAGGGCAGGTCCACCGCGACGATGGGGCGCCCGCTGGCGGCCATTCTCTCCACCACCTGGCGTGCCGTCCCGTCCAGGTCGCGGGCAAGGCCCGCCCCGAACAGGGCGTCGACGATGAGGTCGCAGCCAGAGGGGTCCACCGCCTCCGCCGCCTCCACAGGCCCCTTCCAGCCCTCGGCCGCCCAGGCCGCGTCGCCTTTCAGGGCCGCGCGCGGGCCGAGGAGGGCCACCTTCACCCGATAGCCCCGCTGCGCCAGGATGCGGGCGGCCACGAAGCCGTCGCCGCCATTATTGCCCGGTCCGCAGAGGATCAGGATGCGGCTGGACAGGTCACGACGGGCCACCACATCGGCCACCGCCCGCCCGGCCTGCTCCATGAGCTGCGTTCCGGGAATACCGCCGGCAATGGTCAGGGCGTCCGCCCTTGCCATTTCCCTTGGGTCCAAAAGCTCGTTCATCCCCATACCCCCGCATGTGCCTAAATCGCGCACAAGAACGCCCGCCCGCGCGGCGAAAATTTCGCCCAATCCATAAACATTTGGCGTATAACCGGGCAGAGTTGGTCCCGGACGCCGTTCCTCATCCTGTATTGACGCCCATGGCACGCATCCTGCTTAACCGGATGGCGGCGCGGCCGGCCGGCGGTGGGGCCGGGCCACGGGGAGACGGAGCGCATGAAGAAGATCGAGGCCATCATCAAGCCCTTCAAGCTGGACGAGGTGAAGGAGGCGCTGCAGGAAGTCGGCCTGCAGGGCATCACCGTCACCGAGGCGAAGGGATTCGGTCGGCAGAAGGGCCACACGGAGCTGTATCGCGGCGCCGAGTATGTGGTGGATTTCCTGCCTAAGGTGAAGATCGAGGTCGTTTTGCCCGACGATATGGTAGAAAAGGCCGTGGACGCGATCCGCCGCGCCGCCCAGACCGGGCGCATCGGCGACGGCAAGATCTTCGTGTCCAGCATCGAGGAGGCGATCCGGATCAGAACCGGAGAGTCGGGCCTCGACGCCATCTGAGGTTCTGCAAGCAATAAGATGTATCTGTAGGAAAGGCTCAGATCCAAATGACCACCGCCAAGGATGTCCTTGAGTCCATCAAGGCCAACGACGTGCGTTACGTCGACCTGCGCTTCACCGATCCCCGCGGCAAGTGGCAGCATGTCACCTTCGACATCTCCATGATCGACGAGGAATTCTTCGCCGAGGGTACCGCCTTCGACGGTTCGTCCATCGCCGGCTGGAAGGCCATCAACGAATCCGACATGCAGCTGATGCCCGACCTCGGCACCGCCTGCATCGACCCCTTCTTCTCCGAAACCACGATGTCCATCGTCTGCGACATCCTGGAGCCCACCACCGGCGAGCCCTACGCCCGCGATCCCCGTTCGATCGCCCGCAAGGCCGAGGCCTATGCCAAGTCCACCGGCATCGGCGACACCGTCTATTTCGGCCCCGAGGCCGAGTTCTTCATCTTCGACGACGTCCGCTTCAAGGCCGACCCGTACAACACCGGCTTCAAGCTCGACTCGGTGGAACTGCCCACCAATTCCGACACCGATTATGAAGGCGGCAATCTCGGCCACCGGGTGCGGACCAAGGGCGGCTACTTCCCCGTGCCCCCGATCGACAGCGCGCAGGACATGCGCTCCGAGATGCTCGGCGCCATGGCCAAGATGGGCGCCAAGGTGGAAAAGCACCATCATGAAGTGGCGTCCGCCCAGCATGAGCTTGGCCTGAAGTTCGGCCCGCTCGTGACCATGGCCGACCACCTGCAGATCTACAAGTACTGCATCCACCAGGTGGCCAACATCTACGGCAAGACCGCCACCTTCATGCCGAAGCCGGTCTATGGCGACAACGGCTCGGGCATGCACGTCCACCAGTCCATCTGGAAGGACGGCAAGCCCCTGTTCGCCGGCGACAAGTATGCCGACCTGTCGCAGGAGTGCCTGTGGTACATCGGCGGCATCATCAAGCATGCCAAGTCGCTGAACGCCTTCACCAACCCGCTGACCAATTCCTACAAGCGGCTGGTGCCCGGCTATGAGGCCCCCGTGCTGCTCGCCTATTCGGCGCGCAACCGCTCGGCCTCCTGCCGCATCCCCTACACCAACAATCCGAAGGCCAAGCGCGTCGAGGTTCGCTTCCCCGATCCCGGCGCGAACCCCTACCTCGCCTTCGCGGCCCTGTTCATGGCCGGCATGGACGGCATCCTGAACCGCATCGATCCCGGCGCGGCCATGGACAAGGACCTGTACGACCTGCCCCCCGCCGAGCTGAAGCAGATCCCCACCGTCTGCGGCTCGCTGCGCGAGGCCCTGAAGGCCCTCGAGGACGACAATGCCTACCTGACCAAGGGCGGCGTGTTCACCGAGGACTTCATCAGCGCCTATATCGACCTCAAGATGACCGAAGTGATGCGTTTCGAGATGACGCCCCACCCGGTCGAGTTCGAGATGTACTACTCGGTCTGATCCGGCGCCTCTTCGCGGGGGCGTCCATGGCCTGCGAGACCCCGCCGAGCGATCGGCGGGGTTTCTTTTTGGCCGCCGGCCGGTTGCCGGTCCTAGAGCATTTCCGAGCGAAGTGGGAACCGGCTCGCGTGAAGGAAATGCGTGAAAACAAAGAAATAGAGCGTCTCCGTGTTTCCATGAAACTCTGAGACGCTCTAGACCGCCTCCTCCTGCGCCCGGAGCAGGCGCTGGGCGATGGCGGAGGCGCTCATCACATGCTGGAGGGCGGCGGCATGGGCGCCCTCCCCGTCCCCCGCCTTGATGGCGGCCACGATGCGCTGCATCTGGATCGGCCCGTCCGTGTCGCGCCCCTCCGTCTTGATGGTCATGGACCGCAGATGGTTGATGCGCACGGTGAGCGAGGAGACGATGCCCCAGGCGATCTCCTTGTCCGCATGGTGGAACAGGGTGCGGTAGAATTCCGTGGTGGCGGCGAGCACGCCGGGCATGTCGCGCCCGGCATAGCCGGCCTGGATGCCGGCGAGGCAGGTCTCCAGCGCCGCGATCATGTCCGGCGTGCGCCGCTCGGCGCAGGCGCGGGCGGCGATGCCTTCCAGCGCCCCGCGGATCTCATAGATCTGCAGCGCATCCGCGGCCGTGGTGCGCGCCACGATGGGCCCGCGCGCCTGGAGGGTGGCCACCAGCCCTTCGGTCTCCAAATGGCGCAGCACCTCCCGCACGATGGTGCGGCTGACCCCCAATTGCTCGCACAGGTCCCGCTCCACCAGCCGTTCCCCGGGCTTGAAGCGCTGGGCGTAGATGGCCTCGCGCATCTTATCCAGCGTCAGCTCCCGAAGGGTCTTGGCCGGGCGGTCCACCCGCAGGGGTTCGAGCGCAGCGTTCATGGGTGCAAGGTCCTGTTTGACGACACCTGACGCAGGCCGGGGGATTCTTCAATCCATGCCATCCCAGGGGAGGGCTGTTTCAAGAAATTCACCCGTCACGCAAATGCGCCGTTGTGGGTCCAATTTTGGCATGCCATATTACGGCACGCCATAAATATTCCAGCGGGCGACGCAATGACCTTCCTCTTTTCCGCACGATCCGCCTCTCCCGTGCTGACGCGCGCGGCTTTGAAACTGTCTGGTTTTGTCGCCGGCCTGGTGATGCTCGGCGCGGGCGCGCAGGCGCAAGACTGCAAGCCGAAGATCGCAGACGCCCTCCTCGTGAAGCCCGGCTTCTTCGTCATGGCCACCAGCCCCACCTTGCCGCCCATGGCCTATGCGGACCAGAAGGGCGTGCTGAAGGGCCTGCGCATCGACCTTGGCTATGAGATCGCCAAGCGGCTGTGCCTGAAGCCGGAATTCATCAGCACCGAATATGCGGCCATGATTCCCGGCCTCCAGGGCAAGCGCTGGGACATGATCGATGCGGGCCTGTTCGTGACGCCCGAGCGGCTGAAGATGCTCTACATGATCCCCTATGAGAATCTGGCCATCTCCATCTCCACGGCGGTGAAGGGGGGCGCGCCCATCACCAAGGTGGACGATCTGGCCGGCAAGACCATCAGCACCGACATCGGCGGCTATGCCGAGCGCAAGATGCGCGACCTGAACAAGGACTTCCAGGCCCGCGGCCTGAAGCCCATGACCATCAATCTGTTCGACAATTACGCCACCGTCTACCAGGCGCTGCGCGCGGGGCAGGTGGATGCGGCGGTCTCCATCGACCCCGTGGCCAAGCAGTATCAGGACCGGGGCGAGTTCACCCATGCGCTGAGCGGCATGTATGCCACCCCCGGCTCGCTGGCCTTTGGCGACAAGGCGGTGGCCGAGGCGGTGGCGGGCGTGATGCAGGAGATGGAGACCGACGGCTATCTGCCGAAGCTCCTCGCCGAATATGGCGTCGGCCGCGCCGAGGGCGGCATCAAGGTTCTCGGCCCCAACTGAGGGGCGGGCACGCGCCCTTTTTCCTGACCGGCCATCCGGCCTGAACCGGCGGAGCGCCCCGCTCCGCCTCTCCCCATCCGCACGGCGCCGGGCCTCCCGGACGCCGCCGGGCTCCTGCTGCTTGCGAGGCTTCCGTGAAGGGTTGGCACTGGGACGGCTTCTTTGAATATCTCACCAATGGCTACCTCATCGAGGGCGCCTTCGTGACGCTGGGGCTGACCGTCTTCTCGATCCTGTTCGGCCTGATGCTGGGCTTCGTCATCGCCGTCATGCGCATGTCGAAGTACAAGTTCCTGTCTGGACCGGCCTATTTCTATACCTGGATCATGCGGGGCACCCCGCTCTTGGTGCAGCTCATCATCATCTATACGGGCCTGCCGCAGATCGGCATCAAGTTCTCGGTGATCGAGTCGACCCTCATCGGCCTGACCCTGAACGAGGCGGCCTATCTCTCCGAGATCGTACGCGCCGGCATCGCCGCCGTGCCGCGCGGCCAGGTGAATGCGGCGCGGGCCATCGGCATGACGCCCTTCCAGGTGATGCGCTACGTGGTGGCCCCGCAGGCCTTCCGCATCATCATTCCCCCGCTGGGCAATTCGGTGAACGGGGTGCTCAAGACCACCTCCATCGCCTCGATCATCTCCATGGAGGAACTGCTCCGCCGCACCCAGGTCCTGATCCAGGAACGCTTCCTGGTGCTGGAGCTCTTCGTCGTGGCGGCCATCTACTATCTCATCATGACCACCGCCTGGGAGTTCGTGCAGCGCTGGATCGAGCGCCGGTTCGGCCGTGCCTTCGACCCCCAGGCGGGCCAAGCGGGGTCGGCTGAGCCGGCAGGCCTTGCAGAGCAGCGGTGAGATCATGAGCAAGGTATCTGGCGAGACTTCCCCCATGCTCGAGATCAAGGGCATCAACAAGTGGTACGGCACCTTCCAGGTGCTCAAGAACTGCACGCTCAATGTGGCGCGCGGCGAGGTGGTGGTGGTGTGCGGGCCGTCGGGCTCCGGCAAGTCCACCCTCATCAAGTGCGTGAATGCGCTGGAGGGCGTCGATGGCGGCGAGATCCGCCTGGAAGGCAAGTCGGTCACCGACGGCAAGGCCAATTTGCCCAAGCTGCGCTCGCGCGTGGGCATGGTGTTCCAGCATTTCGAGCTGTTCCCCCACATGAGCGTGCTCGACAATCTCTGCATCGGCCAGGAGAAGGTTCTAAAGCGCGATAGGGCCGAGGCCGAGCGCAAGGCGAAGGCCCTGCTGGAGCGCGTGGGCATGGCGAGCCATGCGGGGAAATATCCCCTCCAGCTTTCCGGCGGCCAGCAGCAGCGCATCGCCATCGCCCGCGCCTTGGCCATGGACCCCATCGCCATGCTCTTCGACGAGCCCACCTCCGCCCTCGATCCGGAAATGATTACCGAGGTGCTGGATGTGATGGTCGCGCTCGCCCAGGAGGGCATGACCATGATGGTGGTGACCCACGAAATGGGCTTCGCCCGCAAGGTCGCGGACCGGGTGGTGTTCATGGACCGGGGCGAGATCGTCGAGGACACGGCCAAGGAGCGCTTCTTCGCCGATCCCGCCAGCGACCGGGCCAAGCTCTTCCTCTCCAAGATCCTGTCGCACTGACAGACCCGCATCCGGCGCCACGCCGGGTGCGACGCCACGCGGGCCGCATCAGGCCTCGCACTTTGGCATGCCATAATATCGTTACGGAAAGCGTCCCATGCTCAAGCTTCGCAAGGTGGTCAATTACGACGAGAAGGTCCTCATCGAGGGCGGCAAGGAAGCCCCTCGCCCGCTTCATCTGTTCGGCGCGGCGGCGGTGCTGGCCAATCCCTGGGCCGGACGCGGCTTCGTGGAGGATCTCCAGCCGGAAATCATGGCCATCGCCCCCGTCCTCGGCGCGCTGCTGACCGAGGAAATCCTGCGCCGCGCCGGCTCCGGCGAGGTGGTGGAAGGCTATGGCAAGGCGGCTTTGTGCGGCACCGCCGGAGAGGTGGAGCATGCCTCCGCCCTCATCCACACCCTGCATTTCGGCAATCATTATCGCCGCGCCGTGGGGGCCAAGACCTATCTCGCCTTCACCAATGTACGCGGCGGGCCGGACACGCCCATCATGATCCCGCTCATGGACAAGCATGACGAGGGCCGGCGCTCCCATTACCTCACCGTCCACTTCTCCATTCCCGATGCCCCCGCCCCCGACGAACTGGTGGTGGCGCTGGGCGCCTCCATTGGCGGGCGGCCACATCACCGCATCGGCGACCGCTACAAGGACCTCGAAAGCCTGAAGGACCTCCATGGCTGAGCGGCCTTCCCCCGCGCATGGCGCGGCCCAAGGTACCGCCCCGGTGCATCTGCGCGGCGGCGGCGTGTCCGGGGACATCACCTATCTGCGCCAGGGCGCGGGACCCGTGGTGGTGCTCATCCATGGGGTGGGCATGAATGCCGCCATCTGGCAGCCCCAGATGGCCGCGCTTTCCGCCGGCCATGACGTGATCGCCCTCGACATGCCCGGCCATGGCGGCTCCCTCCTGCCGCCCAACCCGCCGACCCTCGACGATTACGCCGATGCGGTCATCGGGTTGCTCGATGCCCTCGGCATCGAAATGGCGGCTTTGGTGGGCCATTCCATGGGCGCGCTGGTGGCGACCCACACGGCGCTGCGCAACCCCGAGCGGGTGAGCCGGCTCATCGCCATGAACGCCGTCTTCCGCCGCTCGCCCGAGCTGAAGCAGGCGGTGCAGGCGCGAGCCGTGGAGCTGGAGGAAAAGGGCTTTTCCGCCTCCATCGCGCCGACATTGGCCCGCTGGTTCGGCGATCCTGTGCCTCCCGGGCTGGAACTTGCCGCCACCCTCTCCAGCGCCGCCCTGCGCACCGTGAATGTGGAAGGCTATCGCCGCACCTATTGGCTGTTCGCCACCTCGGACGAGGCGCTCGCCCCGGCCTTGCCCGGCCTGAAGGTGCCGGCCCTCTTCATCACCGGCGAGTTCGACGCCAATTCCTCGCCCGCCATGTCCCGCGAGATGGCGCGGATCGCGCCCGGCGCCCGTGCCGAGATCGTGCCCGGCGTGCGGCACATGATGGCGCTCACCCATCCCGACGAGATCAATAGCCGGCTCCGGACCTTCCTGGACGAGGCGCTCGCCGACGCTGCCCACCCCCTGCCCGCCGAGGTCGGCCCATGACCGAGATCACGACCTTCGCCCACTATATTGACGGCGCCTTCGAGACCCCGGCCGCGACCTTCGACAGCATCGACCCCTCCCGCGAGGAGGTCTGGGCCCGCATGCCCCGCGCCGGCGCCGAGGACGTGGACCGCGCGGTCCGCGCCGCCCACCGCGCCATGCGGGACGGCCCCTGGGCGCGCATGACCGCCACCGAGCGCGGCCGCCTGCTCTATCGCCTGGGCGACCTCGTCACCGCCCATGCTGGCGAGCTGGCGGAGCTGGAGACCCGCGACACCGGCAAGATCATCCGCGAGACCCGCGCCCAGATCGGCTATGTGGGTTCCTACTATCGCTATTTCGGCGGCCTCGCCGACAAGCATCACGGCATGGTCCTGCCCATCGACAAGCCGGACATGGACGTGACCTTGCGCCCCGAGCCCATCGGGGTGGTCGCCGCCATCGTGCCGTGGAACTCCCAACTCTTCCTGTCCGCCGTGAAGCTGGGTCCGGCGCTCGCCGCCGGCTGCGCGGTGGTGCTGAAGGCCTCCGAGGACGGCCCTGCCCCCCTCCTGGCCTTCGCCCGCCTGGTGGAAGAGGCCGGCTTCCCGCCGGGGGTGGTGAACATCCTGACCGGCTTCGGAGCCGATTGCGGGGCGGCGCTGACCACCCATCCCCTGGTCGCTCGAATCGCCTTTACCGGGGGACCGGAGACCGCGCGGCAGATCGTGAGGAACAGCGCGGAGAATCTGGCCTATACCAGCCTAGAACTGGGCGGAAAGTCGCCTGTTCTGGTGTTTTCAGACGCCCATTTCGAGAGTGCCGCGAACGCCGTGGTGGCCGGCATCTTCGCCGCCTCCGGCCAGAGCTGCACCGCAGGCTCCCTCCTGCTGGTGGAACGCAAGATCGCCGAACCCTTCCTCAAGCTATTGGCGGAAAAAGCGAAAGCCATCCGCATCGGCGATCCGCAGGACCCCGCCACCGAGATGGGCCCGCTCGCCACCGCCCGGCAGGTGGCCCATCTGGAATCAACCATCGCCGCCAGCCTCTCGGCGGGGGCGGAACTCGTCACCGGAGGCGGCAGAGCAGAGGGGTTCTCGCGCGGATTCTACGTTGCTCCGACCATCCTCCGGTCTGAAGACACGCAGATCCCCTGTTTCCGCTCCGAATTCTTCGGCCCGGTCCTGAGCGCCACCACCTTCGACACCGAGGAGGAGGCCCTGGCCAAGGCCAACGACACCCCCTTTGGCCTCGCAAGCGGCGTCTTCACCACGAATCTGGCCCGCGCCCATCGGCTAAGCGCTTCCATTCGCGCGGGAATTGTCTGGGTGAACACCTATCGCGCGGTCTCCCCCATGGCCCCGTTCGGCGGCTATGGCCTGTCCGGTTTGGGCCGGGAGGCGGGGGCGGATTCCATCCGCGACTACACCCGCACCAAGACGGTCTGGATCAACACCTCCGACGCCCCCATCCCCGACCCCTTCGTGATGCGCTGAGCGCCGGGAGCCGAGCCATGATGAACCGCGTCCTCACCCCCCGCGAACTCTTGATCGGCGGCGGAAGCCTGAAGTTCCTGCCGGAACTTCTCGCTCGCCTCGGCGTCCGCAAACCGCTTCTGGTGGTCGATCCCACCATCCTGCGCCTCGGACTTGCGGACGCCGCAATCGCGGCCCTGGAGGCGGCGGGGAACCCGGCGGTGGTGTTCTCGCAGGTGGTGGAGGACCCCACCGACGTGAGCGTGCTCGATGCCGTCAACCTCTTGAAATCTCAGAGGTGTGACGGCGTCATTGGCTTCGGCGGCGGCAGCGCCATCGACACCGCCAAGGGTGCCGCCATCGTCGCAAGCACGGGCGAGGACATCCGCGGCCTGAAGGTCCCCCGCATCGTCGACCTGCCCACCCTGCCCCTTGTGGCCATCCCTACCACCGCCGGGACGGGCAGCGAAGTGACCCGCGCCTGTGTCATCACCGACACGGAGCGTCACGAGAAGATGTTGATTCTAGGCACATCTGCGCTGCCGGCTGCTGCCATTGTCGACTATGAACTGACCCTCACCTGCCCCTTCCGGGTGACCGTGGACACCGGCCTCGATGCCCTCACCCACGCCCTGGAAGCCCTCATCAACCGCAACCGCAATCCCCATGCGGACGCCCTTGCCCTCTCGGCGCTGAAGCTGATCGGCGCGAACCTGGAGATTGCGGCGACCACGCCCGGCGACAGAAAAGCCCGTGAAGCCATGATGTTAGGCGCAACCCACGCGGGGCTTGCGGTGTCCAACACATCCACCGCCCTCATCCATGGCCTCAGCCGGCCCATCGGCGCCCTCTTCCATGTGCCCCATGGCCTGTCCAACGCCATGCTGCTGCCGCTGGTCACGGACTTCTCCCTCTCCGCCGCCCCCGATGCTTACGCTGCCGCCGCCCGGGCCCTGGGCTGGGCAGCCTCGGGAACCGAGGATGAGGAGGCCTGCCGTCTCCTGGTGGAAGGCTTCCGCGGCCTCAATGACCGCTTGAAAGTCCCGACACCAAAGGCCTTTGGGATCGACGAAACCCGTTACCGGGCCTTGATTCCCGAAATGGCCCGCCAGGCTCTTGCCTCTGGTACCCCCGGCAACAACCCGAGGGTGCCGAGCATGGAGCAGACCATTGCCCTCTACGAATCCGCCTGGGAATGAGAGGCTCTCAGGCGGCCCCGCCCAGCAGGCGTTCCAGGATCTGGCCTTCCAACTGCGCCAGCTCGGGGCTGCCCTTGCGGCGCGGTCGCTCCAAGGGGACGGCGAGGTCGAGGGCGATGCGACCGTCTTCGATCAGAACCACCCGGTCGGCCAGGGCCACCGCCTCTGAGACGTCGTGCGTGACCAGCACCGCCGTGAAGCCCTGCTGGAGCCAGATCCGCTCCAGCAGCCGCTGCATCTCGATGCGGGTGAGCGCATCAAGCGCGCCCAGGGGTTCGTCGAAGGCCAGGATGCGGGGCCGGCTGGCGAGCGCCCGGGCGAGCGCCACCCGCTGGCGCTGCCCACCGGAGAGCACCGCGGGCCATTCCCCTGCCCGATCGGACAGGCCGACCTCTGCCAGAAGCCGAAGTGCCGCCTCGCGCTTCTTGCGTCGGTCGCGGATATGGGACAGGCCAACCGCCACGTTGGCCTCCACCCGCGCCCAGGGCAGCAGGCGAGGTTCCTGGAACATCACCCGCACGATGTCCGACCGTTCGTGCCCGCCGGCAATGGCGAGGCGGCCGGAGGTTGGAGCATCAAGGCCGGTCAGGAGGCGCAGCAGCGTGCTCTTGCCGCAGCCGCTTTTGCCGATCACCGCCACGAACTGGCCGGCTGGGACGTAAAGGTCGATCCCGTGGAGAACCTCCTTCTGCCCAAAGGATTTGCGCACCCCCTCAAGGGTGAAGGCGACACCGGTCCGCTGGGCACTGGCTGGCGGTTCCAGGACCCCGCGCTGCACCAGGGCCGGGCTGGCAAGGGCCGGTGCGTCGTCGAAGCGGACCGTGGTGTCGGAGGCGGCACCGGCGCCGCGCAGGGCGATGGTCATGCAGGTCTCCTCATTGGGGCTGGAACGCGGGATGCCATTGCAGGAAAGTCCGCTCCAACAGGCGGGCGGCGCTGTCCGCCAGCTTGCCCAAGAGCGCGTAGATGAGGATGGAGAGCACGACCACGTCGATCAGCAGGAATTCCCTGGCCTGCATGGCCATGTAGCCAAGGCCTGAGGTCGCCGAGATGGTCTCCGCAACGATCAGCGTCAGCCACATGATGCCAAGCGCATAGCGCAGTCCCACGAAAATCGAGGGCAGTGCACCCGGCAGGATGACCCGCCAGAACAGCTCCGCATTGGACATGCCATAGGTGCGGCCCATCTCTATGAGCTGGGGGTCGACCGTGCGGATGCCGTGCAAGGTATTGATGTAGATGGGAAAGAATACACCGAGCGCGACCAGGAACAGCTTGGCTTCCTCGTCAATCCCGAACCACAGGATTACCAGCGGGATGAGCGCGAGATGGGGGATGTTGCGCACCATCTGGAGCGTGGTGTCGGACAGCCGCCGGCTGAGGTCCGAGAGGCCGTTGCCGAGCCCAAGGACAAAGCCGATGGACCCGCCAATGGCGAAACCGACCAGCGCCCGCCAGGCTGACACATAGATGTGGCCGAAGATCTCACCCGTGCGGACCATCTTCCAAAGCGCAGCAGCCACATTGGACGGAGCCGGGAGCACATTGGCAGGGATCTCGCCGAGCCGCGCCGCCGCCTCCCAGCCGGCGAGGAGCAGAAGCGGCAGGAGCCAGCCGATGCCGTCCCGCGCCGCCCGTTTCAGGGCCGCGCTCACGAGGCCACCTTCAGGCGCGAGCCGCCATGGGCGCCAACAGCAAATTCATTGGCAACTTGCCGGTTGAACGTGCCATTTTGGCCAAGGCTCAGGGCCGGGAACAGGAGCTCGGCCACGCGGTAAGCCTCTTCCAGGTGGGGATAGCCGGAGCCGATCACCGTATCGATGCCCAGGTCCTGGTATTCCAGCAGCCGTTCGGCCACTTGTTCCGGCGTGCCCACCAGCGCCGTCCCCGCGCCGGTGCGGACAAGGCCGATGCCCGCCCAAAGATTGGGCGACACCACCAGGCGATCCCGCCGCCCGCCGTGAAGGGCGCTCATGCGGCGCTGGCCGACCGAGTCCATTTCCTTCTCGAAGCGCGCCTGGGCGCGGGTGATCTGGTCATCGCAGATGCGGCTGATGAGCCGGTCCGCCGCCGCCCACGCCTCGTCCTCGGTCTCGCGCACGATGAAGTGGAGGCGGATGCCGAAGCGGACCGAGCGACCACGCGCGGCCGCCTTCGCCCGCACCTGGGCGATCTTCTCCCGCACTTGGGCGGGAGGCTCGCCCCAGGTGAGATAGAGATCGGTAAGATCCACGGCCAGATCCTGCCCCGCCTCGGAAGAGCCGCCGAAATACAGCGGCGGGCGCGGCCGCTGCACCGGGGCGAAGTCCAGACGCCCTCCCTCGATGCGATAATAGGCGCCCTCGAAATTGACCGTCTCGCCGGACACGAGGCGCTCCCAGATCTTCAGGAACTCGGAAGCCTGGGCATAGCGCTCGTCGTGGGACAGGAAGAGGCCGTCGCCGGCGAGCTCCGTCGGGTTGCCGCCCACCACCACGTTGAGCAGGAGCCGGCCATTGCTGAGGCGATCGAGAGCTGCCGTCTGGCGGGCGGCGAAGGCAGGCGTGGTCACGCCCGGCCTCAGCGCGACCAGGAAGCGCAGCCGCTCCGTCACCGTGGCAAGGCCGGCGGCGGTGATCCAGCTGTCCTCGCAGGCCTGACCGGTGGGCAGCAGCACGCCTTGATACCCAAGCCGGTCAACGGCCTGAGCCACCTGCTTGAAATAGCCGAATTCCGGCGGCCGCTGCTGGGCTTCGGACCCCAGATAGGAGCCATCGCCATGGGTGGGAATGAACCAGAAGAAATTGATGGGATCGCAGGCCATGTCAGCCTCCAGGGTGCGAATGTGCGGGATCAGCTTTGGGGGCGGACCCAGACGGCGTCCTTCACGACAATGGCGCGCGGGATCAGGCCGAGCTTGTAGAAACGATCGGCGGTCTGCTGCTGGCCGGCGATCACCGCCTCGGAAAGAGGAAAGATGCCGAATTCCGCGCGGGCCGCGGCGCGGGTCTGGGCGGCAATGTCGACGCCGGTCACTTCGGAGAGCACCTTGGCCACGTCCTGGCGATTGGCATCCGCCCAGGCCGCACTCTGCTTCAGGGCCTCCTCCGCCTTGAGGACAATGCTCGGGTGGGCATTGGCGAAGGTCTTGTTGGCAAGGAAGTAGGTGTTGACCTTCAGCTCGTCCTTGGTGGTCGTGAGCACCCGGGGAGAATGGCGCAGCTCGGCAATGGCGAAGAACGGGTCCCAGATGGACCAGGCGTCGATCTTGCCGCTTGAGAAGGCGGCGGCGGCGTCCGCCGGGCTGAGATAGACGGGCGTGATGTCGGAGAAGGGCACCCCCGCCCGCTCCAGCGCGGCCACCAGGAGGTTGTGCGCACTCGATCCCTTGGTGACGCCGACCTTTTTGCCTTTCAGCTCCGCCACGGAGGTGATGGGCGAGTCCGCCGGCACGAGGATGCCCTCGCCGGCTCCGTTGGACGGCAGGGCCGCCACATAGACCAGGTTGGCGCCTGCGGCCTGCGCGAAAATGGGGGGCGCATCCCCCGTCCAGCCCACATCCACGGCTCCGGCATTCAGCGCCTCAAGCAGTGGCGGGCCAGAGGGAAACTCGACCCAGCGTACGGCAATGCCCTGCGGGGCCAGCGCCTTTTCGATGAGCTGCTGCTGGCGCGTGATGACGGGAAGGCCGGCCTTCTGGAACCCGATGCGGAATTCCTTGGGGGGTGCCTCCTCCGCGGCGGCGGGCTGGAGGGTCAGGGCGCCAAGGGCGAGGGCGGCGATGGCCGCGAGACGAGACAAGCCAAGCATGGGAGAACCTCGGTCTAAAGGTCAGGAGCGGGCGGCAGGCCAGACGATGTCGGCCACATCGATCCGCTTGGGGATCAGGTTCAGGTCGAAGAAGGTGTCGGCGATGTCCTGCTGCTGGCGCACGATCTTCGGGGAGATGGGATTCAGTTCGATGGGATAGCGGCTGGTGGCGATCTTCTGCACGGGCAGCTCCACGCCGGTGACTTCGGCGGTCAGCTCGGCGAGGGCATCCCGGTTCGAGGCGGCCCAGGCGGTCACCTTGCGCAATTCCTCAAGGACCGCCTTAAGCACCTGGGGAGAGCGGGTGGCCGTGGTGCGGTTGGCCAGGTAGAAGGTGTGGCTCTCCAGCCCGTCGGGCGTGCTGATGAGCGGGCGGGCGCCGTGGCGCACCTCGGCAATGGCGTAATAGGGGTCCCACACGGTCCAGCCATCGACCCGGCCGGACGAGAAGGCGGCCACCGCATCGGCCGGGGTAAGATAGACCGGGGTGATGTCCGAGAAGGACAGGCCGAAGCGCTTCAGTGCCTGCACGGTGAAGTTCTGCGCCGACGAGCCTTTCGCGATGGCGACCTTCTTGCCCTTCAACTCCGCCACGGACTGCAAGGGGGAGCCCTTGGGCACCAGCAGCGCGTTCTGGGTGGCCGGGGCGGCGGCCACATAGAGCAGGTTGGCCCCGGCCGCCTGGGCGAAAATGGGCGGCGTGTCGCCTACGGTGCCGATGTCCACGGAACCAGCGCCCAGGGCTTCCAGGAGGGGCGGGCCGAACTGGAATTCCACCCAGCGCACATTTTCGACACCCAGCGCCTTCAGCCGGGTTTCCAGCACCTGCTGCCGGCGGGCGGCCACCAGGATGCCGCTGGATTTCTGGTAGCCCACATTGAATTCCCGCGGCACCGCCGTCGACTGCGAGAATGCGCGCGGGGCGGCGAGCGTGAGGGCCGAGGCGCCAAGCGCGCCTTTCAGGAATGTCCGCTTGTTCATCATGGCTGCGTCTCCTTTCCGCTCATGCCACGCGGCGGGCGACGGTCGCGCGCGCAGGGCGTTCCAACGCTGCTTCCAGTTCCTGGGCGGCCTGGAGCACCCGCGCCTTGAGGTCGGGGTCGGCCAGGGCGCCGTCGGAGAAATCCCGCTCGCCGGCATAGATGGCCGTGGGCAGCGTGAGCGCGGCGAAGAAGGCGAACAGGGGCCGCAGCTGATGCTCGACCACCAGGGCATGGCGGTGTCCCCCGCCGGTGGCGGTGATGACCACGGGCTTGCCCGCCAGGGCCGCCGGCTCGACGAAGTCGATCACATGCTTGAACAGGCCCGCATAGGAACCCTTGTAGACCGGGGAGCCGATGATGAGCGCGTCCGCCTGCTCGATCGCCTCGATGATGGCGCGCGCTTCCGGCGGCAGATCCGCGCGGCGAGATGCGCCGAGCCCGGGGCCGGCATCCACCAGGTCATAGATCTCCAACCGATGGGGCCGAAGGTTTGCCAAGGCAGAGCCCACCGTTTCCACCAGCGCGCGGGTGCGGGAGGGACGGTGCGTGTTGCCGGAGAAACCGACGATCCGCAGGGGCTCGCTGCCCTTGGAAGCGGGTTGAACAAACGAAATGGACATGAAGTCTCCTCCGCCGGGAGCACCGGCGCTGATCGCAAACCTGAGAAAGCTGAGGGGGTGGGCAGTGCGCGGCGGTCAGCGCCGGGCTGCACTGCCCTTCCTACAGGCCCGCCGCTGCGGAGCGATCTTGGTCATCTGGCTGCGCTTCCGTTCCGATGAGCATCGGGCGGCCCGTCACTAGGCCAGCACCTCTCCCCGGACGATTGCAGCGTGCCCGTGCGCTGTCAATGGTTTGATGATTAAATCTATCGACAAAAAGAATATGATGGCGCCGCGCGGGACCTGGCTCCTTCGCCCATCCGCCGCAGATCGCGGCACAAATGGGCAAAGTGTCGCGCAATGCGACAAGAACGGCGCCAGCAACACCGGCATGGTCCGCGCGTCATTGACGCAGCCGGAGGACCCCATGCCCACCGCCACCGCCACGCCAGGCAAGTCCTTGATCGCCCCCGACAACCATCTGCTCATCATGATCGACTTCCAGTCGCAGATGTCGTTCGCGACCAAGTCCATCGACGCGGTGAACCTGCGCAACAACGCCGCGCTCGTGGCCCGCGCCGCGGCCGGCTTCAAGGTCCCGACCATTCTGACCACGGTTGCCGAGAAGAGCTTCTCCGGCCCCATGTTCTCCGCAATCACGGAGGCCTTCCCCGGACAGGCCCTGCTCGACCGCACCTCCATGAACACCTGGGAGGATGCTGCCGTCATCGCCGAGATCAATCGCATCGGCCGGGGCCGCGTGGTTCTGTCGGGCCTTTGGACCGGCGTTTGCATCGTTGGCCCGGCCCTCTCGGCCATCGACCAGGGCTTCGAGGTCTATGTGATCGCCGATGCCTGCGGCGACGTGTCGGACGAGGCCCATGACCGGGCCATGGACCGCATGGTCCAGGCCGGCGCCCGCCCCATGACCTCTCTCCAATACCTGCTGGAACTGCAGCGCGATTGGGCGAGGGGAGAGACTTACGATCTGACCACCGGCATCGCCAAGACTTATGGCGGCGCTTACGGGCTCGGCATCATCTACGCCAAGACCATGTTTGGCGTTTCCGAAGGCCACTGACCCCTCTTAGGGGCGTTCCGGCGGCGTCTGCGCCTTTCTGCCTCGGCCATGCGCCGGCGCGCACGGCATGGACGACGGCCGGACGCTCCCCCCTCGCCTTTCCCTCCCTGCTTGAAGATGGAGTTCCCCATGCCCACCGTGACCACAAAGGACGGCGTCGACATCTTCTTCAAGGACTGGGGTCCCAAGGACGCCCAGCCCATCATGTTCCACCATGGCTGGCCGCTCTCGGCGGATGACTGGGACGCGCAGGTTATGTTTTTCGTGAACCACGGCTTCCGTGTGGTGGCCCATGACCGGCGCGGCCATGGCCGCTCCTCGCAGGTCAGCGACGGCCACGACATGGACCATTACGCCGCCGACGCGGCTGCCGTGACCGAGCTTCTGGACCTGCGCAATGCTGTCCACATCGGCCATTCCACCGGCGGCGGCGAGGCGCTGCATTACACGGTGAAACATGGCCAGGGCCGGGTGGCCAAGCTGGTCCTGATCGGCGCGGTGCCGCCGATCATGCTGAAGACTGAAGCCAATCCCGGCGGCCTGCCCATGGAAGTGTTCGACGGCTTTCGCAGCGCCCTTGCCGCGAACCGCGCCCAGTTCTTTCTGGACGTGCCCACCGGTCCCTTCTTCGGCTTCAACCGGCCCGGCGCGACGGTGTCCCAGGGCGCCATCTGGAACTGGTGGCGGCAGGGCATGATGGGCGGAGCCAAGGCCCATTACGACGGCATCAAGGCCTTCTCCGAGACCGACTTCACCGAGGACCTGAAGGCCTGCGACGTGCCCACCCTGGTGATGCATGGCGACGACGATCAGATCGTTCCGATCGCCGACAGCGCCCTTCTCTCGGCCAAGCTGCTCAAGCACGGCACGCTCAAGGTGTATGAGGGCTATCCCCACGGCATGTGCACCACCAATCCCGATGTGATCAACGCCGACCTCCTGGCCTTCATCAAGGCCTGACGCAGCGGCCGCCGGGCGTCCCAGGGGCATTCGGCGGCGCTCTGGCGGGACGTGACGCCATGAAGCTTTATCTTGCATCGCTCGGGGCCGGCTTGCTGGTGGGGGTGATCTATTCTCTTTTGCATGTGCGGTCCCCGGCGCCCCCTGTCGTGGCGCTCCTGGGCCTGTTCGGCATATTGGTGGGCGAGCAGATCATCCCGGTCGCGCGACACCTGCTGAACGGTGACAGCCTGCGCACCGCCATCGGTCTGGCGGATTGCTCCCGCCACGTGCTGGGCCAATTGCCGGGCCGCGCGGATCGCACCGATGCCAAGGCGCCGGACGGCCCATTGCCTCCGGCGTCCTGAACCCTGATCGAAGACACTGCGGAAGGATGGTCCATGAGCGCCACGGCCGACCTCATTCTCATCAACGGGAAGATCACCACCCTCGACCGCACAAATCCCGAGGTGGAAGCCGTGGCCGTTTCCGACGGCCGGATCCGCTTCGCCGGGCCGGCGCAAGACGCCATGCGGTTCGCCGATGCCCATACGCAGGTGATCGATGCGGGCGGCCGCCGGATCATTCCGGGCCTTATCGATAGCCACATGCACATCATTCGCGGCGGGTTGAACTATAATATGGAGTTGCGGTGGGACGGGGTGCGCTCGCTTGCCGACGGCATGGAAATGCTCAAGCGCCAGGTGGCAGTGACCCCACCGCCCCAATGGGTGCGCGTGGTGGGCGGGTTCACCGAGCATCAGTTCGCCGAGAAGCGCCTTCCCACCATCGACGAACTGAACGCCGTGGCGCCCGACACGCCGGTCTTCATCCTTCACCTTTATGACCGGGCGCTCCTGAATGCCGCGGCCTTGCGGGTGGTGGGCTATACGAAGGACACGCCCAACCCGCCCGGCGGCGAGATCATGCGCGATGCCGCCGGCAATCCCACCGGCCTGCTCCTCGCCAAGCCCAACGCCACCATTCTCTATGCGACGCTCGCCCGCGGGCCGAAACTGCCGCCCGATTATCAGAAGAACTCCACCCGCCATTTCATGCGCGAGGTGAACCGCCTGGGCGTGACGTCGGTGATCGATGCGGGGGGCGGCTTCCAAAACTATCCCGATGACTATGCTATCATCGAGGAACTGCACCGGGAGGGTCACCTCACCGTCCGTATCGCCTACAATCTCTTCACCCAGAAGCCCAAGGCGGAACTGGCGGACTTTGCCGGCTGGTCCAAGACCGTGACGCCCGGCCAGGGCGACGATGTCTATCGCCACAACGGCGCGGGCGAGATGCTGGTCTATTCGGCCGCCGACTTCGAGGATTTCCAGGTGGAGCGGCCGGACCTGCCCGCTGCCATGGAAGGCGAGTTGGAGCCGGTGGTGCGGCTGCTCGCCGAGAACCGCTGGCCCTTCCGCCTGCACGCGACCTATGACGAGACCATCTCCCGGGCGCTGGACGTGTTCGAGGCCGTCAATCGCGACGTGCCCCTCGCGGGCCTCAACTGGTTCTTCGATCACGCGGAAACCATCACCGACCGCAACATCGACCGCATCGCGGCGCTGGGCGGCGGCATCGCCGTGCAGCACCGCATGGCCTATCAGGGCGAATATTTCGTGGATCGCTACGGCGCCCGCGCGGCGGAGCACACCCCGCCCATCCGCCGCATGCTGGAGGCGGGCCTGCCGGTGGGCGCGGGCACGGATGCCACCCGTGTCGCCTCCTACAATCCCTGGGTGTCGCTCTCCTGGCTGGTGACCGGGCGCACGTTGGGCGGCCTTGCCCTCTACCCGCCGTCCAACCGGCTCGATCGCGAGGCGGCGTTGCGCCTCTGGACGGAGGCCAATACCTGGTTCTCCAGCGAGCCCGGCAAGAAGGGGCAGGTGAAGGTGGGCCAGCTGGCGGATCTGGTGGTGCTGTCGGATGATTATTTCAGCGTCCCGGAAGATGCCATCCAGGACATCACCTCCGTCCTGACTTTGCTCGGCGGGGTTCCGGTCCATGGCGCGGGCGACTTCGGGCCGCTCGCCCCTCCCCTTCCCCCCGCCATGCCCGATTGGTCTCCCGTGCGCACTTTCGGGGGCTATCAAGCCCGGCCTGAAAAGCGCGAGGGGGCCTATCGCTTCGCGGCCGCCTGCGGCTGCGCCAGCCCCTGCGGCGTGCACGGCCACGCCCATGCCGGGGCCTGGACATCATCGCTTCCGGTGGGCGACCTCAGGGGCTTTTTCGGCGCGCTCGGGTGCGCTTGCTGGGCCGTCTAAACGAGCCGATAGGAGGGCGCCCCATGACGGATCCGGCTCCAGCCCCGACGGGGAGTGCGTTCGCACCCCTGCGCCGCCGCGTCTTTGCGGTGCTTTGGATCGCCACCGTCCTCGGCAATGTGGGCAGCTTCATGCGCGATGTGGCGAGCGCATGGCTTGTCACGGACATGTCGGCCTCGCCCGCGGCGGTCGCCGCCGTGCAGGCGGCCGCCCTGCTCCCCGTCTTCATCCTGGCCATGCCGGCCGGGGTGCTGTCCGACATTCTGGACCGCCGGCGCCTGCTGATTGCCATCCAGTTCGGGCTCGCCTGCGTCAGCGGAACCCTGCTGGTGCTGGCCTACACCGGACTGATGACCATATCTTCCCTGATTGCCCTGACCTTCCTCGGCGGCGTCGGGGCGGCGCTCACCGCGCCCAGCTGGCAGTCCATCGTGCCCGAACTGGTGCCCCGAAGCGAATTGAAGAGCGCCGTTGCGCTCAATTCCCTTGGCATCAACATTGCCCGCGCCATCGGGCCGGCGGCAGGGGGCGTTCTGCTGGCCGTGTTCGGCGCCGCCGCCACCTATGGCGTCGATGTCGCCAGCTACATAGTCGTCATTCTCGCCCTGTGCTGGTGGCGTCGGCCGGCCAGTGCCGAGGACGCGCTGGATGAGCGCTTCACCGGCGCCTTCCGGGCGGGCCTGCGCTATGCCCGTTCAAGCCGCGAGTTGCATGTGGTGCGGCTGCGGGCATTTTTCTTCTTCGCTTTCGCAAGTGCCGTCTGGGCCCTCCTGCCGCTGGTTGCCCGTGAATTGCTGAAGGGGGATGCGGCCTTCTACGGCCTGCTGCTCGGCTCGGTGGGGGCGGGCGCTATCGGCGGCGCGCTGGTTCTGCCGCGCCTGCGCGATCGGCTCAGCGCGGACGGGCTGGTGCTGGCCGCCTCCCTCCTCACGGCGGCCGCCAGCGCGAGCCTCGCACTCGCGCCGCCCCAGTGGCTGGCGGTGCCCATTCTGCTGGTGATGGGCGGTGCATGGATTATCGCCCTGACGACGTTGAACGCCACCGCGCAGGCCATCCTGCCCAACTGGGTGCGTGGCCGGGCGCTGGCCATCTATCTTACGGTGTTCAATGGCGCCATGGCCGGCGGCAGCCTGGGCTGGGGTCTGGTGGCGCAGGTCACGGGCCTGCAGGTGGCGCTCGGCCTCGCCGCCGTGGGTCTGGCCATCGTGGGCGTCGTCCTGCATCGGGTCGCGCTGCCGAAAGGGGAAGCGGACCTCACCCCCTCGCTCCACTGGCCCGAGCCCGCACTGGCGGAGCCGGTGGCGAACGACCGGGGGCCGGTGCTCATCCTGATCGAATACCGGATCCGGCCGGAAGACCGTCACGCCTTCTTGCGCGCGCTGCACCGCCTGTCGGCCGCCCGCAGGCGCGATGGCGCCTATGCCTGGGGTGTCACCGAGGATGCAGCCGATCCCGAAACCATCGTGGAATGGTTCCTGGTGGAATCCTGGGCCGAGCATCTGCGCCAGCATCGCCGGGTCTCCCACGCCGATGCGGATGTGCAGGAGGCCGCCCGCGCCTTCGACCGGTCGGAGGGCGGTCCAAAAGTGCGCCATTTCCTCGCCTTGTCCGGCGCGCGCCTCTGAGGCGGCGGTTCAGGCCGCTGTTCCACCCGAGCCGACGCGGATGCACCCCGAGAGCCAACGCCGGTCATCCGCCGCGGGAATGCATGCGATGCGGTGCAGCAGTTCTTCCTGCCGGAGCGCGAGGAATTCCCCGTGGGTCTCCGGTGCCTGCGCCAGGGCACCCAAGGCGGACGCCTGGAGGGCCAGGGCCCCCTGGCCCCCGGCCAGCCCGTAGGCCCGATCCAGGTCGTGGAGGCCTTGCTGGCGCAGCTGGCGGTCGGAACGGCAGAGGTACAGCTGACCGCGCACGCGATGCAGCTCCGGCAACCACCAGCCGTTGCCGGTGCGATTGCAGTCGGCGATGGCCGCATCGATCCGTGGGATGCCATCCGCCGCATCCCCGTTCCGGCCCAAGGCCTCCGCCAACACCGTCTCGAACCAGGGCAGCTGCAGCATCAAGTGGTCCTGGCGCAGGCCGTCCAGCATGCGCGCGAAGGCGCGCGGGTCACCGCTGCCGCCGAGGACGGCGATGGCCAGACTGATGCAGGCGGCGGCCTTGCGCCGGGCGGAGAGGCCCAACAGATCGGCCGCACGTTGGAGTTCCCGAGCCTGCTCCGCCGCCTCCTCCAGGCGTCCCTGGAAGCAGAGGAGCGGGATCATCACCTCGTTCAGGGCCCAGCAATAATAAAGGCCGTGCTCCGGCGCCCGCAGTTCCGGCGCGCTCAGGTCGAACAGCGCGTGGGCCTCAGAGAACCGTCCCTGGAGCCAATAGCATTGCATGAGAAAGACGTTCGAGAAGCTGCCGGGGCAGCTGCCAATGCGCATGTAGCGGCCCAAGCGGAGCCGTGCTTCCGCGGACAACACCTTTTTCAGATGTCGCTCCGCCTGTGTCTGGTCCCCATGCAAGGTGGAGGCGATGGCGATGGACTGGTCTGCCACTTGCCACCCGCCGGTGTCGGGAGCCTCGTGATCGCCCCACCGCATCAGCTCCGCGCAGGCAATGGCCTGATTGATGTCGCCGCGATAGATCCAGAACCAGAACAGGGCTGACAAGACGAGAAAGAGATAGCCCCCGGCGCTTGCCCCCTCTGCGAGCGTCCGCGCCCGGATCAAAGCGTGGAGGCTCGCGTCCACCGGCCCCCGCGTGCCCAGCATGGCGGCGCCCTGATAGGCGAGCAGGCGCATCTCCGCGAGCCGGGCCTGCGGGCCGACGCCTCGCGCGGCGAGCGGCTGAATGCGGGTGCACCAATCTTCGCAATCCTGGAGCAGGGACAATTGCATGAAGACGGGCGCGGCCGCCTGCGCCAGTTCAACCGCTAGGGGCGCGTGCGCTTCTTCGGAAAGGGTCCAGCGCAAGGCCGCGCGAAGATTGTCGAGGTTGGGATATTGCGGCCCGAACCAGGCGGCCGCCTCCTCCGGCGCGCCCTCGATCCCCGCGCCGGCGAGGCGACGCATCAGGTCCGCGGCGTGCCGGGCGGCCACAATGCTGTGTTCATCATGCGCGGCCAACTGCAGGAGCGCGTAATGGCGGGTCGTGTCGGCCATGCGATAGAGGGCATGGCCACGGCCGGTCTCGAGGCTAACGAGGGACTTCTCCACCAGGGATGACAGGGCGCGCGCCACCGCTTCACGTGGCAGGTCCGCGAAGGCCACCATGTCCATGGCGGCGGGCAAGGCGACCCCGCCCTCGAAGATGGCGAGCCGGCGGAACACCGTCCGGTCCTCCTCCGCCAAGAGGTCGTGGCTCCAGTCCAGTGTCGCCCGCATGGTGAGGTGTCGCGGCTCGGCCGTGCGCGGTCCCAGTCCCCATCCTTCCTCTCCATGGTCGATCAGCGCGAGGAGATCAGCCGGGGAGAAGGCGAGCATCTGGGAGGCCGCCAGTTCGAGCGCGAGCGGAATGCCGTCAAGGCGTCGGCACAGATCGGCGATCACCCGCGCATTGTCGGGCCCAAGCACCAGAGGAGCGCCCGCAGAATGGGCGCGGGCCAGGAACAGCTGGACCGCCGGAGAGTCCGCGGCTGCGTCCAGGGAGAGGTCCGCGCCATCCGCCGGTGTCGGCAGGGGCGCAAGCCGCACCACGCATTCCCGCCGGGTGCGCAACCGCTCGCGGCTGGTGGCCAGAATGGTGATGCCGGGCAAGGCCTCGGTGATGCGCTCGGCCATGCGCGCGGCCCCATCAAGCACCCGCTCGCAGCAATCCAGAACCAGCAGGGCACGCCGGTCCCGAAGACTCATGAGAATGGAGGGGACCGGATCGCCTGCATTGCCACCGGAACCGAGCGCCGTAGCGATGGCGCGGGGCACCAGCAAGGGGTCGCCCACATAGGCAAGGTCGATCCAGGCTATACCGTCGGGAAATGCGGCGACGGCGGATTGAACCACGGCCTTCGCCACCGTCGTCTTGCCAATGCCTCCGCTGCCGACCAGCGCGACAACCCGCTCGGTCTGCAGCGCCTCCAGCACCGTCTTTACCGCGTCGGCGCGGCCGAAGACGCCGTGATCCGAGACGGGCGGTGGCTTGGAAAGTGCGACAGCCGGGGTCCCCAGCCGAGGTGGTGGCGCAGCGATGCGCTTGACGGGGGCGACGAAGCTGTAGCCCTGCCCGGCAACATTGGCGATGTACCTGGGGCCGGTCTGGGTCTCGCCCAGCCATTTGCGCAAAAGCCCGATCTGGGTGCGCAGATTGCCTTCGCTGACCGCCATGCCGTTCCAGACCGTGGCGATCAGGTAGCGCTTGTCGAGAACCGCCCCATCCGCATCTGCCAGTGCGATGAGAAGGTCGAGGGCCCGATCACCCACACCCACCGGCTGGCCGTCCCGCAAGAGGAGCCGCTGCCCCATCTTCAGCTCGAACGGACCGAATGTGAGGGCGTCGGCGGACGGCCGCTCGGCCGATGGTTTCCCTGCCTGATGGATCATGCGCGCCTCCGCATCAGGCCCGCCGAAGCTTGGCTGCCGGGACATGGTCGCACGCCGGTTCACAATTGACAAAAATTGATTCCGCCCGCGCCGGGTCCGCGTCCATCATGACTGAACAGACATCGTTGAAGGGGTGGTTGGGTTTGTTTTTACCTTCCCACCATCTCCATGAAACTCTTCCAAAACATGAGGTGCCACTTCGGTTTTGACAGCTTTTTGCCCAATGCGGACCGGAACGACGGGGCTTTCGCGGATGAATGCAGAAAACACTTTTGCCGACGCCCGGTTTTACGGTGATCGCTTTGCGCAAAAATGTGCCCTCCCTTTGAGCCGGCTCATCTGGGAGAGCGAGCGAGATGGACGTCTGGTTCTTGCAGCCACCCATGTGACGTGCCCCCACATCCATCGCGATCCCTTTAAGCCAACGCCCCACGAGGACGGGTTTAGCATTATATGCCTGAGACGGCCCTTGGCGCTCTACACCCGCACTCTAGCCGGCCGTCGGGCCTTTGAGGGGCCCTGCCCCGCCGGGGCCGTCACTGTCCTCGACCTCACGCAGTCCGCGCAGACAACGGTCCAAGGTCCCATTGATGCAATGCAACTCTATGTGACCCGCACCATGCTCGATGGCTTTGCCGATGCCCAGGGCCATTCCCGGTTCGAGCAGGTGGTGGTGGAGCGTGAATCGTCTGATCCGGTTATGAGTCACCTGACCAATCTGCTGATCGCTTGCGCGCCTTATGCGGCCTCCACCGACCGTCTGGTGACGGACCAGATCAGCCTCGGACTGCTCGCCCACTTTGCCCATCGCTATGCGGGAATTCGCAAGCGCGATGCAGCCACCGGCGGCCTTGCTCCCTGGCAGGAGCGCCGCGCGCGGGAGTTGATCGAAGAGCGCCTTGCGGAGGGCATCAGCATCGCCGACCTGGCGAGCGCCTGCCGCCTCTCGCGTAGCCACTTCACTCGGGCGTTTCGGCAGACCCTGGGGGAGGGACCGCACCATTTCTTGACCGGGCGTCGGTTGGCCCGCGCCAAGTCCCTGATCCGGGGCACGGATCTTCCGCTGGCGGAGATCGCGGGTCTGTGCGGGTTTTCAGATCAGAGCCATTTCACGCGCACCTTCACGCGCCTCGTTGGCCTCTCGCCGCGCCTCTGGCAAAGGCAAAGCGGCGAGCCGCCGGAGGGGATGGACGCGGTTGCCGGGTCGGAGGCTCGCATTCTCGAGGTGGCGTAGGGCGCCCAGCGAGCACGCGTCTCGATGGGATTTCAACCTGACCGCCCAGGCCCCAAAGCTTGGGAGGAGCCCATGGCGCGGGAGGGCGCCATGGGCTTGGGCTTTATCGGTTGGCCTTTAGGCCGGCTGCTTCCAGAGCCAGATATTGGCGGGTGACCTCGGGCAGATGCTGCTCCAGCCAGGCCGCCATTTCCTCTTCTTCCGCAAGGCTCTGCTGCAGCAACGGCACCGCCGCCGCAAAGCCGCCGGTCTCGGCGATGGTGATGAGGGAGCGGTAGGCCGCGATTTCATAATTCTCGAAGGCGAAATCCGCGAAGGCGTTCTTCAGGATCTCGTCGTCGGCCATGGTGTGGCCGAGCGCCGCCATATTGCCCATGAAGGAGGCAGCTGTGTCCTTCAGCGTGGACTGGCTTTCTCCAAGCCCCTCCAGAATGTCCTGAAGCCGGCGCGCCTGCACCTCGGTCTCCGAGACATGTGTGCGCAAGCGAGCGGCCAGATCGGGGTAGCTCTCCAGCCGATCCAGCTGGCGGTTCATGATGGACAAAGCTTCGGTCTCGACGGCATGCGCATTGCGCAGCCCGACAGCGAAAATGTCGCGGATGGTATCGTCTCCCAAGGGTCGCTCCTGTTCGCTGGCATTTGTCTTAGCGCCGGCACGAAGGGTGCCTGACCCTCCTGCCTCGACTTATCAACGTCCAGGACACACCTTGGTTCGTATTATTCGAATTCCTTTCGGGTATTTCTTCATGCGCGGAACGGAGTATTGCGGCGCCGGAAAGCTGCGCTGTAGTCCTTTCAGATACACGTACTCCCGATACGGCTATGCTTGAAAGGGTATAGTATTTTCGGGCGCACTCGGAGCGCGTCGCCCCCTGAGCGCGTCGCCCCCTCTCCCCCCCGCGCATCTCCGCCCGGCAGGTTTCCGCCGGGCGGAGATGCGGATCAGGCCGTCGCGGGCGCGTGGTTGCGGGCGACGACGGGCACCTGAGGCGTCTCGTCCACATGGAGGCTGAACAGGTCGGGCCGGGCGTAATGGCCGACCGGATCGAAATCGAGCTTGGCGCCCAGAATGTGGTCGAGGTCGATCTCGGCGGTGAGGATGCCTTCCTCGTCCACAAGCGGCCCCGCGAGGATCTCGCCCAAGGGACCGACAATTATCGAGCGGCCATGCATCATCCATTCGTCGGGCGCGGCCTCGATGCGGCTGGCATAATCGTCCGGGAAGTCGGAGCGGCGCATCACCTGGCAGGCGCCGATGACGAAGCAGCGGCCCTCCATGGCCACATGGCGCATGGTGGAGATCCAGCTCTCGCGGTCATCCGCGGTGGGCGCGGCCCAGATCTGGACGCCCTTGGCATAATAGGCCGCGCGCATCAGGGGCATGTAGTGCTCCCAGCAGATGGCGCCGCCCATACGGCCATAGGGGGTGTCCACCACGGTGAGGGTCGAGCCATCACCAAAACCCCACACCAGACGCTCGGAGCCGGTGGGCATCACCTTGCGATGCTTGCCCAGAAGGCCCTGCGGGCCGAGATAGAGCGCCGTGCAATAAAGCGTGCCGCCATCCCGCTCCATTACGCCGACCACCGCATGAATGTCGTGGGCGGCACAAGCCGCCACCAACTGATCCACCTCAGGACCGGGCACGGTGATGGCGCCGCGCACATAGCGGGCAAAGTCCGCCCGCCCCTCCCCCGTGCGGCGGCCGATGCTGCAGCCGAAGTCGAGGCCCTTGGGATAGCCGCCGATGAAGGCTTCCGGGAACACGGCGATCTTGGCGCCGGTGGCTGCGGCCTCGGCGATCAGCGCCACCGTGCGAGCGGTGGCGGCGGGACCGTCAAAGGGAATGGTTGCGGCCTGGACCGCGGCGACCTTGACCTTGGACATGGACTTCATCCCTTGGGTTGTGCCTGGCTTTCGCCGCCCGGAACGGGCCAGAGCGGACGCGGCAGGTCGAAGAGATCCCGCGTGCGGGCATAGGCGGAGGGGCCGTGCATGCGCCCCACCAGATCGAGGGCGCCGGCATCCACGCGGGGGCGCTCGGGATCGCCGGTGAGGACGGATTGGACATAGTGCGCATGGAGCACCTCGCCCACCGCCAGCCATTGCCCTGGCCCCGTCTCCAGCATGTGCAGCAGCCGGCATTCCAGCGCCACGGGCGAGGCGGCGATCCGCGGCGGGCGTATGGCGAGGCTCGGCACCGTGGCAAGGCCGGCCAGAACCGTCTCGTCCACCTCCGGCGGAGCTTCCACGCAGGTGGCGTTCATGGCCTCCACCAGCGCGTAGGGCACCAGGTTCACGACGAATTCGCCGGTTGCGGAAATGTTGGCCGCCGTATCCTTGGGCTGCCCCGGACGAGCCAGGATGCCCAGCGCCACCACCGGCCGGTCGGCACCGAACAGGTTGAAGAAGGAATAGGGCGCGGCATTCACCGCGCCATCCGCGCTGCAGGTGACCACCCAGGCCACGGGGCGGGGCATGATGGTGGAGGCGAGCAAACGATAGCGCGCCTCCGGCGGCAGGATGGAAAAATCGAAATGCCGGGTGGCGCTCTGCGGGCCGGTTTCGGGGGCGAGGCCCCACGCCGCACCGGCGGGTTCTGGGACGGCTGAGGGCCTCTCCAAAAGCGCCCCGTCGGCATGTGCCGGAATGCTGGTCATGATGGTCCTGCTGCGCGACCGCCGGGCGGCGGCGCGGCTGGGGCGGCGCGCCGGAACGCGCCGCTGGTCGGGGGAGGATGGCGCGCCGGTCAGGCGCGCAGGATCTTCACGCTCTTGACGTCGAAATTCAGCGCCGCCGCTTCCTTGTCCGCAGCCGTTGCGATGGCGGTGTTGATGAATTTCGGCACGTCGGGCAGGCGGGGCAGGAGCTTGGCGTCCACGCCCCACTTGGCCAGCGCCTCCATTTGCGCGATCTGCTCGGGCGAGAGGGTGGCGCGGATGTCGGAGAAGGACTTGGCGCTCCAGGCCGGGTCGTAGCTGGACGCCTTCTGAAGCACCGGCTCGGGGATGTTCTTGGCGGGCTCCAAGGTGCGGAACCAGCCATTCACCAGGTCATTGTTCTGTGCGGCGAAGAACAGCGCCTCGGAATTGGCGATGAGCAGGCGCTTCAGCACATCCGGCTTCTGCTGGAGGAAGCGGTTGTTGGCGGCGAGCACGATGACCGGCGTCACGTTCTGCGAGATGACCTGCGCGGCGCCGGTGCTTTCGAAATAGCTGACGAACGGATCATAGGAGAAGAAGGCGTCGATGCGCTGGGCACCCACCGCGTCCGCCAGTTCGGCCGGCCCCACATTGACGAAGGTCACGTCCTTGCCGGGCACGAGGCCGGCTTTGAGCACCGCGTCCTGGGCATTCTGGAAGGCGGTGATGCCAAAGGTGCCGTAGACCTGCTTGCCCTTGAGGTCCGCAAGGCTCGTGATGCCCGACTTCTTGGTGGCCAGCACCGCCGAGCGGAAGCGGGCCTGCGAGGCAACCGTGGTCACCGGAGCGCCGATGGCCATGGTGGTCACGGCGGCAAAGTCCGAGAGCGTGCCCACATCGCCGGCACCCGAGACCAGGGCCTCGGTGATGGCGGGAGAGGCGGCCAGCTGGATCATCTCCATCTTCAGGCCGTTGCGGGCCGCAATGTCCGTGCGCATCAGGACATGGGCGATCTGGGCCGACACGGTGGTCGTGTTGAACCAGCACATGCGGACCACATCGCCCTCCTGGGCGCGCAGAACCGAGGGCATCGCCAGCGGGAGGGAGGCGGCAAGGCCAGCGGCGAGCTGGCCGAAGCGGCGGCGCGAAATTCCTGAGGTCACGGTCTATTCCCCTTTCTGCCATTCCGGCTTGAGCGTCTCCCACAGGTCATTGACCGTGGAGACGAACCATGGGTCGGACCGCATCTCGGCCGTCCGCGGCCGCGGGAGCGGCACCAGCACCTCCTCGCGCACCCGGCCCGGGCGCGGGCTCATCACCACCACGCGGTCGGCCAGGAAGACCGCCTCATCGATGCCGTGGGTCACGAAAATCACCGTCTTGCCGGCCTCGGAGGAGATGCGGGCGATCTCCTCCTGCAACAGCACGCGGGTCTGGGCATCGAGCGCGCCGAACGGCTCGTCCATGAGCAGGATGTCCGGATCGGGGGCCAGCGCCCGGGCGATGGCGGCGCGCTGCTTCATGCCACCGGACATCTGGTGGGGATATTTGTCCTCGAAGCCGTTCAGCCGCACCATGGCGATGAGGGCGCGGGCGATCTCGGCCCGCTGAGCCTTCGGCATGCCCTTGGCCTTCAGGCCGAATTCCACGTTCTGCTGCACCGTCATCCAGCCGAACAGGGCATAGTCCTGGAACACCACCGTGCGCGAGGGGCCGGGGCGGGTGATGGGCCGGCCATCCTGGAGCAATTGCCCGCTGCTGGCCGACTGGAAGCCGGCGATGATGCCAAGCAGTGTGGACTTGCCGCAGCCGGAGGGGCCGAGCAGCGAGATGAATTCGCCGCGCCGGATGCGCAGGTTTACACCGTCAAGCGCGACCACCGCATGGTCGGAGGCGGTGCCGCCATAGACCTTTCCCACATTGCGGATGTCGATCTGGATATCGGCCGGCGCGGGCTGAGGTGCGAGGGAGGAGACGTCGGCGGGCAGGCGAGCGAGGGCGACCATGGCGTTCTCCTCAATTGCGCTCGGAGGGAGCCCAGGCGTTCACACGCCGCTCGATCCGTTCGAGAATGACGGACATGGCGAAGCCCACGAGGCCAATCGTGACCATGCCGGCCACCACATTGTTGATCTGGAACAGCATGCGGGACTGCTGGATCAGGTAGCCAAGGCCCGTCTGGGCGGCGATCAGCTCGGCGGTGACCACGCACATCCAGCCGACGCCGAGCGCGATGCGAAGGCCCGGCAGGATGATGGGCAACGAGGCGGGGATCAGCACGTCCCAGAACAATTGCCAGGGCTTGGCGCCGAGGCAGAGGGCGGCATTCATCTGGTTGCGGTCGAGCCCGCGCACCGCCGTATAGGTGGCGACGAAGGCCGGGAAGACGGCGCCCAGGAACACCAGGAAGTAGGACGCCGCGTCGCCGAGGCCGAACCACAGAATGGTGATGGGGATCCAGGCGAGCGGCGGGATGGGGCGGAGCGCCTCGATGACCGGGCGCACGAAGTCCGACACCGGCCGCCACCAGCCGCAGATGAGGCCAAGGGCGAGGCCGACAATGCAGGCGAGGAAGAAGCCCACCGCCACGCGCTGGAGGCTGGCCGCCAGGTGGACCCAAAGCGAGCCATCCATCGCCATCTCCCACAGGGCCTGCGCCACGGCCACCGGCGAGGGCAGAAGGAAGCCGTCCACCAGCCCCAGCCCGCACACCGCCTGCCAGAAGCCGAAGAAGGCAGCGAGGCCGAGCCCGGCGCGCACCGAACGGTTGGCGAGGAGCCGGGACAAGGGCGGGAAGCGTCGCGCCGGCCTGCTCGCGGCAGGCTGGGCGGCCAGTGCGCCCGCATTGGCTTCTGCTTCCATCGGCAACCTCCTTTGCGTGATGGCCCGGCGCACCTCAGCGACCGGGTGACCCAGACGCTATTATTGTCGGCAAATTCCGTCAATTCGATTCAGGCTTTGAATTGAGCAGTTATCGCGCATTCAGAGGCGTTTTTTCACGCAATGCAGCAATTTATCGCCCACTATTTGGGCGTCGCCATATTTTTCTATCGGCTAAAACCGACGATAGACGGCGCGGGGAAGATCGGACATTCTCCCCGCATTGGGGGATGTGGCGTGACGACCGACATTGAAGAAAAGCTGGCCCGGATCGGCATCACCGGGACGCTCTACAAGCTCTATCTCACGGCCGTTGGCCTTGGAGGCGCATCGGTCACGGAGGTCGCCGCCAAGGCAGGCCTTGCCCGCACCACCGCCCATGACGCCCTCGCCAAGCTGGAGGCCGAGGGCCTCATCCGCTTCGTGGACCACGGCAAAAGGCGCTTCGTGGTGGCGCAGGATCCCGGCGTGCTGCTGGAGCGCATCGAGGCGCGCCGCCAGATGATCGAGGACGTGATGCCGGTGCTGCGCTCCATGTATCACCATGAGAGCGGCCAGCCGAACGTGCGCTTTCATCCCGGTCCGGAGGGCATCCGCACCACCTTGTGGGACACGCTGAACAGCGGCCACAAAGTCCTGCGGGCCACCTTATCCATGAAGGAGCTGATGGCCGAACCGGGGCTGGAGGAGATGGAGCGCTATCTCAACGAGCGCGCGCGCCGGGGCATCTGGCTGCATGTGATCCGCTCGGCGGAGCGGGACATCGTGCCCATCTGGCCCTCCAGCCGGGAGCACTGCCGCGAGCTGCGCTATGCCCCGGCCGAGCATACCCTCGCGATGACGTGCTTCATCTATGGGCACAAGGTGGCGCTGATTTCTTCGGCGCGGGAAAGCTACGGCATGATTATCGACAGCGCCGAGTTTGCCGCCTTCCAGGCCTCCATGTTCGATGCCATGTGGAGCCTGAGCACCCCCTCCCCGGCTCTACCGTGAGCGGGCCGGCCCCTTGTTGACGGCGAAGGAGGCCGCCTTTTAGCTGGCGCACAGAAGCCGCGTGCAAAAGGTGCGCGGCCGCATGACCTGCGAGCCCTCCCATGTCGTCCCGGGAAAGCGCCCCCCAGCCCATGTTCGCGGCCCGCCTTTCGGAGGCCGCGCTTGCCACGTTCGCCCTGCAGGCCTTAAGCGCGGCCGGGGCGGACGAGGCAACGGCCGAAGCCGCCACCCGCGCCATGATGCACGGGTCTCGCCTGGGGGTGGACAGCCACGGCATTCGCCTCTTGGCCCATTATGTGGCGGTTCTGGAGGGTGGCCGGGTGTCGGGGCGGCCCAACCTCGCATTTGTGCGGGACAGCGGCGCGGTGGCGGCCCTGGATGCGGGTGCCGCCCACGGGGCCCGCGCCGCCTATGCCGCCATGGACCACGCCATCGGCAAGGCGGACCGGTTCGGCATCGGGGCGGTGGCCATCCGCAACTCCTCCCACTTCGGTGCGGCCGGGGCCTATGCCCTCGCCGCAGCGGAGCGGGGCTATGTGGGCCTCGCCTTCTGCAATTCCGACGCCCTCATGCGGCTTCATGACGGCGCCGAGCGCTTCCACGGCACCAATCCCATCGCGGCAGCCGCGCCGGTGCCCGGAGCTCGGCCCTGGCTCCTGGACATGGCCACCAGTTCCATCCCGTTCAACCGTGTCCTGCTCTATCGCAGCCTCGATCTGCCTCTGCCGGCCGACGTGGCCTCCGACGAGGAGGGCCAGAACACGACGGATCCCCATCTGGTGGAGATGCTGGCGCCGCTCGGCGGCGTCTTCGGGTTCAAGGGCGCGGGCCTTGCCGGACTGGTGGAGCTGTTCAGTTCGCTTCTGTCCGGCGCCCGGCTGAGCTTCGACCTTCCGCCCATGGTGAGCCCGGAGATGGCCACGCCGCGCAACGTGGGCGCCTTCGTGCTCGCCCTGAAGCCCGACGCCTTCCTGGACGCCGACGCCTATGCGGCGGGCATAACTCGATACCTCTCGACCCTGCGCTCCAGCCGCGCCAGTGACGGCGGCGAGGTGCTCGCGCCGGGGGATCGCGAGTGGCGGGAGGCGGATCGACGCAGCGACCTCGGTATTCCCATCGACCCCCAGACCGCGGCGGCCTTCAAGGCCATTTCAGCCCGCTATGGCATTGCCCTGCCTAAATAAGTCCTGGGTGGCATCGCAACGAGATGACTGGCGCTCACTGGCCCTCTCTCGCTTCACAGGCGGGCGGCACCAGTGGTGCGCCCTCCCTCTCAAGATATTAATTCGATAAATTCGATAGACAAATAGTTTTTGGCGCGCCATGTTTCTCCTGTTGCCGCCGAACACGCCACGCGCCGTTGCGGGACAATGCCAAGCCTGAAGGGCGAGCCAGCCCTGAAGGCAGAGGGTGTGTCCCCGGCGCCGACGGGCCGCCAAGAGTAGCCCGGGCGGGGCGGCGTGAAGACCGCGGAGACTTTGTGATGACCGACCAGCCTCGCCAGCTCACCCTCAATCTCTTCCTCTATCCGGGCGGGCATCATGAGGCCGGCTGGCGGTACAAGGAGTCCGACCCACAACGGGCTTTCGACATCACCTATTACCAGGACCTCGCCCAGCGGGCCGAAGCGGCCAAGTTCGATGCTGTCTTCTTCGCCGATGGTCCGGCCTTGTCCGATGACCTGCGCTATGGCTCGCGCTTTCGCTTCGAGCCCATCACCTGGCTGACGGCCATCGCGGCGGTGACCAAGCGCATCGGCCTCATCGGGACCGCGTCCACCACCTATTACGAGCCCTATAATCTGGCGCGCCTGTTCGGCACCCTCGACCATATCAGCAATGGCCGCGCGGGCTGGAACATCGTCACCACCACCGCCCCGGCCGCTGCGGCCAATTTCGGCCTGGACGGCCATCCCAGCCACGCCGAGCGCTATGCGCGGGCCACAGAATTCCTGGATGTGGTCTCGGCCCTCTGGGACAGCTGGGAGGACGATGCCCTTGTCATCGACAAGGCATCCGGGGTGTTTGCCGATACCACGAAGATCCACGCCATCGATCACAAGGGCCCGCATTTCGCGGTGCGCGGCCCGCTCAACATTCCCCGCTCGCCGCAGGGGCGGCCGGTCTATGTGCAGGCCGGCTCCTCCACCGACGGACGGGCGTTTGCAGCCCGTTATGCCGAAGCCATCTTCACGGCGCACCAGACGGTCGAGAGCGCCCGGGCCTTTTATTCCGACGTGAAGACCCGCGCCTTGGCCCATGGGCGGGGGCCTCAGGCCATCCGCATCCTGCCCGGCATCAGCCCCTTCATCGGCTCGACCGAAGAGGAGGCGCAGCGGCTTTCGGACGAGTTCGACGCCTTGATCCAGCCTGCCTACTCGCTGGCCCAGCTGAAGGCCATGACCGGGCTGGATCTGCGTGGGCATGATCTCGACGCGCCGTTTCCGCGCCATTTGATCGATCCCGACAGTTCCGTCGCGAGCCGGTTCAAGGTGGTGGTGGACATCATCGAGCGCGAGAGCCCCACCTTGCGGCAGCTCATCCGGCGGCTCGCCGGCGCGCGCGGCCATTGGGTGAAGGTGGGGACGCCGGAACAGGTGGCCGATGCCATTCAGCTCTGGTTCGAGACCGGCGCGGCCGACGGCTTCAACGTGATGCCGCCCTGGTACACCGGCGGCTTCGATGTCTTCGCCGCCGAAGTCGTGCCGATCCTGCGCAAGCGTGGGCTGTTCCGAGAGGATTATGAAGGAACGACCCTGCGCGCGCATTATGGCCTGGAACGCCCGGCCGGCATCCGATCCGAGGGAGCGGAGGGCCGTCTCGGCCACGTCGCCTGAGGGGTATTGGGGACACATCCAAGCTGGGCGATATAATTTGCATTGCAATGCAAATTAATTTCTGGTTTGGATGCCCCATGACATCCTCCCTCGGCTCACCTGCTGCCTCACCCCGCGCGCGCTTCGGCGTGCGCTTCTCCCTTCTCGCCCGCCGCTGGCGGCGGGCGCTGGATGCCCATCTGGCTGAAGCGGGCTTGTCCGACGCCACCTGGGTCCCGCTCGTCCATCTGCAGGAATCCGGCGGCGGCATCACCCAGAAGGAATTGGCCGCTCTGGTGGGGATTGACGGGTCGAGCCTGGTGCGCCTGCTGGACATCCTTTGTCGTCAAGGCCTTGTCGAGCGGCGGGTGGATGCCTCTGACGGCCGGGCACGCCTCGTTTATCTCACCGAGGCCGGGACGGTGCGGGTGGCGGAGATCCGTCGGGAACTGATCCGGGCGGAAGCGCTCATGCTTGAAGACCTGTCGGACACCGACATTTCGGGCATGCTCGACCATTTCGCGCGCATCGAACAGCGTCTCCAGGCGCTCCAGGCACAGCCGGCGGAAAAGGTGGCATCGTGAGCTGCTCCGAGCATGTGCCCTCCTCCCCCGCCGCCGAAGCACCTCACGCCACACGGCGCGTGGATGCCGCCCGACATCTGCTGAAGCCGCATCAGGTTCGCGAAAGCCTCGCCCTGGCGCCGCAGCCCTGGCTGCGCAACGGCGCTCTGGCCGGTGTCCAGGCCTCCCTGGCGGCCGCGATCGCTCTTCCCCTCACGCTCGTCTCGCCCTGGCCGCATCTGGTGGGCTTTGCTTCGCTTGGCACGTTGGCGGCCCTGTTCGGCCGCTTCGCCCCGCCGGCGGGACGCAGCCGCATGATCTTGATGTGCGCGCTTTGGCTGACCTTTGCGGTGGCGGCCATGTCGTCGGCCGCATGCCTCGGCGCTCCGTTCACCCTTCAGCTTGGCCTCCTGGCGCTGGCATGCGGGTTCTTCTTCTTCGTCGCCACCACCGCGCAATATGGCCCGCCGGGGGCGCTCATCTTCGTGTTCGCGGCTGGCGCAGCCATGGGACATGTGGGCTCCTGGCAGGAGGTCCTGGAGCGCGCCGCCGCCACGGGGCTGGCGGGCGGGCTCGCCTGGCTCATCTGCACCGCCACCGAGGGCTTCCGCCAACACGCAACGCCCGAGGCCCCGTTTCCCGTGGAGCCGCTTCGGCCAGTCAATCACCGCCTGGTGGCCGCCGCGCGCATCGCCCTTGGCTCTGGCATTGCAGCGGTGACGGCCTATGCCCTCGGTGCCGCCCATCCGTCCTGGGCGGCTCTTGGCGCCGTGGCCGTGATGCAGGGCACCCACCTGCACATCAGCATGAACCGCGCCTTGCAACGCATGCTGGGGACGGTGGTCGGCGCGGGCCTGGTCTGGCTCATTCTGGCGGCAGAGCCGTCGGTCTGGACCGTAATCGCGCTGTTGGTGCTGTTGCAGATCAGCACTGAAATCATCATCGGCGCCAATTATGCCCTCGGCCAGATCCTGGTTACGCCCATGGCCCTGCTGATGAGCTACCTGGCCGCACCGGGGGCGGCGGGCAGCGCCATGGCGCCGGAACGGGTGCTGGACACGCTGGTGGGCGCCAGCATCGGCATCATCCTGGCCGTGGTCTGTTCCACCTTGGACGACAGGCTCCACCTCGCCCACCACCACGCCGCGCGCGCCGGGCGCCCCCGCCAGGCATCCTCCTGAACGAGGGCGCGAGGGAACGGTCCTCCAGCGTGCCGGGGTCCCGTTTCCGGCCCAGGTCAGGACTTTCAATCAGGCGTTGAACATGTGATATGCCCCGCCTGGTGAGGTAAATTCGTGCGTAGTCGCCTTCTCCGCCGGGGCGGACCAAGGCTCCGCACCATACCGAACTCATCCTGCAGAATGCCCGCAATCCCGTTCGGTGCATCAAGTTCGAGGGGGGCGGGCATGATGGCGCCCAGCATCTTAAAAGCCACGGTCTCCTTCAGCCCGTCTTGAAAGCGGTGATCGAAGGTTGCGGGCGCTCCGAGCACATCGGCGAACTGCTCCGCTCTCGAGACGTTGCGTTTCGTGACGTGTCTACATCCGGGTTGTTGAGGCGGCCGGCGCTCCCCTCAAGACTCCTTCCGATCCCCGCCAACTGACCCAGCCCCCGACCCGATGTGGGGGGCGGAATTCCGTGCATTGACAGTCAGTACTGATTGGTATCATAAATTCCCAGCGAGTATCTTCGGCCGTCGGAAAGGGCATCAAAGTCCTGCGTCGGCCGTCGGAAAGGGCATCAAAGTCCTGCGTCGGCCGTTCAGCAGAGGCACCTTCAAGGGCGGACGGAGGGGACGCGGTCGCGTGAGCGGGCCGCGGTTGCTGCGACGCGCCATGCATTTAGCGGGACGACACAAATACAAAAAACAGAAATGCCGGGAGGACACAGGATGACGATCAATCAATTGGATAAACACGCCACTCTTGCCTACGAGAGCGGCGATGACGAAGCGCTTTACAAGAAAATCACATGGCGGTTCGTGCCGTTGCTGTTCCTATGCTATGCAGTGGCTTACCTTGATCGGGTGAATATCGGATTCGCCAAGCTGCAGATGCTGGCGGACCTCGGTTTTTCCGATGCGGTCTACGCCTTCGGCGCGAGCATCTTTTTCGTGGGCTATGTGGCCTTCGAGATCCCCAGCAACATCGTCCTGCACAAGATCGGAGCCCGGGTCTGGATCTCCCGGATCATGGTCACCTGGGGCATCGTTTCCGCTGCCATCGCCTTCGTCGACCCCATCGCCGCATGGACCGGGCTCGGCAAGGAGATGACCTTCTACATCCTGCGCTTTCTGCTTGGGGTAAGCGAGGCGGGCTTCTTTGCCGGCATCGTGCTCTACATCAGCTATTGGTTCCCGGCAGAGCGTCAGGCCAAGGTGATGGCCGGCTTCATCGTTGCCATTCCCATCAGCCTCATCGTGGGCGGTCCCATCTCGGGGGCCCTCATGGACAACTTCCACAATGTGAATGGCCTTGCCGGCTGGCAGTGGATGCTGGTGCTGGAAGGTCTGCCGGCGGTGATCCTGGGCACGGTCGTCTTCACCTACCTGGACAGTTCCGTGGCTGACGCCAAGTGGCTGAACGCTGCCGAGAAGACCACGATCCTCTCCAATCTTCAGATCGATGACCGCCACAAGCGGCACAATTTCTCGGCGGTGATCGGAGACTTCAGGGTCTGGGTGATGGCCGGCATCATGATCTGCTACAGCACCGGCATCTATGGACTGTCCTTTTGGCTGCCGACCATCATCAAGAATGCCGGCGTGAAGAGCGCGTTCGACATCGGCCTGCTGTCCGCCATCCCGTGGCTGGTGTCCGCCGTGGCGATGATCGCCAATGCCGTCCATTCCCGGAAGGTGAATGAGCGGCGCTGGCATGCGGCCATCCCCTCCTTCATTGCGGGCCTGAGCTTCATCCTTGCCGCGCTCACCGCGAACCATCTCCCGGTGGCGCTCTTCTTCCTGTCGGTGTCGGCGGCCGGCGTCATGGCCCATGCGCCGGTGTTCTGGACCTTCCCGGCCTCTGTCCTCTCCGGGACCGCGGCGGCGGCCGGCATCGCGCTGATTACGTCCATCGGCTCCACCTCCGGCTTTGTCGGTTCCTATGCCGCCAGCCTCGCCAAGGACCTCACTGGGGACATCAACAACGGCACCTATGTGCTGGCGGCCCTGATGTTGCTGGGGGGCGTCCTGGTGCTGGTGATCCCCAAGCAGACCCTGTCTTCCAGACTCGAGAAGTGACGCCATGCCCATGACCTATGTGAACGTGACCGTGGCGGGCGCCGTCACGACCTTGGCGATGAACCGGCCGGACGTGATGAACGCCATGGACGCCCAGTTGCTGGAAGACCTGCTGGCGGCGACCGAGGCCGCCGTGGGGGATCCTGACTGCCGCGTCATTGTTGTGACCGGTGTCGGACGGGCTTTCTGCTCCGGCGGCGACATTTCCACGGGGCTTGAGACGGTGAATGGAGCGGGCACGCTGGACCAGCAGACGGCGCGCCTGCGGCGCTTCATGCGTGTCAGCGAACTCCTCTATACGACCGATAAGATCACCGTCGCTGCCATCAACGGTGCCTGCGCCGGCGCCGGGCTTTCGGTGGCCTGTGCCTGCGATTTCCGGCTGGCAGCGGAGAACGCCAAGTTCGCCACCGCCTTCCAGAATGTGGGGGTGTCCGGCGATTTCGGCATTTCCTGGCTGCTGCCACGTCTCGTCGGCCCGGCCCATGCGCGCCAGCTCATGCTCGATCCGAAGACGCTCAACGCCGAACAGGCGCGGGTCATCGGGCTGGTGGGGGAGGTTCACCCGGCAGGCGAGCTTCCCGGCGCGGTGGACGCGCTCGTGGGGCGCCTCCTGTCCCGCACGACGCTGTCCTTGCGTTATGGCAAGCTCAATCTGGCGGAGACGTTCGATCTCAGCTTCGCCGAACACTTGGATCGGGAGGCCCACCGCCATGCGGAATGCTGCCGAAGCGAGGAGGCCAAGCGTGCCGCGAGCGCCTTCTTCGAGCGCCGGGCCCCGAAAGCCGCCATCGCCTGAGACAGACCGCTCCAAGAGGACCCGTGTAACATGACCGATGACAGCAATCCGATCGCTGGGCAGGCCCAGCGATCACTCAAGGATGAGATCGAAGACCTCAAGCGCGCCCGGGTGCTCGAAGCGGCGACCACGCTCTTCCTGTCGCACGGCTATGTGGGCACCTCGCTGGACGCCATCGCGCAACTGGCGGGTGTCCATAAGCCCGTCATCTACAATCATTTCGGCAACAAGGCCGACCTTCTGGCCACCGTCGCCCGGCGCGGCCTGTGCGGCGCCTTCGAGTGTGCCAGCGCCCTCAAGGCCCGCAGCGGGACGCCCACGCAACGCATGCAGGTGTTCCTGCGCGACTTCGCACGGTCCGTGATTCAGAACCGCGCGTCGCTGGCCATCTATTTCCGCGAAGAGATGCAGTTGCCGGAAGAGTCCGTGGAAGCCCAGTCTCTCCTGCGGGCCGAATTCGATGCCATCGTCACCGAGGTGATCCAGGAGGGTGTCCGGACCGGCGAATTCTCGGTGAAGGACACCAGCCTTGCCACACTGGGCATCGGCGGCCTCATGACCTGGATGTTCCTTTGGTACAAGCCGAAGGGCCGCCTGTCCGAGGACGAGGTGGTCGAGTGCATGGCCGATCTGGGCCTTCAAATGATCCAGGGAAAGGCCGCCGATGCCGCCCGGTGATTTCGAGACCTTGCAGCTTGACCGCGCCGGCCCCGTCGCCCGCCTGCACCTGAACCGGCCCGAGCGCTATAACGCGCTTAACCGCCAGATGCTGCGGGACCTGGACGCCGCCTGCGCCATTCTGGAGCGGGCCCAGGAGGTGCGGGCGGTCATCATCTCCGGCAACGGCAAGTCTTTTGCCGCGGGAGCGGACATCACCGAGCTGCAACGGATGACCGTCGATGAAATCGACCGGCAATGGGCCAGCGGCTGCGCCGTCTATGAGCGCATTCAGGCGCTCCCCCAGGCGGTAATCGCCGCCATCCATGGCTATGCCCTCGGGGGCGGCTTGCTGATCGCCCTGTCGGCGGATGTGTTGATCGCCGCGCGCGATGCGAAGCTGGGCTTCCCGGAGATCAAGCTGGGCTTTTTTCCCGGAAATGCCGGCACCGTCCTGATCGAGCATCTGGCTGGCCCCGTGGTGGCGCGCGCCATGTGCATCACCGGAGATCTTATGGATGCGGAGCGCTGCCACGCCCTCGGCCTTATCCATGCGTTCCACGCGCCCGAAGCTCTTGAGGATGAGGCCCTCGCCCTCGCGGAACGCCTCGCCGCGTTCCGCCCGGCGGCCGTCACCCTCACCAAGCAGGTGCTGAGCGGGTGCCTGCGCGGGAATTATGACGCGTCCAAGAGGCGCGAGCGGGACCTCTACCGGATGCTGTTCGAGAGCCCCGACGGGAAGGCGGGCATCGATGCCTTTGTCGCCCGGCGCGCGGCCAAAACCCAATAGATCGGACTTGCCATGAATATGGTCATCGACTGGATCGCGCATCACGCGATGTGCCAGCCGGAGAAGCTCGCGGCGGTCGACTGCTTCTCGCAGCGCCGCTTCACCTATGCCGACGTCCATGGGCGCGTGGACCGGGCGGCGGCGCTCCTGCGCGCGCACGGCGCGCGGGCGCGGGATCGGGTGGCCACCCTCTGCTACAATTCCACCGATCTCTTTGAGCTTCAGTTTGCCTGTCAGCGCATCGGCGCCGTCTATGTGCCCTTGAACTGGCGCCTCACCCCGGTCGAGCTGCAGCGGCTCCTGGCCGATTGTTCTCCGTCCGTGATCCTGGCGCATGTGGAGTTCGCTAAAAACCTCACCGGGCTGGACACTGGCGGCGCCCCGCTTCTCACCCTGAACGATGGCGGCCCGAGCTGCTATGAGGCGTGGCGGCACGAGGGGCCGCCCGCCGAGCGGGCGATACTCGACAGCTGCGAGACCTGGGCGCTCGTCTATACGTCTGGCTCCTCCGGCGTGCCAAAGGGCGCGTGCATCACCTATGGCATGGCGCTGCACAATTGCATCCATGCGGGCGTGCATTTCGACTTCGACAGCCGTTCCAATACCCTCACCTTCCTGCCCATGTTTCACATCAGCGGGCTCAATGCCTACGGCAACGTGGCGTTCCATTGGGGTGGCACGGTCTATGTGATGCGCACGTTCGATGCGCAGCAGACGGTGTCGCTCCTGGCCGATCCCGAGCTTGGCATCTCCCATGTCCTGGGCGTGCCCACCAATTATCTCATGATGTCCGAGCAGCCGGGCTTCGAGCATCTGGAACTGCCCCATGTGAAAGTCTGCGCGGTGGGCGGCGCCCCGACCTCGCCGTCGCTGCTGGAGACCTATGGACGGCGCGGCATCACGCTTCAGAATGTCTGGGGCATGACGGAGACCACCACCGCCGCGACCGCCCTCTCCAAGGCTGCCAGCCTCTCGCGGTTGGGCTCCTGCGGGCGGGCGCTGCTTCACGTGGACCTGCGCCTGGCAAATGGCGGCCAGGCCGTCACCGAGGCGGGCGTGCAGGGCGAGATCGAGGTGCGTGGTCCGACCATCACCCCCGGCTATTGGGGCGCCGCGCCCCGTGCTCCAGGCCAATGGTTCGGCACCGGCGACATCGCCTATCGCGACTCCGATGGCTATCTGTACTTGGTGGGGCGCGCCAAGGACTTCTACATTTCCGGCGGGGAGAATGTCTATTGCGCCGAGGTGGAACAGGCGCTGTGCAGCCACGGCGCCATCGCTCAGGCCGCGGTGGTCGCAATGCCCCACGCCAAATGGGGCGAGGTGGGCCGGGCCTATGTGGTCCTGAAGAAGGGCCAGGCCCTCACCCCCGGCGAGGTGATCGAGCACTGCCGCGCGAGGCTTGCCAAATACAAGCTGCCGCAAGAGGTCCGCGTGCTCCCCGAAATGCCGCTCCTCGCGAGCGGCAAGATCGACAAGGTTCGGCTGAGGACGCAGTCCGCCTGAGGAGAGACCCTCGGAGGGGTCTCTCAAGGATGGCCGGACGATCCAGAAGCGCCCGACGATGCCGGGAGCGCGAGGCTTCTAGCCCCCGGCGCTGCCACGGGCGCGGCAGGTGAGACGCCGGACCTGTTACGCGGCGATGCCGACCGTTGCCGCCTCCAGATCCTGCATGCCCTGGACGAAGTCGGCCGGCAGCAGGACACGCTCGAAATTGCGCGTGTGGGGGGCCCGGTGACTCAACTGGGCTACGAGCTCAAGGTCCGCCGAGCAGGCAGAGGTCAGCCCGAAGTCCCGCAGGCTGATGGGCAGGCCGACCGTGCGGTAGAAGGCGAACTGTTCCGCCATGAAGGCGGACGACCGCCGCTCCAGCATGAACTGTACCAAAAGGGCATAGGCCACCTGGTAGCCGTGCAAGGCGGACGCGGTCGACGGGATGGCGGAGAGGCCGCGCGTCATGGCATGGGCGATGGAGAGCCCAGAGCCCTCAAAACCGAGGCCGGCGAGCAGGAAGCAGGCCTCGATCACCCGTTCAAAGGCCGCATCGGGACGGCCGGCGCGCACGGCTGCCAGGGCATCCACGGCATCCGCCCGCAAGACCTCGTGGCAGTGGCGGGCGAGGCTGAGGGACGCCAGGGTCGCCCGGCCACCGAACATGTTGGGGCCATCAACGCCCACCACCTGCTCCGCCTCGAACCGCTTGACCAGCGCATCGCCGATGCCGGAGACGAGCAGGGCCGCCGGGGCCTTGATGATGAGGTCCGTGTCCACAACCACCACATCGGGATTCCGCGCCAGCTTTTCCACGGACAACAGCTTGTGGTTCTCGTCGTAGAACACGAAGTTGCGGCTCGTGGGACCATCATTGGAGGCGGCGGTGGGCAGGCTCACGAGGCGGGCCCCCAGGGCGCGGCACACGGCCTTCCCCGCATCCATCCCCTTCCCCCCGCCGGCGGCAATGACCACGTCAGGCGCGAGAGCGGCGCCCTCCTGCACCATGCGATCCACATTGGCATGGGTGACGTCGCCCTCGAAGCCGGTGGCGGCGAAGGCGATGCCTTCTGCCGCCAGTAGCGGGGCGATACGGGGCGCCAGCGTCGCTGACATCTGCCGATCCGAGACCAGCAGCGCCCGTGTACCGACCGTGGCCACAAGCGGACCGAGGGTGCTGAGGGCGCCCGGCCCCTGGACGTAGAAGCTCGGCGCACCGAAGGCTTTGAAATCGCGGATATTCACTCTGCCGCCTCCGCTGTAAGCCCGAGCCAGTGCGCCACCTGATCCCGGACCCGCGCGGCGGTGAGGCCGTAGCGCGTCTGGAGGTAGGGTATCGAGCCGCATTCGATGAAGCGATCGGGAATGCCGATCTTCATGAGCGGCTTCATCACGCCTTCCGCATAGAGAGTATCCAGCACCAGCGATGCCAATCCCCCCACCAGGATATGGTTTTCCGCGGTCACCAGACGATCGACAGAGGCGGCGAACGCGGCCACCGCCTCGCCGTCGAACGGCTTGATGGTGGCGCAATGGAGGACGGAGGCCTTGATGCCCAGGGCCGCCAGGGCCGCCATGGCATCGATGCACCGCTCGGTCATAAAGCCGGTGGAGATGAACCCCACGTCGGTGCCGGTGCCGATGCGCTTGGCCTTGCCCAGCTCGAAGCGGTGCGTTGCCGGATCAAACACCACAGGCACATTGCCGCGCAGCAGGCGGCAATAGACCGTCCCCTCCATGTCCCGGGCCTGCTGGGCGATCTGCTGCATCTCGGTGGCGTCGCAGGGATCGATCACCGTCATGTCCGGCACCGCACGCATGAGCGCGAGGTCCTCAATGGCCTGGTGCGTGCCACCATAGCCGGTGGTCAGGCCGGGATTGCCGGCAAACATCTTCACGTTCGCCCGGCCATGGGCGCAGGCAATGGCGAGGAAGTCGTGGGCGCGCCGGGTCGCGAAAGCCCCATAGGTGGTGCAATAGGCGGAAAGACCCGTGCGAGCGAGGCCGGCGGCCACCATCACCAGCGCCTGCTCGGCCATTCCCACATTGTAGAAGCGGTCCGGGAAGCGGTCCCGGAACGGATAGGTGTCGGTGTACTTGCCGAGATCAGCGGTCAGCATCACCACATCACCATGGGCGTCCTGCGCGGCGATGGAGCCCGTGGCGAAGGGGGCGAGCTGGGAGGCACGGTTCTCCACCGTCTCCAACTCCCCCATGCCCAAAGTGCGGCCCTTAAGCATTTTCAAGCTCCAGTTCGTGCCTGAGCACATCCCATTCATGGCCGTCCACCCGGATGAAATGGGCCTGCTCGCGCGCCTCCAGGCGCGCAATCCCCCGGCCGGGCCGGGTCCGCAGGACGATCACCTTGGGGCGCCCCTTGCGGGCGCGCGCCCAATGCATGGCACCGACCAGTTCCTCCAGCGCATTGCCGTCCACTTCCTGCACGTCCCAGCCGAAGGCACGCCATTTGTCAGCCACCGGTTCGAGCGGCACCACCATCGTGCCGTCCGCCTGGATGCCGTTGCAGTCGTTGAAACAGACGAGGTTATCGAGGCCGAAGGCATTGGCCGCTGTGGCGGCCTCCCAGGTGGACCCTTCCTGCAGCTCGCCGTCGGAGATCTCCACGAAGACGCGGGCGGGATTGTTCTGGATCCGCAGACCGAGCGCCGCGCCGACCGCGATGCCGAGCCCGTGCCCGAGCGAACCGCCGGTCATCTCCACGCCTGGGACCCGCCCTTCGATGGTGCTCATCTCCAGCGGGCTCTCATCGGCGCCGTAGGTGGGCAACATGTCGTGGGAGACCCAGCCGATTTCCGCAAACACGGCCCACAGGGCGATCGAATAATGCCCGGTGGACATGTAGAAGCGGTCCCGATCCGGCGCGTGGGGATGGCGCGGATCGAATCTCATCTCGTGGAAATAGAGGGCGGCGAAAAACTCGGCGAGACCCAGGCCCTGGCCGAGATAGCCCTGCCCTTTTCCGCTCGCCTGAACCAGCATGTTCCGGCGCAGTTGCAGAGCCCTTTCCCGCAGATGAGCGAAGGATGGCGTTTCATTGGGCGTAGACATGGCAGCCCCTGCTTCGGGTGAGGTCACGAAATGGAGTAGCCACCGTCCACGGGCAGCATGGCGCCGGTGATGTAGCGAGCCTCCGGCGAGACGAGGAAGCCGACGGCGGCCGCGATGTCCTCGGGATCTCCCCAATGGCCAAGCGGGATGCGCCGCAGGATGGGTTCTGCGCGGGCCGGGTCGTTCATGGCGGTCGCGGACATGCGCGTGCGGATCCAGCCGGGCGCCACGGCATTGACGCGGATCCCATCCGAGGCCCAGCCCACGGCCAGGGACCGGGTCAGCTGGAGCACGGCGCCCTTGCTGGCCGAATAGGCGGGATTGCGCCCCGAGCCGAAGATCGACCACATGGACGCAAAGTTCACCACGCACCCCCCGCTGGCCTTCAGCTGGGGGTGGAGCGCGCAGGCCATGAGCTGGCTGCCGTTGACATTCACATCCAGCACGCGCCGGAACCCGGCGGGATCATATTCGGCTTTGTCGTGCAGGATGATGCCGGCGGCGTTGACCAGTACATCCACGCCTGCGAGAGAGGCCGCGAAGGCCCGCACGCCCGCCTCGTCGGTGACGTCGAAATCCAGGAAGCTGTAGCCGCTGGCGCTGGCCAGCGTGGCTTCATCCGCCTCCAGGTCCTTGCCGAGGGCATGCACGCGGAAGCCCTGGCGGGCGAGACGCAGCGCACAGGCGAGCCCAAGCCCCGATCCGCCGCCGGTCACCACCGCCACCCCGGTCGGATGGCCGTTTTGAACATTCATGGAAAACGCCTCGCTTACAGTCCGAGATAGGTGGCGCGCAGATGCGCGTCGGCGAGCAGGGCGGGACCGGTGCCGGACAGGGAAATCTGACCGTTTTCCAGCACATAGCCGTAGTCGGCCATCTCCAGCACCTGGAACACGTTCTGCTCGATGATGAGGATGGAGAGGTCCCGCGCCTTGATGCGGGCGATGCTCTCAAAGAGCCGATCCACCATGATCGGGGCCAGGCCGAGCGAGGGCTCGTCCAGCGCCAGCACGCGGGGCAGCGCCATCAGGGCCCGGCCCACCGCCACCATCTGCTGCTGCCCGCCCGACAGGGTGGAGGCAATCTGGTTGCGCCGTTCGGCCAGGATCGGGAAGAGGTCGAAGACCTCCTCGAGCGTCTCGTGACGCCGGGCATAGGCGCGCCGGCCATGGGCGCCCACAAGGAGGTTCTCCATCACGCTCATGCCGGCGAACAATTGCTTGCCTTCCGGGGACTGCACGAAGCCGGCCTCCACCACCCGGTGGGACGGCAGGGCGGTGATGGGCGTGCCACAGATTTCCACGCTGCCGGCGGCGACCGGAACCAGGCCAGAAATGGTGCGCAGGAGGGTGGTCTTGCCCGCGCCATTGGCGCCGATGAGCGCGACCACCGTGCGCGGCGGGAGCTCGATGTCCACGCCCCGCAGCACGCGGATATCGCCATAGCCCGAATGCAGGCCCGCGACCTTAAGCGCCGGGGACGACATAGCGTTCTCCGAAATAGGCCTTCAGCACATCCGGGGAGGTGACCACCTCCTGCGGGCGTCCGTCGGCAATGAGGCTGCCGCGATCCATCACCAGGACGCGGTCGGACAGAGACATGATGACTTTCATCACATGCTCGACGATGAGCACGCTCACCCCCCGCTCGCGCACCCGCCGGACCAGGGCGACCATCTCCACCGCCTCGCTGGGCGTGGCGCCGGCCACCACCTCGTCCATCAGCAGGAGGCGGGGTTCCGTCGACAGCGCCCGCCCCAGTTCCAGCTTGCGGCGGTCGAAGGCCGTGAGGTTGTGGGCCTCCGTTTCCGCCTTGCCCTCGAGCCCGAGGAAAGCGGCGATCTCCTCGGCCTTGGCGCGGATGCGCCGGCGGTCGGACGAGCGGCAGAAGCCGCCGACCATAAGGTTCTCCACCACGTTCAGGTCACCAAAGGGCTTGGAGAGCTGGAAGGTGCGGCCGATGCCCGCCTTGCAGATTTCCCAGGGCTTGAGGCCCGCCACGTTGCGCCCACCGAGCAGCACCTGCCCTTCATCCGGCCGGAAGAAGCCGGCGATCATGTTGAAGGCGGTGGTCTTGCCGGCGCCGTTGGGGCCAAGGAGGCCGAGGATCTCGCCCTCCTCCAGCCGGAAGGACAGGTCCTTGACCGCCTGAAGACCACCGAAGCGCTTTGAGATGCCTTGGACCGAGAGCAGGCTGGTGCTCATGGGCGGGTCCCCCGGCGCAGCAGACGGTCCACCAGGTTGGTGAGCGGAACGATGAGCCCCTTCGGAAAGTACAGAACTGTAATCATCAGCACGATGCCGTAGATGACGAGGTGAAGACCCAGGAAATGGCCGCCCAAGTGGCTGCGGGTCACTTCGCCGAGGGGCATGAGCAGGAGGGCGCCGAGGAGCGGCCCGAATGGGGTTCCCTGCCCGCCGATGATGCTCATGAGCGCCATGTCGATGGACAGTTCCAAGCCCATGTTCCGCTCGGGATTGATGTAGCGGAAGAACTGGGCATAGAAGCTGCCGCCAAGCGCTGTCATGAAGGCGCTGATGGCAAAGGCGGCCAGGGTATAGCGGGTGGGCGAGATGCCCAGCGCCTCGGCCGCATCCCGGTCGCCGCGGATGGCCTTCAGGCAATAGCCGAGCTTTGAGCGCTCCATGATGACGGTCGCGAGGATCGCGACCACAAGCATGGCCAGGATGATGTAGTAATAGGACACCTTGCCCGAGAATTGGAACGCCCAGAAGCTGTCGCCCCCACCGACGGCGGGGACCACAAGGCCCTCTGCCCCCTTGATGCGGAAGCCCAGGAACGTGTCGGTATTCTCGACCCAGATGCGAACAATCTCGGCAAAGGCGATGGTGGTCAGCGCGAAGTAAGGCCCCTTCAGGCGGAAGGTGGGATAGCCGATGAGCACCGAGAGCCCCGCCGCCACCAGGCCGCCGACCAGCATGCCCAGCCAGGGCGACAGCCCGAAGGTGGTGAACAGGAGCACGGAGACATAGCCGCCGACCCCACTGAACATGGCATGGCCCAGAGACAGCTGCCCCACATAGCCGCACAGGAAGTTCCAGGACGTTGCCATATAGGCGAAGAACAGGACCATGATGGCCGAATGGATGAGGAAGCTGTCGCGGGTTGCCAGCGGCAGGAGGGCTGCGGCGGCAAACAGCACGGCGAGGGCAATGCCACTGCGCGGAAGGCCCATGGGGGATCGGGTCCGGGTGAGGGGAAGGGGGGTGACGCTCATGCTCTGCCCATGATGCCCGCCGGGCGTACCAGCAGGACGAGAATGAAGAGGCCAAGGGAGAAGATGGCGGCGGACGTTGCCGTCACGAATTGCGAGGCGACCGCCTCGAAGACGCCGATCAGCAGACCGCCGATGATGGATCCCGGCAGGGACCCCATCCCGCCCAGCACCACGACGATGAAGCTCTTGATGCCGAAGGCGACGCCGATCTGCGGATTGACCGGGATGAAGGGCGAGATCAGTGCGCCAAACAGGCCAAGGATGGCGCAGCCCAGGCCGAAGGTGACCGCATAGACCTGTGCCACGTCGATGCCGGACAGGGCCGCTGCGTCCCGGTTCTGGGCGGTGGCCCGGATGGCCCGTCCCAGATGCGAGTAGCGCAGCCAGGCCGACACTGCCACCGCCACCCCGATGGCGGAGGCGGCCGCGATCAGGCGCGGGGTATCCACCGGGATCGGGCCAAGCATGAGCGAGGGCAGGTAATAGGACAATTGCACCGACCGCACGTCGGGTCCGAACGCCATCAGCGCCAAATTGTCCGCCACCAGGAACACGCCGCACGTCAGCAGCAGGGCCGACAGCGGTTCCACCACAAGCGCCCGCTCCCGCACGATCAGCGGAGAGATGATGAGACGCTGCACGAAATAGCCGAGCATGAATATGCTCGGCACGGTGATGAAAGCGCTCAGGTACGGATCCATCCCGAGCAGCGACCAGCACCAGAAGGACAGGTACAGCGACAGCATCAGGAAGGACCCGTGGGCGAAATTCACCACCCGCAGGACACCGAAGATGAGGCTGAGCCCCAGCGCGATGCCGCCGTAGATGCCGCCCTGAAGCAGGCCGTTGACCACGGCGAAGGAAAGGATGAGGGGATCCATGAACGTGAGACGCTCCGGGTACGGAAAGGGGGCGGCGCAGCGTCTTTCAGTTGCACTGGGGCTGCGCCGCCGGGGCCGAGAGGGTCAGGAATTGGGGCGCTTGGACCATTCCGGCACGGGCCACACCGGCTTGGTGTCGGGGAGACGGTTCTCCTTGGGCCAGACCGTGCGGCGCTTGCCACCCAGGTTTTCCGAGATGACGCCGTGGGCGAAGGTGTTCTGCCCCTGCGCGTCGAACTGGATCCTCTGGTAGCCGGCAGCCAGGGCGGGGCCTGAGGTAATGTCGGTGGCGGCAAGCGCGTCGCGCAGCTTGTCGCGATCGGCACTGCCGGCCCGCTCCAGGGCGTCCTTGATGACGTAGATGGCGGCAAGGCCCTGGGCCGAATAGGCGGTCAGGCCATAGCCCAGCAATTCCTGCGACCGCTTGTCCGCCTCGATGATGGCGGGATCCTTGGTGGCTTCGACAATGTCGATCTGGAAGTCTTCCTGGACGAAGTAATAGTCCACGGCGCGGGCGGGAATGGCCTTGTAGAAGGCCGGATCCTCCGTTCCCCCACCCACCGAATGGACGCCATAGGGAATATCCAGCCGCTGTTCCATCAACTGGCGGGACAGGATCAGGTGATCGGGCGTGTAGAAGGCGACGATGAGCAGGTCTGGACGGCTGGCCCGGACCTTCAGCAACTGGTTGGAGAAGTCCACCTGGTTGGGCGGGGCGGCCTCGTCGAGCACCACGCTATAGCCACGCTCAGCCGCGAACTTCTTCACGTTGGCGGCGTGGGAGCGGCCCCAGTCGGAGCCTTCATAGATGAGGGCGATGGTCTTCGGCTTCTTTCCGGTCTCCTGCGACAGCAGGTCGATGGCGTCGATCTGCTCGCGCGCGTCGTAATTGGCCTTGTTGTTGATGCGGAAGACATATTTGAAATTCCGCTCGGTGATTTCGTCCTTCACCGCGCCCAGCACCACCCAGGGCGTTTTGTAGCGCTCCGCCACCTCTGTGGCCGGGAAGGTCACGGCGGAATTGAAGGCACCGCACAGCGCCGCCACGTTCTCGCGGGTAATCAGGCGCTCCGTCTCGGTCACCCCGATGTCGGCCTTGGACTGGCTGTCCCCGAACAGCACCGCCAGCTTCGCCCCACCCATGGACTTGATGCCGCCGGCGCGATTGATCTGGTCCACCGCGATCTGGGTGCCGACCTTGGTCTGGTTGCCGACCGAGGCCGAGCCGCCGGACAGCGGCAGCACGCAGCCAATGGAGACCGTGGCCGGCGCGGGCGCCTGCGCCAGGGCGGTGCCGGCGCTGAACAGAAGGGCGGCAAGGGCCAGCAGGCCCCGGCGCGAACAGGATGGTGGGCGGGAAAGTCCCTCGCAAGTCATGGCGTTCCTCCCGAACGATGAAATTCCGCAGCGTGTTCTTGAGCGTCTTCTTGGGAGCGGTTCCGGCCGTTGGCGCGGCAGGCATCGCTTGTGTTTCGACCACCATCTCATGTGGTCTGCGGGGAACAAGAGAATGGCTGGGTCACAGACAAGACCACTTGGGCCGGCCGGCGCCGCACGCGGCGCAAATGCACGCTTTCAAGAGACAAGATGTCTTGGCACCAGACCAGAACGGTCCTTGTTCGCAGCGCTGCAGAGGAAGTGAAGTTGGCGACGGAGGTGAACCATGCCCATCGTCAACGTCGTCCTTCTGGAAGGTCGCACCCAGGCCCAGAAGGACAGCATGTACCGCGAGGTGACGGACGCTCTGTGCCGTTCCCTGGACTGCAGGCCGGACCAGGTCCGCATCATCGTGCAGGAGACAGCCAATGGCGATTTCGCCGTCGCCGGAACATCGGTGGCTGCCGTCTTGACCCAACGTGCTCAACAGACCGGCTGAACCGATGCCGCCCCTGCCCTTCCCCTCGCCCGAGCTCACGTCCAACCGCATCACGGCCGGAGGGCTCGACATTCATTATCTGCGCGCCGGAGCCGGGCGCCCGCTGGTGCTGCTGCACGGCTGGCCCGAGTTCTGCGGCGCTTGGGAGCCGCTGATGGCGCGGCTGGCCCCCGAGTTCGATGTCATCGCGCCCGACCTGCGCGGCTTCGGCGACACGCAGAAGCCGGATGACGGCCCCAACGATCAGGTGAGCGCCGATCTGCTCGCGGCCGATCTGCTGGCCCTGCTGGACGCCCTCGACCTGACCGGGCCGGTCGGCTTTGTGTCCCACGACGTGGGGGCCTCTGTTGCCCAGGCCATGGGACGCAACCATGCGGACCGGGTCAACGGCCTGTTCTTCTTCAATTGTCCATATCCGGGCATCGGCCGACGCTGGGCAGCCCCCGACCATATCCGCGAGATCTGGTACCACAGCTTTCATTGCCTGCCGTGGGCAGCGGCGATGGTGGGATCATCGCGGGCGGCGTGCCGGGACTATATCGCCCATTTCCTGCGTCACTGGTCGGCGGATCCCCACACGTTCGACGCCGTCCTGGAGCGTTGGGTGGACAATTTCCTTAAGCCGGGAAACCTGCAGGGGGGCTTCAACTGGTACCTGAGCATGCGTGCCGGGCGCCTGGCCCTGATGAAGGGCGAAGCACCTCCAGTGGCACCCATATCTGTGCCCACCCGCATTTTCTGGGGTGATCGCGACCCGGTGCTCAAGACCGCCTGGATGGACAAGCTGCCGGACTATTTCCTGGACCTCGACGCCGACGTCGCCGAGGGCCTCGGCCATTTCGTCCATTACGAGGACCCCGACCGGGCCGCCGCCGAGGTGCGGGCCTTCTTTCAGCACCTGCAGTCCCGTGGCGGCTGACGCCAACCGGACGCATTCCCGAGTTTGGGGGCCCGCTTGACCGGAAGGAAATAGGCCAAAGAAAGCGTGAGATCGCTTCAAAGAGTCTTTGAGCCTTTGAAGCGATCTATGCCTCTGGCACCTCCAGCATGCGCCGCAATTCGGTCTTCAGCACCTTTCCCATGGGGTTCTTGGGCAAGGCGTCGAGAATGAGCCAGCGTCGCGGGCGCTCATAGTCCGCAATCTTGTCTGTGCAGAAGCGGCCGATCTCCTCGGGATCGAGCCGCGCGCCGGGCTGTGGCACCAGGCAGGCGGCGACGTCCTCCCCCAGATGGGGATGGGAAATGGCCACCACCGCCGCTTCCAAGACCCCCGGAAAGCGATAGAGGACCTGTTCCACCGCCACCGACGCGATCTTCAGCCCGCCTCGATTGATCACGTCCTTCTTGCGGTCAGTGAAATAGAGAAAACCCTCGGCATCCAGGTGGCCCATGTCCCCGGTGAGAATGCCGCCGTCGCGAAAGGCGGCCTGCGTTGCCTCGGGATTGCGGAAATAGCCCCTGCCGACGCCCGGCCCGCGGATGAGGATTTCACCCGTGGTTCCCGCTGGCATGGGGGCCCCCGTCTCGTCCACGATGGCGATCTTGCAATGGGGCATGGCCGTGCCGATGGAACCGTGCTTGCGCCACATGTCGGCCGGTTCCAGCCGGGTGCCGGCCGGACCGCTCTCGGTCATGCCGTAGATCTGCACCTGTTCCACCCCCGGCCAGGACGACGCAATCCGGCCGATGATTTCCGCCGGCATGGCCGCGCCGCCATAGCCCACCCGGCGCAGGCTCGAAACATCGTAGGACCCCCGCGCATATTCCTCGATCATGAAATGGATCACCGACGGAACGCCATGGAGAAAGGTGGAGCGTTCGCGCGCCACCAGACGCAGACGGCCCCCGTTATCCAGGGGCTCCTCGAACACGAAGCCGCCGCCGGCCACCCAGCTGGACATGCAGCCCAGATTGAGGCCCGACGAGGTGAAGAAGGGCCAGCCCCCCTGATAAAGGTCGTCGGCGGTAAGTCCGAGGGCCGCGCTGCAACACAGGCCCGCGCCGATCATGGAGCGATGGTCGTGCATCACCGCCTTGGCGCGGGCGGTGGTGCCCGAGGTGAAAAGCAGGCAGGCGAGCCGGCTTCCGTCGCCAGGATCGGCCGGGGTTTCGCCGTCCGGCTCGCGCTCCGGCTCCGGCCAGGCCGCCTCGGCCTCGCCCCCCGCCCCATCCACCACCAGGGTGCGCATGCCCGGTGAGAGGCGGGCGACGCGGACGGCACCCGCGCCGTGGGTCACCACCGCTGCAGGCTCCACCAAAGCCAGGGCATGGGCCAGTTCTTCGTCGGCATAACGGGTGTTCAGCGGCACGACGGCAGCGCCGAGCCGCAGCGCCCCGAGCGCAGTGAGGATGCACTCCCGTCCCGCCTCATTGCCCAGCAGGACGGCGATGCGATCGTCGCGCCCGAGGCCACATCGCGCCAGGCCCCGCGCCATGGCCTCCATCCGCTGCACCAGCTGGGCATAGGTGAGCCGGTCGCGATGGCCGGCCGCCGCATGGGCCGAGAGTGCCATGCGGTTGGGTGCTTGCCGGGCGCGCCGGCGCAGCAGGTCCGGCACGGTCAGGTCCAGCACGCCGGCGGGGGCGCCGGTGCACGTCGGCGCGGGCTCAAAAGCGGTGTCAGGGGACATGGGAATGCTCGCTGGGCAGGCTGTTGCGCCGTCAGGAGGCGCGGATCGCCCCCGATTTCGCCGTGCCGCCGGGCCGCCGTCAAAACCCGCTTTGGTCTTCCGGCCGGACCAATGAGTGCATTGTTCGCCAGCGCCTTCTCCCTTTCCCTGAGGCCGGCCGGAAGAACCGGCGCGGCTCAGCCAGAAGGAAGCAGAAGCGTGAGTATCCGTGCCCACGAGGTCCGTATTGCCGCCTATGGGGCCGCCGACGCCCTCGTTCTCCAGGAGGTTGACCTGCCCGCCCCCGGCCCAGGGGAGGTTCTCGTGCGCCAGCATGCGGTGGGCATCAATTTCATCGATGTCTACCATCGCAAGGGCGTCTTCCCCATTCCCCGCCTGCCGGGGGCTGTTGGCGTGGAGGCGGCGGGCGTGGTGGAGGCTGTGGGCCCGTCCGTCGCCCGGCTCAAGGTCGGGGATCGCGTGGCCTATGCGGGTCCGCCGGTTGGCTCCTATGCCAGCGCCCGCGTGATGCCGGAAAAGGTCCTGGTGAAATTGCCGGACGCCATTTCCTTCGAGGTCGCGGCCGCCTTGATGCTGCAGGGCATGACCGCCCACATGCTGTTCACCCGGGTGCGCGCCGTTTCGGCGGGCGACACGGTGCTGGTGCATGCAGCGGCCGGCGGCCTTGGCCTTCTCCTGGTGCAATGGGCCCGGGCCTTGGGCGCGCGGGTGATCGGCACCGTCGGCGCGCCGGAAAAGGCGGATCTTGCTCTGAAGGCCGGCTGCTCAGACGTGATCTTCTACAAGACGCAAGATTTTGTCGCCGAGACCCGCCGGCTCACGGACGGGGCGGGCGTGGATGTGGTCTATGAGGGGCTGGGCGGCGACATTCTCCTGAAATCCCTGGATTGCCTCAAGCCGTTCGGGCTTGCGGTCAATCTGGGACAAGTTGGCGAGCCCTTGGGCGCCGTGGAATTGGCCCGCCTGGGCCCGCAGCGATCGCTCTCGGTGGCGGTGCCCGGCGTCTTCGCCCATCTGCGGACCCTCCCCGACCTGCAGGCCGGCGCCGATGCGCTGTTCGCCATGGTGACCTCCGGCGCCCTCACCCCCTTCATCGGCCTGCGCCTGCCTCTGGCGGATGCGGCTGAGGCCCACCGGCGCCTGGAGGCCGGCACCACCACCGGCTCGCTCGTGCTGATCCCTTGAGAGGCATCATGGATTCGTTCTTCACCGAAGAGGAAAAGGCCTTCCGGGAGGAGGTGCGCGCCTTCATCCGGGACAACTTGCCGGACGACCTCGCCCGGAAGACCCGCGCCGGCCTCCACTTGTCCCGCGCCGACATGGCGCGGTGGAATGCCATCCTGGACGCACGGGGATGGGCCGCACACCATTGGCCGCAGGCGTATGGTGGGCCGGGATGGTCACCCATCCAGCGCTACCTGTTCGAGGCCGAATGCGCCGACGCCGATGCCCCGCCCCTGAGCGTGTTTGGCATCTATCTTGTGGGTCCCACCCTCTACACCTTTGGCTCGGAGGCACAGAAGGCCGCCTACCTTCCCGGCATCCGCGCCGGCACCGCCTTCTGGTGCCAGGGCTACAGCGAGCCCAATGCGGGCTCGGACCTCGCCAGCCTGAAAACCACCGCCCGCAAGGTGGATGGCGGCTATGTCATCGACGGCGCGAAGGCCTGGACGACCGAAGGGCACTTTGCCGACTACATGATCTGCCTCGCACGCACCAACGCGCAGGCAAAGCCCCAGGCGGGCCTGTCCCTGTTCATCGTCGACATGCGCGCCAAGGGGGTTTCGCTCCAGCCGGTGATCACGCTCGACGATGCGCATTCGGTGAACACCACGTTCCTCGATGGCGTTTTCGTGCCGGACGACGCACTCATCGGCGAGGCGGACAAGGGGTGGACCTACGCCAAGTTTCTTCTCAGTCACGAGCGCACCAACAATGCGCAGGTGCACCGCTCGCGCCGGGAATTCACCCGCCTGAAGGCGTTGGCCCGCCAGATCCGCGGGCCGACGGGCGAGCAGGTGATGGCGGACCCGGTGTTTGCCCGCCGCTTCGATACCCTTGACGTGGAATTGCGGGCGCTGGAGGCCACCGTCCTGCGGGTGCTCGCCGATCAGACGAACGGGCGCGAGCCGGGACCGGAGGCTTCGATCCTCAAGGTGATCGGCTCCGAACTGCAGCAGCGCATCAGCGCGTTGGCCATGGACGTGCTGGGAGAGGATGGCATCCGGCGGCACCACGGCGAGATGGGGCCCATCGCTGAAGACGCGCCGGGATGGGCGGAGCGCCATCTCTTCCGCCGCGTGGTGACGATCTATGCCGGCGCCAACGAGATCCAGAAAACCATCATTGCCCGAACCGTTCTGGGGATGTGACCGCCATGCGCAAGACCCAATCAACACGCGAGGAAGAGGCCCTGCTGCGCGACAGCGCCCGCCGATTTATGGAGCAGACCCGCGCCTGGGCCCCAGACCGGAACGGCGACGACACGGCCCATTGGCAGGCGATGGCGGGTCTCGGTTGGTTTGCCCTCGCCCTGCCTGAGGCGCTGGGCGGGATCGGCGGGGATGCCGCGCAGTGCATGGTCATCCTGGAGGAGGCTGGCCGCGTTCTCGACACGACGCCGCTGTCCGCCAGCCTGCTGCTGGCGGCACCGGTGCTCGCCGCCCTGCCCGCTGAAGCCGCACAGCCGTTGGCGGACGGCCTCCAGGCGGGCAAAGTCCGCTTTGCCTATGTGCCCGACGGCACTCTGAGGCTGGACGCCGCCGGCGCGCACCTGTCCGGCCGTAGCCGCCTGGCGCTCGGCATCGACCAGGCCACGCACTGGATCGTGCCGGCGGGGACGGCCTCGCCCAATGGCGCGGCGGTGCTGCTCCTGCCAGCCTTGGACACCGCCCTGCGCGACGAGACCGAGCTGATGGATGGGCGCATGGCGGGCATCCTCCACTTTGCCGACACGCCGGTGCCCGTCACGGCCGTGGTGGCACGGGGCGATCAGGCGTTTCATCTGTCCGCCTGGCTGGCGGATGCGGCGGCGGTGGCGGCATCCGCTGAAGCGCTCGGCGCGGCCGATGCGGGGCTTTCCCTCACCGTGGACTATCTGCGCCAGCGCACGCAGTTCGGCGCGCCACTGTCCTCGTTCCAGGCGGTCCAGCACATGATGGCGGACAGCTTCTGCGAGATCGCACAAATGCGCGCGCTGCTCGACTGGGCGGTCGGTGCGCTCGACGGCGACGCCGACGAACGCCGGCAGGCGACCTCGGCCCTGAAGGCCTATTGCGGCCTCCACGGCGTGACGGCGGCGGCCCGCTGCATCCAGGCCAGTGGCGGGATCGGCGTCACGCGCGAATACCGCATCGGCCATGTCTACAAGCGCCTCCAGACCCACGCCGCCCTGTTCGGTTCAACCCATGACCATCTCGCCCGCTACGGCGCGGCAGCCTGACTTTATCCAGCCTGAAGAAAGAACACCGCCCATGAAACGGATTCCCCTGGAAGAGCGCTACGAGACCTTGAAGATCGAGCGCAAGGGCCGCCTGCTGACGCTGACCATGAACCGGCCCGACTTCCTCAACGCCGCCGACAAGGTGATGCATGAAGAATTGTCGGAGGTCTTCTACGACATCGCCAGTGACGCCGAGAGCGACGTGGTTGTTTTCACCGGGGCGGGTCGAGCCTTCTCGTCCGGGGGCGACATCAATTGGATGCAGGAGATGATCAACCACCCGCACACATTCGAGCAGACGGCGCGGGAGGCCAAGCGCGTCGTTTTTTCCATGCTCGATCTGGAAAAGCCGCTGATTGCCAAGGTCAATGGTCACGCCACCGGCCTTGGCGCGACGCTGGCCCTGATGTGCGACGTGGTGTTCGCTTCCGCCGAAGCGAAGATCGGTGATCCCCATGTGGCGGTGGGCTTCGTCGCGGGCGATGGCGGCGCCGCAATCTGGCCGCAGCTGATCGGCTACGCCCGCGCCAAGGAATTCCTGATGAGCGGCGACCTGCTGACCGCGCCGCGCGCGGCCGAGATCGGCCTCATCAACCACGCCGTGCCGCCGGCCGACCTGGATGCGGCGGTGGACGCCTATGTGGGCAAGCTCCTGGCAGGCGCCACCAAGGCCATCCGCTGGTCGAAAGTGGCCACCAACATCGAGCTGAAGCGGATCGTCCATGGGGTGATGGACGCGAGCCTTGCCTATGAGGCGCTCTCCAACGTCACCGCGGACCACCAGGAAGCAGTGAACGCCTTCCGCGACAAGCGCAAGCCGAGCTTTTCCGGCATGTAGACGCGGGCGCGGCCGCAGGAGCCTGCGGCCGCGCGCCTCAATGCAGGGCCTGCGCCTTCGGCGGGTCGCCGTTGTTCAGGACACCATAGAGATTGCGGAAGATGTGGCAGTGCGCCTCCATGGCCGCGCCGGCGCGCTCGGGGTCTGCGGCGGTGATGGCGTCGACAATGGCCATGTGCTGTTCCAGCAGCAGATGGTCGCGCTGGGGCGAGAACATCTCGGTGAGCGTGTAGTCGAAGTAAGACGAATAGACCTCACGCAGCACTTCCGTAATATAGAGAGCCACCGCGCTGCCGGTGGCGCGGGTGATGGTCAGGTGAAGGCGGAAGTCCAGGTCGATCTTCCGGCGCAGCACGGGGATCGGCCGCCGCATTTCCCCAATGATGCGCCGCATGTCCGCCAGGTCCTCCGGCCGGGCGCAGGCCGCAGCCCGGCGGGCCGACCAGGCTTCCAGATAGTGCCGGAGGGCACAGACATCCATGAGATTGGCTTCGCTGCGCTGAACGATGGCCCCAAGGTCCTGCCGCATGTCCGCGAACGGCGCCTGTGAGACATGAGTGCCTGAGCGGGCACTGGCGCGCACCAGACCCTGCTCCTTGAGCGCACCCAGGGCTTCGCGGACGGACATGCGGCTCACCCCGAACAGATCGGCAAGCTGCCGCTCACTGGGCAGCTTGGCCCCATTGCCCAGGTCGGCCTGCGAGATCAGCGCGCCGATCTGGGACACGAGGCGCGCGCTCAGCTGGTCCGGCTGGGTGACGGCCAGGGCCGCGAGTAGAGCATCGCCTTCCAGCAGGTCGGCTGCGCCGGGCCTCAGGATGCCACCCTCATGGACGGTGGCTTGCAACAGAAGGGCCGAACGCAGGTCCAGGGCGCGCCGCGCCGCAGGCACATCGTCCTGTTGCAGGGCTTCGGCCCATTGGAGCGAGGCCCGCTGCAGCGCCCGCTCGGTCTCCGCCGACGGGCTGGCCTGTGCCCGTTCGAGTCCACCCGACAAATGCCGCATGAGCCACAGGAAGACTTCGCTCTGGGTCGCCTCGGCAAGGGCGAAGCGAATCTCCGCCTCGCGCTGGGCGAAATGAACGGAGGTGGGCCGCGTCAGCAGAGCAACGAGCCTGTGCCGGGCCTCGCTCGGCCCCCGGCGCATGGCACGCACGAGCGCCCAGGATTCAAGATGACCGCAGACCTCCACAAGGTCCCGCAGGTTGGTGGCGTTCGCGCCGATCAAAAGGGCCAGGCTGCCGCCATCCCGGCATTCCGCCACGCGGGTGCCTGAGCCTTGGATGGAACTGAGGTAGCCATGGTTTTTCAACCGCTCCAGCGCGGTGCGCACGCACACGCGGCTGACCGCCACCGTCTCCGCAATCTGTCGCTCCGGTGGCAGGCGGGCGCCGGGTGGAAGCCGGCCGGAGGCCATCAGGGACAGCAGCCGCACAGCCAGGCGATCGGAGAAGGCGGACTTCGTCTGCGCTCGCAGACGGATGCGATCGGCGCCGGCGAAGCTGTCCAGATCCAGAGGGCTCGGTGTCTCGCCGCGGAGAAGCGACAGCTTCAGATCCAAAGCTGGATTGGGCATTGTTTCCCTCCCGCCGGGCTCGTATCGGCCCGCTGCGGGAAAGATTAGGCGATTAATATCCATCGGGGCAAGGCGTGTTTTGATCGGTCTACGCGGGCCATCCGCAAGATATTGCTTCACAATATCGCTGCAATGCGGTGCGCTGAGGTCAGCCGGCGCTACTGGGGGGGCAAAGCGCCGCCCGCTCGTCATGGGCCGGCGCGCTCATGTTCAGGCCGCGGAACTGCCGGATGGCGGAGAGGCTGGCGCAATCCCGACTATCCGGGCGATCTCCGCCTCGGGGCGCCCGATGGTTGAAACGATTTTTCCCGCAACGGCGCGCGCGGCCGTCGGCGCGTCGGCCTGGATCCGTGGGTGCAGTGGGGAGGGCACGGCCACCGCCACCCGCTGCTGCTTGACGAGCGGCATGCCAGGTCCGACGGCGGGCGAACGAACCCCATGCAGATGTTGCATCCGCGGTTGTGTGTCGGGGCGCGTCGGGGGCGCCCCCGGCCCCGCCCGATTGAGGCGCCGCCGGAGAACGCTTTCCCACGCGGGACAGGTCAAGTGGCGCCCGGCCCATCCAGCTTTTCGGCGAGACTCTCCTCATATTCCCCGTCCAGCAGGATGAAGGCGAGGATGCAGGGCGCGGAGGAGCGATTGCTCCACGCATGGTTGGTGCCGCATTGGACCACCACATCGCCAGCGCGGAGCAGCGTTTCGACCTTGTCCAGCACAAGATAGATCTCGCCGGACAATATGATCGCATAGTCCAGCGTCTCGGTCCGGTGCATCATCGGATGCCGCCCGGACACCGCGTGCGTGGAGGCGCTGCTGTTCCCCATCCGCGCAAACTCAGCCGCGATGTCGTCGGAGGTCAGCGTCCCCCCTTCCGGTGGGATATGATTGATGCGCAGGACGCTGCCGCGGACGCCCGGCAGTTGGCGCCGGGGCCCGAGGGTGGGTTCTTCCGGCTGGGACCCGATCACCACCGGCATTTGCGTGGTGCGCCAGATGTCGTTGGACCAGAACCCTGGACGATGTGCGGATTGGTACAGGAAGGGCGCGGGCCCATCCATCAGCACCACGGCCTCGCCGGCTTCATTGTGGCCGGTGACCACGCGGCGCACCTTCTGCGACATGGACATTCTCATTCCGCCTTGATGTTCTTGGAACGCGCGATTTTCTGCCAGACGCCGAGCGCCTCGTTCATGGTTTCGGCCGCCTGCTGTGGCGTGCCCCCGAGCGGCGTTCCGCCAAGCTCGATGAAGCGGGCTCTGATGTCCGGCGTGTTCACCGCCTCATGGATCGCCGTATTGAGGCGATTGACGATGTCCGGGGGCAGGTTTGCGGGGCCGGCAAGGCCGACAAACGAGGAGACCTCGTAATCGCCCACCACCTCGTCAACCGTGGGCACGTTCGGCAATTGCGGCAGGCGCTGGGGAGAGGTCACGGCGAGCGCCCGGAGTTTGCCCGACTTGATCTGGCTCTGCACCACCGAGAGCGTGTCGAACATCACGTCCAGCCGCCCCGCGATCAGCTCGGTGACCTGCTGGCCGCCGCCCTTGAAGGGAATGTGCGTCATTTGGATGCCGGCCTTGTCCGCGAACAGCTCCACCGCCAGGTGGAAGAGGGACCCGGACCCGGGGCTGGGATAATTGAGCTGTCCCGGATGGGACTTCGCGTATGCGATGAGGTCCTTGAGGGTGGTGATGGGCGAGGTCGCCGGAACGACGATGACCGCGGGATAGGACACCACCACCGAGATGGGCGTGAAGTCCCGAACCGGGTCGAACGGCAGGTGGGGCAGCGCTGCCGCTTGGGCCGGGAAGGCGCCGGTGACCAGAAGCAGGCGGTAGCCGTCTGGCGCGGACTTCGCCACGGCCTCGCTGGCCAGCAGGCCGCCCGCGCCGCCCTTGTTCTCGACGATGAAGGGCTGGCCCAGGGCCTCGCTGAGGCGCTGGGCCATCAGGCGCGCCACCAGATCCGCGTTTCCGCCGGCGGAAAAGCCGACCACGATGGTCACGGGGCGCGTGGGATAGGGCGCGGCGACGGCGCTGGAGCCCACAGCCCCCGACGCGACCGCGCCAAGGCAAATGGCCGCCGCCAGGAGGCGGCTGATCATGTTGAGCATTTCCTATTTCCTTTTTGTTATTCTGAGAAGCGGTAAAGCTTTTTCGGATTTTCGACCAAGATCTTCCGCATCAGATCGTCATCGCCGACCCATTCGGCGCAGGCGTCCAAGAGATCGCCGTCATTCTGCATTTCGTCATACTGGTTCACGTGGGGCCAATCGGTGCCCCAGACCACGCGATCGGGACGTGCCTCGAGCAGCCCCTCCACCAGGGGCCTCATGTCGCTCCAGGGATAGGTCTCGGCCGATGTCCGGTGGAGCGCTGACAGCTTCACCCAGCAGCGGTCCGTCCGAAGCAGTTCCAGAAGCGCCTGGTAGCCCCGGCAGCGAACGCCCTCCTCTCCCCTCACCCGCGCCACGTGATCCACCACGATCGGGTTGGGCAGTGCCAGGAGGCGCGGCGCCAGGTCCGCCAGTTCGTCCGAGCGATTGACGTGCACCGCGATGTGCCAGCCGAACGGATGGACGCGCGCTGCGATCGCCTCCAAGTGGTCGAAGCTCGCGGTGCCCTTCACCACGGTGCTCAGGCGGCTGCCGCTGAAGCCCAGCGCGTCGAGGCGCTCCAGGTCGGCGAAGGGCGTGTCCGGCCCGGTGACCGCCACGCCTCGCAGCCGGTCCGGAGCTGCCGCAAGCGCGGCTTCGGACACGCGGGTATCCGTTCCATAGGCGCTGGAATGCACGATGACGGCGCGGGCGATGCCGAGCACCTCAAGCATCCCGAACAGGTTTTCCACCGGAGCCTCGGGCGGGGTGAAAGAACGGTTCGGCGAGAGGGGAAATGTCGAGAAGTTACCGAAAATGTGCGCGTGCGCATCACAGGAGAGCGGCGGCGCCTTGAACCGTGGGACGCGTGTATCGGGGTCCGGAGGCAGGCAGGGGCGGGTCATGTTTCCTCATCTTTCTTTGTTTCCCCATGCTAAAATTTCGATTGGTTGAATCCCACCACCGTCTTCTCAGAACGGTTTTTCCAATTTGGAACAGCGCTATGGATCGCCTTACCGCCTTCAGGACCCTGGTTCTGGTCGCAGAGACGGGCAGCTTCACGGCTGCGGCGGCAAAGCTGTCCACGGTCCCCTCGGCCATCACCAAGCGGATTTCCGAATTGGAGAAGTCTCTGGGCGCCAAGCTCCTGCACCGCACCACGCACGGTGTCGTCCTGACGGATGAGGGGGCGCTTTGCCTTGAGAGGATCCAGCGGGTGCTGGATGACGTGGATGACATCGAGCAGCAACTGGCGAGCCGGCGGCAGGAGGCGTCCGGCCAGCTGCGTGTCTCGATGCCTGCCGCCATGGGGCAGATCTATGTCATTCCTCAGCTCGACCGGTTTCTATCGGCCCACAGGTCGCTCCGGTTGAGCCTGGACTATAGCGACACCCCGCCCGATCTTCTGGAGAACCGGCTGGATGTGGCCATCCGCATCGGAAAGCCGAAGGATGGTGGATGCGTCGCCCGACGCCTGGCCCGGTCTCGCCGCGTGACGTGCGCCACCCCCCACTATGTGACAAGCCACGCCCCACTCGGCGACCTGAAAGACCTGCAGGATCACTCCTGCATCGCGCTGCTGGTGGACGGCCGGATCCGGAGTTGGACGTTCGCGCACAACGGGGAGCAAATCGCCTACACCCCACGCGGCGGCCTCACCGTCAGCAGCGGGCTGGCCTTGCGGGAGGCCGCCTTGTGCGGGCTGGGGGTTGCGCAATGCAACTCGATCTTGGTGGCGCCCGAACTGCGGGCCGGAAAGCTCGAAGAGCTGCTTCCTCAGACGTCGGTCCCCAGTGAAGATTTGTATGTCATATATCCACCCAATCGCCACGCCGTCCCGCGGGCCAAAGTCTTCATCGACTTTGTAAGAGGGATTTTCAAACCGTATTTGCGAGAAAGCTCGTCAGATTAGGCAGGCCCTGTTGCTTCCGCATGGTGGCGTTTTCAAACAGTGCCGCCATCCACCAATCCGCGTGCGCCTCGATCAACCGGCCTCACGTCGACCGCGGCAAGGCGCGCCGTGTGGCGAAATACTGAGCGGGCGTGCTCCCGAGGGCCTTTTTGAACATGGTGATGAACGCGTTGACCGACTCGTAACCCAGTTCGGCCGCAACCGTCTGCACCGTCTTGCCGCTGGCCAGTTCACGAAGTGCGACCACCAGGTGGAGTTGCTGTCGCCAGCGTCCGAAGGTCAGTCCCGTCTCTCGGATCAACAGACGCGCCAAAGATCTTTCACTCATGGCGACCCGTTTCGCCCAGTCGGCCAAGGTGCTCCGGTCTGCAGGGTCGACGATTAAGGCATCGGCGATTGCGCGGATCTTTATGTTATTGGAGATGGGTAGATTAAGCCCTTCTCGCGGCATGTCCGCTAGTTCGTCCAGCAACACACGCGCAATCCTAGCGGCATGGCTGTCGGGAGGATATTCTGTTGCCTCGCGCGCGAGCCGGTCGACCATCGCCCGGATCATCGGGGAAACCGAGAGCGTGCAACTGTTCTCGGGCAGGTTTGCAGCGCCAGGTTCCACGAACAGATAATTGAGCCGCGCATTGGCCGTTGCCCGGGCGCTATGCGGCACCCCGCCGGGTATCCAGGCTCCGCAATTGGGGGGCACGATCCAGATGTCTTTGCCCACGATAGATGTGACGGCGCCGTGCAAGGCCAGGATCAACTGGCCCTTGCGATGCACATGCAAGGGGATTTCCGCCTCATGGTCGGCGAAGTCGAGGTGGTATGCGACCGCCGGTAGGGTCGTCAGGTCGGGATCGAGGACGGAGACAGCAGATCGGGGCATGGGCAGAATGCTGGCCGAATTCAGTGATTTTTTGTCAGGATACTTAATTTCCTTGCCTCGGCAAATCGCGCACAACCGGCGGCATGGACAACGTGCGCCCCCTCGCCCTCCTCTTCGGCAAAGCCGCTGCGGCCCTCTTCCAGGCCGTGGCGCGCGTTGGCCGTTCCGCCGCCATCAGGGCGGATGGGGAGGCAATGCTCTTTTCCTTGAAGAGCTTCGCTGCGGCGATGCTCGCCTATTACATCGCGCTCCGGATCGGGCTCCCCAAGCCGTTCTGGGCCATCGTTACCGTCTACATCGTCTCGCAGACCTCCGCCGGAGCCTCTCTCAGCCGTGGTGTCTATCGCTTTGCCGGGACCCTGGCGGGCGCGATCGCGACAGTCGCGATCGTTCCGAATTTCGTAAACGATCCCCTTCTGTGCAGCTTGGTCCTCGCCGCTTGGATCGGCTTGTGCATGTTCCTCTCGCTGCTGGACCGCACACCAAGAGCCTATGCATGCGTTCTTGCGGGTTACACCGCCAGCCTCATCGGTTTCCCGAGCGTGCTTGATCCGGGTGCGGTTTTCGAAACGGCGTCGGTGCGGGTTCAGGAGATTTCCATCGGGATTGTCTGCGCGGCTCTGATCCATCGCTACGTGCTGCCGAAACCCATGACAGGCCGTTTCACCGGCATGCTCTCAGCAACGCTTTTGGACGCACGTCGATTGGCCGGCGACGCGCTGAAGGCAAAGCCGGGAGAAAGCCGCCGCGACCGTTATCGACTTGCAGAGGATCTGCTCGCGCTTCAGGGGCTGGCGACGCACCTGCCCTACGATCCGGCCCCCGTGACGCCACGACGCGAGACGCTGCAGCTGATTCATGACCGGCTCGTCCGCCTTCTGCTGCTCGCGCCAGAGATTGAAGACCGGATCCATGCCCTCCGGACGGGCGATGGCACCGCGCCCGATGAACTGACCCAGCTGGTTGGCGACGCCGTTGCCTGGATCGCAGCTGTTGTGGCGGAGGAAAGAGAGGTTCCCACAGCCCATCTGATCGCGCGCGCCCGATCCGTCCAGAAGCGCCTCGGCGTTGACGCCGCGCCGCTCGGCGACAGGCTTGCCGCAAATCTGGCGGGCCACGTGGCCGAGATGATCGGCTTGCTTCACGACTGTGACCGGCTAGGCCGGAGCATCGCGGCCAACGGGCGACTGCAAGATGCAGCACCGCTTCACGGAGCAAGGCGGGCGAAGGGTTATGTCTATCACCGCGACCCCTGGATGGCGGGCCGCGCGGCGCTGGGCGCCATGGTGGGCATCCTCGCCGGCTGCGCCTTCTGGATCTGGTCGTCCTGGCCGGAAGGTGGAACCGCCGTCTCGATCCTGGGCGTCTGCTGCACCTTGTTCGGCAATTTCGATGCGCCGGTGCCATTCCTGGTCAAATATATGGTCGGCTCCCTCTATGGGGCGGCCATCAGCTTCGTCTACAGCTTCCTCATTTTCCCGCAGGTCACGGACTTCGTCGTTCTGGTGGCCGTGCTCGCGCCCGCTTTTCTGCTTGCCGGCTCGCTCCAGGCTCGCCCGCCGATGACGTTCATGGCGCTTGGCATCACCCTCACCGTTCCGATCCTGTCCGGTCTGAGCACCACTTACACCGGCGACTTCGCCGCCTCGCTCAACACCGTGATTGCGCTCTTTGCGGCGGTCGGTTTCGGGGCGGTCAGCATGTCCTTCTTCCAAACCGTTCCAGCCGCTGCGGCAGTCGGCCGGTTGCGCCGCTTGAGCCGGCGGGATGTTGCCCGGCGCGCCCTCGGCGGCGCGCCCCATGAGGCGCGCTGGATGGGCTTGATGGTCGATCGACTTGCCTTGCTGCTGCCAAGGTTGCGGCAGGCCGGAACAGCCGATGCGAATGTCCTGGACGATATGCTTCGACATCTTCGCGTTGGTCATGTGGCCGGACAGCTTCGCAAGACGATCCCCCAGATCAAAGGCGAGCCCGGCGTCAGACTTCGCGAACTTCTGTCCGCGATCGCCGCTTGTTTCAGTGTCGAAGGATCAAGGGCGCCCGTGGGCCAGATGGACCTCCAAGCTCTGATCGAGACAGGGATGAAGACGATCGACGGTAGCGCGGTGAAAAACCGCTCGCGGATCATCGACCTGCTCATCGATCTCCGGTTCGCGCTCGGCTCCGGTGGAACGCCAGACGGGAGAGAGGCACCCCATGATCGTTGATCTCAACATTGGAGGCGTCTTCATCCCTGGTCTGGTGGTGCTCGCGGTCATCGCGCTTGGTCTCAGCGTTGGTGTGATCCGCCTGTTTTCCGCGGTCGGCATTCACCGCCTGTTCGCGTATCCGCCACTGATAGAGCTCGCCACATTCGTCATGATCTACGGTCTGCTCGTGCGTTACGCACCATCGATGGGACTATTGCCGTGAAGCCTGCTCTATCCCTGCTCAGCCGTTATGCCCTGACCATCTGCGTTGTTGCCGGATCGGGCTTTTTTGCTGTGAAAGCCTGGAGCCATTATGAGCGAACGCCTTGGACCCGCGATGGGCGCGTCGGCGTGGATGTGGTGCAGACCGCACCCGAAGTATCCGGCACGATCCGTTCGGTGTCCGTCATTGACAATCAATATGTGAAACAGGGCGACGTTCTCTATGAGATCGATCCCGAGCGGCTTCGGCTGGCCGTTGCTTTGGCGGAGGCCGATGTCGAAGCCAAGCGTCAGGAGATGATCGTTCGGCAAGCAACGGCGTGGCGACACAGCCAATTGAAGAATGTCGTTTCACAGGAGGCCGCGCAGCAATCCAGTGGCGCAGCGGCGGTTGCAAGCGCCGCCTATCAGTCGGCCCTGGCAACTCTCGATCTGGCCAAACTGAACCTCGACCGCTCCACCATACGCTCGCCAGTCGATGGATTCGTCACCAATTTAAGGTTGCAGCCTGGCGACTATGCAGCGGCGGGCGTTACTAAGGTCGCGATCCTCGACGCCGCGAGCTTTTGGATTACCGGCTATTTTGAAGAGACGAAGATCCGGCATATCCGCATTGGCGATCCGGCCCGGATCAAGCTGATGGGCTTTGATGCGCCGGTGTCTGGCCATGTGGAAAGTCTCGGTCGCGGCATCGAGAACAGCAACGACACGCCCGGTCATCTTGGCCTGCCCAATGTGGCCGCCACATTTTCCTGGGTGCGTCTGGCCCAGCGCATTCCGGTTCGCATCCATATCAACCAGGTGCCTCCCGGTGTCGAACTGGCGGCGGGAATGACAGCGACGGTGGAAATCCTCGCCTCGAATGCGGAGGCAGCCACAAGCGCGGGGCCTTGAATAAGGGGGCCACCCGCCTCCTGTCCGACTTGGGTCCAGAGCTACGATGCCGCGGCGTGCGCATTGTTGGCGTGGTGCCTCGACATGCCCGAGCGGCCATCGGGCCGCAGGGGCGACCGTGCGTGTTTTAACTTCATCTGCAAAGGGTCTTCGCCGTGCTGCCACAGGTCTGGGCGTGCGCAGTTTGGTGACGGCGCCACGGTCCCGATGGAGCGCCCCCCGCTCTATGGCTCGCCGTCTTGGCGAGCCATAGGCCTCCGGCGATCCAGCAGGTACCGGCTTGGCGGCTTGCCGACCATCTTTCGGAACATGGTCACGAAGCTGCTGGCGCTTTCATAGCCGAGATCCATCGCGACGGCCTGAACCGTCTGGCCGGCACTCAGACGCCGCAAGGCGAGGACCACGTGCAGCTGCCGGCGCCAGCGGCCGAGACGAGAGATGCCTTTGGATAGCTCGACCTTCCCCCTCGTGTGGATGAGTTATGACCACGGCCCCAACCATGACCATGACGAGGACTTCGCGGCACTGGAGGCCAATCTGAAGCGCGGCGTGCCGTTCGTGATCTTGACCGATTCCGCTCCGGCCGAAGATCACGCGCACAGCCAGGAAGAAAAGAGGCGCACCGCGCTGTGGATGAAGAAGCACAAGGCCGAACTGCGGATGCGCGTTCTGGCCATGATCGTGATTGAGCCGAATGCCGCCAAGCGCCTGGCATTCAAGCCTTTCGGCGTGGCCTTCGCCAAGTTCTGGGGCTATCCGATGCGCCTCGCCGCTTCGCGGCAAGAGGGCGTCGAGATGGCCGAGGCGTTGCTGTCCGAACGCGCCGGGCCCGCGATTGCGTGACGAATTTCGGTGCCCGTTTTGCTCTAAGCCCGCGGTGCCGCGTGGGACCTCACGGGCTCGTGGTGCTGCGGTGGGACGCGGGACCGGAAGGTGGGGCGGTTGCCGTCACCGTGGGCGCGACGCACCGCGTCGCGGCCTGAATGACCCGCCCGGAACCGATATATCAGACGGCTCGCCGATAGTGCATGGCGACCGCGCCGTTCTGCAGCGGGGTTGCTGAAATCAGCGCAAGCCGTCGCGTGCCGGGCAGCCCGCTCTGATGGAGCGTCGGGCCGTGGCCGACGATCCTGGGATGGACGAGGAACATATAGTCATCGATCAGATCCAGCCGGTCCAGCGCTGTCGCGAGCCTGCCACTCCCCAGCAGCACACCGCCCGGCGTTGCGTCCTTCAGCCGTTCCACGCCCGTGCGCAGGTCGCCAGCAATGTGATGGCTGTGGGTCCAGGGGAAGTCTGTTCGCGTCGCCGACACCACATATTTCGGCTTAGCCTCCAGCTTGACCGCCCATGCCCGGATCGCGGGAGGCGCATCGAGGCGACCGCAGGCGACCGCGGGCCAGTAGTGCTCCATCATTTCGTAGGTGACGCGCCCCCACAGCATCGCCCCGGCCGCGTCCATCAGGCGGGTGAAGAAGGCATGCGTCTCCTCGTCGGCAATGCCTTCCCGATGGTCGATGCAGCCATCCAGGGTGACGTTGATGCTGAAGGTCAAGTGTCCCATGGCGCCCAGCCTAGCAGGCTTGGAGCGCGCAGACACGTGCAGGCCAGCAGGGCTGACGCACTGTTTCGACCGTCAGGACAAGTGGTTAGGAAGGGTAATTGGCGGAGACGGAGGGATTCGAACCCTCGAGACCCTTTTAGGGGTCTGCTCATTTAGCAAACGAGTGCCTTCAGCCTCTCGGCCACGTCTCCATAGCGCCTCCTATGCCCAACGCGGGCGCGATTGGCAAGGAGGGGCGGGCGCATTCCCCCGGAAATCAGGTGCCGGCGTAGGATTTTTCCTCGACGATGGTCGAGCCCACCAGCAGGTTGATCTCCTTCTTCAGCGCTGCCCGGCGGTCATTGGTCTGGTAGACGGCCCGCGCCAGGGCCACGAAGCGATCATCGAAGCGCTGGGCCACCTCCAGGAGGCGCAACTCGTCTTCGACCTCCCACAGCGTCTCGTTGACGGTGCGCAAATCCGCCGTCAGCACGTCGAGGCCTTCCAGGCGGTGGAGAACGCGCAGGGCGTCGAGCGCGGCCAGTTCGTGCCGGACGTTGGCCAGCTTGCCTGGATCGGAGATGCGCTCGGCCTTGATCTCCAGAATGGTGATCTTGTCGATCAGTTCGCCCGCCGAAATGGGGGCGAGAATTTCCAGCGTCTGGGACGACGCGCCGGACGACCCGCTCATGCCACGTCTCCATTCCCGGCAGCCCGGCGCGCCGCGCGACGGGCCCGAACCGCTTCAGCAATGCGGGCGAACACATCGTCCCAATCGCCGGGGGTCTTCTGCCGCACCAGTTCGAGGGAGGGATAGAAGAGGCTCTTCTCCCCTGCCCGCCCCCAGCGCCAGTCCGGCACGGCGCGCAGCGCCACCAGAGCAGGAACGGCGAGCGCGCCGCACAGATGGGCCATGGACGTATCCGTGGTCACCACAAGGTCCAGATTCTGCAGCAAGGCGGCGGTGTCCAGGAAGGCGCCGTCGGCATCGAAATCCTCGTCCAGCTTCAACACCTTGCCCCGGAACGGCACCTGGTCGAGTTGCTCCGAGCCGGCGCCGCGCTGGATGGCGACGAGCCGCACGCCCTCCAGGTCGGCGAGGGGCGCGAACTTGGCCAGCGGCGCCGAGCGGCCGATGTCCAGCACCCGGCGGGTGGAGCCCTGCCAGGTGATGCCCACCAGGAAATCGCCCTCCTCCCGAACGTGCCGCCACTGGCCGATGCGCTCCGCCTCCGCCTTCAGGTAAGGCGCGGCGGGCCAGGTGGCGGGATCGCGCGCGAGCAGGCGCGGCAAGCTACCGAGCGGCACCCAGCGCAGGCCCGGTTCCGTCAGGTCCAGGTCCTCCAGGTTCGCGGTCACGGCAATGCGGGGGTCCAGGGTGGAGAACAAGGCCACCAGCGGGGCGCGGGTGAGGAAGCGCACCGCAATGCCCCGATCCGCCAGCAGGGGCACCAGGCGGGCGAACTGAATGGCGTCGCCATAGCCCTGTTCCACCAGCACAACGAGGCGCTGCGGCGTTTCCTTGCCGTCCCAGCGGGTGAAGGGTAGCGGCGCATAGGTGGGCGGCAGAATGGCACCGCGGGCCTCATAGCCGATCCAGCCCTTTTCCCAGCGCCCACGGGCAAGGTCGTCCTGACCCAATTGCAGGCGCACGTCCGCCTCTTCGGGGGCGAGCCGCGCGGCCTTGTCGAGCGCAAGGCGCGCATCCTCGGCGCGGTTCAGGTCCTGCAGGATGATGGCCTTGGCCACCAGGGCCCGGGCATGGCGCGGTTCGAGGGCCAGAAGGGCGTCGATATCGGCGAGGGCGGCGGCGGGCTCGTCCAGCGCCCGCAGAACCTCGGCCCGCTCATAGAGCGCGCCCACGAAGCGCGGCGCGAGCTTGAGGGCGGCGTCCGCATGCGTCCGGGCGGCGGCGAAATCCTCCTGGTAGCGCAGCACCTGGACCAAGGGCACGCGCAGGTCGGGCCGCTCGGGAGCAGCGGCCACGGCCTGCTCGTGCGCTGCCCGCGCGCCGGGAATGTCGCCGCCGGCAAGGCGGGCCTGCCCCAGCAGCGACCAGGCGTCGGGGTCCTTGGGCGCGATCTGGATGGCCTGCTCGACGGTCGCGATGGCGTCGGCCACGGCGGTATCTCCGCCTTCCAGCAAGAGCGCGGCCTTGTTGACCAGATGCATGGCGGCCCAGGGCTGGAGGCCGATGAGCTTGTCGAGGTCGGCCAGGGCCTCGTCGCGGCGCTTCAGGCGGGCGAGGGCCACGGCACGATTCACCAGCGCCTCGACACCCAGCGGGTCGATCTCCAGCGCCTTGTCGTAGCGGGCGACCGCGTCCTTGAAGCGACCGGTGGCCGCCAGGGCGTTGCCGGCCTGGAACTGGGCTTCGCCGAGGCGTGGGGCGATGCGGATCGCCCGCTCGAAGGCGGACACGGCCTTGTCCGGCTGGCCCGCCGTCATGAGGCCGACGCCCAGCAGCAGGTGGGCGTGGGGATCATTGGGGGTCAGCGTGCTGACGGTCCGGGCGCTCTGCACGGCTTCCTTCGCCCGCCCGCTCTGCAACAGGGCCATGGCTAGCATGCGGTGGGGATCGGGCCAGGAGGGTTGAAGCCGCGCCGCCTGACGGAAGCCTTCGATGGCCGCGTCCACTTGCCCGGAACGGTGAAGGGCGGCCGCCTGGGCCAGGACGAGACGCGGATCGGGCTGCATCAGGAACAGATCTCCAGAAAAGTCTCAGGCTGCCGCGACGCCGCGCATGTGCGGGGCCGCAGCTGCCAGGTCAGGGCGGGGATGGCCGCCGCCCCTCCAATCAGGGGCGGGCGCGCTGGCCGAACAGGACGCGCTGGGCGTCCTTGTCCTTGGCGAGGTCCACCTTCTGGCGCTCCTCCGCATTGACGGCGAGGCCCCGCTGCACGGCGGGGCGGGCCAGCACGGCCTCGAGCCAGCGCTTGAGATGAGGAAATTCCTCGATCTTCTGACCCTGGCGCTCCCAGAGCTTGGCCCAGCCGACGCAGGCGATGTCGGCGATGGAATAGGCACCCGCCAGGAATTCACGGTCCGCCAGGCGGGTGTTCATCACCCCATAAAGCCGGTGCACCTCGTTGGTGTAGCGGTCGATGGCATAGGGGATCTTCTCCGGCGCATAGATGCGGAAATGGTGCGCCTGGCCGGCCATGGGGCCAAGGCCGCCCATCTGCCAGAACAGCCACTGGTCCACCTCGACGCGGCCGCGCTCATCCTGGGGATAGAAGAGCCCGGTCTTGCGGCCGAGATATTGCAGGATGGCGCCCGACTCGAACACCGAGATGGGCGCGCCATCGGGGCCCTGCGGATCGACGATGGCGGGCATCTTGTTGTTGGGAGAGATGGCGAGGAAATCCGGCTTGAACTGGTCGCCCTTGCCGATGTTGACGAGCTTCACCTCATAGGGAAGCCCGCACTCCTCGAGCATGATGGAGATCTTCCATCCGTTCGGGGTCGGCCAGTAAAAAAGCTCGATCGGCTCCTGGGCGGCAGACATGCGCATCCTCCTCTTCCAACGGCGCGGGGCCGACGAAGGCGGATAGACCTAGCCGCCCCGGTGCTGAACGGCAAGGTGGCAGCATTAGGGCCGTCCGGCACCCGCCAAAGAAGGCCCGACCCGGACACAACCCTGCGGGGGCGCACCGGGGTCCATGGACCTTGAACCCTCAAGGTCCGCCGGCGGTTGTAGGCATGCCCGGGCGGACCGTGGCATCGTGAGGGCGACGAGGAGGGGCATGCCATGGCTTTCAATTCGACCGGCCTGTTCACCATCGGCTATGAGCAGACGACTCCCACCGCATTCCAGGACACCCTCCTGCGCGCCGGCGTCGATCTGGTGGTGGATGTGCGCGCCGTGGCAGCCTCCCGCCGACCCGGATTTTCCAAGTCCGCCCTGGCGGCGGGCATCGCCACGCACGGCATTTCCTATGTTCACCTCAAGGCACTGGGGACGCCCAAGGAGGGGCGACTGGCCGCGCGCACGGGCGACCACGCGGCCCTGATGCGCATCTACGACAGCCATCTTGAAACCCCGGCCGCCCAGGCGGCCCTTCAGGAGCTGGCGGAGCTCACGCCTCGCCGGAGGCTGTGCCTGCTGTGCTATGAGCGGCATGTGGAGGGCTGTCATCGGCTGCGGCTCGCTCAATGGCTCCGCGAGCGTCTCGATCTGCCGGTGGACCATCTTGTGGCCGATCCGTTCTGAGCCGGCAGCGTTCTCCCCCTTCGCCGGGGGAGGAACTGGAGCGTCTCAGAGTTTCATGGAAACACTGAAACGCTCTATCTCTTTGTTTTCACGCATTTCCTTCACGCGAACCGGTTCCCACTTCGCTCGGAAATGCTCTAGGGCTAAAACCCAATCAAGCCCTTGATCTGGAATTCCTGTCGTGATTCAACCTTCTAACCGAAGGAGTTTGGGT